>NZ_PJJJ01000030.1 GCF_002929495.1 Cryobacterium sp. Y82
CGGAGTCGAGCTGGTCGAGCACCCGCCGCGCATGCCGCAGGGAAATGTCCCCGGCCCGCAGCGCATCGAGGGTCTGCGGGCGGGACTCGACCAACACCCGGCTCTCCTGCAGGAGACCTGACGCGGTGCCGGCCGGGATGCGCAGCGCACACGCCATCTCCGCGACCAAGCCCCGCTGAGCCGCGAAAGTCGCGTCCCAATCGTGCTCGCGACCGGGCCCAGCCTGCGGCCGGCCGGTTTCGGCGGTGTTGGTGGTGTGATCCCACGCCTCAGTAAGAACCTCAGCTTTGCTTGCCTGTGCCCAGGCAATGACCCTCTCGAGATAAAGCACCCGGTTGACGAACTGCGCCTGTCGGTGCTGGAACGGGTTCGCGTCAGTGAGCACGTCAAGCGCGGCTGAGTCAGCGGCAGCCGAGTCGAACGGGACAGGACCGAACGGATCGGCGGCGCACGGATCGGCGGCGCACGGATCGGCGGCGCACGGATCGGCGGAGGACGGATCGGCGGAGGACAGGTCGGCGACACACGGGTCGGCGTGGTGCTGGAGAGCGTTGTACTCGGCGAAGATAAACTCCTCGCGGAGGTTCTCGTCGAACAGGTGCTCGGGCGGGACGGCGGCGAACACTTCGGCGAGATCGAGGTCGGCCGGAATGGTCGGACCGTCGGCGAGCTGCACGTCCTGCCGAAACTTCACCGCAAGTGAAGCGGCGGCGGCCTGTGCCGCCGCTTCGGCTTCGGCTTCGTCTTCGGCCTGCCAATCGGACAGGCACTGCAGCCGGAACGCGTCGAAGAATGCGCGGTCTTCAGCCGAAAACGACCACTTGACGAACTCCCCCTCACAAACGTCGTCGAAGTAGGAATCGAAGTCGGAATCGACAAAGCCCGGTTGGGGGGTGTCGCCGCTCTGGCTCATGCTTTGATTCTACCAAAACTATGGCTTGAAGTCGAGGAATTCTCAGTAACTTTTGGATTTCTGTACGAAATTACATTCGGGCCATTTTTCGTGTTTCGAGACCGGTTCGCGTTGGAGAAGGTGATCAACGCGCAGAATTCGACGCCAGTGCCGGTCTGTCTGGAGCAGACCCCCTACCGCGAATTGGGCAGCTACCCGCGACCGACCCAGCGGTCCATTGACCGGTAGACACCGAAAACGCGACCGGCCACGGCGTCCCAGGCCGCCAACGGCAGCACCCCGCGCAGCACCTTCGACAGGTTCACCGTCCACGGCAACAGCAGTTGCGGCTTGCCAGCGAGCATCGCCCGCCAGACCCGGTCAACCACGTATTCCGGCGTCATCAACGGGGTGAGCAGCGGCCCGCGGGCCCCCGTGAACATTCCGGTGTCGATGTAGCTCGGACACACCGTTGTCACCTTGACATGGCCGTGTCCCTGCTGCACCAGTTCCAGCCGCAGCGAATCGCTCCAGCCGATCATGGCCGCTTTCGAGGCGGCATAGACGCTCATACGCGGGGTACTGAGGGTGCCGGCGGCCGACGCGATGTTCACGATGCGTGACTCGCGGTATCCGCTCGCAATCATCGCCGGCAAAAACTCGCGGGTGATGTACATCGGGGCAAGCGCATTGACCTGCATGGTCGGGCGGGTGTCGGCGCCGTTGTCGTGTTCCCAGAAATACTTGCCACGCACGATTCCGGCGTTGTTGATGACCACGTCGGGGTCGCCGATCTCGGTGCGCACCCGCTGCGCGGTCTGCGCGATGGCGCCGAGGTCGGCGATATTGACGACGTAGGGGACGACCTGCGTGCGTCCGTAGGAACGTTCAGACAGGATGGCGGCGGCCTGGGCGAGCGCGGCACCGTCGCGGTCCCACATAATGACCGTTTTCGCCCCCTCAGCGACGCAGCGTTCGGCATACAGGCGGCCCATTCCCATGGCGGCTCCGGTAATCAGCACGCGGGCTCCGGCGACGGTTCGACTCATACCCCCATCATGCCGCCTGCGCGCTCTATTGCGGGACTACGCTCGGGCCAGCGGCAGAATCGGGGAGGTGCGTATGGACTTTCAGACCCTCGCGATCATCTCCGTGATCGCACTGCTCGGGCCGCTGCTTGCGACACCGCGCCGGTGGAACATTCCCGTCGTGATCGGTCAGCTCGGTGCTGGTGTGATCGTCGGCCGCACCGGTTTCAATCTCATCGACGCCACCAACCCCACGCTGACCCTTTTAGCGGATGTCGGGTTCGCGTTGATCATGTTCGTGGCTGGCACGCACGTGCCCGTTCGTTCCGGCGCGATTCGTGCGGCGCTGTCGGCCGGCCTGGTGCGCGCAATTCTGGTGACGCTCACCGCGATCGCCCTCGGCGTGGCTATCGCAATGATCTTCGGCACAAATCATGCGCTCCTATATATAGTCTTGCTCGCCTCCTCGTCGGCCGCGCTCGTTCTGCCCCTCATCCATTCGCTGGGGCTGCGCGGCCGATCGATGCTCGAGCTCACGGCGCAGGTCGCGATCGCCGATATCGCCGCGATCGTGGCGCTGCCGCTGGCCATTGACCCGCCAAATGCCGGCCGTGCCGCCCTCGGCGCTGCCTTGGTGGCACTGCTGGCCGTGGCGCTCTACGTCGTGCTGGCTTGGTTGGAACGTAACGGCTCGCGCCTGCGGCTGCACAAGCTGTCGGAGAACCGCAAGTTCGCGCTCGAGCTGCGCATCCAGCTGGCCATTCTGTTCGCACTCTCCGCGGTCGCCGTATTCAGCCATGTCTCGGTCATGTTGGCCGGATTTGCGCTCGGCCTCGCCGTCGCGGCAGTCGGCGAACCGCGCCGCCTCGCCCGGCAGCTCTTCGCCCTCGCCGACGGATTCTTCGGCCCCCTCTTCTTCGTCTGGTTGGGCACCTCCCTCGCCCTGGGTGACCTTGTCGACCAGCCGCGGATGATCGCGCTCGGACTCGTGCTCGGCGTCGCTACCCTGCTCACCCACGCGACCACGCGCGTGCTGGGCCTCCCGCTGTCGTTTGGAATACTCTCGGCCGCCCAGCTCGGCATTCCGATCGCGGCCGCCACGATCGGCACCCAGCTGCGCGTGCTCGCCCCCGGGGAGGCTGCGGCCCTGCTGCTCGGAGCGCTCGTGACCATCGCGGTGACCGCGGTGGCGAGCGGATGGGCCAAGCCGCGCGCGGCATCCGCTACGCCGGCCTGATCTGACGGTCTACGGCTGGCGAAGCACGAAGCACGAAGCACGAAGCACGAAGCTAGGCTCCTGCGGCGCGACCCGCCCGCACGAACGTCGGCAGGGGCGCATCTGCTGCGGCGCGGACATAGGTGACCAGCACCCTGTCGCTGGCGACCTTCGACCGGGCGGGAAGTATCGGAGTCTCCGGTCGTGTAAACATGTTGATTTCCACGCGCACGACCGGGGCAACGCTCGGGCGGGCAACGCCGCGCAAACCCTGGCTCTCGCCGCCGGAGCCTATGTCTACAAAGGTTGACCCAACTCGAGTGAAGCCGTTCAAGGACGTGACACCCGGCAGCAGCTCAATGCGCGCCATCGCGCCATCCGCAGACTGCCCCCACGCAAGCCTGCGAATTCAGGTCAGTCTCATCTCGATTCCTTGATAGTCGGTAATAATACTGTCCTTCTTTGTTCCGAAGAAAAGGCCGAGATGGTTTCCCCTCTGGGGTGTGCCCGCCGGTGAGTTAGCCAACTTCGCGTAGCGGAGAATATTGTGCGAGTCAAAGCCACCCCCGCCACCGTTGTCCGCGCTAATGGTTTCCCATACTTCAGCGTTTGCCTGGCCATCCAGTCCACTTACCGGATCCGACTCATACGCGACGATGCTCACGTTATCGGAAATATCAAAACTTCCGATCGGCGATCGAGACTCTAGAGTGACCCCACCGTCTCGTATCCCATGGGTTACAGGGCATGGAGGTTACGTGGGGACCACGCGGTAGATCAGTTCGCCGTGGAGGACGGAGATCCAGCCGTCTTTGCTCGCGGCCCACTCTTTCCACGCGTCGCTGATCTCCTGGAGATCCTCTGATGTTGCTAGTCTCGATTCGATGAGTTGCCCTGCAATCGCCGAGTTGAGGATGCGGTCGGCCCACATGCCTCCCCACCAGGCTCGCTCTGCGGGAGTGGAGTAGCACCAGGTGCTCGAGGTAGCGGTGACTTCCTCGAGCCCAGCGGCGTGAGCCCACGAAAGTAAGCGGCGTCCAGCGTCTGGCTCACCACCGTTTGCTCGCGCAGCAGCGCGATACAGCTCAAGCCACCTATCGAGAGCCGGGATCTGCGGCCACCAGCAGAAGCCGGCGTAATCGCTGTCGCGCACCGCCACGATGCCGCCAGGCTTGGTCACCCGCGCCATCTCGCGCAATGCTTGCACGGGGTCGGCGACGTGCTGCAGCACTTGATGCGCGTGGGCTACGTCGAAGGTGGCGTCGTCGAACTCTAGAGCGTGGATGTCCGCAGGCGAAAAATCGATATTGGTCACGCCTCGCTCGTTCGCTGTTGCCCGGGTCAGATCGAGCGCGGCGGTGTCGATCTCGGTGGCGGTGATGCGCGCGACCAGGCCGGCGAGATCGGCCGTGATCGTTCCGGCGCCGGCGCCGATGTCCAGCAGATGGTCCGTGGGCTTCAGCAGCGGGAGCAGGTAAGCGGCGGAGTTCTCTGCCGTGCGAGAACGGTGCGATCGGAGAACGGAACCATGGTAACCGTGCGTGTAGATCGTCATGGAAGCTCCTTCAATTCGTATGGGTCTCAGCAGACTCAGTTTGGCGAGCCAGCCGGGGAGAGAGAAGGCCGTAATCTTCCTAGGAGCGCCGCACCCTTGTTGGCGGATGCAGAGGAGACCGACTGATGCCCAATGAGCTTGGTGAATTCCTTCGGGCACGGCGAAGCGACGCAGAACTGGAACCTCTGACGAACGCCGGTGCGAACCGCCGCCGGGTAGCTGGATTGCGCCGCGAAGAAGTGGCGGCCGCGTCGGGCATCAGCGTCGACTATTACACGCGCCTTGAGCAAGGACGAGAAACACATCCCAGCGACCCGGTGCTAGATGCGCTCGCCCGCGCGCTCCAGCTAAACGTCGATGCCAGCGAGCATCTCTACCGTCTCCGCGCGGCTACCTCGTCGCCCCGGAGTGCGCGCGGAGATGAGCTCGCACTCGGCCAACGCATGGCGGCTCTGGTCGAGGCCGTCCGGCCGAACCCCGCCTACGCACTCGACCGGCTGAGCAACATGGTCGCGGCGAATCCTGAGGGCCTGGCGCTCTACGACGGATTTGCCGATCTCCCGTCCGGGGAGCGAAATACGTGTCGTTACCTCATGACTGAAGATCGGGCGCGCGAGATCTTCGTCGAGTGGGAGGAAGTTGCGCGCGGAGCCGTCGCCCACCTTCGCGCGGCCAACGCCGACAACCTTCACGACACCGAGTTGAAGGCGCTTGTCGCTGAGCTGCGCGAGCAGAGCCCCCTATTCGGGGAGTGGTGGGACGAGCACATCGTCGAGCGCCGACGAGCCTCGCTCAAGCACCTACGCACCCAAGACGGCGAGACCATTGCGCGCCGCTACGAAGTACTGCGCCTCCCCGACGAAGGGATACGCGTAACCATTTGGCTTCCAGAAACCTGACGGGGTCGGAAAACCTCTGAGCCCCTGTCGCGCCACAGGCAACCGCTTTGATCCCCAACCGGGATGCCTCAGAGGAACATCAGCACGATACCGGCGATACCGGCGAGAACACCAATGCCGAGCAGCACCAGGCCGATCAGACGCAGGCCCTTGCCGTCGAGGTCGGGGTCGTGCGTGCGGCACTTTTCGGGCCGGCGATTGCGAAACCAGACGCGCACGTCATCGCCCTCTACCAGATTCTGCGTCTCGTGGGTGTCGGCTGGGCACTCGTGCACATCGCCGTCGTTATCAAACCAGCGGATGACCGTGGCAGGCCCCGACGCGGCGATTACGGCGGTCGTGCGAGTCCAGCGGCCACTAATGCCGCGTACGGACAGTCCGATGATATACAGGACCGCTCCGATGATGAGGCCGACGAGTGTGAGAATCTCGCTAATGATGCCGGCGAAGTCGAGCGCGTGCACTGCCACCGCCGTCCGTTTTCTGTCGTCTGCTCGCGGCGCATACCCCGATGGCTAAAGCGTATCGTTTAGCTCCGCACCGACGGGCCTCTAGGCTCAAACCATGCGATTTGTACTCTTTGTACCTCAGGGCTGGCGACACGATCTGGTCGGAATCGAACCGGCTCTGCAGTGGGCAACGATGAGTGGTTTGGCCGCTCACGCTGATGCCGGTGCGTGGGAATCGATCTGGGTCTCATAAGGAATTTGTAATGCCGTAAGCGGTTGCATGACGCTGCTGAAATAGGGCACGTCAGCGGGTCGTCACAAGTTGGGCGCGACGGTGACCGTCAGAGTGTTCATTTCGGTACCGCTTCTCGCCGCAAAAAATAGGCTTGGGGCAGCCGCCTGTCAAGGTCTGACACACTGGGGTCAATGATGCTCGACAACGAGGTACCGGCGTGGTGGCGCGGCCTGGGCCTGCCCGGACTGGTCGACCTACACACCCATTTTCTCCCAGAGCGGATGCTGCGGCGCGTCTGGGCCCACTTCGACGAGATCGAACCGCTGATCGGTCAGGAGTGGCCGATCCAGTACCGCGACGACCAGGAGTCCCGGCTGGCGACGATTCGCCGGCTGGGTGTGCGCCGTTTTACCGCGCTGTCCTATGCGCATCGCCCGGGCATGGCGGCTTCCCTGACCGATTTCTCGCTCGATCTGGCCGCTGAACACGCCGATTGCGTGCCAAGTGCCACGTTTTACCCGGAGGAAGGCGTGCTCGGGCAGGTGCAGTCCGCCCTCGATCGCGGCGCTCGGGTGTTCAAGATCCATGCGCAGATCGGCGCCTTCGACCTGCGGGAACCGGTGCTCGACCCAGTCTGGGGGTTGCTCGCAGACGCCGGGATTCCGGTCGTGATCCATGTCGGCAGCGGGCCGGTATCGCGGCCGGGTATCACCGGGCCGGACAAGCTTGCGGGGGTATTGGCGCGGCATCCGCTGTTGACGGCCGTCGTCGCCCATCTCGGCGCCCCGGAATACGGCGAGTTCCTCGATCTCGCCGAGCGCTATCCGTGGGTGCACCTCGACACCACCATGGCCTTCACCGATTTCTTCGAGCAACTCGCGCCGTTCGACCCCACGCTGCTGCCACGGCTGGCCGATCTGCCCGACCGGGTAGTGCTGGGCAGCGACTTTCCCAATATCCCGTACCCGTACGCGCACCAGCTGGAGTCGCTCGAACGCCTGCGCGACCGAGAGCCGCGCCTCGATGACGACTGGCTGCGCGCCGTCTGCTGGTACAACGGTCTGCGGTTGATCGGCGAATAAAACGCCGGGCATGTACTTTCGGGTGCTCACCGAGCTCGGACTGGTGAATTCATTGATCCTCCGGTCAGCTTCCAATAGGCCACCGACCAGATCCACCAGGCCCATTAGGAGAAATATACGGTTTGGTCCAGCTCCTCCTGCCTGGATGGTGCGCGGAGCGGGCTACCGACTCATCTGAGTTGATCGCCCAGCTGAAAGCATCCCGGCGCTAGTCGTCCTTGCTTTCGTTTTCGTTGCCGGAGTCGCCACTATCGGAGTCGTCCTGGCTGCCGTTGCCCCTGTTCTCGTCGGCGTCGTGGCCCGAATTGGTCCCGTGGCCCGAGCTGCCGCTGTCGTCGACCGTGTCGTCGACGCCGGGGCCGGAGTTGCTGCCTTCACCTCGTCCGTCGCTGTCATCGGGAGCGTCGGTAACGTCGTCACTGCCATTACCCGATCCGATGCGTCCGTCGCTATCATCGGGCGCGGCGTCGTGGTTATGGTCCGAAGCAGCTTCGGTGGCTGCCGGCGCCGGCGCTGGTTCCTTTGCCATGTCCACACCGACGCCGGCGGTCGAGCGAGGGGAAACGGTGACGGCTTCCAGCTTGGTCTGCGCCGCGCGGGCGATGCCGTTTTGAACGGACTTTATAAGATCATCGCTGAGTAACGGGCCGGTGTAGGTCACGTCGAGCTCACCAGTGCGGAGGGTGGTGGAGTAGTTGCCGAGCGCGTCCGACAAGATGCCTTCCCTGGCGATGGACTCCTCCAGTGCAGCAGGGCTGGTCGCCCGAACCGCGAACCGGAGATCGTGTACCAAGACCTCGGCGACGTGGTAATGGTCCACCCCGGCAACCACTGGGTCCTGGAAGTACGCTCGGTTGACCAGTTCGCCAGCTTCGGCAACGGTACCCCCCATCGGCAGGACGACGATCAGCTCCGGCACGAGGTGCTCAAGCGAGGCGGGGTCGAGTACGTCGGGAGAGATGTCGGACAGGGTTATCTGGCTTTGATTCGCCGCATCATCGAGCACCGTGCGAAGCGCGGCGAGATCAGCGTCGGGAGTCGAGTGGATTGCGATCGCCACCCGGCGTCGAACCATCAGCCCGTCGTAGGTCACGGTAGGCCGGTCGTTGCCCGCATCGGTACCCGTCTCAGCATCGCCGATCAGGCCGGCCGGAACGGGAGCGGTTGTAGGGGGTGACGCCACTGCAGTGCATCCGCTCAGTGCGAACGCGATAAGCACCGCCGTAACAATCTTGGTGAGATTGTTCATCTTAGGTTCCCGTCGCAAACCCCGGCCGGTACACGGGCGGATAGGAATTCATGGGGGTGGTGTCGACGATCGGATAGTCCGAGGTGACCGGGTCGTTGTTTCGCCAATCCCCCACCGAGAACTGCACCATCATGTCGTGGTCTTCGTGCACCAGGTTGTGGCAGTGCACCATGTATCGCCCGCCGGCGTGGGGACCGGTGTTGAACTGCATCAGCACGGTGATGGATTCGTTCTCTCCCGCATAGAAGACGTCTTTGGGCCCACCCTCCCACGGGAATGGCTTGCCGCCATTGGTGTTTCGGGCGATGATTTTGGCGTCGATCAGGTGAATGTGCACGGGGTGGAACCAGCCTCCGGACTCGTTCGTGATGGTCCACTGCTCAACGGAGTACGGCTGGGGGCTGGCGAAGCACCGGGAGAACCCGGATGCCTCAACGTCCTCCCACGTCTCCCCGTTGATGGTCCACTCTCCGCCCTGGCGCTGCACTCGAAGTATCCGCTTCGCTACCGCCATCTCCGGGGTCAGCTTCATCACGTCGAGGCCACCACGCTCGGGGTTTGCCGAGCCCCCGTCGTCGAGCGTTGTGGGGATGGCGGAGATCGCCCCTGTTGTGGAACCCGAGTCGGCCACCACCTGAAACCGCATGATCTTGTTCGTGTTGGCGAAGTTGACGTTGTTCTTGTTGCTCAGGTTGCGCATCTCGATCATCTGGCCGACCCTGTACTTGCGAAAGTCGATCAGGATCTCATAGCGCTCCGCCGTGCCCTGCCGCCAGGACTGCACGGCCTCCACCTTGGGCGTCATGCCTCCGTCGGTGCCGACGACGTAGAACGGGTCACCGGTGGACAGTGTGGGTCGATAGGAGCGAGTGATCGAGGCCACGAGCACTCGAAAGCGGTAGATGCGCGGCTTGACCTTCATCGTCGGCCACGGTACCCCGTTGACCATGATCACGTCACCCCACAGCCCCGCGTGGCCGTTGTCGTTGAATCCCAGGGAGCCGTCCGCGTTGAACATTGCGTCCGAGATCATCAGCGGCACGTCGAACTCGCCCTGCGGCAGTTGCGCCTGCTCGTACTGGTCCGACATCGGGTAGAACCCCGCGAGCCCTGAATACACGTTCTGGCTCGTGACCAGGTGGTTGTGGTCGTGGTACCAGAGCGTGCGCGCGGACTGCCAGTTGGGGTACTGGTAGTTCTTGACTTTGCCCGGGGCAGTGAAGTCGTTGGCGTACCCGTCGTATTGGGGCAACGACGCTGAGCCGTGCATATGGGTAACGGTGTTGAAGGCCGCCGGGTGCAGGAGCCCCGTTGCCGGCAAAGCGTTACGGATGCGTATCTCGGTTCGGGTGCCCTGCCTCACCCGAATGGTCGGGCCGGGAAAAATACCGTTGTAGCCCGCCAGCGTGGTGGAGAGTCCCGGAAGGAGCTGGGCCTGCGCCAGCCTCTCGGTGAGGGCGAATTTGGCGAATGGCCGAGACGGGTCGCCATTATCAAAGCCCGTGGCATACGGCACCAGATCGGGCGGGCGGCGGAATACACCCGCGTACGGAACCGGCATGTTCGCTGGCGCCAGCAGGCTGGGGGTGGGGACAGGGTCCGACAACCTGGCCATGCCGAGGGTGCCCATCGCGCCGACGGCACCGAGTGCGCCCAACTGCAGCAGTTCCCTACGTGTTGTCATGATCACTCCAGAGTGGTGCGTCGAAATGAATCCACGATGAAGAATGCCGCAGCGGCCTTGTGGAAACCTTGCGCGCTGGCGTGGTGTTTGTGTGCACGCTCGGGAACTGCCCCGTTGCCATGCTTACGTGTGGCAATCGAAATACCGTCGTCGTTTCTCAGCATTCGGCCTGCCGCGGTGAATTCAAGCGCCATTACGCCTCAGGAGCGATGATTCGTTGCGAGAAATCGCAAGAAAACGCCGCGCATCACCCGATATTCTGAAGTGGCACGCCCGCTGCGACCGCGGCACTCATTCGAATCGGAGGTTCCCATGTCGATATCTGTTGAAAAAACACACGTAGCTAACGCTTTGGTCGGAGAGCCCGAGGTTCTCGAAGACAGCCTCGCGCAGCACCCCTCCTGGCTCAGCCTCAAGGCAGCTGCGACCTCGCTGCAGGCTGTGCAGTCGCAGAACGGATCGATTACCGACACCGAACGGCACGCGGATGCTGACGTCTCGGTTGCGCGCATCACCGCAGCCCTCCACGACCTCGCGCCGCACTTCGCACACGACGCCGCCTATCTGGCGGCCCTGATCGTGGACTTCGACCGCTGGGCGTCAGACGGATTCGGCGTGCCCGACTTCTACGACTCCCTGATGGCCTTCCAGCCGCAGCAGCACCGGGTGAACGGACTGCGCCACCTCGTGGTGTTTCCGATGTATACGCAAAACGGCAGCGCCAACCGCCTGGTCGAAGCCGTTCTGATCGAGGTCACCTGGCCGGAATTCATCGGCGAACTCGAAGCCGGCTACACGAACAAGCTGTTCGTACCGATTCGTTTTCTCGACTTCACCCCGGGCTACGACACCAACTCGGCCGTACTGTTTCCCGAGACGGTCGCGATGCGCGAGATTCCCACGTTCACCTGGGGGGCGATCTTCGCCGACCGCGAAGCCGCCCGTTTTCGCCGAGTCGTGCGCGCGGCAGCCGAGATTACCCGGCTCGAGCTGCCCGCCGACGCCGCCCTGCTGCTGGGCGACCAGCACCTCACCGAAGAAACCTTCGTGATGTGGGACCTCATCCACGACCGCACGCACATGCGCGGGGATCT
Organism: Cryobacterium sp. Y82; assembly: GCF_002929495.1. Taxonomy (GTDB): domain Bacteria; phylum Actinomycetota; class Actinomycetes; order Actinomycetales; family Microbacteriaceae; genus Cryobacterium; species Cryobacterium serini. The sequence continues at coordinate 11,384 of NZ_PJJJ01000030.1, forward strand.
GCCGTTCGACCCGTTCATGATCAAGCAGCGCATGCCGTTCTTCCTCTACTCCCTTGAGGAGTTGCGCTGCGACCTGACGGCTTTTCGCGAATCGGTCACGATCGAGGGCAGTGAGCTGGCGAGCCCCGAGGCGCGTCGGCACGCGAAACTGGTGCAGTACGCGGTTATCTTCGACCGCATCTTTCGGTTCGCGATCACCGGCAACCGGGTGCGCAACTATGACGGCCTCGGTGGTCAGTTATTGTTCGCCTGGATGCACCAGCACGGCGTGCTGCACTGGACCGATACCCGCCTCAGCTTCGACTGGGACGCCGTGCCCGAGGTGGTCATCGCGCTCGGAGCGCAGATCGACGAGCTGTACTGGGCGTCGATCGACCGACCGAAGAAGGCGCACTGGCTCGCGGCCTACGAGATGATCTCGAAGACCCTCACGCCGAACCCGGCCTCCACCTGGGCCCGCGGGCTTTCGAACGAGGTGCTCGCCGGTTCGCCGAAGGGGTACACCGACCAGGTTCTCGACGACGAATTTCCGCTGTCGATGTTCTTCGAGGCGCTCGAGAAGAAGATGCGCACGGTCATCGAGTCGACGGCCGGCATCACCGGCAGCGCGGTCGACTGATGAATGCCAGCCCGGCCGTCGCTGGCCGCACCGTGCTGATCGCCGGTGCGACCAGCACGGCCGGTCTGGCCGTCGCAGCTTCCCTGGCGGATGCCGGCGCACACGTCGTCGCCGTCGGCTCCAATCTCCAACGCCTCCAGTCGGTGCTCGCCGTCGCGCCGGACGCTGCGTTGTATGAGTGCGACCTGGCAGATTTTGCCGCAGTGACTGCCCTGGCCGCTCAGCTCTCGCCTATCGACGGGCTCATCCACCTCGTCGGCGGCTGGCGCGGCGGTGGGGGCCTCACCGGTCAGACCGACGAGGACTGGGATTTTCTGCACTCCCACGTGGTCACCACGCTGCGCAACACCACTCGGGCCTTCAACGCCGACCTGCTGGCCTCGCCCGCCGGGCGCCTCGCCATCGTGTCGAGCGTGTCGGTCGACCGGCCAGCTGCTGGCGGCGCGAACTATGCGGCGGCGAAGTCCGCGGCCGAAACCTGGGTGCGTGCGGTCGGTGTGGGATTCGCGAAGGCCGGTGACACCGCCGCGGCGGTGATTTTCGTCGTACAGTCGCTCGACGGGCTCGAAACCGAGCTGGCTGCCCGCGTGACGGGGCTCTGGGACGAGGCGGCAGCATCCGCTAATGGCAGTCGGGTTGTGCTGGTGTCGGAGTACCCCAAAACCTGACGCGTGCTCAGGTCGCAGGCTTTCTTCACCCCCAGTCTGGCCGAAACGCGTTTCTGCACCGTGTGTGTTCCATAAGCTGCACGTGGGGATCCTTGCAGCACCACAATGCCTCGTGGCCAGAACTTGAGCCAGCGCATAACCGGACTCCCCGCCACGATCAGCTTTTTTCGACCAGCGGTTCGCCAACAGCGCGACTCCCACGTCCCAACATCAAGATTGGCTCCAATGACTTTTGCACGTTCTCGTTTTCGATACCGAGGGTCTGCCGTGGCCCTGACGATCGCGGCCGTACTCGCATTCGGCACGCTTTTCGCCGCGCCTGCCAGTGCCAACAGAGGTGATACCGGCCCGGTCACCATCGAAGGTAATCCTTTCATCATCGGCGACCCGATCATCGGGAAAACCCTGACCCTTGACGTTGGTACTTGGGACCACGGGACGACCTTTACGTATCAGTGGCGCTACGCATCGGGCGAGCCCATCGAAGGTGCGACCTCAAGTTCGTTCGCTCCAACCGAAGCTCAGCGCTGGGACCACATCTACGTCGCGGTGACCGGAACCCTGTCTGATACTTCTGAGGTGGCAGCCTCTGCCTTCGTTCGTGTCGAACGGCCACCCATGTCCGAGGGCAGCGTCTCTGTTTCTGGCTCCGCAGTCGTCGGCAGCGTGCTCACGGTCACGGCGGGTAACGACTGGCCGGAGGGCGCAAAGCTCGCGTACTTTTGGGGATGGAGCAATGGCGAGACCGGAGACGGGATCGACGGCGTAACCGGCACTACGTTTACCGTGCCCGCGACTCAAGTAGGTCGGCAGATTGTCGCCGGGATCGTTGCTACCCTCGATGGCGTCGAGGACGCCCGGGTATCTGCACACACTGATTTCGTGACCGCAGCTACCATCCCGGTCGCTACCGTGCCCGTTGAACAGGCTCCCACCACCCCGGTCGCCACCGTGCCCGCTGCCCAGGCTCCCGCCGCCGCGGCCCCGGTCGCCACCTCGGCCGAGCTCGCCGCATTCCTCACCGCGGCCCGCGTCGAAACGCGCACCGCGGCATCGGCTGGCCTACCGGCAACCGGCCTCGACGTGACCAAGCCCTACACGGCCACCGTGGACTGGGCCGCCGCCGACGGCTTCGTTGACGTCTACGCCTACTCGACGCCGACCCTCGTCGGCACGTTCCCCGTCATCAATGGCAAGGTGCAGGTCGTGCTGAGCAGCGCCATGCTCAGTGCGCTTGCGGCAGGCTCGCATACCCTCGTCGTCTCGGGCCAGTCCTCGGGCGCCGTTCAGGCCGTCGCATTCAACATCACGAAGACCCTCGCCGCCACCGGCGTCGATCCCATCGTGCCGATCGGTTCTGCAGCGCTGCTGCTTCTGCTCGGTGCCGCGCTCATCGTCGTGCGTCGCCGACGCACGCTCGCGTAACTCCGCGACAACGTGAAGGGGCGTAGCCAAGTGGCCACGCCCCTTTTCTGTGCACGCTAGCGTGTAGTCATGAGCACCGCAGACTCCCCCCTCAGCGACGAGTGGCAGAGGCCCAGCCCCAGCGGGCCGAGCCTGCGTAAAGACCTGTGGGTTGCGCTGGTTCTCGCCGGCGCTACCGCCCTGAGCGTGTCGCTCACTCGCAGCGCCGGCGTCTTCACCGAAGCGCCGGTCTGGCAAGTGGCGCTCTGGGTAGCGCTCATCAGCCTGCCGCTCGCGCTGCGTCGTCGGTGGCCCGAAATTGTAGCCATAACGGCATCCGTGGTCTTCGCCGCTGGCGCAATGCTCGCGGCGAGCGACATGCTTTTCTCCAACATCTGCCTCTACCTGGCCATTTATTCGGTCGGAGCCTGGAGCCGCCACCGCGTTGCCGCGAAATGGGTGCGGGTCGCAATCGTCGCCGGTATGTTCATCTGGCTGTTCGCGCAAATCATGGTGCAAGCCAACCAGATGACCATGATGCCCGAGCTCTCGCGCGACGGATTCTTTTCGCCCTACGCGGCATTCGGGGTGTTGCAGGTCTTCATCAACCTGGTCTACTTCGGTGCGGCCTGGTACTTCGGGGAATCCGCATGGAAGTCCGCCCGTAATAACGCCGCACTGGAGAACAGCACCGCCGAGCTCGCCAGCGAGCGCGAACGCAGCGCCGCCCAGGCGATCACACTGGAACGCGTGCGCATTGCCCGCGAGCTGCACGACGTCGTCGCCCACCACGTGTCGGTCATGGGCGTGCAGGCCGGCGCGGCCCGCCGCATCCTCTCAAGCGATCCGGATCAGACGGCCGACGCGCTCACCATCATCGAACAGAGCGCTCGCAGCGCCGTCGACGAGCTGCACACCATGCTTGGCGCACTGCGCGGTGACGACACTCAGAGCGCCGAACCGACCAGCCAGAGCAACAGCACCCGCGGCATCGCCCAGCTCGGTGAACTCGCCGACGAAAGCCGCACCGCCGGCGTTCCCGTGCGCCTGTCGGTCGTCGGCGACGAACGGGCGATTCCTGCGATCATCGGCCTGAGCATCTATCGCATCGCCCAGGAAGCCCTGACCAACACCCGCAAACACGCCGGCCCCGGCGTCAGCACCGAGTTGCGGCTGCGCTACGAAACGGATGCCGTCGAGCTTGAGATCACCGACGACGGAGTCGGCCCCCGGCGACAATTTGCGACGGTCCTGCCGGGCGGCGTTTCCGGGGAGGCCACCAGCGCCACGACCGGGCTAGGCCAGCGCGGTATGCGCGAACGGGTCGCTGCCGTCGGCGGCGATCTGCACCTCGGCGGTCGCCCACGCGGCGGCTACCTCGTACGCGCGCGGTTTCCGCTCACGAAGCGAGAGAACGCATGAGCGAGCCGGCCGGCATTCGCGTGCTCCTCGTCGACGACCAGGCGCTGGTGCGCGCCGGGTTTCGCATTATTCTGCAGTCCGAGCCGGGTATTCAGGTCGTCGGGGAGGCCTCCGACGGCGCCGCAGCGCTCGTCCTGGCTCGAACGCTTCAGCCCGACGTCATCTGCATGGACGTACAGATGCCCGGCGTCGATGGCCTGACCGCCACCCGGTCCATCGTCGACGACGCGTCGATCCATGCCGCTGTACTCATGCTCACGACCTTCGACCGCGAGGACTATCTCTTTGCCGCACTGCAACACGGTGCAAGCGGATTCATCCTGAAGAACTCCACACCCGAGGCGCTGATCGAGGCCGTGCAGGTGCTGGCCCGTGGCGACGCCCTGCTCGCCCCCGACGTCACCCGGCGCGTGATTGAGCGGTGCGTGAACCTGGGCGGGGCATCCGTTTTGGCTGCTGCCCCGCCCAGGGAACTGCACGACCTGACCGAACGCGAGTCCGAGGTGTTTGCACTGCTCGCCCAGGGGATGGCCAACGCTGAAATTGCCACGCAGCTCTTTCTCGGAGAGGCCACGGTGAAATCGCACGTCTCGAAGGTGCTGATGAAGCTGGGCCTGCGCGACCGCATCCAAGCCGTCGTCTACGCCTACGAGCACCGCGTCATCGTGCCAGGCGGCGCGCTCAAAGCGTAGCTCCTCCGCCAGGCGGAGACTGCGTTCACCCGCCAGGCGGATGTGAGGGCTTACGCCCCCGCGCTACCGTGAAGACACGCACAACGAAAGGGCGGGGAATGCTCGACATCAGGGGAGTCACCAAGAGCTATGGCACGAGAGAGGTACTCACCGACGTGAGTTTCACGGTCGGCGACGGCCGCATGACCGGCTTCGTCGGCGCGAACGGCGCCGGTAAGACCACGACGATGCGCATCATCCTCGGTGTGCTCTCGCCCGACGAGGGCACCGTGCTTATCGACGGCGTGCCAGTCACCGCGAGCGATCGCCGCCGGTTCGGCTACATGCCAGAGGAACGCGGCCTCTACCCGAAGATGAAGGTCGCCGAACAGCTGGTTTACCTGGCCCGCCTGCACGGCCTGTCACCGGCATCCGCTCGCCGCAATACCGATGATCTGCTCGAGCGTCTTGGCCTCACCGCACGCGCCGGCGACACCGTCGAGTCACTCTCGCTCGGTAACCAGCAACGCGCGCAGATCGCCGCCGCACTCGTGCACGACCCCGAGTTTCTCGTGCTTGACGAGCCATTCTCCGGCCTCGACCCGCTCGCGGTGGAGGTCGTGATGAGCGTGCTCGCCGGCTACGCCGCCCAGGGCGCGCCCGTTCTGTTCTCTTCGCACCAGCTCGATATTGTCGAAAGGCTCTGCGACGACCTCGTCATCATCGCCGACGGCGAAATTCGCGCGAACGGCTCCCGCGAGGCCCTGCGCGAGCAGCACAGCAGCCCCCGCTTTGAGATTCGCACGGCGGGTGACACCGGCTGGATCCGGTCAGAGCCGGGCATCACCGTGATCGACTTCGATGGCGACTTCGCCGTTTTTGAAGCCGAAACGGATGCCGCCAGCCAGGCCGTTCTGCACCGTGCGGTCGCACTCGGCGTGGTACACACCTTCAGCCAGCAAAGACCGTCACTCGCCACCATCTTCAAGGAGGTCATCGCGTGAGCTTCACACGCCCGGTGCACACCGCGCCCACCTTCGCCCAGAGCGTCTGGCTGGTCTCCAACCGCGAGATCACGGCACGCCTCCGCAGCAAGTCCTTTCTCATTGCGACCGGCATTCTGCTACTCATCTCCGTGGCGTCGGTCGTCGCCGGCAGTCTGGTCAGCCAGAATGAAAGCCTGACCAAGGTCGCCGTGGTCGGCACAGCCATCAGCGTCGTCGAACAGACCGAAGCCTTTGATATCGTCGAATCCGACACCGTCAAGGGCGCCGAAGCACTCGTGCGCGACGGCACCGTCGACGCGGCCGTTGTGCCATCGAACAGCGCCGATTCGCTGCTCGGCATCACGGTGATCGCACTGGATTCGGCGCCGATCGATGTTCTCGGCACGCTGAGTGTGCGCCCCGATGTAAAGATTCTCGACCCGGCCGAGCAAGACGGTTTTCTCGCCTACCTCGTTGCCATCGGCTTTGGCATCATCTTTCTCATGTCGGCAACCACCTTCGGCGCCACCATCGCCCAGAGTGTGGTCGAAGAGAAGCAGACCCGCATCGTCGAGATTCTCATGTCGACCATCTCGGTGCGGGCACTGCTGGCCGGCAAGGTGCTCGGCAACAGCCTCATGGCGTTCGGACAGATCGTGTCTATCGGCCTGCTGGTATCGATCGGCCTGGCGGTGACCGGGCAACGGGTGCTGCTGGCCGATGTCGGCCCGGCCATCGTCTGGTTCGCCGTGTTCTTCGCCTTCGGATTCGTGCTGCTCGCTGCGCTCTATGCGGCAACGGCGTCGATGGTCTCTCGGCAGGAAGATGTGGGCTCGGCGACCTCACCGGTGCTGTTCCTCGTCATGATCCCGTACTTTCTGGTGATCTTCTTCAACGACAACCCGCTCGTGCTCGCGATCATGTCGTATGTACCGTTCTCAGCGCCGGTCGGGATGCCGGTGCGCATCTTCCTCGGCCAGGCCGAATGGTGGGAGCCCGTGCTCTCCCTGATCGTGCTGGCCCTGTCGACGATGGTGGTGATTTTGATCGGGTCGCGCATCTACTCCAACGCGCTGCTGCGCATGGGCGCCCGCGTCTCGCTGCGCGAGGCGCTGCACAAGTAAGGCGACGGCCAGCCGAATGCGGGAGGATGGGGGAGTGACCCAACTCCATGATCTGTCCTCCCGCGGTTTTGCCTCCGACAACTACTCCGGAATCCATCCGGAAATCCTGGAAGCAATGGCCCAGGCCAACGGTGCTCACCAGATCGCCTACGGCGAAGACCTCTACACGGCCCGGTTGCACGAGGTCTTCGCCCAACAGTTCGGTGACGGCGTCGAGACCTTTCCCGTTTTCAACGGCACCGGCGCCAACGTCACCGGGTTGCAGTCGATGCTGCCACGCTGGGGCGCCGTTATCTGCTCGGCCACCGCGCACATCCACAACGACGAGGGCGGCGCCCCCGAGCACGTCGGCGGCTTCAAACTGCTGCCGGTCGTCACCCCCGACGGAAAGCTCACCCCCGAACTCATCGACCAGGAGGCCTGGGGCTGGGGCGATGAGCATCGCGCCCAGCCGCTCGTCGTGGCCATCACCCAGACCACTGAGCTTGGCACGGCGTACACGGTCGACGAGGTGCGCGCGATCGCCGATCACGCCCACTCCAAAGGCATGACGCTGCACATGGACGGTGCTCGCATCTCCAACGCGGCAGCGAGCCTCGGGGTGCCGCTGCGCGCCTTCACGCGCGATGCCGGCGTGGACGTGCTCAGCTTCGGCGGCACCAAGAACGGCATGATGCTCGGTGAGTGCATCGTGGTGTTGAACCCGGCGGCATCCACTGGTTTGAAGTTTTTGCGCAAGTCGAACATGCAGCTCTCCAGCAAGATGCGTTTCATCTCCGCGCAACTCATCGCGCTGCTCGACGGCGATCTGTGGCTGCGCAACGCCTCCCACTCGAACGCCATGGCCGCTCGGCTGCGCGGTGCGCTGGAGACCGAGCTCGCCCAGGGAACCATCACCGGGCTGGCCTTCAACCAGGCCACCCAGGCAAACGCCATCTTCGCCACCCTGCCCGCCGGCGTCGCCGACCGGCTGCGCGAATCCTTTCGCTTCTACGACTGGGACGCTACCAAGAACGAGGTGCGCTGGATGTGCGGCTTCGACACCACCGAGGACGACATCGACACGTTCGTGGCCGCGATCATCCGGGAGTTGTCGTGACCTTCCAGCACCAGCCGTGGCTTGCCTCGTATGCGCCCGGCGTTCCCGACACGATCGCCGAGACCACCGAAACCCTCACCGACATGATGGAGACCTCGGCGAAGCGGTTTGCGCCGGCCGTCGCACTGGACTTCTTCGGTTCCAGCACCACCTACGCCGAGCTCGGTGAGCAGATCTCTCGCGCCGCGAATGGCCTGCGCAAGCTTGGCGTGAGTCCGGGCGACCGCGTTGCCCTCGTATTGCCGAACTGTCCGCAGCACGTCGTCGCTTTTTATGCCGTGCTGCGCCTCGGCGCCATCGTGGTCGAGCACAATCCGCTCTACACCGACCGGGAACTGCGCCATCAGTTCGAAGACCACGGCGCGCGCGTCGCGATCGTCTGGGACAAGGTCTATGAGTCCGTGCGCACATTTCCCAAAGACATGGGCGTAGCGGATGTCGTCACCGTCGACCTCACGCGTGCCATGCCGTTTTCGAAACGGCTGGCCCTCAAACTGCCGATCAAGAAGGCGCAGGACGCGCGCGCTTCGCTCACCGCCGGGCCCGGAAAGGGCGCGATCAGCTGGGAGTCGATCGTGGGCGCCCGCAAACTGCACCCGACACACCAGCGGCCTGTGCTCACGGATACGGCTGTGCTGCAGTATACGAGCGGCACGACCGGCACCCCGAAGGGCGCCATCCTGAGCCATTACAACCTGCGCGCAAATGCCGCACAGGGTTCCGCCTGGGTGGCAGGCCTTCGCCCCGGTGAGGAGACCGTTTACGGTGTTCTTCCGATGTTCCACGCCTACGGCCTCACTCTCTGCCTCACCTTCGCGATGAGCATCGGCGCCCGCCTCGTGCTGTTTCCGAAGTTTGACGAGAAGCTCGTGCTCGACGCGGCCAGGCACGCACCGCCCACCTTCCTGCCGGCGGTGCCGCCGATCTACGATCGCTTAGTCACGGCCGCGGCGAAGAAAAAAGTGAGCCTCGCGGGCATCCGCTTTGCTATTTCGGGTGCGATGAACCTGCCGGTGTCCATCGTGGAACGCTGGGAGACGGCCACCGGCGGACTGCTCGTCGAGGGTTACGGCATGACCGAGGCATCACCCATCGTCGCCGGCAACCCGATCGGCCCGAGCCGACGCCCCGGAACGGTCGGTGTGCCATTTCCGAGCACCGATATCCGCGTGGTCGACCCGGAGAACCCCACGATCGAACGCGGCTTCGATGAGGAGGGTGAGCTGCTCGTAGCCGGCCCGCAGGTCTTCTCCGGCTATTGGGATCGCCCGAGCGAGAGCGCCGAGGTGCTGCTACCCGGCGGCTGGCTGCGCACCGGTGACATCGTGCGGGTCTCCGCCGACGGCTTCATCACCATCGTCGACCGCCTAAAGGAACTCATCATCACCGGCGGTTTCAACGTGTCGCCGTCTGAAGTCGAAGAGACCCTGCTCTCGCATCCCGACATCACGGACGCAGCCGCGGTCGGGCTGCCGAGCCCAAACGGCGGCGAAGACGTCGTGGCGGTCGTGGTGCTGCGGCCCGGCGTCGAACTCGACGTTTTCGCGGTGCGCGAGTACTGCCGCACCCGGCTGTCGTCCTATAAGGTACCGCGCCGCATCGTGGAGGTCGACGACCTGCCGCGCAGCCTCCTCGGCAAGGTGCTGCGCCGCGAGGTGCGCAACCGCCTCCAGGGAAAGTAAGCTGCGCAGCTAACTCGCAGGCCGGCGCCGACCTCGTCACCGGCACAAATGAGGTCGAAGGGAACATTGACTTGGCCGGCCTGCTGTAAGCACCCACCTGGCCGGTACGGCCGAATTCGCCCGCCAAAGTCGAGCCACCGTTTAAACGGGGCAACCGGGCATTTTTTCGCTCTTGTGGGAGGGCTACGGTCGCAACAACACCTTGATGGCGCGGCGCTCGTCCATCGCGGCGTAGGCTTCGGCTACTTCAGACAGGGGAAGCTCCAGGTCGAAGACCCGTCCGGGGTTGATCTGGCCCGAAAGCACCTCGGGCAGCAATTCCTCGATATAGCCGCGAACGGATGCCACGCCGCCGTTTACGCCCACGTTGCGTCCAAAGAGCGAGCGGATGGGCAGCTCGGCGCCGCCGTTGGGCACGCCGACATAGCCGACCATCCCACCGGGGCGGGTTGACCGGATCGCCTGATCCATGGATTCCTTGGTGCCGACGCACTCGAGCACAAAGTCGGCGCCGATTCCGTCGAACATGGCCTGCACGGCGGCAACACCCTCATCGCCGCGCTCTTCGATGATGTCCGTCGCACCGAATTCGCGGGCCACGGCCTGGCGGTCGGCGTGACGGGACATGGCGACGATGCGGCTCGCGCCGAGTCGCTTGCTCGCGAGGATGGCGCAGAGCCCGACCGCTCCGTCGCCGACGACGACAACGGTACTTCCGGCGGTGACGCCGGCCGAAAGTGCCGCATGGTGTCCGGTGCCCATCACGTCGGAGAGGGTCAAGAGTCCCGGGATCAGGGCATCATCGGGTACTTCGGGGGTTGCCACGAGCGTACCGTCGGCATGGGGAACGCGAACCCGCTCGCCCTGGGCGCCGTCGGCGAAGCCGCCCATGTCGTCTTTCTCGCCCCACGGAACAAGATGGAGGCAGGAAAAGCTCACGCCGTTGCGACAGTTGACGCAGGTATTGTCGCAGTCGTAGAACGGCGCAATGACAAAATCCCCTACCTTAATGGTGGAAACGTCTGGGCCAATTTCCTCGACGATGCCCACGAACTCGTGGCCAATGCGGTGCGGCTTCTTGGTGGCTGTCACACCGCGGTAGGGCCACAGGTCAGACCCACAGACGCAGGCCGCGACCACCCGAACGATGGCGTCGCCACCGGTCGAAAGTACAGGGTCAGGAACTTCTTCGAGGCGAACATCGCGTTCGCCATAAATCACGGTTGCTTTCATTGATAAACCCTAACCCGCCCAACCCGGATCTACCCCCCTTTCGAGTCACATTTTCGCTGCGAGGGCCGGAGCGGATACCACGGTGAGCGCGTCACCGTCGGCGGCGAGCGCCACGAGTACCGTGTCACCGTCACGAATATCACCGGAGAGCAGCGCCCGGGCCAGGCGGTCGTCGATCTCACGCTGCATTAGGCGTCGCAGGGGACGAGCGCCGTAGATCGGGTCGTAACCACGCTCGGCCAGCCAGCGGCGGGCATCCGGTGTCACGGCCAGTTCCAGCCGGCGCTCGGCGAGCCGCTTCTGCAAACGGTCGACGTCGAGTTCGACGATCTCGCCGAGTTCGTCGGTCGTGAGCGAGGAGAAAACCACGATGTCGTCGAGCCGATTGACGAACTCGGGCTTGAAGGACTGTCGCACGAGCGCCTGCACGGCGTCTTCCTTCTGTTGCACCGAGAGGCTCTGGTCTACCAGAAACTGCGACCCGAGGTTCGACGTGAGCACGAGAATGGTGTTGCGAAAATCCACTGTGCGTCCCTGGCCATCGGTGAGGCGGCCGTCGTCGAGCACCTGCAGCAGCACGTCGAACACCTCGGGGTGTGCCTTCTCCACCTCGTCGAACAAAATCACCGAGTAGGGGCGACGCCGAACTGACTCGGTCAGCTGGCCACCCTGCTCGTAGCCGACATAGCCCGGAGGCGCTCCGACCAGGCGGGACACCGAGAACTTCTCGCCGTACTCACTCATGTCGATGCGCACCATGGCTTTTTCATCGTCGAACAGAAACTCGGCGAGCGCCTTGGCCAGCTCGGTCTTGCCAACACCGGTCGGGCCGAGGAATAGAAAGGATCCGGTCGGCCGGTCGGGGTCGGAGATGCCGGCCCGCGAACGCCGCACAGCATCGGCGACCGCTCGCACGGCGCGCTTCTGGCCGATCAGGCGGTGACCGAGCTCGTTTTCGAGGTTGAGCAGTTTATCGGTTTCGCCCTGCAACAGGCGGCCGACCGGAATGCCGGTCCAGGCGGCGACCACGGCGGCGATGTCCTCGCTCGCGACCTGGTCGTTCACCATACGCGGCCCGACGGATTCTTCCTTCTCGGCGTCGGCAAGTGCCCGCTCCATGACCGGAATGTCTCCGTAGAGCAGCCGGGACGCCTTCTCGAGGTCTCCCTCACGTTGCGCCCGGTCAGATTCAATGCGGGCGGCGTCGAGCCGCTCGCGCAGCTCGCCGACCCGGTTCAACGAGGCCCGCTCACTGTCCCAGCGCGCCTGCAACTCCTTGAGGGTGGCCTGGCGCTCCACCAGATCACCACGCAGCTTCACCAGACGTGCCTTCGAGGCCTCGTCCTTCTCCTTCTTGAGAGCGAGCTCTTCGAGCTTGAGCCGATCGACGCTGCGCCGCAGTTCGTCGATCTCCACCGGGGAGGAATCGATCTCCATACGCAGCCGGCTCGCGGCCTCGTCGATAAGGTCGATGGCCTTGTCGGGCAGCTGGCGGGCGGTGATGTAGCGATTCGAGAGGGATGCCGCGGCCACGAGGGCAGAATCGGCGATCGTCACCTTGTGGTGAGCTTCATAGCGTTCCTTGAGCCCGCGCAGAATGGCCACGGTGTCTTCGACCGATGGTTCGTCGACCAGCACCGGCTGAAAGCGGCGCTCGAGCGCGGCATCCTTCTCGATGAATTCGCGGTATTCGTTGAGCGTCGTGGCGCCGATCAGGCGCAGTTCGCCGCGGGCGAGCATGGGCTTGAGCATATTGCTGGCCGCCACGGAGCCTTCGCCGCCACCAGCGCCCATCAGGGTGTGCAGTTCGTCGACGAAGGTGATGATCTGCCCGTCGGCGTCGTTGATCTGCTTGAGCACGGCCTTGAGCCGTTCCTCGAACTCGCCGCGATACTTGGCACCGGCCACGAGGGCAGCCAGGTCAAGTGAGACCAACTGCTTGTCTTTGAGTGAGTCGGCGACGTCTCCGGCCACGATGCGCTGGGCCAGCCCCTCGACCACGGCCGTCTTGCCGACGCCGGGTTCTCCGATCAGCACGGGGTTGTTCTTGGTGCGCCGGGTGAGTACCTGGCTGATCCGGCGAATTTCGGCGTCACGCCCGATCACCGGGTCGAGCTTGCCGCTGCGGGCAATGTCGGTGAGATTCACCCCATACAATTCGAGGGCCGTCTTGGCGTCTTGCTGCGGTGGTCGCTGACCGGCTTGCATCGCTGTCTCCTCCAAAGTTGAGCCTTACTGGCTCAAGTTTAGTCCCCCGCGGCCGACAGTCGAAATAGGCCACCGAAAATTCCAAAACTGGACAACTTGTTCGGCACAGCCCGCTGAGCACCAGTCAGATAGTGCAGTTTGTGACGTGCTGATTAGTCGAATTGTCAAACTTCTGCTACATCACTACGCTTTGAACCAGACCCGTCATTGCCGACGCTTTACTCGCCGAGCATGTCTGGCACCCGGTTACGAGTGAGGTTGAAAGATTATGGTGCAGCAACGCGAAGCCATCAGCAGGCTGCCCGCCTACAAGCAGGGCGCCGCAGCGGATGATTCGGGAGCATTCAAACTGTCCTCGAACGAGAACCCGTTCCCACCGCTCGTCTCGGTGACTGCGGTCCTCGCGTCCGCTCTTGGGGAGATCCACCTGTACCCGAGCATGGCCGTGGCCGAGGTCACCGACCGCATCGCGGCGCGGTTCGACGTGCCGGTCGAAAACGTGGCCTTCGGCGCCGGCTCGGTCGAGGTACTGTCCCAAATCATCCACGCGAGCGCCGGAGCCGGCGACGAGGTCATCTTCGCCTGGCGATCCTTCGAGGCCTACCCGATCCTGGTGCAGGTCGCCGGAGCGACGCCCGTTCCGATCGCTCTCACGAGCGATGAACGCCACGACCTGAACGCCATGGCCGACGCGATCACCCCGCAGACCCGGCTCATTCTGGTCTGCAATCCGAACAATCCAACCGGCGCCTTCGTCACCATCGACGAGTTGCACACGTTCCTGGCGCGGGTACCCGAGAACGTGCTGGTCGTCGTCGATGAGGCTTACGTGCACTTCAACCGTGACGCGTCCTCCGCCGTCGGCATCGACTTCTTTCGCCGCTACCCCAACGTGGCCGTGCTGCACACCTTCTCCAAGGCCTACGGCCTGGCCGGTCTGCGCATCGGCTACGCCATCGCGCCGACCGCGGTTGCTGCGAACCTGCGCCGAGTGGCGCTGCCGTTCGGCGTAACCGCGCTCGCCCAGCGCGCAGCCCTCGCCTCCCTCGACGCGGAGGCCGAACTGACCGTGCGCATCGACCAGATTGTCGCCGAACGCACCCGGGTTTTGACCGTATTGCGGGCGAGCGGATGGCGCGTCACCGATTCGCAGGGAAACTTCATCTGGCTGCGCACCGGCGACGACACCGACCGGGTGGACGCCGCGTTCATCGCCGGAGGCATCTTGGTCCGGGCTTTCCCCAACGAGGGACTGCGCGTGACGATCGGCACGGCCGAGCAAAACGACCGATTCCTGGTCGCCGCGGCAGCCGCCCTCGCGCCCGCAACCGTCTAGCCCCTGACCGTCCGGCCGCAGATTCCTGCGTGCCGTACCAGCATAAATTCAAAGGAGAATTTCTAGCATGAAATACACCAGATCTTTATCCGGCCTCGCCCTGGTCGCCGCGGGCGCCCTCGCTCTGAGCGGCTGCGCGGGGAGCGAGCCGACAGCATCCACTGCAGACGAGATGATCACGATCGGCATCAGCCAGATCGTGCAGCACCAGGCTCTCGATGACGCCCGGGAGGGATTCAAGAAGGCTTTCGCGGACGCCGGGTATGTCGAGGGCACCGACATTGAGTTCGACGAGCAGAACGCGCAGGGCGAGCAGGCAACCGCGAGCACCATCGCTGCGAAGTTCGCCGCCGACAAGGTCGACCTCGTGCTGGCGATCGCCACGCCCACCGCGCAGGCCGCCGCGCAGACGATCATTGACATTCCGGTGCTGTTCACCGCCGTGACCGAGCCAGAAGAAGCCGGACTGGTCGAGAGCTGGGAGAAGCCGGGCAGCAACATCAGTGGTACTAGTGACCTGAACCCGGTCAAGGAACAGCTCGAACTGATCCAGCAGATTTTACCCGACACCCAGTCGGTCGGCATCATCTACAGCTCGGGCGAGGTCAACTCCGACGTGCAGGTTGAGCTCGCCAAGGAGGCGGCCAAAGACCTGGGCCTGACCATCAAGGAAGCCACCGTCACCAACTCAAGCGAGGTCGCCCAGGCCACCGTATCGCTCGGCGATGTCGACGCCATCTATATTCCCACCGACAACCGCGTCACCGAGGGCCTCGAAGCCGTCATTCAGTACTCCGAGTCGAACCAGATTCCGCTGTTCGGTGCCGAAAACGGCCAGGTCGAGCGTGGCGCCATCGCGACCTACGGCATCAGCTACACCGACCTCGGCTACCAGACCGGCCAGATGGCCATCCGCATCCTCGAAGACGGCGAAGACCCGGCCGACATGCCGGTCGAGACCCTCGACACGATCGAGTTCATCCTCAACCCGGCCGCTGCCGAGCGCATGGGAGTGAGCCTCTCCGAGGAGCTCATCGCCAAGGCCGACCGAATCATCGAATAGCCGCCGCCCCTCATACCCGAAGGAATAACCAGATGAATGCGGCTCTCGAACTCGGCCTGCTCTACGGAATCATGGCGTTGGGTGTCTACCTGACGTTTCGAATCCTCAACTTTCCCGACCTCACCGTCGACGGAAGTTTCACGACCGGGGCCGCGGTAGCCGCGTCGCTCATCATCAATGGTGTGCCGGCTCCCCTCGCCACCCTCGCCGGGGCGGCGTCGGGAGCGGTCGCCGGTCTGGTCACCGGTGTGCTTTATACCAAGGGGCGCATCGACGGTCTCCTCGCCGGCATCCTGACCATGATCGCGCTGTGGTCGATCAACCTGCGCATCATGGGCAAATCCAACCTGCCCCTGTTGCGCGAAGACACCATGATGACGCCGCTGCGTGACGCCGGTCTGCTCGGCGGAGCCTGGAGCATCCTGATCTTCGCCGTCGCCGCCCTCATCATCAAGTTCGCCATCGACTGGTTCCTCAGCACCGACCTCGGTCTGTCGATTCAGGCGACCGGCAACAACGAGCAGATGATTCGCAGTCTCGGCGTCAACACGCACCGCACGACGATTCTCACGCTAGCGATCTCCAACGGGCTCGTCGCGCTGTGCGGCGCGCTCATTGCGCAGTACCAGGGCTTCGCCGACGTCAGCATGGGGATCGGCCTCATTCTGGTCGGGCTCGCCTCGGTCATCGTCGGCCAAGCCGTCTTCGGGCGGCGCACCATCTTCCTCGCCTCGCTCGCCGTCATCGGCGGCGCCGTCATCTATCGCCTGGTGATCTTTTTTGCCCTCGGCGCTGGCCTCAACCCAAACGACATGAAGCTCATCTCGGCGCTACTCGTCGTCGCAGCGCTGCTGTTGCCGCGCTGGGGCGTCCTGAAGCGCATCCCCTCGCTGCACCAGATGCGTTCCGTCACCGCCGGCAGTGCCAACTACAGCAAGGCCAACTAGGAGTCTCATGCTGCTCATCCAGAACATCACCAAGACCTTCTTTCCCGGCACAATCAACGAACGCGTTGCCCTCAACGACGTATCACTGCAGCTAAAAACCGGTGATTTCGTCACCGTCATTGGCAGCAACGGCGCCGGCAAATCCACCCTGCTGAACATGATCAGCGGCAAGCTGCCGATTGATTCCGGCGACCTGTCGATCGATGGCAGTTCCGTCAAGCGGATGCCCGACTACGCGCGCGCCGCGCACGTCGGCCGGGTGTTCCAGGATCCCATGGCAGGCACCGCGCCCGACCTGAGCATCGAACAAAACCTCGCACTCGCGCTGCGCCGCGGCCAGCGGCGCGGACTGTCCTGGGGCGTCACCCACAAGCGCCGCGCATTCTTTCGTGAGGAATTACTCTCACTCGAACTCGGCCTCGAAAACCGGCTCAAGGCCCGGGTCGGGCTGCTCTCGGGCGGCCAGCGCCAGGCGCTGTCGCTGCTCATGGCAAGCTTCACCCAGCCGCGCATTCTGCTGCTCGACGAGCACACGGCCGCCCTCGACCCGCAGCGCGCCGAACTGGTGACGACTCTCACCGAGAGCATCGTCGAGAAGCACCACCTGACCACCCTCATGGTCACCCACAATATGGAACAGGCGCTGCGCCTCGGCAACCGGCTCATCATGATGCACGAAGGCCAGATCATTCTCGACGTCGACTCCGAACGCAAGGCCACCATGACGGTGCCAGACCTGCTCGTCGAGTTCGCGAAGATCAAGGGTGCCTCGCTCGATGACCGGGCGCTGCTCGGGTAGTTGGCGACGCCGAAACACACCGACCCGGGACGGCGTCACAGCGCAGGCCGGATCGGCGTTTTCGTGGTCTAGCGGTTTAGTGGCTCAGCGGGCGAGAAACTCGATCGCGGCCTGCTTGAAGGCGCGGGAGCTCACCGCGTTGGTGTGAGTGCGGGCGGGCAACCACAGCACCTCAGAATCAGCGGCGAGCGCCGCGAGCTCGGCGGTTCCGGTCGCGAGCACGTCGCGGTCGCCGGTCACAAAGAGCAACGGCCGGACAGGAACGGATGCGCCCGGCTCGAACCGTTCCGCCTTGATCGCAGCGACCAACCGAAGCAGGGCGGGGGTATTGGCACCAGGTGCGAGCTGCATCAGGGTCATCAGGGACGCGGTCGACTCGTGCGCGATCGCCCTGAAATCGGCGAGAAACCGGTCGGCCGCATCGAGGTCGAAGTCGGCGAGCGGATCCTCGCCGCTCATTCCACCGAGCACCGCGCGATTAAACAGGTCGGGGCGTTCGGCGACGAGTTCCCAGACCAGGCGTGAGCCGAGCGAGTAGCCGACCAGGTCGACGCCGGAGGCGGGGTTGCCGGTCTCACGGGTTCGAGCGCCAGCCAGCGCGAGCACCTCGAGAACGGCCGCGCGCAGGCGGCTGGGGGCGTAGGCATCCGTTTCGAGCGGGGCGTGGCTCTCGCCGTGACCGGGCAGGTCGATCGTGAGCACGCGCCGACCGGCGTTGTTGAGGCCCTGCACCCAGCCGGTGGCCTCCCAATTGAGTGCGGTCGACGAGGCGAAGCCGTGCACGAGCAGCACCGGGGCGCGGCCAGCGTCGAGAGCGGGCTCGTGCTGCTGCCAGTGCAGGGTGCTGGCGAGGTCAGTCCTCATCGAGCACGACCGAGAGACGAACACGGCGCTTCGGAGCGGCCTCCTGCGGCACGGTGCCGACAATGCCGGCGGAATCGTCGGCGACCGCGAAGGTGATCAGCGGCCTGTCAACGAGCACGACATCGCCAGGCTTGCCGTGCAGCGTGAGCACAATGCCTGCGATCGGCGAGGGCAGCTCGACCGACGACTTGGTCGTTTCGACCTCGACGAAGGGCTGGTTGCGTTCGACCTGATCGCCCACCTTGACGAGCCATTCGAGTACGGTCGCTTCGAGCAACCCCTCGCCGAGGTCGGGCAGTGGAAATGATATTTCAGCCACGGCGGTACTCCAATACTCGCTGAACTCCGAAGAGAATTCGATCAATGTTCGGGATGTACTCGTCTTCGAGATCGCCAGAGGGGTACGGCACGTCGAAGCCGGTCACTCGCTCAACCGGCGCCCGCAGCGTGTCAAAGCAGCTCTGCGAAACGAGCGCCGCGACCTCGGCACCGAGGCCATTGGTGCGTGGCCCCTCGTGCACGACGATGGCGCGACGGGTGCGCGAAACGGATGCCGCCAGCCCCGCCTCGTCGATCGGCTTTAGCCAGCGCAGGTCGAGCACCTCGAGTTCGATGCCGTCTTCCGCGGCCAGCTCCGCGACCTGCAGGCAGCGGGAAACCATGGCGCCCCACGCGATGAGGGTGGCGTGATTGCCCGGCCGGGCAATCACCGAACCCTCGAGGGAAACGCTGCCCTGGTCATCAGTCAGGTCGACCGCGGCCTTGTTCCAGTAACGCGCCTTCGGTTCCATGAAGATCACCGGGTCTGGCATCGAGGCAGCGTGCTTGAGCAGGCGATAGGCCTGCTGCGGGTTGGACGGTGAGACAACCTTGAGCCCGGGCACGTGTGCAAACAGCGATTCGAGGCTCTCGCCGTGGTGCTCAGGGGCGCGGATGCCGCCGAAACTCGGCACCCGCAGCGTGACCGGCATCGGCAGGCGTCCGCGGCTGCGATAGTTCATGCGGGCGAGCTGCGTGATGATCTGGTTCACGGCCGGGTAGGCGAAGCCATCGAACTGCACTTCGGGAATGGGATGGAACCCGGCCATGGCCAGCCCGATCGCAGTGCCAAGAATGCCCGACTCTGCCAGCGGGGTGTCGAACACCCGGTTCGCGCCGAAACGTTGCTGCAGACCGTCGGTGACCCGAAAAACACCGCCGAGCACGCCGACGTCTTCACCGAAGATGAGGGCGCGGTCGTCGCGCTCGAGAATCTCACCGAGCGCCCGGTTGATGGCCTGCTGCATCGAGAGCTGCACGAGCGGGGTTGGCGCGGTCTTCCGCACACCTTCAAGGACTTCAGACATGCTCGGATTCCTCTTTCCACTGGCGTTCCTGGGCGCCGAGCGTCGGGGTTGATTCTTGAAAAACGAAGTCGAACATTTCGCTGCCGGGCCGGCTGGTAAGGGCTGCGACGCCGTCGCGGATCTCGTCGGCCCGTGTCTGGGCCTGCGCGTCGGCCTCGGCGAAGAAAGCCGCATCGGCCACGCCGCGCTCGAGCAGCACCGCACGGAACCGGCTCAGCGGGTCTTCTCCGCCATCGATTTTCTCGTCATCCAGGGTGCGATAGCGGCCGGGGTCATCGCTCGTGGAGTGCGGACCGCGCCGATAGGTCATGGCCTCAACCACGACCGGGCCGAGGCCGGCCCGGGCGTGGGCGGCGGCACGCCGGGTGGCATCGAGTACGGCGAGCACATCGTTGCCGTCAACCCGCACGGCCGGCATACCGTAACCCGCAGCGCGCGCGGCGACCGAACCGCCAGCCACCTGCTGCTCGGTCGGCACCGAGATGGCCCAACCGTTGTTCTGCACGAAGAACACCACCGGCGCCGTCAAAATGGCGGCGAAGTTCATGGCCTCGTGCACATCACCCTGCGAGCTTGCGCCATCGCCGAGAAAGGCCAGGGCGACGCCGAGCCCGACAGTGGACGCACCGTTCAGGGTCTGGCCGTGCGCCCAGCCGACCGCGTGCAGTACGGATCCCCCGACGACCGCCTGAAAGGGTGCGAAGTGGGTGACGGCCGGATCGTAGAGCCCGCCATGCCAGATCGCCTTGTGCGTCGACATGTACTCGACCATGTTCACGCCGAGCGTGTAGGCGACGCCCATCTCGCGGTAGGTCGGAAAGACGAAGTCCCGGGTTGTGTCCACGACGGCGCCGGCACCGACCTGGGCGGCCTCCTGGCCGAGCATGGGCGCGTAGCCGGGAATGAGGCCCTGCCGCTGCCAGGCGACCGCCGCCGTGTCGAGCTGCCGCACGTTCGACAGCATCCGGTACAGGTCGCGGAGCTGATCCGGGCCGGGAGCTCCGGCATCCGCTGTTCGCGGAGGAAGGGTGTCCAGGGTGCGAGGCGCCATGCTGGCTCCTTCTAATAGGTGTTCGGGCGGGCTACAGCAAAGTTAGTGACTTTGCCGAGCGTCTGCCACAGTGACTAATTAGAGTGCACAGTCTGCGAATATTTGTGTGCTCTTTGCACCAAACACCCTACAATTGGTATACAACGCTGTTCGGTAAAGCGGCCCGGCGCAGCAACGCAGCTCCGCCGGCACACGAAAGGTCACGCCCATGGATGTCGATTCTTTGGATTCCCGCCTCGTCACCCTGTTTTGCGAACGGCCCAAGCTCTCGGTCCTCGAGGCCTCGCGGCGACTAAAAGTTGCGCGGGCCACGGTGCAGGCCCGCCTCGACCGCCTGATGAGCCGCGGGGTGATCAAATCGTGGGCGCCCATGCTCAACCCGAGCGAGTTCGGCTATCCGGTCACCGCCTACTGCTCACTCACCGTGCGGCAGGATTCCGGCCACGCCGTTGTCGTCGCGGCCCTTGCAAAGATTCCCGAGATCCTCGAACTGCACACGGTCTCCGGCGACAGCGACATGCTGGCCCGGGTCGTCGCCCGGTCGAACGCCGACGTGCAGCGCGTTCTCGACCTGATCGTCGCAACGCAGACGGTCGTGCGCTCGTCGAGCGTGATCGTGCTGCAGACCCACATTGAAGCGCAGGCCCTGGCCCTCCTGCAGGCCACCGCCGCCACTCCCACCGCCGCCGCACCGGCCGGTTTTGGTGGCTAATTCAGGATATGTGGCGCGCTCCACCCCGCAGCCCCGTGACACCTCACATTGAGCGGGGCCCTTCAGGCTCCCGTGAGATAATAGAGGTTGGTCCCTTTTTCTTACGGAGCTCCCTCACCTATGGCCCATTCCCTCAGTACTCACGAGATCGCCCGCATCGTCGGCAGCCAGTCGTTCTCGCGCGGTGAACGTTACGCCCGAAACGGGCACGTCACCGAACAGTCCTGGGCCCAGTCGGGAACACACCTCACCGGTCGGGTCAGTGGCACCAGCCCGCAACCGTATACCGTACTTGTCTCGTTTACGCTCAATGCCGCCGGCCAGGCGGTTCGGGCCAGCGGAACCTGCACCTGCCCCATGGGCAGCAACTGCAAGCACGTCGCCGCCCTGCTGCTCGCCAGCCGAAGTACTCCCGCCGAGCTGAACGCTGAGCGCGCCGCCTCGAACGTGCGCGCTATCGGCGACCGCCGCACCCCGGTGTTCGAATCGACTTTCGTCCCGGGCGCATACCAGCCGCCCTCCCCTGCACCGGTCATTCCCATTCGCCCGCCGGTGCCTGCCTGGCGTGCCGCCCTGGCACCGATTGCCAAGCCAACTGCCGGCGACACCGTCACAAGCACAGCCCTGGCGCTGCAATTCGACCTGCTCGACCCGGCCTACAGCGCGAACAGACGCCCGGGACCCCGCCGTCTCGGCGCACGCCCCATGGTGATGGGCAAGAAGGGCAAGTGGATTCGAGGCTCCCTCACCTGGGACAACCTGTCCTGGACCCCCGGAACCTACAACCGCGGCCACCGCAAAATTCTCAACGCCCTTTACGCACTCTCAGCCACAGGCCAGCGCTATTACAGTTACACCGACCACTGGCTCTACCTCGACAACTTCGAAAACAAGGCCCTCTGGGACCTGCTGCACGAAGCACAGTTGAGCGGGCTGCCGCTGGTCTGCGCAACGGATGCCCAGAATCCCGTTCTGCTCTCACCCACGCCGGCCGCGCTCGAGTTGAATATTCGCCGCGACGATGCGGGCCTGCAACTGACCCCCCTGCTCATGCTGGGCCAACAGCTGCACCGCGGCGCCGAATTCGGCTTCATTGGGGATCCGGCGCACGGCGCCTACACGTTCACCGGACCCGCTGACCCGCTCGCGACCGGCAGGCAGCTCGTGCTCGCACCGCTGAATGTGCTGGTCAGCTCAGAGATCCGCGCGCTTGCTGTCACCGGGGGCTTCGACATTCCAGCCGACGACGAGCCCTCGTTCCTCTCCGATTACTACCCGTTCCTGCAGCAAAAATTGACCCTGACCAGCCATGACGCCTCGTTCGAGCTGCCCAAAACGGCCCGCCCCCAGCTGGCGCTGACGATCGCCCATCAAACGGATGCCCGGATCACCCTCGCCTGGGAATGGCAGTACCTCGCCCCCACCGAATCGGGCACCGACCCGGCCCTGAACGCAGTCAGCACGGACGCCGTTAAAACGGCCCCCGTGCTGTACCGCCACCCGCTGCGCCCGACGCCCGGCGACACCCGGTTTCGTGACCTGACCCGCGAACACGAAACGCTGCAAGCGGTCGACCGCGAGATCGCCTCGTTCGCGGGGCTCTGGCAACCTGCCACGCCGATCAGCCCGGCCCGGCTGCTCGAGCGGTCGGAGCTTCGCAGCGCCGTCATGATCACGTTTCTCGGCGAGGCCGTGCCAAAACTCGAGGCTGCCGGCATTGTCGTGCAGGTCTCGGCCGACGCCCCGAGCTACCGCGAAGCCGACGCAGCGCCGGTGATCAGCCTCGCCACCACCGAAAGCACCGACACCCGTGACTGGTTCGACCTCGCCGTCACCCTTACTATCGAGGGCGAAGACATCCCCTTCGACGACCTGTTTCGGGCACTGGCCACCGATCAAGACTTGATGATCCTTGACAGTGGCACCTACTTCAGTCTCGACCGCCCCGAACTGCAGCAGCTGCGACGGCTGATCGAAGAGGCGCGAGGCCTGCAGGAGAGCAACGCAGGCGCGCTCGGTCTCAGCCGCTTTCAGGCCGACCTGTGGGACGAACTGCAGCTGCTCGGTGTCGTCGCCGAGCAGGCCGCGTCCTGGCGCAGCGCCGTGGAGGGTCTCGCCGCCCTGCAGGGCTCGGCCGAGGCCGCCCCCCTCGACGAACGCCCGCTCCCGCCGGCCGTGCACGCCACCCTGCGTGCCTACCAGCAGACCGGATTCGACTGGCTCAGCTTTCTCTACGATCACCAGCTTGGCGGCGTGCTGGCCGATGATATGGGACTCGGCAAGACCCTGCAGGCCATCGCCCTCATTGCCCACGCCCGCGACAGCCAACGCGCCACGAAAGGCGCCACTCGCAAGCCCTTCCTCGTGGTCGCTCCCACGAGCGTCGTCTCCAACTGGGCCACCGAATGCGCTCGGTTTGCGCCCGACCTTGCGACAGCAGCCATTACGCAGACCGCCGGCAAGCGCGGCTCCAGCCTTCAGGATGAAATCGGCGAAGCGGATGTCGTGATCACCTCCTACACGTTGTTCCGACTCGACTTCGAGGAGTACAACGCCAAGGACTGGGCCGGACTGCTGCTCGACGAAGCGCAGTTCGTGAAGAACCACCAGAGTAAGGCACACGTTTGCGCCCGCCGCCTGCGCACCCCGTTCAAGCTCGCTATCACCGGCACGCCCATGGAAAACAACCTGATGGAACTGTGGTCGCTGCTCTCCATCACCGCGCCGGGCCTGTTCCCGAGCCCGAGCCGCTTCGCCGACTACTACCGCAAGCCCATCGAAACGGATGCCGACGCCGACCGGCTCGCGCAGCTGCGCCGCCGCATCCGTCCCTTCATGCTGCGGCGCACCAAGGCCGAAGTCGCCAGTGACCTGCCGGAGAAGCAGGAACAGGTGCTCGAACTCGACCTGCACCCGAGGCACCGCAAGGTCTACGACATGCACCTTGCCCGCGAGCGCCAGAAGGTGCTCGGACTGATCGAGGACATGAACGCGAACCGCTTCGAGATTTTTCGCTCGCTCACTATGCTGCGCCAGCTCAGTCTCGATGCGAGCCTGTACGACGCGAAGTACGACAGTGTTCCCTCGACCAAACTCGACGCCCTGCTCGAGCTACTCGAAGACACCGTGGCCGAGGGCCACCGCACCCTCATCTTCAGCCAGTTCACGCAGTACCTTGGTAAGGCACGCGACCGGCTCGACGCCGCCGGCATCAGCTACTCCTACCTCGACGGCAAGACACGCAACCGGGCCAAAGCCATCAGCGACTTCAAAGAGGGCACGAGCTCCGTCTTTTTGATCAGCCTCAAGGCCGGCGGATTCGGCCTCAACCTCACCGAGGCCGACTACGTCATTCTGCTCGACCCGTGGTGGAACCCGGCGACCGAAGCCCAGGCCGTCGA
Organism: Cryobacterium sp. Y82; assembly: GCF_002929495.1. Lineage (GTDB taxonomy): Bacteria > Actinomycetota > Actinomycetes > Actinomycetales > Microbacteriaceae > Cryobacterium > Cryobacterium serini. The sequence goes on from NZ_PJJJ01000030.1 coordinate 36,019, forward strand.
CCGCGTGCACCGCATCGGCCAAACCAAGAACGTCATGGTCTATCGCCTGGTATCCAAGGACACCATCGAAGAAAAGGTCATGGCCCTTAAGGCTACAAAAGCGCGCCTATTCGAAAGCGTCATGACCGACGGAGCACCACAGGGTACCGCCCTGACCGCCGCCGACATTCGCGAACTCCTGGCCTGAGGCGACACCAACAGTTCATCCAGCCCCCCTAGACTGCACGCGACAGCACCATGTCGCACACTGCAGAAACGGTCCCATGTCCACCATTTTCGATCGGGTCGACGCCCGCCTGGCGCGCACGCTGACTCCGTCTCGCCGCCTCACGCTGCAACGCCCACGCACCCTTGCGCTCGGTTTTCTCGGCCTGCACGCGGTGTTCCTGTTCGCCTTGCTGCCCACCATCCTGACCGGCGGGGTACTCGGCGACCTTCCGCTGTACCGCACCTGGGCTGAACTGGGCCTGGAGTACGGCGTCTGGCAGGGTATCGATACCGAGTGGGTGTATCCGATCGGCGCCATGCTGCCGATCGCGTTCGCGGGCATCGCCGGTCCGCTGCTTTACCAGCTGCTCTGGTTTCTGATCACCACAACGTTGAATGCCGTCGCGGTCGGTGCGCTCACCGACTGGGGACGCCGCCGCAGCGGCTTCAAATCCGCCTGGTATTGGCTGTTCGCATCGTTTCTGCTGAGCCCGGTCGGGCTGCTCCGACTGGAAGGACTCACGGCACCGCTCGTCATCGTCGCACTCGTGCTGCTCGCGCGCCGACCGGTTGTCGCCGCGGTCGTGCTGACCCTCGCCACCTGGATCAAGGTCTGGCCAGCCGCCGTGTTCCTCGCGGTGGTCACCGTCTCGCCTCGCCGTCGCACGGTGGTACTCACCGGGGCGGCGGTGTCGGCGGGGGTGGCAGCATTCGTATGGCTGGTCGGGGGCCTGCAATTTCTTACCGGTTTCGTCACCGAACAGTCTGACCGTGCCCTGCAACTCGAGGCGCCCATCACTACTGTGTGGGTGTGGCTGGCCACGCTCGGTCAGCCCAGCACGGTCATCTACGAGAATTTCGCCATCGCTACCCGTGAGGTGAGCGGACCCGGCACGAACCTTGTCGCTTCCCTGATGACGCCGGTCATGTTTGGCGCCATCGCGGCGATCTTCGTGCTGATGCTCATTGCCCAGCATCGGCGAGCGGCTGCCGCCCAGCTGCTGCTGCTCGGAGCCCTTGCCCTGGTCGGCGCGTTCATCGTCTTCAACAAAGTCGGTTCACCGCAATACATGTTGTGGCTGGTGCCGGTGGTCGCGGTCGGGGTCGGCCGAAGCTGGGCTGAGTGGCGGGTGCCCGCTGTGCTGACGCTGGCCATCTCCGGCCTGACAACGCTGATCTTTCCCATTTTCTACCTACCGCTCATCGACGGCGACCCCTTCTCCCTGCTGCTGCTGACGGCGCGCAATGCGCTGCTCGTCGTGCTGCTGGGCTGGGCGATCACGGCCCTGGCCCGGATGGCCTGGGCTGCGCCGGAACGGGAAGCCCACATTGGGGCCCGCCGCGCACTCCCAGTCGGCCAAGGCAGAATAGACGAGTGACCACGACGACGACCTTCGCCCTCATCCGCCACGGCCAGACCGATTGGAACGCCGCCGCGCGCATCCAGGGCGCCACCGACATACCGCTCAACGACGTGGGGCGAGGCCAGGCAGCGGATGCCGTTACCCCGCTAAAACGCTACGACTGGGACTTCATCGTCTCGTCGCCGCTTTCGCGTGCGGCCGAAACCGCTGACCTGATCGGCGAAGAGCTCGGCCTCGCCTCTGTCCGACGCATTCCGGGGCTGATCGAGCGCGACTACGGACCAGCCGAGGGCCTCCACGCTGGCGCCGAACTCGACGCCCTGCGTTTTCCCGGCGGATTCCACGGCGCCGAGACCGAGGAGGCCGTCGCCGCGCGCGGCATCGACGCCCTGTGCGAGCTCGCTCGAAATCACCCCGGAGCCCGCATCATCGTCGTCGCGCACGGCACGCTGATTCGATTGAGCCTCGAAAACGCCCTCGACCAGCCCATCGGCAGCATCAATAACGCCTCGATCAACCTCGTGCACCACCACTACGCCCCCGCGAATGGCGAAGCAGCGTGGCAGCTCGACGTGCTCAACGGCGAGGCGCTCGTTCGCGCCTGAGCGGGGCGAACCGTCAACGACCGGTCGACACCGTCACCGTGAACTTGGTGTTGCGGCCAACCTGGCGGGTCGAACCGACGATACGGGTGAGCATCGGACGGTAGCCGAGGTGGGTGTTCCACACGGTCCACAGTTCGCCGCCCGGTGCGAGCACGCGCGCCGCGTCGATGAAGAGTTTCTCAGCGAGGCCCGCATGCACCGACGCTCCAATATGAAACGGCGGGTTGAGCAGAATCAGGTCGGCGGAGTCATCCGCTTGGCCGGATAGTCCATCGGCGCGCACCACAGTGACGCGATTGGCGAGCGCGTTGGCGTCAACGGTTGCGCGAGCGGATGCGACGGCCACGGCTGACTGATCCGTCGCAAGTACCTGCAGCAGCGGGCGCTGGGCAGCCAATGCCGCAGCCAGCACTCCGGTGCCGCAGCCCAGGTCAATGGCACGCTCGGCGTCGGGCTTCATCCGGTCGAGCACCTCGAGCAGCGCACGGGTGCCAATGTCGATACTGGTTCCGGCGAACACGCCACCGTGGCCGCGCACGGTGAGGTCGAAGTCGTCGTGCCGTTCGCTGTGCGGCCAGTCGGTCGTTAGAGCGGCCAGTGGCGAGGAGGCAATGAGAACCCGGGACTTCTGGCGGGCCGGGCGCACGTTGAGGGCGCCGAAGTGGCGGCGCAGCACCTCATTCATACTCACGGTCATGTGCTTAATGCGGCCGCCGGCAAAGACGATCACGTCTGGGGCGGCGTACCTGGCGATGGCACCGGCGATCTCGTCGAGCGCGTCGAGGCTTTTCGGCAGCTGCAGCAGCACGACATGGGCGTCTCTCAGCAGTTCTTCGCCGAGCGGCAGTGAGCGGTAGGCCTCCGTCAGGTTGACGCCGGAGGCGTTACTGTCGAGCGCGTATTCGCCCGAGAGCGCGTCCTGGTACACGCGGATACCGCGGGCGTTGTGCAGGGCTGCGGCACCGAGCGTAAGGGCGCCGTATCGGTCCTCGAGCACGACGACGCCGCCGTCACGGTAGGCGGCGATCGCGCCGGCGGCCTCATCGAGAATGAGCCGGTCGCTCGCGTCGACGGCGAAGAGGTTCTCCGCCTCGATATCGGGGCGACGACGCAGCCGGTCGAAATCAAATTCGTTCACGTTCGGGGCGGCGCCTTTCAACTGCGTGCTCGCTGTGGTGCCGGCGGTAGTGTTCCGCGGCGCGGACTGGTCAAACGCGTCCAATTTAGACATGGTTCCCCCTGAAAGTAGTGCTGGTGCAACCAGTTCGTGCTGTGAAACAGAAACGTGAAGCTTGTTACATATAACTGACTATGGTCTGGGCTGCCGCCAGATGACAATCTGGTTGCTGCGCCTGGTGCGGGTGCCCGCCTTCATCGAAATAACGTCGCCGGCCGAGCCAGCCGCGAAAACGCGGCGGCCCGGTCGGTTCAGTAGTTCGTCGGCGAGCGTCGATTCCAACTCGCGCAGGCGATTTTCGAGCCCGCGCACGTGATCCTCGAGTTCGAGGATACGACGAATGCCTTCCAGACTCACGCCTTCCGAGCCCAGTTCCGCAATTTCACGGAGCTTTGCCACGTCGAGCATGGAGTACCGTCGGCTCTTGCCGGGGGTGCGTTCCGGGCTGACGAGGCCCAGGCGATCGTATTGGCGCAGGGTTTGCGGGTGCATGCCCGCAAGCTCAGCGGCCGTGGAAATCACGAAAACCCGGGTGGTCTCGTCCATAATCAGCCCTTGGCCCGAGCGATCAGTTCATCGCGCGGGTTTTCCTTGGGCAGCGCCTCGGCGAATGCGGCGAGTTTCTCTTCCGCATCCTTCGACAGGTGCGAGGGCACAGCGACCTGCACGATGGCAAGCAGGTCGCCCGTGCCCTTGGCCGTAGTGACGCCACGACCCTTGACCCGCAGCACACGGCCGCCGGGAGTACCGGGGGCAACGCGCAACTTGACCGGGCTGCCGCCGAGGGTGGGTACCTCGATCGTCGCGCCAAGGCTGGCCTCGACGAAAGTGACCGGTACGGTAACCCGTAGGTTGAGGCCGTCGCGTTCAAACACCGGATGCTTGCGCACGGTGATCGTCAGCACGATATCGCCGGTTTCCCCGCCGTCCGGACTCGGCTGCCCCTTGCCACGCAGACGAATCTTTTGCCCGTCGGCGACTCCGGCCGGAACCTTGACCTTGATCGGTCGCCCGTCCTGGGTTTGCAGGCTGATCTGATCGCCCTGCGTGGCGGTGAGGAAGTCAATGGTCGTCGAGGCGATCACATCGCGGCCGCGGGTGGGCGCGCCCGACCCGCGGTAGCCGCCGGTGGGGTTGCCGAATCCGCCCCCGCCTCCGCCACCTCTGCCGAACATACCCCCGAGGATATCGTCGAAACCACCCTGCTCGAAGGTGTAACTCTGCTGACGGCTTCCGCCGCCGAACATGCCTCCGAAAGCATCCTCGAAGCCGCCACTCTGAGCCCGGCCGCCGGGCGCGGCGAACCGCGCCCCGCTGCCCATGGCCCGCACGGCGTCATACTCTTTGCGCTGGGCTGCATCGTTCAGCACCGAGTGCGCCTCGCTCAGTTCCTTAAACTTCGCCTCAGCGGCGGGGTTCCCCGGGTTGGAGTCCGGGTGGTACTTGCGAGCGAGCTTGCGGTACGCCTTCTTCAATTCGGCCGGCGTGACATCTTTCGATACCCCGAGAACCTTATAGAAGTCTTTGTCGAACCAGTCTTGGCTAGCCATCGCTCGGTACCTGGACGACGACCTTGGCCGCGCGCAACAGCGTGGAACCGAGGTAATACCCGGTCTCCGCGACGTCGCCGACGGTTTCGGTGTCGACGGCTGCACTGGGCTGCTGGAAGATCGCCTCGTGCATGGTCGGGTCGAAGGGGTCGCCGACCGCACCGAACGAGGTGAGTCCGAGACGCTCAACGCTCGAACGCAGCTTGGCCGCGATCGTCGCGAAGGCGGAGTCGGGCACGAGGTCGCCGTGCTTCTCTGCCCGGTAGATGTCGTCGAGTACCGGGATCAGTATCTTGACGATATCCCCGGTCACGCGCTCTTTCTCGATGGCACGGTTGGCTTCGGTGCGCCGACGGTAGTTAGCGTACTCGGCCGTCACTCGCTTGAGGTCGGCGAGGTGTTCACTCGTCGGCTCGGCAACTTCGCGTTCTGCCGCGTCCAGAATGTCCTGAACGGTCAGTTCGTCTTCTTCGATCCCGTCGGCCGAGGCCGGAGCCTGGCCGTCAGCAGCGGATGCCGCATCGGGCGCCGCTTCCGAAGGGACGCCCGCGCCGGCCGCGGCGGTGCCGTCATCGGGCACCCCCGCAGCGTCGTTGTCTGGATGTTTCTTGTCAGCCATGGTTGCGGCCTACTTCTTCTTGTCGTCTTCGTCGTCGTCAACAACCTCGGCGTCGACAACGTCTTCATCCTTGTTCTCCTCGGTGGGAGTCTCGTCGGTACCGGCTTCGTCGGCGCCGGCTGCGGCATCCGCCTGGCTGGACTTGTAGATGGCTTCGCCGAGCTTGCCTTGGCTTTCGTTGAGCTTGTCGAACGCGGTCTTCACCGCGTCGTCGTCGTCGCCGGCGAGAGCGGACTTGAGGGCGTCGACATCAGCCTGCACCTCATTCTTCACGTCTTCGGGGAGCTTGTCGACATTGTCCTTGATCAGCTTCTCGATCGAGTAGGCGAGCTGCTCGGCCGTGTTGCGCGTCTCGGCGACTTCGCGCAGGCGCTTGTCTTCGGCGGCGTGCTCTTCACCCTCGCGCACCATGCGCTCGATGTCTTCCTTCGCGAGCGAGGATCCGCCCGTGATGGTCATCGACTGCTCGGTTCCGGTGCCCTTGTCCTTGGCGGACACGTGCACGATGCCGTTGGCGTCAATGTCGAAGGTGACCTCGACCTGTGGGATGCCACGCGGCGCCGGCGCGATGCCGGTGAGCTCGAAGGTGCCGAGGTTCTTGTTGTCGCGGGTGAACTCACGCTCGCCCTGGAAGACCTGGATCGCCACGGACGGCTGGTTGTCGTCGGCCGTGGTGAAGGTTTCGCTGCGCTTGGTGGGGATGGCCGTGTTGCGCTCGATCAGGCGGGTCATGATGCCGCCCTTGGTCTCGATACCGAGGCTCAGCGGGGTGACGTCGATGAGCAGAACGTCCTTGCGCTCGCCCTTCAACACGCCGGCCTGCAGGGCTGCGCCAACGGCGACGACCTCGTCCGGGTTGACGCCCTTGTTCGGGTCCTTGCCGCCGGTCTCGCTCTTGACGAGCTCGTAAACGGCGGGCATACGGGTGGAACCACCGACGAGAACGACGTGGGCGATGTCGCCAACCTTGACGCCGGCTTCACGGATGACGTCCTGGAAAGGCTTCTTGGTGCGGTCGAGCAGGTCTTCGGTCATCTTCTCGAACTGGGCGCGGGTGAGCGTCTCGTCAAGGTTGGCCGGGCCGTTTTCGGTCAGCGAGAGGTAGGGCAGCTGGATGCTCGTCGACATGCTCGAGGAGAGTTCCTTCTTGGCCTGCTCAGCGGCTTCCTTGAGGCGCTGCTTGGCGATCTTGTCCTTGGACACGTCAACGCCGGTGGTCTCCTTGAAGCGCTTGATCAGGTGATCAACGATGCGCTGGTCCCAGTCGTCGCCGCCGAGGCGGTTGTCGCCGGCGGTCGAACGCACTTGGATGGTGGAGAAGTCGTCGTCTTTGCCCACCTCGAGCAGCGACACGTCGAAGGTTCCGCCTCCGAGGTCGAAGACCAGGATGAGCTCGTCTTCCTTGCCCTTGTCGAGGCCGTAGGCCAGCGCGGCGGCGGTGGGCTCGTTGATGATGCGCAGCACGTTGAGTCCGGCGATCTCGCCGGCCTCCTTCGTGGCCTGACGCTCGGCGTCGTTGAAGTACGCGGGTACGGTCACGACGGCGTCGGTGACCTTTTCGCCCAGGTACTGTTCGGCGTCACGCTTGAGCTTGGCAAGAATACGAGCGGAGATCTCCTGCGGGGTGTACTTCTTGTCGTCAATGGCGACGTTCCAGTCGGTGCCCATGTGGCGCTTGACGCTGGAGATGGTGCGGTCGACGTTGGTGACGTTCTGACGCTTGGCGGTTTCTCCGACGAGAACCTCGCCGTCCTTGGTGAACGCGACCACCGAGGGGGTGGTGCGCAAGCCTTCAGCGTTGGCGATGACGGTGGGTTCTCCACCTTCGAGCACGGCCACCACAGAGTTGGTGGTTCCGAGGTCAATACCTACTGCACGAGCCATGTGGGTTGTTCTCCTTCATTCATGTGCGAAACGAACTACTAAGTAATCTCAAGACTTGAGCCTCGATGGCTCAAGTATTCCAGCGCCGTCGCATCCGTGTCAATTTCTGCGGCTGAAAGTTGAGTGTGAGTGACTCAACTTTAAGAAGTGGATGCGGCAACGCGGCGAATCCAGATGTTTACCACCGGGCAGTAGATTGTGGACATGACCGAGACAGTCGCCGTAGACGCGGGAACCGCTCCAACGCGCGGACGGGTGGTGGCCTGGGCGTTCTGGGACTGGGGGTCGGCGGCCTTCAACGCCGTCGTCACGACGTTCGTCTTCAGCGTCTACATCACCGGCTCGTCCTTTGGCGACGAAGACGTCGTCTCCGCGCAATTGGGCTGGGCACTGGCCATTGCCGGACTCCTGGTGGCGGTACTCGCCCCCATCACCGGGCAACGATCTGACACCTCGGGGCGGCGTAAATTCTGGCTGGGTGCCAACACCTTCGTGGTCGTCGGCCTCACCACGGCGATGTTCTTCGTCGAGGCCAGTCCCAGCTATCTGATGCTCGGGCTCGTTTTGCTCGCCGCGGGCAACGTTTTCTTCGAATTCGCGGGCGTCAATTACAACGCGATGCTCAGCCAGGTATCCACTCCCCGCAGCATCGGCAAGGTCAGCGGGTTCGGCTGGGGCATGGGCTACCTCGGCGGGATCGTGCTGCTCCTCATCGTCTACTTCGGCTTCATCGCTCCCGAGGTGGGACTATTTGGCGTGACCAGTGAGAACGGTCTGGCCGTGCGCGTCACCATGCTCGTTGCCGCGGCCTGGTTCGCGCTCTTCGCGCTGCCGGTGCTGCTGCAGGTGCCCGAATATCGGGCCCCCGCGGCCATGCGCCGCGAGAAGATCGGCTTCCTGCAGAGCTATGTCGTTCTCGCCCGCGACGTCAAGCGCCTCTGGAGCACCAGCCGTCCGACCGTCTACTTCCTGTTGGCGAGTGCCGTTTTTCGTGACGGGCTGGCCGGCGTCTTCACTTTCGGTGGAGTGCTCGCGGCATCCGTTTTCGGATTCTCGCCGGGCGAGGTGATCATTTTCGCTATCGCCGCCAATGTGGTCGCCGGCATCGCCACCATGGCGGTCGGGGTGCTCGATGACCGTCTTGGTGCGAAACCGGTGATCGTGACCGCACTCGTCGGCCTGTTAGTGAGCGGGATGCTCGTGTTTCTGCTGCACGACGGCGGGCAGATCGTGTTCTGGACGGCAGGACTGGCCCTGTGCCTGTTCGTCGGCCCCGCCCAATCGGCCAGTCGCACCTTTTTGGCGCGTCTCATTCCCCCCGGCCGCGAGGGCGAAGTCTTCGGGCTCTATGCGACGACCGGTCGCGCCGTCAGCTTTCTGGCCCCGACTGCCTTCGCGGTCTTCGTGTCGATCTTCGGCGCCACCTACTGGGGCATTCTCGGCATCATGCTCGTGCTGCTCCTAGGCCTGCTGCTGCTCATTCCCGTCTCGGCCAGACAGCAGCAGATCGCGTAGCCTGTGGAGCGCAACACAACATGACTTCGTACCGACAACAGCTTTTGAAGGAAGACACTGTGCTTCGTATTGGCCTCCTTGGTGCGTCAGGTATAGCCCCGGCAGCAATCATCCACCCGGCCGAGCGCCGAACCGACGTCACCGTTATGGCCGTGGCGTCACGCCGCCCGTCGGCGGCCGCCGACTATGCCTCCGTCCACAAAATCGAGCGTTTTTACGGCGACTACCGCGCCTTATTGGCCGACCCTGACATCGATCTCGTGTACAACGCTCTGCCCCCCTCCGAACACGCCGAATGGTCGATCGCGGCACTCGAAGCCGGCAAGGACGTGCTGTGCGAAAAGCCGTTCGCCATGAATGCCGCACAGGCCGAGCGTATGCTCGAATCGGCGCAGGCTACCGGCCACCGCCTGATCGAGGCCTTCCACGATCGCTACCATCCGCTAAGCCTCGAAATCGATGCCCTGATCGCGTCAGGCCGGCTCGGTGACATCGTGGCGCTGCGCGCAGATTTCTCGGTCAGCAACCCGTTCGAACCCCGCGGTATCCGCCACGTACCCGCCCTCGGCGGCGGGGCGCTGATGGACCTTGGCTGTTATCCCCTGCACTGGGTGCGCAGCTTGATGAACGAGGAACCCGCCATCATGAGTGCAATCGCAACGACGAACCCACTCGGCGCCGACATGAGCATTGAGGCAGAGCTGCGCTTCCCGTCCGGCACCACAGCCCACGTCTCGGCAAGCATGGAAGCCGGCCCGAACGAGACGTCAACACTTGACATCGTCGGTACTCGCGGCACCGCACACGTGGATAATCTCGTCTTCCCCTCGGCTGGCCACAGCATCAGTGAAACCGTCGATGGCATAACCCGGGTCAGCACCGTGGCCGGTCTCACCACCTACGACCACCAGCTGGATGCGATCGTCACCGCCCTGGCCCAGCACACTCCGATGCCCACAGAGGGTGCCGACTCGATCAACAACATGATCGTCATCGATGCCATCTATGCCGCGGCCGGCATCGACCGGCAGTTCAACTGAGTCGTCCCGGCCCGGTACACGCAGGTCCTGCAGCCGGGTCGGGATTTCGACGACAGATAGAATCTGTTTATGGCCGTCACCGATGAAGCGATTCTCAAGATCAAAGACATGATCTTGAGCGGTGAGATCAAACCCCGCGACAAACTCCCCCCGGAGAAAGAGTTGAGTGAGCGGCTCGGCCTTTCCCGCAGCTCACTGCGGGAGGCGGTCAAGGCGCTCGAAGTCATTCGTGTGCTCGACGTGCGGCGCGGTGACGGCACCTACGTCACCAGCCTGGAACCACGCCTCCTTCTTGAAGCGATGACGTTCATCACAGACCTGCATACCGATTCGTCCGTGCTGGAACTATTCGCAGTGCGGCGCATCCTGGAACCGGCCGCAGCAGCACTCGCCGCAGTGCGCATGAGCGCAGACGAGTTGGCCACACTGCGCGCCCTGCTCGAGCTGGTGAACGAGTCAACCGACGTCGAGGGGTTGGTGACGGCGGACATCCAATTTCACGGAGCCATCGCCGCGGCCTCCGGAAATGCCTACCTGGCCAGCCTGATCGATTCTCTCTCGAGCCACACGATGCGCGCCCGGATCTGGCGTGGCCTCACCCAGGAGCACTCCGTCGAACGCACGCTTGCCGAACACGAAGCGATTGCCGACGCCCTTGAAGGCCACGATGCAGAGCTCGCACACGCCCTGACCATCGTGCATATCTCCGGTATCGAACAGTGGCTGCGTGACGCGCTGGTCGCGGCCTGACCGAACCTAGACCCGCGCGGCTCCGCGGGCGACGGCCGCCTCGAACTCAGCACTCGAGCGGTCGCTCACGTCGTGCTGCAGCACGGCCAGAATAACGGCCGGTGCCGCGGTGAAGTAGCGCACCCCCACCTCGGCGAGCGCCACGATGGCGTCCGGGGTGCGCAGGCTCGCGGCGAGGACGTCGGTGGCGGTGTCGGCCACCATGGTGGTCATAGTAGCTATTTCGGCGACGCCGTCGAGGCCGCTGTCCTGCATTCGGCCGAGATAGGGAGCGATGTAGCGCACGCCCAGACTCGCCGCCATGAGGGCCTGGCTCGGCGAGTGGACAGCCGTGAGCAGAACCGTCGCCCCTTCCCCGTTCAGTGCGACGGCCGCAGCGAACCCGGCGCGCGTCGCCGGAACCTTGACGACGACTTTCGGCCCGAGCGCCAGGATGCCCTCAGCATTGCGCAGAAGCGCCCGGGTATTCTCCCCCCAGGCTTGGAAGAACACTTCCTGCGCGCCTTCGGCCACCCAGCGCGCGTAGAGTTCGGGCGAATCCGCGGCACTGCGCTGGGCTCGTTCGAGAATCGTGGGGTTCGTGGTCACACCGTGCACCAGCCCGTCACGAAGCAATTCACTGACATCGGCTACCTGGGCGCTGTCAACATAAAAACGATGATCTCGACTCATCGAGGCTCTCTCCTTCGATCCGCCGATAAGCTCCGGCACTCGACACTAGCAACCAGGAAATAGGGCCCTGTCGCCACCTGTCCGGTAATGTACTTACACGTCACATGGCGCACGCACCAGGAAAGGCACCAATGAGCCAGACAGAGTCGTCGGCACCCCGCACCGACGGAATCCTGATCGTGGGAAGTACCACGGCAGATCTCACGACCTTCTCCCAACGCCTCCCGTCCCCGGGCGAGACCATTTTGGGCGATGACTTCACGCTGGTGCTCGGCGGCAAGGGTGCCAACCAGGCGATCGCAGCCGCTCTCGCCGGCGGCTCGGCCTATATGGTCTCCTGCGTCGGCACCGATCTGTTCGCACCGATGCTCACGGATGGCCTGCAGCAGGCCGGAGTCAATATCGAACATGTCGCCCAGGTTCCGGGCCCAAGCGGAATCGCCCATATCCGCGTCGATGACTCCGGTGAGAATGACATCGTCATGGTTCCCCTGGCCAATGCCGCACTAAGCGCGGCGCAGATCGACGCCGCCTTTCTGGCCCGCGCCTCGTCGTCAAAGGTGCTCCTGACCCAGCTCGAAATCCCCTGGGCACTCACCCAGCATGCGATCCGCAGGGCACACGAGTGCGGGCTCATCGTGATCCTCGACCCGGCCCCCGCGACCCCGCTCGACGAAGCGATCTGGCCCCTGGTTGACATCGTCACGCCAAACGAGACGGAAGCCAGCCGACTCACCGGCATCGTCGTGAGCGACGCTGACTCCGCCACGGCCGCCGGCAGATGGTTTACCGCGCGGGGAGCGGGCCACGCGTTGATCACCATGGCGTCGGCCGGCGCCATCCTGGTCTCAGAAACCGCGATCCAACATTTTCCCGCCATTCCGGTGGTAGCCGTCGACACGACAGCAGCCGGCGATGCCTTCGCCGGCTACCTCGGCGCGGCACTCGCGCGCGGCGATGATTTAGCGGATGCCATCAGCCAGGCGATGGCCGCCGGCGCGCTCACCGTCACCCAGCGCGGCGCATCGCCGAGCCTGCCGCAGCGCGCCGCCGTGGAGGCGCTGCTCGACGTGCATGCCGGTGTGGCGCACTGACTTCGGATGGTCTCATGCCGACCCACAGAGAGTGACACGATGAACAAGCAACCGTCCCCGCTCGACTCCGTCGGGCCAGCCCGCAGCACCCATACGCCCCCAGATATCGACCGGCTCGCCGCGACACCCATGTACCACCAACTGAAGCGTCGAATCATCGACGACATCGCCAGCCAGGGGTTGCGAGCGGGCGATCTGCTCCCTGGCGAACACCGATTGTGTGAGAAATTCAATGTCTCCCGGACAGTAGTGCGGCAGGCGCTCTCCCAGTTGGAGAATCAGGGGATCATCGAACGGGTCAAAGGCAAAGGCACGTTCGTAGCGCACCAGAAGGTGCCGGAAAGCCTCGTGCACACGCTGACCGGGCTGTACGAAGAAGTAGCCGCCCGCGGCGGGCACGTTCACAGCGAGGTTCGTCGGCAGGAGGTGATCCTGGCCGAAGACGATGTTGCAGAGTCCCTCGATGTCCCTCTGCAGTCGCCGGTCATCGTGATCGAGCGGCTCCGCTACGTCGATGACGAACCCTGGTCGTGGACGACGACGTACCTGCCGCACGACATCGGATTGCTGGTCCTGCACGAAGATCTGCGGGACAAGTCGCTGTATGCGCTGCTGGCTACCCACGGAATCCGCGCAGTGCGTGGAGTCCGGTCTGCCGAAGCGGTATCCGCGAATCGGGCACAGGGAGCACTGCTCAAGGTCGGTTCCGGCCAGGCTTTGCTGATACTGCGCAGCATCAGCTACGACGAGCAGGAACAGCCAATGGAATACTTCATTGCGTATCATCGCGGAGACCGCAGTCGCTTCGAGTTCCAGTTGAGCGCCTCGTCCGCCACCCAGAGCACGGCTGCGCTGCGCCATACTGGCACCGCCAGTCAAACGGCACCATAGCGAAAGAATTTTGCCTGTAATTACAGGTCACCTGTAATTACAGGTACTCTGGACCTGCAGCACCGCCGCTGCCCCGAGCCAGGAGACGACGTGTCTGATTACTCCGTACTGCCCGTTCCGCCCATGTCTATCCGCTTCGACCAAGCGGCCGGCACTCTGAGCCCCGCAGGTCCGGCACTTACTCGACGCATGTCCGACCTCGAAGGGCTGTTCCTCGATCAGAATGCGTGGCGGACCGCCGTCACCGACGGCGACCCGATCGTTTATTCCGTCGTGTCGAGCCTGGTACCGGAAGCCGATCGCGAGCTCCCGCAATCGGTCACGACCATCCAGCCGGGCTCTACCGGTGGGGAATTCTGGATGACCAAGGGCCACCAGCATCCCAACCACCAGGGTGAAATCTATCTCGGAATTTCGGGGCGCGGGGGGCTGCTCATGTTCGACGGGACTGATACCCGCTGGGTGGACATGACCCCTGGCACCATCGGTTACATCCCACCGGGCTGGGCGCACCGCAGCGTCAACGTCGGCAGTAAACCGTATTCGTTCCTCGCCGTCTACCCCGGCGGCGCCGGCCATGACTATGGCTGGGTGTTGGAATACGGCCTGGGCCAGCGAGTATGGCGTCAGGAAGACGGCGTGGCCTTCGTCGACTACTTCGCGGAGGCCTCGTCATGATCATCTCCCACGACCTCGGCACCACCGGAAACAAGGCATCCCTGCACCGCGACGACGGACGACTCGTCGCCTCGGTGACCGCCAACTACGGCGCATTCTTCGCCGACGGCGGTATCGCGGAGCAAAACCCAGATGACTGGTGGAACGCGGTGGTGGAAGCCACCCGCGGGCTCCTGACCCGATCCGGCGTTGACCCCTCCCAAGTGACCGGGCTCGTCGTTAGCGGCCAGATGATGGGTGCGGTGCTGTTGGATTCCGACTACCTGCCAGTGCGTCCCGCACTCATCTGGGCAGACACGCGCAGCACAAAACAGGCGCAACATTTGGAAAGCATCATCGGCCAGGACCGTGCGTACTCCCTGCTCGGACATCGGCTCAACCCCACCTACTCGCTGGAAAAAATCATGTGGGTGCGCGACAACGAACCCGACCAGTTTTCTCGCGTTCGCCACTTCTGCCTGGCCAAAGACTTCGTCGTGCACCGGCTCACCGGTCGCCTCGTCACCGATCGGTCCGACGCATCCGCCACGAACGCCTATGACCAGCAACGCGGCGAGTGGTCGTCCGAAATGCTCGCGGCTGCAGGTCTGGGCGCGCACCTCTTTCCTGAGATCCTCGACGCCACTGCCGTAGTGGGCACCTTGACTGACGATTCGGCGAGCGCGATCGGGCTGCCCCGAACGACCCGGGTTGTGCTCGGCGGCGGCGACGGCCCCATCGCCGCGGTCGGGGCAGGCATTGTCACCCCCGAAGACGGCGCCTACGTGTGTTTGGGCACCTCGTCGTGGATTTCCTTCACGAGCACGGCCCCCGTGCACGACCGGCTGCAGCGCACAATGACCTTCGATCACGTGATTCCCCATCATTACGTGCCCACCGCAACGATGCAGGCCGGTGGCGGCGCAATGGCCTGGGTGTCGGAACTGCTCGACCCGGCGCCCACGGGCGCGAGCCTCGCGGCCCTCGTCGCGGAAGCATCGACCGCATCAGCCGCATCAAGCGGTCTCTATTTTCTGCCATACCTGCTCGGTGAGCGTTCGCCGTACTGGAATCCGGATGCTGCGGGAGCGTTCATCGGAATAAACCGTCATCATGGGCGTGCCGAAATGACCCGGGCGGTGCTTGAAGGCGTAGCTTTCAACCTGCTCACCTGCGTGCAGGCCTTCCGGGAGGCCGGCGTGTCCATTGAACGCGTTGACGCGATCGGCGGCGGAGCGGCCAGCGACGTCTGGCTGCAGATCCTCGCGGATGTCTGGGGAATTCCCGTACGGCGCCGCACCATCGTCGAAGAGGCAAACAGCCTCGGTGCCGCAGTCACCGCGGCCGTCGGCCTCGGACTGGTCGATGATTTCAGTGCCGCGCGCGGTCTCTCCGAGGTGTCAGCAGAATTCATCCCCGACCACGGCCGTCACAGCGATTATCTCGACCGCCACGTCGTTTTCGTCGACGGCTATGAGCGCCTGGAACCGTGGTTCGCGACTCGGGCCGGCCGCTGATGGGCACCGTTCTAGTCACCAGTCGGTCCTTTTCCTCCGGCAGTATCGATGAGGTGGGCCGACTCGCCGACGCCGGGCACACCGTCGTCACAGCTTCGCCGAGCCACGATATCGCCGAACTGCGCGCGCTCCTGCCCGACGCGATCGGGTGGATCGCCGGGACGGGTGTGATCACCCGGCAACACCTCGACGCGGCGCCGCACCTGCGGGTGATTGCCCGCTACGGCGTCGGCGTGGAATCCGTGGATATTGCCGCGGCCGCCGAGCAGGGAATCGTCGTGACCAACACTCCCGGCGCCAACAGCGATGCGGTCGCCGATCACGCGGTCGGGCTGATGCTCGCCATCCTGCGCGGCACCACGGCGGGAGACCGTCGCGTTCGCGCCAACGACTGGTCCATGCTGCGCGGGCGCGAACTCGGAGCCCTCTCCGTCGGAATCATCGGTTTCGGCCGGATCGGGCAGGGCGTCGCTCGGCGCCTCCAGGGCTTCGGCTCCCGCATTCTGGCGCACGACCCGTGGCTCGGCGATGACGCCGTCTTTAAGGCAGGGGCTGTCCCGCAGGGAATCCTCGCCATGGCGTCGGAATGCGATCTGGTCACCCTGCACAGCCCTGGCGGCGCCAGTATCATCACCAACGAGTGGCTCGCCCGCACCCGGCCCGGGATCGTCATCGTGAACACCGCCCGCCCGGAGCTCATCGATGAACCCGCTCTCGCCCAGGCATTGCGCGCGCAGTCCGTCGGCGGATTCGCCGCCGACACCCTCGCCGGCGATGCCCGCGGCCTGTCGTCCCCGCTGCTGGCAGCCGACCTAGCGGACCGGGTGATCGTGACCCCGCATATCGGCGCGCAAACCGTGCAGGCAGTCGACAACATGGGTTCGATGGCCGTCAACAACCTGCTCGCCGTTCTCGCGGGTGACCCCCCGGCCAATCCCGTCTCAACGAAAGCGTGACCATGACGAATTCCCTGACCCGACTCCAGAACACTCGCGTGCTGGCTGTTGTGCGCGCCCCCTCCGCCGCGAGCGCACTGCGAGCAGCGGATGCCCTGGTGTCGGGCGGTATCACCGGGCTCGAGATCACCTATTCAACGCCCGACGCACCAGCCGTCATCCGCGAGCTGTCCACACGCTACGGCGACGATATCTATCTAGGCGCGGGAACCGTGACGACGAGCGGTGAAGCGATGCGTGCGGCAGCGGCAGGGGCGCAGTTTCTGGTCAGCCCCGGCACGCGGCGAGCACTCACCGCTGCGATGAAGGCCACCGGGCTGCTCGTCATCACCGGCGCACTCACCCCGAGTGAACTGATGGCTGCGGTGGAATACGGCACCGACGTTGTCAAGATCTTTCCCGCCTCCCTGGGCGGGCCAGCTTTTCTCAAGTCGCTTCGCGGTCCGTTTCCCAATGTTCCGCTCATGCCCACCGGCGGTGTCACGCCGGACAATATCGGTGCCTGGTTCGATGCGGGTGCGATCGCTGTCGGCGCCGGTGGCGATCTGGTCTCCGCGGTCGATCTGGCGACCGAGAATTATGGCAACATCGAACGTCTGGCGGCCCGGTTCATCTCTGCCGGCGTGCACCTGCACACGACGGAGGTCGGGGCATGAACGGCTATATGGGCTTCGTCGGTGTGAGCACCGCGCAGTCGTCGATCATGTCAATCTTTCCGGTGTGGGCCCAGATCCTCGACCTGCCCACCCGAACCCTGATCGGCCATGACCTCCCCGTTGGAGCGACGGCGCAGCAGTATGTGCAGCTTGTCGAACAGATTCGCGACGACCCGAATCATCTGGGCGCCCTCGTCACCACCCACAAGATGGGCCTGTATTCGGCAACCCACGACCTGTTCGACGAACTCGACGAGTTCAGCATTCTCTGCGGAGAGCTGTCGAGCATCTCCAAACGTGGAAGGCGACTGATCGGCCACGCCAAAGACCCGTTGACCGCGGGGCTGGCGGCTCGCGAATTCCTGCCTGACGATCACTTCGCGCGCACCGCCGGCCAGGTCGTCTGCCTGGGCGCCGGCGGCGCCGGCGCCGCACTTACCTGGTATCTGGCCGAGCGAACAGACGTCCCCGAGTTGATCGTCGTGACTGACACCGCTCAGAGCCGACTCGAGCACCTCAGGGGTGTGCATGAGCGCCGCGGAACACCCGCTGGCCTCATCCGCTACGTTCTGGTGGACGACGACCAGGTCACCCGCGACGTAGTCGCTTCCGCTCCGGCGCACAGCCTGATCGTCAATGCGAGCGGCCTGGGCAAGGACCGCCCAGGAAGCCCCGTGCCCTCTGAAACACCGTTTCCGTCAGCCGCCTACGTGTGGGAATTCAATTACCGCGGCACCCTGGAGTTTCTCGCGCAGGCACGTGCGCAAGCGGATGCAGCGCAATTGACGATCGTTGACGGCTGGCATTATTTCATCCACGGCTGGTCGCAGGTCATCGCCGAGGTCTTCGACATCGAACTCACCGAAGATCTGGTTACTGCGCTGTCCGAGGCGGCGTTGATCGTGCGATGAACCTGATTCGCAGTGTGCTCGGCGATGTAGACCCGTCCGGGCTCGGCCGGGTCAACTATCATGAGCACCTGTTTCAGGTCAGCCCTTTGCTCGTCGGTGATGAGCTGCGCGATGAATCGGCATCAACAACCGAAGCTCAGCTTCTGCGCACGAGCGGGTTCGACGCCATGATTGACGCGACCCCGCTGGGGCTCGGCCGCGACCCGGAAGCGGTGGCTAGAATCAGCCAGTCCACCGGGCTGACCGTGATCGCCACCACCGGCGCGCACCGCGACGCGCACTATTCTCCCGATCACTGGCTGCGCCGGTTGGATGCCCGTCGTCGCGCCGACCTGTTCCTCACCGACCTGCGTGAAGGCATGCCTCGCCTCGACCATCACCATCACCAGGCACGGGCGCAGACGCCGGCCGGCGACCCCGTACGTGCCGGTGTGCTGAAGGCGGGCATCGACTACTGGTCGATCTCTGCCTTTGAACGCGAGACTCTCGTGGCCGTTGCCCTCGCCCACGCAGCGACCGGCGCTCCGATCATGGTGCACCTAGAATACTGCACGGCGGCCCACGAAGTGCTTGACCTTCTCCTGACGCTCGGCGTTCAGCCGAGCGGGGTGGTGTTGGCTCACGCCGATCGCGATCCAAACCCGGCCTTGCACCTGGAACTCGTGGCGAGGGGGGCCTGGCTCGGCTACGACGGCGTCGCCCGGCCGCGCACCCGAAGCGATGCCGAATTGCTCGACCTCACCGAAGCCGTCATCGCCGGCGGGGGCCTGCAACACATTCTCATCGGCGGCGATGTGGCGAGGCGCAGCCGATACATTGCCTATGGCGGAATGCCGGGACTGGCCTATCTCGGCACCCGCTACCTGCCGGCGCTGCGCGCCAGAATCGGTCAGGGGCCAGTAGACACGATCCTGCGTGAAAACGCGGCACGGTTTCTCACCTGGACACCAGGTCAATCCGGCCGTCTTCTGCCCTCGCAACCAGACGAGCCGAGCGTCGGCCGGGATCAGTAAAGTGGAGACGCTCCACGAAAGGACCTCCATGGCCACGATTTACGACGTCGCCGCGCTTGCCGGAGTCTCCCCGGCGACCGTGTCCCGGGTCTTCAACGGCATCACGGTCTCGGCCGAACGCAGCGATCGGGTTCGTGCGGCGGCCGAGCAGCTGTCCTTCACGCCCAACCGGACCGCCCGCACGCTGCGCAAGCAATCGTCCGAGGTCATCGCCCTGATCATTCCGGACATTGAAAACCCGTTTTTCACGGCGTTGGCGCGCGGCGTCGAAGACGTGGCCCAGGCATCCGGGTACTCGGTGGTGCTGTGCAATACCGACGAGGACGCCGAGAAGGAAGCACGCTATCTCGACGTCGTCGTGTCGGAGAATATGGCGGGCATCATCCTTGCCGCGGCGAGTGACCTCGTGGATTTGACCGACCTGACCCGGCGCGGACGACCGGTCGTCGCCGTTGACCGCAGCCTGCCCGATGTGGATACCGTGACCGTCGATAATGTCGCCGGCGGACGCGATGCCACTCGGGCTCTGGTCGAACAGGGCTTCCGACGGATTGCCTGCATCACCGGACCGCGCGGGCGCACCACCGCCGAAGGCCGCGCCGACGGTTGGCGAGAGGTGCTGATGACCACTTCCGCGGTGCACGCAGATTTAGATCGCTACCTGCGCCATGCCGATTTTCGGGTCGAGGGTGGTCACGCGGCGATGGTCGATCTGCTGAATCTTCCGGAACCCCCGGATGCCGTGTTTGTCGCCAATAACCTTATGGCGGTCGGCGCCCTCCGAGCGCTGATCGAGCACGACCTCACCCCCCCGCTCGTCGGCATGGCCAGTTTTGGCGATTTGCCGTTCGCGACGCTGTCGCCGCGTGGCGTCACCGTGATCCGGCTTCCGGCACGCCTGCTCGGTGAAGCAGCCGCCCAACTGCTGATCGAGCGCCTGCATGGCGACGACCGACCTCGTCAAGCGATCAGGCTCGGCAACTCGGCCTGAATCTGGCACCGCTCCTGGGCCGCAGGGCGCGGCGCATCCTTGACCCTGAAATCGATTTCATTTAGGCTGAGCGCATGAGTACTGACGCGATTATCGGAGTAGATATTGGCACGTCAAGCAGTAAGGGCGTGCTCGTCGCCCTCGACGGAACCGTTCTGAGTTCAGCCAGCCGCACGCACGACCCCACACGACCCCGAGAGGGTTGGGTCGAGATGGACGCAGAGCTGTGGTGGAGCGAATTCGTAGCCATCTCCCGCGAACTGGCCGAAGCTGCCACGGCCGCTGACGCGGTGATCGTAGCGGTGGGAGTCAGCGGCATGGGCCCGTGCGTGCTGGTCACCGATGCGGCCGGCTTCCCCCTGCGCCCCGCCATCCTCTACGGCGTTGACACCAGGGCTACCCGGCAAATCGTGGATCTCACGCTCGCACTGGGCGGCGATGACGTGATCATGGCCCGCAGCGGCTCCGCGCTCTCCACCCAGGCGGTCGGGCCGAAATTGGCCTGGCTCGCCGACAACGAACCCGAGATCTTCGCCCGCGCCCGCCGCCTGTTCATGCCGAGTTCCTGGCTGGCCTGGCACCTGACCGGGGCGTACCTGCTTGACCACCACTCCGCCAGCCAGTGCACGCCGCTCTACGATGCCGGTTCGCACTCCTGGTACGAACCGTGGGCGGTGCCCATCATTGGCCCTATCGAACTTCCCGCACTCTGCTGGCCCGGCGACGTGGCTGGCCAGGTCACCGCTGCCGCTGCCGCCGAAACGGGATTGCCAGCTGGCATTCCCGTGATCGCCGGCACGATCGACGCTTGGTCGGAGGCGGTAAGCGTCGGCGCGCAACGTGCCGGAGACCTCATGCTCATGTACGGGACCACAATGTTCCTGGTCAACACGGTACCCGAACCGATCACGGCCGTCGGGCTGTGGGGAACAGTGGGCGCATTTCCCGGCACGCACAACCTCGCGGGCGGAATGGCGACCTCCGGTGCGATCACCGGCTGGCTGCGCGACCTGCTCGGCGCCGGTGATTTTCCAGAGCTCATCGCGCTGGCCGCAGCGTCTGGTCCCGGCGCGCGCGGGTTACTCATGCTGCCCTACTTCGCCGGAGAACGCACACCGATTCAAGATCCACAGGCACGCGGCGTCATCGCCGGCCTCACCGTCTCGCATTCCGCCGGCGATCTGTATCGCGCGGCCCTGGAAGCAACCGCGTTCGGCGTGCGGCACAACATAGAGGCCATGCGGGACGCCGGTGGGTCGATCGAGCGCATCGTGGCGGTCGGGGGCGGCGCCCAGGGAAACCTGTGGACACAGATCGTCAGCGACGTCACCGGACTACCGCAGGTGATCCCCAGTGTGCTGATCGGAGCCAGCTATGGCGCCGCATTCCTCGCCGCACTGGCCGTCACGACAGTCGACATCGACACCTGGAATCCGCCGGCCGAAGTGCGCAGACCGAATCCGACCCTGGCGGGCGAGTACAACGAGTTGTACTCGCTGTACCGCCAGCTGTATCCGGCTACCCGCGATATTTCCCATGCTCTCGCCGCTCGGGCCGGCCGACTTAATAACTCCGCGACTGCCGCAACCCAGACCAGTACGTCCCCTTCCAGCACCAGCGATCAGAAAGCGAATCCCGCATGACCAGCTACCTCCTGCCCACACCACTCGTTCGGGCGTCGGCGCCGGAACGAACAATTTTCACCGTCGCTAACGGAGATCTCCGCCAGGCCGCGAACCTCAAATGCTGGCCAACACAGGAACAGCTCGAAGCAGACTTCAGTTCAGCGGTGAATCGGATCGGTTGGTCGGTGCAGCGCGCTCACTCCGCCGATACGGCAAGCGGCCATGGATTCATAGACAGCCAACGCATGGGTATCGAGGTCTTCAAGACCATCCCGAGCGATGCCCCAATCGTGGTGGTCGAGGCAGTCTGGCAATACAGCCACCACGTACTCGCCGGTTTGCGAGCGCATCGTGGACCAATTCTCGTCGTGGCCAACTGGGCCGGCGATTTCCCCGGCCTGGTCGGCCTGCTCAATCTCACGGCGAGCCTCACCAAGGCCGGTATCGCGTACTCTTCGCTGTGGAGTGCCGACTTCACCGACGAATGGGCCGTCGCGCAATTGCGCACCTGGCTCCAAACTGGCCGCATCGTTCCCGACGAAAGCCACGTGCGTGACCTTCCCGTGCTGGATGCAGCCCAGCCCGAAGTTGTTCTCGGGGTGGCGCTGGCGCACCAGTTGCAGCAGGAGCAAGCCATCATCGGGATCTTCGATGAAGGCTGCATGGGCATGTACAATGCGATCATTGACGACGAGCTGCTCAACCCGCTCGGAATCTACAAGGAACGCCTCTCGCAGAGCGCCCTATTCGCCGAAATGGCGCGCGTGACCGACGCGGAGGCCGAGACGGTCAAGACTTGGCTGGACGACGCCGGATTTACGTTCCACTTCGGCCAGGACGACGCTGCCGAACTGACCCCCGACCAGGTGCACAGCCAGTTCAAAATGTACATCGCTGCGCTGCGCATCTCGGATGACTACGGACTTGATGCGGTCGGAATCCAATATCAGCAGGGACTCAAGGACCTCGTTCCCGCAAGCGACCTCGCCGAGGGTCTGCTCAATAACGTCGAACGTCCTCCCGTCTTCTCGCGGGATGGCAGCCGGGAGCTTTATGCCGGCCTCGCGCTGCCCCACTTCAACGAGGTGGATGAGGGCGTCGCCGTCGATGCTCTGATCACCAACCGGGTCTGGACTGCGATGGGTCTCGACCCGGCGAATACCCTGCACGATGTGCGCTGGGGTGAAGAATACGACGGTGAGTTCGTCTGGGTCTTCGAGATCTCCGGTTCCGTTCCGGCCTCCCACAACGGCGGCTATGACAAGAGCTACAGCATGCGTCAGCCCCCGATGTTCTTCCCCCTCGGCGGCGGAACACTCAGTGGAATTTCCAGGCCCGGTGAAATTGTCTGGTCACGGGTGTTCATCATGGACGGCGTGCTCCACGTTGACCTGGGTCGGGGGCACGTCGCGGATCTGCCAGCCGCGGAGACCCAGCGCCGCCTCGACGCAACCGATCCGCAGTGGCCGATCATGAACGCCGTCTTGCACGGCGTCACTCGCAACCAGCTGATGGGTCGGCACAAGGCTAACCACGCGCAGGTCGTCTATGCGCCGGATGCCGACACCGCCGACCGCGCGCTGGTCGCTAAGGCCGCCTTGTTCCAGGAGCTCGGAGTTCTCGTACACCTGTGCGGTGACGTGATCGCCTAGCAGCCCGCGCCACACAAGGAAGCCCCCACCCGATCGGGTGGGGGCTTCCTTGTATCTATCGTGATGCGGCCGGGCCGTTACGGCCCGGCCGCGGGGTCACTTGTAGAGAACTGCTGCTATTTCCGAGTCTTCCATGTTGGTCTTGTCGAACCAGAAGTAACCGGTGTCAATGACCTTTTCCGGAGTCTTCCCGTTAATGGCGTCGAAGGCGGCCTGAACCGTTGCTTCGCCGATTCCGATGGGGTTCTGCGTGATCGCGCCAGCCATCAGGCCGTTCGTGATCGCATCGATTTGCGCCTGGCCGGAGTCAAATCCGATCACGGTCAGTTCGCCCGCGTCCAGTCCGAGCTCGCCGACGGCGTTGACGATGCCGATGGCAGAGCCCTCGTTGGTGCCGTAAAGACCCTTCAGGTCGGGATGCGCCGCGATCATGGCCTTGGCGATATCTGCCGACTTGAGGTGGTCGCCGTCGCCGTACTGGATGTCGACGATCGTGATGTCGGGGTATTCGGCTTCAATCTGATCGACGAACCCGTCGCGACGTTCAACTCCGGTGGAGTTGATCTGGCTGTGGCCGACAATGGCTACTTCACCTTTTCCACCGATCAGCTCAGCCATGTGGTCGGCAGCAAGCGCACCGGCGCCGAGGCTATCGGTTTTAGCGATACTCAGTGGGTAGTCACTGTTGCAGCCAGCGTCGAACTGCACGACGGGAATCGATGCTGTCTTCGCCGCGTCCATGAGAGAGACGCAGGCTTCCGGGTCAAGTGCTGCATAGCCGATCGCGTCCGGCTTCTTGTCAATGGCGGCCTGCAGCATCTGCAGCTGGCTGTCGACCTCGGTTTCGGAAGCCGGTCCGTCGAAGGTGACGGTCACACCGAGCTCCTCGGCCTTGCTTTCCGCTCCACTCTTTACGGCCTGCCAGAACTGGTGCTGGAAGCCTTTGGAGACCAGGGCGATATACGGCTTGTCACTGTCGGCAGCAGCGTCACCGGCGTCTGAGCCGCCAGCCGAACAACCGGCCAGGGCGAGCGAGATCGCAGCCGCAGCGGCTAGAAAGACAACTTTCTTTTTCATCGATTAACTCCATTGTTTGTTCGGCGGACAACTTCGTAGTTGTCACGTAATGCTAGCGAAATTAGTGCTTGGAATACCGCTCAAGTACAGGCAGGTACAAGATCGTTACATTGGCGCAATCACGCGGATGCAACCGATTTCAAAAATCAGTCCCGCGAACGCGTCAGCGCTAGGACGCGTCCCGACGTTGCCGCAGGGCATCAGTAAATACGGCGATCAGAATTACGACGCCGATGACCACGTTCTGCCATTCGGTTTGGATCGACATGATCCGCAGCCCGTTGATCAGCACGCTCATGATGAGGGCACCGATCAGGGTACCGAGGATCGATCCTCGACCGCCCAACAGCGACGTTCCGCCGATGATGACGGCAGCGATGGCCTGCAGCTCATAGCCGGTGCCCAACTGCGGCTGGGCTGAGTCCAGTCGGGCGCCGATGACGACGCCGGCGACACCGGTGAACAGGCCAGCGACCGTGTAGATCACAATTTTCCACTTGCGGGTATCGACGCCCGACAACCGAGTTGCTTCTTCATTGCTGCCGATGGCAAAGGTGTAGCGCCCGAGCAAGGTCTTACTCAGCAGCACATAGGCCAGCAGTGCGAGCACGAACAAGATCAACACTGCGTTCGGCAGGCCAGGGATGACGGACCCGAGCGCGATGTTCTTGAACCCGACGACGCCGCTGAAATAGATCGGGCGCACTCCGGAGATGACAAGCGCGAGTCCCTGCGCGATAAGCATCATCGCAAGGGTGGCGATGAACGGCGGAAGTCTCAGAATGGCGATGTTGAAGCCATTTACAAAACCCATCAGTCCACCGGTGAGGATTCCACCGATCACTCCGACGATGAGCGGGAGCTCGAGATTGACCAGGAAGATTCCGGTCATGACCGCCGCGAGCGTCATACCGGTGCCGATCGACAGGTCGATCCCGCCCGTGATGATCACGAAGGTCGTACCGAGGGCGAGGATTCCGATTACGGCCGTCGAGAGCAGGATGCCGGAGATGTTGCTCCAGGTAAAGAAGTTGCTGCTCGCGAACGAGAAGAAGACCAGCAAAACGACGAGCGTTGCAAACGCGAGCGATTGCTGGATCTGGGTGCGCAAAAAGCTTTTGGCCGAACGACGTGGTTCCGGGGCCCCTCCCCCAACGCGTGTCTGGTCAGTTACGGGGGTAGCGTTCATGGCCGTCACAACTCTCTCTCGTCACCCATGCGGGTGGCGTAATCCATTATTTTTGCCTGATCGGCATCTTCGTTGTCGAGAATTCCGGTGATACGGCCATTCGCCATCACTACGATGCGGTGCGACAAACGCAGCACTTCCGGCAATTCGGAGGAGATCATGATGATCGATTTACCGGCGGCCACGAGATCGTTCAGGAGCTTGTAAATCTCCTCCTTGGCGCCGACATCGATGCCTCTGGTCGGCTCGTCGAAGATCAGAATGTCGCAGTCCCGCGCAAGCCATTTGGCAATGACGACCTTTTGCTGGTTACCCCCTGAGAGGTTCTTGGTCGTCGCCGAAATCGAAGGGGTCTTGATTCGCAGAGAAGCGACGTATTCGCGTGACTTCTGTTTGCCCTTCATGGTGTGCACGAAGCCGAGGGCATCCGTGTAGTCGCGCAGAGAGGCCAGCAAAACGTTGGTGTTCACGTCTTGCTCGAGCAGGAGACCGTAGGCTTTGCGGTCCTCGGAGAGATAGCCAATTCCGTGCGCAACCGCATCTGAGGGCTGCCTGATCTTGACCTGCTTGCCGTTGATGTGCACGCGCCCGCCCTCCGAGAGGTCGGCACCGATAATGGCCCTGGCCACCTCCGTGCGCCCCGCACCCATCATGCCGGCGAAACCGAGAATCTCGCCACGCTTGAGTTCGAAGGAGATGTCTTTCAGCAGCTGGCGGGTATTTAGACCCTCCACCTTAAGCACCACCTCGTCGCTCGAATGCTCGCGCGCCTTCGGCCGCGCACCCTCTTCGATATGGCGACCGACCATCATCTCAATGATCGTCGGAATATCCAGTTGCTCTTTTTGCAAGGTTCCGATGTATTCACCATCCCGCAGCACAGTGACGCGATCGGTGATCCGACGTAATTCGTCCATGCGGTGCGAGATATAGATGATGCCGGTGCCCGAGCGCTTCAGTGCTTCGATCAGCGTGAACAGCGTTTCGGTCTCCACATCAGTCAGTGCCGATGTGGGCTCGTCCATAATGAGCACCTTGGCGTCGAAAGACAAAGCCTTGGCGATCTCCACCATCTGCTGCTTCGCGACTGTGAGCGTTTCCACGAGAGCCTTGGGGTCCAGGTTGATGCCGAGGCGCTTGAGCAACTCGTCCGCTTTGCGGTTGAGCGCCCGCTCACGCAAAAACAATCCGTCCCGCGGCTCACGTCCAATAAAGATGTTTTGCGCAATTGTGAGGTGCGCCATCAGGTTCATCTCCTGATGAATGATGCTGACACCAAGCGCCTGGGCGGTCTTTGGGCTGTCAATGTTCACCTCCACCCCGTCGAGGAAGATGCTGCCCTCGTCCTTTGTGTAGATCCCGGACAAGATTTTCATCAGGCTGGACTTGCCGGCACCGTTCTCTCCGACGAGCGCGAGGACCTCCCCACGATCGAGTTCAAACTGAACGTCTTTGAGCGCCTGAACGCCCGGAAAGCTTTTGCTGATTCCGGTGACTCTCAACAACTGGTTTGACATACATCACCTACTTCATCGGAGGACGGACCTGGACCATGAGCAACTCGATCATGACAGATATTGCGTCAAAGATCAGACCAATTGCGAAACAATCGACTGACCCTGAGTTGTATCATAATGTATCTAAAACCAGCCAGGAACAATAGTGCGAGGGTGTTGGTTTTTTCGCAAATCAGAATTCGATGAGGAAATTTTTCAGAGAGAAGTCCATATGCAAATCGGTGCCCACGCCCTCGTCTTTACAGGATCTTTTGACCAGGCAGGCTTAACTCTCGCGATCGAGAAGACCAAGCAGGCGGGTTTCGACCTGATCGAAATTCCGCTGATGGATCCGGCGACTTTCGACCGTGCGCTGGCGAGTCGGCTACTATCCGACTACGACCTCGCCGCCACGGCGTCGCTGGGACTCAGCCAATCAACGGACCTTACGAGCGCGAATCCCGCGTGCGTCGCGGCCGGTGAGCGGATGCTGGAGGAGTGCCTGGACATCGTGCATGCTTTCGGCGGCACGCGATTGTGCGGTGTGCTCTACAGCGCAATGCAGAAATACATGAACCCCGTTACTCCATCAGGTCGGGCGTCGAGTGCGGCCGCAATCAACCGCCTGGCGTCTCGGGCGGCCGGGCTCGGCATCCACTTGTCACTCGAAGTGGTGAACCGGTACGAAACGAACGTGATGAACACCGGGCGAGCGGCCCTGGGGTTTCTCGATGAGATCGATCACGACAACGTGTCCGTGCACCTCGACACCTACCACATGAATATCGAAGAGTCCGATTTGTTCTCCCCGGTATTGGATGTGGCGGATCGCCTCGGGTACGTGCACATCGGCGAAAGCCACCGGGGCTACCTGGGCTCCGGCACGGTTGATTTCGGATCGTTCTTCCGCGGTCTGGCCCGGATCGAGTACGACGGACCCGTCGTGTTTGAGTCGTTCTCCTCGTCCGTCGTAAATCGTGACCTGAGCCGCACCCTGGGTATTTGGCGCAACCTGTGGGAAGACTCCGATGACCTGGCCGCGCATGCCAACACGTTCATCCGCAATCAGCTGCGGGCGGTGCAGTCGATCGCCCTGCACTAGGTCGGAAGGCATTCGACCGCACGGCGCGAGCGGCGCTGTACGTGGCTATTCGATCCCGACCAGGCCCTTGCGCACAATGGCACAGCCGTAAGTGCGCGTTTCACCGGTGCGCACGATCACATAGGCGTCGACTGCGTCACGATAGAAATCGAAGCGGTCGACGAACCGAGCCGCGTCCGACACCACCTGGGCGGCCCGAAGCAGTTCGGTCTGCACCGGCAGCACCGAGCCATCGGCTGAGGTCATAAGGTCCACCGCGGGGGAATCATCGAGGGGCAGTACGCTGCGAATAGCCGCGAGCACCTCCGGCGACGTCGTACCGGGAAGTTCAACCAGGCGGTTGGCGAGGCGTGCGGCCGGAAAATGGGCATCCACGATGAGCACCGTGTCCGAGTGCCCCATGGCATCGAGGTGGTTGAGCAGTTCTCCGGTGAGGAGGGGGTTGATTCCGTTCAGCATGGCCAGGTCCAATCGTTAAGGGGCAGATGGTAAATCCGTGCGGCCGTGCCGCCCAGAATGCTTGAGCGTTCGGGTTCGCTCAGTTCGGCTGCAAGTCCGTCGACGACCTGCCAGGCGGGCTGGTAGCCGCCGTTGAGCTCGGTGATGGGCCAATCGCCACCGTACATGAGGCGGTCCGGGCCGAAAAGATCGAGGGCGATCTCCCACACCCGGCGCAGCGCATCCATCGAGTACGGGCCGCTCACGCTCCACAGACCGGAGAATTTCGCCACGGTGTGGGGATGGCGGGCGACGCGGGCAAGCGCCAGGTGCCAGGCTTCGAAAGCGTCCGACGCCCGCGGCGGCTTGCCGAGGTGGTCGACGACGAGGGTCAGCCCGGGAAGGTCCCCCGCGAGGCGCTCGGCCTGGCCGAGGTGACGCGGCCAGGCATCGTGCAGGTCAAACGGAAGCCCGCGCGCCGCGACGTCAGCCAGGGAGTTCCGCACGGCCGGTAACTCCAGAAAATCCTCGCGCGGGTCATCGTTGAGCAGGGTGCGCACGCCACAGAAAGCCGAATGCTCGCTCCATCGTGCGAGCGCCTCGGCGCTCGCACGATGGTCGTCCAGTGGCACCCAGCCGACGACGCCGCGCACCCAGCGGTAGCGCGTGGCAACATCGAGCAGGTAGGCCGTGTCAGCGTACGAATCTTCGGCCTGCACCAACACGGCGCCGTGCATGCCGGCAGCCTGCAGTTCGACCGCCGCCTGTTGCGGCGTCCAACTCGCGTTCAGAAGGCCGTGTTGCGAGCCGAGCCAGTCATAGGCAGACACGTCGAGGTCCCACACGTGCAGGTGACCGTCGATGCGCAGGGCCGATCCGGTCATGCCATGATGAGTTCTTGCTCGATCAATCGCTGCCAGAGTTCGGCCGGGATCACTTCGTGCAGCCGGGACGCGTTCTGGCGGATCTGCTGCGGGCTGCTTCCGCCGACGACGACGGTTCGAACCAAGGGTTCCCGCAGAGAGTACTGCAGCGCCGCGGCGGCCAAGGAGACTCCGGCCTCCCGGCACAGCGCGGCAATGCGTTGCACGCGGTGCAGCAGCCCGTCGGGAACCGCGCCGTAGTCATAGCGAGCATCGGATCCGGGAAAGTCCGTAGCTAGAAGCCCGGAATTGAACACAGCGGCATTCACAATGCCGACTCTGTGTTCACGGCAAGCCGTCACCAGTTCGGGCACCGCCGACTGGTCGGCCAGGGTGTAGCGGCCGGCGATCATCACGAGGTCGAGGTAACCGGTGTAAACGCACGTTAGCAAAGCGGCCGTGGTCATCGATCCCACTCCGATTCGATCGACCAGGCCGGCTTCGCGCAGGCCGACGAGGGCAGGAATAGCACGGTCGATGCCGTCCTGCAGATCATGACGTTCTGGATCGTGCAGGTAGACCACGTCGAAGCGGTCCAGCCCGGTGCGCCGCAACGACTCATCAAGGCTTGAGCGGATGCCGTCGGGCGAGAAATCCCATACCCGCTTCTGATCAGCCGGCACCGCAAAATCTTGGTCCAGATCGAGCTGTCCCGCGCCGAGCGGATTCGGTCGCAACAGACGTCCGACCTTGGTTGAGACGACGTATTCATTCCGCGGCTTGTCCGCCAGAAACTCGCCGAGGCGGCGTTCAGAGAGGCCGAGCCCATAGTGCGGAGCCGTGTCAAAGTAGCGAATTCCGCTGTTCCAGGCGGCGTCGAGCACGTCGCGCGCCTCGGCATCCGTCATCGCGCGATACAGGTTGCCGACGTTGGCAGCTCCGTAGCCGAGGCGCCCCGGGATGAATTCACTCATGTGCGGTAAAAGAATACTCGTCCCGGCTGGTGGCGAGCATCTCGGTACCAGCACCCGGTATGGTCGGAGCCCGGTACGCGCCGCGATCAAGCACGACGGGGGTCAGGAAGTGCTCGTGCAGGTGATCGACGAATTCGATCACCCGGCCTTCCCTGGTCGCGGAGACGGCGACGAAATCGAACATGGACAGGTGCTGCACGGCCTCGCAGAGACCGACCCCGCCGGCGTGGGGGCAGACGCGCACGCCGAACTGAGCCGCCAGCAGCAGGATCGTGATATTTTCATTGACACCGCCTACGCGGGTGGCATCAATCTGCAGCACCTGAAGGGCGTCGGCCTGCAAAAACTGCTTGAACATGATGCGATTGGCCATATGTTCGCCCGTCGCAACGGGTATCGGCGCCACACCGCGGGCAATCGCCGCATGCCCGAGAATATCGTCGGGGCTCGTGGGTTCTTCAATCCATGCCACATCGAATTCGGCCAGACGCGACATCCACTCGATGGCTTCGGCAATGCCCCAGCGCTGGTTCGCATCGACGCCGATCAGAATATCCGGACCGACCGTCGCTCGGGCCAGGCGCATCCGACGGATGTCATCGTTGATGTTTGCCCCCACCTTGAGCTTGATCATGCCGAAGCCCTCGTCGACGGCTTCGGTGGCCAAACGCACCAGTTTGTCGTCGCTGTAGCCCAGCCAGCCCGGTGTGGTCGTGTAGGCGGGATATCCCGAAGCGAGCAGCTCAGCTTCACGTTTTGCGCGGCCCGGTACCGCGGCCCGCAGGATCCGCAAGGCGTCTTCGGGACTGAGCGCATCCGTCAGATAGCGAAAATCGACGAGCTCGACCAGCTGCTCCGGCGTCATCCGGCTAAGAAGCTGCCACAGCGGCAGGCCGGCGCGTTTCGCCTTGAGATCCCACAAGGCGTTCACCACAGCCCCGATAGCCATGTGCATGACGCCCTTTTCCGGGCCCAGCCAACGCAGCTGCGAATCCCAGACAAATTCGCGCCAGGTAGCCCCCATGTGCTCGAGCAGATCTTCTGTACTGCGACCGACTACCTGCCCGGCTAAGGCTTTGATCGCCGCGACCTGCACGTCGTTGCCGCGACCAATGGTGAAGACGAACCCGTGGCCCTCAAGGCCGTCGTCGGCATCGGTCACGATACGCACATAGGCAGCCGAGTAGTCCGGATCGGGATTCATCGCATCCGAGCCGTCGAGCGACGCCGACGTAGGAAATCGAATATCACTGGTGTGCAGCGCGAGAATAATACTCACAGAATTTTCTCCTTGTTTGGCACCCTGAGCCTAAACATCGGATGTATAGAATGTCAATCGAGAACCTGATTCGGAAGTCACCGAACACTTATCGACGAGAGTTGGCGCATGAAGTTTGCACGACTGGGCCCTATCGGCCACGAAAAACCCGCAGTACTGGTCGACGGCACCTATTTCGACCTGTCGACGATCGCTCCGGACATCGACGGGGAATTCCTCTCCACCGGCGGCCCGGCAGCGGCCCGCGCCGCCCTCTTAGCCGGAGATCTACCGAAACTGGAGCACGCCGAATCCCTGCGGATCGGCGCGCCCATTTCCCGGCCGAGCGCGGTCATCTGCATCGGTATGAACTATGCCGCTCACGCCGCAGAGTCCGGCGCTCTCCCACCCGAAATTCCGATCATGTTCCTCAAAACACCCAACACCGTGGTGGGTCCTAATGACACTGTCGAGATCCCCCCAACAAGCACTAAAACTGATTGGGAAGTGGAGCTCGGCGTGGTGATCGGCCGACGGGCCGCTTATCTGGCCAGCCCGGCCGAGAGCATCCGTCACATTGCAGGATTCGTCGCGGCCAACGACCTCTCCGAGCGTGATTTTCAAATGAACGTCTCAGGCGGACAGTGGTCGAAGGGCAAGTGCGCACCGGGTTTCAACCCGACCGGTCCCTGGCTGGTCACTCCCGATGAGGTGGAGTACCAGAACCTCGCCTTACGCAGCTGGGTGAACGGCGAACCGAGACAAAATTCGAGCACCGCTGACCAGATTTTCAGCGTGGACTTTGTGATCTGGCATCTCAGCCAGTACCTGACGCTGGAACCCGGCGACCTTGTGCTCACCGGCACGCCGGAGGGAGTGGCGCTCTCCGGACGTTTTCCCTACCTGGCCGCAGGCGACACGTGCGAAATCGAAATTGCCGGCCTCGGACGCCAGCGCCAGAGCTTCGTCCCGGCCTCCATTGAAAGGCACCAGAATGCATGAGTTCGAAAACCTCGTCGCTGTCGTCACGGGTGGTGCATCCGGAATTGGCGCGGCGATCGCCGACCGCCTGCACGCCGGCGGCGCCCGAATTGCCGTCCTCGATCTGAACCCGCACGACGCTGCCGTCACTCACTTCGCGGTGCAGACCGATATCGCTAATTCCGCATCAGTTGATGCCGCGATCGCTAAAGTGGCCGCGAAATTTGGACGCATTGACATCGTCATCAACAATGCCGGCATCGGTGCGCAGGGAACGATCGCAGACAATGACGACGCGGAGTGGGCGCGGGTACTCAGCATCAATGTGATCGGCATTGCCCGCGTCACTCGCGCAGCCTTACCCTGGCTGCTTCGGTCCCCGTCGGCAGCGATCGTCAATACTTCGTCGATAGCGGCCACCGCCGGACTTCCCGAGCGGGCCTTATACAGCGCATCCAAGGGAGCGGTTCTGGCGCTTACCCGTGCGATGGCCGCCGACCATCTCCGGAACGGCATTCGGGTGAACTGCGTGAGCCCCGGCACCGCAGACACTCCCTGGATCGGCCGGCTGCTCGCACAGTCCACCGACCCCGAAGCGGAACGGGCCGCGCTCAGCGCGCGGCAACCACACGGCCGTCTGGTCGATGCTCAGGAAGTCGCGGACGCCGTGGCGTATCTGGCTAGCCCGCGTTCCGGTTCCACCGTGGGCATCTCGCTAGCAGTCGACGGCGGAATGCAGCAGTTGCGGTTGCGCGCCCAATAGCGGTCGCGGCGAACCAGCGCCGGGTCGCCGGCTAGGCGCTCACCGGCCTTTGCCTGAGTATCCGCTGAAATAAGGCTGTCCGCTCGCTTACAGGGAGCAAGCCGGTCAGACTCGAATGCATGACACTTACCCAGCTCCAAAAGGCCGAACTCCTGCTCTCGCTGCACGTTCCGGGCGAGCCTCTCATCGTGACCAACGTGTGGGATGCCATCACCGCCAAGATCGTGGCCGACGCGCCCGGCGTCAAAGCCCTCGCGACGGCGAGCCACTCCATCTCGAACGTACGCGGCCTGCAAGACGGCGAGGGACTCTCGCTCGACGAGGCCA
The DNA here is from genome assembly GCF_002929495.1 of Cryobacterium sp. Y82. Lineage (GTDB taxonomy): Bacteria > Actinomycetota > Actinomycetes > Actinomycetales > Microbacteriaceae > Cryobacterium > Cryobacterium serini. The sequence goes on from NZ_PJJJ01000030.1 coordinate 69,833, forward strand.
TCATCGCCGCCACGATCATCGCCGGCGCCGTCGACCTTCCGGTCTCGGCCGACTTCGAGAAGGGCTACGCAACCGATGCCGTTGGCGTGACTCGCAACGTGCGTCGCCTGATCGAGGAATCCGGCATCGTCGGCATCAACATCGAGGACTCCGTCGGCGCGACAAAGGCCCCGCAGTTCGACATCGAGACCGCCACCGCCCGCGTGGCAGCCGCCCGGGCCGGAGCCGACCAGAGCGGCATTCCTCTGGTGATCAACGCCCGCGTCGACACCCTCGCCGGCGGCGGAAACTGGGATGAAGCCGTCGCCCGCGCCAACGCCTACCTCGGAGCCGGAGCCGACGTCATCTTCTTTCTCGGCCTCACGGACGAAGACAAGGTGTCACGCGCAATCGAGCAGGTCAACGGCAAAATCTCCGTGATTGGCGCGCCCGGACTCGTTCCGCTCGGGCGCCTCGCCGAGCTCGGCATCAGCCGAGTCAGCTTCGGCCCTGGCACCCTCGCCCTGACCCTCGCGGCATTGCAGGCCGCAGCCACGAACCTCACCGCACTTGGCGACTACCCCGACGACCTCGGGTTCAAGTTCGCCCTGTAGCCGCCCACGCATCGAGGCCATCAGCATCCGTTTCTCAGCGGATGCGGGTGGCCTCGTTGTGCGCAACGAGTTGCCAGGTCGCGCCCTCGTCGCCGGAGACCCAACCTTCCCATTTATAGCTGTTGGGGGTGATGGCGGTGAAGTTCCACCGGATTGGACGGCCGTCGGTGCGCGTGCCTTCCTGCCGCACGCCGTGCCGGTACGGCGTGGCAACGAGCTGACAGTATTCACCCAGCGCCGGGGCGAAGTAGCTCACGCGCCAGGCCCCAGCGAACGGGTCGTAGACGCGCACCGTCGTGGCGACGGTTTCAAATCCAGACGGATGCGTCGTGCTCGCGACGATCTCGACGTCTTGAACGGCCCGGCCGTCAAGGATGAATTCGACCATCCAGATGAAGTCGCGCTCGATCCATTCGCCCGTTGTCTCATCGAGCCGGGAGCCTTTGGCGGCCCAGGATCCGACCATCTGGCCGAAGCGGTGCATGCGTCCGGGGTATTCCAGCGTTGGGCCGTGCGCGATGAGCGCTTCGTCGAATCGGGTCGGCATGGGGGTCATACCTGAATTTTACCCGACGTGAGGTCGCGTTCGACGTACTGCGTTTGCTCGGCCCGCAGGCGTCCGATCAGGTCTCTCAGCGATCGATGCTGGTGCAGTGAAAGTTTTGGAACGAGCGCGAAGCAGTCGGGCCGCGCTGGCCTTGGTACCGGGAGCCGTATTCACTGGAGCCGTAGGGTTTCTCAGCCGGAGAGCTGAGTTGGAAGAAACACAGCTGGCCGATCTTCATTCCGGGCCACAGTTTGATCGGCAGTGTCGCGACATTGCTGAGCTCGAGGGTGACGTGGCCAGAGAAGCCGGGGTCGATGAAGCCGGCCGTGGAATGGGTCAGCAGTCCGAGACGACCAAGGGAGCTCTTACCCTCGAGCCGAGCCGCCACGTCGTCCGGCAGGGTGACCTGCTCGTAGGTGGCGCCGAGCACAAACTCGCCCGGGTGCAGGATAAACGGCTCGTCGGGCTTGGTCTCGATCAGGTGGGTCAGCTCTGGCTGGTCCTCGGCCGGATCGATGTAGGCGTACTTGTGGTTGTCGAACAGCCGAAATAGGCGGTCGAGGCGCACGTCTATGCTCGATGGCTGGATCATCGCGGGGTCCAGCGGCTCCAAACCGATTCGTCCAGCGTTCAGTTCAGCCTTGATATCGCGATCGGAGAGCAGCACGGTGCCAGCCTAGCGCCGCGGGGTTGATATGCTGGCACCGTTCCGATTGTTGTTCATCTATGGTCGGGTACGCGGATGTAGTTCAATGGTAGAACTTCAGCTTCCCAAGCTGATAGCGCGGGTTCGATTCCCGTCATCCGCTCCAGAGTGTTCTCAGGTATCGGTGAGTGTCCTCCCATTCCATACAGCACGAGCTTCTTTCTTGCGCTTACCGTCAGGACAGGGGTTGCAACCGACAGCTGGAATGGGTATTACCGGGACATGAAAATCAAATGATGGAATGCTCTGGTTTTCGGCTAGAAGCTCATACCCATCTTCGCGATCTACGGAGTAGCTCGGGCGTATCGCAGCCGCGGGCGCAAGCGGGGAAAAACGAATGTGAACTAATCATTCCTGACCGATGGAACAGATCGCCAGCGTCAACAATCGGGCGGCGCTGGCGTCCAAGGGATAAGCGACCGCTGACAATATGAATTGCCGCACGGGCGACGACCACGAAAGCTTGCGCTGATCGTTTCTTTGTTTATCTCAGCCTCAAAATGGTCTCGCTATGAATGACCGGACCCTAATTACCGGGAACGTTTAATCCACAATGAAGACCTGATCTCGCTTAGGTCAAGCAGTCTCGATTATCTCAAGAGCTGACACCACCGGTTCCGGTGTAAGGTGCATTCTTGAAAGGCTCTTATATCACCGAATCCACAAATTGCCATTCGAAGAGAACTGGTTGTCGTAACCACCAATCTTCCAGCGTCCATCTTCTTTCATAACAGTGAAGTTGAGAGTATACGTAGTCCGCCAGACGTTCGTTCCCGTGTTATCGAGCAGGTCAGCTTCAAGTTTGGCTTCTAGGTCTTCAGCAGACCAATCCGGAAACTCCATTTTAGCAGCCGCAATTGCCGCTGCATCAGTGACCCGGTAATCTGCGCTGCCCGTCATGGTGAAACCGAAAAATTTGCCCCATGTCGGGTCATCCGTTGCCGTAATGCTTGTGACATCGATGGTTGCATCCTGCATGCGAGCCCCACCGTCACGAATAAACTCAGGATTCCTATCTAAATCGTTGTTGTTGATTAAGCTTGGGCGATCGACTCCGTCGTTATTGTCCAATATGGAAACTTGTGATTCGAGAATATACTTCTCTCTATTCTTCTCCTTCCACGCCTCCCACCCCACAGTGCGGTGAGTATCGATAGTTGAGCTGTCGTAAACCTCTTCTATGGAAAACGTGACAATGAACTTTTGGGCGCTCAGTGTGTCAGCATCGGTGTAACCGGTCTCTGCTACGGTCGGGTCGATGATTGCCGTATTTAAGGACATCGCCTCAGCCTCTGGTGAGATAGTCATATGAGTGTAAGTTCCGAGATCGTCAGTTACCGTGGCGAGAGATACAACATCCCCAAAAGCAAATGCGGTAACGGGCTCCTGCGCAGCATCGGTTGGTGTGACAAGAGGTTCAGCGTCGGTCTTCTCGCCGTTCGCGGCACAGCCCCCGAAACTGAGACTCATTGTTCCCGCTATGACGACGGCGAGCACGGGTTTACGAAGAATTGATCCAAGCGTTTTGATGAGGTTCCTTCTCGCGTCGTCATAGTTGCTGGTGATGCCACCAGCGCCTTCTTCTATCTCTGTTTTTTTGTTTGACTTATGCATTGGTAAGTCTGTCACCATTGCCGAACGTCGCTGGACAACTTTGCTAAATGATATCGGGCACTAGCAATACAACGTTGTCGAGTTAACGACGAGGTTAGTCAGCACCAACGTCGTGTCGGTGATGCACAATGTCGTGTAGAAAGTACGCCCCCAGCGTCTCCACGGTGAACGATGGACCGTCGCTGCGGCGCGCGGTGCGCCAGCGGGCGTCCGGTGGCACCGACGCAAAGGCATCCGACACGGATGCCGCAGCCGCGGCGAGCTCCCGGGCCACGTTCGCCGGCACTTGCAGGTCGTACCGCTCCTCTATCGCGGTGGCGTCCTGATCCCAGTTGGCGAGTAGGGGGTCGTCCTGGTCGTGAATAACGCGCAAGCGCTGTTCGAACAGGTGGCAGACGTCACGCACATGGGCCGCGTACTCGAGCGGGGACCAGGTGTGATCGTCGGGCCGCACCGCGACATTCGCTCGCGCCAGCACGGCAGGCCACACGGCGGCGTTCTCGCGAATCAGGCCCGGCAGGTCCTCAAAGTCCACCTCGCTCGCTCGAAATCCACAGGCGGAGCAGGGGCGGTCAAGCACCCAGGTCCAGTCAGACGTGTCAGGAACAATAGGCATGTCGTTATGCTATCGGCCGCTTGGGCACGGCAAACTGTCACGGTGCGCCCGATAGCGTGCATACGGACAAGGAGACAGATGACGATAGTAATTGCCGGATGCGGTGACCTCGGCACCGAGGTCGGCTTACGATTGGCCAAATTAGGGCACGCGGTGGTCGGGGTGCGTCGCAACGCGAGTGTGCTCCCCGCAGAAATCAGCGGTCAGTCGATCGACTTGAGCCTTGAGAAGCCCGCCATTCCGTCCGACACCGAGTACGTCGTCATCGCGATCTCCGCTGGAAGCCCAACGATCGAGGCCTACCGAGCCGCGTACCTCGACGGCCTGCGCAACCTGCTCGATGCGCTCGATGATGCCCGTGTCACGCCCCGCCGCGTGCTGCTGGTCTCATCAACGGCCGTCTACGACATCAACGACGGCAGCCGGGTCGACGAGCAGACCCCCGCGAACCCCAGGCCGGGCACCGACTCCATCGTGTTCGACGCCGAGCGGATGCTGCACTCCCGCATACCCAACGCCACCGTTCTGCGCCTGGCCGGCATCTACGGCCCCGGTCGGGAACGACTGATCAAACAGGTACGGGATGGCACCGTGCTCTCCGCGACGTCGCGCCACACCAACCGCATCCACCGGGACGACGCAGCAGCCGCGATCGTGCACCTCCTGCTGCGCCCGGAGCAGCCGGCACCCCTGTATCTTGGCGTCGACAATGCCTCGGTCCCAGGCAACGAGGTGCTGGTCTTTCTGGCCGCTGAGCTCGGCCTTCCCGAACTAGCTCTGGAGACGAAAACTCCGCCAGCCCCCACCAGAGAAGGTCAGCGCGGCGGGGACAAGATCCTCAGCAACCGCTTGCTGCGAGATACTGACTTCACCTTCACGTACCCCACCTATCGAGAGGGTTACCGCGCACTTCTGGCCGGAGCCGGAAAACGCCACCCGTAAGCAGCTACCGGGCAGGGCCGGCCTGGATCAGATCCGCATCCGACTCCACCACGAGAGCCATCGCTGTCAGCAGCGTTCCCAGACGCACCTGATCATCCGGGCTGACGTCCCGCGCGGCACGAGCGATCAATGCCCGGAAGTCGCTGTAAACCTTCTGGGTGATCTTTTCTGCGGCGGGCGTCAGTACCAAAAGCAAACTGCGTCGATCACTCGGGTGAGCCACCCGAGTGACCAGTTCCAATGCCACCAGGCGATTTGAAAGGGCGGTCACGGCGCCCGTCGTCATTTGCAATGATTCCGCGAGCAACTTCGGCGTGATGTTGCCAGCTTCAGCGATCCGGGCCAGGGCTCGCAGCTCACTGCACGTCAGGTTGGTTTCCGAAGCGACTCGGTTGCGGTTGCGATCCATTCCCCGAAGAAAGGCGACGGCGGATGCTGACAGGCCATCCCCGGTGGGTCTCGAAATATTGAGTTTCATACGTTCTCCGACCTCTGGTCTGATTGTTATGCCCGCGCTGCACGCCCGCAAACCGGCCCGTCCCATCCGCTCTGGCCTCCTATTCTAACGGGTAGCTCAATTCCAGAGTTTCTTGCCAAGTGAGTAGTTTGTTCTTTGTATTATTTCCCGTATATTGATAGACGCGCTCGCGGATCGATGTGCTCCTGGGGTCCGCCAGTTTCCAGCAACCGGCCGCTATTGAGCCGCCGACAGGTCTCCTTGAGCGCGGCCATCACCCTGCACTAACGAAACGGACCATGCAATGCAGAGCTACCGCCTGACGATCAACGACGACTGGTTCTACTTGTCCGGCGATTATAACGTTTCGGCTCTCAAAGCAGCGATGACGGCAGCAGTTCACAGCGGCGGCGGCTTCGTCGACATATTCAGTTCCCTGCGTTCGCAGACCTCAATTTTGATCACGGCACATTCGATCGTCAAGCTGGAAGCCATCTGTGCCGAGGTTCTTCCTGACCCCATCGAGTCAACTCCCACCCTTGGCCACTCGTACATCGACGATGACTACTGGCTGGATTAAATCGTATTACGCGGGTTTTGCCCGCTCGAATGCTGGGTCATCCGTTCTGTGAGTCCGTTTGGATCGATACCTATGCACCATTGACGATGAGCACGCACACGGGTAAATTCACGCGGACGGGGATGTGCCCGTCTCGCACCGCCGACCAACTGACAGCCTGACCCACGGAAAGGCAGTTCTCATGAGTTTTCTCGGATTCCTCTTACTCGGTCTCATCGCCGGCGCCATCGCGAAGGCAATCCTTCCCGGTCGGCAGGGCGGAGGCTGGTTCATCACCCTGCTGCTCGGAGTGATCGGTGCCTTCCTCGGTGGGTGGCTGGGCGGACTCCTGTTCAACGTCAGCCTGGGCGAATTCTTCTCCCTAACGACGTGGGTCCTCGCGATCGTCGGTTCTCTTATCGTGCTGCTGATCTACGGGGCAATCACGAATCGCCGCCACGCCAAGTCGTAATACAACCACCGGACCGTTTCAACCGTTTCGAAAGCGTGGCACCCAAATCGGGTGTCACGCTTTTTGGCGTTTGCGATAGGTTGATGCGCCGTCACCCAAAAGGGGAGATTAGGGGCACAATTGGTACCAATCCGAAGTTGATGGAGCTCCGAATTTATAGCAAGCACGGGTTAGCCGTGAAACAAACAGGAGGCACCTGAAATGCGCACATCACCTAATCGTCTGATCGCAACCGTCTTCGGCGCGGTCTACGTTCTCGTTGGATTGCTGGGCTTCGCCGTCACCGGCAGCGTCGGATTCATCGCCACACAGGGCGAATTGCTTCTCGGAATCTTCGAGGTCAATCCGTTGCACAACATTGCGCACCTTCTGATCGGCGCCGCCCTGCTCATCGCTGGACTCTCCAACGTCTCGGCCGCCAAGGCAACCAACAGCACCGTCGGCGCCGTATATTTGCTCCTGGGCATCGTTGGATTCTTCATCGCGAGCACCTCGCTGAACATTCTGGCGCTCAACACCGCTGACCACTTCCTGCACCTCGGCAGCGCGATCGTGCTCCTCGGGGTTGGCCTCACCGCCGACAAGACGGTTCGTAACCACGCCACGGTGTAACGACCGGCCCTCAGCACCACTCCATCCCTTCGCAGCAGAAGATTCACCAAGGAGCATCATGTCCCCGGTCATTCGCATCTGGATGGGCTTCGCCGCTCTCGGCGCCGCTCTGATCCACCTGGCCGTGGGCGTAACCGCCCCGTTTCCACTGTCGGTTCTTCTGGTCGGGTTCGGCGTCGCCGAACTCGGCTGGGGAATCGCCACCCTTGCCATGGGCCGCATAACTGTTCCCCGCATCATCGTGGGAGCAGCCCTCATCCCGGTTTTCATCTGGGCAGTAACCGCCGCCCTCGGAAGTGGTCTCGGCGTCACGAGCGCCCAAACCGGGCTACCGCTGTACCCGATGGCCGTAGCGTCCCTGTTCAACATATTTCTCGCCGCGACCGTGGCCATCGCACTACGGCACGCATCAAAGACAGTCCCACCACCCGTCGGAACCGCCACTCACGGCGCTGCCACGCCCAGCGGGTGGCGTTTTCTCACTGGTCTCATCGTGGGAGGCTTCCTGCTCTCGGCGCTCACCACCCCGGCCCTCGCTGCCACCGAAGTCGGCTCCCACGCCGTACCCCACGGGTCGCACGGAGTGACCGAGGGTGTTACGCCGGAATCGGGCGGCCACGGGTCGCACTGACGCCTTACGCAGAGCGTGAAACAGGCCCCGCTGGCACCGATGACAGGCGGGTGGCCCGTTTCAGGGCTGGCTCTGCTCCGGCCCTGCAGCATTGAGGCCCGACGCATCCAAGCCCGCTAGGTCAGCCACCGGCGGCACAACCTCGATGTTCATAAACCGCTTGACGTTTTCATCAACGATGATATCGCTCGGTCTCAGTGGACGGGTGAGGTACAGCCCGTCCAGACTGGTCAGCCGGCTCAGCGCCACGTAGGTCTGGCCGGGGCTGAACACCCGCGCACCGAGATCGACAATGGCCCGCGCGTAAGTGGCACCCTGCGATTTGTGAATGGTGACGGCCCAGGCCAACCGCAGCGGAAACTGAGTGAATTCCGCCACGACATCCCGACTCAGTTTCTTGGTCGCGGCGTTGTAGGTGTACTTGTACTTTTCCCACACGGTCGGCTCGACCTCGTGCACGTCGCCGTCGATGTCCACGAACACGGTCGAGGTGACCTTGGTCACCGTTCCGATGCTGCCGTTCACCCAGCGCGGGCCACCGTCCAGCGGCGAGTCATTGCGCAGGAACATCACCTGCGCGCCCACCTTGAGTTCGAGCACCTCGTCGGCCGGAAACTGCTTGCCGCCGAAATCCCCGGTGATGTCTGCTTTCGCGGTGAGCGACTTACCTGACAGCTTTTTTAAGGCGGATGCGTTGATGCGGTTCACAGCGTCATTGCGGGTCGCGAGGGTGATCACACCCTCGCTCGGCGGCGTTCGCGCCCCCGCGCCGTTGAGGGCTCCGCCGATCTCAGGAGTGACCTGTCCGTGGCGAACGGCATTGAGCATGAGCTTAAAATCGTTGTCACGCTGCCGGTGTATTTCGGTGAGCTCGAAGATGCGCAGCTCTGCATCACGCCACACCTTGGCGTCGAAGAACCACATCGACCGGTAGTGGTCGGCGAAATAAGCGCGCTCGTCCGGGCCGCCCGGTACAGGGGCCAGCTGGTACGGGTCGCCGAACAGCACGATCTGCACTCCGCCGAATACCTCAAACGGGCGTTGCCTGGCCTGGCGCAGGCTGCGGTCGATCGCGTCCATGAGGTCGGCATTGACCATCGAGACCTCGTCAATGACGAGGGTGTCGATGGTGTTGAGAAGCTTGCGTACCTGGTCGTTCTGGTCAATCGGGCTGTCGGCAATCACACCGATCGGCAGGCGAAAGAGCGAGTGAATGGTTTGGCCGCCAACGTTCAATGCGGCGACACCGGTGGGCGCGGCGATCACGATCTGCTTGCTTGTATTCCACGACAGGTGGTTCAGCAGGGTGGACTTACCGGTTCCGGCCCGTCCGGTGACGAACACGTTCTGCTTGGTGCCTTCGATCGCCGCGAAGACCAGCGCCTGTTCACGACTGAGCGGAATCTCGGACACGGCACACTTTCTCTGACAGTCAAGCGCTGCACGGGTAATCGGCACAGGCAATATTCCACTGTAGCCTCCAGCAGCGCGCACGGGCACGAGCCGGGGCTTGGCCGCACGGCCAAGCGACCTGCCCATACAATATTGAAGTGACCATTCCGGCCGAACAGCATCGGGCGAGCGGGCGCCGCGGCAGTTTGCTCCGGGCCGTTCTCGCCATTGTGGTGGTCGCCGGGCTGCTCGCGGTCGGCCTCGCGGGTACCATCAGTGCCCTCAATCGCACGGTCTACAGCGCCGGCGGCTTTGTCGAACAATACCTTGACGCTTTGGTCCGCGGCGACACGCTCGGCGCCCTCGCGTTCGACGGCGTGATGCCCAGCAAAATTGACCTGGCCGACTGGGGGCTCACCGACGAGGTCGCGAAAGGTCTGCCGCAGACGCTGCTGCGGGCATCTGTTCTGAGCGGTCTCGACAATATCGAACTCGCGAGCGCAACTGCTACGCCTGCCACCGACGACGGAACCGTCCAGACCGTGGTGTTCGATTTCGATCTGAACGGCACCGCGTCGAGCATGGCGTTCGCTGTGGAGCGGGCGGGCTCGTTCGCTGGCGTTTTTAACGCCTGGACGTTCAGCACCAGCCCCCTTGCCGTGCTGCAGGTCTCGGTGCTGCACGAACGATCGTTCACGGTCAACGGCCTCACCCTGGACACGCGAGCCCACAGTGCAGCGGATGCCCCCGCCACGTTCTCCACGTCCGCCGCGTATCTCGCGTTCGCCCCGAACCGCTACACGTTCGAACACGAGTCGGCCATGCTCACCGCTCAAAAGAACACCGTGCGGGTGACGGAAGGCGGTCCCACCGCAGTGGAGGTCAACGCCCTACCGAACGAAGCCATGGTGAGCCAGGTACAGTCCGAGCTGAATAAGTTCCTCGACCAGTGCGCCACGCAGACGGTGCTGCAACCGACCAGCTGCCCGTGGGGCATCCAGATCGACGACCGCATCGAGAGCACTCCGGCCTGGTCGATCACCGCGTACCCCACTGTCGCCCTCACCGCCGGCGAGCTGTCGTTTGAAATGGCCGCTACCCCCGGGCAGGCGCATATCGTGGTGAAGGTGCAGTCACTGTTTGACGGCGACATCGGCACCCGCGACGAAGACGTACCGTTCACGATGGGGCTCAGCGCGGTCGTGCAGCCGAGCGGTGCCCTCGCCATCCAACTGCACTAGGCACGGCTAGCTGGAGTTCCGGGCGTCGCGCTCGGCGATGCGGGTCAGATTCGCGTTGTACTCGATGAGTTCGGCGTCCTCGGTGCGGTCCGCCGTGCGATCCAGCCGTTTCGTGACTTTGGTGTCGTCACGGCTCCACATAATCGCGACGACGACGGCCAGCACGAAGGTCGGCAGCTCGCCGATTCCCCAGGCGACACCGCCACCCATCTGCTGGTCAGCGATTGGTGACACTCCCCAAGTCCGGCCCATCGCTCCGTACCAGTCGGCCAGAAGCAGCCCAGTTCCGCTCATCAGGGCGAGGCCGAAAAACGCGTGGAAGGCCATCGTAACCAGCAGCAACAGCAGTCGGAATGCGTACGGCAGGCGGTACGGCACCGGGTCGATGCCGATCAGGGACTGCACGAACAGGTAGCCGGTAATGAGAAAGTGCACGATCATCCACAGGTGGCCGATGTGGTCGGTGGTGGCCCAGCTGAAGATGGAGGTGTAGTAGAACACCCACAGTGAGACACCGAACAGCACGGCCGCGACAATCGGGTTGGCGACGATGCTGGCAAAGCGCGAATGCACCGCGGTGAGGATCCACTCGCGCGCGCCCCGACTGCCGTCCTTCCGCTTGGCGATCGCTCGCGCGGCGAGGGTTACCGGGGCGCCAGGCACGAGCATCAAGGGTACGAGCATGGTCAGCACCATATGCACGAGCATGTGGGTGGAGAACAGGTACTTCTCGTACACATTCACTCCACCGTTGGTGATGTAGAACAGGGTGAGCATGCCCAGAACCCAGAGCACGCTGCGGTAGATCGGCCAGGTGTCGCCGCGACGGTGCAACCGCCAGACGCCGGCGAGATAGAAGAAGATGCCGAAGGCACAGAACAGAATCCAGGCCAGGTCGAAGCTCCACTCGGTGAAATAGCGCGAGAAGGTGAGTTCGGGCGGCAAAAGTTCACCGGTCAGAATCTGCGCCGGCGTTGACTGGGGGATCTCGGTTGTTACCACCTGCGCGACGGGCGTCGCCGTGCGGGCGAGCGCAGCGGCCACACCGGACGCGAGGCCCATGAAACCGAGCTCAGTCACGACGAGCCACCAGAACCAACGTCCGGTCGCTGGCCCGGTCCGCTGCATCCGCTTGATGAAAAACCGGCGTTGCAGAATGCCGAACCCGCCGAGTGCGACGAGGGCGGCGACCTTCACGAGCACGAGCAGGCCGTAGGGGCTGAGAAGGTTGTCCCAGCTGCCGATGCGCAGTTCAGCGCTGACATAGCCGGACGCGGCAACCACGATGAATGAGACCAGCGCGAGCGAGGAATACCGCCCGATCACCTGGCGGATGCGTTCGCCGTTCAACTGGGTACGCAGCACGATGATGGTGAGCAGGCCACCCAGCCAGATTGCCGCGAAGACGAGGTGCAGCCCGAGCGCCGTGATTGCGGCGTTGTGTCCCGCCGCGCCCGCCGCGTGCCCCTGCTGCGCCATGGGCAGCAGAGAGGTCAGCGCCAGCACGGTCACAAAGATCAGCGCGGTGTGATTGCGCACGGCGAAGCATAAGACGGTGACGCCGGCGGCGATCAAGGTCGTCGCGAGCCAGGCCTGCCCCAGTTCGATCTGGCTGAAGAATTGGCCGACCGTGGCGCTGAACTGATCGCTGATGCCGAGTGGCACATTGGTGACCTGCAGAAAGGTCAAAAAGCCCGTGAGAGCGGATGCGACGGCGAACAGCGCCGCGCACGCTGCGGCGAAGTCCAGGGCGGTGCCGAACTCGCGTTCCTTGGGGCTGAGCGCGAACAGGGTGAGCACGAGGGCACCGATCGTGCCGGCTGCCGCGAGGTTGACCACGAGCTTGGCGATGGGGAGTCCCCATCGCACCACCGGTCCCGGGTCGGCGAGGAGCTGGGCAGAAGCGCCACCGCCGAAGGCCAGGGCGACAAGGGTGGACAACACAGCGACCAGCAGCAGGGCTGCCGGTCCGAGAACGCGGACTATACGGGGCACCCACCCAGCTTATTCGCCCGGTCCTGAGCATCCGTCTTGCCTCCTCGCGCACGCGCAGCGGCGGCGGGCACGAGGTCGTGTATTTCGACACGTTAGAAGACACCAAAAGGGGCGTCGACCACGGTCGGCGCCCCTTTTTTGAGCAAAAGCTACTTGGCGGCAGCCTTGAGCTTGCTTCCGGCGGTCAGCTTGACGCGGTGGCCGGCAGCAATGGCGATTTCTTCGCCGGTCTGCGGGTTGCGGCCGGTGCGAGCAGCGGTTGCCGTGCGCTCGACGCCCAGCCATCCCGGGATGGTGACCTTGCCATCGGCGGCAACGGTCTCAGCCAGGGTTGCAAAGAATGCGTTCAGAACGCCGTCAACGGCGGCCTGGCTCTGTCCGGAGTCAGCGGCAACCTTGGCAACGAGCTCGGTCTTGTTCAGCGACTTGTCAGCCATTGAGTGTCCTCCTCGGACCTTCGTCTGTAAAAACAGCGATATTCGTAATACGGATGCTCCTCGAAGAGAAGCCCCGCTGGTCGGTTCGACCGAGTTGAAATCTAGCATTGATCCGCCAAAATCCCCGGATTTACGGCGTTTTTTGGCCATTTCGGGGTGGTTTTCCCCTCTGGGCACCCGATTTTCGCTCTCCGCGAAACCGCCGGGGACGGAACGGGCCACAGAGCAGGTTACACAAAACGGGATGTCGACCGAAGTCGACATCCCGTTTGGATGATTCAGAAGCCGCTGAAGACAAGCTTCAGCGGTTGCCAGAAGGAGTTACCAGCTGGACTTGGTGATGCCGGGCAGCTCGCCGCGGTGCGCCATGTCGCGAAAACGAACCCGCGAGATGCCGAACTTGGAGAGGTGGCCACGGGGACGACCGTCAACGGCGTCACGGTTGCGCAGGCGCACCGGGCTCGCGTTGCGCGGCAGCTTCTGCAGGCCCTTGCGAGCGGCTTCACGCGACTCGTCGGTGCCAGCAGGGTCAACCAGGGCCTTCTTGAGCTCAAGGCGCTTGACGGCGTACCGCTCGACGATGACCTTGCGCTGGTTGTTCTTGGCAATCATGCTCTTCTTCGCCATGTTTAGCGCTCCTCACGGAAATCAACGTGCTTGCGGATAACCGGGTCGTACTTCTTGAGCACGAGACGGTCGGGGTCGTTACGGCGGTTCTTTTTGGTCACATAGGTGTAACCGGTTCCAGCCGTGGAACGAAGTTTGATGATCGGACGTACGTCATGAGCCTTAGCCATTAGATCTTCACCCCACGAGCGAGAACGTCCTTGACGACGCTCTCGATGCCACGAGCATCAATAACCTTGATGCCTTTTGCGGACAGGGTCAGTGTGACCTTGCGACGAAGCGACGGCACGTAGTACGTCTTCTTCTGAACGTTCGGGTCAAAACGACGCTTGGTGCGTCGGTGCGAGTGCGAAATGTTGTGTCCGAAGCCGGGAACAGCTCCGGTCACCTGGCATACAGATGCCATGGTTTCCTCCATTACCGAAGGGCGAATGCCCTTCCCAAGATCCCTTGTCGGCGAGCTGCTCATAAATGACCAGCTCGCAATGCGCGCGCAGAGGCGCAGCAAGTCTCCACGATACGGGCTCCCGGGACGCAGTGCAAATTCGTCCGCGAATCTCCGTCGAAAGTGCGCGAACACGTGCTTTTACCGGCCAGCCCTCCGGCGGGCCGTCGAGATGTTTCGCGTTACCGAGCGGATGCTGCGGCTTGGGCAGTGCAGGCGGCGCACAGCCCGAACACGTCAACGACGTGGGCGGCCTGGGTGAACCCGTTCTGGGCGGCGACGTCCTTGGCCCAGGTCTCGACGGCATCCGCTTCGATTTCGACCGTGAGACCACAATTGCGGCAGATCAGGTGGTGGTGATGGTCGTTGGTGCTGCACGCCCGATACAGGCTTTCACCTTCTGGTGACTGAAGCGAGTCGGCATCACCCGTGACGGCCAGGTCGGCCAGGGCGCGGTAGACCGTCGCCAGTCCGATCGGGGATCCGGTCGAGTGCAAGGCGGAATGCAGCGCCTGTGCGCTGACGAAGCCGTCGTTAGCGTCGAGGGCACCCCGAACGGCCTCGCGCTGCCAGGTGTTTCGCTTCATGACATCAACCGTAGCGATGTTCGCTGTGGCTGGCGCGCATCTGCTTCGCGGGGTCGTCGTGCACGTGTCAGCCGCCGCAGCAGCAGAGCGAGCAGGAACAGCGCGACCGCAGTGAGGGCAATCGCCGGGCCTGCCGCAAGGTCGAGTGAACGCGAAAGCAGCACGCCGACCAGCCCGGCCAGGGCTCCGAGCAGGGGGGCGATGATGAACATTTGCGTGGTCGTGCGCGAGACGAGCCGGGCGGCTGCGGCGGGGGCAGCGATCAGGGCGATGGCGAGGATGGCCCCCACTGCGGGCATCGCGGTGACGACGGTGGCCGTTATGAGTCCCAGAGTCAGCAGTTCGATCGGCCATTCTCGATAGCCAGCCGCGCGAAATCCGTTCACGTCAAAGGTCGAGAATATGATCTGCTTGCCCAGAAAGACAATGGCCAGTACGGCAAACGCCAGCACTATGGCCACGAGCGCCACATCATTGCTGCTCACCGTGAGAATCGACCCCACCAGGTAGGAGTCGACCTTGACCGGCAATGACGGATTGAGCCCCTGCAGCAGAACGCCGAGCGCAAATCCGGCGGTGAGCAGAATGCCGGATGCCACCTGGTTTCCCTGGCGTTTGACCCGCCCGATCAACGTCATGACGCCGACGATGACTACGCTCGCCACGGCGGCGCCGACTGGAATGCTCACACCGAGAATTGCCGCGCCGACCGCTCCCGGAAAGGTGGCGTGGGTGAGTGCCTGGGCGAAGAAGGTGCGCTGGCGCAGCACCACCAGGGTGCCGACAAGGCCACTGAGCGCCCCGATCAGCAGTGCGGCCAGGAGGGCCTGCTCGAAGTAGCCCATCAGTGTGCCACCGGTACGGCACTGCGCTGTCGACGCGGGCCGCCGATTCGCTCCAGTGCGAGCCGCGCGACCAGGGCTAACACGTAGCCCGCGACGAGCACGAGCACGACAGTAGCTCCGCTTGGCAGGTCGACGCCGCCGTTGACGGATGCTTCGTAGCCGAGCGTCAGCCCCACCCAGGCGGCCAGTATCGCGAAGCCGGCGGCGACCGGAAAAAGCAGCCACAACCGATTGGTCACCAGGCGGGCGACTGCGCCCGGCACGATCAGCACGGCCAGGACGAGCAGGTTGCCCACAGCGCTGCTTGCCGCCACGACGACGAGGGCAATGGCGACGTTCAGCAGAATGTCGAGCGGGAGCGGCCGGTAGCCGGCCGCAGCCGCGCCTTCACGGTCGAAAGCCCGAAAGACCTGCTCCTTCAACGTGAACCCCACGATGATCAGGGCGATCAGGCAGACCACAACGGTTTGGTTGACCTCGGCCGGGCTGACGGTCAGCAGGCGCCCGAACAGCAGGGCGTCCAACTGACCGACATAATTTGTTTCCCGTGAAACTACGATTATCCCCACGCTGAACATGGCCGTGAAGACGATGGCGATCGCGGCGTCTGACGTGACCGCACGCTTGACGATGATAGTGAGCACGACGGCGGCGATGAGCGCCGCCACCATGGCTCCTACAAACAGCCCGTCGCGGCCACCCCAGACAAATCCGATGGCCACACCGGGAAAGACTGCGTGGGTGAGTCCGTCGCTGATGAACTCCAGCCCGCGCAGGTTGACGAGTACACCGACGAGTCCGGCGACCAAGCTGAGAACGACGAGCACGAGCAACGCCCTGGCCATGAACGGCAGGTCGAAGGCGGTGATCAGCGGAGTGAAGACATCCACTCAGTGACCTCCGTGACCGGGAACCACGATGGTGTGCTCGTCCATTTCCACGCCAACGGAGCCGAACGCCTGCTGTACGTTGGCGAGTGTCAACACCGCATCGCGCGGTCCGAATGCCACCTGAGCGCCGTTGAGCAGCAGCACACACTCACAGACGGCGCGCGCGAGGTCAAGGTCGTGGGTGGAAACCAGCACGGCAACGCCCTGCGCCTTGAGGCGTTTCACGGTTTCGATGAGGGCATCCCGGTTGACCTGATCGAGACCGTTGAAGGGCTCATCGAGCAGGAGCAAGCGCGGGGCGGATGCGACAGCGCGCGCGAGCAGACCGCGTTGCTGCTGCCCGCCCGAGAGCTCACCGAAGCGTGCCTTGGCACGATCGCCTAGGCTAACGGTCTCCAGCGCCTCGGCCACGGCTCGGCGATCGGCCTTGGTTGGCATGCGCCACCAGCCGAGAGAGCGGTAACGGCCCATCATGACGACCTGCTCGAGTGAGACCGGAAAGTGGGGGTCGAGTTGGTCGGTCTGGGGCACGTAGCCGATGTAGCCGGCCGGCGCCGGCCACTGTCCAAGCACCTCGACGGTACCGGACGTGCGCGTGATGAGCCCGAGGACACCTTTGAGCAGGGTGGACTTGCCCGACCCGTTCGGGCCGATCAGGGCAACAGCCTGGCCGGGCAATACCGTGAAGTCGATGCCGGTCAGCGCAGGGTCTGCGCCGTACGCAAAGGACGCCGTTACCACGCGGAGAGCGGCGGCAGCGTTCACCGTGGGTGTTACTTGAGAAGTGTTCTCGATCACGTGTTAACTATTGCAGGTCGGCGGGCAGTGGAGAGGGCGTGACGCCCCATGAGTCGAGCATGAGCGTGGCATTGTGCAACTGCGCCTTGATATAGGTGTCGCCGGCACTGCCCTCGGGGCCCAGCGAGTCAACGTACAGGGCGTCCTCGCCGGAGTAGACGGTCACACCGGCTTCGGTCGCAATCGTCTCGGCGGTTTTGGGGCTGAGCGAGGCCTCGGAGAAGACGGACGTGACGCCGGTTGCCGTGATGGCCGCGACGAGGGAGTCGATCTCGGCGGCGCTCGGCTCGGCGTTGTCGTCGAAGCTTGGAATCACCGAACCGACGTAATCGATGTGGTACGCAGCGGTGAAGTAGCCGAGGGAGTCGTGGTTGCTCACTAGTAGTCGCTCGCTCTCCGGCACCGTGTCGACGTTGGTGTGGATCCATTCGTCGAGGTCGTTGAGTTGCGCCGTGTACGCCGTCGCATTGGTCTTGAAGGTCGCGGCATTGGCACTGTCGGCGGCGGTGAGGCCGCCGGCGATCGTGGCGACGATGGTCTCCGCGTTCTGCACGTTCGTCCAAATGTGCGGATCGCCGCCCTCGTGGGCATGCTCATCCTCGGCCACGTCAGCGTGCGCATCCGCTTCTTCGTCGGCGTGTTCGTCGGCCGCCTGACCCTCGCCCGCCCCGACCTCGGAGATCGTGATGCCCTCATCGGCATCGATCGTGACGCCGTCAAAGCCGGATGCGGCTATGGCGTCATCGAGCCACTCTTCGAGTCCGACGCCGTTGATCACGAGCACGTCGGCGGCGCCGAGCGCGGTCAGGTCGGCCGCGGACGGGTCATAGCTGTGGGCGCTCTGGTTTGGCTGGATGAGTTGGGTCAGGTCGACACCTCTGGCATCGCCGACCACGTTGCGGGTGAAATCGGCGACCTGGGTGGTCGTGGCGACGATCTTGAGGTCCGCGGCCGCGCCGTCAGCGCGCACGGTCGCTCCGGCCGAACATCCCGAGAGGGCGAGGGCGGCAGATGCGAGGAGTGCGGGAAGGACGAAGTATCTCTTGGGCATTCCCTGAGAATAGCCTTGCTGATAATGATTGTCAAAACCATTAGCGGAGAGGCTCTCTATTCGAGCAGCAGCGCGGGTTCCTCGATGATGCTCGCAACGTCGGCGAGAAAACGACTCGCGACATCGCCATCAACGACGCGGTGGTCAAAGCTCGCACCGATGGTGGTCACGTACCGCACCCGCACCTCACCGTCCACGACCCACGGCTTCTGCTTGATCGTGCCGAGGGCCACAATTCCAGCCTCCGGCGAGTTGAGAATGGGAGTGCCGGTGTCCATGCCGAACACGCCGATATTGGTGATCGTGATCGTGCCATGGCTCATTTCGGCCGGGCTGGTCTTACCGTCGCGCGCGGTCAGGGTGAGTTTCTCGAGGGCCGCAGCAAGCTCGAGCAGGCTCATATCCTGCGCTTCCTTGATGTTGGGCACGATCAGCCCGCGCGGGGTCGCTGCTGCAATGCCGAGGTTCACGTAGTGCCGCACGATGATTTCCTCATCGGTGAAGGTCGAGTTAACCGTGGGGTTGCGCCGCACGGCCCAGATCATGGCCTTGGCCATGATCAACAGGGGCGACACGCGAATGCCGGCAAAGTCCGTGGACACCTTGAGCCTCTTGACGAATTCCATCGTGCGGGTGGCATCGACGTCAACGAACAGGCTCACGTGCGGGGCCGTGAACGCACTCTTCACCATCGCCTGCGCGATGGCCTTGCGCACGCCCTTCACCGGAATGTGCTCGTCGCGATCGACCGGCCATTCCGGCGTCTGGATGTTGCGGAACACGCTGGCCTGGGTCGCGCCGCGCAGCACGTCTTCGCGAGTCACGTCGCCGACCGGCCCGGTCGCCTCGACGAGGGAGAGGTCGACGCCGAGGTCTTTGGCGAGCTTCCGAATGGGCGGCTTAGCCATTACCGGTCCAACGGATGCCGCGCGCCGGGTCGGTTCCAGCGGCTGCGCGGGCGCGCGCGCCGGGGCTTTTGGCGCGAGCGTCTCGTGGGCGACGCTCGTGGCGGTGTGCCGACGCCGACGGGTCGGCATAGTAGCGGCGGCACCGCGGCCGACGAGCACCGGTTCCGGCGCCTCATCGCTGATCGTGCTGCTCGTATCTGTGGCCAAAGAGTCAACGGCGGATGCGACGACATCCGCTGTCGGAGCTGCCGCTGGCTGGTCTCCACTCGCGTTGGCATCGGGATTGATCGTGATGATGAGGGTACCCACGTCGACGGTAGTGCCGGCCGCGACCAGAATCTCCGCGACCACGCCAACGAACGGCGACGGCAGCTCGACCAGGGACTTGGCTGTTTCAATCTCAACGAGAACCTGGTTGATCGTCACAGTGTCGCCGGGCGCGACCTTCCACTCGACGATTTCAGCCTCGGTCAGGCCTTCGCCGACATCGGGGAGGGTGAATTTCGACACGCTCATAAGGTGCCTTTCTTGAAGTGTATTAGTAGGCGAGAGCGCGGTCCACGGCTTCGAGCACCCGATCGGGGCTGGGCAGAAAATGCGTCTCGACGGCGGCCGGCGGAAACGGTGTGTCAAAGCCAGAGACCCGCAACACGGGGGCTTCGAGCGTGTAGAACGATCGCTCGGCGACCGTGGCGGCGATCTCACTGCCGACGCTCACGAAACCGGGAGCTTCCTGGGTGACCACGAGGTGGCCAGTTTTCTGCACCGAACCCAGAATCGGTCGATAGTCGATCGGGGAGATCGAGCGCAGGTCGATGACCTCAAGGCTGATGCCCTCCGCGGTGGCGAGTTCAGCCGCCTGGAGCAGCACGCTGACCATAGCGCCGTGACCGACTACGGTGACGTCGGTGCCGGCCCGCACCACACGGCTGGCGTGCAGGGGAGTTCCGCTTTCGTCAAAGCGCACCTCACCCTTGGGCCAGTAGCGACTCTTGGGCTCGAAGAAGATCACCGGGTCATCACTGGCGATAGCCTCCTGCATCATCCAGTAGGCATCGTGCGGATTAGAGGGGCTAACCACACGCAAACCGGGAGTGTGCGCGAAGTAGGCTTCCGGGCTCTCCTGATGGTGCTCGATCGAACCAATGTGTCCGCCGTAGGGGATACGAATGACCACCGGCATGATGAGCCCGCCCTCGTGGCGGTTGCGCATGCGAGCGAGCTGACTGGTGATCTGGTCGAAGCCGGGAAAAACGAATCCGTCGAACTGAATCTCGCAGACCGGTCGAAACCCGCGCATAGCCAGGCCAATTGCCGTGCCGATGATGCCGGATTCGGCGAGCGGCGTATCGAGCACCCTCTTGTCCCCGAATTCGGCAATGAGGCCCTCGGTGACCCGGAATACTCCACCGAGGGGGCCGATGTCCTCACCCATCAGTAGAACTCTGGGGTCGTCGAGCATTGCGCGACGCAGCCCGGCGTTCAAAGCCTTGGTCATCGGTAGCGAAGCGGATGCCACGCTGGTGTCTAGTGCAGCGGTCATCAGTTCTTGCCTTCGTCAAAGGATGCTTCGTAGCGTTCCAGCCAGGCTTTTTGCTCAGCCACGAGCGGATGCGGTTCGGCGTAGACGTTGTCGAAGATCACCGATTGCTCCGGACCGGTGATCTCGAGAGCACGACGACGGGAGTCGGCGGCGAAATCGGCCGCTTCATCGTCGACGTCGTCGAGGAAGTGCTGCTCGACGCCCAAGCCCTTCAGATAGCTACGAAAGCGCACGATCGGGTCGCGGGCCACCCAGTAGGCGAGTTCCTCTGGGTCGCGGTATTTGGTCGGATCATCGGCGGTGGTGTGGGCGCCGACCCGATAGGTCAGTGCCTCGATCAGCGACGGTCCGTGACCGGCGCGAGCGTCATCCATCGACTTTGCCGTGACGGCGAAGCTCGCGAGCACATCATTGCCGTCGATCTGGGTGCCGGGCATTCCAAAACCGCCGGCACGCAGGTACAGCGGCGTGCGAGACTGACGGGCGACGGGCACCGAGATGGCCCAGTGGTTGTTCTGCAGGAAGAACACTTGCGGCGTCTGGTAGCTCGCCGCGAAAACGAGCGCCTCGTTGGCATCGCCCTGCGATGATGCTCCGTCGCCGTAGTAAACAATGACGGCCTGGTCGGTCTCTGGGTTGCCAGTCGCGGTCGAGCCGTCCAGTTGCATGCCCATGGCGTAACCGGTTGAGTGCAGGGTCTGTGAGGCGAGCACGAGGGTATAGAGGTGAAAGTTTCCGTGCTCTTCGGGTACCCAGCCGCCGAGGGTCACCCCGCGCAACATTCGCAGAATGTCCACAACATCAAGGCCGCGGATCATTCCAACGACGTGCTCCCGGTACGACGGGAACACATGGTCCTGCGGCCGGGTGGCGTAGGCGGATCCCACTTGTGCGGCCTCCTGGCCGTGGCTCGGAACCCAGAGCGCCAGCTGGCCCTGCCGCTGCAGGTTGGCCGCCTCGGTGTCAAACTTACGCACCACGACCATATCGCGATAAAAACGTCGGTGGTCGGCCTCGGTGATCCGGTCGAGGTAGGGCAGAAACTCTTCGGCGGCGGCGTTCGGCTCGAATACTCCGGTCGGGGAAATCATGCGCACGCAGGTGTCGGCCCCATCGAGACCAAAAGGTGTGGACGCTGCAGCAGTGCGTGATGCTGTCGCGTCGTTTCGAGTGGCTGACATCGTACTAACCTATCTTTCGAGCCGGGTGGTCGGCGGGAAGCGCGTCGACAAGATCCGCGCTTATTAATAGGAGTGTCGCCACAGCCTGCTCCTCACCGATCGAGATCCGAATACCTTCGTGCGCGAAGGGACGCACAACCAGGCCGGCCGCGCTGAGTGCCTCAGCGACACTGGTCGTTTCATCGCCCGTGGGCAGCCAGAGAAAATTGCCCTGGGGTGCAGGGATGTTCCAGCCCTGGTCGATCAGCGCCCGCCAGGTCGTATCGCGACGCGCGGCGATGACTCGAACCCGATCTAGCAGCTCTTTCTCCGCGTTGAGGGAGGCGATCGCGGCGGCTGCCCCCTGCGCGGTCACCGAGAGAGGGATCGCCGTCGATCGGGCGGCGTTGAGTATGTTTACCGGGCCGAGCGCATAACCAACCCGCAGCCCGGCGAGGCCGTACGCCTTGGAGAACGTGCGAAGGACAACCAGGTTGGGGTAGCGGGCGAGCAGCAATGGCCCGCTGACAGCATCCGCCTGGGTAACGAACTCGATATATGCCTCATCGAGAATGACCAGCAGGTCGGTCGGGACGACGGCCATGAAAGCCTCGAATTCGTCCTTGGTCACGACCGTGCCGGTGGGATTGTTTGGCGAGCACACGATGACGACCCGGGTGTTCTCGCTGATCGCGGCGGCCATTTCGGGCAAGTCATGGGCGTGATCGGTGCGGTTGGGTACGCGCACACTGCGCGCACCCGCAACGGTTACGAGTGAGGGATAGGCCTCAAACGACCGCCACGAGTAGAGCACTTCATCGCCCGGACCTGCAGCAGCGAGAATGAGCTGGGCCAGCAGGGCCACCGACCCGGAACCGATGTGCACCTGATCGACGCCGATGCTGTACTTGGCGGCCAGGTGCTCGCGCAGAACCAGCGCCGAGGCGTCCGGGTACCGGTTGTAGGCCGTTTCGGCCGTGACCGCCGCGATGACGCCGGGCAGCGGATCGAACGGGTTTTCGTTGCTGGAGAGCTTGTAGGCGCTGGCATCGGCCGGTTTGCCCTGCTTGTAGGCCGGAAGGGCGATAATCTCCGGGCGCAGGCGGACGGAGGGTCGGTCTGAGAGGCTCACTCGGCGAGTCTACGCCCGCATATATTCGCAATGACGAATGAACGTTCGTTGGACTTTCGCCCGCTGCAAGCCGGTGAGATAGTGGAGGCATGGCCAGATTTCTGATCCAACTGATCGTCACTGCGGTAGCCCTGTGGTTCACGGCCCTATTTGTGACCGGCGTGCACGTCACGCCCTACGCGCCGGACCCGGGTGCCAGCGTGCTCACGTATCTGCTCCTTGCGCTGATCTTCGGTTTCGTCAATACGGTGGTCGGCGGTGTGCTGCGCGTCGTGGCTTTTCCTCTTTATATTTTGACATTGGGCCTGTTCTCACTCATCGTCAACGGACTGCTCCTGCTGCTGGTGGCGTGGCTCTCCGGGTTTCTGGGCTTCGGCCTCGTCGTCGACGGCTTTTGGTGGGGCGTGCTCGGCGCACTCGTACTCGGCGTTATCTCCTGGCTGCTCGGCCTCATTCTGCGCCCGGTCACCGCGCGCGACTGATCGGGCCGCACCCACGCGCGCCCTACCCGTGCGCAGGTCCTCCCGGCAAGCGGATGCCGCGCCACAGCATGGCCTCGCCCGGTTCGTTCCCGATAATTTCGGTCACAGTGGATCGAAAGCCGCTGAGGTTATCTTCCGGCGAGGCGTCAATCATGCGCGCCGTCTCCCGGTAGGTATCGAGATCGTGAGCAGGCAGCACGGTCCCGGTTGGCGGCTCCTGCCCAGCGAACGCTTCGCGCCGAACGAGAAGTCGATCGTCGGAATCGATCATGCTGGCGCC
Source organism: Cryobacterium sp. Y82 (assembly GCF_002929495.1). Classification (GTDB taxonomy): domain Bacteria; phylum Actinomycetota; class Actinomycetes; order Actinomycetales; family Microbacteriaceae; genus Cryobacterium; species Cryobacterium serini. The sequence continues at coordinate 93,395 of NZ_PJJJ01000030.1, forward strand.
GCCCATGGCGGTCACGACGTCATCGGTGTGCTCTATCGTCATCGTGGCCACGCCGGGTGGCACCGGAACTCGCGATTCGGGTGCCCCAAAGGTTGCGACCGCCTCCACATTGAACCAGGTGTACGCCGCAACCTGGGTTGCGACCAGCCCGCCCTGAGAATGGCCGGCAAGGACAACCGGATCGGACGGTGCAATGCCAGCCGCTTTCATAGCGTCGATGACAGCCGAGAAGGATCCCGCATTCTGGCGGGCAACCGCAGCAATGTTGGCCGTGAGGTCCCAGGGTTCAGTCGTCGCGACAGGGTTCCAATCGACCGTTCCGCCGATGTAGACCGCCCAGGAAGGGTTTTCGAGCGTGCCGTATCTCTCGATGCGCACCTGCGACTTGCCCGGGACGGCTTTCGGTATGCGAGCCGCCAGGTCACCGACCCCTGCTGGTGGAGTCGCTCGCGTTCCTGCTCCCACCGCCGTCGCCGTCACCGGACCTTCCTGAAGCAGACCAAGGCCGCGCGCCGCAGCCACAACCCCGAGGGCGGTCTGGGAAACACCGACCAGTCCCAATCCCTCGTCGCCGAATGTACGACCAACAATTCGCGGCGTCCCTTGAAGACCAGCGGCGGCGTCGTCGATTGATGAGGCCGCTAACCGAACGAGCAGCACCACAGCCGGGTTGGTGAGCAAGCGAGGGCTGATCTGCACTCCGCCGGCTGCGCCGTTCTGCACCGCAGACAAAGATTGCGTGGTTCCGTAACGGCGCATCAGTTCGAGGGTGAGAATCCCGGTCAGGGTGACACCGAGCGGCGTGCTGTACAGAGCCAAAAAATAAGCACGAACAAGACGGCCAAGGTCGTGAGCCACCTCTGCGGCACTAAGCAGCGCGAGTTCTTGCGCCAGCCGCTCCACATAGCCATAATTTCGGGCTGCTGCCCGGAGATAACTCGCGACTTCCGAACACAGCGTCGCGAGTCCATGGAGTCTGCCGGCCGCCTGCAGAAGATCCGGCCAGGAATCCTGTCCAAGCCAGTTCGCCGGCCGCATCGGATCCAAATTTCGAATGCGATAGGCGCGACCAGCCCAGTCGGCGGCATCGTCCCGGAGTGCATCCACAAACTGGGACTGAGCCAGAATGGCATCCGTTGCCACGATCGCGGTGCCACCCACCGAGACAACCAGGTCGCCGTCTTCAAAGCCATTACTCACGCTAGACACATGCGCTCCTCTTCGTGAATGTGCCTGCGAACACTGGCGAGCGCGTCATCGAGATGATGCAAAACCACATCGAGGTCTGCAAGCATTTCGGCCACTCGGAACGAATATTCGCGCTGCGCGCGCGAACTCCAGGCCTCACTGGGGTCAAGCATGCCCAGGTGTCGGCGGCCCGCTGTGATCTCTGCGTGCAGCGTGAAGAGAAGATTGCGTTGAGTGCGCAACATGGCCAGACGTTCATCGCGATCCTGACCGTACAGCAGAACCTCCACACGGTCCATGACACCTGCTCGTCAGGGACGATCGTCGCAGGATCAGCGACCCGTCCCGTGGCCTGTCGCGCAAACTGTGCACAGACGCTAAAAACTGGGCGTGTGGAGAAGACAAAACTGCTCCACAATGGGAGGCATGCCCTTTGCGTCTCTCACCCCGGATGAGTCGACGCCGTTTCGAATCATTTTCGTCTGCACGGGTAACATTTGCCGATCGCCCATGGCCGAGGTCGTGCTTCGCGACCTCGTCACGAGGCTTGGTCTTGGTCGTCTCATCGCAAGCAGTTCAGCCGGCACCGGAGACTGGCACGTGGGTGAGCAAGCCGACGGTCGCACGATCACAGCCCTGGCCAAGCGCGGCTACGACGGTAGTCACCATCGGGCCCGTCAATTTGACCCGCTGTGGTTCGCCGAGCACGACCTTGTCGTTGTCCTCGACCGCAGCCAGGAGCGCATCCTGCGGAATTGGACATTGGAGGATCGCGATCGCGCCAAGGTGCGCCTCCTGCTGAGCTTTGACGTCGAGCAGGCCCCCCTGCTCGACGTGCCAGACCCCTACTATTCCGACGATGCGTTGTTTGACGCCGTATTGGGCATGATTGAGAGGGCAAGTCACGCACTTGTGAAACAACTTGCACCCGCAATTCGACAGGGAGTCCGATGAGTCACCTACCCGTACAGGTTCTAAGCCCGCTAGATGGCCGCTACCGAGCCGCCGTTTCCGATCTGGGCGAGTTCCTGTCCGAGGCCGGCCTTAACCGCGCCCGGGTGCGAGTGGAGGTGGAGTGGCTGATCACCCTCACCGACCGCAGCCTGTTTGGTTCCGCCCCCCTGACCGCCGAGCAGAAGCTCGCGCTGCGCGGGCTCGTAACCAACTTCGGTCAGGCCGAGATTAACGAACTGGCCGAGCTCGAGGCCACCACCCGTCACGATGTCAAGGCCATCGAATACCTCGTCCGTCGACGCCTGGGAACACTGGGCCTCGATCACATCAGCGAACTCACCCATTTTGCCGCCACCAGCGAGGACATCAACAATCTCTCCTATGCCCTGACCGTTCGTGACGCCGTCCAGACTGTCTGGCTACCCAAACTGAGTTTGGTCATTGATGCGCTGCGCAGCCGCGCGCTGGAATTTCGAGCGGATGCAATGCTGGCGCGTACCCACGGGCAGCCCGCGACGCCGACGACAATGGGGAAAGAACTCGCTGTATTCGTTTACCGGCTCGAGCGCATTGTTCGTCAGATCAATGCCGGTGAATACCTGGGCAAGTTCAGCGGTGCTACCGGAACCTTTGCCGCTCATGTAGCTGCGGAGCCTTCCGTCAACTGGCCCGCGCTTTCGCGCGATTTCGTCGAGGGTCTTGGCCTCGGGTGGAACCCGCTTACTACCCAGATCGAATCGCACGACTGGCAGGCTGAGCTGTATGCCCGCACTTCCCACGCGAATCGCATCCTGCACAACCTGGCCACCGATATCTGGACCTACATTTCCATTGGCTACTTTCGCCAGATCCCCCAGGTTGGTGCCACCGGTTCTTCCACCATGCCTCACAAAATCAATCCGATTCGGTTCGAGAACGCGGAGGCCAACCTCGAACTGTCCTCTGCCATCCTGGACTCGCTCGCGTCGACCCTCGTGACCAGCCGTCTGCAGCGCGACCTCACCGACTCGACGACCCAGCGCAACATCGGTGTCGGTTTTGGACATTCGCTTCTCGCGCTCGACAATATTCTGCGGGGCCTCGGCGAGATCGATATCGACCGTGGGCTTCTCACAAGCGACCTCGACTCCAACTGGGAAATCCTGGGCGAAGCAATTCAGACCGTGATTCGTGCCGAGGTCTCGGCGGGGCGCTCATCGATTGAAGACCCCTACGCGTTGCTCAAGGAGCTAACGCGCGGCAAGCGCATCTCGAGCGCCGACCTGGCCGAGTTTGTGTCGGCCCTCGACATTGGTGCCGCGGCCAAGTCCCGGCTCCTGGCCCTGACCCCGGCCAGCTACGTCGGTCTCGCCGATTCTTTGATCGACTATCTGCCGTAGCTGGAGCGGCCACGCCTGAGCGGCGTCCGCCCGGATTGGGCCGGAACATCGAGGTCGACGGCGCCGCTCTCAACGAGTTTTATACCGAGCGGCCAGGTGTTGGTGTATTGGAAGACGCCGCTCAACCAGATCTCCCGGTTCTGAATCCAGGAGACGGGCAATTCGACCGTGTCGTTGCCCGACGAGAATGGCGCGGCCACCCGGCCGCACCGCCAGGATTCCGGCCTGCACCGCCGCCGCCACCCCGGAGGCATCGATGAACGCATTCACCTCCAGACCCTCGATCAAGTCGACCCGCGGGTCGAGGGCCACGGTCGCCCCGTGCTCCAGGGCCAACGCGCGCCGGTCATCCTCGATATCACTGATGTACACCGTGGTGGCGCCGAAAGCCCGCGCGGTCTGCGCCATGATCACGCCGATCGGGCCGGCCCCTGCGATGAGTACGCTACTTCCCGGACGAATGTCGGCGCGCTTGCACGCCCAGATGCCGACCGAGAGGGGTTCAATGAGCGCCGCGGCCTCGTCGGAGATGCTGTCGGGAATCGCGTGGGCGAAGTCCGCTTGAATCGCCACGTACTCGCAGAATGCCCCGTCGATCGGCGGCGTCGCAAAGAACTCAATGTCGGGACAGAGGTTGTAGCGACCGGCCTTGCACTGCTCGCAGACGCGACACGGTCGCTGCGGCTCGACAGCAACGCGCTTCCCGACGCGAGCCGGGTCGACGTTCGAGCCGACCGCAGTGATGCGCCCGGACAACTCGTGACCGAGAATGAGCGGATGCTCGACCACGTACCGTCCGATGCGGCCGTGCTGGTAGTAGTGCACATCGCTCCCGCAGACGCCGACGGCGGCAACCCGCACCAGAACTTGGTCGTGCTCAAGGAGTCGACGACAGTGATCGACTCACCCTGCTCGTCGGCGCCCTCGGCATACCGTGCCCAGCTGGCGACGATAGCGGCCGAGCACTCGACCTCTCCACCGCTGGCGAGCTGGTCACGAATGACCGGCACAAGCCATTTTGGGATTCGGTCGGATGATTCGGCGCACAGCCGGGCGAGGGTGTCTCGCACCTCGGGGTTCGAGAACCGCGCGATCAGCGTGGCCTTGTACTCATCGAGGTCAATTCCGGACACCGGTTTGAGCGTGGGCGTCGCCTCCCGATCCATGTAGCGTTCAACGAAACTTCGCAGCGCCACATCCGTCATGGCCTCGTGGGCATACCGGTGGCCGCTCAGATAGCCGAAGTAGCACAGGGCCTGGTGGCTGGCGTTGAGCAGCCGCAGCTTCATGTACTCGTATGGCGTGACGTCCTCGACCAGCTGCACATTGGCCTGCTCAAACGGTGGGCGGCCGAGATCGAAGTCGTCCTCGACGACCCACTGAAAAATCGGTTTGCAGACAACGGGCCAGCCGTCGTGCAGCCCGGTGAGGGCGACCACTCCCGGGTGGGTTTGGTCAAACGTGCCGGTGACTTGGTCGAAGTTGTAGCCGCCCTCCGTGATCGTGAGCGACACAATGCTAATAGCGGGGATCGCCAGTTTCTCGAGTACGGCCTCCGGATCGTCGGGCGCGAACAGGTACTCGACGATGCTGCCGATGATCGACGGCTCGCGGTGTCCGTCCGGGTATTTGAGCGTGACGGTATAGAGGCAATCCTGCTCGTCGAGCACGGCCTTCATTTTGCGGTCACCATCGAGGAGGCCGACGCCGCAGTGCACGATTCCCGCCGTTATTTTCGAGCGCTTGTAGTTAGGCCGGGCAACCCCGGACGTCAGGTTACTGAGTGTCGCATTGGACAGTGTGGGCTGAGTCATTTACTTCACCGCTCCCGTGGCCAGTCCGCGCACGAGCTGCTTTTGAGCAACCCACCCGGCGATGATGACCGGCAGCACGGCGATCGTTGACGCGGCGGAGAGCACCGCGAGGAACTGACCACGATCGTCGACGAAGCTCGCCAGGAACGGCGGCGTGGTGCGAGCGATCGAGGTCGTGAGAAGCGTCGCAAGGAAGTACTCGTTCCAGGCGAAGATGAAACAGATCAGGGCGACGGCCGCGATGCCGGGCAACAGAATCGGCAACACCACCCGGATCAGTTCGGTTCGCGGGTTCGCCCTGTCAATCTGGGCAGCCGCGACAATTTCGCGCGGTACCTCATTGCAGAACGACCGCATCATCCACACGGCGATCGGCAGGTTCATGGCCGCGTAGAGCAGTCCGATCGCGGTGATGTTGTCAAGAGCGCCGAGGGCCTTGAGGATGAAGAACACCGGCAGGATCGACGCCGCGGCCGGCAGGAAGCGCGTGGAGATGAAGAAGAACAACACGTCCTGAACGCGCTTGATCGGGCGGATGCTCAGCCCCTAGGCCGCTGGAATGGCGAGGAGAAGCACAATCGCTGTCGACGACAGGCTCGCGGTGAGCGAGTTGAGGAGATACGTTCCCATGCCGCGGTCAAAGACGAGCGCAGGCGATGGGAAAGAAGAACATCAGCACCAGAAGCCAGGTCGCTGCAGTGATCAGGGTGCCCGTGAGCTTGCGCATCAGCGGTCACCTCCATTCATGAATACTTTGAAGAGGGTGCGAAGGGCGAGGGTGGCGACGGCGATCGTCACAATGACCGTGACGACCCCGAAGGCGGCGGCTTGCCCGACGTCGAGTCCGATGAACGCCCGCTCATAGAGCAGGTAAGACAGGGTCTTGGTACCGCCCGTTCCCTTCGTCATGATCGCGATCGGGTCGAAGGCCTGCAGGAGCATGATCGACCCGAGGAGGGTCGCGATCTCGATGTATTGGCGCAGGTGCGGAAGCGTCATCCACTGGAAGGTTCGGAACGGGCCGGCACCGTCAACGGCCGCGGCCTCGAGCACTTCCCGACTTTGGCTCTGCAGCCCGGCAAGCAGGATGAGCATCATGAACGGCGTGTATTGCCGGGTGAGCATCATAATGATCGTGAGCGCCGGAAAGTCGGTGTTCCAGTCGATCGAGGGTATACCGATGAGGTTGAGTCCCACGTTGACCAAGCCGACGTTGACGTCGAGCATCGACCACTGCCAGATGAGAGCGGCGGCGGCCGGCATCACCAGGAACGGGGTGATCATGAGTGTGCGGGCGAGACCCTGGCCCATGAACTTACGATCGAGCGAGACGGCAAAAAACAAACCAAAGACGAGCGAGAGCACCACGGACGAGCCGGTGATGACGACGGTTGCCATCAGCGACGGGAAGAAGTCGGGGCCGGTGAAGACGACCGCGTAGTTCTGAAACCCGGCGAACGCGATCTCGGCCGGGTGGAGCTGGTTCCAGTTGAGGAACGAAAAGTCGATCGTGACCAAAAGCGGAACTTGGGTGAGCACGATCGAAAACAAGAGTGCGGGCAGCACGAGTGCCCGTGACTGTCGAGCCTTCGTGGGCAGGGAGAGTGCGGCGGCGTGCGATCATTTCGCCGTGGGCGGTGCCGGCGCTGGCGACCGGGTTGACGTCATGGTTGTCATTGCTTCTTCCTCATCGTTGCTGTGCTGTCGGGGGCCGTTTGACCGACCCCCAACAGCACGTTCTTGTGCGGTGCTACTTCTGATTGTCGCCCGCGGTGTGAGCGATGACCTGGCCCTTATCGAGGGCCTCCTCCATAGTGGTGCGTCCGGCGATGGCATCCGCTACCAACTGGGCGACTTGGTTACCAACGTCCTGGAACTCGGGAATCATCACATACTGGATGCCAACCCACGGCTGCGGATTGAGCCCGGGCTGCTTCGGGTTGACCGAATTCATGACGTCGAGCGTGATCGGGGCGAAGGCCGCAGCGACTTTCTGATATTCGGGGATCGAGTAAGTCGACGTGCGCGCTCCCGGGGGGACGCGGGTCCACCCCAGAGTCGTGCCGACTAGCTGCTAGAAAGCGAGTGGACTGACCTTCACTGCCATGGTGAAGAAGCTGCTTATCGCGAATGCCTGCCGGCTGCTTGCCCAGACCGATGACCCGATCGCCTCGGTGTCACTCGGTGTTGGCTATTCAAATCTGGCCAACTTCAATCGCCGGTTCTACGCCGAGCTCGATATGACCCCGAGTCGCTATCGGCGGCTGGATGCCGATGACCGCCCGTAGGGGACGACCCCGAGTCTTGACCTCAAGACCCGGCGCAATCCGTCCGTGCTCGAGGTGGCCGCGGGGATCACGGTGTAGGGCACCATGATGAGCCCGGCCAGATGCCCTGTCCGGCGCCGGTCAGTAGCCGTTTTGCTCGTCCAGGTCGGTCTGCTCCGACGCGTTCGGTTTCATGCCGAGCACGAGCATCGCAATTACCACGAGCGCCACTATGAACGTCACCCCGAGCCCGATGACCGAGAGCATGAGTTCGCGCGTCGTGAGAAGAATGGTCACTCCGACGAAGAGAGACATCGCGCCGGAAATTCCGAGCAATTCGGCCGGCTTCAACCGATCGGAGCGGCTCGGCTGGTGCGCCGGGTTGGGGGTACCAGGAGTCTTTTTGGTCACAGGGAGTCCGAATCATTGGTTGCAGTGTTCGCAGGGGCGGGTTCCGCTGTTGCCGTGGCGCGAGGACGCTGTCGGGGAGAATCCCCCTTGAGGGACAGCCCGGCAATCGGCTGGAATACAACGAGAAAGACCAGGTAGGCGCCGAACAGTCCGACCGAGACCACCGGGTTGGGCGGAAGCAGCAGCAGAAGCAGAGCGAGTACCGCCCCGCCAATGCCGGTGAAAAGCCAGTCCTTGGCGGGTAGAGGACGTGCGCGCAACCGGATGCCGGCATAGATTTCGAGAAAACCAGTAACGGCACCCCAGACGCTCACGATGAAAAGAAAAAACCCGTGTCCACCGGTGTGGAAACCGAGGGCTAGCGCGCCAGCGATCATGCTCACGATGCCGTGAATGAGAAACAGGCTGCGGTCGATAGCAACGGTCAGGGTGCGCGGTCCAACCAACACGAGCAGGATGCCGCTCGCGAGGGCGAATGCCCCGAAAACGATCAAACCCAGCTGCGCGGAGTGATCCCGGTTGAACGTGATGATAATGGCCGGGATGACTGCGATCAAGGCGCGCCCAACGGGTACAGCCCAATAGCGGGGCCCGACGCCTGATGGTACCTGCGCGTTTGCCACGCACGACCTCTTTCGTTGCAAAATCTGTCAGGCCTAGTCTACGCGGCCACACCGGCCGGATCTGCGAGCGCGCTGATGCCGACGACGCGGGCCCGAACTACCCGCCCGCCACCATGTCGGCGAAACGCGAGTAGTGGCCGTGAAAGGCAACCGTGACGGTGCGCGTCGGGCCATTCCGGTGCTTGGCCACGATGAGATCGGCCTCACCGGCGCGCGGGTTGTCTTTCTCGTAGGCGCTTTCGCGGTGAAGCAAAATAACCATGTCGGCATCCTGCTCGAGTGAACCCGACTCACGAAGGTCGGAGATGGCCGGCATCTTGTCAGCGCGCTGCTCTGGCCCACGGTTGAGCTGGGATAGTGCGATCACCGGAACCTGCAGCTCTTTCGCGAGCAGCTTGAGAGCGCGCGAGAACTCACTGACCTCTTGTTGGCGGGACTCGACCTTCTTGCCACTGGTCATCAGCTGCAGATAGTCGATGATGACCATCTTGAGGCCCACCCGCTGCTTGAGTCGGCGGCATTTGGCACGGATCTCAACCAGGGTCATGTTCGGGCTGTCGTCGATGTAGAGCGGTGCGTCGTTGATGCGCCCGCGAGTGGCGGCAATCGTGGTCCAATCGCGTGCCTCAACGGTGCCCTTGCGCATACTCTGGAGAGGTACGGAAGCCTCCGCCGCGAGCAGGCGCATCGCAATCTCGCTGCGCCCCATTTCGAGCGAGAAGAAGATGCTCGGCATGTTGTGGTGGATGGACGCCGAGCGTGCGAAGTCGAGGGCGAGGGTGGACTTACCCAACGCCGGACGAGCGGCCACGATGATGAGCTGGCCGCCGTGGAATCCGTTGGTCAGTTCGTCGAGATCCGCAAATCCGGTGGGGACGCCGCTCATTTGTCCGTCTTTGAGCTTGGCGGCCTCGATTTCTTCGATCGCCGCCGTCACAGCATCGGTGAGCGGAACGTAGTCCTCCGTCTGCGTTCCCCCCGTGACGGCATAGATTTCTGCCTGCGCGGTGTTGACGAGGTCAAGAACCTCCCCCTCAGCCGCGTAGCCCATCTGGGCGATACGGGTGCCCGCCTCGACCAGACGGCGCAGCAGCGCGCGCTCGGCCACGATGGTCGAGTAGAACCCCGCGTTGGCAGCAGTGGGCACGAGGCTCGTCAGGGTGTGCAGGTAGTCGGCACCCCCGGCCCGCGAGAGTTCACCGACCTTGGTGAGCTCATCCGTGACGGTGATCACGTCGGTCGGCTCGCCTTGGGCATAGAGCGAGAGAATTGCGTCGAAAATTATCTCGTGCTTGGGAATGTAGAAGTCGCCGCCTCGTACGGTCTCAACAACGTCGGCGACAGCGTCCTTGCTGAGCATCATGCCGCCGAGGGCGCTCTGTTCTGCGAGGAGGTCGTGCGGCAGTGCTCGCTCCGACTTCCAGGCTTCAGCGGGCCGCTCTCCGCGGGCAGGCCCACTCGCTGACAAACCGTACTCATTTGACGCTGGCTGATTTGCCAGGCCCAGGTGAGCGATTGACACTCCGCACCTCATTCTCTGTCGTTCGTATAGGTGTATCAGGGCCCACCGACACGGGACGGGAGACACCAGCCTGAGCGAGATGCCGACACTGATTCACCCTAAGGAGCCAGCAGCACTCGCCACAAACCCCCCTGTGGATAACGCTGTGGATAATCTGCGCGAAACGCCGTGGAGATTGTGCAGAACCTGTGCATTCGCCTGTGGATAAACTTTGATATTTTGCGAATAAAATGTCTTTGATCAGGACTTTAAGTAGGAGAATGGGTTGTGAATAAAGTAGTCTCAATCAACCCTTGAACCTTGCCGATACGAATGCTCACCTGTGCACAAGAGCAGCGGGTCAATGCCACAAAATCGCTCGTTAACGCCACGTAGCGGGGGATTCCCTGAGGAATCTCCCGCTACGTGGTTAGGTAAAAGCTGCCGGCCGTAGAGCGCCGGGCCTACCGAGGTGCGTTGTTACTTGGCAGCGACGACCACGAGGGTGATCGTGGCGCTGAGTTCGTCACGAAGACGAACCGTTGCCTTGTGCTCACCGGTCAGCTTGATCGCGGTGAGTTCGATCTTGCGCTTGTCGACCGTGCCGAGGCCAGCGGCGGCGACTGCATTGGCCACATCCGTGGTCTTGACCGAACCGAACAGGCGTCCGCCCGCGCCGGCCTTGACGACCAGGGTGACCTTGGTGTTCTCAAGCTTGACCTTGAGCGCCTCAGCCTCTTCGAAGGTTGCGTGCTCGCGGGCTGCGCGGGCTGCCTTGATCTGCTCGATCTGCTTTTCGCCGCCGCGGGTCCACGCCACAGCGAAGCCCTTGGGAACGAGGTAGTTACGAGCAAACCCGTTCTTGACGTCTACGACGTCACCGGGTGCACCGAGGCCGGAGACCTCATGCGTCAGAATCAATTTCGACATTTGGTTTCCTTACCGGCCTGAGCCTGCGTAGGGCAACAAAGCCATTTCGCGGGCGTTCTTGACGGCACGGGCGATGAGGCGCTGTTCCTGAACGGAGACGCCTGTGATGCGGCGGGCGCGGATCTTTCCACGCTCGGAGATGAACTTGCGCAGGGTGGGGACATCTTTGTAATCGATGACACCAACCCGAATCGACTTCGCGGGAGCGGCGTTCTTGCCACCCTTAGCTCCGCGAAGCGGCTTGCGGCGGTCGCCGCTCGACTTTCCAGCCATGATTTCCTTACTTTCTTAAAAGGTGTTAGCTACGCGCGTGGCGTGGCTTAGAAGGGGGTCTCGTCGCTGAAGTTGCCTGGACTGTTCCAAACATCTCCGCCGGACGCTGCGGGCGCAGCAGTCTTGGCAGGGGCGCTGGGTGCCCATGGCTCATCATTGCCCTGGCCACCGACAGCGGGAGCGCCGCTGCGGGGGCCGGACGACTGCGCGCGAGTGAGGGAAGCGGTGGCGTAGCGCAGCGAGGGACCAATTTCGTCGATCTCGAGCTCCATGCTCGTGCGCTTTTCACCTTCCTTCGTCTCGTACGAACGCTGCTTGAGACGCCCGGAAGCGATGACACGCGACCCCTTGGTCAGTGAACCTGCCACGTGCTCGGCGAATTCACGCCAAACGCTCGCACGCAGGAACAGCGCGTCGCCATCTTTCCACTCGTTAGCCGCACGATCGAATGTGCGCGGAGTAGAAGCAATGGTGAAGTTGGCAACCGCCAGCCCGTTCTGCGTGTAACGCAGTTCCGGATCGCTGGTGAGGTTGCCCACCACGGTGATTACGGTCTCGCCAGCCATGGGCTACTTGTCGCTTGCCTTGTCGGCAACAGCGGCCGGAGCCGGGGTGGCCTTGGCAGCAGCAGGCTTGGCGGCAGCGACCTTCGCGGAGGGAACCGCGGTGGAGGCGGCAGCAACCGGCGCGGAAGCGTCTACCTTGGCGGCAACCGGAGCAGCAGCGGCCGGAGCCTCGACTGCATCGGCGACGACAGGCTTCGCAGCAGAAGCAACCTTGGCCGCCGGAGCGGCAGCGGCTGCAGCAGCAGCGTCAGCCTTGGCCGCGATGACCTTGGGGTTGGCAGCCTTGCGGGCAGCCTTTTCTGCGGCCAGCTTGGTAGCGACGACGACCTGGGCAATGCCCTCTTCGGCGCGGAGCACCTTGGTGCGCATGACTGCCTCGGACAGGCTCAGCTGGCGGTCGAGCTCGACCGTGGCTGAGGCGTTCGCGGTGAAGTCAACGACGGCATAAATGCCTTCGGTCTTCTTGTTGATCTCGTATGCGAGACGACGACGACCCCAGACATCAACCTTGTCAATGGTTCCACCATCGTTGCGAACAACGTTGAGGAACTTGTCAAGGCTGGGAGCTACAGTGCGCTCATCGATCTCGGGATCGAGGATAACCATTAGTTCGTACTGATGCATGACTAACCCACCTCCTTCGGACTAAAACGGCTACAGACTTTCTGTAACAGGAGGGTTGTGCATGTGCTGAACGCGGAGGCCGGGAATCCGGCACGCAGGCAACCTGCCCAGACTACCGGATACCCCGTCGTTGCGCCAGTCGATCAGCTGGTTTACTCGGTCAGGGTCGCGTTCGCTGCGTCCTGGGCTGCGAGCACACCCTGCTGCACCGGAATGCGACCGAGGAAGACTTCGTCAAGCAGCGGCCGCATGGCGTTCTCGGCGGCCGGCCAGCCAGCACCGCGCGGCGCCGGCGCCGTTCCGCCGGCCAAAACGTCGTAGAACGGGCTGATGTCGACCTTCTCGGCTGCCCAATAAGCAGCGTAGGCGGGCTGCGCGGCCAGGACGGCCGGAGACGCTGCGCCGGAAGCGCCAATGAATTCAGAGCCGGCAGCGCTCCCGAGCCATTCCAACACCCGCTGGGTTTTCGCCGGGCGCTCCGACGAAGCATTTCCGGCAGCAGCGATGCCATCGACTCCGCTGATCGAGCCGGCGGGACCGCTGGGAAGTTGCACGACGCCCCAGTCGAAGTTCGCCCCAGCGCTCACATTGGCGAGGTTGTACACCCCGCTCTGAAACAGGGCCATCTTGCCCTGCAGAAACTGCTCGCGGCTGAAATCGCCGTTGGTGTTGGTATCGGCGGCCGACGGAGCGACGTGCCACCTGTTCATGAGGTCGACGAGGTACTGGAATGAAGCGAGACCCGCGTCAGACGCAAAGACATACTGGTTAGTTTCATCCTGGAACTGGGCACCACCGGAGGCCAGATAGTTCAGCACCATCGCCTGCAGGTCGTAGCCAGCGTTGTAGCCGTATTGGCTCAGGTTGGAACCGTCGAAATCTGCGCTGTCGGCCGTATTCCCGTTGTAGTCCTTGGTGAGTTTCTGCAGCGCGCTGATGAGGGTGTCGTTATTACCGGTGGGATCCCAGGTGAGCGCAGACACGTCTTCGGCGGTCAGACCGGCATCACCAAGCAGGTCGGCGTTGTAATACATCGCGATGCCGGGGTCGGCCAGCTGCGGTACTCCCCACAGCGTGGCATCCCGGGTGTACTGGGCGACGACGGCTGGAACCCAGCCGGCCTGGGTATCCGCTGGCATGGCGGTCGTGATGTTGAGCAGTGCGCCCGCGTCGGCATAGGCAGGGTAGCTGCCGCCATCGACCCAGAACACGTCAGGAGCACTGTTACCGGCGACGTCGGTGCGCAGCTTCTCGAAGTAGTCGTCCCACGGCACGATCTCGACGTCGACGTGGATGTCGGGGTTGTCTTTTTCGAAAGCGGTGAAGGACTTCTCGTAGGCGGCAGCGACCTGTTCGTCCCAGAGTCGCACGGTCACCGTGGTCGCGGAGTTTCCAGTGTCGGAGTCGGAGAAATTCAGTGCGGCGACGGCCCCGGAGATGACGAGAAGCACGGCGGCTGCGCCGGCGGCAATGATGGTGGAACGCTTGGCCATGATGTCCTCTGTTGACGGATCGAACCTTCCCCAAGGGACTAGCCTACGCAGAACCCGCAATGGTGATCGACCGGACGAAGCTGCGCTGGAACATCAGGAACAGCACGAGGAGCGGAACCAGGGCGAGCGTTGTGGCCGCCATGACGAGCGTCCAATTGCCGTTGAACTGGCTTTGCAGGCTTGCGGTGGCGACGGTCACGACCCGCCATTCGGTGCCGGTCGTGACCACGAGCGGCCACATGAAACTATTCCAGTGGCTCACGATTGTGATGAGGGTCAGGGTGGCGATGATCGGGCGGGACAGCGGCACGACGATCTCGACCAACACGTCGAGTGTGTTCGCCCCGTCGAGTCGGGCGGCATCGATGAGCTCTTGGGGAATGCCGCGAAAATATTCGCGCAACAAAAAAATCGCGTAGGGGGAGGCGAACGCGAATGGCAGCACGAGACTCCAAAACGAGTTGCGCAGGCCGGCCTCGGTCATCATGAGGTACAGCGGAACGACGAGCACGACCGGTGGGATCATCAGGGTCGACAGGTACACCCAGAACAGTATCTGGCGACCGGGGAAGTCGACTCGGGCGAAGGCATAGGCGGCGAGAATCGAACAGATCAACTGCCCGACCAGAATCAGCACGGCCGTGAGTACCGTGATCAGGATGGCGCGCCCGAATTGGGCCGGACCGTTCAGCAAGAGCGCAAAATTTTCCAGGGTGAACGGGTCAGGCCAGCTCAGCGCTGACTGCTGCGCGAACTGCTCCCGTGTCTTGAACGCGGTCAGGATACTCAGCAGGAACGGGCCGAGGGTGAACAGTGCGCCCAGCACGAGCACAAGGTAAACGGCGACCGTGGAGGATAATCTAGTCCATTTCATAGGTGACCCTCCGGCGAAAATACAGCTGCTGGGCGAGGGTGATGACGACCAGGATGACCAGCAGAACGACGGCCATGACGGCCGCGCGGCCGAGGTCGAAGGCCTCGAAAGCTTCGTAGTAGATGCGCGCGGCCACGACATCCGTCGATCGTGCCGGGCCGCCCTGGGTGAGCGCGTACACCTGGTCGAAGACCTGAAAGGCCGAAATAACCGTGGTGACCAGCACGAAGAACATGGTTGGGCGCAACAGGGGCAGCTTGATATGCCAGAACATCTTCACCGCGCCGGCGCCATCGATGCGGGCCGCCTCGAGAATCTGCCCAGGAATGTTGAGCAGCCCGGCCATGAAGAACAGGGTTACGTAGCCGACGTTGGTCCAGATCACCACGGCGGCCACAGCCGGAAGCGCGAGTGCGGGGTCACTGAGCCACTCGACGCGCTGCCCGAGCAGTGTGTTGAGTGCCCCATCCGTGGGCGCGAGGATCCACTTCCAGACGACGCCGAGAGCAAGTGGCGCGCAAATCCATGGCAGTACGTAGATCGTGCGAAACCAGGCTGACCCCGGCAGGCCGCGCGTGAGCACAGTGGCCGCGGCGAGGCCGATCAGGGTTTGAATCGGCACCACGAGCAGAGTGAAGATGAGCGTGACCAGCAGGGAGTTGCCAAAGACGCCGTCACTGAGAACGGATTGGTAGTTGTCGAGGCCGACGAAGGTGATCGGGCCGATCAGGTCCCAGCTCTGAAAGCTGAGCCAGAGCACGACGAGCACCGGAAGGAGGAGGAAGCAGACCACGCCGAACAGACTGGGCGCGAGCAGGGTATAGCCGGTTATCGCCCTGCGTCGACGCAGGCTGCCCCTATTGGACACGCTCCGCCCACCAGCCCACTAGTCGGCGAGTGGCTTCGTCCTCGCCGAGGGGTCCATCGTCCAGCCGCTGCTCGAGCAGATAGCGGTAGGCCTCGCCAACCTCGCGCCCCGGTTTCATGCCGAGCACGGCCATGATCTGTTCGCCGTCGAGGTCGGGGCGTACGGCGCCGAGTTCTTCCTGCTCGGCCAGAGCGGCAATGCGCTGTTCCAGGTCGTCGTAGGCGAAGCCGAGCCGATCGGCCTTGCGCCGGTTGCGGGTCGTGACGTCGGCGCGGGTGAGGATATGCAGCCGTTCCAGTTGGTCCCCGGCGTCGCGCACATATCGGCGCACGGCGGAGTCGGTCCAGGCGCCCTCGGTGTAGCCGAAGAATCGCAGGTGCAGCTCGATCAGGCGAGCAACGGCGTTGATGGTGTCATTGTCAAAGCGCAGGGCGCGCAGTCGTTTCTTAGCCAGCTTCGCCCCGACCACGTCGTGGTGGTAGAAGCTCACGACTCCGCCCGGTTCGAGTTTGCGGGTGGCCGGCTTGCCGATGTCGTGCATTAGGGCGGCGAGGCGCACGATCAGGTCGGGAGACTCAAGGTTGCCGCGTGATTTCTCGTAGCCCATAGCCTGATCCAGCACGGTGAGGGTGTGCTGGTAGACGTCCTTGTGGTGGTGGTGCTCGTCGATCTCCAATTGCAGACCGGGAATCTCGGGGAGCACGATCTCGGCCAAGCCCGATTCCATCAGCACTTCGATGCCCGCGCGTGGGTCCTTCGAGACCAGTAGTTTCGACAGTTCGTCACCGATGCGTTCGGCCGACACGATGCGGATGCTGTCCCGCATCTTCTCCATGGCCAGTGCGGTGTCGAGGTCCAGCGTGAAACCCAGCTGCCCGGTAAACCTGGCCGCGCGCAGCATCCGCAGCGGGTCGTCTCCGAAGGAAACCTCCGGAGTGCTCGGCGTGCGCAGTTGTTTGGCCAGCAGGTCGTCGATGCCGCCGGCCGGATCAACGAGCGTCAGCTGGGGCAGGCGCAGTGCCATCGCGTTGACGGTGAAGTCGCGGCGCATCAAGTCAGGTTCGAGGTGGCGTCCGAACACGACGTCGGGCTTGCGGGTGGTGCCGTCGTAGCTGTCAGCTCGATAGGTGGTGATCTCCACCGTCTCGCCGGCCAGGCTGGCACCGATTGTGCCGTATGCCCGGCCAATGTCCCACTGCGCTTCAGACAGTGGCCTGACGAGCGCGAGAATCTGGTCGGGGGCCGCATCCGTGGTGAAATCCAGGTCGTGCAGTGGACGATCAAGGAACGCATCGCGCACCGGGCCACCGACCAGAGCGAGTTCGTGGCCGGCAACCGCAAATGCGTTCGCCAGACGGGATACCGTGGGAGTGGCAGCCAGGTCGCCCAGTCGTGCGAGGGCTGCCGCGACGCTCTGCATAAGCCCCATATTAGTTGCCATCCTGAAGCGCGCAGTCGCGGTGCAGGCGGCTCTACGCTGGTACGCCGTAGAATCCCCTTATGGTGGCCGAGTCAGATCCCGCGCATCGGCCCGCGTTCCCGGTTGCCGCGTGCGCTGCCGTGCCCC
This sequence comes from Cryobacterium sp. Y82, assembly GCF_002929495.1. Classification (GTDB taxonomy): domain Bacteria; phylum Actinomycetota; class Actinomycetes; order Actinomycetales; family Microbacteriaceae; genus Cryobacterium; species Cryobacterium serini. Next base: position 110,727 of record NZ_PJJJ01000030.1, read on the forward strand.
CGGCCGGGAGCGTGTTGCGTCATCGACGATTGCGACCAATCACGGCGTTTCTGTTGGGATTCCTAACCCTGGCGTCCCTGATTTTTGCACCCCTATTCTCTTTGCCCTTGTCCCAGGCCGCTACGGAGAACAGTACGGTCACGAGCGCCACAACCCCCGAAGACACCATCAGCGTCACCGTATCTCCGACCACTTCGCCGCAATTGTCGCCGGGCCAGGATCTGGTTCTTACGGTGACCGTGCACAACAACACGGACGCTGGCATTCCGATCGGCCGCGTCGATGTGTACCTCGCGCAGCTGGCGCTGACCACGCGAGCTGCGCTCGATGGCTGGCTGCGACCCGATGCGAACACAAATTCTGGCGACCAGCTGGTGAGCGTACCAACGACGGAAGTTATTCCGGCTCGGGCCAGTACAAACCTCAGCATCACGGTTTCGGCCGAGGCCGTGGGATTGAGCGACCGAAACGCGTGGGGATCGCGTGGAATCACCGCGATACTCAGCGTGGGTGACGCGATTCAGGCAGAGGGCCGTGGCACATTTGTCTGGTCACAGGGCAGCGCGATCACCCCGGTCGGGCTCGCTTCCATCCTGCCGATCACGACCCCGGAAAGCACGACCGGGCTGATCACCCTGAAGGCGCTCGAGTCGTACACGAGCTCGGTCGGTCTGCTCTCTCGCCAATTGGATGCCGCCATAGAGACCCCAACGGCAGCGATCGCCCTTGATCCGCAGATTATCGCCTCGATTCGCGTGCTCGGCACCAAGGCTCCGGCATCGGCCGTGGCCTGGCTCGACCGTCTGGCTGGGACCAGTAACGACATCTTTCCGCTCGGCTATGCGGATGCCGATATCGCGTTGCAAGCGCAGGCCGGAGCCACGACGCTACTCACGCCGACCTCTTTCTCGGCGGCAATTGATGCCAGTCTGTTTGTCGTACCGCCGGCCACACCTATCCCTGAGCCCACGACCAGCCCGACCGCTGTGCCCAGCATCACCTCTCGCGCCGGAGCCGAAACTGCCCCATCGCCAACGCCCACCCCGACTCCCGCGTTGGAACCCGGCGCAACGGTCATTCCGTCGACCAGCGACCTGTTGGCGTGGGATTACACGAGCACCGCGATCGGCTGGCCGGTCGCCGGGGGTGTTGCGCGCACCGACCTCGACGTGTTTGCCGCGAGCGGCCAGACGACGACTATCCTCTCCAGCGGCAACGTCGAGCAATCCGACGTCTTCACCCCTAATGCAGCGTTCGCCCTTCCGGGCGGGCTGGCCCTCGTCAGTGACTCCGTGCTCTCGGCCGCCATCCGGGCCGCCGCCGCGGCGACGTCCGAGGACGAGTGGCGGGTTAACGTCTCCGAGGCTGCTGCGCTTTTGGCGATCGTGTCTGCGGAGAACCCCAATTCGGCACGCACGATGTTGGTCACCTTCGATCGCAGTAGCCCGGCCAGTGCCACCCGGGTCAGTCAGACCCTCGCGGCGCTCGATTCTACGGCTTGGTCGAACGCGGCTCCCCTGCAGTCAGCCTTGGAGTCTGCCCCGGCCACCACGGTGACCTTTCAAGACCGGGCAATTGACAGCAACCGGGTCGCACTCGCCCGATCCCTGTTGGATCGCGAGGCGGCGATCTCTGAATTCGCCACCATTTTGGCTGATCCCCTCGCGTTCACCGCTCCGGCACGACTGAATGTGCTGGCCCTTCTCGACACGACCTGGGCTTCGCAGACGTCGGCCTGGGCTGAGCAGGTCGGAGCGAGCCTGGCTGCCTCCTTCGACCTGATTCACGCCGTGACTGTCACCACCCGCGGACCAATTATTGTGGTGGGCAGCAAGGTTGACCTCCGCATCACGCTCGACAATGCCCTGGACCAAGCCGTCACCGTGCGCGCCAAGATTGTGCCCTCCAACGGTCGACTCATTGTCGGTGACACCCTCGAGACCATCATTCAGCCCAACTCTTCACAAGCGGTTTCCGTGCCACTCAGCGCCGCCGTCGGTAACGGCGACGTCGTCTTGCGAGTCACCCTGTTCACCCTGAACGGCACTCCGCTGGGCCAGCCAGCCCCCATTGACGTGAGCGTGCGCGCCGACTGGGAAGGAGTCGGTGCGAGCATCTTCGCGATCCTTGTCGTCGGCTTCTTCGGTTTCGGCATCTGGCGGAACATCGTGCGCCGACGCCGGGAACGCGCCGGTGAGGCATCCGCTACTCCCGGCAGAGATGTGTTAGCTGAGGCGGAATCCGATGTCTGACACCGCGACCGGCAACGGCGGAATCGGTCGAGCCAGCGCTTTCCTGGCCTCCGGCACGATCGTGTCGCGCATTCTCGGCTTCGTGAAGGTCATTGTGCTGGCCGCCATAATCGGCCAGTTCGGCGCCACTGCTGACACCTTCGCGATCGCCAATCAGCTGCCGAATACCATCTATGTGATCGTGGCCGGCGGAATACTGACGGCCGTTCTGGTTCCGCAGATCGTTCGTGCCAGCCTGCACGCCGACGGCGGCACTGCGTACATCAACAAGCTGCTCACGCTAGCCCTGCTCGTACTGTTGGCGGCGACGCTCGCGGCTACCCTGTTGGCCCCGCTGATAACGAGATTCATCGGCCTGAACCTGCCCGAGAACGAAAAGGCACTGGCCGTGGCATTTGCCTACTGGTGCCTTCCGCAAATGTTCTTCTACGGCCTCTACACGCTGCTGGGCGAAGTCCTCAACGCCCGCAAATCCTTCGGACCGTTCACCTGGGTGCCGGTGCTCAACAACGTCGTAGCCATCGCCGGCCTAGTCGTTTTCGCAACGCTGTTCAGCGCGGACCCTACCGGTGATCGATCGGCTGCCGAGATCACATCGGCCATGGTCGCTGTGCTGGGAGGCAGCGCCACCCTCGGCGTGATCACCCAGTCCGTCGTGCTGTTGTATTTCTGGCGTCGCATCGGTTTGCGCTATCGCCCGGACTTTCACTTTCGCGGCGTCGGTCTCGGGGCCGCGGGCAAAATGGCGAGCTGGACCTTCGGCATGCTTCTGCTCACGACCTTCGCGGGAATCGTCGAAACGCAGGTCGTCACCCGCGCGCACGGTGAAGCATCCGTTGCCGTGCTCGCGACCGCTTGGCTGATCTTCATGCTGCCGCACTCGGTGATCACCGTGTCGGTCGCGACGGCATACTTCACCCGCATGAGCGAACACGCCTCACTGGGTAATTGGACTCTGGTCAAAACGGATGCCTCGAGCGCGATTCGGGGAACGTCGCTGGTAATCGTGCTCGCTGCGGCCGTAATCGCCGTCTGTGCCTACCCCGTAGCTGCCGTCTTCGTGGCACCATTCGACCAGGTTCAATCCATTGGCAACGTCATCATCGCGTTTGTTCTGGGGCTCGTGCCGTTCTGCGTACTGTTCGTTCTGCAGCGCACTTTCTATGCCCTCGGCGACACACGCACACCGTTCTTTTTCACCCTGTTTCAGGTTGGTCTGCTGATCTGCGCCGTGCTGGCCTGCGCGTGGCTGCCGACAGACTGGATTGCCGTGGGCATCGCCGGTTCTATCACCGTGACCGGCACGCTGCAGGCCATTCTGGCTGCCCTGCTCCTGCGCCGTCGAATGCACGGTATCGACGGGCGTCGCATTTTGCGCAGCCTCGTGAAATATCTGGTCGCGGTCATCATGCCCCTGGCTGCGGGCCTGACCCTTATGGTGATTCTGGGGGCCGGTGTCGAGGGTGGCTTCGCGGTGTCCTCGAGACTTACGGCCATGGTCTCCATGGCTCTGACCGGTGTGATTATGGCCGCGAGCTACTTCGGCCTGCTGCTGCTCATGCGCAGCGACGAGCTCACAGCGTTCCTGACGCCCCTGCGTGATCGATTGCGCCGCTAACCACCGCGGCGGACGCAGCTGCCCACAGCGCCAGGATGAAGGCTTCGCCCGGTTTTCCCGATCGCTTCCCGAGACTGCGCCGCACCTCCAAGCTGGGAGGCCATGGAATAGCAGCCGATTAGGATGTGTTGTATCGAAACGTGAGGCGGGATATTGCTCGTCTCGCCCACCACTGCAAGGAGTGTGCGCGTGCGTCAGATCATCATTATCGGTTCCGGACCGGCCGGCTACACGGCGGCGATTTACGCCGCCAGGGCCAACCTCAAACCGCTTCTGATTGCCAGTTCGGTCGAGGCCGGCGGTGAATTGATGAATACCACCGACGTCGAGAACTTTCCTGGCTTCCCAGAAGGCGTTCAGGGCCCCGACCTGATGACCAAAATGCAGGAACAGGCAGAACGCTTCGGCACCGAGGTCGTCTACGACGACGTCGAATCTGTTGACCTGTCAGGACCCGTCAAGACGGTCGTCCTCGGTAACGGTGACGTCGAGCAGGCGCTCACCGTCATTTTCGCCACCGGTTCCGCCTACCGCAAGCTCGGCCTCAGCGATGAAGAACGTCTCTCCGGCCGTGGCGTCTCTTGGTGCGCCACCTGCGACGGTTTCTTCTTCAAAGGCAAAGAAATCGCCGTGATCGGCGGTGGCGACTCCGCCATGGAAGAAGCTACCTTCCTCACCCGGTTCGCCTCGAAGGTGCACGTCATTCACCGCAAGGGCGAATTGCGCGCGTCAAAGATCATGCAGGAACGTGCCTTCGCAAACGACAAGATCGAGTTCATCTGGAATTCCGAGGTCGTCGGTATATCCGGCATCGACGCCGTTGACGGTCTAATCCTGCGCGACACTGTCTCCGGAACCGAGACCGGCCTGCCCGTTGGCGGAGTGTTTGTAGCAATCGGCAATGATCCGCGCACGCACCTCGTGCACAAGCAACTCGATCTCACCCCGGAAGGCACCATTGCCGTGGCGGGCCGATCATCGCTTACGAGCCAGGCTGGCGTGTTTGCAGCCGGTGACGTAATCGATTCCAGCTACCGTCAGGCCATCACTGCGGCTGGTTCCGGCTGCGCGGCCGCTCTCGACGCGGAGCACTACCTCAGCACCCTTCCCCCCGCCTTGCTGGCCCAGACCGGCGACCCCGAACTCACAACAGTCAACTAAGGAGTATTTCATGACCGCACGATCCGTGACCGAAGCCAACTTCGAACAAGAAGTCATCAACAACGAAAAGACCGTCCTGGTGGATTTCTGGGCCGAGTGGTGTGGCCCCTGCCGCGCTGTCAGCCCGATCCTCGACCAGATTGCAACCGAGAACGCCGACAAGCTCGACATTGTCAAGCTCAATGTCGACGAGCACCCAGCTCTGGCCGCTAAGTATCAGATCACCTCCATCCCCGCGATGAAGGTCTTCCAGAAGGGTGAGGTCGTCAAGACCGTCATCGGCGCCAAGCCGAAGCCGCAGCTCGAGAAGGACCTGGCCGACTTCCTCGTCTAACCAGTAGTTCACACGCGATCAAACCCGTCCGGCATCAGCCGAGCGGGTTTTTTCGTGCCCGGTGCCACCCCATACGATAAGGAAGACAGCAGAACGGATGTGACGTGACAATTCAGGGTTCCCCCCAGACCGGCGCTGTGCAGACAACTACTGCGCAGGGCAGCAATAATCTCGACCCGTGGTACCACCACTACGCCGACCGAGCCTCTGGGCTCAAGGCCTCCGAGGTGCGCGCACTCTTCGCTGTGGCCTCACGTCCCGAAGTGGTTTCACTAGCCGGCGGCATGCCATACGTCGCTGCCCTGCCGCAGGACCTCGTCATTGATGCAATGGACCGCGTCATGCACCAGAAAGGTGCTACCGCCCTACAATACGGCTCTGGTCAGGGATTTCCCTTGCTCCGTGAACAAATTCTCGACGTCATGGCCCTCGAAGGCATCAAGGCCAACGCCGATGACGTAGTCGTGACGACCGGTTCCCAGCATGCCCTCGAGCTCGTGAGCAAGCTCTTTTTGAACCCTGGCGACGTCGTTCTCTCCGAAGGCCCGAGTTACGTCACCGCTATGGTCATCTTCAAGTCATACCAGGCCGAGGTTGACCATGTCCCGATGGACGAGAACGGTCTGATCCCGGCCGCTCTGATCGAGCACATCGCTGCCTTGAAGGCCGCCGGACGAACCATCAAGTTTCTGTACACGATCCCCAGTTTTCACAATCCCGCCGGGGTCACCCTCAGCTGGCAGCGGCGCCTGGAGATTCTCGAGATTTGCCGATCGAACAATATCCTGGTGCTTGAGGACAACCCCTACGGCCTGCTGTACTTCGATAAGCCAGCACCGGATGCCATTCGCTCGCTCGAGCGCGACGGCGTCGTCTACCTGGGCACCTTCTCGAAGACGCTCGCGCCTGGTTTTCGAGTTGGTTGGGCGCTCGCCCCGCATGCAATTCGCGAGAAACTCGTGCTTGCCAACGAGGCGGCCGTGCTCTCCCCCAGCTCCCTCACCCAGATGATCATTTCAGAATACCTGGCCACGACCGACTGGAAAGCGCAAATCAACACGTTTCGCGGCGTGTACCACGAGCGGAAGAATGCCATGCTGGCCGCCCTGGATGAGTTTTTGCCGGACCTGAGCTGGACCAATCCAACCGGTGGATTTTACGTTTGGGTCACCCTGCCTGAACGACTCGATTCCAAGGCCATGCTTCCCCGTGCGGTCAAGGAACTAGTTGCGTACACACCCGGTACCGCGTTCTACGCGGACGGAGATGGGCGCCAGAACCTGCGTCTCGCCTTCTGCTATCCCACCCCCGAAAGTATTCGACTTGGCATACGTCGTCTAGCTACTGTGATTCGTGGCGAACTCGACCTACTCGACACTTTTGCCGGCACAGGGCCGCTCGGCGCTGCCCCCGACCGGCCGGGCATTCACCATCAGCGTTTCGGTGGCCCACCGGCAAATATCTCTTAATTGCGCATTACTACCGACACTCAGCAAGGAAAAAACCTGATCATGAGCGAATTATCCGCACTTAGAATCATCGTGCTGGCCGGTGGCATCTCCCATGAGCGTGACGTGTCACTGCGATCGGGGCGGCGGGTAGCGGATGCCCTCACCGACGAAGGCCACTCCGTCACCGTGCTTGACCCTGGCGCCAACTTACTGAGCACCCTGGCGGAACTGGCCCCAGACCTTATCTGGCCCACCCTGCACGGCGCCACGGGAGAAGATGGCGCCCTTCTGTCCCTGCTGGAAACCACCGGAATTCCATTTGTCGGTTCGCGCGGCCCCGCGGCCGCTCTGGCCTGGAACAAGGCCATCGCCAAAGAGCTGGTGCTTCGGGCTGGCTTCGCAACTCCCCCAGCAATTGCACTGTCGACCGAAACTTTCCGCGATCTCGGGGCCACGAGCGTGCTTGAGCATTTAGTGAGGGCGATCGGTCTGCCGCTCGTCGTCAAGCCTGCCCAGGGCGGCTCGTCACAGGGCGTGACGATTGTGCGCACCCCCGCCGACCTGCCGCGCGCCATGGTCGACGCGTACACCTACGCCGACACCGCGTTGGTTGAGGCCTACATCGACGGGGCCGAGGTCACTGTCGCCGTACTCGACACCGGAGATGGTCCCGCGGCACTGCCGATCGTGGAAATCGTTCCCCTCGACGGCGTATACAGCTTCGAGGCTCGCTATAACGCTGGTGAGACCGATTTCTACACGCCTGCCCGTCTCTCTGACGATGTTGCAGTGACCGTCGCCGCCGCAGCGGTGGCCATACACACTCTTCTGGGGCTGCGCCACCTAAGCAGAGTCGACCTCATTGTCGATGCCGCCGGCACGCCTTGGTTTCTCGAGGCCAACGTGCTCCCCGGCCTCACCGAAACATCCTTGGTTCCCCAGGCTATCGAGGCCGACCGACACACCCTCGGCGCCACCTATTCCGCGCTGGCAACGAACGCCCTAGTCACTCAATAAGCCTGGTTTCACGTGAAACATCGCAGCTTCCCTTACTCGCACATCCCGTTTCACGTGAAACACCACACCTCCCCCATGGACAGGCCTGTTTCACGTGAAACGTGGCAAGGCGCCTGCTAAGCCGCCACAGGAAAGCCCGAGCTGCCACAAGAGCGGCCAGAAAATATTGATTTCTGCGGACGGACCCGGCACGCACCCCGGAACATTTGACGTGCCACGCCCGTCATGGACCGTTTCACGTGAAACGTCGCGCAGACAGACCCTCCGACTAATTTGCGCTGAAACCCGGCTCTCCGAGGACCGTCAGAATACGGTTCAAGTCACCGATAGTCGCGAAATCCACCGTGATCTGGCCTTTTCTAGCTCCCAGATTGATTTTCACGCGAGTGTCGAGCCGATCTCCGAGGTGCTCTGCGATCTCATCAAGATGCCCCTGGCGTCGACCCGGCAGTGGTTTCGCCTTTACTACCCTCGGAACGGCAATCGCAGTCGCTTCGGCCGCACGAACGGATAGGTCTTCCTCGACAATTTTGTCGGCCAGACGCAGCATGCCGGCCGGGTCGCCCACCGACAGAATCGCGCGCGCATGACCGGCCGAAAGTACACCAGCGGCAACGCGCAACTGAACCGGTTCCGGTAGTTTTAGCAGTCGCAAGGTGTTCGTGATTTGCGGACGAGATCGACCAATGCGCTTGGCTAATTCCTCCTGGGTTATACCGAAGTCCGCAAGCAACTGCTGATAAGCGGAGGCTTCTTCCAGTGGATTCAGCTGGGCGCGGTGCAGGTTCTCCAGCAATGCGTCACGCAACATATCGACGTCTGCGGTCTCACGCACCACTGCCGGAATGGTGTCAAGCCCAACCAACTTCGTGGCTCGCAAACGCCGCTCACCCATAACAAGCTCATACTTGCCCGGTTCATCGGATAATGGGCGAACAACGATGGGTTGCAACACCCCGACTTCACGAATGCTGTGCACAAGTTCAGCAAGGTCATCTTCATCGAAGATAGTACGCGGCTGCGCACGGTTAGGAACGATGTTTTGCGGATTCAGGTGCGCCAGTCGGGCGCCAGCTATCAGCGGAACGTCAGGGACAGCTTCGGGGGGGGCATCCGCTGCACTGGTCACACCCCGCGGAAAGAACACATCGACCGGGCGCGGAGCGGAGGCATCGTCCTGCACCGGGATGAGTGCGCCGATACCGCGGCCAAGGCCGGTTCTTTTCGCCATTAGTGCTGTTCTTTCGTTTGAGAAGTATTTTCCGCTCGTGGCGCCCCACGATGGGCCATTTCTGCGGCTGCTTCCAGGTAGGAGAGCGATCCTGCCGAGTTGAGATCGTAGCTGACGACACTCTGGCCATAGCTTGGGGCCTCAGAAACGCGCACAGAGCGTGGAATTGCAGTATTGAGCACCTCGTCGGGGAAATGATCGCGCACTTCCTTCGCAACCTGGGTTGCCAGATTGGTGCGACTGTCGTACATCGTGAGCAAAATGGTCGAGACGACGAGGTCGGGATTGAGGTGTTTCTCGATTAGAGCGATGTTCTTGAGCAGCTGACTCAGTCCCTCGAGTGCGTAATACTCGCACTGGATGGGGATAAGTACCTCGCGTGCGGCGACGAAAGCGTTGATGGTCAGTAGCCCAAGTGACGGCGGGCAGTCAATAAAAACATAATCATACGGCTCGACCACCTCAGCCAGGTAGAGGTCGAGTGCACGGCGAAGGCGCTGCTCACGCGCGACGAGTGAGACCAGTTCAATCTCGGCACCGGCAAGGTGGATCGTCGCGGGAACACAGAACAACGCACCAAATTCGGGGCTCTTCTGTACGACCTCGTCCATGGGCATGTCGTTAATGATGACGTCGTAGACGCTCGGCGTCTCAGCACGGTGTTCAACGCCTAGGGCCGTAGATGCGTTGCCCTGCGGGTCGAGGTCGATGACCAAGACACGTGCTCCCTGGCGAGCCAACGCGGCGGCCAGGTTGACTGCGGTCGTAGTCTTACCGACCCCGCCCTTCTGGTTGGAGATCGTCAACACACGCGTGTTCTCGGGTTTCGGCAGATCTCCAGCAGCGATGACCTGGCGACGACGCGTGAGTTCCGCAATTTCTCGGGCCAGCGGCGTTGTACCGTCGAACCCTGCCGCCTTGCCGTTGTGCTGATCTTCAGCAGGATGTTTCACGTGAAACCTTTACGCTCGACGGTTGATGAGCCACCTGAAAGGGACCCCCGAACATGAAATTCAGCGTCATTCGGGACTACTCCACTGTAGCTCTGATGACTCGGGTAACCTCGGGCAGCACACCAGCACCGAGGGTAATAACCCGAACATCACGCAGGCGATACTTGCGAATCGGTTTGGCCGCTGCTTCAATCTCACGCTGCGCCCCCTCACCTTTCATGAGGATGAGCTCACCGCCGCTGCGCAACAGGGGAGCGGTCAATGGTAACAACTTACTCAAGGCACTCACCGCTCGAGCAGTCACTTGATCAAGCGGATGCGCCAGGCGTGTTTCTTCGGCGCGCGCACGCACCACGGTCACATTCAACAGGCGTAGGGCCGCAACCTGGTTATTCAACCACGCGACTCGACGTTCCATCGGTTCGATCAGCACGAAATCCACGTCGGGCCGGGCGATAGCCAGCACGAGACCGGGAAGGCCGGCGCCGGAGCCAACGTCACCCACGAGCCCCGGACGCAAAAGGGGCGCCACGACGGCGCAATTGAGAATGTGCCGAGACCACAGACGTGGCAGTTCCAGTGGACCAATTAGCCCCAAAATTTCGCCCTGATCAGCTAAATTCGTGACAAAGGCCCTCATGACATCGACCTGTGGCCCCAGAAGGTCGACCGCCGTTGGCGGTTCAATCTCTACGGCAACCGGATCGCCCGTGCTTCCTGATGCCGCCATCGATTCAGGCATGTTTCCCGCGGTACGTTTCGGGTCCGGCGTGACAGATTGCGACATGACCAACGAGACTACGCCGCGGTAATGACGGTGTGTCGGTCGCGGCCCTCACCGGACGACTCCGACCGGTAACCACCACTGGCCGCGACGATGTCGTGTACCAGTTTGCGCTCGTAAGATGACATGGCCGGCAGGTCCGCTTCGGTCGCACCACCCACAATCCGCTCAATAGCCCGGGTCACAAGGGCGGCGAGTTCGGCTTCGCGCGCTTCACGGGATCCGCCGATATCCAAGATCAGCCGCGAAAAAGAACCCGTTTTATTCTGCACCGCGAGGCGAGTCAGTTCCTGCAGGGCGTTGACCGTTTCCGGCTTGGAAAGTACACGCAGACTGTCAGCCTCTGACGCTTTGACCGCTAAGTAGGCCCGACCATTGCGCGCATCAATGTCAATGTCGCCGTCCAGGTCGCAGATATCAAGGAACTCCTCGATATAGTCCGCAGCAATGTCACCTTCACGCTCGAGCTGATCGGTCGTCAGGGGTGTCTCGGTAACGCTCCCGGGTTCCGGAACGGCGGGGGAGGGATCTGTTGTCGTGTCGGTGGCAATGACAACTGCACTGTCAACAGTGACAGTATCCACTTCGTTGAGGCCGGTTTTGTCCGTCACGATGATCTCCACTATTTTTTCGGGCCGTTTTGTTTTTTCGCACGGGCCTTACCGACCGGCTGCTGCCGCTGAACGGGCTTGGCGGGCTCCTCAACCACAATGATGTCACCGTCAGTCGCGATGAGCTTGCCTTTACGCGCCAGACGCTCTTCCCGAGCCTTGGCGGCTTCACTGCCGGGCGTGGGCATGTTTCGGATGACCAGGAACTGCTGAATCATGGTCCAGAAGTTTGAGGTGAGCCAGTAGAACATGACGCCGAGCGGGAATGCAACACCAGAGAAAGCGAAGACGAGGGGGAGCAGGTAGAGCATGATGCGCTGCTGCTTGAACATGGGGCTCGCCTTGGTCTCAGGCGACATGTTCTTGGAAACGATCTGCAACTGGGTGATGAACTGCGAGGCGGTCATCAGCACGACCATTGTGGCCGCGATGATCATGACGGTGCCATTGAATGGGTCACCGGCAGTCCACAGCGACCACTGGGAGGCAAAGGTATCGTGCAGCGGCGCATTGCCAAACAGTGTGGCGTTGCCGAAGCTCTCGGCAAGGCTCTGGTTGAGGGGGCCGACACCGCGGGTCGAGCGCTGGGCATCATTGAGCACCGAAAACAGGGCGAAAAAGATCGGCATCTGCAGGAGCAGCGGCAAACACGAGCTCAGCGGGTTGGTACCGGTCTTCTTGTACATGGCCATGGTCTCGCGGGACATGGCCTCGCGCGAGAACTGGTCTTTCTTGCCCTTGTACTTGTCCTGGATCTTTTTGAGTTGAGGGGCGACCTCGAGCATCTTACGCTGGCTCTTGATCTGCCGTACGAAGATAGGAATGAGGGCCGCACGCACCACCAGTACGAGGCCGACGATAGACAACACCCAGGTGAGACCGTCGTTGTAACCCATACCCAAGCTGGAAAAAAGCCAGTGGAAGGCGACGAGCAGTAGCTCGACCACCCATTTCAGAGGCCAGAGAATCGTACCTATGAGGTCCATACTGTGGGTTAGCCCTTTCCGTGGCTAGGTGCGACGATAAAACCGAACGACGTCACACGAAAGCGACGCTTCTTTTTGAGAGGTACATCATCAATGCCACCTTCAGACCACGGATGACAGTGGCTCAGTCTGCGGGCAGCAAGGGCGCAGCCCCACGCTAGTCCGTGTTCCTGTACAGCCCCCAGCGCGTAGGCCGAACAAGACGGGTAGAACCGGCACACATCTCCGTAGAACGGAGAAATCACGGCGCGATACGCCCGAAGAACTACGACACCCACGTTGCGGGGTACCAGGATAATCGTCGCGATTACTTGGTTCATCGGCCCACACTCCGCTTTCGCGCTGGGTGCGGGCGGGAGAGGGAACGGTGAACTTCATCGCGCAGCGTCTGCCAGTCGACATCGCGCGCTGCCGGCAAAGCGCGGATTACAACGTCCGTGCCCGCCGGAACCAGCCAGAGCAGTTCGAACGTCACCGCCTTGAGGCGGCGTCGAACGAGATTGCGCTTCACAGCGTTACCCACATTCTTCGCGACGATAAAGCCGAAACGAACCGGAACACCGGCGGCACCAGAATGAATCTCAGCACTCACTCGTACATAAAGAACGGTGTGCGCATCGACGATCCGCACACCGCGCCGAACGATGCCTTGATAGTCACTGCCGCTCGTGATGCGATTTACGTGAGCGAGCACGAGAACCTGGCGACCACGAGAAACTAGGCGGAGAGTTCGGTGCGACCCTTGCGACGGCGTGCACCGAGGATGGCGCGGCCCGCACGGGTGCGCATGCGCAGACGGAAGCCGTGCACCTTGGCGCGACGGCGGTTGTTCGGCTGGAAGGTTCTCTTGCTCATAATTCAATCTCCACGTATTTGAATCACCGCTGGCCAAATTCCCTTCGGCCAAAACAGCAGCGCGCACAGAAGTCAGAAGCCCGCGGGATGGGGTCAACTGATTAAAACTACGGCCTCGGCCACGTCTGGTCAAACTCAGACCCCGAATCGAGGGATTCGCGACAATAATGACTCCAACGCAAAGACTGAACAAAAAGCGTGTCGCCCGCGATGAATTCGCCTCGCTGAGCGGGATTGACTACCGTAAAGACAAGTTATCCACAGGTTGGTAGCATCAACCTGAGAATTCGGCTGATTTTGTACACAGGCGGTGGATAACTTTAACGATGAGTACGGACCAAGAATTCACATGGCCCCCGAAGCTCGCGCCACACGGACCGGTGAGACTGGGCGTGTCATTGTCTACCACCAGCACCACCCACACCTACCGGTCGCCGAACAGTAAAAAACTCGAAATGCACAGATTGTAGGAACAATGGCAGACGTAGAAGCGCCGATAGCCGAAACCTGGCGGTCTGTTCTGACCACGTTGGAATCCGACGCCACCATCACACCCATGCTGTACGGGTTTCTCAGCCTGGTCGAGCCGAAGGGCATCGCGGCCGGTACCTTTTATCTCGAGGTCCCCAACGAGTTCACGGCAAGCATGCTCAACCAGCGGATGAGAGTTCCACTGCTGACCGCGATGGGCCAGCTCGATGAAGCAACTGCTGTCTCAACCTTTTACGTCGTCGTCAACCCTGAGCTCGAGCAAGAGTCGTTGCGCCCAGTACAGCAAACGTTGACCCCGCCCGATGTCATCACGCCCGCCCCACCCCAATCGGTGTTCGAGGGGGCAGTTGCGCCGCAACCGCACGAGACCCGGCTCAACCCCAAGTACAGTTTCGATAATTTTGTGATCGGGCAATCCAACAGATTCGCCCATGCGGCTGCCGTCGCTGTGGCCGAAGCGCCGGCTAAGGCCTACAACCCGCTGTTTATCTACGGATCATCGGGGCTGGGCAAGACTCATCTCCTGCACGCAATCGGCCACTATGCCATGAGCCTGTACCCAGGAATCCGAGTTCGATACGTCAGTTCGGAAGAATTCACCAACGACTTCATCAACTCCATCGCGAACAACCGCGGCTCGGCATTTCAGGCACGGTATCGAAACATCGACATCCTCATGATCGATGACATCCAGTTTCTGCAGAACAAAGCGGAAACTCAGGAAGCGTTCTTTCACACGTTCAATACCCTGCACGACCACAACAAGCAGGTTGTGATCACAAGCGATCTGCCGCCCAAACATCTCACCGGCTTCGAAGACCGCATGCGCAGCCGTTTTGAGTGGGGCCTGATCACGGATGTGCAAGCTCCAGACCTGGAGACCCGCATCGCCATTCTGCGCAAAAAAGCTCAAAGCGAAAAGTTACAGGTGCCGCACGACATTCTCGAGTTCATGGCATCGAAGGTTTCATCTAATATTCGCGAACTTGAAGGGACCTTGATTCGCGTCACCGCGTTTGCGAGCCTGAACCGTACACCGGTGGATATGGATCTGGTGCAGACGGTGCTGAAAGACCTCATCACCCTGGATGAGGACAACGTCATCGCTCCCGTGGACATCATTACGAACACGGCCAACTACTTCAAGCTGTCTGTCGACGATCTTTACGGCTCCAGCCGGTCACAAGCGATCGCCACTGCTCGCCAAATCGCCATGTACCTGTGCCGTGAGCTCACTAATCTGTCCCTGCCGAAGATCGGCCAGCTCTTCGGTAATCGGGACCACACGACGGTGATGTATGCCAATAAGAAGATCAGTGAACTGATGAAGGAACGACGGTCGATTTACAACCAGGTGACCGAACTGACCAACCGGATCAAGCAGGATCACCGCTATAAGTAGGGCACAAGCAGCACTGAGCCGAAAAGAAATTTCGCGGCCCCTCCGGAGGTTTTAAGCAGGTGCAACCTGCTCAGACCCGGAGGGGCCGAATTTTTTTTTAGTTTTCACACCTGTGGATAACCCTGTGGAATTAACTCACACAACCGGTCGTCGCCTGTAGAAACTCGGGGCCAGCCTGTAGAAACTTGTCATTTTCCCGAGGTGCGCTTGCTCAAACGAATGACAAACTTCCACAACTCGCCCACAACTTACAAGCGTGTGATTCCCAATGTCCGAGCCGTTTTCACAAAGTTATCCACAGTTTCCACAACGGTTAAGAAGATTAACAAGAATTCTTTAACTTTGATCCAGCCGACAACCTTGACTGCACCGGCCCAAGCAACACGACGGTAACGAACCAGCCCATGAACACAGCTAGCATTGAGGCCCACCCACCCGCCCGTCGAACGCAAGGAATGTTTCGTGAGATTTCAGGCCAATCGGGATGTCTTCAGCGAAGCAGTTTCCTTCGCGGTCAAACTTCTGCCCCAACGCACGACACTGCCAATCCTCAGCGGCGTGCTCATCGAAGCCACCGATACCGGCTTGATCCTCTCATCGTTCGACTACGAAGTCTCTGCACAGACGAAGATCTTGGCCGAGGTCGAAGAGACCGGCAAAGTTCTTGTCTCGGGACGTCTACTTGCCGAAATTGCCAGTCGCCTCCCCAACGCTCCCGTTCGTTTCTCCACGGAGAATTCGCGAATCAAGGTCAGCTGCGGCTCGGCAAGCTTCACGTTGCTGTCCATGCCGGTTGAGGAATATCCCAGCATTCCTGTTGTAACAACCCAATCCGGGCTGGTACCGGCTGAGGAATTCGCTGCGGCTGTAGCCCAGGTGGCTGTTGCGGCGTCGCGAGATGATGTCACTCCTGTTATCACCGGCGTGCAGCTCGAAGTGACCGAGAACAGCCTGAGCCTGGTTGCCACCGACCGGTACCGCGTTGCGGTTCGAGAAATTGACTGGGATCCGGGCAGTAATACCTCCGAAACTGCCCTCGGCACCATAACGGCCCTCGTGCCCGCTCGGACTCTGCAGGAAGTCGGCAAGACCTTCGGCCACAGTGGAACCATTTCGGTCTCCATCACCAACAGTGACGACCGTGAACTGATCGCGTTTACCGCGAACCAGAAAACCGTCACCTCCTTGCTCATTAAGGGCAATTTTCCCCCGGTTCGCCGCTTGTTCCCCGCCACCGTCGACAATTACGCGGTGATGAACACGGCCGACCTTATCGAGGCCACTCGGCGCGTGCAACTCGTATTGGAACGCGAAGCCGCACTGCGCTTTACCTTCGCCACTGACGGTGTCACCCTAGAAGCTGTTGGCTCCGAGCAGGCGCAGGCCTCAGAAACCATCGATGCCATCCTCTCCGGCACTGAGACCGTGGTCTCGCTCAAGCCGCAATTTCTCCTGGACGGACTCAGCGCTGTTCACTCTGAATTCGTGCGTATCTCGTTCACGAAAACAGAAAATCCGAATAAGCCCGGGCCGGTGTTGATCACCAGCCAGACCTCGCGCGAGCAAGCCGGAGCGGATAGCTACAAGTACCTGCTTCAGCCGAACCTGCTGCTGCGCTAACGCCGGTGCGGGTTACCCACCTCTCACTAACCGACTTTCGAAACTATGCGAATGCCGAGGTTGGTTTTTTCCCGGGTCCGAACCTCATCGTCGGGCGCAATGGACAGGGTAAAACCAATCTGGTCGAAGCCCTCGGCTTTCTCAGTACGCTTGGATCGCACCGAGTCTCCACGGACAAGGCCATGATTCGAGCTGGCCGGGACGCCGGCATAATTCGGGCCAAACTCGAATACAACGGCCGGGATATTCTGGCCGAGGTTCAGCTAAACCGCATGGGGCAAAACCGGGCACAGGTCAATCGGTCAGTCATTAAGACCCGTGATCTGCCCCGCTACTTCTCCAGTGTGGTCTTTGCACCGGAAGACCTTGCCCTCGTGCGGGGCGACCCATCGGGTCGCCGCAAGTTTCTCGACCAACTGTTGGTGCTTCGCAATCCTCGACTGGCTGCAGTGCTCAGCGATTATGATCGGGTGCTCAAGCAGCGCAATACCCTACTCAAGTCGGCCCGGGCCTCTGGAGTGCGCGGCAACCAGCTCTCAACCCTCGAAATCTGGGATGAAAGGCTCGTCGAGTTCGGTTCTGAAATCATCGACGAACGTGCCAAACTCGTGCGGCAGCTCGGTGAACCGTTACGCTCGGCGTATCGAGCCGTCGTCAATGAAGACCATGGTCCGGCACTGATCGCGAGCTTAAGCATCCTCGGTGCCGACGAAGACGCCGATCTCGGCGCTGTCACCGCCAGGGCCGCTCACTCGGCGGCGTCGGTGGAGTCGTCTACCAGTGAGATCTTTCGCGCGGCGCTGGTGGGACTGCGAAAGCGCGAGCTGGAACGGGGTATCACCCTGGCTGGACCGCACCGCGATGACCTGGTCTTCATGCTCAACGCCCTGCCGGCCAAGGGGTATGCCAGCCATGGGGAATCGTGGTCGTTCGCGCTGTCGTTGAAACTTGCATCCGCTTCGCTGTTGCGGCAAGAGTCCGCTAGTGGTGACCCGGTGCTGATTCTCGATGACGTTTTTGCCGAGCTGGATCTAGACCGTCGGGCCCGGTTGGCCGCGGCGATCGAGTCGTTCGAACAGGTTTTAATTACGGCCGCCGTACTCGAAGACGTTCCCGCAGCGCTCGTGGCGCACACCATTCACATTCATGCCGGAGTCGTCACCAATGGTTGACGAAAATGTTCCACGTGAAACCACCGAAGCCTACGATTCGATGGAAGCCAGTACCAGTGAAGCTGCCAACGTCTACCTGCGCTTCAAAAGTCTTTTCGGCGATCCAAACGCCAGGCGTTCTCGCGGTCGTAAGCGAATTGCGCCGGTTGCTGGCTCGAGTGTTCCGTTTGGGATAGGACGCGACCCGCGCGGTCTCGGAGACACGATCAATTCGCTAACCCTTCAGTTGGGGTGGAACTCACCGTTGGCCCAGTCCGAACTTCTCGCGACGTGGGCAGAGCTGGCAGGTGAGGAAACTGCCAATCATTCGACCCCGGTGGGCATCGATGAGGGTGTGCTCACGGTCCGCTGCGAATCTACGGCCTGGGCGACCCAGTTGCGGCTTATGCGCAATGTGGTCATGGAACACATAGCGAATCGGTATCCGGATGCGGGTATTCAATCAATTCGATTCCAGGGGCCCAATGCGCCGTCCTGGAAAAAGGGCCCCAGATCAATTCCAGGGCGTGGTCCACGCGATACCTATGGGTAACCCGGCATTTAAGGTCAACCCCTTGAACAAAACGCGTCAAACGGCGATTGTGGCCGGTGGGTCTCCCCCCGTTTGGTAGACTGAATGGTCGCCCGTGCGATGGTCAGGAGCCTAATTTCAGATGACAGTTGAACCGACGCCCGAACGCACGTCCCCAGATATATCCCCAGTCACGTCCCAGCAACAGGGGGAGCGGGAGCCGGAGCACGAATACGGTGCCGATGATATCCAGGTGCTTGAAGGTCTGGAAGCCGTTCGCAAGCGACCCGGAATGTACATCGGTTCCACGGGACCACGCGGCCTACACCACCTCGTGTATGAGATCGTCGACAATTCCGTTGACGAAGCCCTCGCGGGTCACTGCGACACCATCGACATTCGAATCCTGGCCGACGGTGCGATCCGCGTCGAAGACAACGGCCGCGGAATTCCGGTCGACATTCACAAGGCAGAGGGACGCTCGACCGTTGAGGTCGTACTCACCGTGCTACACGCCGGCGGCAAGTTCGGCGGCGGCGGCTATTCCGTCTCCGGTGGTCTGCACGGCGTGGGAAGTTCCGTCGTCAATGCCTTGTCGAGTCGCCTCGAGGTCGAGGTGCGCCGCCAGGGATTTATCTGGCGTCAGAGCTTCGCGAACGGGGTTCCAAACGCTCCCCTGGAACAGGGCGAAGCCAACGACGAAACCGGCACGACCATCACGTTCTGGCCGAGTGCTGAAACCTTCGAGACGATCGAGTTCGACTATGAAACCCTGCGCGCGCGTTTTCAGCAGATGGGTTTTCTCAATAAGGGCCTGCGCCTCACCCTCACTGACGAGCGTGTAGACCATCAGACCGACGATGGCACAGCCATTAGCAACACCTTTAAGTACGACCAGGGACTCGTCGACTACGTCGAATACCTCAACCGTGCCAAGAAGGCCGACCTGGTCAACGATGAGATCATCTCGTTTGAGTGGGAAGACCACGAACGCAAGATGGCCCTCGAAGTGGCCATGCAGTGGACCACTGCCTACACCGAGAGCGTGCACACCTACGCGAATACGATCAACACTCACGAGGGTGGGACGCACGAAGAAGGTTTCCGCGCCGCACTGACCACGCTGGTGAATAAGTATGCCCGTGAGAAAGGCATCCTGAAAGAGAAGGATGACAACCTCACCGGCGACGATGTGCGTGAAGGTTTGACAGCGGTTGTATCGATCAAGCTCGCCGAACCACAGTTTGAAGGCCAGACCAAGACCAAGCTCGGCAACACCGAGGCGAAATCGTTCGTGCAGAAAGTTGCCAACGACCAGCTCACCGACTGGTTCAATCGCAATCCAAACCCGGCCCGCGAAATCATCCGCAAGTCCCTGCAGGCATCAAACGCCCGTATGGCAGCACGTAAGGCCCGCGAAACCGCGCGCCGCAAGGGATTGCTCGAGGGTGGCGGCATGCCGGGCAAGCTCAAGGACTGCCAGAGCAAGGACCCGTCGCTCTCCGAAATTTTCATCGTGGAGGGTGACTCGGCCGGCGGTTCTGCCGTGCAGGGGCGTAACCCCGAATTCCAGGCCATCCTGCCCCTGCGCGGCAAGATCCTCAATGTGGAGAAGGCTCGTCTTGACCGTGCCCTCGGTAACGCTGAGGTTCAGGCGATGATCACGGCCTTCGGCGCCGGCATGGGGGAAGAATTCAACCCCGATAAAGTGCGCTACCACAAGATCGTCTTAATGGCCGACGCCGACGTTGACGGACAGCACATCACGACACTGCTGCTGACCCTGCTGTTCCGCTACATGCGCCCGCTGATCGACCTGGGTTACGTGTATCTGGCTCAACCGCCGTTGTACCGTCTCAAATGGAGCAACTCTGCGCACCAGTACGTGTACTCGGACGTGGAGCGTGACGCGCTCCTGGCCGACGGAGCAGCGTCCGGAAAGCGGATCCCGAAAGATAACGGCATCCAGCGTTACAAGGGCCTTGGTGAGATGGACTACAAGGAGCTGTGGGAAACCACCATGTCTCCCGAGTCCCGCACTCTGCTGCAGGTCACCCTGGATGACGCGGCATCCGCCGACGAGATCTTCTCCACCCTGATGGGTGAAGACGTCGAATCACGACGCAACTTCATCCAGAAAAACGCGAAGGACGTGCGGTTCCTTGACATCTGACGACACCACGGGCAATTCCGACTCGATTAGCCCCGAAGAGACCGCTGCAACCGCGGCCGCTGCGGCAGCCCACCTCGTGCAGCACGGCAAGATCGATCAGGTCGACCTTCAGCTGGAAATGCAGCGTTCCTACCTCGATTATGCGATGAGCGTCATCGTCGGCCGCGCTCTGCCCGACGTGCGTGACGGTATGAAACCAGTGCACCGACGCGTGATATACGCCATGTTCGACGGCGGCTACCGCCCGGACAAGGCCTTCTCCAAGTGCGCCCGCGTCGTCGGCGACGTTATGGGACAGTTCCATCCCCACGGTGACTCGTCGATTTACGACGCGCTGGTGCGTCTTGTTCAGCCGTGGAGCCTGCGGTATCCGCTCGCCCTCGGCCAGGGAAACTTTGGTTCCCCCGGCAATGACGGCGCGGCTGCCCCGCGATATACCGAGACCAAGATGGCCCCGCTGGCCATGGAAATGGTTCGTGATATCGACGAAGATACCGTCGATTTTCAGGACAACTACGACGGTCGTACCCTCGAGCCGACCGTGCTGCCGGCTCGCTTTCCAAACCTGCTGGTCAACGGCTCGGTCGGTATCGCCGTCGGTATGGCCACCAACATTCCGCCGCACAACCTGCGTGAGGTCGCCGCCGGTGCCCAGTGGTATCTCGAGAATCCCGACGCTTCCCGCGATGAGCTGCTCGAAGCGCTGATTTCCCGCATCAAGGGACCTGACTTTCCCACCGGCGCCCAGATTCTGGGTGTCAAGGGTATTCAGGACGCCTATCGCACCGGGCGCGGCTCGATCACCATGCGGGCGGTCGTGAGTATCGAAGAATTGCAGGGCCGCACCTGCCTCGTCATCACCGAACTGCCGTACCAGGTGAACCCCGACAACCTCGCCATCAAGATCGCGGACCTGGTCAAGGACGCCAAGGTCACCGGCATTGCGGACATCCGCGATGAGACCAGTGGTCGCACCGGCCAGCGCCTGGTTATTGTGCTCAAGCGCGATGCCGTCGCCAAGGTCGTGCTGAACAACCTCTACAAGCACACGCAGCTACAGGAGAACTTTGGTGCGAATATGCTCGCCATCGTCGACGGCGTGCCGCGTACGCTCGCCCTCGATGGGTTCATCTCGGCCTGGGTCGCTCACCAGGTTGAGGTCATCGTTCGGCGCACCCAGTTTCGTCTGAACAAGGCGGAAGCGGATGCCCACATTCTGCGCGGCTACCTCAAGGCGCTGGACGCCCTCGATGAGGTCATCGCACTCATCCGTCGCTCGAACACGGTCGACGACGCCCGCGAAGGCCTGATGGCCCTGCTCGACGTCGACAAGCTGCAGGCCGATGCGATCCTCACCATGCAGCTGCGTCGCCTCGCCGCCCTCGAGCGGCAGAAGATCATCGACCAGGCTGCCGAACTCGAACTGCAGATCGCGGAATTCAAGTCGATTTTGGCCAGCCCCGCGCGTCAGCGAACGATCATCAGTGAAGAACTCGCGGAGATCACCGCAAAGTTCGGCGACGACCGCCGCACCGAGATCATGTTCGGTTTCGACGGCGACATGTCGGTCGAAGACCTCATCCCCGAAGAGGAAATGGTGGTCACCGTCACGCGCGGCGGCTACATCAAGCGCACCCGCAGCGACAACTATCGCAACCAACACCGCGGCGGCAAGGGAGTCAAGGGTGCCCAGCTGCGCGCAGACGACGTGGTCGAACACTTCTTCGTCACCACGACACACCATTGGCTGTTGTTCTTTACCAACACCGGTCGGGTGTACCGGGCCAAGGCATACGAAGCCCAGGAATCGGGCCGCGACGCTAAAGGCCAGCACGTCGCCAATCTGCTCGCGCTGCAGCCGGGGGAGGAAATCGCTCAGATCCTCGATATTCGCGACTACGGGGTGGCCCAGTATCTAACCCTCGCTACCCGCGACGGATTGATCAAGAAGACCCCGCTCAGTGAGTACGACACCAACCGCACCGGCGGCATCATCGCCATCAAGCTGCGTGAGGGCGACGAGCTCGTTTCGGCACTGCTGGTTGAAGATGATTCCGACCTGCTGTTGGTGTCTCGTAAGGGCATGTCTATTCGCTTTACCGCGACCGATGAAGCGTTGCGCCCGATGGGGCGGAGCACGTCCGGTGTGATCGGAATGCATTTCCGCGGCGAGGACAACCTGCTGGACGCATCCGTTATCAACAACGACGGCTACGTCTTTGTGGTGACAGAGGGTGGTTACGCCAAGCGCACCGCCGCTGACCAATACCGTCTGCAAAATCGCGGCGGCCTGGGGATTAAAGTGGCAAAGCTCAACGACGACCGTGGTGACCTGGTCGGTTCGTTGATTGTGAACCCCGAGGATGAGGTCCTTGTGGTTCTTGCCAGTGGCAAGGTGGTACGGTCTGACGTCGCTGAGGTTCCGGCCAAGGGTCGGGACACGATGGGCGTTGTCTTTGCAAAGTTCGCGGATGAAGACCGAATCATTTCCATCGCGAAAAACATCGAACGTAATCTGGTCGCCACCGATGAAGAAGGCGTGACGGATGCCGACGCACCGGCTGGTGCCATCGACACCACTGCTGTGGGCGCGGCTGTTCCAAACGCGGATCCAGGGAAAGTAGAGACACCGAATGAGTAGCGTTGCCGAAAAACTCGCCAAGAAGTCGACTCGCAAAACCGCGAGTAAGCAGGTTCGTCTCAAATTGGTCTACGTCGACTTCTGGTCGAGCGTAAAACTGTCATTCCTGGTGGCGGTCTGCCTCGCTATCGTCACGATAGTGGCGACGTTCCTCACCTACACAGTGCTTGTGCAGACTACGGTTCTGACCACGGTCGACGAGCTATACGCGACCGTAGCGGGTGAATCGGCCGACCTGGCCGCCATCCTCTCGATCGGCAATGTCATGGGCTTTGCGGTCGTTGTGGCCGTGCTGAACATGGTTGTGATAACCGCCCTAGGCGCTATCTACGCCGTGCTGTACAACCTGAGCGTCAAAATTACCGGCGGCCTGCTCGTCGGCTTCACCAATAACTAATCGGCCCTTTGTGCGATTGAGGGCTGTTTTTACCCCAAAGAAGCAGCCCTCGCAAGCCAAATTCACGTTTTTTCTCCGTGCGGACGGTGACTCGATTTCAGGTTCCGGCGAGATTCCGGTAGTCTTCAATCTGCCCAAGAGGGGGATATAGCTCAGTTGGTTAGAGCGCTTCACTGATAATGAAGAGGTCCCAGGTTCAAATCCCGGTATCCCCACTTTGCGAAGTTTGTACCGATGAAGCACAGCTTCATCGGCGCCGGCGTCGCAGAAACGCTGGTGCGTTTCTCATAGTTCCAGCGCGCGGGGCCATAGCTCAATTGGTAGAGCGCCTGCTTTGCAAGCAGGAGGTCCGGGGTTCGATTCCCCGTGGCTCCACAATTCAGGATCAAGGCCCGTCTTCGGACGGGCCTTTCGTGTATCCGTGTGGAGTCGGTGTGCGGCGGTACCGTACGCAAACGGTGCGCATCCATTATTAAGGCCGTAGTAGGTCCGTGGTGGCCAGCGCAGCGCTTAACGCAGCAGAGCCCGCATCCGACGATGGATGCGGGCTCTGCTCGAGCTGGTGGGCGCTTGCCCTAGTCTTCCTGCGCAGTGGCCGGCTCGACCTCATCGTCGGTGACCCAGAGCTCGTCGTCGGCGCGAAAAGTCTGCCAGACGGCGTACGCGACGCCCACGGCGGCGACGACGGCAAGGCCGAGGGCGAAGTACGTTCCAGCACCGGGGCCCTTCGGTTCGGCCACAACGGGCTTTTGAAAGCGGATGCGGCCGATCGCTGCCCGAACGCGGGCGTCGCGCGCGACGTCCCCGACGGACATGACCGTTCCGATAGCCGTTCCGATACCGGGTAGGACATCGTTGACCACTCGGCGTCGCACACCGTCGGCCGCGTCGTGGGTGGCGTTAACGCTCGGGCGAACGTAGTGGTCATAACCCTCGCGAACGCGCGGACCTACTTCTTCGCGCGCGAGTACGCTGGCCTGATGACCGGCTTGGCGAGCGAGAACATTGGCTCGCTCCAGAACCTCTTGTTGGTGGCTCCATAGTTCGTCTGCGCTTTTGCGCAGCCGAGTGAGTTCCTTGCGGCGCTTGCGTGACAGGCTCATCTGGACCCTCCATCGATGTCGTGTGGCGAATGTGTATCTATCTTGCCACTGAGTGCCCATCTTGCCACTCAATCTCCGTGTTGCCAGCGAATGCACTGGGAGCGCGTGGCGGTAGTCAGATTCGGCGGAGATTGCTGTGCAAGAATCGGTGTATGTCTAAGCACACCGCTGTCGCCACCCTAAACACCACCCTCGGACCGATCAAGGTCAACCTTTTCGGCAATCACGCGCCGAAGACGGTCAAGAATTTCGTCGGCCTTGCGACCGGCGATATCGAGTGGAAGCACCCCGCAACGGGCGTTGCCTCCTCTACGCCGCTCTACGACGGCACGATTTTTCACCGCATTATCAAAGACTTCATGATTCAGGCTGGCGACCCGCTCGGCCAGGGCACCGGTGGCCCGGGCTACCAGTTCGACGACGAAATCAGCCCCGACCTCGACTTCACCCAGCCCTATGTGCTCGCCATGGCAAACGCTGGAATCCAGGGTGGCCACGGCACGAATGGCTCGCAGTTCTTCATCACCGTCGTTCCGACCACCTGGCTTCAGGGTAAGCACACCATCTTTGGTGCCGTCGAAGACGAAGACAGTCGCGCAATCGTTGCCAAGCTCGCGACTGTCGCCACGGATGGCCGCGACCGTCCCCTCGAAGACGTTTCCATTCAGAGTGTCTCTGTCGAGTCCGTCTAGCCAGTACCCATCAACAGAGAATGACTGATCTGCCGGTCTCGGCGGCGAATTTTTGTTACCGCCATCCGGGGCGGCAGAGCTTCATTCTGTGTCAGCGTTGCGGCCGCACCATTTGCGCCGAGTGCCAAACCCAGGCCGCTGTCGGGGTTATCTGCCCCGAGTGCATGAAAATGCAGCGCAAGAACGCTCCCCGTACCAAGCCGGCCGTACTCACCAGATTGACCGGGAGTGGCCAGCCGACGGTGACCTATGCGCTCATCGCACTCACCGTATTCGTGTTCGTCCTGCAATGGATCCCGGGCCTCGGGATCACCCAGCGATTCGCATACGTACCAGCTTTCACCATTATCGAGCCGTGGCGCATGCTGACCAGTGTCTTTCTGCATTCGCAGGGTGGACTACCGTTTCACGTGCTGCTGAACATGTATGCGCTCTGGATATTCGGTCCGATGCTGGAAGGAATGCTTGGCCGCGCACGCTTTCTGGCACTGTATCTGATCAGCGGGTTCGCGGGTTCGGTCGGCGTTCTGGTTCTGGCGCCGTTCACCTCCGTCGTTGGGGCGTCAGGAGCATTGTTCGGACTCATGGGCGCGTTCCTGATTATTCAACGAGGTCTGGGTGGAAACTCGAAGCAACTGCTGGTGCTCCTCGGTATCAACGTTGTCGTGAGCTTTATACCCGGGATTGCATGGCAAGCCCACCTCGGCGGCATCGTCGGGGGCGCACTGATTGGGTTCGTGCTCATGCGCACCCGACGACCCAACCAAAAGGGTTTGCAGATCGTTCTGATCGCGGCGGTTGCTGTTCTCTTTGTGGCTATTGCCGTAGTCAGAATCTTGAGCCTGCTCGCACCGGTGGGATAGTCAGCGGCAAGGTCCTTCGCCATTCGCATCTCGAGTTATCCACAGGTTTATCCACATGGGGATAATTACACCGGTGTCATTACCCTCACTACAGCGCCCCGGTAACCGGGAGATGAGCGTTCGATGAACGGTCTAAGACCGTTCATCGGTCGGAGTGAAGAGTTAGCGCCACCGGGTCGTCATGAGAAAGCCGATGAAGGCGATTCCGAAGCCGACGAGAATGTTCATGGCACCGAGCCCCGCGATGGGAAGCTGGCTGCCACTGACATAAAACACGATGATCCAGGCCAGACCGAGCAGCATGAAGCCGAACATGACCGGCTTGAACCAGACGGCATTGGGCGCGTCATCGTTTGAGCGGGCGACTTCGGTGCGGGCGGGCCGGGTGCGGGGATTCTTACGTGCCATTCTGCGATCCTAGCGTCTTCGCCTGTTTCAGTTGATCTGGCGCGGGGTCCTGCTGCCAATCAGGTCGGTAGACTCGCAGTATGTGCCCTCAAGCTGATGATCCCATCATGATCGTCAGCAAGCGCCCGCGACGGGCGAAATCGGGCAGGATCAGCGCGGTCGGCGTGCTGGGTGAACTTCTCATGACCTCGGCCGCTCTCGTGTTGCTCTTTCTAGGCTGGCAGCTCTGGTGGAATGACATGCTTATGGCCAACTCGCAATCCTCAGCTGCACGTCAGATCAGCCAGGATTGGATCGATTCAAACTTGTCAACGCCGGAACCCGTTCCGAGCGTCGACCCGGCTGAACCGAGCGCCGAAGCGATCGCAGTCGGCTACGGAGCGCCGATTGTGGCTGCCGTTCCGGCGAATGCCACAGCTTTCGCGGTGCTCTACGTTCCTCGTTTCGGCGTCGACTATCGCCGCACCATTGCCGAGGGCACCGGACATGACGTCTTGAACAGCAACCGTTTGGGCATTGGACACTATGAGGGCACGGAAATGCCGGGGGCGGTCGGCAACTTCGCCGTAGCCGCCCACCGCAGCGCGTTTGGCGGCGGTATGCATCTGATCAACGAACTTCAGCTCGGGGATGCCATTTACGTTCAGACTGCCGACGGCTACTACACCTACCGGTATCGCGATACCGAGTACGTGGCGCCCTCACAGGTACAGGTGCTGGCATCCGTTCCAAACAATCCCGATGCAACCGCAGTGGACCGCATCATCACCCTGACCAGTTGCAACCCGCTCTATTCCACCGCGGAACGCATCATCGCTTACGGCGTGCTCGAATCATGGCAGCCGCTCGCGGCTGGCGCTCCCGTCGAACTCGCACCGATCATCGCAGCACAGGGCTAGGAGGCTCCATGTACGCAGCACTGTGGCGTGTTCTTCCCGGACCAATCTGGGTGCGCGTTATTCTTGTACTGATCCTGCTGCTCGCCGTGCTCGCCGTGCTCGCCACCTGGGTGTACCCGTGGATCGACAGCATCATTAACAATCAGGAAGCGACGGTGGGTGGCTCATGACCCGTATTCTCGTGATCGATAACTACGACAGTTTTGTCTATACGCTCAACGGCTACCTGATGGAGCTCGGCGCGGATACCGAGGTCGTGCGCAACGATTCCTTCGAAAACGCGGATGCCGTCTCCCGCATCGCCGACTTCGACGGCGTTTTGATCTCGCCGGGTCCCGGTAAGCCTTCAGATGCCGGTGTGTCTATTGCCGTGGTCGAGGCGGCCTTGGCCACCGACCTTCCTTTGTTCGGCGTATGCCTGGGCCATCAGGCCATCGCGGAGGCCTTTGGGGCTACGGTGACCAATGCCGAAGAACTCATGCACGGAAAAACGTCACTCATTACGCACGATGGCAGCGACTTCTACGGCGGAGTACCGCAGCCATTCACAGCCACTCGGTACCACTCGCTCGCCGTCGTCGCGTCGACCGTTCCAAGTGACCTTGTCGTGACGTCGCGCACGCAGGGCGGCGTCATTATGGGGCTGCGGCACGCATCCGCTCCCATTTTGGGCGTGCAATTTCACCCGGAGTCGGTGCTCACCGAGGGCGGGTACCTCATGCTCGGGAACTGGCTGGCCTTGGCTGGCCTGGATGGTGCACAGGAGACCGCCAAGACCCTGCATCCGTTGTTACGCCTTACCTGAATCCACTCCGTGTGCTTTGGCCAAAGCCCGGACAGTAAAGAGGGCGAGGCCTGCGTGGTGCCGGCGACGGGCCAATCTGCTGGACCCACCTTATGACCGCCGGTCCGGTTTATAAACTGGGCCGGCGGACGGGGCCCGGGCCCCGTCCGCCGGACGCTAGGAGCCGGCGCAGTAGGTCAGGGTGATCTCGGAACGCTGGGCGATGTCGCCAGGCGCCAACGACTGGGCCTTAATCGGAGAACCGGACTCCTGGGCGCAGGTGTAATCCGGTTCAGAGAGCGGCGTGAGACTTTCATTGCTGACAAGGTCGATCGCGGCTACGAGGGACTGGCCGGTCAGGTCCCCGAGGGTGACGAGCCCGCTCGATACGGTGTAGTTGACGGTGACGCCGGCAAACTCGGATGCTGACGCGGCCGGATCGGTGCGCAGGACGACGTCGGCCGCCACCGTGGGCGAGTTCTCGGCGGTGACCGATCCCGAAACGAAACCGAGCCCTTCGATCGCGGCTTGGGCATCCGCTACGGGTTGGTTGGTGACGTCGGGAACCACAACGGGCACCGGGCCGGTGGAGACGAAGACCTTGATCACGTCCGAGGGGTTGACGATGGTGTCGGCCGGAGGGTCGCTGCGAATAACCTGGTCTGCGGGCACCGTGGTACTCGATTCCTCGGCGCGGGTGGCCGCGAGATCCAGGTCGAGGAGCGCGTTTTGGGCCTCATCGTAACTCTGGCCGGTGAGTGAAGGCACTTGGCGTGAGCTGTCGGGTAGTTCCACCGACGGTTGCAGGTTCGCGACCCAGATCATGACCGCCACGACGATGACGACGACGCAGACTATTCCAGCCCAGACCCAGATCACGGGAGGGCGTCGCTGTGTGCGCACCATCGTCGTATCTTCGGAGAGCTGCTTGAGCGCCAGGGCCGAACCGGTGACGGCGGTGGGCGCGGAGCCGAAGAGTCCGGCGCCGACCTCTTCGCCGGAATGATGGATGGGAATCTGGCCGGATCCGGCGGTCTCGACATCACCCCGAAACTCCACGGCGCTCTGGTATCGGGCGAATCGGTCCTTGGCTAGGGCGCGCAGCACGACCGAGTCGAGGGCGGGCGATACCCGGGGGTTGAGCGCCGACGGCTTGACCGGCATCTCACTGACGTGTTGGTAAGCAACGGCCACGGGCGTGTCACCGCGAAACGGCGGTCGACCGGTGAGCATTTCGAACAGCACCACACCGGTCGAATACAGGTCGGTGCGCGCATCGACGGATTCACCCTTGGCCTGCTCGGGGGAGAAGTAGGCAGCCGTGCCGAGAATTGCCGTGGTCTGGGCGACCGTGGTGGCCGAGTCGGAGATAGCACGGGCGATGCCGAAGTCCATCACCTTCACCTGGCCGGACTTGGTGATCATGATATTACCCGGCTTGATGTCGCGGTGTACGACTCCCGCCCGGTGGGAGTATTCGAGTGCGGTCAAAACCCCGTCGATGATGCGCACAGCTTCTGCGGCTTCGATCGGGCCCTCATGAATGATGTCCTTGAGCAGCCGTCCGTCAACGTGTTCCATGACGATGAACGGGATCTGCGAGTCGTGGCCCGACTCGTCGGTGACGGTCTCCTCACCGGCATCGAACACGCGCACAATCGTCGGGTGCGCCATGCGTGCGGCGGCTTGCGCTTCCTGGCGGAAACGGGTGCGAAACGCAGGGTCGGCCGCGAGGGTCGACTTGAGCAGCTTGATGGCTACCGTCCGACCGAGCCGGGAATCGGTGCCGATGTGCACATCGGACATGCCACCACGGCCCAGCAGGGCCCCGACACGATAGCGACCGGCGATCAAACGACCAGAGTCAGCCACGTACGCACTCCCCCACAATCAGACCGTATTCGGGTTGGACACAGTGACGCCCACTTTACCGCACGGACTTGGAAAGTTACTCTCCGAGCGCAGTGTCGCCAGTGACGAGCACTTCGGCGGCCGGGGAGAATTCAGAACTGATCTGACCGCAGAAATATCGAAACTTTACCGTGAAATTTTCTGTACCGGCGGTGATCGTAGCCGTAGTTGTTTGAGCGTTGGTCGGATTTGCCGAGGTGATGACGGCGGCACCGCCCTCCGTGACAACCTCATAGCCGGCCAGGGTCTGGCCGGTCGGGCAGGTCTGGGCGTTCCAGTTCACAGTGACAGTCCCTGCCGGAGCGGCCGGTGACGGTGTCGCGGTCGGAGGTGCTGTTGGCGTGCTCGGCATCGCAACCGGCCCGTAGGTGGTGAGCGTGATCGTTGAACCGGCCGGAACGGGGCCCCTGGGGTTGACCAGATACACCCGGTCAACGTCCTCCGCGGTCGCAGCCGCATTGCCGGGTTCGACGTCAGCGACAAATCCCATCTCCACGAGCAAAGCTGCGGCCTCGGCGCTGGGCTTTCCGATGAAGTCGTCGGGATTGACCGACGTATTGGTCGGTGTGGGTGTCGGCGTTGGGCTCGGTGTCGGTGTCGGTATTGGCGACGGTGTGGGTTTGGTCGACGGCGTCGCCGACGTCTCGGCAGGAACCGGCGTCTCGTTGTTCTGGTTGAACAGGGCGATGAGCGTGCCGGTGAGTACGATCACGAGCAGCGTGACGAGAGCGATGAGTGGCCAGGTCCACTTGCTGCGCTTTTTCTTTTCGACATCTGCTGCAGCAGCAGCGGATGCGCGGGTGACAGGAGCACCGCTGGCCGGAAGAATGGTCGTGGCCTGGTCGGAGCCGGCACCAGGCATGAGCATGGTGGCACTGGTGGCCGTGAGACCGCCCAAAATCGAGGGCACAGCCACTGCAGCCGCGGCCACGTCACCGCGACGCAGAGCGGATGCTGCGCGCGCAAGGTGGGCAGCCGACGCCGGCCGGTCGGCCGGGTTCTTGGCCAGGCAGGCGAAGACCAGGTTGCGCACCGGTTCGGAGACGGTTACCGGCAGGTCGGGCGCGATCTCATTGATCTGCGCCATAGCGATGGCGACCTGCGACTCACCCGTGAACGGACGTCGTCCGGCGAGGGACTCGTACGCGACGATGCCGATCGAGTAGATGTCGGTGGTCGGCGAGGCCGGGTGACCGCTGGCCTGCTCGGGTGAGAGGTACTGTACGGTACCCATGACCTGGCCGGTCGCGGTGAGGGGCACCTGGTCGGCGATGCGGGCGATGCCGAAGTCGGTGATTTTCACTCGACCCTCTGGCGTGATGAGCAGGTTGCCTGGCTTGATGTCGCGGTGCACGAGGCCCGCGGCGTGGGCGGCGTGCAGTGCGGCCGAGGTCTGCGCGACAATGTCGAGCACCTTGTCGGTCGGTAAGACGTGTTCGCGTTCGAGAATGGTGGACAAGGCTTCGCCGGGAACGAGTTCCATGACGAGGAAGGCGCTGCCGTCTTCTTCGCCGTAGTCAAAGACATTCGCGATGCCCTCGTGGTTGACGAGTGCGGCGTGGCGGGCTTCGGCACGGAAGCGCTCAAGAAAGCCCGGGTCGCCGAGGTACTCGTCTTTCAAAATCTTGATGGCGACGCTTCGTCCGATGACGAGGTCGGTGGACTTCCACACCTCGCCCATGCCGCCGATCGCAATGCGCGACTGCAGCTCGTATCGTCCCCCGAAGGTGAGGCCTGCTGTGGGTCTCATTTGTTAAGCACCGCCTCTAGTACTTTCTTTGCGACAGGTGCGGCAAGTTTGTTGCCGAACCCGGTTTGTCCTTCTCCCCCGCCGTTCTCTACGAGAACGGTGATGGCGTATTGCGGGTCGTTCGCCGGTACGAAGCCGGTGAACCACAGTGTGAACGGATCTGTTGACCCGTTTTGCGCCGTGCCTGTTTTTCCCGCCACGTCAACCCCGTCTATTCTTGCATTGCTTGCCGCACCATCCTGAACGCCGTTGATCATCATGGCGGTGATCGTCGCAGCGGTTTCTTCGCTCATCACGCGCCCGAGTTCGGCCGGTTCAAAGGTTTGGATGGCACTGAGGTTGGGCGCGAGAATTTCCTGCACCAGGTTGGGCGCCATCACGACCCCGCCATTGGCGATGGCACCACTGACCATGGCCATCTGCAGCGGCGTCGCCTGAACGTTGAACTGACCGAACGCCGACTGCGCCGTCTGTGGATCGTCGAGTCCGCGCGGGTAGACGCTCTCGGAGACGTTCATCGGAATGCTGTGGTTACTGTTGAAACCGAATTTCTCCGCCGTCTCACGGATGGCCGTGTCGCCCAGCTCGACGCCGAGTTCAGCGAACGGGATGTTGCAGGAGAGTCGTAGAGCGGTGGCGAGGGTAACCGTCTCGCCAGCGCCGCAGGGTGCTCCGCTGGAGTTCTCGATCTCACTCGTCGTGCCGGGCGCCGTATAGACGGAAGGATTCGGAAAGGTGCTCTCTGGGGTGTACTCGCCCGATTCGAGCGCGGCCGTGGTGACGACGAGCTTGAAAATCGATCCGGGAGGGTTGAGCGAATTGATCGCCCGGTTGATCAGCGGGTCGTTCGGGTCGGCCAGGAGGGCGTCGTAGCTTGCAGTGACCTCGGCGTTGTTGTGCACCGTGAGCAGATTCGGGTTGAAACCTGGTTTGGAGACCATCGCCAGGATGCGGCCGGTGGCGGGCTCTGTAACGACGACGGATCCGGTGTAGTCGCCGAGGGCATCCCAGGCGGCCTGCTGGGCGATCGGATCGATGGTCACCTCGACGGCGGCACCCTTCGGGTCCTGGCCGGTGACGAGGGCGCTGATCTTGTCGAAGAATTGGGAGTTTGACGTGCCGGTGAGTTCGGCATTGAGGGCGAACTCGAGCCCGGTCGGTTCGCCGTTAATGGGGATGTATCCGGTGATCGGCGCGTAGAGCTCGGGATTGGTATACGTGCGCAGAAATTTAAAATCGTCGTCGGCCGGCATCGACTGCGCGATTGGCTCGCCGTTGACGAGGATGGCACCGCGTTCGACCTGGTAGCTGTCGTAGAGCGTGCGCGTGTTGCGCGGGTCGGCCGACAGGTTGTCGGCCTGGAAGGCCTGCACGATCGAGGTGGAGCCGAGTAGGGTGACGAACATCAGCATTACAACGATGCTGACGCGCTTGAGTTCGCGGTTCACTTAGACCACCAGCCGGGGTTGATTGCGCACGGTGTCGGAGAGCCGCAGCAACAGGGCCGCGATGATCCAGTTAGCTACGAGCGATGAGCCGCCGGCGGCCAGGAACGGGGTGGTCAGGCCGGTGAGGGGAATGACCCGGGTGACACCGCCGATGACAATGAAGCACTGCAGGGCCACGACGAAGGCGAGGCCGACAGCGAGCAATTTGCCGAAGTCATCCTGCCCGGCGAAGCCGATGCGGAACCCGCGGGCCACAAACAGAAGGTAGAGGGCGAGGATGGCGAAGATTCCGGCGAGCCCAAGCTCCTCGCCGAGGCTCGCGATGATGTAGTCGCTCTGCGGCACCGGGGTGATCTCCGGACGTCCCTGGCCCCACCCGGTGCCGAGCAGTCCGCCCTTGGCGAGGCCGAACAGCCCCTGTACGAGCTGAAAGCTGCCGCCTTTGGCGTCGTAGACAGCCGGGTTGAGGGCGTCAAGCCAGTTGGTGAAGCGTCCGTTGACGTAGTTGAGGGTCTGGCTGGCAATGACGGCGCCACCGAGGAAGAGGCTCATGCCCATGATGACCCAGCTGAGGCGGCCGGTGGCCAGGTAAAGCATGACCAGGAACAGACCGAAGTAGAGCAGGGCGGTGCCGAGGTCACGCTGAAAGATGATGACTGACATCGACAGGGCCCAGACGACGAGAATCGGACCGAGATCCCGAAAGCGGGGAAAACGAGCGCCGAGAAACTTTTTGCCGACCATGGAAAGACTGTCGCGGTTGCGCACCAAGTAGCCGGCAAAGAACACGGCTAGGGCGATCTTGGCGATCTCACCCGGCTGGAAGGTGCCGAAACTGCCAACACTGATCCAGACCCTGGCGCCACTGATCTCTTTGCCCAGGCCTGGAACGAGCGGTAGAAAGAGCAGGAGCACACCGACGAGGCCGGCGATGTAGGTGTAGCGAAACAGTACGCGGTGGTTACGGATGACCAACAGCACGATAATGGCGCAGAAGATGGCCAGGGCGCTCCACACCGTCTGGCGTACGGCGGCGCTCTCCCACCCGGAGTCGTCAACGGCGATGTCGATGCGGTAGATCATGGCGATGCCGATGCCGTTGAGCACGGTGGCAATCGGCAGAATAAACGGGTCGGCATCGCGGGCGACGAAGCGCAGCACGACGTGCAGGCTGATTACCAGAACGGACAGGCCAGCGCCGAGCAGCACGAGGGTCGGGTCGAGTTCGCCGAGCGCGCCCAACTGCACCAGCACGACCGCGCCGGCATTAATGAAGGAGGCGATAAGCAGCAGAAAAAGCTCGAGGTTGCGCAGCTTCTGCGGCAGGTGCAGGCGACGGACCGGCTCAGTCGCCGGTTGTGTCTGAAGAGCGGATGCCTTATTCAACGATTGCACCCTTCAATCGCTCGACGATAGCCAGCGCGTCGGTCAAAGAGCCTGCGTTGATGGTTTGCTCCACCTGCTGGCGGTCGTAGACGCGCAGGTCAGAGAGAATGAGGTCGGTATCTTCGTAGACGCTGGACAGTTTGATCGGGCCGATGTCCTGCTGCACGCCCTGATAAATAGCGACGTTGGAACCGTCAACGCCCACGAAGTAGCGGGTCTGGGTCCATTGGTAGCCGAGAACAGTGGTCGTGATGATGCTGAGCACCAGCAGAAATACACCGACCAGCCAGGTGATCTTCCGGCGCCGGGCACGGCGAGCATCCTCTTCGATCAGCTCGGAGAGGTAGTCCTGGGAATCGGGCTCGAAATGCGTTTCACGCACCGGATGCAGGCGGAGGGCCGGGATGCGCAGGGCCCGATTGCGGCTGGGCTCCTCCCCAAACGCGAGTGGATTCGCCGCGGAACCAACGATGACCGGGCTGTCGGTGCGCGCGACGCCTTCGCCGATGTCGACGATGACGACGGTCACATTGTCTGGAGCGCCGCCGTCGAGGCTTTCTTTAACGAGAAGGTCGGCGACATCCTGCGCGTTCGCCCCGCTCGCCAGGGCTGAGGCCATGGCGTTGTGGGAGACGACGCCGGTGAGACCGTCGGAGCACAGCAGCCAACGGTCGCCGGCGATCGTGGCGAGGATGGACGTATCGATCTCAGGGCTCGCCTCGACGTCGCCGAGAACGCGCATGAGTACGGAGCGGCGCGGATGCACCATGGCTTCAGCCTCGGTGATGCGGCCGCTGTCAACCAGACGCTGCACGAAGGTGTGGTCAATGGTGATCTGGGACAACTCATTATCGCGCAGCAAATAGATGCGCGAATCGCCGATGTGCGCGATCGCGACCTCGTTCTCGAGCACCACGATAGCGCTGACGGTGGTACCCATGCCGGTGAGCTCGGCGTGCTCGAACACGGTCTCGGCCAGCTGGGCGTTGGCGCCGATGAGGGCGGCCTGCAGGGCGAATTCGGCGTCTTGGGCGCTCGCGTAGGGCTTGTCGGCCTCGATGATGCGCTTGGTCGCGATTGATGACGCGACGTCACCACCGGCGTGGCCTCCCATACCGTCGGCGACCACAAACAGGGAGTGTCCGGCGTAACCGGAGTCCTGGTTGTTGGAGCGAACTCTGCCGACGTGGGACGTGGCCGCGCTGTGACTTACCGTCGCCATGACTTACCGCCGAAGCTCGAAGCTGGTGGCGCCGATCTTCACGGTGGCGTTCAGGGAAATTTTAGTCGGCACGGTGACGCGGGAACCGGCCAGGAAGGTGCCATTGGTGGAGTCGAGGTCTTGCAGCATCCACTCATCGTTCCAGAGCATGAGGCGAGCGTGGTGCGTGGAGGTGTAGTCATCGCGGATGACCAGGCTGGAGTCGCTCGAACGGCCGATGGTGATGGTGTCGGTGCCCAGCGGAAACTCGGTGCCGGCTTTCGGACCGCTCGTGATGACCAGACGGGTGGTGTTCTGGCTCGTAGCCAGTTCAGCGTCGGTGGTCGGACTGGCGCGCGCTACCGGTGCGGTGAAGGCCTCGGCGGAGGGGACGGGGACTGCGGCGGAGACAGCGGATGCCGCGGGCGCGACATCCGTTTTCATCTTGCGCACGCGCTGCCCAAACAGGTCGCTGCGCAGGGCGTAGACGATGCCGAAGATGAACATCCAGAGCAGGAGGAGGAAGCCGATTCGCAGCACCAGCAGGGTTAGTTCGCTCACGTTCATGAGTTCGGCCCCCAGAATCCGCCCATGTCGTGGCGTTCGGTGGCCGGGTCGACCGCTGGTGCGGCGCGCGGGTACTCGCGGGAGTCTGGCGAGGCCTGGGCGAGTACGCGGAACACGATGCGCGTGCGGCCGATCGTGACGATCGAGTCGGGCTCGAGAATGGCCTGGGTGACGGGAGCGCCGTTGAGCTGGGAACCATTGGTGGAGCCGAGGTCACGCACTTGGGCACGGGCGCCGTCCCAAAGAATTTCGACGTGACGGCGCGAGGTGCCGGTGTCGTCGACGGTGATGTCGGCGTCAGAGCCGCGCCCAATCACGGTTCGGGCCTTGACCAGCGGGT
This sequence comes from Cryobacterium sp. Y82, assembly GCF_002929495.1. GTDB lineage: Bacteria > Actinomycetota > Actinomycetes > Actinomycetales > Microbacteriaceae > Cryobacterium > Cryobacterium serini. Next base: position 147,740 of record NZ_PJJJ01000030.1, read on the forward strand.
GCCTGGTGCCATTGATATCGAGCACCGGCGTCCAGGCGACGGTGCTCTTGACCGAGCTGGAGTCGATCTGCACCATGCCCTCGCTGAGGCTGCGGTCGTCTTGCAGGGTGATCGTGACGCCGCCGGTGAACTGGTAGCGCTGTTCGGCGCCGTGTTTTTGCACGAGCGCGGTGAGCTCGTCGATGAGGGTGACGCCGAGCGCGCTCATGCGGGAATAGTCGGCGTGGGACATGCGCACGGTGAATCGATTGGGCGCAAGGATGCGATCCCGCGAGACTACAGCGGCCTTGGTGTCGAGCTCACGACGCAGCGCGGAGGTGATTTCCACCGGCTGCAAGCCCGATCGAAAGGTCTTGGCGAACGCTCCATTGACGGCGCGTTCCAAGCCCTTTTCAAAATTATCCAGTATGCCCACAGGTCTCCCGATCCGGTCCGTTTGGCTATGAGCATGTTACTTGTCTCGGGTGACAACCCACTTTGATGGCGCAAACGGCACGAACAGCCATACTACCTGCGGAGGGTCCCTGACCGAATTCCGCGCCCATTATGGGCATTCCACGGGACTTTTTTCGGTGGGTCGCGGCGAGCGGAGGCGGCGCGGCCGGGCCGGCCGGCGGCATCCGGCGGTCACCGCGCCTGTTGGCGGTGACCGCCGGATGCTAGAGCTGGCGCAGCGGCCGACAGGTGCCGCGGCCACGCAGGAGTGGCGCCATTCGTACGCCCGACGCGCCGTCGAATGGCGCTAACCCCCCTCGCAGTGTTAGCATTCCTAAGTTCGCGCGAGTGGCGGAATTGGCAGACGCGCTGGCTTCAGGTGCCAGTGTTCGAAAGGACGTAGGGGTTCAAGTCCCCTCTCGCGCACTGTGGGTGTTTCAGGAAATTGACGTTACGTTTTCATGAAATCCAAGCGAACGGGCCGGTTGAGTAGAAATACTCGGCCGGCCTTCGGTTTTTAACGGTGTGTGCGGCACTCACTGGCGGTTTCGAAATGGCGCCCGCGCGTCAAATGCAAAAATGCCGGCTGGTGGGCAGGCTAAGGCTCTCAGCGAACTAAGCCTTGGTGGAGATGCGGTCTGGGTTGTCGCCGGCAGTGGCGAGCAGGTGCGCGGCAAAAAACGGGCCCACACCGCTTGCGGCTATGAGAGCCGGATTCTGCCGGCTGGCGAGTTGGCCAAGTTGGCCGTCAATAAGGGCGATATCCGCTGTCAGCACCTGATGGCGTAGAGCGAGGCGTTTCGCTGATGCCCGCAGAATCAGCTCCGGAATAGTGCCCGGTGTGGGTCGTGTGCGCGAGAGCACAACCGTGAGTTTGTTGCCGTCGTATCGGCGAAAATCTTGCCGGATGGCCTCGGGTGCGCTCACCAACAGGGCATGGATCTGATTGATGCTGGCCGTGCGCGCCTTGGTGGCAGAGGAGCGTTCCGCAAGTAAGACCCGCATCGACTCGACGTCGCCATCGCGTTGTTTCGGGGTTGATAACCCTCGCCCAGCGAGAACCGACATCGCCGCTTGGTGGGCGTCGAGGGGATCGGATTTGCCGCGCAACCGACGCTCGGCACGGTTGGCGCGAGTGACCTCAACCACGCGCATTCCGGCATTCGCCAAAACGCGGGCAAGTTCCGCACCGTAGGAACCGGTCCCTTCGACGCCAACAGTTTCGACGATGCCGTAGGCGTGGAGGAACTCGATGATTTTGCGATAGCCGCTCCCGACAGCGAGGAACTCCCTGTCGGCGATCGGTTGTCCGTGGTCGTCAACGATAGCGACATAGTGCGTGTCTTTGTGGGTATCAACCCCGGCGAATATGGTTCGTGGTGACTGGGACTGCCCCCGGTTTGGTTGACTCCTGACCTGTGGAGATTCGTCTTCACTGGAAGGATGTCATCATGCCCAAGCCCTACCCACCCGAGTTTCGCCGTGATGTTGTCGCGGTCGCCCGGAAGCACGAAGCTCCGCTGAACCAGATCGCGAAAGACTTCGGGGTCTCGGAGTCCTGCCTGGCGAACTGGTTTAAGAAAGCCGACGTTGAAGACGGCGTCAAGCCAGGAGTCACGGAGAAGGAGTCCGCAGAACTGCGGGATGCGAAGAAACGTATCCGGTTGCTCGAGCAAGAAGCCGAGGTCATACGCCGTGCCGTCGCCTATCTTTCCCGTGACGTCAACCCAAAATGATGTACCCGCTGGTCCGTGAACTGGCCGTCGACAGGATCCCTGTCACGGTGACCTGCCGGGTATTGAACTTGCTCCAAGCAAGCCTTCTTCCAATGGGTTCGTAACCCGGTGTCGTAACGCGATTGGGACGACGCGCACCTCTCCAACGCGGCTGGGACGCCCACCACGACGACCCCGCGTTCGGCTATCGGTTCATCGCCGACGAACTCAATCAGGCCGGCCTGACGGTGGGCGAGAACCGGGTTTGGCGGCTGTGTTCCCAGCAGCGGCTCTGGAGTGTGTTCGCGAAGAAACGCGGCCTGACGCGGAAGGCCGGGCCGCCGGTGCACGATGACCTCGTCAAACGGAAGTTCACCGCGACCCGTCCGAACCAGCTCTGGCTGACCGACATCACCGAGCACCGCACCGACGAGGGCAAGATCTACCTCTGCGCTATCAAGGACGTCTACTCGAACAAGATCGTCGGCTACTCCATCGACTCACGAATGAAAGCGTCGCTGGCCGTCGCCGCCGCCCGCAACGCGATCGGGCAGCGGACCATCGAGGGGACGATCCTTCACTCCGACCGCGGGTCGCAATTCCGGTCTAACGCCTTCGTCCGGGTGCTAAAGAACAACGGCATCACTGGATCGATGGGCCGGGTCGGCGCGTGTGGCGACAACGCCGCGATGGAGTCGTTCTTCGCGTTGCTGCAGAAGAACGTCCTCGACCGGCAACGCTGGGCCACCCGGGACGAACTCCGCCTGGCGATGGTCGTGTGGATTGAACGGACCTACCACCGCCGGCGACGACAACGCCGCCTTGGCAAGCTCACCCCGATCGAGTTTGAGACAATAAACATGGCCTTCAACGCCGCCTAAAACCACTAACCCCCAGAGTCAACTGAACTCGGGGCAGTCCCCTCAGATGTGCTGGATTTTTTCTATCACACTGCACTATTTTCTGCGTACTAAGTCGACTCTGAATGCCCGTCGGAGACGAATTTCGGTCGGTTTTTTCCAGGAGGAACCGGTTCGTGCGACACCGACGATTCCGTCCCGCGTCGAGGAAACCGCCGACGTGCACGTCAACGCCGGCGACGGCCCGAAACCGCTGAGTCGGCCTTATCCTCGTCGTCGTCGGCTAGTGAGCCACTTAGACGCCCCAGAAGCTCATCGCCGCCGCCGATTAATACAGCGACCCGCCCATCTTGAAAATCGTTGACCGCTCACCACGCACACTACTTCACTGCTGCATGAACACCGAGCCGGTTCAACGGTTCATTCTTTTGATCGGCCCGAGCCGACTGACTGGCCAGATTCGTGCAAGTTCTTCTCGCCTGCCATGACTCGTGAACCATCTGATTCCCTCGCGGTCAGACGGTTCTGTTTCCTCGTCGCGGCTATTTCGATCGGGGTGGACGCGTCTTCTGTTGCCCGGCCATGATGCTGATGAACTCGTAAGCGAGATTTGCCGCAGCCACCGAGGTGATCGCTGCGTGGTCATAGGCTGGTGCCACTTCAACGATGTCTGCCGCGACGATCTTGTTGTGCCGAAGGCCACGCACCACGGCCAAGAGTTCACGGCTGGTCATCCCACCGGCTTCCGGTGTTCCGGTGCCCGGTGCGTGTGCCGGGTCGAGGACGTCGATATCCACGGAGACGTAAAGAGGGGTGTCGCCTACCCGTTCGAGGACACGTTCGAGGATGCCATCGACTCCGATACGGTCGAAGTCACGGCAACTGACGATCGTGAAACCTAATTCCTTGTCATCGATGAGGTCTTTTTCATCGTAGAGCGAGCCACGCACGCCAACATGAACCGAGCGGTCCTTGCGAATGAGGCCCTCTTCGGACGCACGACGAAACGGAGAGCCATGTGTGTACGGCATTTCGAAGTAGGTGTCCCACGTGTCGAGGTGCGCGTCGAAATGGACCAAGGCGAGCGGACCGTGCTCGCGGTGGGCAGCGCGGAGAGCGGGCAGGGCGATCGTGTGGTCACCGCCGAGTGAGACCACGGGGGCTCCGTTTGACATGAGTTCAGCCAGCCCCGCCTCGATTTGTGACAGTGCCTTGGGTATGTCGAACGGGTTGCAGTCAATGTCTCCGGCGTCCACCACCTGTGAATCAGAGAAGGGTCTGTTTTCCAGCGCAGGATTGTAGGGACGCAGCAGTCGCGATGCTTCCCGGATCGCAGACGGTCCGAATCTCGCTCCGGGCCGAAATGTGACCCCGGCATCGAAGGGGATCCCCACGACCGCGATGTCAAAGTTCTCGACATCCTCGCGTCGGGGGAGGCGGGCGAAGGTGGTCAGCCCGGCGTAGCGCGGGGATTCCTGGCCATTTACCTGACCGATGATTTTGTTCATGCTAGAAGACTCGATTCGTGTGCGGGGCACTGTTCACCCCGGTTGTCGTGACGATGACAGTGTTCAGATCACCGATTGAAGCGTTCATTGGATGGTGAGGGTGCGAACTCGGAGTCCGATGCGTACTCCGATTTTCGTCCCGCCCTGTCGTGCCGTGGTCGCGGCCACTGGCGACTCGGTCGCGATAGCCGAGCCGCTCCTGACCTGCCAAACGTGTTATTGCAGCTCTGAGACAGGTGCGCTTGGAAGGACGCTTTCCGCTACAGGAATAGCGACAGCCAGTTTTCTCGTCGCCAGCACACAGCCGGCAGCGACAGCAGAGAACACTGCGAGATAGCAGAAGATCAGCCAGGGTGAACCACCAGCGATCCCCAAGAGCGTGGGAAGCACAATCGGTGTCAGCACTCCAGCGGTCAGCGCCGCACCCTGGTACGCGAATGATGTGCCGGTGTAGCGCACGTTGACCGGGAAGATAGACGACAGAATGCTCGCCATCGGGCCATAGTTGCATGCCGTGAACAGGGCGGTCATTGACAGCATGACCGTGATGACGAGCATTGAGCCGGTGTGCGACAGAAGGTACAGCGGAACGGCAATCAATGTGATTCCGACCAATCCGACGACGACGACGTACTGGGGTTTCCACTTGTCGCCCAGAAGGCCGGCCAGTGGCATGAACACCATTTCGAACAGTCCCGCAACGATCAGAGCATTCAGGACAAGAGCCACTGGAACACCAGCCTGCTCCGTGGCATAGGCGAGGAAAAACGATGACGTCACGTAATACCCGCCCGTGGCTACAAGCATGGCACCGATGCCGATGAGGAGTCTCTTGGGCATTTTGGTGAGCACCACACGAGCTGGCGCCTTTGTAATCTCGCCTTTCGCGACTGCACGCACGAACTCAGGCGACTCACCGACCTGAAGACGAATGACCAGTCCGATGATGAGCAGGACCGCAGAAGCAACAAAAGGAATTCGCCATGAACCCGCGACCAGGCCATCTCCGATCATCTCGGAAAGAGCGAACATGGCGGCTGAAAGCGTCGCTCCGACGGCTGATCCAAGCTGTACGAACGAACCGAAGAACGTGCGACGGTTTGCGGGGGCATGCTCGACGGCCAAAAGGGCAGCGCCGCCCCATTCTCCACCCATGGCAACTCCCTGCAGCAGTCGCAAAGTGATCAGGAGGAGAGGAGCGAGTGGGCCAACTGTCTCGTAGGTCGGCAATAGGCCTATTCCTACGGTGCCGAGCCCCATGAGCATGAGTGTGGCGACCAGCACTGGCTTGCGGCCGATCCGGTCACCGAGGTGGCCAAAGATGAATGCACCGATTGGGCGTCCCAGATAACCGAACGATGTCGTTCCGAAAGCAACGATCGTGCCGATAACCGGATCCATATCTGGTGGGAAGAAGACTTGTCTGAAAACCAACGCTGCTGCGGTGGCATAGATGAAGAAGTCGTACCACTCGATGCTCGTGCCGGCGAGTGCGGCGAAAGCAGCTTTGCGAGGACGTGTGTGTGAGGCTTTCGTATTCATGGACTTTGTCCTTACTCGGTTAATATATCGAAGGCTTGCTTCGTGGAGTTACCCTCTAGCGAATCAACGTTGAGTCGTTCGACGACAATGCGAAACAACAGCGTTCCGCATGCCCAAAGCCGACACTAATCCATTTATCGCGAATAAGGCGAAACAATCGACATGGGGTCAGAAAGACTATATTTAGTTGCAAATCTGAAATAGGTTGCTTGAGGAATTGTGTCTGATTGGGGCTTCCAGTCTCATTTCACTGCGTCTCTGCTACTTCAAGTTCAAGTTCAATTTCAATAGAGTTGCAGCATTTTCTTTCATGATGAGTGGGTGGACTTCGGGCTTTATCGGCAGCTCCTGAAAGTCCGTAACCCATCGGTCCGTGCACAGCAGCGATTCATTAAACGCCACCGCGCACCAAAAGCTTCACCCGCCCAAGTGCAGCCTGTTCGCATTTGAGAGACTGGAAAAGCTGATCGAGGAGCCTTCGTTTTCACTGTCAGCGATGTCGAGCCCAAGAACTGACCTGCCGCGGCTATTTCGGACAGCGGAATGGGACTGACTCGTGAACGGTATTTCTGGCCTGACGCGCTGGACGTGGGTCTAGTGACGCGACGTTATGCCGCCCATGACTGGCGCTCCGATGCGACGAACCTGCTCATCATCTCGCCGACCGGGGGCGGGAAAACCTACCTTGCCTGCGCGCTGGCCATTGGCGCTTGCCAGAGTGAGCACTCCGTTTTTTACTTCCGAATGGACGACCTGGCACTAAGGCTCGTCATCGCGCGCGGCGACGGCATCGCCCACCAGAAGTTGTTGAATGAGCTCTCCAACATCGACCTGCTCATCATCGAGGATTTCCTCAACGTCGGCATCGACAGCGACGCGGCCAGCGACATATTCGCGATCCTCGCCAACCGGGAGCACCGGCTCCCGACGATGATCGCCTCGCAGACGGGACCAGCGCACCGGGTCGCCGAGCTGCCTGACCGGGTCGCGGCGGACTCGATCGTGAACCGCCTCGCCAACAACACCCGGATCATCAACCTCGGCCAGATCGACATGCGCCAGCACCGCAACGACCAAGCCCGCGCCCAGAAGAGCTACTGGGAGTGACGCCGGGGGCGGCTCGGGCACCACGCCCGGGCCGCTACCACCTCGTTAGAACCGCGCTACTCGCCACTTCAGCGTCTTGTTGGCGGACTCGACCAGGCTGCGCATGCCGAAGTGCTTGCGATGTTCCTTTGATTTGTAGGCGAATTTCTGCAGGAGGGGAATCTGAAAGTTGCGGGCTTTTTCCCCGTTGTAGGCGCGGTCGACGATGACGAGGCCGCTGGTGGAACCGAGCCGTTGGTGGGAGTCCACGAGCTTCGCTCCGTGCCCGATGATTTCCTCGGGACGGTGAAAACCACCTCCAAAACAGCGGCGCGCTCAGGCTCGGATAGCGCCCACGGCAGCTTCGTTGGCTGGGGCTGGGGCCGGGGCTGCGGCGAAGATGGTGGTCGTGGTGTGCAAGGGTGCTGGCGGTAGCGCATGGCACGTGACCGTCCCACGGCTCGGCACGCGTCCCTGGTGCCGGCGAGGGGGACGAGCTCGATAGTGGTGGTGTCGATTATTTCTCGGTGTTCGTCGCGCTGCTGTTGGTCGAAAGTTGATCCAACAGAGCCGAGAGTTTTTCCTGGATAGTGATCACCTGACGTGCCGTATCCAACTCACCCGTAAGGCGGAGATTCTCCTTTCGCGGCCGGTGAGGGCCGTTCCGGCCGTGCCGTTGGCGATGCTGATGCCTTTCTAGCTGAGGATGGTGGTGATCTGGTCCTGGCCGGCCATGCCCTTCTCGCGCTCGTAGACCCGCGTTACGTGCGCGTCCAGCAGGGTGTGACGCACCTGCGTTGGTGTCGGAACGTTCGGGCGCAGCGAGCGGTAGAACGAGGCCCGCGATACCTTAATTTTGCGGCACATCCAGTCGATGGGGAAGGATGCCTGCTCCGCCAAGATAAACACGAAGTAGTCGTCTAGCGTTGCTTCGCGGCAAAGAAGGCGCGAACTTTTCCCAGGAATTCGATCTCCCTTTTCAGTTCAGTATTCTCCTCCTGCAGGGCCTCGTATTTGGCCCATTCGACCGGGCCCGGTTCGGCAGCATCCGCCTCGGGGTGTTCCTCTTTCCAGAGACGCATTCAGTTGCCCAGCGTCCCTCGACGACACCGATCTGCGGGCGACTTGCGCGACCGGCCGGCCCGATGAAATCCCCAGCTCCAGAGCCTCAGCCCGCAACTCCGCACTGGACTTTCGACGATTAGTCATGAAACAGATTCTCCTAATCTCTGTCTCAAATCACCATACGGGCGCAATTAGTCCTTACCCGGCGGCGGCTGGTTCGATCTGAACGACTCCACCGGGTACCAGATGATAGGCGCCGGTCAAGGCGTCGACCAAGACTTTCACTGTGCCGCCATCCGCGGGCAATTGCAGGTCGAGTAGCCAATTCGGCTTGTATAACAGTGGGGCGCTACTGACGCTTGTGACCTCGATCGGGATCAGGGCGCGACGCCGGTGCAAGGCGGTGCGCACCGCGCATTGCCGGGCACCGTCCTCGGCGTGTTCCTCACTGATCGTTGCGGGCACAGCATCCAGTGTTTCGCCCGGTTCTAGCAGAACCGGATCGGGCCAGGGATCACTCGTGCTCGTGCCGCCGCTGCACCGGTCGACCAAGATATGGGCGACTCCGTGGAGGCTTCGGCCGAAAGCTCGCTGTTGAACGGCATAGATATAGCCGGCATAAGGATGGTGCACCATTCGGGCATTCGTGCAGACGAGGTCGGGAGCGCGGTTCAGCACGAGCCGGATGGCCCGGTTGCGACTGATGCCGGAGGGGATGCGGCGTGACTGCTGGTCAGCCGTGGTGGGCGGAGCTGGCTGTGGCCCGACGACCGGTATCGCGGCGCTCAACGGACCGAGGCTTCCGTCGCCATGATCACGTCCTGGCCCTTGAGCAGTTGGGCCGGGATCGGGCCGAGACGCTCCGTCTCGCCGAGGGCCGCCTGAATGTGTGCCGGGACTGGGCAGCTCGTCTGCGTCAGCAGGCTGCCGACAATCATCGCCGTGACGGAGCTGACGATGCCCACGAGCATCGAATCCAATCCCGTGCGCGAAACCAAGCTGAAGATCTCCCAGATCACTGGGACGGCGGTTCCCACGACCATCGAGGAGACCGCCCCAACGGTGTTCGCTTTCTTCCACCACACGGCAGCCACATAACAGGGCACAAAAGCGCTGCCCAGAATCGTCGTCGCGAAGATTACGAGAGCGAAGACTGCTGGAGGCTGAAAAATGGCGATGAAGAATCCGACGATGGCTAAAGCGAGCACCATTCCACGGGAGACCCACACCATGTTTTTCTCGTTCATCTTCTTGTTGATGAAGCGGTGGTAGATGTCCCGACTCGCAATGGTACCGGCTTGCAGCAGGATTGAATCGGCGGTGGACATGATGGCAGCCATAATGCCGGCCATGACGATGCCGACCACGGCGGGGGGAAGCAACAACTGAGCGGTGGCGAAGATGGCCATCTCCGGGTCCGTGCCGATCGGAACGATCAGAAGAGCGACGATGCCGACGAGGTACGGGGCCGGAACAAAGAGGATATTGAAGAGCATTGAGTAACCGCCGGCCTTGCGCGCGACACTCGGGCGTTTCATGGCCATGTGCCGGGTCACCACGTGCGGCCAGCCCAGGTAGCCGATCGAGAACACCAACAGCGCCCCGATAATCAGCCCCCATTGGCCGTAATTTGCGAGATCCTTTCCCCACATCGTCAGCAGAGAGGAATCGATCTCACCGATTCGTTCATTAGCAGCACCAAGGCCGCCGAGGGTGGCCAGCGCTGCGAAGAGAACCCACAGAACCCCGATCAACATGATGATCGCCTGAAAGAAATCCGTGTATGCCACAGCGAGGTAGCCGCCTAGGAACGTGTACAGAACGATGACACCGATGGCGATGCCGAGGGCCAGCGGATAAGAGAAGCCGGTAACGAGCGCTAAGCCCTTTCCGCCAGCAATGAACTGCGCCAGAACGTAGAAAAATAGGCAGATCAATGCGAGCGGAGCGGCGATTATGCGAGTGAGCGCCGACGGATAGCGACGTTCCAGGTATTCGATCGAGGTGACGGCCCCGAGGATTTGGGACAGCTTGCGCATGCGGCGCCCCAGCACGGACATGTTGAGCACGCCGCCGCCGAGGTCGCCGAGTGCGTACCAGAGGCTCCAATAACCCTGGGTGTAGGCCAGCGAACCAGCGCCAAGAAACATATACCCGCTCATAGATGTGCTTTGCAAGGTCAAGGCAGTGACAGCGGGCCCCATGCTTCGACCGCCGAGCAGGTAGTTATCCAGGCCCTTGCCCGCGCCGCGGCGCATGGCCCAGATGCCAATGCCAATGAGAATCAAAAAGTAGAAAAGTAGGAAGTTGACCTCGGTAGTCATTCCGGACCCCCTTCGTCTTCGCGTGCCCAATGTCGGGACACCCACATAAACCCGACGGTGTAGAGAATCCAGAACACGGGAACTCCGATCAACACTGATGAAGTAAAAAAAGGCAGGTTTAACAACAGTTCTCCTGGCGATTTGGCCGTCTAAGCGTTCATTTGCTCAGGCGGAGATTTAACACGGCTGCCCTACCGTGTGCTCGGTTCGGACGGCGAGGTTATCAAAGACTTTTGGCGTGACTTTGAGCTGACAAGGGCACCTGGCTCGGTACGTTGTGGGCTACGATCCCCCTCTCAAGCCGTAGCAATTGGCTACCCACCGTCGGGTCGAGAGCGATCAGAACGAAGGTATTCCTCCGGAACGATTCGGCACAATTTCGCGCGTATGCGCGAAATTTTCGCACAAAAGCAGCTGCCTACCAGATATTTAAAAAACATAATTTGGTCCGAGGGTGCTGCGTTGCGCCCTCGGTTTATATGTAATCTAAACTGTCACCCCGACTTTTGGAGCTTATAGGCATTGCCGGTCAGGCACAAGGCATCGAGCCAGCTGATGCCGCATTGATCTCCGTTACACCGACAAAGCCAATCTGCACGAGATAGCGCTGATTAGGGTCGAGCCGCCATTCGGGATCGAGCGCCAGTCCGACATAGGACAGGTCTAACAAGCTCTGGGTCAGTACGACCTGACTAAGAAAATCACTGCGACCGGGTTGCAGGTCGAGCAAAACATATTGGTTGGCGGAACCAGCGGCCATAACTATGGGCCTGTGCTTCGGCCGGCACCTAATTAGAGAAGTTGTTATTAGACCCGATCGGGAGGTCAATGTCGATAACCGTGCTGTGAACAATCACGGGTCGATTCCGCTCGTCGAGTTGAAGTGACGGCACTGTGTAAGTGATGCGGTACCGTTCTGGCGGGCACGGTGCCGATAGGATCAATCCGCACTGATGCGTGAGCGTCAAAGCGGTGACGAAGCTGCTCGTAGTCCGCCGCCAATCGGCGCATTCGTGGACTGGTCATTGGACCCCCGGGAACTTGATCATGTCGGGAGAATTGGCGCAGCCATACGTGGTGCAGCCTTCAAATTCATTCCAACAGTCGACCTGGTGGAAGACGCCGCGGGCCTCGCAGCGTGGCCCGGGCTTCCGGTTCACGGCACCGGAGCAATAGGCACAGACAGCCGTCTCATCGGACCGCTCGTCGCGTGGGACAGCGTTGAGATTTCGTCGGGCATCACGATCGCCGCCGGCATGCCAGCCAGATGGCTTTCGGTCGGATCTGACCCGAGCCCAGCGTCATCGATCATCCCGCTCGCCCTCTCCCGGCACGCTCCTAGAGACTAATACCGCTTATCCTAATCGGCACATCGGCGCCATCACGCAGGAGAAATACGCAGTAACGCCCCCCGAACGGGACTAAAACGTGTTTCCGGTATGAAGGGTTTCTCGACCAAATTCGAGATCATGGAGCGACAAGTCGAAACTTTCGAGAGTCGGATTCGCGAGGGATCATGGACTGAATCCGTGGCTAAATCACAGGCTAAGTAATGCTCCAAACACGATTCAGAGCGAGAACGCCGGAACGGCATCATCGTTAGCCTGGAATGACCTCACACCTATGTCGTTACTACCCAGTCGTAGCAAGGCCTCTCGAATAAGCTGAAACACCCACTGTGGGTGTTTCAAGAAATTGATGATTCGTTTTCATGAAATCCAAGCGAACCGGCCGGTCGATTAGAAATACTCGGCCGGCCTTCGGTTTTTAACGGTGTGTGCGGCACTCACTGGCAGTACTTCGTGTGGAGCCGGGCAAAAGTGGGCTGCAGGTGGAACTCGACGACGACTGGATCGACGCGCCATCCGTTTGAGCCTGCCGCTGGTGCCAGCCCGTAGAAAGCAAAATACGAGCACGCCATCACCGGGAGAACGACGGATACCAGCCGTTTCATGAGTGTCTAAGCTACCCAACCATTCCTGACACCGAGAAGTCGTCGAGTGGGTCAGGAAACCTTGGCGATTGACCGAAAGTGTGGACGCTGATCGTGCAGTTGCCACAACCGGTCTTGGTGGCTCTGACCCCGTTCCACAGGCACGGGGTCAGGACCACCAAAAAAAGACGAGACGCAACAGCAAGGTGTTGTTTGCTCCGCTATCTTGCCCCGGCGAGTACTTTCAGCACCGCTCGTAGTGGTGGCAGATCTGACAGATCTGGGCACTTTGCATTATTTCGATGGTGGAACGGCACCCTCGATCGAAAGTTTGACTACAGGCCTGTCCCCGAGAGGTGCGTCGAGATCGATGAGTAGCGAGCCCTGAAACGCCAGGGCAGTGCACGCTTCCGGCGCTTCCGGCAAGGTGCCAAGGATGAGCGCCACAGCGACTTCCGAATCGGTTTGCTCAGTGATTGCGCGCGTTCCGTAACACGCAGGATTTCCTCCGACGAAGAACACACGGACTTGGGTGTCCGAGACGTTCGCCGAATCCGTCCATGGCAGGACTCTTTCCTCGACGAGATCATCGCGTGGAATTTCATCTTCAGGTGCTGGACTGCCACTTGTAGAGGGAGCTGGCACTGCAGTGGAACCGCCCTCTTCGACCCCGAGCGAGTCGTCGGAGGGGTTTGTTGAGCAAGCAGAGGCTCCCAGCAGGCACACGGCTAAAAACGCTCCCGCCACGAGTCGTGTCGATCCCAACAAATCTGTCCTCTACCAATCTGCATCTGCGGATGCACACATTGTCGGAATGTCACTTCTGAAGAACGGGCCGCTGATATAAGTAGTGCTGTCCGTTGGGCCAAATGAACTGACAGACTTTAGATTACCGAGCCCGGAATCGTTGCTGAAGTCCTTGAGCCAAGGACCTCCCGAGGCTCCGCCTCCAAAGTCGCATCCGCTGGTTGAATGAAATTTATAGTTGTCCACGCTGCGGGTTCCCGTGGTTCCCCAGCATGCCCAGATGACCTCGCCGTCGTCGAGATTTGCTGGGTATCCAAAAAGGGAGGCATCAAAGACGTACTCAGCACCCCCAGTGATAAGCCCATGACCGCCTACAGCGTTGACAACAGCCGATCCACCTTCGTTGGTCGTGGTCGTGACGACGGCGGCATCAGAGTTGAATCCACGGCCAGTCGCTCCGTAGGTGATCCAGTCGTTCATTGAGCAGAATCGCGCGCTGGTAGGTGGCTGGGCAGCATCCACCGGTCAATGTGTCCCAGTCGGAGTGTCCAGCTCGAGAATCCAATGTTCTAGAGGAAATTCGCGTGGTTGCGGAATAATTGTCGAAGCGCTGGAACGATTAAGTCCTAAGCCTGGAATGGTGAATCGGCGGGACAAAACTGCACAGTCGTTGCAAGGCCTGCCGAATAAGCTGAAACACCCACTGCTGATGGGTGCGGAATGCCGCGCAATCCATGCGAACCGTCAGGGCCTTCGAGAAATCGGAGGCCCTGTGTCGTTAAGTAGCCATCGGCCCGCCTGCGGAGAGCGCTTGTCGCTGGCAATGTGACCTACCGCGTCATTGAACGACATCCCGGCGTGAGGGGCAAGTAGCCTTGCGGGGACGCTCCGGCAATTTGTCCGGACGAGAACGGATCACGATGACGACGGGTTCCTCCCGGCTGAGCTTGTTTCGTGCGAGCCGGCCGAACCGGTGGTTTCGGCTCGCCTGGATCGTGCCTGCCGTTCTCGTCACGCTGGCACTCTTGGTGCTCGCGGCAAACGAAATTCGTGGCCTGCCGCCGGTCGAATCGTTCACGCGTGGCTATCCCGGTGTCTCGACGCATCCCGCCGCCACCCCGGTTGGAATACCGGCCTGGCTGGCCTGGCAGCACGGCCTGAATGCCGTCTTTATTCTGTTCGTGATTCGTACCGGCTGGCAGGTGCGCACGACCAAACCCCCGTCCGTGTTCTGGACGCGCACGAACTCAGGGTTGTTCCGCACGAAGAATCCTCCGATTCGAATCACTCTGAACCTCTGGCAACACATTGTCTTTGACACCCTCTGGGTCGTCAACGGCGTCCTCTTTTATGTTCTGTTGTTTGCGACCGGTCAATGGCTGCGCCTGGTTCCTACCAACTGGGACGTCTTTCCTAACGCGGTGTCGGCCGGCCTGCAGTATGCCTCGCTCAATTGGCCGACCGACTCGGGCTGGGTGCACTACAACGCCCTCCAGCTGCTCAGTTACTTCGTTGTGGTGTTCATTGCGGCGCCGATCGCGCTCGTGACCGGCCTGCGCATGTCACCGGGCCTCTCCGCCCGGTTCCGACGCCTTGATCGCGTCTTTCCCCTGCCCCTGGCGCGCAAGCTGCACTTCGCCGTGCTGATCTTCTTCGTGGCGTTCATTGTCGTTCACGTGACGCTCGTGCTCACGACCGGCGCTCGCGCAAACCTCAACCACATGTACGCCGCGCGCAATGATGACGGATGGACCGGCGTCTGGATCTTCGTCGCCGCGCTGCTGGTCACGGCTGGAATTTGGGCGGGCGCGCGCCCGGCGATCGTGCGTGCGATCGCGGCTCGCAGCGGCCGCATCATTCACCGCAAACGCTAACTCGCTTCGGGTCCAGGCGCGAGCACATCTCGGCTGAGCATGGCCGCGCCGGCCACCGCCGCGGGCATCACGATGACGGCCGCGCCCGGAATGAGGAACAACAGGTAGGTGAGCACACCGAAGCCGAGGCTGCGGGGGCGGCGCGCGCGCAGCATCCGTCGTCGCTGTTTCACGGTAAAGCCGCGGGCGTCGAAGGCGAAGCCGGTGAGTTCGAGCGTCAGGATCCAGCCGCCGAACAGCGCCCCGAGAACGAGCGCGAGCAGTTGGCCGAGCCCGGGAATCAGGCTACAAACCAAAAGCAGCAGAGCCACCCCGACGGCGAGACCGACCAGTCGCACGGCGTCGGCTACGGACCGCAGAATGCCGCGCGGGACTTCGACCGGCGCATCGCCGAGGCGGGTTTCGACCGCGCGCCAGATGCGCTCATAGAAAGGGTCGCCGACTGCGAGTGTTACGGCCACGAACGTGTACGCCAATAAGAGGATGCCGGCAGCCGCGACCGCCGCGGCGGCCACCACCCGCATACCCGTGCGCCACGGCTCTCCCCAGCCGCTTGCGAACGGACTGATGGCCACGGTGATGGCCTCCAGGTTGATGAGCAGCACCACGATGCCGGCGAGATAGGCAATGCCGACGATGAACGCCGGCAGGGCGCCGAGCAGCATGAGGCGCGGTGACGTGATCCACATTTTGAGGCCGCGACCGAGAAAACCGGCGCCGGCGAGGAACTCGCGGGTCGCGGTGGGTCGGGCCGAGGAGGAACGGGGCGGCATTCGAAAACCCTATCTTGCCGGTGCTGCGTTCCACGCGGCGATGAAGGCGTCCGTGAGGACCGGGTCGGTGTCATCGAATTCGCTGTTCGGCGACAAAACGGTAAGAGGCGAGGTCGCCTCGAACCGTAGCCGAAAGTCGTTGGTCTCCAGGTCGACGGTGATTCCGTACGCGATCGCCCGCTTCGCGAGGGGCGCGAACTCGGCGAGACCAGCGGTATTCTGGACGACCACTTCGTGCTCGTCGGCGATGCTCCTCACACTCGTGACGAAATCGTCGGCCAGAAGGGCATTCGCCGTGGTCATGGCACTCTGCCGATCAAGGTAGTCGGTGTTCGAAACGTAGAACGAGTGCACGGCAACCCTTGTCTCATAGCTGAGAAAATCCAGGGCGGCCACATCGGCGTTGTTCGCGAGAATCATGTCGACAGCCTGCGCAGTGGTGCCCATGTCGACGACGAAACGCAGACCGTTCGGGGACACTCCAATCTCGATGATTCCGGGGTAGTCGCCGAGCACATCCACGATGCGATTGGTGGCTGAGTAATCGCCTTCGTCCTGCAGGGTGACCAGGTTCGAGGTGATCGTGACATTGCCGAGGGTCGCGTAGTCGGGCCGTGCGGCTATGAAGGCGGTGGCGGGTGCGACATCCGCTTGTTTTCGCAGTTTGAGACCGAATGCGATGGGCGATAAGCCGGCGCTGGCAAGATCAAAGGCCACGTTCGCGTCATGAAAGGCGCTAATGGCGGCGTCGGGCCGGATTCTGGGCTCGGATCCCGTCTCGCCGTACAAGTCGTCTCTGGTCAGGTCGCTGCCGGACATCTCGAAGGCGGCCGTTGGATCTGCCGCGAATAATTCTGCTGGGTCGAAGAACGGGTAGTTGGCCAGGAGGGTGTCGGCCTGGTCGTAGGCCGCGACGAGCTGGTCGGCGCCGAGCGCAGTCACGCTCACCCTGAACTCGCCGATCGCTGCGCCGACGATGGTGTCGGCGGCGCGCAGGTCGGCGTACAACCCGAGTAGCTGGTCGTTGTCGGTGCGCACGGCCGTTACGGCGAGGCCGAACGCGCCAGTTTCGAGCACGATGGGTGACCACTGCACGAGCTTCTTGTGCTCATCGATGTACTGGCCGATGAGGTCGGTCAGTTCGCGCAGCCGTTCGTCGGAGACATCGTCGTCGAGAGTGACGGTGGCGTCCACCGAGCCGGAGAAAGGAAGGGTGTTGTTCACTAAGAGACCGACCTCGGCGACGTCGGATTCACTCGAAATGAAGGTCTTGAAGTCAACACCCGCAGCGCTGCCGGCGTTGATCGGGCCGCAGCCGCTCAGCACGGTGATCGTGACGATGACGACGGCCATCGCGGTCAGGCAACGGCGGGCAGGTGCGAAGATGGTGTCCCGATCTGCTGGTGCGTGCCTCGGTTCTGTGCCCCGCACCGGTATTCTCGAGGGTACACAGGGAGAGGGGGCATTCGTGACGCACGCGCATCCGCTGTACGTCGACGTTGAAGTGGCCTGCCTGTGCTGCCTCGCGCCGCAGCCCTTTCACTTCACCTCGCGCAGTGACCAGGTGGTCTGCTCGCTGTGCGTGCACCACATCGGGGCCGAGAAATCGGAACGTCGCGATCTCGAGCACGTGCGGCTGTGGGCTGCTCGGTGGGCGGCGTCCGAGACCGCCCACGCCGAATACATGATCGAAACGGATGCCTTACTCGTCGCTAGAGACAACGACCTGACCGCGCTCCGCGATCAGGTCGGCGAGCTCAGCGCCGTCGTGGCCGGCCAGTTCACGGCGGGGATCGACGGGGTACGCGGCCTGCTGCAGAACGACCTGGTCAAGCGGGCCGAACGCAACACCGAGTTGGCTCACCGGCAGTTCGACTGGGCCATGGCCGGCATCTGGCGCATCGAAGCGCTGCACCACGACGCAGCGACGCAGAAGTGTTCCTGCGGGCGCACGGCCGGCAGCTGCGCAGAGAGCGCCGCGATCGACCCCCTGCGCCAGGCGCTGCGCGACTGGGAGAAGAAGAACCTGGGGCTGCTGCAGGCCGGCCGACGGCATGGACTGCCGGATGATCACCCCGCAGCGCTGGCCCAGCGTATCCGCTGAACTAAGCCAGCCGCACCAGCTAGTGCCCGATGGGCGCTGGCGTACCGAGCGGTGCGCGGCGCACGAGGAACGCCGCTGGAATTGCGAACAGCAAGATGATCGCGCCGCACAGGAACGCATCGTGAATACCGGATGCCATCGCCAAGCCCTCGGAGACACCCTGCGTCATGAGAGTGGCCGACTGGGAGGTCATCACGGCGATGAACAGTGCGGTGCCGATGGCGCCGGCCAGCTGTTGGATGGTGCCGACAACGGCGCTGCCGTGGGAATACAGGTTCGGCGGGAGTGAGCCGAGGCCCGACGTGAACAGCGGCGTGAACAGCATTGAGAGGCCGATGCTCATGCCGATGTGGGCTACCATGAGCATCCACGGTTCGGTGGTCTGCCCCATCAAGGTCATGGTCCAGAACGCGGCGCTGACAATGATCGACCCGGGAACGAGCAGAATGGTCGGGCCGTGGCGGTTATAGATGCGGCCGACGAACGGCGCGAGCAGGCCCATGGTCAGCCTTCCAGGAAGCAGCAACAGCCCGGTGGAGAGTGCGGTCATGCCGAGCACGTTCTGCACGTAGAGCGGCAGCAGAATGATGGTGCCGAACAGGGCGATCATGCTGATGCTGAGCATCGAGATCGAGACGGTGAACGTGCGCGAAGTGAACACGCGCAGATCGAGGAGGGCCCGATTGGCGCGCTGCAACTGCAGCTGACGTAACACGAACAGGATGAGTGCGAACACGCCGATTCCGAGCGATAGCCAACCGACAGTGGCAGCCGCGCCGAGGTTGCTGAGACCGTAGACGAACCCGCCAAAGCCGAAGGCCGAGAGAATGACGGAGAGAACGTCGAGGGGAACCGTGCGCGGCGTCGTCACGTTCATAACTGGTCCTGACGGTCGTCCGAAAAAGTTGACGTGCGAGAACGAGGGGGGAGCCCGCCTCGTGAGTACCCCGGGCTGGCTCGCTGTGCACCTTCAGGTCCAGCGTTTTGCAGGGTGTGTATTATTCCGTCAGATCAAAATTGCGGCTCTATGAGCTGGGATTTCAGGCGAGGCGGCGGGCCAGGTAGGGGGCGGTTCGGCTCGTGGGATGGGCCGCTACCGTTGCCGGAGTGCCGGCGGAGATGATGCGGCCACCCTGGTCACCACCGGAGGGGCCGAGGTCGATCACCCAGTCGGCGGCGGCGACCACGTCCATCTCGTGTTCGACCACGACGACGGTGTTGCCCGCGTCGACCAGGCGCCCGAGCTGCTGCATGAGCAGCTCCACGTCGGCCGGGTGCAGCCCGGTTGTCGGCTCGTCGAGCAGGTAGAGCGTGTGGCCACGCCTGGCGCGCTGCAGTTCGGTCGCCAGCTTGATGCGCTGCGCCTCCCCGCCGGAAAGCTCGGTGGCCGGTTGGCCAAGACGCAGGTAGCCCAGGCCCACTTCGCGCAGGGTCTCAAGGCTGCGCGCGGCGACGGCAACATCGGCGAGAAAGAGCAGCGCGGCATCCACTGTGAGGCCGAGCACCTCGGCGACGTTCTTGCCACGGTACGTAACCTGGAGGGTTTCAAGGTTGTAACGCGACCCGCCGCAGGTGGGGCAGGGGGCGTAGCTGCCCGGCAGAAATAACAGCCCCACGGCCACGAAGCCCTCACCGAGGCAGGTCTCACAGCGACCGCCAGCGACGTTAAAGGAAAACCGTCCGGCGTTGAAACCGCGCTGACGCGCTTCGTCCGTGGCGGCAAAGGTTGCCCGAACGGCATCGAACAGCCCGGTGTAGGTGGCGAGGTTTGACCGCGGTGTGCGCCCGATCGGCTTCTGATCGACCTGCACCAAACGGTCGATGCTCTCCAGCCCGGTAACCTGCGCGATGGAAATCCGCTCACCGGATGCCGCATCAGCAGCCGCTTCTGCTGCGGCTTCTCCAGCGGCATCGGGGTCGCCGAGGTCGAGCACCGGCGCGTCATCGGGATCCGGGTGCAAATACAACCCAACGGCCTCGGCGAGCACGTGGCTGACCAGGGTCGACTTGCCTGACCCGGAGACGCCGGTGACCGCGGTGAACACCCCGAGCGGAATCTGCGCGTCAAGCCCGCGCAGATTATGCCGGGTGATATTGGTCAGTTCCAGCCACCCCAGCGGATGCCGCAACTCCCCCCGGACCACCGGCTTGCGGTGGTCCGCAAACAGGTACCGCCGCGTCACGGAAGTCTCCACCTCGGCCAGTCCGGCGGTCGGCCCGCTGTAGAGCACGTCGCCGCCGCCTTCACCGGCCCGTGGCCCAACGTCGACGACCCAGTCGGCGTGACCGACGACATCCATATTGTGTTCCACCACGAAAACCGAGTTGCCCGACCGTTTGAGCTGCTCGAGCACATCGAGCAGCGGCTCGGCATCGGCCGGGTGCAGACCGGCCGATGGCTCGTCGAGTACGTAGATGACGCCGAACAGGCCGGAGCGCAACTGCGTGGCGATACGCAGCCGCTGCATCTCACCCGGAGAAAGCGTCGGGGTCGACCGGCCGAGGGCCAGATAGCCCAGGCCCAGGTCAAGCAGTACGTTAATGCGGCGGAGCAGGTCGCCGGCCAGGGTGATGGCGACCTCCGATGCACCGGGATCGCCAGACACGAGCGGCCGCAGAATGGCGGCGAGGGCAGTCATCGGCAGGGCGTTGAGTGCGGCTATCGAGTGCCCCGCTACGGTGACGGCCAGGGCTTCGGGCTTCAGCCCGCTGCCGCCACAGTCCGGGCAGGGTCCGGTGTCAACGTAGCGCAATACCCGCTGTCGAACGTTTGGGCTCTTGCTGTCGGCGAGGGTATGCAACACGAAGCTCTTCGCACTCCAGAAACGACCTTGGTAGGGCTTGGCGATGCGGTCGCGCTGTGGGACTACCTCGACAACGGGCTGTTCCTCGGTGAACAGGATCCAATCGCGGTCGGCCTGGGACAGATCTTGCCAGGGCACGTCGATGTCATAGCCGAGCACCGCAACGATGTCGCGCAGGTTCTTGCCCTGCCAGGCGCCTGGCCAGGCAGTAATTGCGCCATCACGAATACTCAGTGTGGCATCGAGTACCATCGATGCCTCGCTGACGGTGTGCGCCATACCCAGGCCGTGGCAGCGCGGGCAGGCTCCCATCGCTGTATTGGGTGAGAAAGAATCCGACTCGAGGCGACCGTTCGCATCCGCCGGGTACATGCCGGCACGAGAATACATCATACGCAGCGAGTTGGAGAGCGTCGTGACTGTGCCAACGCTCGAGCGCGAACTCGGCGTTCCGCGGCGTTGCTGCAGGGCGACGGCCGGTGGCAGCCCGGTGATCTCGTCAACGTGCGGGGTGTGCCCCTGTTGAATCAAGCGCCGCGCGTAGGGGGCGACCGACTCGAAGAAGCGGCGCTGCGCCTCCGCGAAGATGGTACCGAAGGCGAGCGAGGACTTGCCGGAGCCGGAGACCCCGGTGAACGCCACGATGGCGTCCCTCGGTACGTCGACGTCTACATTGCGCAAGTTGTTTTCGCGGGCGCCGCGCACGCGCACAAAACCATTGCCGGGCAGGGTGACCGGGGCGGGATCATTCGTATCTTCCATCAGCATCCAAGCAACAGTAGTTCGTTCAGTGGTGCGTCGCCCGGGTATGGAAAAAATCGAATTCGGGTCAGGTTCTCGACGTGCCTGACCTTGTGCGGAGGGAGCACATCTGACGCAGTCTCACTAACCGCACTACGACACCGCCGACACAGTGACCTCTTCCTGGAGATCGCGCAGCACGACCTTCATGATCTTGCCGGTGGCCGTGCGCGGCAGGGCGTCGACGAAGGTCACATAGTCGGGTACCTTGAACGCCGCTATCAGGTATCGGGTGTGGGTGAGCAGGTCGACCTCGGTCACCAGGGAATCCGGACGCAGCACAACGAAGGCCTTGGGCCGCTCGCCCCACTTGGGATGCGGCATGCCGACCACGGCCACGTCGAGCACGGTCGGGTGGGTGAGCATCGCGTTTTCGACTTCAATGGTCGAGATATTCTCGCCGCCCGAGATGATGATGTCCTTCGCACGATCCTTGATCTCGATGTAGCCGTCCGGATGCATGACGCCGAGGTCGCCGGTGTGGAACCAGCCGCCGCGGAAAGCATCCACTGTGGCTTGGCGGTCTTTGAAGTAGCCGAGCATGATGTTGTTGCCGCGGAGCACGATCTCACCGATGGTTTGGGCGTCGGCCGGCACGTCGGCCATGGCCGAGTCGACGATGCGCGCAGACTCGGCCTGCACCATGCCGACACCCTGCCGGGAGACCTTGCGGGCGCGTTCGTCGGCCGGCAGGTCGTCCCACTCGCGCTGATATTCGCAGATCGTGTACGGACCGTACACCTCGGTGAGGCCGTAGACGTGCACGACCGTGATTCCGAGCGCGTCGAGCTGTTCGATCACACTCGGCGATGGCGGGGCGCCGGCGGTGGTGATGGACAGCGGCGTCTCGAGCACGTGCTTCATCGACGCGTTGGCGATGACGCCGCAGACCGTGGGTGCGCCGCACAGGTTAGTCACTCCGAGGGTGTCGATGGCCGACCAGACCGATTCGGCCCGCACCGTACGCAGGCAGACGTGGGTGGCACCGGCTGCCGTTACCGCCCACGGTGTGCACCAACCGTTGCAGTGGAACATGGGCAGGGTCCACAGATAGACAGAGTCGCTCGTGAACTTGTTGTGGAACACTTCGCCGAAGGAGTTGAGGTACGCCCCACGGTGCGAGTACATCACGCCCTTGGGCTTGCCGGTCGTGCCCGAGGTGTAGTTGATTGAGATGACCGCGCGTTCGTCGGTGACCTCCCAGGCGAGTGGCTCAGCGGAGTCATTGTCGGCTTCGGCCAGAAAAGACTCGAGAGTCTGCTGGCCCACATCGAGGCCGCTCTCGGTGATGCCGAACTCACCGTCAGCGATTTCGATCATCCCGTTGAGCGAAGCGGATGCCGCAAACGCGTCTCCGACGCCGCTCACCAGCTCGGCGTCGATAAACAGCAGGGTCGCCTCGGAGTGCTCGAGGACGTAGTGCACCTCCGGACCGGCCATCCGGGAATTCAACGCGACGAGTACACCGCCGGCCAGCGGAACGGCGTAGTGGGCGATGAGCATCTCGGGTATATTAGGCGCGAGGAATATAACGCGGTCACCCGGTGTAATGCGTGAACGGATGGCATGGGCCAGCTCCTCCGCCGCCTGCGCGAATTCGCGGTAGGTGTAACACCGAGCGCCATAGACGATCGCATCCTTGTGGGGAAATACCTCCGCGCTGCGCTGCAAAAACCGCATCGGCGTTAGCGGAGAGTCGTTGGGTGAGCCGGGCGGTATGTTCGTCGTTTCAATCACGTGGGACTCCTTTGTCCGAAAAGATGATAGTTGTAGCGAAAAAACAGGTCGAACCTAGTGGAAGGCGCTGACCCCGGTCAGGTCGCGACCGATGAGCAGGGACTGGATGCTCTCGGTGCCTTCGTAGGTGTGAATGGATTCGATATCGGCCAGGTGGCGAATGACGTGGTTCTCCAGCAGGATTCCGTTGCCTCCGAGCATGTCGCGGGCGAGCGAGGCGAGAGAGCGGGCCGCGCGGGTGTTGTGAAACTTGGCGAGGCTGGCCTGAATGGGCCGCAGGGTTCCAGCGGCGTCGAGTTCGGCGAGGCGGATGCAGTGCAGCTGCATGGAGGTGAGCTCGGAGAGCATGAGAGTGAGGCGTTCCTGCACGATCTGAAAACCGGCGATCGGCTTGCCGAACTGCACGCGCTGCTGCGCGTAGTTGAGGGCGGCTTCGAACACCGCGGTCGCGTGCCCGAGTGCCGACCAGGCCACACCGAGCCGGGTGGCGAACAAGATCACGGCCGTGTCCTTGAAGGTGTGGGTGCCGGGCAGCACGGCGTCGAACGGGATTCGCACGTCGGTCAGGGTGATCCGAGCCTGGTGCACCGCGCGCAGCGAGCCCTTGCCGAGCATCGTCTCGCCGTGGTAGCCCGGCAGGGACTGGTCGACCAGGAAGCCGCGCACGTTGCCGTCGTCGTCGCGCGCCCAGACCACGGTCACGTCACCGACCGAGCCGTTGCCGATCCATTTCTTCTCGCCGTTGATGACCCACTCGTCGCCGTCAAGGTGGGCGGTGGTCTCAAGACCCACCGAGTCCGAGCCGTGATCGGGTTCGGTCAGGGCGAAGGCGCCGAGCTTCTCGGCGCGGGCCAGAGGCACCAACCAGGTGGCTTTCTGCTCGTCGCTTCCGAACATGGCTATGCTGCGCAGGGCGAGCCCGCCCTGCACGGCCACGACGGTTCCCATCGAACCGTCGCCGCGAGAGATCTCCATGTTCACCAGGCCGGCGGCAAGCGGCGACATCGGGGTGAGCCCCGGCCCCTCGACGCCGTCCGTGAGCAGGTCGAGCTCGCCCAGGCGGCGAGCCAGGTGCAGCGGGTACTCCGCTTTGTCCCAGGCCTCACTCAGTTCGTCGAGGGTCTCCACTGCAAAAGTCCGTGCCCGGCTCCAGAACGCCCGATCGGTCTCCGGGACATCGGCGAAAACGCCGTAGTAGTCGGTGTCGAGCGGGGCGGAGACATCGTAATCGGGCATCATTGCCTTTCGCGGTAGCGGGTGTGATTACAGTTTTACCTGACACTGAGTCTCACGTCAACTGACACTTGGTGTCAGATTGACCGAAGTCGGTTCTCGATCACCCGCGCGACATCGTGCGGCAGGGCTGAGGCGGGGAACACCGCGACGAGCAGCTCGCTGGCGCCCGCGGCTGCTTGGCCGCCTGCAAAGCGATTGCGCACAGCGTGCAACTGCGCCGCCAGGCCGTCCGGATCGAGGAGTCCCGCCCCGTCAATGGCGCGAATCATGCGGCGAAGCTCGAAGTTGTGCGTGGCGATGACGGCCGCCGCGAATTGAATCGCGATGACCGGCTCGAGACCCGGCAGGCTACGCCGCAGGTAGGCCGAGAAGACTTTCTCGTAGCGTGACACCATGACGGTTTCGCGATCACGCAGAACGGATGTCTGGCGCACGACCAGATCGCGCACCCGCACGATCTCGAGACGTTCCCGAAACCGCTCGAACACGAGTGCGGCCGCGTCGCAGACGGCCAGCCAGGGATCATCGTGTTCGAGCGCGAAATACATGTCGATCTGTTCCAGGAGTTCGTCGTGGTCGGCAAAGATCACGTCGTCTTTCGACCGGAACTGGCGAAAGAAGGTGCTGCGGGACACTCCCGCGGCGGCGGCGATCTGGGTGGTGCTCGTGGCTTCGTAGCCGTGGGCTTGAAACAGGCGAACAGCGATGTCGGCCACGTTGACGCGGCTGTGGGCATCCGCTAGCCGAGTGACGCGCGGCAGGACAAGATTGCGGCGTGCGGAACCTGCAGATGGATCAGACATGGTGAGGCGAAATTAGCACGGAATCAACGGGGGGAATGAATGGGCGGCCCGACCATTGAATGCATAAGGTTTCCATAAGGCCCACATCTCACTCTTACAGCATTCGCTCACCCTGAGGAGATCGGTGCGTCATGAGCAGGTTCGAAGATCAAGGAATCGTTCGCAGCAGTCGCAAGATAACCGGAATGCGAGGTAGTCCACCGATACCGGACAGTGGAAGACCGGAGAGAGTCTTCGGCAAGCCCATGCGCATAATTGCAGCCAGCATGGCCGCGGTGCTCTACGCCGGACTCGGGCTGACGGCCGCACTCCCGGCCCAGGCGGCCGTCGCCGCGGTCGGCCAGGGTTTCTCCGTCACCGCAAGCGACCTCGCTTTTATCCTCAAGCAGGTCAAGATCGCTGAAGCCCACGTGGCCAACACCACCCCGGCCACCGGACCGTGTGGCGCCCTCGTCGGAACCGGCCTCAACCAGATTGCCAGCCCGCTGCTCTCGCTCGGACTGCGCACCGTCGACGGCTCCTGCAACAACCTGCAGCCCGGCCAGGGCCAGTTCGGTGCCGCCGACCAGGTCTTCCCGCGCCTCGCAAAGCCGGTCTTTTCCGCAGCGGACGTCACTCCCTCCGGCTTCGGACCGCCGAACCCCACCTCCTACGCCCAGAAAAAGGGCCTGGTCTTCGACTCTGAGCCGCGTACCATCAGCAACCTGATCGTCGATCAGACCTCCACCAACCCGGCCGCCATTGCCGCCGCCGGAAACCCCGTGCGCACCCAGGGCAATGAGGGCGTCGTGGCATGCACGACCGACCCGAGCCCGGGTGTGCCCTTCGGCACGCCACCGGGCTGTATCCCTAGCCACGAGACGCTGTTCATGCCGAACGTGACGACCGACGTCGGCTTGTCGCCGCCGTACAACTCCCTGTTCACCCTGTTCGGCCAGTTCTTCGACCACGGCATCGACCAGACGGTCAAGGGCGGCGGCACGGTCTTCGTTCCCCTGAAAGCGGATGACCCATTGGTCGCCGGTCCGGACCACGTCTTCGGCAACGGGGACGATCTCGACCCGAACCTGCGCTTCATGGTGCTGACCCGTGGCCAGAACCAGCCCGGCGCCGACGGCATCACCGGCGACAACCCGTCCACGGCGAACGACGAGAGCGCCGACGACGTGCAGGATGCCCTCAACACGGACTCGCCCTGGGTCGACCAGAGCCAGACCTACAGCTCGCACGCCTCGCACCAGGTCTTCCTGCGCGAGTACGTGACCGAGGGTGGGCGTCCGGTTTCCACCGGCAAGCTGCTCGGCGGACCGGCCGGACCGACCGCCGGCGGCATGGCCACCTGGGCCACCACCAAGGACCAGGCCGCGAACGTGCTTGGGCTGCTGCTGGCCGATAAGGATGTGCTCAACGTTCCGATGCTCGCAGCGGATGCCTACGGCAAATTCATCCCCGGACCGCTGCGCGGAATGCCGCAGTACGTCACCGCGACCGGTCTGGTCGAGGGTGATACCGCCAACCCCGTACCCGTACCAAGCGACGTGCTCTACTTCAAAACTCCGTTCCTGACCGACATCGCGCACAACGCGGAGCCGAAGGCCGGACTGACCCCGGATGCCAACACCACGGCATCCGCTGATTTCGCCGGCCAGCCAGCCGGAACCTACGACGATGAGATGCTCAATGCACACTTCATCGCGGGAGACGGTCGCGTCAACGAGAACATCGGCCTGACCGCCATTCATCAGGTGTTCCACTCGGAGCACGACCGCCTTATCAACAACATCGAAAACACCCTGACCAACGACACCTCAGCCAGGGGTGTTGCCGCTCTGGCCGAGTGGAAGCTGTCCAGCGGGGCTGGCGGCTGGAACGGCGACCGTCTGTTCCAGGCTGCCCGGTTCGTGAACGAAATGGAATACCAGCACCTCGTGTTCGAAGAATTCGCGCGCAAGGTGCAGCCCGGTATCAACCCGTTCGAACCATTCGCGTTCACGCAGACCGAGCTCAACCCTGCGGTCACGGCGGAGTTCGCCCACGCGGTCTACCGCTTCGGTCACTCCATGCTGACCGAGACGATTTCGCGTCGCAACGAGGACAAGCCTGGCGCTGACGGCATGTTTGGCACGAGTGACGACGTGTTGGGCAGCCAGAACGACATCTCGTTGCTCGCAGGGTTCCTCAACCCGCCCGCCTACACCGACGGTGGACCAGAGGGGCAGCTGACCTCTAAAGAGGCAGCGGGCAGCGTCATCATGGGCATGAGCGACCAGGTCGGCAACGAACTCGACGAGTTCGTCACTGACACCCTGCGTAACAAACTGCTCGGCCTGCCGCTCGACCTGGCATCGGTCAATATGGCCCGTGCACGTTCGGAAGGCGTGCCGCGGTTGAACGTGTTCCGTCGCGACCTGTTCAACAAGACCAACGACTCAGCGCTCAGGCCGTACACGAACTGGATCGACTTCGGTGAGAACCTCAAGCACCCGGAATCGCTGATCAACTTTGTGGCCGCCTACGGGCAGTTCGACACCATTACGAGCGCCACCACGCCTGACGGCAAGCGCGACGCCGCACGACGGATCGTGAGTCCTGACAGTCTGGCCGGAGAAGTGTCTCCGGACGGCGCAATGGAGTTCATGAACAGCACCGGAGTGTGGGCCAACTCGGGTACGCGTTCGATCACCGGTCTCGACGCGGTCGACCTCTGGGTCGGCGGTCTCGCGGAGATGACCACCCCGTTCGGCGGCCTGCTCGGCACAACCTTCAACTACGTGTTCGAGAAGCAGATGACCGACCTGCAAAACGGTGACCGGTTGTACTACCTCGCCCGCACGCCCGGCATGAACCTCCGCACCCAGTTGGAGGGCAACTCGTTCGCCGAACTCATGATGCGCAACACCACGGCGCACACCCTCAAGGCCGACCCCTTCGCCACGGCCGACTGCAAGTTCGAGCTGAAGAACCTGGCGGGAACCGTCGCGGGGTTCGCGGCTTCGGGCAACAGCGTCGCGAACGATCCGCAATCTGAGTGTAATGAGACGGCCCTGCTGATCCGCATGCCGGACGGCACGATCAAGTACCGTGCCCGCAATACGGTCGACCCTGCCGGCATCAACGGACAAGCCGTCTACAACGGCACGGGCCAGGTTGACCGGATATATGGTGGCAACGACAACGACACCTACTGGGGTGGCCTCGGTAACGACGTCATCGAGGGCGGAGGCGGTGCCGATGTGG
Source organism: Cryobacterium sp. Y82 (assembly GCF_002929495.1). Taxonomy (GTDB): domain Bacteria; phylum Actinomycetota; class Actinomycetes; order Actinomycetales; family Microbacteriaceae; genus Cryobacterium; species Cryobacterium serini. Next base: position 176,324 of record NZ_PJJJ01000030.1, read on the forward strand.
CTCTCGGCGGTGAAGGCAACGACATCATCACCGACCTCGCCGGAGACGATGTGCCCAAGGGTGGTCCTGGCAACGATGCGATCGATGCCGGGCCCGGACTCGACATCATCATGGGTGGCGAAGGCAAAGACTTCACGAACGGTGGAGCAAACGCCAACGAAACCTTCGGCGGCGCCGGTGACGACTTCATCATGCTCGGTGAAAGCCTCGACGCGGCCTTCGGTGACGGTGGCGACGACTGGGAAGAGGGCGGCAACCAGCCGGACCTCATGATCGGAGACAGCAGCAACCTGTTCTTCTTGGACGACTCACAAAAGCCCGGGAACGACTTCATGATCGGTCAGGGCGGCGACGACGACTATGACATGGAGGGCGGCGACGACATTGGCGTCGGTGGCCCTGGCATTGAAAAGGTCGCCGGCGGTTCCGGCTACGACTGGGAAATCGGTCTCGGTGACCCCCAGGCGCAGGATGCCGATTTGGCCCTTCCAATCCCTCCGCTCAACATTCTGCAGGTCGGTGTGCGCGACAAGTTCAACGAAGTCGAGGCACTTTCCGGCTGGAAGCTGAATGACATCCTCCGCGGTGACGACGTTGTTCCCAGCGCCGTCGGTGGTGGTGGCTTCATCGGCTGCGACGTCTGGGACCAGGCTGGAGTTGACCGCATCGCGGGCCTCGACGCGCTGATTCCGGAATTCACGACCACGCTGGCATCCGTTATCGCGCTGTCGGCACAGGGCGATTGCCCGATCCTGACCGGTCCGAATGTCTGGGGCGCCGGCAACGTGCTCCTCGGCGGCGGCGGCAGTGACCTGATCGAGGGACGCGGAGCCGACGACATCATCGACGGTGACGCGTACCTCAACCTTCGTCTAAGCGTTCGGACCAACCCGAGCGACCCGGCGACGGAGATTGGCAGTGCCAGCGTCACCGGCACGAACCAGAGTGCGATGACGAGCCAGTACCTCTCTGACGGTGCCGGTGGACTCACCGGACCGACCCTGCAAGAAGCTGTCTTCGCCGGCACGGTCGACCCCGGGGACATCGTGGCAGTCCGCGAGATCCTCTACGGTACTGGTGGTATTGACTCCGCACAGTTCTCTGGTCTGACCAGCGATTACCGGGTCACCACCACTGGTGGCGACGGCACGCTCGGTTCGGCGGGATCGACCACCACGGTGCTCGACAACCGTGGTACCGACGGCACCGACACCCTGCGCAATATTGAACGCCTGCAGTTTAGCGACACAGTGGCACCGGGAACCCCGACCGCCGTCACTGCAGTCGCCGGCAACGGTCAGGCGACCGTCGACTGGGTGGCTTCACCGACCGGCATCGCCACCAGCTTCTCGGTGAAGGTGCTCGACTCGGCTGGAGCCCAGGTGGGCGCATTGCGTACCGCATCTGGAACCGCATTCAACCTGGTTGTCACCGGGCTGACCAACGGCTCCAGCTTCACCTTCCAGGTGTCGGCGACCAACGCGGAAGGAACGAGCGCATTCTCGGCATCGTCCACCGCGGTGACGCCGTCAGCACCCGTGGTGCAGGTGGTCGCGGGCGCTCCGACGATCGGAACTTCGGTCGCCGGTAATGCGCAGGTGACCGTGAACTGGACACCGCCGGCAGCGGTGGCCAACCAGGCCCCGATCACGGGCTATCGCATTCGCACCTACGTCGGTGCGAGCACCACACCGGACGGCACCACGAACGTCGCCGACGTCTCCACGGCGACGATCACGGCGCTCACCAACGGAACCGGGTACACCTTCGATGTCGCAGCGATCAACTCGGTCGGCACCGGAGCAGCCTCGGATCGTTCGGTCACTGTCACACCGACCGCGCCAGTGGTGCTGGTCGTGCCTGGAGCGCCAGTGATCGGAACCTCGGTCGCCGGTAACGCGCAGGTGACGGCGAACTGGGCCGCCCCGGGCGCTGTGACCAACGCCCCCGCTGTCAGTGGCTACGTGATTCGTGCCTTCATCGGTGCGGGCACGACGCCAACGGGCAGCACGACGGTGGCGAATGTGACCAGCGCGGTGATCGGGTCGTTGATCAATGGCACGGGGTACACCTTCGATGTTGCGGCGATC
>NZ_PJJJ01000025.1 GCF_002929495.1 Cryobacterium sp. Y82
GCGAGGTCGCACAAGCGGATCACAAAACGCGACCACTTAGCGCTAAACGTCACAAATACCGACGTCGACGATCACGGTCGTATCACAAGCCGCACGGTCGACGGGAGAAGTCTCGGGCGGACTACTTGAACTGCCGAGCTCGCTGATTTTGTACCACACGGGAGAGATAACTTGTCACCGATTCCCTGTCTCAACAAGTAGACGAGGCTGCCACATCCGGACGACTGCGACAGCTGTGCGGATCACTGGCACTATAAGGCGGTTCGGCCGGATATAGCCTGATTCTGTCGTGAAGGGGGAGGCCGTCGGATGAGAATGTCGACGTACAGTTCGTGCGGTTGTTGAACACCGTCGGACGTGTACCCGACATCGAGCTTGCGGTTCCCGAGAGTCAATCCCTGCTCTTCAGCCCAGTCATAAATGGTCTGGAAACCGCCTGCGATGGTTGCCACCGTACCGTCATGCCGGTGGTGGACGAATCTTCCACCGGGAAGGAGAGCCACAGCCATACCATCAGGCACTGGAATTTCGGCGGCGACAGCTACTGATCCAATAGTCTCGCGGTAACAGCCGTCGCCTAAATGGTTGCTGGCCTCGACGAAGACGCCTGTGCCTGAGTCGGGCAGCTCGTCTTGACGGGAAAACAGCTCGCGCCAGGCCGCAGGCATCTCGGAGCGCAGCTGGCCGAAGTAAGCGACAACTTCGATTCCGATGACGGCAGTCTCGCCAAGTTCAACAATCTCCATTGATGCCTCCTTGGCTTGGCCTCGAACGATTTACTCGTGTATCCAAAAATGATACGGCCTCGCCACTCTAGTCAGAGGGATTGTTCTGCCCGCAGTGCTCGGCCACGAGTGTGCTGGGATCGTCGAGGTTATCGGGGAGGGCGTGACGAGTGTCGAAGTGGGCGACCATGTGCTTCTTAGCTTTTCCAGTTGTGGGGTGTGTTCTTCCTGTGTCTCTGGGCATCCCTCGTACTGCATCCATCTCTACGACCTTAATTTCAGTGGTGCCCGTCCGGATGGTTCGACCGCGTTCACTGTTGACGATGGCACACCCGTCTCTTCGCATTTCTTTGGTCAGTCGTCGTTTGCTTCGGTCAGTAACGTCGCCGCGCGCAGCTGGGGGCGGTGTCACAGTAGCGCCGCGACCTTATGCGTGGTGGCTTGGCCGGTGTCCGGAAGGCGAGCATGCTCTGCGTTGAACTGGGGCAGTGATGCTCGGACACCGGAGACGCCGTTGTTGACGTACAGGTCGTGGCGCCGGACGCTAGCGGTGAGGATATCGATCCGGTGTCGGTCGGGGGAGCGCTGTCGTGTGGACGCGCGCGCGTAGCCGGTCAGTTTCGTCATTTCTGCTCCGGGGGTGTCTCATAACTAACGGTGAACACCACAGTTCAAGCATGTGGTTATGCGACGTGGTTATGAGAGTCGGCGAGTCGCCAGATTCCAGCGATTTTTGTCATTTTCCGTACTCGTCTGCACAGCTCGTCCAGACCAACGTCGACCGTCACTGTGTGCCCGCAAGGGGAAGGCGGATTCAACTGGTCGTCGCAACGATGGGCTTTTCTGGCTCCGACAATAGTCGTTGCATGGCTTGAGCGGGTGTGCTGCCATCGAAGGCTCAACGGGTACGCTGATGCCTGAACCGCCGACATCCGGTCGGGCGATCCATCACCGGCCACCTCAGATGATTGCCCGGTTTGGCTCCCGAACGTAGGGTTGAATCATGGCTGAGCATGAAGAGCTGGCAGTTTTTCTGGGTGACTGGCATGCCGAGGGCACCTCTTATGGTGGTGACGAGCAGTCGCTGGATAATCCGCACGCGGGAGCGAGTCCGTGGAACAGCATCCACTCCGCCCGGTGGCATTCGGGCAACTACTTCATCGTGCAAGATGAGCGCGCGAACGGTCCGTTCGACACACTTAGTCTGATGGGCTGGGACGCTGATGCCGGCCGCTATTTCGCCCGAACGGTCGAGAATCACGGCTTCGCACGCGATTACACTCTGACTGTCGACGGTCATACTTGGACACTGACGGGCGAGCACGAGCGAGCAACGTATCGATTTGGCGTAGACGGTCGCAGACAGGAGATCGCCTGGGAGTGGAAACCCGCTGACGTATGGCTACCGCTTTGCGACCGCACCGCTAATCGCATCAACTGATCGAGCACCAACGGCTTCCAACGGTGGGTAAGTCTGCCTAGCGCTGTGTCATACGGGAACCCTCTACGGTCGCTGGGATTCCCAGCGAGTTTCACCATCCTTCTTCGATGAGGTCGCGTGTAGGGCTTGATTTTGCGCTACCTTCATGGAGGCCTGATAATCGGGATGAATGTGCGCCGTGAGGCGGCGGACTCCGTGTGATCGCAACCAGGCGACCATCGCTTGGGCGGCCTCAGAAGCGATCCCTCGCCCTTGCCAGTTCGGCGAAGCTACCCATGCGATATCAGCGACAAGTCTCGACCCATCGTCTTCAACGGTTGCCTGCACGTACCCGACCGGTCCTCCTATGTCTTGCTCAATCACAACCCAGTTTAACCACCACTGCGAACCATCAACAGAGTGCCCAACGGCTTGCGCGGCAAAGCGTTTTTCCAACAGCTTCAGTGACGGTATTTCTCCACCGGTGTATTCATAGAGCGAAGGTTCGGCCAGAACCTCGATCATCGAAGCCGCGTGCCCCACCGACAGCGGTTCCAACAAGAGCCGCACAGTAATAATGGGTTCGATTGTGGGCCAGTCCATGCTTTGACAATGGCAGAGTCCTGAGATCTTCGTAAGCCGAACCTTGAACGAGACGATTGAGCGGTGAGTTGATCAACGCCTGCTGAGACCCACCGGAGAGCACGCTATGTGACAGTCTCGATAGATGATCGACACCGTATTCCTCAACGGAACGGTCGGCGCCGGCAAGTCGACTATCGCGGCCGCTCTCAGCGTCCTGATGACTGAGAGTGGGCGACACCATGCCGTAATTGACCTGGACCACATCAGACGCGCCTGGCCAGCGCCCGAGGGCGACAGATTCAATCACGAACTCGAACTGCTGAATTTGCGCGACTTGGTCGTCAATTATCGGAATGCTGGTATCGAGCACTTCATCCTCGCCGGTGTTGTCGAACAAGCCACCGAAGTGCCCCGGTACGAAGCCGCGTTGAAGAGTCGCGGCCTTCTCCTCTGCCGGTTGGATGCCGATGGTGCCACTCTGATCAGAAGACTCAGTTTGCGCCATGCTGACAACCCAACCGAGCTGGATTGGCACCTGCGGCGCGCGGACGAACTCGCAGCGATCCTCCAGAGGGCGGCAATTGATCACGTCGTCGTGGACGCTTCAGGAGACGCACCAATGGTGACGGCAAGAGAAGTGATGCAGAAGGCGGGTTGGTGAGGGCGCGTTCGGTCTGTTTCGAGTGGAACCTCAAGCGACACGGACTTGGGAGACTATGCCTACCCGGGTTCAACCGACGTGTCAAAGGGGAACCCTCTACGGGTATCCGGAGCCGTAGTGGAGATGTTCGGCGCCAAGCCACCGGATTGTGGACTACGCGTCCCGGTGGCCTGGCGAGGCAATCAAGTGATCGGGCTGACAAACGCAATGAGCCGGATGCGCTGTTCGGATATTCTCCAATGCGCACCCGGCTCAATACCTCACTTGCTAATAGGGATCTCGACCGGCGGCTCCAATGGCAACGGGACAGGTTGAGATAAAGTCCCGGCGCAATCGATGCGGCTGATGAGCGGCGGGTGCCCCATCACTTCTTGCCCCCTGGTGGGCAGTACATCTCACCTGTGCGCTCGCCAGGCACGCATCCCGCAAGATCGCTGGCTCCGTTCGGGGTTCCACCGGCAGGGGCCGCATCGACGATGGAAGTATGTACGCTCGACCAGCGCCACACGTCGCCTGCGGCAATGCTCGATTCCGGTATCGCGACCACGGCAACCTCACGTTCGCCGATCAGGCGTCCGGAAGTAGGGTCGATGATGATCTCTTGGCGGAGCCCATTTTCGCTTTCGACCCGTCCGATGGCGGTCCCTGTCTGGCCGTCGAGGGTGGCTTGATCATCGGTGATCGTCACGCCGGGAATCATCGCGGCGGCGCGGAGTAGAGCGGCGCGCAAGTCGGCGGGAGCCGTACCCTGTCGAAGGGTGTCGGCAATGACCACGAGTGCCTCGCCGTCTGGTGACGATCCAGCGCCGATGGTCGTGAGGTAGATGTGGTTCAAAAGCCGGTAAGGATCCCGGGGCATCGAGGCAAAGTCGCCCCACTGACTCTCTGCGGTGTTCCCATAGAAAGCGCCGAAGGGGGCCCGCAACAGCTCGGGGTCTCGGGCCTGCTCGCTGGAAGGGAAGGAGCGCTCGACCATGTCCTCACCGCCTGGGGAGAGAACGTCGATGACACTAATTGGATCCCGAACCCAAACCCAGTCATCGGCGCGATCCTCCGGCACATACAGCTCGCTCGACTCCTTGATCCGGAAAGCAATCACGGGACCGTTCTGCTCCTGCCCATCAGTGACATGCACTGTCTGGCTCGAAACATGAAGGTACTGTCCCGCAGCCAGTGGGACGTCATCGAAGGTGAATGCCGCGATAGCGGCGCGTTCGAGTATGGCAGCTGCGGCTGCATCGGCGCCCCCGCGCCAGCCACCGAACCCCAGCACGTTCGTGGCGACGAGGACCCCCACGATGGCGAACGCTCCGGCAGCACCGAGACCGGCGAGAGTGAAGCGACGACGGGCAGTAGTCACACGCTCCTTGGGTGCGACCTCGTTGATCTTGTTGAACAGTGCCGCCCGTCCACGGGTCACTGATTCGTCTGTTGGATTCCGGTCTTCACGCAGTCTCCGCAGCAACGTTATTTCGTCCATGCTCCACCTCCTGATCCGGGGTCGAGCCCCGGTGACTAGCCGCGCGCAGCGTGCGCCGTGCGCGGTTCAGACGTGAGCGGACGGTTCCGACCGGGATCCGCAGCGCCTGGGCAACACCCTCGTAGTCCAAGTCAGCCCAGGCGTACAGAAGTAGGGCATCACGATCACGCGTCGGCATCTTTCGCAATGCGGCCGCGATCGCCTTCACTGCAACTTCCGCGTCGATTCGCGACCCGATGGCCTCAATAGCATCATCAGGCACAGCCGCTGCGCCGTCGGCGACAAGACCCTGCCACGCCTTCGCCTCCACCCGGGAGTGCTTGCGCATTAACGTCGTCGCAATTCCGAACAGCCACGGCCGCGCATCTCCAATGGTGATGTCGAATGACTCCCGCCGTTCAAAGGCCACAAGGAACGTTTCCGACATGATGTCGTCGGCATAGCCATTGCCCACACGACCGGCGGCATAGCGGAACACAGCCCGCGCATACCGGTCGTACAGCTCGGCGAACGCCGCGGGTGTTGCCCCGGACCTTCTGATGATGTCGCTATCTTCGCTCACAAAAGGTATTGCTCATTTCCCTAACATTGGTTCACGCTAATTGTGTCGGCTTCAGAGAGACCTGGCATGCACTGAGCTACTCGTCCGAGCGACTTTCGAACGTGCACGGACCGCCAGAGGAGCACTTTCCCGGCAGCAACAGCATGACGGCACGCCTGACCTCTTTCACGTGAGGGTACATCCTCGGTCCGCACCAGACCCCACGCGGCCCGCCCGCAAGGGGAACCTGTTGCGGGACACGTTAGCGCGGAGTGGACGATGGAAGTTTGATGAACTCCTCGGACGTCGTTCTGGACGGTAACCTGGCGCGCAATCCTTCCGGCATGATCGAAGGACCAGGTGGCGGGCCCTGGGACGGGAAGAGTTTCTGAGGCTTGCGCAGACGTTGGGCGTCATTCCGGACATGTCTTTGATGTAACCAACTTTTGAGGAGAACATCATGGGCCCAACATCTGACGATCTGGACGGCTTGCTCGACCGATCCGCTCCGCGCACCACGGTGATGACCGACAGTGTCGCTGATGAGCTGACCCAGCTTCGGGTTGCAACCAGTGTCGAGACTGCGCGCGTGACCGCACGGCGGCCGTGGAGACGGCCGGTGTTCGCGGGGCTGGCGTCCGTACTGCTTCTGGGTGGCGCAGCAACGGCAACGGCCGCGGTGACCAACAGCTGGGTTCCCTGGGCACAAACCCCGGTCGCCTCGATGGCCTACACCCTGCCCAGCGGCGTGGAGTGCGAGGAGCGGATCGGGAACATCCGCGGGCAGGACCCCGCCGCCGTCGAGGCCGTCAAGAACTTCTACCGCACAACAGACATTGAATCCTTGCTGACCAAGGAGAAGATCGCGAGCACGATCGAGTGGATCCGACAGGACTCGAACATCGCCGTCAACGCCGACGGCTCGACCGAACCAGCCGGCTACGGAACCGTGCACTACAACGCGGATGAGGAGTACCAGCGGGCGGTGACGATGATTGTCACCGCTGCGGTCAGCGCCGAGCTCGCGAACCAGGGCATCGACGGCGCCGACAGCAACCTCAGCTCGGACGGGCAGTCCTTCTGCCCCGGAGCCAGCTGGTGAGGGCACGCAATAACAACTCCTCTGAGCGTCTCACTGAAGCACTGGCTGCTGCGTCGCCGGACCTGCTGCGCTACTTCCAACGTCGACTCCCGATCGACGATGCTGCCGACGGACTTGCGGAGCTGATGCTCGCGGCCTGGCGACGAGTCGACTCAACACCACCCGGTGCCGAGCAGTGCCGAATGTGGTTGTTCGGAATCGCCCGCCATGTCGTGACGAACGCCGCACGGAGTGAACGACGACGGTGGACCCTCACCGAACGATTCCGGGAGGTCCTCCGAACCTCCCCCACCGAAGGGCGACCCGCGGACGACGGGGCCGACGTGCGAGATGCGATCGGCCGACTGACTCCGGCGCAGGCCGAACTCGTCCGCCTCATCCACTGGGACGGATTCGCCATCACCGAAGCTGCCCAGATCCTGAGCATCAGCCCATCAACCGCCCGAACCCGCTACCAACGAGCCCGAGCCGATCTGAAGACCGCGCTGAGCGACTTGACACCAGAGGTCACGGGCCACCTACCCATGACTGTCGTGGGAACATCGGCGGGCGACCCCAGCTGTACAACAGCGCCATCGATTCCACACAGGACAATCCGTCCAGCGGATGTCATCCTGCCGCCATCGCAACGGATCGACATCTCGGCCTACCCCGTCTAAATGTCGACCCCTCGAGGAAACTTCTGCGGGACGCTTTCAGCGCGCTCGCTCTAATCGCGATTGATTTGTCGGTGGATCCAGAGTGACAGGACTCGGCACGGTCTGTGTCAACACGATTAGATGGCTTGATGAATGCAAATTATCGGTTCTCATCCGACACTGCCGAGATCGACCGTGTCCAGGTGCACCGCTGGATCAGCGAGCAGTCCTACTGGGCACCCGAGCGATCACGCTCACGGCAAGACGCAGCGATTGACGGATCACGCAACTACGGCATCTACGACAGCGTGTCCAACAGACAGGTCGCCTACGCGCGCGTCATCACCGACGGCGTCACGTTTGCCTGGCTCTGCGATGTCTTCGTCGACCCCACAGTGCGAGGCCACGGAATTGGCAAAGCCCTCATCGCGGGCATTCTCGAGGAATGCGATCCCTTGGGACTGAGGCGCATCGCCCTCTCAACCAACGATGCACACGGCCTGTATTCCAATCTCGGGTTCTCCACTTTGATCGCCCCGGAGACGTGGATGGAGCGCATCGTCAACCCCGGCGTTTAGCCGAGACACGACTATCGGCTGGTCCCGTAGCGGGAACCTCTACCGGTCACGCGCATGCCTCAGCGGGACATGACCCCGGAAAGCCCAGGCCTTACGAGCCGCCACAGAGAACATCAGCGGCACCCTCTCGCGACCCGAGGCCAAAGCGAATCCGGCCGGCGTCTCTACGAGTGGGGGCAACGGCTTCCAGGGCATAGCGGCCCGTCCACCCTCGCAGGCCGTCGAGGTGCGCGTGTGGTCGATCATGTGCTGCCCGCGGAGGTTCCTTGGCCGTCCCCCGCCTGATCAATCCGTGCAACGTTCGGCTCGCGGCTTCAAGCGACGTTCGGTCAAGGCCTCGACGGCTTGGAGGCTGAGCGCGTGACCGCGCCGTGCCTCCACGCCGTCAGCTCGCCGGGACGCGACCTCCGAGGTCAGGCGGCCATCGCCCCGTAACGCTTGTGGCCCTTGATGTCGTAGCGGTCGAGCATCATGACCTTCGACCAGACGCGGATGAATTCGCGGACGAACCGCTCTTGCCCGTCGCTGCCCGCGTAGGCGTCGGCGATCGACCGCAGTTGCGCGTTCGAGCCGAATACCAGGTCATTCCGGGAGGCCCTCCAGCGAGCCTCGCCGGTCGCCTGAACCCGACCAGTGAAGGTCATCGCGGTCTCGTCGTCCTTCGTCCAGATGAGGTCGGTGTCGGTCAGATTCACGAGGAAGTCGGTCGTCAGGGCTCCGACGTGATCCGTGAGCACACCCACGTCGGACTCGTCCCAGTTGGTGCCGAGCACGCGGAGCCCGGCGTGCAGGACGGTCCACTCCGGTGCGGTGAGAGTGAACAGGTTCGCCTTGTCGAGGAATGCCGCCTCGGGCGCGACGCCCGGAGCAAACTCTTCGAAGCGCTCGGACACGAAGTTGCGGAACCCGTCCGCAATGGGTCGCAGCCACTCGAACATCTCGATGTCGGTCAACTCCTGCGTCGTGTCGACACGGCCTGGCGTAAACGGCACGCTGGCGTCAGATCCTGCCGCCCGTGCCGCCTGCTCCACGGCGGCGCTGCCGGCGAGGACGATGAGGTCGGCGAGAGACACCTTCCGTCCGCCCGACGTCGCCGTGAAAGCCGCCTGCACGTTCCGCAGCGCGTCGATGACTGGGACGGTGCGTCGGTTGACCGCCCAGTCTTTCTGCGGCGACAAGGCCAGGCGGGCACCGTTCGCCCCTCCGCGCTTGTCGCTGTCGCGGTAGGTCGAGGCGGCGGAGAACGCCGTGTAGACGAGGTCGGACACGGACAGCCCGGTCGCCAGGACGGCTTCCTTGAGCGCTGCCACGTCGGCCTCGTCGAGTGAGGATCCTGCTGCGTCCGGGAGCGGGTCCTGCCAGAGCAGGTCGTCGGCGATGGTGACCTCCGGGCCAAGGTACCGGTGCTTCGGCCCCATGTCGCGGTGCGTGAGCTTGTACCAGGCCTTCGAGAACGCGAGGGTGAACAGATCGAAGTCGGCTAGGAAACGCTCGCATATGGCCCGATACTCCGGGTCGACCTTGAGTGCGATGTCCGAGGTCATCATCATGAGAGGGTTCATCTGACCGGGTACGTGGGCGTCCGGAGTCTTCGGCGCCTCCGAGTCAGTCGGTGTCCACTGCAGCGCGCCGGCCGGGCTTTTCGTCTGCTCATAGTCGTACGCGAACAGGTTCTCGAGGTAGGTGTTGTCCCACTGTGTCGGGTTCGGAGACCAGCTGCCCTCGATGCCGTTGGTCGAAGTATGCTCGGCACTGCCGGTACCCACCGGGTTGTGCCAACCGAGCCCCATCGACTCGATCGGGGCTTTCTCGGGTGATGGTCCGATGTCGGATGCGGGTACCTGGCCGTGGCTCTTACCGAACGCGTGGCCACCGGCGATCAATGCCACCGTTTCCTCGTCGTTCATCGCCATCCGTGTGAACGTGATGCGAATGTCGCGTGCTGAGCCCAGCGGGTCGCCGTTCGAATAGGGCCCCTCAGGGTTGACGTAGATGAGCGCCTGGTGCGACGCGGCCAGGGGGCTCTGCAAGTCGTAGCCCGCGTCGCCGTTCTGACCATGCCAGCGTTCGTCGCGGCTCACCATCTCGTCAGGGCTCGCGACCGCGTGCGGGTTCCAGACCTCCGGGCCCCACCAGGTGCCGTCGTCCGGTTCCCACGCATCGAGTCGTCCACCACCGAAGCCGTACGTCGGCAGGCCCATCAACTCGAGGGAGCAGTTGCCGGTCAAGACCATCAGGTCGGCCCACGACAGAGCGTTGCCGTACTGGTGCTTGATCGGCTGTAGGAGTCGTCGTGATTTGTCGGTGTTGCCGTTGTCCCACCAGCTTCCGATTGGTGCGAACCGCTGCATCGCGGTGCCCGCTCCGCCACGGCCGTCGGCAATGCGGTACGTGCCGGCGGCATGCCACGCCATTCGGATCATCTGTGGACCGTAGTTGCCGTAGTCCGCCGGCCACCAGTCGACCGATGTGGTGAGCAGTCGCTTGATGTCCGACTTGAGCGTCGTGAAGTCGATCGTTGCGAAGGCCGCCGCGTAGTCGAAGTCCGCGCCGAGCGGGTCGGCGTCTACGCCGTTCCGGTGGAGAAGCTCAACCCGGAGACGCTGCGGGTACCAACTGTCCAGGGTCGGCGACTGACCGAAGGTGCCACCGAGGTGGTCGCCACCTGCTGGCAGCGCACCGCTCATATGGAAACTGCATGTGTTGGTCTGGTCGTCAGTACCCATTGATGCTCCCTGTGTGCTTTAGCTGGATGAGAAACGGTGTCGTCGGGGTCACAATTTAACGATTAGCCGCCGCATCGCAGCGGCGTCAATTTGTGGTGCAGCGATGCTTCGACGCTGCTGTGAGGCGGTGCGTCGCGGGCTGCCGACGTGACGGGAAGCCCGATAGAGAGAGCGTATTCCCGCAAGGTGCGCGTGGCCTGCCAAGAAAGTGACTGACTTCTAGACGGCGGTGGTGCGGTGGCCGAGCGCACGACGGCCAAACCAAATAAAGCCTTGCGCCGATTGCTGCGGTGCGGGCGGTGCGAAGCCCGGTGAAACGACGCCGGAGGATGGGGGCTGTCGAGAGCTTGATTTCCGCGAATCGTGTTCCGCTCGCGGTGACCTGGGAGCACCCCCGCCAGAGGCTCCTAGTGGGGAACGGTTATCGGGGCAGCTCATCAGTCAGGTCGAAGTTCATTTGAATACGCCGGCCGTACCCAAGTCCTCGCTGTTGCTCTGCCGCTGACAGATCACGAAGAAAATCAGAATCGGGATCACGCTCGATGAAACCACAGCTCAAGTGGAAGGGCGCATTCCATGGAACGTCCGTGAACGTTCGCAAGGTAACCCGTTTGCATCCGCGCAGTCGTGATTCGCTCTTGACTGCCTCGACGAGCGCGCGCCCATGCCCGCGGTGTGCCGCCGACGGCATGACCGACAGCTGCTCGAGATGACTGCTGCCAGGGACTTCGAGGACATGGGCAAACCCGATCGGGTCCGATCCCGGATTTTCGCTGGCTACGAGGATGAAGCCACTCTGCAGTGAGGGCGTCGTATAGGAAGGAGCAGGCCGCCAGTCGACTATCGAGAACACGGTCGCGAACAGCGCATCTGCTTCATTCTCGATTGCTTCAAGAAACTCCAGGTCGTCGGCCGTCGCCTGTCGCACAAAAGTCCTCCACATGACTCAGAATGTAGCTTGACGAAGGGTGCCGTAAGCCGGACCTCCAGCGCGACAGGTCTGCGGCCAATCCACCCACCGGCGTTGCGCGAAGACGCTATGTCACTTGGGAACCTTTAGCGGGACGCGGAGGCGTCCGGATAGGGGATCCTTCTACTGCACAGATACACGAACACGACTAGCGATGCCTGACGTCGTTGGTCCCGGCTCGGTAGTGTGATCGCTATGTCAAGTGGAATCCGTTACAGCTCGACGACGTTGGCTTGCCCCGATCCAGCGGCCTTAGCTGCGTTCTACGCAGACCTCACAGATGGAGAGGTAACTTTCGTCCACGAGGAGGAGTGGGCAACGATGCGCAGTGTGGGAGCTCGGCTGGAGTTCATGGGAGTGAGTGACTACCGGGCGCCACGCTGGCCCGAGGACCCATCGCTCGTCCATATCGACTTCTTTGTAGACGATCTCGAAGAGGCAGGGGCGCGGGCTGTGCGCTCCGGAGCCCGCCGTTTTGACCACCAGCCGAATGCCGCCCATTGTCTCGTTTTCGCAGATCCCGCTGGCCACCCATTCTGCCTCTCACTGATCGACGAAGTCGGCTGATTCGCCCGGGCAGCAGGGCAGCTCACACCACGACTCGAAAACTGACTGGCACCGTCCCAATAGCCGAACCCCCCACGGGACCTGCTACGTCACGGTGATTGATTCGCTGGTTGTCGTCAGTCGCGGTGAAGCCATGAGCTGCTGCTTCACCTTTGATCACGGCCATGGAGAGTTTGCCGAGCCCGTGCCCACGCGCATGGTCTCGTATGAACAGGCAATCCATGTTCAGAAACTCGCTTGCCTGCCAGGTCGAGAGCTCCGCGGTGACGGTCGAATACCCCACGAGACCTCCGGCGTGCGAGGCGCCAACGAAGCGTCGCAGACGTGATGGCGGGGTGCCAAAGAGGAGGGGCGCAAGTCGAATTGCGAGGTCGGAGGGAAGCGACCCTCCGTTTTCGTATGCTGCGTGTTCGTAGATCATCGGCACGATTTCGTCCAGATCCTCCGGCTCTGCGGGACGATGTCAGACGAATGGCGCTGCGGGGTTTTAGCACTCACAGCTGATCTCGTTCAGCGGTGCCGTAAGGGCGTCTCTCGCCCGAACTATCGGACCGTGATCGTTTTCGGCGGGGTATCCCTCTCGTGCCCAGTACTCGTATCCGCCGATCATCTCTTTGACTTGGTAGCCGAGGGTGGCGAAGGCGAGAGTTGCCCGGGTCGAGCCGTTACATCCGGGGCCCCAGCAATACACAACGACCGGGGTGCTGATGGGGATGCTGGCTAACGCTTGGGTGGCGATGCTGCCAGTGGGTATGTGGAGCGCACCAGTGATGCGGCCTTGCCGCCAGCTTGCATCCCCACGGGAATCGATCAGCACGAACGAGGTTCCGTTGACGAAATCAGCATGCACATCGGAGGGGTCGGTTTCGAAGGAGAGTTTGCCGGCGAAGTGAACGATGGCCGGGTCCATCAAAACGGGAGTTGTTGTCATGAAAGATGAAGATACGGGGAAATAACCACTATCTAAAGAGATCAATCACGGCATTGTGGCCTCGCATCGGTAATTGTGCAGGCAGTATTGCCAGATGACCGCAATATCTTCTTTCGGGCTCGACAAGGTCGATACCGATATCCTTTCCGCTCTCCAGGCGGACGGACGACAGACCATCGCCCAGCTCAGCCGTGTTCTCAACATGTCCAACAGTGCGGTTGCCGAGCGGGTGAGACGCTTGGAAGAAAGCGGCGTGATCAGCGGCTACAGCGCCGTGGTGGATGCGTCCAGGCTCGGGTTTACGATCATGGCCTACCTTCGTTTGCGCTACCCGAGCAGCATCTACGAACCGCTCCACACCTTGCTGGCCGAAATCCCAGAGGTCATCGAGGCCCATCATGTGACCGGCGAGGACTGTTTCATCATGAAGGTTGTCGCCACATCCATGCAGCACCTCGAACAAGTCAGCGGCCGCATCGGAACCCTCGGCAGCGTGACCACCAGCGTGGTCTACTCCAGCCCCCTACAACCGCGACCGCTGCTGCCACCTACGAGCAAACCGACCAAGTAAGGGAAGGAGCCGCCCGCAAGACGGACGGCGACCGGGACACGCGAACAGTCGATCCGCAAGGGGAACCCCTATTGGGACGCTTTGACTTGGTTTCTCGCGAGTGCCGCGTGGAGTGCTTTCTTTCCGCGACGACGTTTGACATTCGTGTCAGAGAAAGGGAACTCGGATGAGCCGAGTGGACAATATTAGGTGTGGACCATTCGGAGGACGTGAGCGAGGGCGCACTGTGGTTGCGCGCGGTCGCCGACGATCCTGAAGCGTTCGGGCGAGTCTTTGAACTTCACGCGGATCGCGTCTTCGGCCACAGCCTTCGACTGACAGGGTCGCGCGCCGACGCCGATGATGTGACCGCCATTGCCTTTCTCACAGCCTGGAAGCGCCGCCGGTCCGTTCGCGTAGTGGACGCATCGATCATCGGTTGGCTCCTCGTAACGGCCACCCACACGGCCCGCAATCTGGCCCGTTCCCGGCGGCGCCAACACCTGGTTCTTGCCAGACTCCCTGCACCTCGAGACGCCGACGATTTCGCGGAAGCTACCGGCCAACGTCTCGACGCTCAATCGCCCCGAACTGGCGTCCGGAAGGCATTCTCCCGGTTGAGTCCACGGGACCAGGACGTCCTAGCCTTGTGCGTCCTTGAGGACATGTCGATGGCCCAGGCTGCGTTGGCCTTGGGAATCCCGGTCGGCACGGTGAAATCCCGACTCGCCCGAGCCAAAGGCCGACTTGCCCTCGGGGTTAGCGGTGCAGCACCGACTCCGCGCGTGCAGCCAGAAGGGACTGCCTGATCATGAACGACGACAACTTGTTCCCGGAACGCAAAACCCAAATGAGGAACTTCCTTGTCGCTGAAGCGCAAGGTTCGCTTCCTCAGGAGAAGCATCCCGTGACTCGAAGAGGGCGCGCAATCCGCTGGACTGCGCTGATCCTCCTGATCGCGGCCGTCGGAACAGGCGGAACGGCGACGGCACTGAACTACGGGACCCTGTTCTACACGCCCTCGGCCACTCCTGGCGGAAAGGCCACACTCGGGCCGGTTCCGGATTGGCCTGTCAACGCAAACGGTCAAACGTTCGGTGTCCAAGGAAGCAGCGCGATCGCCCCCGACCTCATCCTCGTCCAAACCCTCGATATGCAGTCGGGCTACGTGTATTCCAAAGACCTTGAAGCCGCTGAAGGCTCGAACCTGAAGTCACCCGAGGAAGCGATCGAGTGGACGAATGCGCATGAAGGAACCTACGTCGACATTTTGGCCTACGCATCGGACGGCACCACAGTGATTGGCGTATTCCGGATCGGATCCGGCAGACCCTTCACCCCCTAACCGCAAGGGGAACCCCTTGCGGGACGACGTGGGTCAAGCCGGTCCGAGGACAGATGTTGAGCCAAAGCCGTGGGTCCAGCAGTCGCGTTCGACTAGGCAGCAGCCGCATAAAATGCGGTGAGAGGCCGATTCCCTGGCCACCCGATCCAGGAGACTATTATGCGAGAAACGCTAGTATTTCAGGGCATCCTGACACTCATTGGGATTGCGTTTGTGGTCGCTGGGATTGGCTATTTGTCGACGAGCACGCCACTGGGAATTTTCGGCACTGTCGGTGGACTGCTCATAATCGCCGGAGCGGTCAAAATAGCCGTGCGCAACAAGCGAGCGCAAGAACGACGGTAATTCGAACTCCCAAAGGCTGGCAGCGAAGACCACGGTGACCAAGAGTGCGCCCGTATGCGGAACGTCCTACGGAATCGCGTGCTAGATGCCCCCTCGGGTGGATTTGTTGGGGTCGCGGGGCACAATTCCTGTCGCGGTCCAGAAGCTGTCCCGCAGCCGCTGCGCCGCACGGTAGACACGGAAATTGCCGACGCGGTCAGGACCGCGGCAGCGTTTTCACGTCGACCGAGTTCCGGGAGCTGGTGACCAGCCTCTGGTTACGCTCCTCGATGGGCCGCCCGGCGTGTTGGCACAACAGTTTGGCCGAAAGCTTTTCTCGATGCTCAAGAACGAACGCGTTTACCGCACCGCATACGCGACGAAATCGCAAGCCCGCAGCGATGTCATCCGGTATGTAGAAGGCTTCCACAACAGCCGACGCCAGCACTCCGCGCCGGGTTTCCGCCGACTTTAGTGACGTCCACTATGGTTATCAACAGCCAACATTGGCAACGCAGAAGAATCCACTAATTCCGCTGTCCGAAATGCCCGCAGCAACTCACGCGGGTAGACAAGGGGGACCGTCGCCGTGCCGACGTCTTCGGGTGGCCGTATCAGTAACGGATGGGTGTGATGAGCAACGAACTTGGTAAACTCGTAGACCGAGGAGATATCGACGGCGCCCTCCTTGCAGCGAGAGGGCTAACCCCTGAAAGAGTCCGGGAACTCCTCTTCAGCGGCGACGGTTTCATGACGAATTCAGCACCCTACGGAGAATTCATCTCTCGCTGGTACACCTCACTGACGAGCGCGTACTTACGTGCTGAAGCCGCTGACTGGTTCGCCCAGGCGTACCTCACGGAAATCGCCGACGTTCCGGGCGCTGAGCAGACGGGTGCTGCGATGTCCACCGAGTCTAAGAAGGGCGTCATAAGGTATTTGGCGGAATCTATCGGCGGAAGGGACGTCGAAGACTGGGCTACGAGCCCGGAACGTACTATCACTCAGCAGCAACTGGGCGGCTGGAAGGCAGTAGTCCAGCAACTTCGGGAGATAACGCTTCCCTAAGGTGTTCGTCCCGTGGCCCCCGGGTACTGAGGGCTCAACGCTGCCTGGCCTTCCCAGCTGCACGACCTGACCCTGCCACCGCATCGTCTCGCAAGCCGGAGGCCGGATGCTTCACCAATGCCCTGGCCAGTACAACTAGGCTGCCGCCCGACTCCTGCCGCCGGCTATCCGAATCAAGTCCGGCGCTCGGCCCCTTCGGCTTACGGTCGGGAAGCGCAGCTGGTTGTGCACCGAACATCCGGGGGGATGACTCGCAGAATTCCGACTGAAACAAGCACGTCCACGCTCGCTCACCTCGATCAAACTGACAGACGCCCCATTTGCGGCGGGGCTACTGCCCAGTGAAGGTCTGGGACGGGATACCAACCCTGTACTCCACCCCGCGGCGCGAAACGCTCAGCTACGTCAGCATCGTCTTCTAACTCGCCGCGACGACTCTCCTGTGGAATGCGTCCGCTTTCTGGCCCTGGAGCATCCTCACCGCGGGCTGCCTCGTCGCCCTCACCATTGCTGGCGCCCAGCTCTCCAAACGCGACACCCGCGCCAAGGCCCGGCCATAACCCGCAAAAAACCCCACCGAGCAGCACCACGGACCAGAACACGCGTCCGTGGAACTGTTACGCCGCCTCACCCAGGTACTGCCACCGGTTCTCCGGGTTGAGCAACCCCGCACCCACCAGCTCGAGCGCGGAACGATGATCAGCAAGGTGGGTGCTGGCTCGCGGATACCGCGGCCAGACCCGCTCACCCGGCGTGCTCGCCTCAAATAACGGACGGCTCGACACATGCGGGCGCCGCGGCCGAGACCCGGGCGCGGACATCATCGTGGTCAGTTCCGCTTGCCACCACGCCCACACCTCCCGCTCGATCCGATACCGCTCCGCCCTGGCCAGCAGTGTTCCAAGCACGTTGATCTGCAGGGCCGCCTGGTTCCGGAGATCCCGCTTCGACCTCGCCCAACCATTCCGGTGCACAACCAGGAGCTTGTGACGGCGGAGACGGCTCAGGATCGTGGCGGCGTGCCGGGCGGTGACACCCAGGAGGCGAGCGGCGGTGTCAATGGTGAGGGACGGGTGCTGGCGCAGGAGGGCGTAGAGCTTGCCGGCGAGGTGTCCGAGGCCGCGGCGGGTGAAGAGGTCGTGGCGTTGGTCGGTGAGTTGTTCCTCGAGCAGGGCGATGAGATGGGTACGGGTAGAACAGAGCTCAGCTGCAGAACATCCCAGCGACAGGGCATTAGCGTCAACCCCCCGCCGCCTGGGTCGGATACACGCCCAGCGACACCAGGTTCGTGGTGCCGTTGGACATGCTCAGCTCCATCCAGGGATAGTGCACTTCTGGGGTGATACCCATTCGGACGGCGGCGCCGTCCCCGGGCGCGCTTCGCATCCATCGCCTTGGGGCTCCGCCCGCGGAGCTTGCCGGTGCGCGGCGGTATCGGATCGTATGGTTCTGATACCACTGATTCAATCTCGAGAAACGAATCGGTGCCCCACTAATTGGTAGCCAAGCGATCCGGGCTCCGACATGTCCCACGCGGCTTCCTGAAGTAACACAGAGAAGAGCGAGAAGGCTCTCCTTCGAAGAGAACCCGGACTAGGGTCGTCAGCCGCCGATTCAAGTAGCACTTCGTAGTACGACTGAAACTCGCGCTGAGTGATCAGAACATTCGCAGCAGGGCCGGGTTCTGCTGCCTCCACCATGACAGTCTCTGCAGCCCGGTCAGTGCTGAGGATGGGCGGGTCGAACCCCTCGAGATACGCGAAGAGTTCGTCGAGTAAGGCCGATGCTTCGTCGACTCGCTTAGACATAGTCCTCCACCTTAGGTGCGGCTGATGTAGGAAGTCACGATCACCCAATCGCTCGTTCGCACAGACACACGATTCTGGTAGGTCTTTTGCAGGGCGCCGTTGTTCCAGATCTGAATGGGGGCCGTGTAGAGATAGGTGTTGTTGGAGGATTGCTTGGTTGCGCTCGACGGGGATCCGAGGGTCTGCCCTACGCACCATTTTGCGAAGGTGTCCCAGCTCTTTCCAGAGGGAGCACTAATCTTGCCGTAGCCAGCTTTGTGCCCGGTGGTGATGTGTCGCCAGCCCCACGATGAATTACCACATCGAAGCTCTGCGATTCCTCTCGGAGCTCCTCCTTTGCAGTCCGTTTGAAAGCCTGCAAACTCCGGTTAGCATCGTGGCCGCTGCATCCGGGAGCCTCAAATTTCGGACGGACCATGCTGGCCCGCTGAACGGCAAATCCACCCCGCTTTCCGAATCCAGCAGACACCACGTCACCAGACACCACGTCACCAGACACCGCGTCGACGCCTGCTTCTTCAAAGATCTCGATGTATTCATCCAGCGTGGCTACTGGCTCCAAGTCGGAAGAGAAGACCTCATCACCCACGACGTAAACGGTCCCTACAAGCTCTTCTGCTATCTCTGCGTATTCAAGCGGCGCTGTATCTTCGTACGGTCCAGGACCCTCCTCCGCAAACGCCGGAGCATCGCCGGCCAAGACGAGGACCAAAGCAGCGGTTACCGCCATTCCGAATCTGGGCGCGCGCCGATCAATTGCAGTTTTCACATTTCCCCCGTGTTTATGCGGTTTCGACGAGGTCATCGACGAAAGCCGAGACCAGCGCCGCCGAGTTGTTCGAGCCGGCACTGGTGGCGAGCAGGTAGAGCGTGCCGTTGCGGTCGCCACCCTCCCTAAGCTCGGCGCAGGTGTCGACGTCGTTTTCGGATACGCCAAGGACGTCCGAGTGGGAGTGGTGATGTCCGCATCGCCCAAGGCAGGCGAAGCGCACCACATCAGGTGTGCGGCCCGAGACCAGGAGTTCGGCTCGCGCTCGGTATGGTGTGTCGAATGGGTGAGTTTGGGGCCGAACAGAGGCACTTGATGCGCGCACGTTTATTCAACGTTTATTGCGTCGAGACCAGCCGAGATGGGCCGAGGTAATGCGATAGTATTGGCACGGATATTGTGGGGAACGCCTGATCAGATCGAGATCAGACGAGATCAGTCTAGGTTTCGCAATGAGGGTCGCTCAGCCAAGACTGGGTCCGCTGCAATCCGATTGTCGGAGGTTCGATTCTTGCCGGGGGCACCAGAGACGAAATCCTCTCAGACGCTGTCCGGCGCCCTCAAAAACATCCTCGAGCTCTTTTCCGCTCGATCAAGCCGGCGGACTGCACCCTGTCAGTTATGAAGGAGCGCTGCGTCAATTTCACTTTGCTCGAGGCCACCTGGGACATGGGGCCGTGGGACAGACAGGAAGATCTAATGGATTTCAAACAGAAAATCGGCGCCACCGCTATCGGTGCCTGCGCGGTACTCGCTATCGCAGCGTTCGCCCTGTGGCCACGTGGGGAGGCCGAGGGAGTCGCCAAGGAACTGGCGAAATCCTCCGCGACAGCGACTAGTGCAGCCAACACTGCAGACGCTGCTGCGACCAGCGATGGTGAAACTGTTGCGTCAACCGAGTCGACACCGATGTCTGGCGGCGAAAGCGCGGGCGAAAGCGCAGGCGAAACCGACGAAAATTCTGTTGATTCCATCTACACCGGACCGACCGGGGATATGAGAGCGCATTACACGGCTGCAGGGGCTGCTGTGCTCGCCTACACGACCGTCACCCCTGACGAGACCGTTGAAGCGCGATCCGCCCGACTTGCACAGCACTTCGCACCGGGTTCCGAGCTCTTGACCAATGAGCCAGATCTCGTCAACCCGCGCGGCTTCAACAATATGACAACGACGATTGTCACCCGTGGGATTCCCATGGCCGGATTTGACTCCGAGGCCGGCGGTGTCTACACGATAAAGGTGCTGCTTGACTACACGGCAACCTATGTGCAATCCGGTCGGCCTATGGAGGTCCTGGCGACTGGTGTGTGGTTCGTGACGATGAGCACAACATTCGATGGCCTGGTGCTCAGCATTGAAGAGCCAGACGGCCGTTAGCACCTGTTTCGCTGCATGTTCGTGAGCAAACGCGTGACAATCGGGTCCGAACGAACGCTCCGGCCTACTCGACGATGCCGAGGCCCTGGTCCGTATACAGCTGGAACACCGAACTCGAGCCGATGATCTGCTCGTTGCTTTCCAGACCGAAACCCAGAAGGGTCTTCCCGGTCATGATGAGTGACGAGTTATCCGCTTCATCGAAGAGTTCCGGATTGGAAGCCCGCAGAGCATCCTCGATCTGGTTCGCGTCGGCCGCGAGCACCAGCGCGACGATCTGGGCATCCGTCGCAACAAACGTGCTCGTTGTGCTGAAGCTGAACACCAGGTTCGGCTCGCCTCCGTCGGGCTCTTCGCCGTGGACGCGATCAAGTCGCACGACTGCGCTCGACGCGCGTGCGCCTCCGTCGCGGGCCAGTGGCGACGGCAGAATGTCGGTGACGATGATGCCAGAGGTTTCCGACATGCCTAATGTGGCGGCATCTTTGTCGATCGCCTTCTGGTAAACCGGTTGCCACTTCGTGCTCATGTAGTCGGAATTCGCCGCAAACCACTCGGCCGGGGCAATGCTGTAGTTGTCCAGCCGGCTGCTGTCCAATACCTCTTCGGTGAGAATGCGCAGGGCAACCGGCAGGGCCTCCGCGGCGTCGTTCTCGGTGAACCCGAATTCGTTCAAAGTCTCGACATCAGTCTTGGCGGAATCGTAGATGGCCGCCTCGGACTCGGGGCCGATAGTCGTGTGGCAATACGTGCCGAACTCGTCGGTCACGTCCTGAAGGCCGACCACGTCGCCGTAGTCCACGGCGAACTCGGAACTGCACCCTGTCGGTGCGACCGTCGGTGCGGCGGTCCGCTCAGCAGTCGCGGCATCCGCTTCGTCGTTCGTGACCGCGGAGGCGCACCCGCCGAGTCCGCCCAGTAGAACAACGGCCACACCTATAGCCAAGGCAGAACGGCTGATGCCGCGAACCGTCCTGTTTGTCAATCGTGCTGTCAGCGAGCGCGCACGCGCGCTGTCCCAATTGTTGACAATCATTGTCATGTCCCCCCGAGCGGCGTTTGTCTTACCGTACGGCAAATCTTCACGACTTTTCGCCGGCACCTTGTGAGATGATTTCGCAGGAAGCGCGGCGCGGATTTTCGAGGATTGCTACATTCAACGTATGCGAGAACTTCAGGCGCGGATCATCGCGGAACTTAACGTCTCACCCACTATCGACCCGTCCGCCGAAGTGCGCCGCCGGGTGAAATTCCTAAAGGAGTATCTGAAGCGCACCGGAGCCCAGGGCTTCGTGCTCGGCATCAGCGGCGGCCAGGACTCCACCCTCGCCGGCCGCCTCTGCGCCCTGGCGGTAGGCGAACTGACCGAGGAAGGGCATCCGGCCACCTTCGTGGCCGTGCGCCTGCCGTACGCGGTGCAGCGCGACGAAGCGGATGCTCAACTCGCCCTGGAATTTATCCGTGCACAATCGCAGGCCACCTTCAACATCGAACCCGCTGTCGACGGGTTCGAGAGCGAGTTTTTAGCGAGCCTCGACGTGGCTATGACGGACTTCACCAAGGGGAACGTCAAGGCGCGCTCACGCATGATCGCCCAGTATGCGGTAGCCGGCCAGCTCGGTCTGCTCGTGGTCGGCACCGACCATGCCGCCGAGGCCGTGACCGGATTCTTCACCAAGTACGGCGACGGCGGCACCGACGTTCTGCCCTTGACCGGGCTGACCAAGCGCCAGGGCCGCGCCCTGCTGTTGGAACTGGGAGCTCCCGAACAGCTCTATTTGAAGGAACCCACCGCCGACCTGCTCGACCACACTCCTGGCCAAACCGATGAGGCTAACCTCGGTCTGCAGTACGAGCACATCGACGACTTCCTCGAGGGCCAGTCGGTCGAAGACGAAGTGGCCGAGGCCATCGAAACGCGCTATCTCAACACCGAGCACAAGCGGCGCGTACCTGCGTCACTGTTCGACACGTGGTGGCACTGATTCCCGACGCGGTAAACACAGCATGAGCCGGTCAGCGCTGAGAAAGCGCCGACCAACTCTCCGATTGTCGGAGAGAGCGACTACAGGGTCGGGGCCGCCGACGAACGCGTGAGCGGGTCGGTGCCGCGCACCTCGAGCTTATTCACGTCATCCAAAAGGCGCTGGGTCTCGGTCGAAGCATCCGAAGCCGTCGACGCAGATGCGGCAGTGCGGTTGACGACCGCCGGCGTGAGCGGCGCGGCCCGCGCCGGAGAGAGGGCCGAATCGGTTGCGTTGTACTGGTCGTGATGTTGCTGGGCCACCCACGCTTCCTGCTCCGCGAGCAGGCTTTTTTCGGTGGAGGAGTTCTGGGACTTCCATCGGTCAAGATCGCCCTGAAAAATCTTGCGTGCGCGGGCGGGCTTGTTCTGCCACTCGACCAGTCGGTCACGAAACTCCACCAGTGCCGGTTCCAGCTGGTACCCGAACGTAGCGGAGGTGCGCTTGAGTTCGTACAGTTCGTGCGCCGCCCACGTCGCGGCGATTCCCGATCCGCGAATCGGAAGCAGCCGCACCTGAATATCGGCTTGGCCGACCGCCCGATCGCTCATGACCTGTCCCTGCGGGGTGAGGGAATTCCACACGGATGCCTCGGTGGCGGCATCGACGAGGGTCGCGATAGCGGCCACTTTGATCTCGCGATCGCGCTGGGCAATGAGCCGTTTGATGGCCCCGTGCGAGATCAACGCGGCCAGCAAGCTGGCAATGACGATCGCGCCGATGAACACGACCGCGGTGAAAATCATCGGTCGAGTGCTGACGTCGGTAAACCAGGTTACGAAGTTATTCCACCATTCCATGTGCAGGATTTTATCCGTGCTGAACCCGGTTCTTTGGGATCAGACGCGGCGTGCCCTCAGTCAAGTGCGCTACCGCCCAGTGCACTTGCCGGTGCGGCACTAGCGAAAGCAGTCCACCGCATCGGCGACCCGACAGAACTCGCCGAGGTCTCGGGTGCGGGTCGCGAAGACGATTCGCCGGGCGCTGTATCGGTCGCCGTCGACGCCGACGTGGTGTTCGATATACCCGATGACAGCGCCAGCTGGGTCCACGATACGCCACAGCCCTTCGCGCACGAGGATGAAGCTGCGGCCACGCACCACGGGAAAGGACGGTGTGGGACGTGCCAGTTCGGGGCGTGCTGTGCTGGGCATTGCTGCGCGAAGAATCGGTGCGATGAGAGTGGTCATTCGTGCTCCTCCATAAAAGTTCAGCAGTATCCGCGCCGGCCCCGGTCTCTTTTTTAGATTAGGGGTGACCACCGACATCCGCTTTGGGCGAACAGAGGGCGTGAGCGCCACGTCGACCGGAGGCTGCAGCGAGCGAGGAGTTAGACTTGTCAGGTGCAAACTTTTGTGATCGCAGGTGGATGTTTTTGGTGTCTCGATGCTGTGTATCGGGTCTTACGCGGAGTGAGCGAAGTCGTGTCGGGGTACACCGGCGGTACGACCGCCAACCCGAGCTACGAAGCGGTCTGCACCGGTCATACCGGTCACGCCGAAGCTGTCGCGGTGACTTTCGATCCCGATGTCATTCCAGCCAGCGTGATTCTCGACGTATTTTTCACCCTGCACGACCCCACCCAGCTCAATCGGCAGGGTAACGATGTGGGTACCCAGTACCGGTCGGCAATGTTCTACACCGACGATGCGCAGAAGCAGCTGTTCGAGACGGCCCGCGAGCGGGCAAGTGAATGGTGGGGCGCCGGCATCACGACCATGATCGAGCAGCTCGGCGACTACCACGAGGCCGAGGACTACCACCAGGACTTCTTCAACAAGAATCCCGGTCAGGGTTATTGCATGGCGGTTGCCGTGCCCAAGGTCAACAAGATTCGCAAGTCGTACTCGCAGTACCTGGTCGGTTAGCTCCTCCTCCACAGCCATTCGGCTGCGTCATTCTCCCCTGATCGCCAACGGCTTGCGCCACGGCGTCGTTCCGGGCAGCACACTCGCAGTGTGCGACCCGGGAACGACAAAGAATGGCACGAGTTGCCGTTCCCGGGTCGCGTGCGCCGGGTGTTCGCTCGGCGGCTGACGCGTGCGTGTTCACGCGAAGACCGTGCCGGGAGAAACTATGAGCGACCACATCACCGTATCCGGAATCATCGGCACCGTCCCGCGCCGCAGTGTGGCCAAGAACGGCGCCCCCATCACGTCCTTTCGACTGGCCTCCCGCCAGAGTCATCGTGACCGCACGAATGATGAGTGGGTTGAGGACGAGAGCAGCTGGTACTCCGTCTCGACGTTCCGCCAGCTAGCCACAAACGCGGCGTCGTCGCTCGCAAAAGGCCAACACGTCATCGTGAGTGGCCGGTTGGTCATTCGCAGGTGGACCAACGCCGAACGATCCGGAATTGCCGTTGAAATCCTTGCCGACGCTCTCGGCCACGACCTCACCTGGTACACCACGATGCCGGTGCGCAGCGGTGCTTCCTCCCGCACCCCTGCCGATCAGGCCGGGCCAGAACCGGCAGAGTCTGCAGAGTCTGCAGAGTCCGCCGAATCGGCCATCGCGTATGAAGCGGAAAGCGGGCATGTCGACCGTTCCGAAGACGGCTTTGTTCCGACCGACACCGACGCTGATCGAGATGCATATGCCCGTTTAGACTCGTAGCATCGTATACATGGGTGGACGGGGGAGGCAGTTCGTGAGCATGGCGAAACCAGCATGGCAGAGTGTGAGCGCGAGAACAGCGCAACGGCGTGCACGCCGGCCCCAGTTCGTGATGGGTATGGTGAGCGCTGGGCTGCTCCTCGGGCTCGGCCTGACTTCGTGCAGCGGTGTCCCAACAGAATCCCCAGCTAACGATTCGGTGCCGTCCGACTCCGCCGCGACTGAGCCCTCGGTCACGCCGGCGTCTGATCCAACGCTCTTGCCCGACGGAGCCGCTGCCGAGAATCTGGTGTACTTCAACTTTCTCGCTGCCGCTGTCACCAAGGCCAATCCCGCAGCCGACGGACGCGCCTACATCGACGCGCTCGTGGCCGGCGGGTTTGACCGAGCCGCAATGGAGGTGACTTTTGATCGTACCCAGGCGGATCTAGCCGCCGACTCCATCCAGTTCTCGGTAAGCATCGCCGATGAGTGCCTGATCGGGCAGATCGGACCGGCCAGCGACGGCTTCCACAGCGTAGTTGCGCCCATTTTGTCGACCGGTTTGTGTCTTGTTGGGTCCACCCGGCAAATAGACTGATAAGCACTATGGCCGAATTTATTTACTCAATGGTCCGCGCTCGCAAGGCGATCGGCGAAAAGCTGATTCTTGACGACGTCACCATGTCCTTTTTTCCCGGCGCCAAGATTGGTGTGGTCGGCCCGAACGGTGCCGGAAAGTCCACCATTTTGAAGATCATGGCGGGCCTGGACACCCCCAGCAATGGCGAGGCGAGACTCTCCCCGGGCTACACCGTCGGCATCCTCATGCAGGAGCCGCAGCTCGACGAGAGCAAGACCGTACTGGAGAACGTGCAGGAGGGCGTCGGGCCGATCAAGGCCAAGGTCGACCGCTTCAACGAGATCAGCCTCGCCCTTGGCGAGCCCGACGCAGATTTTGACACGCTTCTCGCCGAAATGGGCGTGCTGCAGGAAGCCATCGATGCAGCGGATGCCTGGGACCTTGATTCCCAGCTCGAGCAAGCCATGGACGCCCTCCGCACCCCGCCGGGTGACTCCGAGGTGGCCAACCTGTCCGGTGGTGAGAAACGCCGCGTGGCGCTGACCAAACTGCTGCTGCAGAAGCCTGACCTGCTGCTTCTCGACGAGCCCACCAACCACCTGGACGCTGAGAGCGTGCTCTGGCTCGAACAACATCTGGCCAAGTACCCGGGCGCTGTACTCGCCGTCACTCACGACCGGTACTTCCTCGACCACGTGGCCGAGTGGATCGCCGAGATCGACCGCGGACACCTGTATCCGTATGAGGGCAACTACTCCACCTACCTCGAGAAGAAGCAGGAACGTCTGCTCGTGCAGGGCAAGAAGGATGCGAAGCTGTCGCGCCGTCTCGCCGACGAACTTGAGTGGGTGCGCTCCAACGCCAAGGGCCGCCAGGTGAAGTCCAAGGCGCGGCTGGCTCGCTACGAAGAGATGGTCACCGCCGCCGAAAGCACGCGGAAACTCGATTTTGAGGAGATCGTAATTCCGGTCGGCCCGCGCCTCGGTGCCCAGGTTATCGACGCAACTAAGCTGGAGAAGGGGTTCGATGGGCGCGTACTCATCGACAACCTCAGTTTCACCCTGCCGCGTAACGGCATCGTGGGAATCATCGGCCCGAACGGTGTGGGAAAGACCACGCTGTTCAAGACCATTGTCGGCCAGGAGCCCCTCGACGGCGGCGATCTGAAGATTGGCGAAACGGTCGACATTTCCTATGTCGACCAGGACCGCGGAGGCATCGACCCGAACAAGACGCTGTGGGAAGTTGTCTCCGATGGGCAGGACTATATCCAGGTCGGCAAGACCGAGATTCCGTCGCGTGCTTACGTGTCGACCTTCGGCTTCAAGGGTCCAGACCAGCAGAAGAAAGCCGGTGTGCTCTCCGGTGGTGAGCGCAACCGGCTGAACCTGGCCCTCACCCTGAAGCAGGGCGGCAACCTCCTGCTGCTCGACGAGCCCACTAACGACCTGGACGTTGAAACTCTCGGTTCGCTCGAGAATGCGCTGCTCGAATTTCCCGGTTGCGCCGTGGTGATTACTCACGACCGGTGGTTCCTCGACCGAGTGGCCACGCACATCCTCTCCTATGAGGGAACCGACGACAATCCGGCCAACTGGTATTGGTTCGAGGGCAACTTCGAGTCGTACGAGCAGAACAAGATCGAGCGTCTCGGACCCGACGCGGCCAAGCCGCACCGCTCGGCCTACCGCAAGCTCACCCGGGACTGAGACGAACCACGGAGAACTTGTGAAGCTGCACGTACCGATTCGCCTGCGCTGGTCCGACCTCGACGCCTACGGTCACGTCAACAATGCCGAGATGCTGCGCCTGCTCGAAGAGGCGCGCATCCTGGCATTCTGGGTGACCGAAGACGACGGGGCGATCGGCGCGAGCACGGCCGTGCTCGACGGTCGCCCGGGAGCGGCGACCCTGACGCTTATCGCGCGGCAGGAAATTGAATATCTCGCGCCGGTACCCTATTTGCGCCAGCCGCTTGACGTGCGACTATGGCTCGGCAAACTCGGCGGGGCCAGCCTGGACGTCTGCTACGAGGTCTACAGCCCGGACGGTGTCTCGCCCGAGTTGTTGTACGCCCGGGCGAACACGACCATCGTGCTCGTCGACGCGGCAAGCGAGCGGCCGCGCCGCATCAACGACACTGAACGTGCGGCATGGTCGCCATACCTCGACGCACCGATCGAGTTTGCCCGGCGCTGAGCCGAACCGGATGGCTGGTCGCTAACCAGCCATGACCGTGTCGCCGTCGACCGTGACAGTCACCTTGTCGAGTGCCCGCGCGGCCGGGCCGCCCAATACTTCCCCGGTGGCGAGGTCAAACCGCGATTGGTGACACGGGCAGTCGAATTCGGTTTCCGCCGGCTCCACCTTGCATCCTCTGTGAGTGCAAATAGCACTGAAACCGACGACCACACCGGCCGTGGGCTGGGCCAGCAGAATGGGTTGACCATCCAGTGTGGCCGCGATGCCGCCCCCGATCGGAATATCAGCGAGTTTTGCGACCTCGATTGCCGCTTGGCCGGTATCAGTGGCCGAGCCACTCGGATCCGTCGTAGCTGGGCTGGCGGGCTTTGTGGTGGTGTCAGGGGTGCTGGTGGCCGGGGTGCTGCTGCAGGCGGCCAGAGTCACCGCCGCCGCAGCGCTCCCTCCGGCCAGGATCATGTTGCGACGGGACAGGTCGAGTTCCGGTGTCATGACTCTCCTTGAAGGACGTGTTCGCGGGTAGGTTTGCGTTGTTGTAATTATCAACGAAGCGGTATCCGATTCGGTGCACTGATTCACGGCTGCAATTGAACCACGTTCTCCGAATATTCGTGTTAAGCAGGGGAGGTAGGTCATGGCCGATGAGCGCGCCGAACTCTTGCGGGCCCTCCACGACGAACATGGGCCTCTACTGTGGCGCTACGTCGTGCGGCTGACCCACGAGACAGCCCTCGCCGACGACGTCGTGCAGGAGACGCTGCTGCGCGCTTGGTGTCGCCCGCGGCTGCTGGACCAGACCGAGGTCTCGGCTAGGGCCTGGCTGTTCACCGTGGCCCGCAACCTCGTGATCGACGACCGACGCTCGGCCAGAGCACGGCACGAGGTGCCGACCGATCAGCTGCCCGAAGTGCCAACCGACGACCAGACTGACGCCCTGCTGGACGCCTGGCTGGTTGCCGATGCCTTGAACGACCTGTCACCGGATCACCGCGCCGTCATCGTCTGCGCCTACTACCGGGGACAGTCGGTGGCGGAAACCGCGCGGGAACTGGTCGTGCCGGAAGGAACAGTGAAATCCAGGCTGCACTACGGCCTGCGAGCACTGCGACTGGCACTGCAAGAACGAGGTGTGACGGAGCGATGACCACTCCAGCAGATCTATACAGCGACTGGGACGGTGCTTATGTGCTGGGCTCCCTATCGCCGGGCGACCGCCGGGACTTCGAACGGCATCTCAATGACTGTGCCGCCTGCAGCCAGGCTGTCGCTCACCTTGCCGGGTTGCCGGGGCTGCTCGCTCTGGTTCCGCTGGACCAGGCCCTGCACCTTGGCCCGGCGACGCAGGCGGCAACGGATGCCGGCGCGTCACCTTCCGCCGAACTGTTACCGCGGCTGTTGCAGGCTGCCAGGGCGCGCTCCCGGCGCACCCGCCGGGTCGGTGTGGGAGCCGCGATGGCGGCCGCCGCGATTGCAGCATCCGCTGCCCTGGTCGTGCCTGGCTGGCTGGACCAACGAGTCATCAGTGCCAGGCAACCGGCCGTAGCCATGACCGCGGTGGTTCCAAGCCCGCTCACCGCGACGTTTCGCCTGACCGGTGGAGACTGGGGGACCCGCATCGACGCGAGCTGCAGCTATGCAAAGAGCGGAAACGACTTCGGACCGCAGCCCTATGCCCTGTTCGTGACCGACACCGCCGGCGACGAAAGCCTGGTGGCGAGTTGGATTGCCGGTCCGGGCACCACGGTTGCCGCTGCCGCAACGACGAGCGTCGCTGAGAATGACATCGCGAGCGTTGACATCCGATGGATGCCCGACGAGCGGGTGCTCCTGGAATCCAAACCGACCTGGTAGGTGTTCGACTTACTCGAGAACGATGGGTACGCGCAGCATGCCCTCCTGCGCCACGGTGGCCAGCAGCACGCCGTCGCGGCTGAAGATGCTGCCTGTGGCGAGGCCGCGACCGCCCTGGGCGCTCGGTGAATCCTGCACGTAGAGCAGCCATTCGTCGACCCGACCGAAACGGTGCCACCACATGGCATGGTCGAGGCTCGCGACCTTGAGGCCGGGGGAAGACCAGGCGATGCCGTGCCGACGCAGGATCGGCTCCATGATTGAGTAATCGCTGGCGTAGGCCAGGGCGGCGCGGTGCAGATCGGGGTCGTCGGGCAAAGGCGAAAAAGTTTTCATCCATACGGCTTGCCGGGAGGTGTGCTCTCCGTTCACCTTGAGGTAGATCGGTGAAGGAACGTGCCGCATATCGAAAGGGCGCTCGCTCGCCCAGTAACGGGCCACCGAATGATCGATGTGTGCAAGCGAATCGGATGCCGTTGGCAGGCTCTCCGGATCGGGGATATCCTTCGGCATCTCGATGTGGTGTTCCAGACCCTCATCGGCGTCTTGGAACGAGGCGATCATTGACAGGATCGGCACGCCGTCCTGGTAGCACTGGGTGCGGCGGGTGGAGAACGAGCGGCCGTCGTGAATGCGTTCGACCGAAAAGGTGATTGGTTGGTTCACATCGCCGGGACGCAGAAAATATCCGTGCATGGAATGCACGTGGCGTTCGTCGGGTACGGTGCGCATCGCGGCGACGAGGGATTGGGCCAGCACTTGCCCACCGAACACGCGGCCCAGCGGCATCCACTGGGACGGACCGGTAAAGATGTCTTCATTGGTGCGGGCACCGGTGTCGGTGAGATCGAGGACGGCCAGAAGGCCTTCCATCGGCTTGTGCATGCTGTCTCCTCGGGCAAGTTCGCGACCGCGGCACGCGGATGTTTCGTATCTTGGTAGTTTAGGAGATGATGAGCCAGTCATTCACTCTTACCGATTCCCAGTCCCTCAGCGATTTGATCGTGTTTCTTTCACGCTCCGGCCGCGTCCTCGATGGTTCCGTGCGCCTCATGGCGTCCGAGGGCGTTCTCGCCGTGTACACCGCCATTTTCTATCCTCGCGGTCTGCTCGACGCGAGCCCGACCGTGCTGGGGCTGCGCACCTTCGCCCTGACGGAGCCGGTCGACCTCGACACGGTTGTACCGGTGCGGTCCCTGCTGGAACGCCTCAAACGCCTCGAATCCACCGCGCAAGACCTCACCGTGCCGGTCATCGTGACCGTTCCGCTGGAGGTGAATACCGTGACCTGGACCGGCATCTCCCCGCCGAAAGGCGGCTGGGAACCACACGGCCAGACGCCGGCATCGCACCTCGAAGCGGCTGCCCGCGAGGGCATCGACGAGGTTGCCGCCGCCGTGCCGGAGGGCACCGGAGAGTTGATCGTCGAACGCGTGCGCTCCGAGGTCTGGGGCCGTCAGGTCGAGGGGCTCGAATTCGTACCGACCGGGGCCGGTTTCGCAGCCTTCAGCCTCGGCTTTCTCACCGACGACGAACCGGTGCACCTGTTCGAGTCGGGACTGTGGACCCGCCTCAGCACGAGTCGCGGCCACGTTCTCGTGCGACGCAAGCCGTGGACCCTCAAGGGCTGAATCGCTACACGGTAGCGCTGTCGGTTGCGAGTAGGGCCGCCCAGACGTCGGCGCGCGCCGGGAAGGAGCCCAAGTCGCGGGCGAGCAGCCGCTCCGCCTGCTGAATGCGCGTGCGCACCGTGTGCCGGTGCACGCCGTGTAGGGCGGCGGCCTCGCTCAAGTGCCCGTTGCAGATCAGCCAGATGCGAAGGGCACCCAGTAACTCGGTGGAGTGCGCCCGATCGTGCGCCATCACGGGTGCGAGGGTGGCCAGGCCAACCTCATGGGCATCCGTTCTGGCCAGCAGCGCCAGCACACCCTGCCGGGCGACGAGACAGAACTCGGTCAGGCCCGGGGCGGGGGCAGGGCACCCCACATCTGTCGGGAGATCTGGTCGACCAGAGTGTAATCGCGGTGCTCAAGAAGATTCAGAACGCATCCGGTGCCGATGGCGAGCGTGCGCTCGAGGCTGCCGTGGCGGCAGCAGAGTCGTGGGCGGCCACACCCGCCCGGGCGCGCGCCGAGATTCTGCGCCGGGCCTTCGACCTGCTGCAGGAGCGTCGCGACGACTTCGCCACGCTCATGACGCTTGAGATGGGCAAGCCGATCGCCGAAGCTAACCGCCCCCTTCGTCGTGTTCGCCGACGCTGATCTCGAGCAGGCCGTCACCGGAGCCATGCTGGCGCGAGTTTCGCAATACCGGCCAGGCCCGTACGGCGGCCAATCGGTTCATCGTGCACCTGTCGGTCGCCGAAGAATTCGGCCGGCGGCTCACCGAGCGGGTGAACGCTCTCGTGGTCGGCCCCGGCATCGACCCAACGGTGAACTTCGGTCCACTCGTGAGTGATGCCGCCGTCGATAGCGTCGATGCCTTCGTGCAGGATGCCCTCGCGCACGGTGCGACGTTGCTCACCGGTGGCACTCGGCCTGACCGCCCCGGCTCGTTCTACGCGCCCACGGTGCTAACCGGTGTGAGCGCCGACAGTCGCCTCGTGCGGGAAGAGATCTTTGGTCCGGTCGTCGGCACTAGAACCTTCGAAACAGACGAAGAGGCTATCAAATTAGCAAATAACACCGAATATGGTCTGACGGGATATGTTTTCACCACCGATATCGCACGTGCGCACCGTATGATCGACAGGATCGACACCGGAAAGATGGGGCTGAATACCGGCCTTGTTTCCAACGCAGCAGCGCCTTTCGGCGGTGTCAAACAGTCCGGCCTCGGTCGGGAGGGTGGCCCCGAAGGCATCCACGAATACCTCTCGACCAAATACACCCTCATTCCCTCGTCGTAGTCCGACCAGCAATACAGGAGCAACCATGACCACGATTGATCGTGACGTCGTTATCATCGGTGCCGGGGCATCCGGTCTCACCGCGGCCACCGCATTGCACAAAGCCGGCCTCACTGTGGCCGTACTTGAAGCGCGCGACCGCGTCGGCGGGCGCCTGTGGACCGACGAGATCGAGGGCGCCATGCTCGAGATCGGCGGCCAGTGGGTCTCGCCCGACCAGCACGCCCTCAAGGACACGCTGGCCGAGCTGGGCCTTGCCACCTACCCGCGCTACCGTTCCGGCCAAAACGTCTACATCAGCGGTGCCGGCGTGGTCAGTCGGTTTGACGGCGAGATCTTTCCGGTTCCGGAAGGTACCGAGGCGCAAATCGTGGGTCTGATCGAGAAACTCGACGCCCTTGTGGCCGAGATCGACCCGGACAGGCCGTGGGAGCATCCGCTCGCCAAGGAACTCGACGAGGTGTCGTTCAGCCACTGGCTGGAGACGCAGACCGACGACCAGGAAGCCCGCGACAACATCGGTATGTTCATCGCCGGGGCGATGCTCACCAAGCCGGCGCACGCGTTCTCCGCGCTGCAGGCCTTGCTCATGGCAGCGAGCGCCGGGTCGTTCAGCAACCTCGTCGACTCCGATTTCATTCTCGACGAGCGCGTCATTGGCGGGCTGCAGCAGGTGCCGCTGCTTTTGGCCGAGAAGCTCGGCGGCGACGTCTACCTCGGGCAGCCGGTGCGCAGCGTGACCTGGAACGATGCGGGTGTCACCATCGTCGCCGACGGTATGACGGTGACTGCCCGGCACGCCATCGTGGCGGTTCCGCCGCCCCTGATCAGCCGGATCAGCTTCGTGCCGCCCCTGCCGCGTCGCCAGCAGCAACTGCACCAGCACCTCTCCATGGGCTTTGTGATCAAGGTGCATGCGGTCTACGAGACGCCGTTCTGGCGCGCCGACGACCTCTCCGGCACGGCATTCAGCCCGTACGAGCTTGTGCACGAGGCGTACGACAACACCAACTTTGCGGACCCACGCGGCACCCTCGTCGGGTTCGTCTCCGATGAAGAAGCGGATGCCGTCTTCGCGCTGAGCGCCGACGAGCGCAAGGCCCGCATCCTCGAGTCGCTCTCGCACTACTACGGCGAGCAAGCGCTGCACCCGGTCGTCTACTACGAAAGCGACTGGGGCTCCGAAGAGTGGACCCGCGGCGCCTACGCGGCGAGCTTCGACATGGGTGGGCTCGCCAGGTACGGTTCCGAACTCCGCAGCCCCGTCGGCCCGATCTCCTTCTCGTGCAGCGACATGGCCGGAAAGGGCTACCAGCACGTGGACGGCGCCATCCGGGTCGGGCAAGACACTGCAGCGGCGATCATCGCTCTCAGGGTGAGAGCGTGAGGTTTTTGGTCGGCTAACCCCCACCCCGGCGGGAGCGGATGCCCTCGCCCTCGGTGTGCGCCTCGCCCGCGCGCCGGGCGCCGAGCTCGACGTCGTGCTCGTGCTCAACGCGGGGGACCGGGCCACACTCACCCCCGCCGATCCCGGCTACGACCGGCTGTTGCTGGAGACGGCCGAGGCCTGGCTGGCCGAAGCGCTCACCCTTGTGCCCGCCGGCATCTCGGTGCACACCCACCTCGAACACGCCGATTCCCTCACCCAAGGGCTGCCCGCCGCTGCCGCCCGACTGCAGGCGAACCTGATCGTGGTGGGCGCGGCCACTCACGGACTGCTCGGGCGCTTCGCGATCGGCAGTGTCGCCAACGGGCTCCTGCATTCTGCGCACGTGCCAGTGGCGCTCGCTCCGGAAGGGTCCAGGGTCATGGGTACCGACGAACCGATCGGCCGGGTGACTTGCGCGGTCGGCACCAAACCGGGCGCCGACGGACTACTGGCGGCCGGCATCCGCTTGGCGCGCACAGTGGATGCCCCCCTTCGGCTGGTCTCCCTCGTCGCGATCGACCGCCCCGGCGCCGACGCGCAGACCATTCAGCTGGCCACCGACCACGCCAAGGTGAGCCCGCGATTCTTCAACCCCGGGTATGCCACCATCGCCTCCGCTGTCGTGGCCGCCGGTTTCTACACGATCATGCGTTTCGTCAGCGAAGACGTGCTCTGGGACACCATCACTACGCTCGGCATGATGATCTGCTTCTACTACAGCCTCACCGCGTTCGCCTGCGTCTGGTACTTTCGCCGGCAGTGGTTTGTCACTGTGAGGAATGCCTTCTTCACCTTCGTGTTTCCGCTGATCGGCGGCATTATTCTGGCGGTGCTGCTCTGCACGACCCTGGTCGACAGCATGGACCTGAATTACGGCAGCGGCTCCGAGATCTTCGGACTCGGCTTGGTCTTCGTGCTCGGCATGGCCATTCTCCTGATCGGCGTCGTCATCATGATCGTGCAGGCCTGGGTGCGCCCCGCATTTTTCCGCGGCGAGACGCTCAGCCTGGCCGCGCCGCGCTGCGGCGAGCACGAGGAGTAGCCGAGCTGCGGCATCCGCTTGCTGAGAGCGGATGCCGCAGCCTCCGTGTGCGCTCCGCCCATGGTTTGGCGCCGATGGGATCGTTGCCTCTAGGCTTTGGGCCATGCCCACACTTTTGCATCTCGACTCGTCCGCAGATCTCAGCACATCACGTTCGCGCGCGATTACCGCGACCTTCGCTGATACCTGGCGTGGTCTCGGCGCCGATCACATCGTCGTTTACCGTGACCTGCACCGTGAGCCGCTACCCCACCTGACGGATGCCGCGCTGCATTTTCCGCCCCGGCTGCGCCCGAACGCTGCAAGCCCGAGCGCGGAGCAGGAGGCGTTGCAACTACAACTCATCGCGGAACTGGTCGCGGCGGACGTGCTATTGATCGGCGTTCCGCTGTACAACTACTCGATGCCGTCGACCCTGAAGGCGTGGATCGATTACATCCATCTCCCGGCGGTGACGGCTTCGTTCGACGACCGCACAAGCCAGCAGCCGCTGGCCGGGCGCCCGGTCGTGCTCGTGTCGACCCGCGGCGGGGTTTATGACACGGGAACTTCCACCGAGTTTGACGACCACGCGCTTCCCGCTCTCAGTCTCATTCTGGGCAATGCCCTCGGAATGATGCTCGAGACAATCGTGGCCACCCGCACGCTCAGCGAACGGTTCGGCGCGCCCGCCGACGAGATCGCCAAGCAACACCACGAGCTGGCGGCCGCCCACGAGTCCGCTGCCGAGGCCGCTCGCCGATTAGGCTGACCGGCGCTACCTCGAGTGCATGGCCCTGAGGGGTGTTCCGCTGGCAGTCCTCGACCGCGACTTCACTCCAGAGCGGATGCGACGTGACCGGCCAGCTCCAGTACCTGGCCGCGATCGGCGTCGGAAACCGGCCGTTGGCCGTTGATGAACGTGCCCAGTCGCACCCAGTCGTCGCCGACGATGAAGTCGACCGCGCAGGCCGAGACCGTGCCAATCGGGCACAGAAGGTAGGCCGGTTCGGTGACTCCCGCGACGCTCACGGCCTCATGGTTCTTCCATACGGCGCTCTGCACCTGGGCGGGATCGAAGGCCCACGCACCGTGCGGCAGCAACTCCAGGTTAGCGAGGGACGCGTCCGAACCGGCCGGCCCCACGATGCAGCGCGTCACGCCAGCGAGTGTTGCCGCTCCGGTCATGACGCCCCAACCACCGCTGTGATAGGTGGAGTGCACGGGCAGCTCGGCCGTTTGGAAGACGGACTGCACGGTCGCAGCGGGCAAGATTGTTTGGCAGTCGGTGCGCGCAGCGACGGGGGCAACGGCTGGCGCGGTGTTCGAGGCCGCGGCGGCGGAGATCCGTACGGCAACCGCGCTTAATAGCGGCGAAGTGAGCGCCAGAACGTCGGCGTCGGATGCTGGATCGGCAACGTTCACCCCCTGCAGAAACACGTCGATCCAAGCGTCGCCGACGACGATGTTCGACGTGCACAGGCGGGCGTTCGCGAAACAGGTCGTGCCGGACGAGTCTCCGAACGGCTGGGCGTCATCGAGCGGATGATCGCCGACATGCAATTCGATCTGCGCGGCCGTGGCATCGGGCAGTACCTGTACGGTCAATTCGTCATATGCCGGATTGGGAATGCCAGCCACGGGCGCGTCGTCATTGCCCCAGGTACAACTTAATCCGCCGGTGTTTTGCACGGCATACGTGACCGGGGACACGGATGGCGCCCAGTTCGATCGCGGCTCGTAGCCGTTCGCACCGAACAGAGCGTCGAGTTCGGCGTTCAACACCAAGTCGGCGCAGGTTACATCGAACCGCGAAGCCGGCGCTGATGACAACTCGGCTGTTGGTGATGTCGACGGCCCGGACGAAGCTGGCGCAGCCGGGCTCGAACACCCCGTTTGCACCAGAATTATGGCAAGACCCGAGACGATAATTGGAACGACGCTTATTTTCCCCATGCTGGCAACGTACCAACACGTGTGGACGTGCCGCCAATCAGCGGCCAGCAGCCCCAACTCGGTTTCGGCCGCATCAAGGGGTCTGCGGCTCGGGAACAGCGTGACGGCATACTCTTGGTGAAGGTCACTGCGCCTAGGGCGAAACCAGCGCTAGTTCAGCGGCTGGTGCGATTGACTGGGTGCTATGACGCGCACACTCATTCTTGGCGGGACGGGCTGGCTCGGTCGCGAGATAGCTGAGCAGTTGGTTTCTCTTGGCCAGGACGTAACGTGCCTTGCTCGAGGTGAGTCTGGATCGGCCCCCGGCGGTGTGACGTTTATTAGATCTGACCGGCAAACACCGGGAGCCTACGATCTGGTCGCAGGCGTCGCCTGGGATGAAATCATCGAGCTCGCCTACGAGCCCGACCTGGTCACGGGGGCACTCGTTGCTCTGGCCGGCTGCGCGCAGCACTGGACCCTGGTCTCCTCCGTCTCCGTGTATGCCAGTAACGCTGATCCAGGAGCCGAAGAAGACGCCTCCCTCGTCGAGACATTCGACCTTGAAGACTACGCACAGGCTAAAGTCGCCGCTGAGCGAGTCACAGCCGAGGCGGTTGGCGACCGCCTGCTCATCGCGAGACCGGGTCTTATTGCCGGGCCAGGTGATCCGAGCGACCGATTTGGTTATTGGGTCGCGCGGCTAGCCCTGGCTGCGCACGAATCCGTTCTCCTGCCGAACGTTCGTGATCGTTTCATACAGTACATCGATGTTCGGGACCTGGCCGCGTGGATAATCAGTGCCGGGCATCGACGCCTCACCGGCACGTACAACGCCGTCGGAAGTGAACACAATCTCTCCACGGTTGTGCTGGCCGCAGCACAGGTGGCCAGTCATACTGGCAACCTCATCTCGGTTGACGATGACTGGCTGATCGAACACAACGTCAGCTATTGGGCCGGACCCCGCTCGCTGCCCTTATGGCTTCCCCGTAGTGACTACGCGTTTGCGAGGCGTAGCCGCAGCCGATTCGTCGCCGCTGGCGGAACCGAGCGAAACCTGAAGGAAGTCCTCGAGGACGTTCTTGCTGACGAACGAAAACGCGGACTCGACCGGGAGCGCCGATCAGGCCTCACTCGCGAAGAAGAGATCCATCTTTTAAATGAAATCACTCACGAGGTAGCGAGCGTCTGCTGGTGATCGGATGGTCCGCCAGCGATAGACAGTTGATTGAAGACCAGCTCCTAAAGGATCAAGAATGCATGTCGAGTGTGTATGTACTCGGCATGTAAGCATCGTGCAGTGAAATCGTTGGGGAGTCGTCGTGTCGGTACGTTAAAGCATTCTTGCCATTCTCGATCAGGGGTCCAGTTACGGGTATCGGCTGCGCGCTGAGTTTGAGCGACGCACCGGCTCGACCTGGCCAATCAACGTCGGTCAGATCTACAACACGCTGGAGCGGTTAGAACGCGACGGTTTGATAGTGAAGGGTGACACCGACACCGACGGCCACGTGTTCTACTCGATCACCGCTGCGGGTCACGTCGAGGTGACCACATGGTTGCGTTCCCCGGTGCAGTGCCCGGAGACGACGCGAGACGAACTGGCCATCAAGCTGGCTGTTGCTGTGACGCTGCCCGGTGTTGATATTGCTGAAATCGTGCGGGTGCAGCGGATGTCGACCATGACGACGTTGCAGCAGCTCACCCGCGCAAAGAACAGCGGGGATGACCCCGAATCCACCGATTAGCTCGCCTGGCTGCTCGTGATCGACTCGTTGATCTTTCAAGCTGAGGCCGAAATTCGCTGGCTGGATCATTCCAGCTCTCGGCTGGCTCGAGCGAAAGCCCGGGGATTGGCCGCGAGCGAACCGCTGGCCGAGCCGCGCCGACGCGGTCGACCAGCGCGAACCGACACGCCTGCGACTGATGGGACGGTTGTTCGATGAGCACCGAGTTGCTGCGTCTCGACGGTGTCTCGCGTCAGTACGGACACGGCGAAACTGCCCGTACTGCCCTGGCCGGAATCGATTTGACGATCATGGCGGGCGAGATGGTCGCGGTGATGGGCGCCCTCATCATCGCCATGGTCGCCATCCCGGTGGCCGGGCTCAGTGGCGTTGCCCTGGTCGGGCTGAGCATGGTGCCCACCGTTGACGAGACGATCGCCGTCGAACTGGGCCAGGCCGACGCCCGCATCAACATGATCAGCAGCCCCGATCCGTCGATGATTCAGAGCCCCCGCTCGGCCCGGGTGGCATCAGGTCGAGATGGATTCCGCTGGTGTTCCTGTCAACACCCAGGCGGATGCCCAGCTGGTTGATCCGGCCACCCTCGTTCCGGCTGATTCGACTCTCATCGCCCTGCGTTCGGCGGACGTGACCATTGAAACCGCCACCGGCATTGCCGGGATATCCGCGGTCGAGGGCGAGACCTGGAACGCCGAGTTCGAGCCCAAATACGTGCTTGTAGATGGGAGCGCTCCCCAGGCCAACGATGAAATCCTGGTCACCGCAGCCGCACTTGACCGGCTGGGCGTGGGGCTCGGTGACGGGGCAACTCTGCTTGAACCTCAGCGTTCGGTCACCGTGGTCGGCGTGCTGGATGTCGCGGAATATCCCGACTCCAAGATCGCCGTGTTCGGGCGCCTCGGTGCGTTCACCGGCGACAGCCAGCCCAGCGCCGGTCAGGACGACTTCTACCTGTTCGACCACGCCCTCAACTGGCCGGCCGTGCAGCAGCTGAACGAGTCAGGGGCCGTCGTACTTTCGAAGTCGGTGCTGCTGAATCCTCC
Organism: Cryobacterium sp. Y82; assembly: GCF_002929495.1. Taxonomy (GTDB): domain Bacteria; phylum Actinomycetota; class Actinomycetes; order Actinomycetales; family Microbacteriaceae; genus Cryobacterium; species Cryobacterium serini. The sequence goes on from NZ_PJJJ01000025.1 coordinate 39,511, forward strand.
GCCCGCTGGCAGCTACCAGCTGCAGGCATCCGCTGAGTTGCAGGGCGCGGCGACGACGGTCGTGACGCTGACAGCAGTGGGCGTTGCCTTCGCCATTCTGGAGGTCGCCCTTCTGGCCGGCGCAGCGTTCACCGTCGGTGCCCGGCAACAGCAGCGCACTCTGGCGACCGTCGCGAGCGTCGGCGGGCACCGGCGCACCCTGTTCCAGATCGTGACCGCGAGCGGTCTGGTGCTGGGACTTGCCGGCGGCATTGTCGGTGTCGCGATCGGCGTCCTCTCTGGCTCGCTATTCATGGCGGTCACGGGTGACGGCAGCGCCGTGCAGTACTGGGGCTACCACCTGTCGATACCCATTCTCATTGGTATCGCCCTGTTCGCCATGCTCATCGGCTGGATCGCCGCCCTCCTCCCGCCGTGGATGGCGTCTCGCCTGGACGTACTGGCTGCCCTGCGCGGTGCACGGAGCCCCCAGGTCGTGCACCGCACCGGCCGCCGCTGGATTGGAGTGTCGATCATCGTGGCCGGGGTCGCCATGACGGCCGGCGGCGCGCTTGCGGGGACCGCGAGCTTCTCCGCGCCCGGCGTCATCGAGAACAGCTCGCTCTACCAGCTGTCCATCATGCTCGTGCTCGTCGGACCGGTGCTGGCGCAGTTCGGAGCTTTGCTCGTTGCACCGGTCATCCTTTCTGCTCTGGCACTCGGGTTGGCGACGACCAGAACCAGAAGGTGGCGCCCCTATCGACCACGACGATCGATGCTGTGGTGCAACAGCCGGCGCATCCGATTCATTTCGGTGTCTTCATGCTGGAATCGACCGCCAGATCGCACGGCCTGGAGCCAGTCACCTTTCGAGTGCTCGCCTCCCCGGCTGGACCGTTAGATGACGCCGATTACGACCAGCTGTGGGGATCCCTCCGCTCTCTCACGGGTGGCACAGACCTCGTGGCCCGCTACGAGGCGGGGCCGGGCAGCACTCGTCGCCTTTGGCGCGGCTGCGGTCGCGTTGGGGCTCGCCAGGGCTGATGGGCGCCGCGACGACGTGACGCTGAGCGCGATTGGCGCGCATTCAGGGCTGCGCCGCACCGTCGCCTTCTGGCAGGCCGTGCTGCTGGCCGGCACCGGCGCGGTGCTGGGCGGAATCCTCGGCCTGCTGGGGCCCACCATGCTCGGGCTGGTCGGCCGGCTGCCCTTTGCGCAGCCGTGGCCCCAGGTTGCGCTGCTCGTTCTTGGGCTACCCGTGATCATCGCAGTCGGCAGCTGGCTCCTCACGCGCCCGGCCGAATTCGACGAGCGTCTGCAGCGCACGCTCTCTTAGTGGGAGATATTGCTACACAGGTGGACGATGCCGCAGCAGCGGGACTGCGGTGGAACACACATCCGTTTCCTGATGTGTGTGAAGGACCTAGGCGAGCGAGAAGAGATAACTCGGCGCGACGATTCGGGTGATGTCAATGGACCCTTGATCGGATTGGGCAATGACGCCGTAGGGCAATTCCAGCCCGGCATCGGCGATGATGCCCGGGAATGACGTTGGCAGGTCGAGCGCTACCGAGCGCACGCCGAACGCATCGTCGAAGTGCACGCGTTTCGTGTCCGGGCCTTCAGCGGCAACGTCAAATGCGTCTCCAACGCGGATTTCGTCCACCGAAGCGATGGCGATACCGCCGTTTGTGCTTGCCGCCGTGGCCTGGACACTAAATGCCGGCTTGTACCAGCGTGCTTCCCCGGTCGGCATTGCCTCGCTCGAATAGCGGTTCACGACGATGTCGAAACCGCCCCACGACGTCCCATCCATCTCCGGGTAGTGATTCGAGCCGTCCTGATGATGCGTTCCCTGAGGCTCACCGAGAATATTGACGGCGGCAGCGACAGCTTCGTCGCCGTCCTCGGAATAACGGAGCGAGAGCAGTACGTTCCCGTTCTCATCAACGACATCGGTCGACTCGGCGCCAATGAGGATGCGGTCGGGCTCTGCTGCCGTCGCCGTTTCGGACGGGACCGGGTCGATGTTCGGGGGAGTGGGCGGCGGTGCGGCCGTGCAGGCCGACAAAGCGCCGGCCAAAACGATCAGAGCGATCACAGCGAATGTTTTACGGATACGAGCCCCCAGAACGGTCGAGGTGAACAAAACCGCTTCACCTAACTCCACGCTATCGTGCCGACCCCCTGCGCACCGATGACCGCAGGTACGCCACGGCACCCGGGCAGTCGGTCCTGGTAGATGGGCCGTTCGCAATCTGAACGGCCGGTCAGGTGAGCGAGAAGATCAGAGCGATCACGCCTGCGACGGACACGGTCGCACGTGCATAGTTGGCCCGAGACCAGCTCCGGTCGAAGGACTGCCACGCAGCAATCAGGCCGGGTACATTGGCGTCGATACGCACGAGGGCGTTGTTCAACGGAACGTTACGCACGACGGTGATCACGACGGCGGCCAGCGCGAGAACCGCTCCAAGAATGCGCGTGGGTCCGGCAGGCGCGTCTGACGTGAGTTGCAGCACGATCACAGCGACGGATGCTGCGGCGCCGCCAAAAAAGACCGTCATGAACGGTGCCCGAACCGCGCTCACATTGAGGCGTTGCATGGCGGACACTGCGGCCGCAGCGGGAAGCATGCGGAAGGCGGGCAGGACCAAAAAGGAGAAAGCGAGGTAGACGCCTGCGGCCAGGCCGGCTCCGAGCGCTGCCGCGATCGTCAGGGCGACTTCGACCGCGCTCATTGGACCTGGCTTTCGAGGCTTGGTCGTGGCGGGCGCTGCGCGCCGGTGTCTCTGGCTCGCGCTGCGGCATCCGTTGTGGTCATCACCCCAGTAAATCGCACGCCGTCCCGTTACGAATGTTTTACGACACGAAATGGGGCGTGAAATCCGCCCTGCAGGGCGTCGCGCGATTATTTGGCGGCGAGCAGGCGCGCAACACGAGGCTTGACCTCGGTGGCGAGCAGGCCGATGGACTCGAGCAGGTGTTCCTGGGGGAGCCCGCCGTGGTCGCCCTGTAGAAAATGCCGCATGTGACCGAGGTGGCGGTGTAGATCGACAATGCGCTCGGCGACGTCGTCCGGGTCGCCGACGAAATAGGCGTTCGGGGCGTCGACCTGGGCCAGAAAGTCGCGACGCTGCGGCGCCGGCCAGCCGCGCAGCTTGCCCATCTCGAGGTTGAGGTTGACCCACCCGGGGTAAAGCCGGTCGATCGCTTCCTGCTTGGTGGGCGCCACCAGGCCAAAGGTCGCAACCGAAACCTTGATGTTGTTGTCGGTGTGGCCGGCCTGCTGAGCTGACTGCCGGTACAGGTTGGCTAGCGGCGCGAAACGGTGTGGCTGGCCGCCGATAATTCCGTAGGAAATGGGGAGGCCGAGGCGTCCGGCGCGGACCGATGACGGCGCACTGCCGCCGGTGGCAATCCAGATGGGTAGTGAACCGCTGACAGGCCGCGGAACCACGGCCAGGTTCGGGATCGGCGGCCGCACGGTGCCAGACCAAGTCACGTTTTCGGTCCGGCTGTTGTTGAGCGTCAGCAGCAGGTCAAGCTTCTGGGCGTACAGCTCGTCGTAGTCGTTCAGATCAAATCCGAACAGTGGAAACGTCTCGACCGACGAGCCCCGACCGGCTGTGATCTCGATACGACCGCCGCCAGAGATCGCGTCGGCGGTGGCGAACTGCTGGAAGACCCGCACCGGGTCATCCGTTCCAATGATGCTGGCCGCGCTCCCGAGCGTGATCTGAGTCGTGGCGGCCGCGGCGGCGGCGATCAGGGCACCGGGCGAGGACGCCGGCATCGACGCGGTGTGGTGTTCACCCACGCCGAAATAGTCGAGACCCACTTGGTCGGCGAGCACGATGGCATCAAACAGGTTCTTGACCGCCTCCGCGGTCGAGCGCGAGCTACCGTCGGGGCCCCGCTGGGTGTCGCCGAAGCTATAAGCGCCGATTTCCATGGTGTTCTCCATTGTGTACGGGATATTTGGGCGGCGTCCGGGAGCGGGCGCGTCTTCTGGTGCGGAAATACTCCGACGACCCCACTCGTCGTGCGCGGGTCGCCGTAGTCGTTTGGAGCCTTTATCGTCCAACCGGGAATGCGGAACGACGCGAGGTGAGCACAACGACCAAGGCTGCAAGCGCGGGGGCAATCATGACGCCGGGCAAGACTAAACCATCGTGGCTGTCGATCAATACGGCACCGATCGCGCCTCCCGCAAAAATGGCGAGATTGAACGACACGGTCAGTAGGGCGTTCGCGACGTCGCCATTCGCCCCGCTCGCCTCACGCATGGCTGTTTGGAGTTGCGTCGCCGCGCCTCCGAAGGCGATGCCCCAGAGCGAGAGCGCGATGAGTACCGCAACGAGCGACCGATGACCGAGAAGGAAGATTCCTCCGACCGCGCAGAACAGAACAATACTGGTCAACACCAGACCCCGAAGCGCACGGTCGACCACCGCTCCGGTGACCCAGATGCCGATCAGTGCGGCGACGCCGAATACTACGAGTGCAAGGTCGATCGGCAGATCCACGCCGGCGGCCCGCAGATACGAAGAGAGATAGGTGTAGAGGATGTTGTGGGCGAGCATCCACGCAAATACGACCAGCAGGATGACACTGACACCGGCGATGCCGACGACAGCCCTGAGCGGCATGCGGCTTGCCGCCCGCTGACCAGCCGCATCGGGTACGAGCAAAACCGCCAGCACGATGGTGATGACCGACAGTAACGACATGGCGCCAAAAGACCAACGCCAGTCAAATGTGGTTCCGAGCCAGGAACCGAGCGGAGTGCCCACGGCGAGGGCGATCGGCGTGCCGGTCATGGCGATTGCAAGGGCGCGTCCGGCGTGCTCGGGCGGCACGATTCGTTGAGCGTATCCGGCGCAGGGCTATGAGGGCACGTCCCTGGCCCAACTGCGCTCGGCCATGAAGATCTCGTCAGCGAGCGTCTACGCCGCCTTCGGATCCAAGGAGTCACTGTTCGAACGGGTGTTGGCGCGCTACGCCTCCGGGCCGGGAAGAGTCACCGACGTCGTCGGTGACGTGGACCTGCGCGGCAGTGAAGCCGTTGAGCTGCTCTTGCATGGCTCGATCGCGATGCAGCTAACCCCGCTCATCCGCGAGGGTGCCTCGTAGCATTGGCGGCGACCATCGGTGGTAACGGTCTCCCGGTGCGGGCGCACCAAATTGTCAGTGCCCGCCGCGGTCAGGATCGACAGCGCATACGCTGCTGTGTCGAGCGCGCCATAGAACGCGGCGAGCTCGACTCTGGTACCGACTCATCCGCGTTATCGGCGATGCTCTACGGATTTCTTATCGGTATTTCCGCGCAACTTCGAGACGGGGTATCGGCGAAGGAACTAAACGCTGCGGCTGACGCTTTACTGATGACCTGGGACGCCTTCGCCCCTACCGACAGGGCATTCCCGTAGCGCCAGGAGGGCTTCGACCGTGTCGTGTTGATGGTTTTATGGTCTAGGGTTACCCGCCGACCGTATCGTCGATGGCCTCTCGGAGCAGGTCGGCATGGCCGTTGTGACTGGTCGTCTCCTCGATGAGAGGGAGAAAGATCCAGCGCACGTTCCAGCTCTGCCCGTCGCGGTTCACACCTCGTTTGCCGATTCTCTTGGATCGCAGACAGTTCCTATAGAATCTCGGTCTACTTATGAGTTTCTCTCGCTTCTGGGGACGATTCTGGGTATAATTGTGGGTGAAGGAGGCACCGCCGCCATGACCCTCACCGCCCCGCCCGCCGCATCCGGTTCTGTGCCGGAGCCATCGTTTTCCCGGGTCGATGTCATTGTTCAGGCCGGTGCGTTGTTGGCCTCGGTTGTGGACGGGGTACGGTTTGGTCAGCTTGACGACACCGAAGCCGTCGCGGTGCTGGCGGCCCTTGAGGGTCTCGGTCGCAAGGTTGATGGTGCAAGACTACGAGCCACCACCGACATCGGTGCCCGCGCCGAAACCGACCTCGGCAGTGGGTCGCTGGCTTACAAGAACGGATGCCGCAACCGCGTCGATTTCATCACCCAACTCGCTGGCATTTCCGCCCGCGAAGCGAAACGCCGGCTGAAGCTTGGCGAGACCGCGGTGGAACGCACCCCGCTTGGCCTGCCGGTGCCGGCCCGGTATCCGGTTATTGCCGTCGGCCTGGAGAGTGGCGACCTCGGGGTGGAGTCGGCGGAGATCATCGCCACCACGCTTACCGCGCTGCACGGCAAAGTCCTGCAGGACGACCTCGACCACGTGGAACGCGCGCTGGTGGCGTCGGCGACTGGCGCGATCACAGCGGAGACGGCCGGGCTTCCCGGGGCGGGGATTCGCTTCGCGCCCGATCTGCTGCGGGCGCAGGCGATGGAGTGGCAGGGTCGGCTCGACCCCGACGGCACCGCCCCCAACGACGATGTTATTGAAGGCAAAAGCACCCTCACGTTCGGGCTGCTCCGCAACGGGCTCTACCCGCTACGCGCCGACGTCACACCTGAGCTCCGCGGCATCATGGACACTCTCTTCGACACGTACTTGTCGGCCCGGTCGACGACGCCCAGGTTCGTGCCGACCGAACTGCTGGACGGCAGGGCCGGCACTGGCACCGACATCGAGTCGTTCAGTGACGACCCATTCAGCGGCGACACCCGCTTCGACGGCGACCGCCGCACCGGCGGGGAGAAACGCGCCGACATCCTCCGCTCCATCTTTGAATCCGCCGCCCGCGCCCCACAGACACCGAGTTTGGGCGGAGCCGCCCCCACTGTGATGGTGCACATCAATGCGGTCGACCTCGAACAGGGCCGTGGCGTGGGTTGGATCGACGGCGTCGAAGCCCCCATCAGCTTCCGCCGAGTGAGCGAACTCATCTGCGCCGGCGGGTACCAACAGGTGCTANCTACCAACAGGTGCTACTCGGCGAGAACGGTGACGTGCTCTACCTCGGCAACACACTTCGCTGCTTCAGCACGAAGCAACGCGCCGCGATCGCCGCCCGCGACGAGGGCTGCATCATTCCCGGCTGCACCATCCCCGCCCGCTGGTGCGAAGTGCACCACGTCATCCCGTGGCAACAGAACGGGCCCACCAACATCGACAACGGAACCCTTCTCTGCTGGTACCACCACCACACCATCGACACCGCCGGATGGAAAATCCGCATGAGCAACGGCCGACCCCAGGTACGAGGACCACTACTCTGGGACCCATCCCAAACCTGGCGGCCCGCCCACACCCACCGCGCCAATACCCCCAGCACTGATCCACCCTGGTGCCCCTAGCAGGCCTGGGCCCCAATGTGCTCAGCAGCTCGGAGGTCGTCAGAACCGCGGGTCGAAAAGCGCGCCGGAATCTTCGGCTCGGAAATGCTGCCAGGTGCGAGTCCGGAACGCCTACTCCTCGAAGCTGTTCACCATCGCGAAGGCGGCGCGTTCCATATAGTCCCAGAGGATTCCCCGCTGCAACGGCGGCAGATTGGCCGCGTCCACGGCGACTTTCATGTGGCCCAGCCACCGGTCGCGGGCATCCGGGTTGACCTTGAAGGGAATGTGCCGCTGTCGCAGACGGGGGTGACCGCGCTGCTCGCTGTAGGTACCGGGACCGCCCCAGAACTGCTCAAGGAACATGACCAGGCGGTGTTCGGCCGGACCGAGATCTTCTTCGGGATACATCGGCTTCAGCACCGGATCGGTGGCTACTCCCACGTAGAAGTCGTGTACGAGTTTTTCGAAGAACGGGGTTCCGCCGACCTCCTCGAAGAATGTGGGCCCTGCGGCGGGACCGTTCTCACCCTCGCGCAGGTACACGGCGGCGAGCGCTGCAGGCTGATCGGTGGGGTGTCGTTCAGTGGTCACGTGGGGCGGCTTTCTTTTGTTGGGTTAGTTCGCTGTCAGTCAATGCCGTCCCCACGAACTTCGGGGTCGGGTGTGTGCAAGGGGGCCGGGACGCTCTTGGCCTTACGCGGCCCGCGGGGCTTTCGCACCGGGACCGGGCCGGTGCGCACGCCGTCGACGACGTCGGGCACGGCGGCGGCGGCGTCTTCGGCCGCGTCGCCCTCGGCCGGTTCAAGGGCTGAGCCGTCAATGGTGCCATCGCCCGTAGTCATGACCACGCTGTTGAGCGGCGTCAGCGGCACTCCCATGCCGTCGAGGGCCTTCTTCATATGCAGGCGCAGGTCGCGGGCAAAGTCCCACTTGGCCGAGACCCGGGTCTTGACCACGAGACGGGTGACGAGGGCCTCGGCACTGATCGACTCAAGGCCCCAGATCTCCGGCTTTTCGAGGATGAACGCGCGCCACTTGCGGCTTGAGGCCAGGGCGCTAGCCACGCGCAGCAACTCGTCTTGCACAGCCTCAACGTCGGAACTGTAGGGAATGGCAAGGTCGATGATGACGCGTGCCCAGCCCTGCGACATGTTGCCGACCCGCAGAATCTCACCATTGCGCACGAACCAGAGGGTGCCGTCGATATCGCGCACCTGCGTGATACGAATTCCGACCGTTTCAACGACACCGGATGCGAATCCCACGTCGACGATGTCGCCAACACCGATCTGGTCTTCCACGACCATGAACAGTCCGTTGAGAATGTCCTTGACGATGTTCTGTGCGCCGAAACCGAGGCCGGCACCGAGCGCGGCGGTGAGTAGCGCGAATGAGCCGAGAATGTCCTTGTTCAGGGTCGTGACGATGAGCAGCAGTGCGGTAATCAGGATGAACACGTTTACGACGTTCGCCAGCACCGCGCCGAGGGTGCGCGAGCGCTGAACGACCCGCACCGCGGCGAGCGGTGACACATTCAGCGCCTGGGTGTCATCGACCTTCTGATTCTTCTTGACTCCGGAGACGATCTGCTGCACCACGCGCCGAATGACGAATTGCAGCACCCAGCGTAGGGCGAAAGCGACCACGATGATCATTGCGACGGCGAAGGTATTCTCCAGGTAGACGGTCCACGTAATTTTCTCGAAGTAGGTACCGAGGTCGGCCCAAAAAATTTCCCAGTTCATATCCAAGCCAGTCTACCGAGGGCCCGTCCGCGGAACCCGGGAAGAGACCACGGTCGCTGTATTGGCGCCAGCAACACGCAGCCGAAGCCGGCCGGTCTCTGCAGCGCAGGCAGCGGCATCCTCTCGGTAATCGTGGAGTTTGCTGTGAACCTGACGGTACGCGAGAAGCCCGCGACCTGCCGTCGGCTGGCCGCGGGCTCGCGGTGCTGTCTATCGCTGGCTACTCGGCGTCGCGCGCCTGTACCCTGAGCGACCGTTCGACTCCGGCCAGGTTCTCGACCACGAGGCGACGCAGCGCGGCCGGCTCCGGGTTCGCGTCGAGCCAGGCCTGCGTCGCGTCGGCGAGGGCCCGGTTGTTCAGCGGCGCCGGGTAGAGACCGATCACGAGCTTCTCGCCGATCGAGAAGCTGCGCGACTCCCACACGGACTGCAGCATGTCGAAGTAGGTTGCGACGAACGGTTCGAGGAGCGCCTCGTCGTTCACTCGCAGGAACCCGGCGGCCGTCGTGCGCACGATGGTTGTCGCGGCCGTGTCGACGTCGATGAGCGACGACCAGGCAGCGAGCTTGCCCTCGGCCGTGGGGAGCGCGGCCCGGGCCAAAGCCGCGGACTGGGCTCCAGTGGCCGTATTGTCGCGCGCGAGTGCCGCGTCGATCTCGGTGGCGTCTGCGCGGCCCCCGGCGACGAGAGCGGTGACCAGCTCCCAGGCCAAGTCGGTGTCGACGGTGAGACCGTCCAGCACGGTGTTGCCCGAACGAAGGGCGGCCACGTTCTCGAGTTGGGCGGGGGTGGCCGCAACAGCGGCGAAGAACTTCACGAACTGGAACTGGGCATCGCTGCCGGCCGCAGCGCCCTGGGCGAGGCTCCACAGTGCGTCGGCGACCTCGGTGGTGACAATGGTGCGGTGCGGCTCGGCCACGTAGTAGTTCGCGGTGAGTACGACCTGTCCGAGCACCGTGCGCAGCGTCGTCGACTCGGTTTCGGTGGCCACGTTGTTCAGCACCAGTCGCACGAAGTCGCGCGCCGTGGTTTCGGCATCGCGGGTGGCGTCCCAGATCGAGCCCCAGACCAGGGCGCGGGCGAGCGGGCTCTCGATAGCGGCGAGGTGCTCGAGGGCACAGACCTCAGAGGCCGGGTCGAGGCGCACCTTGGCATACGTGAGGTCGTCGTCGTTGAGCAGGATCAGGTCGGGACGTTTCTGGCCGACGAGAGCAGGGACGTCCGTTGTGGAACCGTCGACATCAAGCTCGACCCGGTGCGTGCGCACGAGCTTGTGGGCATCGCTGAAGGTGTAGAAGCCGATCGCGAGGCGGTGCGGTCGAATGGTGGGGTAGTCTGCTGCGGCGCTCTGCAGCACGGTGAAACCGGTAATGACGCCCGTTTCGTCTGTGGCGATCTCGGGACGCAAGGTGTTGACGCCCGCGGTCTCGAGCCACAGGGCGGCCCACTGGCTGAGGTCGCGCCCACTGGCGGCCTCGAGCTCGACGAGTAGGTCGGAAAGCTCGGTGTTGCCCCACTGGTGTTTTTGAAAGTAGGAGCCGACGCCGGTGAAGAACGCGTCGATTCCCACCCAGGCGGCGAGCTGCTTGAGCACGGAGCCGCCTTTGGCGTAGGTGATGCCGTCGAAGTTGACGAGCACATCGTCAAGGTCGCGGATGGTGGCGACGACCGGGTGGGTCGACGGCAGTTGATCTTGCTTGTACGCCCAGCTCTTCTCCATCACGGCGAAGGTGGTCCAGGCTTCGTGCCACTCGGTCGCTTCGGCGGTGGCGATGGTCGATGCCCACTCGGCGAAGCTCTCGTTAAGCCAGAGGTCATTCCACCAGGTCATCGTGACGAGGTCGCCGAACCACATGTGGGCGAGTTCATGCAAAATGGTGACGACGCGGCGTTCCTTGACGGCGTCGGTCACCTTGGAGCGAAAAATGTATGTCTCGGTGAAGGTGACCGCGCCGGCGTTCTCCATGGCACCGGCGTTGAACTCCGGTACGAACAGCTGGTCGTACTTGTCGAAGGGGTAGGCGTAGCCGAACTTCTCCTCGTAGTAAGCGAAGCCCTGGCGGGTCTTCTCGAGGATATAATCGGCGTCGAGGTACTCGCTGAGGCTCTTGCGGCTGAACACACCGAGCGGGATGGTGCGCCCGTCACTCGACGTGAGCTCGCTGCGCACGACGGCGTAGGGTCCAGCGATGAGCGCGGTGATGTAGCTCGAGATGGTGTGGGTGGGCGCAAATGCCCACGTGCTGTTGCCGTTGCCGGCATCGGTCGGTTCGGGCGTGGTGGAGTTGGAGACGACCTGCCACTGGCTCGGTGCGCTGACGGTGAAAGAGAATTTAGCCTTCAGGTTGGGCTGCTCGAACACCGCGAAGACACGGCGGGAGTCGGGGACCTCGAACTGACTGTACAGGTACACCTCGTTGTCGACCGGGTCGACGAAGCGATGCAGGCCCTCACCGGTGTTGGTATAGACCGCGTCAGCGATGACGACGAGCTCGTTCTCGGCCTGCAGGCCGTCAAGCTGAATTCGGATGCCGTCACTGACGACGGCGGGGTCGAGCGCGACGCCGTTGAGGGTCACCGCATGCACCTGCGCCGTGATGGCGTCGATGAATGTCGCGGCGCCGGGGGTGGCGGCAAAGCGCACCGTAGTGGTGCTGCCGAACGTGGTGGGGCCGGTGGTGAGGTCGAGCACAACGTTGTAGCTCGCTACCGTGACGAGCGCAGCGCGCTCCGTCGCTTCAATGCGGGTGAGATTTTCTCCGGGCAACTTAGTTCTCCAATTCGATTCACGATTCGATTCGCGACGGATTCCAATCGGGACGGTGAAGCTATGGCACTCGTGGCGCCATCGCACCCCGCAAGCCTAACCATGATTACGATGTGGGCATGAGAGCAAGCACCGATCCGAGCGTCCCGACCGCTGAACGCTACCGGGCCTTCGCCCGGGTCGAAGCCCGCGGAATGAGCGCCTCTTACGAACGCTGGGCCGCTGGGGTTGCGGCCGATCCCGCTACCGTTGCCTTGATCGACCAGTTGCCCGCGGTCAAACGCCAACCGAACCTGGTGTTCAGCGCGGCCCGGCTGAACGGGGCAGCGGTAAGGGAGTACCCGGAGTTCGCGGCCTGGCTGCGCGAGCACTGGTCGCTCGTGGTCGCGACCTGCCTGACCCACGCCACCCAGACGAACGAGCCCGGTCGGTGCGCCGTGTTGTTGCCGGTCCTGGCGGCGCTCGCCGGGCCGCTCGCGATCATCGAGGTGGGGGCATCCGCCGGTCTCTGCCTGCACCCCGACCGGTACAGCTACCGGTATCGGTTAGCGGGCGATTCAGAGAGCGCCGGTGACGAGCGGATGGTGCACCCGGCAGACGGTCCGAGCCCGGTCGTTCTGGACTGCGCCGTCACCGGCCCGGTGCCGCTGCCGGAGCGGATGCCTGACATAGTCTGGCGCGCCGGCATCGACCTCCACCCTCTCGACGTGCACAGCGACGCGGATGTGGCCTGGCTCGACGCGCTGATCTGGCCGGAACATGACGACCGTCGATCCCGGCTGCGCGCCGCGGTAGCCGTAGCCCGCCAGGAGCCGGTCGAGATCGTGTCGGGTGACCTGGTCGACCAGATCGAGGCGCTCGTGTCGCGGGCTCCGGCCGGGGCCACCGTTGTCGTGTTCCACACCGCCGTGCTCGCTTACCTGAGCGAGCAGGACCGCAATCGGTTCGCTGAGCAGATGATCCGGTTGCCGGTGCGCTGGCTGTCGAACGAGGGGCAGAGCGTGGTACCCGGGGTACTGGAGCGACTTGCGGAGGCGCCGGCGGAGGCATCCGCTTTTATTCTGGCACTCGACGGCGACCCGATCGCCCTGACCCAGCCGCACGGTCGCTCGGTGCACTGGCTCGGGTGACTCAAGCGGACGCGTTGAGGCGGTAGTCGAGAACGGCCTGGTTCGCGGCGACACGCGCAGCCTCAGCCACCGCAGCAACGCGCGCAGCCTCTGCCTCGGCGGCCACACGTGCAGCTTCAATCACTGATGGCTGCCGTGATCCGCGTCCACGTCTCACTCGCCAGGATGGAGACGACCGCGCAGGCGACCACCTGTTCGAGGTAAGGCCGCCGTGCGACGCTGTGAGGGTGGGCGGCTCTTGTGGGGAGGCGCCCGCCCCACCTATTACCGGTACTTAAAGGTCAGTAGCCGACAGTGCCCACGGTAGCAACTGCTCCAACAACCATCGCAATGATCGCAATGATGACCAAGACGAGCAGTACAGCTATGGACCCGAGGACGATTCCGGTAATCGCGAACCCGCGCGGGGTCTCGCCTTTCTTGAGGGAGATCGCTCCGAACACCAGCGCGCAGACAAGCAGAATGAACGCAAAGATTGCAGTCCATGAGAAAATCACCGCGCTGATCCCGAGGATCATGGACGTGACGCCGAAACCCTTCTTCGAGGGAGCCGGCTTCACGATAAGGCATTCTGAGCTGGGGGTATGAATACCGGAATCTGCTGCACGGGCACATACTGCTGCTGCGGTATCTGCTGCTCTGCGAAAAGCGGAGCAGGGACGGACTGAGGCACGGGTGTCTGCTCCGGAGCAACGCTTTCGCCAGCCAGAGAAGGGGTCGTGGAATCGGTCATTGGGTCTGCTCTCGAATAGTATTCTGGGGCGAAGCTCAGAACCATCTCAGTAGTTCCATTCGAAACCGTATCGCAAACTGACGACATGCCATGCCACTACGTCCTAGAACAGGTGACTACCTCAGGCCGTCGGCAGGGGGTTGGGAGCCGTGGATTCACGGTTGAATGCGAAAGATGACCTCACTGGGGCTCGTCGGTGTGCTCGGCTTCGGCCTGCTCGTCGTCCGCTGGTGCAACACGCCCTGTCGGCCCGCTCCAGCCGAAGGAGGCAACTCGCGTCATCACGGCCGCCGCATCATGCATCGAAACGTAGCCGCCGGCGTGCGACCCATCGCTTGGCTCCTCCTCGGGCTGCCAACGTTCGGTGTCGCCAGTGCGGGTGCCCAGGAGCCGTCGGGTGAGGGATTCGCCCGCCGACAACAGATCGTCGACGGCGATCTGCAGGTCGTTGTCGTCGACGGTGTCGGCGCGGAGGGCAGCGCGAAGCACCGCCCGACGAATCAGTTCCTTTGCGAAGGATCCCGTCACGCCCTCTGCACGGCGGGCAGCGGCGTCGAGGGCTGCCGGGCTGAACGGCAGCCCTCCCGCGTAGCGCCGGAACAGCCGCTCGCGTTCGGCAAGGGCGGGTAATGGCACTTCGACGGCGAGGTCGACCCGACCTGGCCGTTCGGCAAGGGCGCGCTCAAGCACCTCGACCCGATTGGTGGTCATGACGAAGGCCACATCGGCATCGCCGTCGAGTCCGTCAAGGGCGTCGAGCACCTCGAACAGCAGAGGTTGCGGAGTGGCGTTGCGCTGCATCGCGACCAGGTCGATGTCTTCCAGCACAACGATCGACGGCGCAAAGGTGCGCGCGATCTCGGCAGCCGCGGCAATGTGCACGATGCTGGTACCGGTGAGCAGCACGGCGGTGATGCCCGGTGTTTCGCTGAGCAGGTGACGCACCGTGAGGGTTTTGCCGGTTCCGGGAGGGCCGTAGAGCAGCACGCCGCGCTTCAAATGTTGCCCGGCGGCGAGCAAGACCTGGCGCTGCTCGCCGATTCCGATGACGTGGTCGGTAATCGTGCCGAGGATGCCCTCCGGTAGCACGATGGCGGACGTCGGTACCACGGGCCGTTCCAGAAAGGTGATTCCAGCTCCGGATCCGTATTCGGTGTGCACGAACGACAGCACCTGTCCGCGCAGCACGCTGTGCTCGATCATGAGTGCGCGCAGGTGCTCGAGAAAACCGGTGACCGTATGCGGCGACTCGGCCATGATTTCGAGTTCGGCCGTGTTGCGCCCGAATTGCGGGTTCGCTGCGCGTTGCAGCACGGCGATCGGGTGCCCGTCAAAGCGGATGAGCCGGAGGCCGAACGAGACGACCTGGCGGGTCGACGTCGGTCCGGTCGCCCGGGCCGAATAGTCGAGCGGTCCGGAGCCGAAGCCCTGGAACGGGCTGGCCACGAGCTCGGACAGCGTCGAGTGAAACCGCTGCTGCCCACCCGAAACGCCGAGAAGCGCGGCCGGATCCGAGCCGGTCAACGTGCTGAGGGCGATGTCCGCGTCGACGAGGCGATGATCGGCTAGGGTCTCCGACACGACCGGCAACCTTGACGCGTTGGCGCCGAGGAAGGCGCTGATGCGGTCGCCGAGTGGTGTCAGGCCCGAACCGGCCCGGTCATCCGCCGCAGATACGACCCGTTCCATGAAGTGTTTGAAGGCGCGCACGACGTCTCGGTCGAAAGTGTCCTCGGTCATGTATTTCTCCGTTTCTCGTGGCAGCCTTGTCAAACCTAGCGAGCCTGCGCGATGATGGCCTCGGCGACAGCCACCGCGTCACTTTGCGAGTCGACCTGGTACGCCGACTGGCCGAGCGAGAAGATCACGGTGCAGTACGAGCCTGTGTCGGTGCAGATCTGCACGGCGCGTTCGCCGTCGACGGCGCCCTCCAGCACGATCTGTTGAAGCGCAGTCGACGTATCCGGCTCGGACACCATGGTGTCGACGATCCCGGCCAGGTCGTAGCCGACAATGATCGACGCTCCCGCACCGCCACCGGCGTGCGCGGAGCAGGTGAACAGCCCAGCGCGCTTTGCGACGAACCCGCCAAACCAGATCGGGCCGGTGCTCGATGAGTCGAAAACTTCGTACTCGATCGAGTCGACTCCGAGCGCCATGGCAATGCCCTGCGACTTGAGCGCGCCGGTGCAAGCGGGTTCACGTTCGACGAGGTCTACCGACGGCCAGACCAGCTGCCTGGGTTCGGCATCCGTCAGAGCGGTGAAAACGGATGCCGCGAGCGGCTCCATTTGCGCCAAAATCGCGTCGCTGGTCATGCCGCCGAAATGTCCTTCGCCGATGCCGAAGAAGATGGTGGTCATCGCGATTTCGACCCAGGCGTCGCCCACCGGGGCGGAGATGAAGCAGCCCGGGTCACCGCACCCCGAAGCGGACTCGATGCCGCCGATATCGATGAGGGTGTCGGCCGGACCGTCGCCGAGGGCGTACGGCGCCCAGGAATCGGCGCCGCCCGGTACGATCTTGACGCTGAGGTACGCCCAGTCGCTATCGGCCGGGTACTCCAGCGGGCTGCCCGCCGCGGTGCCGACCCGCCAGGAGCACGACAGACCGCCGAGGGCGGGCACGGCATACTCGGTGAGGGCCATCCCCGGCTGCGTCGCGGCTACCGGGGTCGGCCTACTTCCGTCGGCAGGGGCCAACGCGCCGGCCAGGGTATCGAGGGTGGCAACATCGTCACAGGTGTAAACACCTGTGACAGCGGCAGGCTCTGTCGGCGCCGCGCTGGCTGACGTTGGCGGCCCTGCAACGGGCTCGGCCGCGCATCCGCTGAGAGCGACGATGGCGAGAAAAACGGTCGGCGTGATCAGACTGCGGCGTAGCATGCGGTCAGCCTAACAGGGGCAATTTTTGCCGTATGACCTGTGGTTTACTCGACATCTTCGAGTACTCGCCATGTGCGCGATCCGGTCAGGGAAGGATTGGTTGAACTACCTGGCCCCCTGGGGCACACTCCAGTAGTCGATGGCCCGGTACTACCAGGCGCCGGGCCTGTAGTCCTTCAGAAAGACGCCGTAGAGGTCTTCGCCATCCTCGCCGCGCACGATCGGGTCGTAGACTCGGGCGGCGCCATCGACCAGGTCGAGCGGCGCGTGAAAGCCCTCTTCGGCCAGGCGCACCTTGGTGGGGTGCGGGCGTTCGTCCGTGATCCAGCCGGTATCGACGCTGGTCATGAGAATGCCGTCTTCCAGCATCTCCTTCGCGCTCGTGCGGGTGAGCATGTTCAGAGCGGCCTTGGCCATATTGGTATGCGGGTGCCCGGGACCCTTGTAGCCTCGACCAAACACGCCCTCCATCGCCGACACATTCACGATGTAGGTACGCCGGGCAGTGGATGCGGTCAGCGAGGCCCGCAGGCGGCTCACCAGCAGAAATGGTGCGGTCGTGTTGCACAGCTGAACTTCGAGCATCTCGAGCGGATCCACGTCTTCGACGTTGGCCGTCCAACTGTTCACGTCGTGCAGGTCGGGAACAAGCCCGCCGGCGTCAATGGCGGTGCCGGCGGCGAGACGCTCCAGCGACGACGACCCGGCGGCGAGTGCCAGCCGGGTGAGGTCATCCGCCGTGAGGGCACCGGCACCGGACGCGGCCGCGAGCAGCGGATGCCCGGAGACCGACGCAGCCAGGGCAAGCGGATGCGCATCATTGGTGTGTCCGAACGACACAAGCTCGGGAAGGGGGCCGTCGGGCAGCGGAGCATCCTCCGCCTCGACGAGGGGGGAGTACGAGCCGCGCGACCGCCGCACCGTCTGCGCCGCATTGTTGATCAGAATGTCGAGCGGACCCTGGGCGGCGACGGAATCAGCCAGTGCAATCACCTGGGCCGGGTCGCGCAGGTCGATGCCGACGATGCGCAGGCGGTGCAGCCAATCCTTCGAGTCGTCCATAGCGGCGAAGCGGCGAACGGCATCGCGCGGAAACCGAGTCGTGATGGTGGTGTGGGCACCGTCGCGCAGCAAGCGTAGTGCGATGTACATCCCGATCTTGGCGCGGCCGCCGGTGAGCAGTGCGCGCTTGCCGGTGAGGTTGGTGCGAGCGTCACGCTTGGCGTGACTGGAGAGGGCGCAGCTCGGGCAGAGCTGGTGATAGAACGCGTCGACCACGGTGTACTTCTGCTTACAGATATAACAGGCGCGCGGAACGAGCAGTTCACCGGCGGTCGCCGCGCTGGTACCGAGAGAGAGCTGGGCACCGCGAGTCTCGTCGTCGATGCGGGTGGGTGCGCCGGTGGCGGTGGCGGCGATGACACTGCGATCGGCGTCGGCGATGACCGCGCGTTTCTCGATGCGGCGCACCATCTTGACCGACTTGAACATCTTTGCGGTGGCCTGGCGCACGGTGACGAAGTCGGGGCTGTCCGGGTCGATGTCGGCCAGGGAGGCGAGCACGCGGAGGGTGACGGCGAGATCGTGCGGATCGATTCCGGCGAACTCGGTGTCCGGTGCTGCCAACTCGGCGGTGGGAGTGGGCGCAGAAGTCATTAGAGAATCTTACGCGGACCGACTGGGAGCATCCGTTTCAGCGAAAACGGCGTCCAGACCGGACGCTCGCATGAACGCCGACCTGGTACGGTCTCGCGCTAGGGTGCAGGAATGGGGAATCGTCTTTCGCTGCGGGTCAAGTCGGTCGACAGTACGATCCAAGGTACGCACGGGTCCATTCCCGTGCGCTGGTATGCGCCGCCCGACAACATCTCTCCTCGCCGGTGCGCAACAATCGTTTGGATTCACGGGGGAGGCTTTTTCAAAGGCGGCCTCGATCAACCGGAATCGCACGACGTTGCACGTACCCTGGCCGCAGCGGGATTCCCCGTCGTCACCGTAGCCTACCGACTGGCGACACTGTCGAAGCCGCGCAGATCGGGGAGTGGGTCTGTATGGAGCCCGGCCGTGCACTTTCCGGTACCGGTTGATGATGTCGTTGCCGTCGTGCGAAAGGTTCAGCGCGAAGCAGTTGGCAAAGTGATTCTGGGCGGTGCCAGCGCCGGCGCGTGTTTATCAGCTGGCGCCGTGCTTCGCCTGGCCGACGCGGGGGCTGATGGTCTCGCAGGCGTTCTCTTCGCCTACGGATTCTTCCACGCCGCGCTACCGAAGAGATCGCGCCAGTTGCGCAGCCGACTCCGAGGCCCACGCCGCTTCGTGCACACGCCGATGCTTCTCAATCTGACGAATTTGCACTACGCAGGCACGCGAACCGCGCTGTCGGACGCTCACGCTTTTCCCGGCGGCCACCCGCTTGGCGGCTTCCCGCCGACGCTCATGGTCGACGCGGACCGGGACTCAATGCGTTCCTCCGCCGCACAGTTCGCCCAGGAACTTTCAGCGGCCGGGACCGCAGTGGACTACCACGTACTGCCCGAAACGTTGCACGCCTTCCTTAATCGTCCGCAGGAGCCGGCTTTTGCGCAGGGCCTCCGCCTGATCATCGACTGGGCTGGGCAAATAGATACCGGGAAGCTCTACACCTTCGTCGATTCCTGAGTTGGAATGGCGCTGGTCGGCGGCTCGAAGGTATGGTCAAACGGCATCTGGTCGGTGTCGAGCAGGGGATTGTCGTCTTGCGTCTTGACGAGTTCATGCGCTTCTTCTTCGCTGTTCACGCTCGGCATGGAGCCAGGGAGGTGGCGGTTGGCCGATTCCCGCAGGAAGAAGATGGCGATCGCACCGATGAGCGAGGTACCCATCAGGTAAAACGCCGGCATCAGGTCATTGCCGGTGCCCACAATGAGCGCCGCGATGATGAATGGTGTGGTCCCGCCAAATATGGCCACGGCGAAGTTGTACGAAATACCCATGGCACCGTACCGGCTCGCCGTCGGGAACAGGGCAGGCAGCGCTGAGGCAAGGTTGGAGACGTAGAACGTGACCGGGAACGCGATGAACGCCAGGCCGAGCAGCGTTGACCAGACTGCGCCGACACCGATCAAAAGGAACGCCGGGTACGACAGTACGACCGTGCTGATCGCTCCGATCCACAGCACCGGCCTGCGCCCGATGCGGTCGGACAGCCGGCCGGCCAGCGGGATGCACAGGGCCATGATCACGAGAATGGGAATTGTCAGCGCAGTGCCGTGCAATTCGTCGTAGCCTTTGTTCTCGGTGAGATAGGTGGGCATGTACGAGGTGAGGGCATAGCCGACCGTATTCGCGGCGGCGACGAGCATCATCGCGATGATGATGTTGCGCCAGTATGCCTTGAAAATGGCGATCGGGCTCTTGGGGGTGTCCGCCGTGGCGCCGACGGGATTCTTCTGCGCTTCCTCCTGGGCGTCGAGGGTGGCCTGGAAGGCGGGCGACTCGTCGATCTTCAATCGGAAGTAGATTGCGACCAGCCCGAGCGGCCCGGCGACGAGGAACGGAACCCGCCAGCCCCACTCCTCCATGACCGACTGCCCGAGCGTGAGCTGGAGTACCGAGACGAGTGAAGCACCGACGGCAAAACCGAGGTAACTGCCCATATCGAGAAAACTCGCGAAGTAACCACGCTGGGTGTCGGGCGCGTGCTCACTGACGAAGGTTGTCGCCCCCGCATACTCGCCACCGGTCGAGAACCCCTGTACGAGCTTGACGAATACCAGCAGGACCGCTGCCCACACGCCGATCTGCGCGTAACCGGGAAGGATGCCGACGGCAAAGGTCGAGGCGGCCATCAGCATCAGCGTGGTGGCGAGCACCTTCTGACGACCGATGCGGTCACCCAGCCAGCCGAAGAACACGCCGCCGAGCGGGCGGGCGAAGAAGGTAGCGGCGAAGGTTCCAAGCAGGAACAGAGTTTGAACGGATGCGTCCGCCTCCGGCAGGAAGACCGGGCCCATCGTGGTGATGAGGTAACCGAAGATACCGACGTCGTACCACTCCATGGTATTTCCCACGATGGTGCCGCCGAGCGCACGCTTCATGATGGGTTTGTCGACGACATTCACATCGGACACGGCAATGCGTCGACGGCGCAAGGCTTTCGAAGGTTTCTTCCTCCCGGCCGAGGCGTTTGTGGCGTCAAAATTCAGGTTGGATGCACTTCGGTCAGTGGGCATAAAATTTCTCCCGTGGAGATAATGTGCTGCGAAGTTAGGGCTGTACTATATGTGACAGTTTTTCAATTTATCAAGAATACCTCTTGATGGGGGCCATTGCCTACATGGCCAGCCTCGGCTTCGGGGAGGATTCAGCGAGTTCTGCCTAGGCTGGGGGTATGACTGATGCCGTAGATTTCTGGTTTGACCCCTCGTGCCCCTGGGCCTGGATGACTTCGCGCTGGGTGGATGAGGTCGCTCGCCTGCGCAATCTTGACGTGACCTGGCACGTGATGAGCCTCGCCGTACTCAACGAAGACCAGAACGTGAGCGAGGACTACGCGGCGTTCTTTCCGCGGGCGCTGAAGTACACCAGGCTCGTGGCCGCCGCTGCCGAACTGCACGGCCAGCCAATGGTCAAGGCGCTGTACGACGCGCTCGGCACACAGATTCACCCGGGCGGCAATACCAATCCCGACGAGGTCATTGCCGCAGCGCTCGCCGAGGTGGGCCTGCCCGCCAGCTTCGCGGCCTTCGCCGACAGCGACGAGTATGACCTCCAAATGCGCGCCAGCCACTTCGATGGCATCAATCGGGTCGGCCAGGACGTCGGAACCCCGGTGATTGCGGTCAACGGTGTGGCGTTCTTCGGCCCGGTCATCTCCCCGGCGCCCATGGGTGACGCCGCCCTAAGCCTGTGGGACGGCGTCGTGGCGCTCGCGAGTTACGACGGGTTCTTCGAGCTCAAGCGCAGCCGTACCCGCGAACCAATTTTCACCCAAGCGGGCAGCAATAAATAGACTGGTGCTATGCGCATCCATATCGCCACGGACCATGCCGGTCTCGATCTCAGCCACCACCTGATCACGCACCTTCGTGCGGCCGGTCACGAGGTCATCGACCACGGCCCCCAGACCTACGACGCCCTCGACGACTACCCGGCGTTCTGCATCAACGCCGCGCAGGCGACCGTCGACGACCGGGAGTCCGGCGTCGAAGCGCTCGGTGTCGTGTTCGGCGGCTCGGGCAACGGCGAGCAGATGGCCGCCAACAAGGTTTCCGGAGCCCGAGCCGCCCTGGTCTGGAATCTCAGCACGGCCCGGCTCGCCCGGGAACACAACGACGCCAATGTCATTTCGATCGGCGCCAGAGAGCACACGATCGCGGAGGCCACGAGCTTCATCGATGCTTTTATTGCCGAGCCGTTCAGTGACGAGGAACGGCACACGCGGCGCATCCGGCAGCTCGGCGAGTATGAGCGAACCAAAACCATCGCCGGGAAAGACGTCGACGGCCGGTGAACTAAGGTGCCAGAGGGTCACTCGGTTCATCGCATCACCCGCCAGTTTCAGCGCAACTTCATCGGACGCCGCGTCACTGTCAGCTCGCCGCAGGGCCGGTTCGTGGCCGGTGCCGCCCAACTCAGCGGACACGCGGTGACGGATGCCCGCGCCGTCGGCAAGCAGATGTTTCTGGAGTTCGACCACGGCCTGTGGCTGCGCATCCATCTAGGACTGTACGGTGCCTGGGATTTCAACGGTGAGATTCTCATGGATGCCACGATGGCCTCGGCCAACGGCCGCATGGGCCAGACCAACCAGCACGGTACCGAGCTCGCATCGGGGCTCGGGGCCCCGACCTTTGACGTGGACGGTGAAAACTCGATCTTCAGTATCGGGGCACCGCGGCGCACCCGCGTGCGCATGTCGGAGCAGGAAAAAGAGATCGACCTCGCCGACAGCTTTCCCCCCGAACCGGTCGGCCAAGTGCGGGTGCGGCTGCTGACCGACACGGTGTGCGCCGACCTGCGCGGACCGACGGCGTGTGAGGTCCTCGACCCGGCTCAGGTTGACGTCGCGATCGCCAGGCTCGGACCCGACCCGGAACAGGACAACACCCCCGAAGCCGAGGAACGCTTCGTCACTGTCGTGCGCAAAAAACCCACGCCGATCGGCCGACTACTGATGGACCAGAGCGTGGTCAGCGGCATCGGCAACGTCTATCGTGCCGAAATTCTCTTTCGTGCCGGTCTCAATCCGCACACCCCCGGCAAGTTGCTCAGTGACGAAACCGCGCGCGCGCTGTGGCAGGACTGGGCACACCTCTTGCACATAGGTGTTGCGACCGGCCAAATGATGACCATGGACAAGCTCGAGGGCGCGGGATACCGGCGCGCCATGAGGAATCGGGCCGATCGCCACTGGGTCTACAAACGCGAAGGCCTGCCTTGCCGAGTCTGCGGTACGCACATCGTGCTCGAAGAAATGGCAGCCCGCAAACTGTACTGGTGCCCGCAGTGTCAGGCATGACCGCCCCCGCCGCACAGCGTGCGGAGAGTGCCTGTGGTGTTCGGGTGTCGGGCAAGCTGCGAAAATAGGTTCATGATGCACCGTCGATTTGCCCGGCCGCGCCGTCGTGTTGCAACCATCGTCAGCGGTGCCGTCGTCGGCGCGGTCGTACTCACCGTCGGACTGACCGCCTGTTCGAGCGACAACGGCGCCGGCGTCATCGACACTGTCGGCACCATTGACTTCGTAAATCCACTCGCGATCCCGCCGCTGGCCGAATCGACCGTGAATGCCGCAGGTGAGCGAGTCTTCGACCTGACCGCCCAGCGGGGAACGAGCGAGTTCGTGCCGGGCGTCACCACCGACACTTGGGGCTATAACGGCAGCTACCTCGGTCCCACCCTCGTCGCCGAGCGCGGCGAAAACGTGCGCATCAACGTCGCCAACAACCTTCAGGAAGCTACGAGCGTGCACTGGCACGGCATGAGTCTGCCCGCGAAAATGGACGGTGGCCCGCACCAGATGGTCGAGCCCGGAGCGAAGTGGAGCCCGGACTTCACGATCGACCAGCCCGCAGCGACCCTCTGGTACCACCCGCATCCAGACGGCGCAACCGAACACCAGGTGGAAATGGGCCTGGCTGGCCTGTTCCTGATACAGGACGACGAGGAGGCCGCGCTCAACCTGCCCCGCAGCTACGGAATCGATGACATTCCCGTGGTGGTGCAGGACCGCCGCTTCGACGCGAAGGGCCAATTCACCAGCGACGTGCGGGGTTATATCGGTCCGATCGGCGATCAGCTCTTGGTCAACGGCACGCTCGCGCCGTACGTCGATGTGACGACCGAGGTGGTGCGCCTGCGCCTGGTCAATGGATCGACGGCGCGCGTCTATGACTTCGGGCTCAGCGACGGGCGGTCCTTTGACCTGATCGGAACCGACGGGGGACTGCTCACTGAGGCGGCATCGATGGCGGGCATCCGCTTGTCACCGGGGGAGCGGGCCGAAGTTCTCGTGCGGCTCAAGCCGGGCGAGACCGTGAAACTGCAGTCCACGCCGCCGAACCTCGGTACCTCGGCCGGAGCCGCGACCCGTAACGCCGGTGACGACACGCTCGATGTGCTGGAGTTGCGCGCGGCTGACACTCTCGGCAGCATCGGCGCACTGTCGACGACTTTGGCGAACATCGAGCCACTCGAGAAAGCGGATGCCTCCGTCGATCGCTCGTTTACGCTCAACGGCTACACGATTAACAACCGGCTCATGGATATGACGCGCATCGACGAGACCGTCGAGGCCGGCGCCACCGAAGTCTGGACCGTCGACAATGCCATGCCGCTGCCGCACAATTTTCACGTGCACGCCGTGCAGTTTCAGGTACTGCGGGTGGGAACGAAATCGCCGCCAGCCGAACTCTCCGGCTGGAAAGACACGATCTACCTCGAGCCGGGTGTGCGTTATGAACTCATCATGCAGTTCTCGAACCACACCGATCCAAACTTTCCGTATATGTTCCACTGCCACATGCTGGCCCACGAGGACGCCGGAATGATGGGCCAATTCGTCGTCGTGAAGCCCGGCGAACGGGCCGGCACCCCACCGACCGCACACGATGCCATCGTGGGCCAGTCGAATCTGGCCGTCGGTAGTGGGCCGCGCGTGCTCGCGCCGACCCACAGTCACTAACTGATGTCATCCGTTAATGCAAAGAAAGCCGCCAGCCTGGGCTGGCGGCTTTCGTATTTCCCCTAAACAGAGGGGTCGACGGGAATCGAACCCGCGTCATAAGTTTGGAAAACTCAGGCTCTACCATTGAGCTACGACCCCAGGCCCAGGCAACTGGGCACTCGAATATCGTAGTACAGGAAACCGGGGGTCGTTTGCCAGTAGGGGCGCATCCGCTCGAAAGGCGTGCATTAGACTGGTCGAGGTCAATCCGCCTGTCGTGAGCTAACGCTACGCCAACAGATTGATTCCCCAACAAAGAAGTACCGATGGGTCGAAGCAGATCCGGGGCGTAGCTCAGCTTGGTAGAGCGCTCGTTTTGGGGGCGAGAAGTCGCAGGTTCAATTCCTGTCGCCCCGACATTATCCGCAGCACACCGTTTCAATACACAGGAGAGTCTCGAGTGAAGTCCACGGTCGAAAAACTGAGCCCCACGCGCGCCAAACTCACCATCACGGTGAGCCCCGACGAGCTGAAGCCAGCCATCACCCACGCCTACGGCCACATCGCCGAGGACATCAACATCCCCGGTTTTCGTAAGGGAAAGGTCCCGCCGGCCATCATTGACCAGCGCGTCGGCAAGGCCGCCGTTCTGGAACACGCCGTCAACGAGGGTCTCGACGGTTTTTACCGTGCGGCCGTCGAAGAGAACAAGCTGCGCCCCCTGGGCCGCCCAGAGGCCGACATCGTCGAATGGCCGAGCAACACCGACTTCTCCGGTGATCTGCTCCTCGCCATCGAGGTTGACGTGCGCCCCGAGATCGACCTGCCCAGCTATGACGGTCTCAAGCTCACCGTCGATGCCGTCGCGGTATCCGACGAAGAAGTTGCCGAAGAACTCGACAAGCTGCGCAGCCGGTTCGGTACGCTCATCACCGTCGATCGTCCCGCCAAGACCGGTGACTTCGCCCAGATCGACCTGAACGCCGCGATCGACGGCGAAGAGGTCGACACCGCCAGCGGCATCTCCTACGAGGTGGGCTCCGGCGACCTCATCGACGGTATCGATGAGGCGCTCGACTCGCTCAGCGCCGGCGAGACCACGACCTTCAACTCCGACCTCATGGGCGGCGACCACGAGGGCGAGACGGCCGAGATCACCATCACCGTGATCGCAGTGAAGGAGCGCGAGCTTCCCGCCGCCGATGACGACTTCGCTCAGATTTCGAGCGAGTTCGACACGATCGCGCAGCTCACCGAGAGCCTCAAGGTGCAGGTTGAGAAGTCCAAGGCCTTCGGCCAGGGCAGCCAGGCCCGAGAGCGTCTCATCGAGACGCTCCTCGGCTCGGTCGAAGTTCCGATCCCCGCCGCGATCATCCTCGACGAGGTAAACCGCCACCTCGAGGGCGAAAGCCGCCTCGAAGATGACACCCACCGCGCCGAGGTCACCGAAGCCAGCGAGAAAACGTTCCGTCAGCAGATCCTGCTCGACACGATCGCCGAAGCTGAGCAGGT
Organism: Cryobacterium sp. Y82; assembly: GCF_002929495.1. Classification (GTDB taxonomy): domain Bacteria; phylum Actinomycetota; class Actinomycetes; order Actinomycetales; family Microbacteriaceae; genus Cryobacterium; species Cryobacterium serini. The sequence goes on from NZ_PJJJ01000025.1 coordinate 65,655, forward strand.
CAAGGTCAGCCAGGACGAGCTCACCCAGTACCTCATCCAGGGTGCCAGTCAGTACGGCATGGACCCGAGCGAGTTCGTGCAGACGCTCAACACCAACGGTCAGATTCCGTCGATGGTCGCCGAGGTTGCCCGCAACAAGGCTCTCGCTATAGCCCTGGGCAAGGCGGAGGTCGTTGACTCCAACGGCAAGCCGGTCGATCTGAGCGAGTTCACCGGACCGGTCGACGATGAGGGTGAAGTGGATTCCGCTGACGCCGCCGTTGACGCTGCTCCCGTTGCCGACGCAGAGGTCGAGCCTGAAATCGACGAGAAGCCGAAGAAGAAGAAAGCCGCTGCCAAGAAGTAGCTTGTAGACCAGTACTGCGTAATCGCGTGCATGGGCCGGCCGGATTCACTCCAGTCGGCCTTTTGCATGCTGCAAGCGCCGGGGCGCGAGCCCGGTAATCTGCCGAGGGCGAACACAGCCTTTTTCCGCCGCGCGCTCCGATAGATTCATTGAGAAGCGACAACTGAAACGGAGCACGACATGGCCGACCCGACACCCACCAACGGTGTATTTGACCGACTGCTGAAGGACCGCATCATCTGGCTCGGCTCAGAGGTCCGTGATGAAAACGCGAATGAGATCTGCGCGAAGATCCTCTTGCTGGCAGCGGAAGACTCGAAGCGCGACATCTACCTCTACATCAACTCTCCCGGCGGTTCGATCACCGCAGGAATGGCGATCTACGACACGATGCAGTTCGTACCCAACGACATCGTCACCGTCGGCATCGGCATGGCGGCCTCGATGGGCCAGTTCCTGCTTACCTCGGGCACCAAGGGCAAGCGCTACATCACCCCGAACGCTCGCGTGCTCCTGCACCAGCCGTCGGGTGGATTCGGTGGCACGGCCGCCGACATCCAGACCCAGGCCCGGCTCATCCTCGACATGAAGCAGAGACTGTCGGAGATCACGGCCGCGCAGACCGGCAAGACCCCGGAGCAGATCAACGCTGACGGTGACCGCGACAACTGGTTCAGTGCCGAGGAAGCCCTCGAGTACGGTTTTGTCGACCACCTCCGCGCATCCGCTTCGGATGTCATCGGCGGCGGCGGAACCGATCCCGACGCTGACGCCACCAAGTAGTCCGCCGAAACTGAACAGGAAGAAAACATGACTATCCCCACATTCGGTGGAACGGCCTACAGCTCGATGGGCGGCTCGACCAAGCAGTTGACTAACAACGGCGCGCCCGAATCGCGCTACATCCTTCCCACCTTTGAAGAGCGCACCGCCTACGGGTACAAGCGCCAGGACCCGTACGCAAAGCTGTTCGAAGACCGCATCATCTTTCTCGGTGTGCAGGTTGACGATGCCTCGGCCGATGACGTGATGGCCCAGCTCCTTGTGCTCGAGAGCCAGGACCCGGACCGCGACATCACCATGTACATCAATTCGCCCGGTGGTTCGTTCACCGCCATGACAGCGATTTACGACACCATGCAGTACATTCGTCCGCACGTGATGACGGTCTGCCTCGGCCAGGCGGCATCCGCTGCGGCCGTGCTGCTGGCCGGCGGAACGGCGGGCAAGCGTCTCGCCCTGCCGAACGCGCGCATCCTCATTCACCAGCCGTCGGTTGGCGGCCAGGGTGGTGGGCAGGCCTCGGACATCGAGATTCAGGCGGCTGAGATTCTGCGCATGCGCGTCTGGCTCGAAGAAACCCTCGCTCACCACTCCAACCGGAGTGTGGAGCAGGTCAACAAGGACATCGATCGTGACAAGATCATGAGCGCCGCCGAGGCTCTCGAGTACGGCCTCATCGACCAGGTTTTGACCAGCCGCAAGAACCTTCCGATGCTGGTTAAGTAGTCTGAACCCGAAACACGTGTGCGGCGCGTCGCCTTTTGGCGCCGCGCCGTTTCGGTTTCTGGCGCGCTGCACGCAAGTGTCGGACGCACAGACTAGGCTCAATTGCAGCGAGACCAATGGAGGAGGCTGACATGGCCCGAATCGGTGAAAGTGCCGACCTGCTCAAGTGTTCCTTCTGCGGAAAGAGCCAGAAGCAGGTACAACAACTCATTGCCGGCCCCGGCGTGTACATCTGTGACGAATGCGTCGAGTTGTGCAACGAGATCATTGAAGAGCGCCTTGCTGAGGCCGGCTCCGAAGCCAGCGCTGGCGAATTCGACCTCCCCAAGCCCAAAGAAATCTTCGGCTTCCTCGAGGAATACGTCATTGGCCAGGAGCCCGCTAAGCGTGCTCTCGCCGTTGCCGTCTACAACCACTACAAGCGCGTCCGGGCACGGGCTACGCTCACCGCTGCCGAGGCTATCCACGACGACGTCGAGATCGCCAAGTCAAACATTCTGCTCATTGGCCCGACCGGCTGCGGCAAAACCTATCTCGCCCAGACCCTCGCCAAGCGCCTTAACGTTCCCTTCGCCGTAGCAGACGCGACGGCCCTCACCGAGGCCGGTTACGTCGGCGAAGACGTCGAGAACATTCTGCTCAAGCTCATCCAGGCTGCGGACTACGACGTTAAACGTGCCGAGACCGGTATTATCTACATCGACGAGATCGACAAGATCGCCCGAAAGGCCGAAAACCCATCGATCACCCGCGATGTTTCGGGCGAGGGGGTGCAGCAGGCGCTGTTAAAGATTCTCGAGGGCACGATTGCTTCCGTTCCCCCGCAGGGTGGGCGCAAGCATCCGCACCAGGAATTCATTCAGATCGATACGACGAACGTGCTGTTCATCGTGGCCGGCGCTTTCGCCGGGCTCGAAGACATTATCTCGTCTCGTGCCGGCAAGAAGGGCATCGGTTTCGGGGCGCCCCTGCATATCAAGGGTGATGACATCAACCTGTTCAGTGAGGTCTTGCCCGAAGACCTGCACAAGTTCGGGCTGATTCCCGAGTTCATCGGTCGCCTCCCCGTCGTCACGACGGTGACGCAGCTCGATCAGGTGGCACTCATGCAGATTCTGACCGTGCCCAAGAACGCGCTCGTGCGGCAGTACCAGCGCATGTTCGAGCTCGACGGTGTAGAACTCGAGTTCGAGCAGCCGGCGCTCGAAGCCATCGCCGACCTCGCCGTTCTTCGCAAGACCGGGGCCCGGGGCCTGCGAGCCATTCTCGAGGAGGTACTCGGCCCGGTCATGTTTGAGGTCCCTTCGAGTACCGACGTGGAACGCGTTATCATCACGCGAGACACGGTCTTAAACAACGCACCCGCTGAGATGGTGCTGCAGAAGGCCCACCAGGCGAAAACAGCCTAGGTCGGACTCAGCCTCCGGCGGGCTGCGCTCCTGACGGAGCGCTATTCGAGGTGTCACCCGTTCGACTGAGTCGGGTCCGCACGAGGACGCCAGCTACCGTGCGTTCAATGGACAGCGCCGACAGTGCCGCGCTGAGGGCGAGGAGGGCGCCGGTGACCTCGAGGCCCTCCTCGATACCGACGAGCAGATGGTAGGGCAAGCTGCCCCGCGAGAGATCGTCAAGGCGTCCGCCGACAACGATGCCGCCCATGGCTTCAAAACCAACGGCACCGAGCAGGAAAATGGCTCCCGCAACGATGAGCCGGCGGCGAAGCTGTCGGCCGATCGTGCGGGCCACCCAGAGCACAAGCAGGCCGGCGAGAATGGCCAACGGTACACCGACTGAGAGCCAGGCAAATGTGAAGCGGGTATCGAGATCGAATTTAGCCAATTTCTCGTGCAGTTGGGCAATTTCGTCGGCTGACAGTTCAACGGCGACCGCCGCGAGCACAAAGTACGGCGCACCGACACCCCCCTCATTCCGAGCGGTTAACCCGACCGCACCTAGGGACAGCCCGATACCGGCCAGAAGCAACCCGGATGCCCAAGCCCACAGGTTCGCTTCGCCGTCGGCGTAGAGCAGGCTCGCTGCGGCGCTGAGAGCGCGCCAGCCAGGGGTTGTGATGTCGAGGTTCTCGCGCAGGTAGTGGGTGACGACCCCGCCCAACAGTATGACGGCGAAAATTAGGGCGACGATCCAGAGAAACCATCGCCGAGCAGTGCCCTGAACTGGAATTCTCTGGATGTCCATGGCCAAGCAGCCTATGACGGGCGATGGCGCCGCGCATCCTCAATACTGAGGGTGATGGCATCGCTGATGGCGAGCGAACACTTCACGGTGCGCGGGAGGTGCGCCGCTTTGCAGGAGGTGAAACTCGCCGGCACCGGCACCGGCACCGGCACTGGCGCAGGGCCAGCGTCTATCGCGAAGTCACGCGTTGAGGCCGCGGCGGTCGAGCAGCGGCTGCAGCTCGGCGTCGCGGCCGCGCCAGTGGCGGTAGGCCTCCAGGGGGTCTTTGGTGCCGCCGACTCCGAGCAGGCGGTCGCGAAAACGATCGCCGTTGTCGCGCGTGAGGCCGCCATTCTCCCTAAACCATTCGACGGTATCGGCGTCGAGCACCTCGCTCCAGATGTAGGAGTAGTACCCGGCGTCGTACCCTCCCGAGAAGGTGTGGGCGAAGTAGGTGCTCGCGTAACGGGTGGGAACAGCCGCATTGTCGAGTGAAACGGAGGCGAGGGCATCCGCTTCGAACCGGGCAACGTCGGTGACGACCGTGTCGGCGTCAATGCGGTGCCAGGCCTGGTCGAGGAGTGCTGCGGCGAGGTACTCGCTGGTCAGGAAGCCCTCGTTGAAAGCCGACGACGCCTGGATTCGGTCCACCAACTTCTGCGGCATTGCCTCACCGGTCTGGTAATGGCGGGCGTAGTTGGCGAGCACTTCTGGCCAGAGCATCCACATCTCGTTGACCTGGCTGGGGAATTCCACGAAGTCCCGGTAGACATTGGTGCCGGAGAATTTGGGATAGGTTGCGCGGGCCAGGAGGCCGTGCAGGGCATGTCCGAATTCGTGGAACAGGGTGGTGACCTGGTCGTACGTGAGCAGGGTCGGCTGGCCGGCAGCGGGCTTCGACACGTTGAGATTATTGCAGACCACGGTCGTACTGGTGCCGAGCAGGCCCGACTGCGAGACCAGGGCATTCATCCAAGCCCCGCCGCGCTTGGAATCGCGGGTGTAGAAGTCGCCGATGTAGAGACCGAGTGCAGTGCCGTCTTCAGTCGTGACCTCGAAGACGCGCGATTCGGGGTGCCAGCCGACCAGCTCGGGCCTCGCAGTGAAGGTCAGCCCGTAGAGCTGGTGGGCCGCGTAGAAGACCCCGTCGGCCAGTACGCTTTCAAGCTCGAAGTAGGGGCGCATGGCCGCGGTGTCCACGTCGTACTTGGCGCGCCGCACTTTCTCGGTGTAGAACGCCCAGTCCCAGGCAGCCAGTTCGAATCCACCGCCCTCGGCGTCGACCACGGCCTGCAGATCGGCCTGTTCCACCCGGGCATTGCGGGCAGCGGCGGGTGCGAGACGCCCAAGCAAATCCCAAACTGCACCGGGGGTCTTGGCGGTTTCGTCGGCGGTCACATAGGCGGCGTGGCTGTCAAACCCCAGCAGTCGGGCGCGTTGGGCGCGCAGGCGGGTGATCTCAATCACGAGCGGCCGGTTGTCGTTGGTCGTTCCCGCCGCATCCGAGCGGATGCCGCGGGCTCGGCTCGCCGCGAGCAACCGTTCGCGCACCCCTCGGTCGGTGAGGCTCGCGAGATACGGGTGCGAGGTGGGGAGTACCAGGCTGATCAAGTATTTGCCGTCAAGCTGGCGTTCCCGGGCGGCCTCGGCGGCCGCCGAGATCTCACCCTCCGTGAGCCCGTCGAGCTCGGCCACGTCGTCAATGATGAGGGCGAGCTCGTTGGTGTCGGCCAGCAGGTTCTTTTCAAAGCGGGTGGTGAGGGTCGACAGCCGTGAGTTGAAATCACGCAGAGACTGCTTGTTGTCGTCGCTCAGGCCGGCCCCGGCCAGCGTGAACTCGGTGAAATAGCGGTCGACGAGGTAGAGCGACTCGGCGTCGAGACCGAGGCCGGCGCGCTGCTCGTGCACGGCGGCGAGACGCGCGTAGAGCGCGGGATCGAGCCGAATCGCGTCGGCGTGGGCGGCCAGCAGCGGCGCGAGTTCTTCTTCGAGGTCGTTGGTGAAGTCGCTGGAGTCGGAGGAACTCTTGTTGAAGAAGACCTCAAAGACCCGGGCGAGCGTCTGTCCGCTGCGCTCGAGGGCGACGAGTGTATTGTCGAAACTTGGGGCATCCGCTGTGCCGGTGATGGCGCTGACCTCGGCGAGCTGCTCGGTCATGCCCTGCAGAAAGGCCGGCCGATAGTGTTCGTCGGTAATGGAAGCAAAGGGCGGCAGCTGATAGGGAAGCGTGCTCCGGGTGAAAAAGGGGTTGTTCGCGGTGAGAGCCATGCGTCCACACTAGCCAAGACCCCGACGTGACTGTTTTGGCGGTGCGTAGGATCGCACCATGACAGACCTGACCGACAATTCTGCGTCCGCCCCACCCGACGAATACATCCACGGTCACCACGAGAGTGTGCTGCGCTCCCATACCTGGCGCACGGTCGCGAACTCGGCCGCCTACCTGATTCCCAAATTGCGCACCGGGGGTGTCCTGCTCGATGTCGGCTGCGGTCCCGGCACGATCACGGTCGACCTCGTCCGACGGCTCGCCCATGGGCGGGTCGTCGGCATCGACGCGTCGAGCGGGATCATTGTGCGTGCGGCCGGCCTGGCCGCCGACGAGGGGGTACACAATGCGAGTTTTCAGGTCGGTGACGTCTATGCACTCGATTTCGCCGACGCGACCTTTGACATCGTGCACGCTCATCAGGTGCTGCAGCACCTGGCTGATCCGGTCGCGGCGATGGCCGAGATTCGCCGGGTGCTGCACCCCGGCGGTGTATTCGCCGCCCGCGACTTGGACTACGGGGGCGTCATGATCGCGCCGACCATCGACGGGCTGGTGGATTAGATGCGGGTCTACCGCGAGGTGCACTACTGAAACGGCGGCGACCCCGATGCCGGGCGTTCACTCAAGACCTGGGCCCTGCAGGCGGGGTTCACCGAGGTGACCAGCAGCGCCTCCGTCTGGTGTTTCGCGTCAGACGCGGAGCGGGAGTGGTGGGGAGAGTCCTGGGCGGTGCGGATGACCGAATCCAGCTTCGCGGCCCACGCCATCGAGTCCGGCGTGGCCAACCTGGCCGACCTCAAGCGGATGGCCGCAGGCTGGCGGGAGTGGGTGCAAGACCTCAACGGCTACCCATTCCCCTAAGCCTGCATTGCACAGTCCGATCACCGTAGGCGCACGGTCTATTCAGGGGTGGATTTCACGCTTACTGCGCTGTGCGCGTTGAGGCTACGCGCGAAAACCGCGATGTTTCCGGGTGAGCTTGCCCAGCATATTGAAGGTTTGCAGAATTGTCAGGATAGCCAGAACAACCCAGCCAACGCTCAAAATTCCGCTCTGCCAAATGAGCTCTAGTTGCACCCAGCCGAAAGCCAGCGCCGCGAGAATCGCAGTGCTGGCGAGGGTGGCCAGCAACCACTTCCCCGATTGACCGCCACCATTTTCAGCGTTCGCCTGCGCCGCCCAGTTATCGTGGTCCTCGCGACCAATAATCTGCGCCCAGGCCTGAAGAAAATGCACCCCCCTAATAATGATGTAAATCTCGGCGGGAAAAAGTAGCAGAGCGTAAGCGACGTCCTTCCAGGTATGATCCTTCATCGCCACGGCGATGCGCACGCTCAACATTATGGAAACAATCGGCGGGATGAGCCACCACCAGGCGAAGTCGAATGAGCCGACCGACAGTGCACCGGCAACCAGTAAAACAAAAGCGAGACGGCTGGAGAGATTGGCCAGCATGCCAATATTTTCTCGCCACCGTAAGCGTAAGTTCGGGTGCAAGGGGTGTTGCAGCATGAGTTCCACACCCCCCGCGTTCCACTTCACTTGCTGCGCGTTGAGGGAGCGTAACGTCAGCATCGGCCCCACGTTGGCGCGAGCAGTGGCGGAAATTTTAGTTTGGAATCCGGCCGATCGTAGTTGAATGGACAGCAGGGAGTCTTCAATTTCTGAGTCCGTGACCCACGGCGCAGACTGATGATTCGCGTCAGTCACGACTTTCATCGCGCGAGTACTGAGCAGCGAGCACTGGCCGCCCAGTACTGTCATATTGCGCGACCGGAGCAGATTATCGAGGTTGAAGCCCGCGAACTGAAACCGCTGAGACCGTACGAGAAAATTGCCGGTGGGACCCCGAACCGGACCCTGGTCAAAACCATAAATGGCTGAAATACCGCCGATTCGGGAATCAGAGATCATTTCCGAGGTGAGCTGCTGAATGCATCGCGTGTCGAGAACCGTGTCGCCGTCCACGCCGAGTATGTACGTGAAATCATGCGCCAGAAGCCAACCTGAATTCAGGGCTCCGACTTTCTTGTCAGAGTTCACGCCCATATCGATTACAGTCACGTCACACGCGAAAGTAGAACCCCGGTGGTGAATGTCATGGCTGCCGCTGAATTCGTTGGCGATGTAAAAGGTGTCATCGGTACAGTTATTGACCATAACGAAAATAGCATCCGGGGGACGGGTTTGCTTGAGAAGAGAATCGATCGTCGCAGTGATGGATAACTCTTCGTTGTAGGCCGGAATCACCGCCGCGATCGTTACTGCGTTTTCCGCTCTAATATTGGGCAGTTTGAGGAGTGTTTCGATGTCAATGTCAAGGTGCTGGGGGCGCAAGGGGTCGTTCGAGTTCGATGTCACGCGGTGTGCCTTTCGCCAGAGCCTAGGGCCCTGATTCGGGTTGCTTTACGAAATGGGAATGTACCAAGGGGTAAGCGGTACACCAGAGGCGAATTGTCGAACTTGCAGACGGTCGACCAAACTATTGCTCGACCAGAGCATATTCTCAACGCCTATAATCACATAGCACGCGATGAAAAAGCATGCCTCGATCGCCCCCAATTCGGGGCCTGTCGGCGACGTTGCACAATTGAGCCAATATCAACGGTAAAAACCGCGCCATTTATTATGTCTTTATGGTGCCGCTTTTTTTCTGGGCTGAACGTACAGATGCATTCTCGGTGTTATGCAAGCGGTAGCTGGGGTTTTGAGGGTGAGCACCTTGGCGAGGCGGACGCTGCGGTCGTCCGTGGCTGCAGCGACGAAGTGATTGGCGAACACGCCGCCGGACGGGGGAGAGTTATTGCTGACGCTTACGCTAGCAATGCAAGTTCATAATGGGACGAGATGAGCTTGAAGAACAGATGCGCCGCGTCGTGTTTCGAAGCGATATGGCCGCCTGTGTCATCGAAGATGAGCGCGTCGTAACGCCGTAACTCCAGAAGCTCTTTTGTGAGGCGGCCCAGTTACTGCACGATGTGCAGCCGGGTGAAGCCGCCGACTGCATCGGCAATGGTTTCGGCGGTCGCTGTGGGCGGTTCTCGAAGGCGCGGTTTTCCCCGAAGATTCTGGGTCAGTTCCTCATCGTCGCTGGCGAATGCGTGCCCATGCCCATGCCCGACAACAGCACCGAAGCGGAATCGGACCTTATATCCAGTCCTCGTCGTCGTCATCCGTGCTGGTGGACGGCTGCGTGATGGTGGCGCTGTCGTCGACCGGATTGAACCGGATGACGGTGCCATCGTCGAGCTCGATCACCGGTTTCGATTCCAGCCAGGTCAGGGTCCAGCGCCAGGTACTGGTGTCGACGTCCAGCGCCGTGAGATCTTCTTCGACCGCTCGCACGGCGATGTCAACAACGTGCGGCAGCCCCGCCGGCAGCGTGCCGCCCAGGGTCCATCGGGTGCCCAACTGCATGATCTAGACGTCAATCTCGTAGGTGACCCAGTCGGTACGCGTTCCGAGCTGGTCGTAGAGCACCTGCGCGGTTGCATTGTCGGCTGCGGTCATTAGCTGAATCTGGGCCAGCTGGTGCACACGGGCATAGTCCTTAGTGAATTCCATCAATAAGGTGCCGACGCCCTTTCCGCGCGCGTCCTCGGCCACATAGAGATCGTCCAGGAACAGCGCGAGGTCGCCGCTAAGGGTGCGCGGAACGCTGCGGTAGTGTGCGAGGCCGACGAAGTCACCATCGTCGTTGACCGCCACGGCACCAAAGAGGGCGTTGTTCGTGTCGATAATCCAGCTCCACACCTGCAGGGCTTTCTGATCGGTAAGTTCGCTCTCGTAGAACGCGCTGTAGCCCTCGAACAGGCCCAGCCAGGCGAAAAAGTCCTTGTCGCCCAGTGGGCGCACGATCACTGACATCTGGTCTCCTAACTTTCCAACACGGTGGCGAACACGATGTCGGTCACAGCGAGTTCACTGCCGTCGACAAAGGTCAGATTGTGAATGCGACCGACCGCTTTGAGATCAGCAGCGGCCAGGGTCAGCAGGGCAATTTCGGCGGGAGCACCGCATATTACTGCGGAATCCACCTCGGATTTCTGCGACGCTTTCGCATCCGTTTTGGCACGACGGATGCCAGTCAAAGCGCGGCTGGCCAGATCGAGCAGAGCGATATTGCCGATGGCGACCTCGTCGCTGCCGAGCAGGTCGGCCGCGACCGGCCACGGCGCGGTGTGCACCGAGCCGTCGTTGGACCAGGACCAGGCTTCTTCGGTCGCGAACGGAACGAACGGCGCGAACAGGCGCAGTAGCGTGGCCAGTGCGGTGCGCAGCGCGGCAACGGCGGAAGCCTGGCCGGGTCCGGGCTCGCCGTAGGCGCGTTCCTTGACCAGTTCGAGGTAGTCGTCGCAGAAGGTCCAGAAGAAACTTTCCGTGGTCTCCAGCGCCCGGGCGTGGTCGTAGTTCTCGAACGCGGTCGTGGCCTGGGCGACGACCGCGTTGAGGCCGGCGAGCATGCTCTGGTCGACGGGTTCGGTGATCGGGGCTGTACTGCTGCCCTGCGACATGGAGACGAACTTGCTCGCGTTGAGAATCTTGATGGCGAGGCGACGGCCGATCTTGATCTGCGTCGGGTTTTGCGGGTCGAAGGCCGCGTCGGTGCCGAGGCGCGAGGAAGCCGCCCAGTAGCGCACCGCGTCGGATCCATGTTTTTCGAGCATGTCGGCCGGGGTGACGACGTTGCCCTTGGACTTCGACATCTTCTTGCGGTCGGGGTCGACGATGAAGCCGCTGAGCGCGGCATGCTGCCACGGTGCCACACCGTGCTGCTGCTCGGCGCGCAGCACCGTGGAGAACAACCAGGTGCGAATGATGTCCTGGCCCTGCGGGCGCAGCGAATAGGGGAAGACTAGCTGGAACAGTTCCGGGTCTCGCTCCCAGCCACCGGCAAGTTGTGGAGTGAGCGAGGAGGTGGCCCAGGTGTCCATCACGTCGACTTCGCCGACGAAGCCGCCGCCCTCGCCGCGCTGGCTCTCGGTGTAGCCGGGCGCGGGATCCGAGGACGGGTCAACCGGTAGCAGGTCGCGGGTGGCGACAATCGGCTGGTCGAACACGGGGTTGGCCTCGGTGTCGAGCGGGTACCAAACCGGCAGGGGCACGCCGAAGAAACGCTGGCGGGAGATGAGCCAGTCGCCGGTGAGTCCATTCACCCAATTCTCGTAGCGCACTTTCATGAATTCAGGGTGCCAGGCCAGCTCGGTGCCGTGCTCGAGCAGTCGCGCGCGGAGCTTTTCGTCGCGGGCACCGTTGCGGATGTACCACTGGCGAGTGGAAACGATTTCGAGTGGCTTGTCGCCCTTTTCGAAGAACTTGACGGCGTGCACGATCGGCTTCGGCTCACCGATGAGGTCGCCACTGGCTTTCAAAAGTTCAACCACGGCGGCCTTCGCCCCGAACACGGTCTTGCCGGCGAGCTGCGCATACGCGTCGCGGCCGACGAGGGAGGTGATCGCCTCCGGTGCTTCGGCAGTGATGCGACCATCGAAACCCATGATGGCGCGGTTGGGCAGGTCGAGTTCGCGCCACCAGACGACGTCGGTCAGATCGCCGAAAGTACAGATCATGGCGATTCCTGAACCCTTATCCTTCTGGGCGAGGTGGTGCGCGAGCACCGGAACCTCGACACCAAACACGGGGGTCGTCACGGTGGTGCCAAACAGATGCTTGTAGCGTTCGTCATCGGGATGCGCGACGAGGGCAACGCAGGCCGGGAGAAGTTCGGGGCGGGTCGTCTCGATCTCGATCGTGCTGCCGTCGGGCTTCAGGAAGGAGACCCGGTGGTAAGCGGCGGGCATGTCCTTGTCTTCAAGTTCAGCCTGGGCTACAGCGGTGCGAAAAGTGACGTCCCAGAGGGTCGGCGCCATGGCCTGGTACGCCTCGCCGCGTTCGACATTGCCGAGAAAGGCGAGCTGCGAGGTGAACAGTGCCTCCTGGCCGATGGTGCGGTAGGTCTGCGTCCAGTCGACACTCAGGCCGAGTGCACGCCACACGGCTTCAAACTGCTTCTCGTCTTCTTTGGTGAGGGTTTCGCAGAGTTCGATGAAGTTGCGGCGGCTGATCGGCAGCTGGTCGGCAGCTTTCGAGCTCTTGCCGTCTCCGCCTTCGAACGGTGCAACAAAGTTCTCGGTATAGCCGAGCGAGGGGTCGCAGCGCACGCCGTAATAGTTCTGTACGCGACGTTCGGTGGGCAGGCCGTTGTCGTCCCAGCCCATCGGGTAAAACACGTTCTTGCCGCGCATCCGCTGAAAACGGGCGACGACGTCAGTGTGGGTGTATGAGAAAACGTGGCCGATGTGCAGCGAACCAGATGCGGTCGGCGGGGGAGTGTCGATTGAGTAGATCGTCTCGCGGGTAGCGTTCTCGCGTGCAAAAAGGTAGGTGCCGTCGGTTTCCCAGCGGGACTGCCACTTGGCTTCGAGCCCTTCGAGCGCAGGCTTTTCGGGGACGCGGTCGGCGTGGGTCATAACTCTCCGGTTCGGTGTATTCGGCACCGTGTCGATGGTGAGGTGCCCGAGTGTGCGCATCTAATCTACCCGATCGGCTCTTTTTCCCTGAACGGGGGCTCTTCTCTCAATCGCGAAAATGGTTGTTTCACGCGCGCAGGCGGGGCACGGCGGCCAGTAACTGCGCAGAGTATGGATGCTGCGGCGCGGCAAAAACGCGCTCCGCCGGGCCCATTTCGACGATGCGCCCGTCGCGCATGATCGCGATGTGATCACTGACGTGCTGCACGACACCGAGATCGTGCGAGATGAAAATGAGGCTGAGCCCGCGCTCTCGCTGCACGTCGTCAAGCAGATCGAGCACCTGAGCCTGAACGGTCACGTCGAGTGAGGAGACGGGTTCGTCACAGATGAGAATTTCGGGTCGGCCGGCCAGCGCCCGCGCGATACCGACCCGTTGTCTCTGCCCGCCGGAGAGTTCGAGCGGGCGTCGGGGCAGCACTGTGGGCGCGAGGCCGACCTCGTCGAGCAGGCTGGTGAGTCGCGCCGTCGTGTGCGGGGCGCCGCGCTCGTGCCGCAGGTGCAGGGCGTCGGTGAGGATCTCGGCGACGCTCCAGCGCGGATCGAATGAGCCGAGGGCATCCTGATAGATCGCCCCGACGGATGCCCGCAGCCCGCGGCGGGTCTTCTCGCTGGTCGTGCTCCACGGCTCGCCGAACACCCGAACCTCGCCGTGATCTGGGGCCAGTAACGCGAGCAGAAGACGCGCGGTCGTGGTTTTGCCCGAGCCAGACTCGCCGACGATGCCGAGGGTGCTTCCGCGGTGCAACGCGAACGAGACGTCGTCAACGGCGAGCTGCCGGGTGCCATCTTGACGTCGAAAACTTTTCGACAGGCCGATGGCTTCGAGCACGACGGTGCTCTCGGGCGAAACCTCAGCCCGGGAATCGCCCGTGGCCGTTAAACCGCTCGGGGTGTCGGGCCCATCGGACGGGCTTAGTCGGGTGCCGCGAGGTTTGTCGCCCGGTATCGCGGCGACCATTCGCCGGGTCTGCTCCTGCTGGGGCGAGCCGAGAACCTCCGGTGTACGGCCGGTTTCCACGAGCTGTCCGTCATACATGACGGCGACCCGGTGCGCGACGCGACTCACCACGGCCAGGTCATGGCTGATCAGAAGCACGGCGGTGCCGGCGCCGGTGATCTGTTCAAGCAGTGCCAGGATCTGCGCTTGCACTGTAACGTCGAGCGCCGTTGTCGGTTCGTCGGCGATGAGCAGCGGCGGGTTCAGCGCAATCGCCGCGGCAATCAAAGCGCGTTGACGTTCGCCGCCGGAGAGCTGCCCCGAGAGCTTGCGCACCTGCAATTCGGGTTCCGGCAGTCCGACTGCGTCAAGCAGCTCGAGCACCCGCCGTGCCCGGCCTGCAGCACCGAGCGTGGTGTGCAGCCGCAGTGAATCAGCGATCTCTCGGCCGATCGGCCTCAACGGATCGAGCGAGACCAGGGCATCCTGCAACACCAGACCCACGTCCTTGCCTCGTCTGGCCTGCCATGCGCGACCGGCCAGCCCTAAAACGCTCTGCCCGCCGAGCTCGAGCCGGTCGGCGCTGACCCGGGCGTTCGTACCGGCCAGACCCAGCAGGCTGCGGGCGGTCACGCTTTTACCCGAGCCGGATTCGCCGACGATGGCGAGGCACTCACCCGGGGCGACGGCGAACGACACACCGCGAACAACCGGCTCAGCCGAGCCGAAGCCAACCCGCAGGTTGCGCACGGTCACCGCGGCAGCACTGTCGCCAAAGACTACTGACCCATTCATGCGTGCCTCATCCGCCGGTCGATACTGCGGCCGAGCACCGTGGCGGTCACGGCGGTCAGCACGATGAACAACCCTGGAAAGAAGCTCATCCACCAGGCCGATGTGATGTACGTGCGCCCGGCCGAGAGCATGGCGCCCCACTCCGAGGTCGGCGGTTCGGCACCGAGCCCGAGGTAGCTCAGCGTTGCCGCCCAGACAATGGCCTGGCCGACGCCCAGGGTAGCGAGCACGAACAGGGGGGCGAGGGTGTTGGGGAGAATGTGGCGCAGCAGAATCTGCCACCGGGTGCGGCCGAGCACGGTCGCCGCCTCGACGAACGCCTGTGATCGCACCGTAATCAGCTGGGCCCTGATGATGCGCGCATACCCGGGTGCTGTCGACAGTCCCACGGCGATCGTCGCGGTGACAACACCGGGGCCGAAGATGACAATGAACAAAAGCGCCAGGAGCAGCCCTGGAAAAGCGAAAAGTACCTCAAGAAACCGATTGACGGTGAAGTCGACGACCCGGCCGAGCATCCCGGCCAGGGTGCCCAGCAGAATACCGAGCCCCAGCCCGATCGCGGTGGCGACCGCCCCGATCACCAGAGAGTACTGGGTGCCGTGCACCACTCTGGAGTAGATGTCGCGGCCCGATTCGTCGGTGCCGAACCCGTGCGCCAAGTTCGGCGGCTGAAACGCTGAGAGCGGGTCGATCGCGAGGGGGTCGCCCGGCGCCAGCAACTGGGGCACGACCGCCGACACCAACAGGAACAGGGCGAGCACTCCAGCCGCCGTCTCGGCCACACCGAGGCGCCGAGACGGGCCGGACTGGCGGGATTGGGCTGCAAGGCCAGCCTGCACTTCGAGGTCGCTCATGTCAGTCGCAATCGCGGATCGACCAGGCGACTGGCAGCATCCGTGAGCAGTGTCATTGAAATATAGGCGACCGCGACGATCATGACCACGCCGATCACCACCGGAACGTCCCGAAGGGTAACGGCATTGAGCAGGGTGCGGCCGAGGCCGGGGCGGGCGAAAATGGTTTCGACGACGACCGCGCCGCTGATCAGGGAACCGAACGCCCAACCGGAGAGGCTGATCGCTGGCAGCGAGGCGTGGCGCAGCGCGTGCACCCAGCGCACACCACGCTCGCTCTCACCGCGGGCGCGGGCCGAGAGCACGAAGGGGCTCTCCAGCGCGACCAGCAGCGATTCGCGCATGATCTGCCCGAGAAATCCGGCCAGCGGAACGGCCAGGGTGAGAACCGGTAACACGAGCCCGGCAACGTCGCCGGTGCTGATGGGCGGCAGCACGCCGAGCCCGATGCTGAACACGACGATCAACGAGGTCGCGAGCCAGAAATGTGGCAGCGCGGCCGCGACGATTTCGAGGCTCGACCCTACGCGGGCGGCGACTTTGCCACCGCGGGTCGACCAGGTGGCGAGGGCGAGGGCGAGCAGCCAGGCGAGGGCGAGGGCGAGAACAGCCAGCAGCAGGGTGCCGCCAAGCTGGCTGAGCACGAGTGGTCCGACGTCCATGTTGAGCGCATACGACCGTCCGAGGTCGCCGGTTGCGAGCCGGCCCAGCTGGGCAAAATACTGCACGATCACGGGTTGGTCGAAGCCATACTGGGCGCTCACCGCCGCGAGGGCCTCCGGCGAGGCTTGCGATCCCGGGCCCCCTAGAACGGCTTGGGCAGGGTCACCGGGAATGAGGCGCACCGCAAAGAACGTAATGGTGGCCACCATCCACAGCACGAAGACCGCTCCGGCGAGGCGGGCTGCGAGTCGGGGGAACACTCGAGCGAATATGCCGAGCGCGGCCGGGCGTCGAGCGAGCGCGCTGACGGTGCCTTGGTCGGGGAGATCCGGTCCCGGCCCGGGGTGACCGGCCGCCGCTACCGGTTCAGCCACGCGTCGTACAGCGTCGGCACAGCCACGGTCGGCAGGGTACGCAGGCCGATCACGTCGCTACGCAGCAGAAAATGGTTCTGCTGGTCGTAGAGCGGCAGGACGTAGAAGCCCTCCAGGATGCGATCCTGGGCGTCGGAATAGAGGGACGCGCGTTCTGCGGCATCCGCTGTGCTCGCAGCAGTCGTGAGCAGCTCATCGATTGCCGGGTCGTTGACCTGGGCGAGATTGGCGAAATACCCGCTCGGCGCGGGCACGATGCTGTCAGAGTGGTACAGAATGCGCAGGACGTCGGGGCCGACCTTGGTGTACGGCGCGCTGACCGCGTCGTAGGCGTTGCTGGCGAGGGCCGCGTACCAGCTGGAAAGATCCATCGGGCTCAGTTTCACCTCGAAACCGGTGGCTTTCGCCGTGGCTTGAATCTGCTCGAATACGCTCTGCTCGGCGGGAATGGACTGGTTGGTACTCACCGGAAACTCCACCGTCAGTCGAACGCCGTCCTTGACCCGGTAACCGTCGTCATCCATTTCGTCCCAGCCGGCTTCATCGAGCAGGGTGCCGGCCGCGGCCGGGTCATAGGCGAACAGGGCGGCGTTCGAGACGGCGGTGGGCTCAACGCTCGACAGTGCCGAGTACGAGCGGGTTGCCGTGCCCTGGAACAAACTCGACACGGCATCGTCGACGTTCGCCGAGCGGATGAACGCCTCCCGCACGCGCACATCGTCGAAGGGAGCCTGACCCGAGTTCAGCTCGATGCGGTTGGACGATCCGGGGCGCGGAGAATCGAGCTCTTTGATTGAATCGCTCTGCTCGGCCTGCACGATCGTGTCGGGCTGGGCGTTGTCGATCACGTCGACCTCGCCGGACTGCAAGGCCGCGTACCGCGAGGCCGAATCGGGAATGAACCGCCAGATGACCGTGTCGAGGTAGGCGGGTCCGGAATGGTCGGCATCCGCTGGCGGGGAAACGTAGTCATCGTTTCGCACGAGGGTGACGGCGTTCTGCTTCACCCAGCTCTCGACGATGAACGGGCCAGTACCGACCGGCGCGGCACAGTTCTCGTCCTGGCTGCGTTCAAGCGCCGTAGGTGATTGGATGGCGAGCCACGGCTGGGACAGCGATTCCAGCAGGGCACTGTCGGGTTCGCTGAGGGTGAAACGCACGACGGTGGGGGAGACCGCCTCGGTGCCCGTGACCTTGCCGAGGGCGAGATATCCGGTCGATGACAGCGTCGTCGGGTCTTGCAGATGAGCGATGTTGGCCTGCACCGCGCTCGCGTCGAACACCGTGCCGTCGGTGAAGGTCACGTCGTCGCGCAGGGTGAAATCCCAGGTGAGGCCGTCAGCGCTCGGCTCCCAGGACTCGGCCAGCCAGGGGATGATCTGGCCAGTGTTGTCGCGGGAGACGAGCGACTCGAGGTATTGGGCGCTGATCAGTGCCTGGGGGAAGTTGCCGCCAACGTGCGGGTCCAGGCAGCTCGGTTCGGCGTCGCCCGAGGCGTAGGTGAGCGTGCCGCCACTTTTCGGTTCACCGACCGATTTGTTCGAGCCGGTCGAGGTGCAGCCGGCTACGAGCAGCCCGAGGGTGATCAGGCCGGCGCCTGCGGCGAGCAGACGGCGGGTACGGGCTGGGTGCGGCATTTGATTCTTCACCCCTCAACGTTAGGCTACGGCGGTGGATCGTCCGGTACGATTAGCGTGAATGACAGTGACCCGGCTATCACCGGGAAGTCTTCGGAAGAACAGACGATCGCCCCCGGGTGGACATCTCAGTAGAACCGAACGAGTCGGGCCCGTCACAGCCTGTGAACAAGCGGTCGCCCGGCAGTTGCGTGCGGCAAGCGAGGTGGTACCGCGGCGATTTCTACAGAATCGTTCGTCCTCGTGGAGCAGGGCCCCAGTGACCCGTCCCGGTAGGAGAAGTAATTTGTACCCCAAGAACCGCAACGCCCGAAGTGGCAGCAACCCCCTGGAGGGCGAGCCCATGTCCGGCGCGAACATTGTTCCCTCCCCGAATTTTCCCGCGCTCGAAAACGAAGTGCTCGAATTCTGGAAGAACGACGACACGTTCCAGGCTTCGATCGACGCACGCGCCGGCGCCGAGGAATGGACCTTCTACGACGGCCCGCCATTCGCCAATGGCCTGCCGCACTACGGCCACCTGCTCACCGGGTACGCCAAAGACCTGTTCCCACGGTTTCAGACTATGCGCGGCAAGCAGGTGCACCGCCGGTTCGGCTGGGACACCCACGGTCTGCCGGCCGAGCTCGAAGCCGAGCGCAAGCTCGGCATCACCGACAAGAGCCAGATCGAACAGATGGGTCTGGCCGCGTTCAACGCGGTCGCCCGGGAGTCGGTGCTCGAGTACACCAAGGACTGGGAAGAGTACGTCACCCGGCAGGCCCGCTGGGTCGACTTCGACAACGACTACAAGACCCTCGACATCACCTTCATGGAATCGGTGATCTGGGCCTTCAAACAGCTGCATACCAAGGGCCTCGCCTACGAGGGCTACCGCGTTCTGCCGTACTGCTGGCGCGACCAGACCCCGCTCTCCAACCACGAACTGCGCATGGACGATGACGTCTACAAGATGCGCCAGGACCAGACCGTCACGGTCACGTTTCCGCTGATCGGCGCCAAGGCTGAAGCCCTCGGTCTCACGGCGGTACGGGCCCTGGCCTGGACCACGACCCCGTGGACGCTGCCGACGAACTTCGCGCTCGCCGTGGGCCCCGAAATTGTCTATGCCGTGGTGCCGGCCGGCCCGAACGGCACGCCAGACGCCGAGGTCCTCCGCGAAGGCGTCGCATCCTCGGCCGAGGTGTTTGGCGCCGAGTACCTCATGGCGATCGATCTGGTCGGCAACTATGCGAAAGACCTCGGCTACGAGAGCGCAGCCGAGGCATCCGCCGCCGTATCGCGCACCGTGCTGGGACGCGACCTCGAGGGCGTCAGCTATGACCGCCTGTTCGACTATTACGCCGACGAAGCCGTCTGGGGCACCCAGAACGCCTGGCGCATCCTCGTCGCCGACTACGTCACCACGAGCGACGGTACCGGCATCGTGCACCAGGCGCCCGCCTACGGTGAGGAAGACCAGAAGATCGGTGAGGCCGCCGGCATCCCGGTCATCCTCTCCCTCGACGACGGCGGAAAATTTCTCAGCGACGTTCCCGAAGTGGCCGGTCAGCTCTGGAGTGACGCCAACAAGCCACTCACCGCGCTGCTCAAAGCCAACGGCCGGCTGCTGCGCCAGGCCAGCTACGAGCACTCCTACCCGCACTGCTGGCGCTGCCGCAACCCGCTCATCTATAAGGCTGTCTCGAGCTGGTTCGTCAGGGTCACCGATTTTCGCCCGCGCATGGTCGAACTCAACCAGGAAGTGAACTGGGTTCCGGAGAACGTCAAAGACGGCCAGTTCGGCAAGTGGATCGGCAACGCCCGCGACTGGTCGATCAGCCGCAACCGGTACTGGGGTTCACCCATCCCGGTCTGGAAGAGCGACAACCCTGATTACCCCCGAACGGATGTCTACGGCTCGCTCGACGAGCTCGAGGCTGACTTCGGCGTGCGGCCCACCGACCTGCACCGCCCCTACATCGACGAACTCACCCGACCGAATCCCGACGACCCCACCGGCCAGTCCACGATGCGCCGAATCACCGACGTGCTCGACGTCTGGTTCGACTCCGGCTCGATGCCGTTCGCCCAGGTGCACTACCCATTTGAGAACCGGGAATGGTTCGAAGCGCACAACCCGGCCGACTTCATCGTCGAGTACATCGGGCAGACCCGCGGCTGGTTCTACCTGCTGCACGTGCTCTCCACCGCCCTGTTCGACCGGCCGGCCTTCAAAAACGTGGTCAGCCACGGTATCGTGCTCGGCAACGACGGCCAAAAGATGAGCAAGTCGCTGCGCAACTATCCCGACGTCAATGAGGTCTTCGACCGCGACGGTGCCGACGCCATGCGCTGGTTCCTGATGAGCTCTCCGGTGCTGCGCGGCGGAAACCTCGTCGTTACAGAGGAGGGAATCCGTGAAGCCGCCCGCCAGGTCATGCTGCCGCTCTGGAGCACCTGGTACTTCTTCTCCCTTTACGCCAACGCGTCCGGTCAGAACGCGCAAGGCGCCGCGGGTTACGACGCCGTGTGGCGCACCGATTCCACTGACGTGCTCGACCGCTACCTGCTGGCCAAGACCCGCGACCTGATTGTGGGCGTCACGACCGATCTCGAAGCGCTCGACAGCACGGTCGCGGCTGCACGCCTGCGCGACTTCGCTGACGTACTCACCAACTGGTACGTGCGCCGGTCACGCGACCGATTCTGGGGAGGAGCAACCGAAAGCGACACCGCCCACGAAGCTTTCGACACGCTCTACACCGTTCTGGAAACCGTCTGCCGGGTCACCGCACCGCTGCTGCCGCTCGTGGTTGAGCGCATCTGGCAGGGCCTGACCGGGGGTCGCAGCGTGCACCTCGAGGACTGGCCAGATGCCACCCTGTTCCCCGCCGACGAGAACCTCGTCGCTGCGATGGACCAGGTTCGCCTGATCAGTTCCACCGTGCTGTCGCTTCGCAAGCAGGCTGGCCTGCGGGTGCGCCTGCCGCTGACCAACCTCACCGTCGTCACCGACAACACCGCCGCACTTTCGGCCTTCGTCGGCATCCTCCGCGACGAGCTCAACGTGAAGACGGTCACCCTGATCGAGCTCGAAGATGACAGTGCTGCAGCCTACGGTGTCACGAGCAGGCTCGTCGTCAACGCCCGCGCCGCGGGTCCCCGACTCGGCAAGCAGGTGCAGCACGTCATCAAGGCCGCTCGTGTCGGCGATTGGAGCGAGGCCGACGGTGTTGTCACGGCCGGCGGCATCGCGCTCGAAGCGAGCGAATTTGAGCTGACCCTTGAGGCGAACAACGACGGCGCTGACGGTGGGGCGGCCTTGGCATTGCTGCCCGGCGGCGGTTTTGCGCTGCTCGCGACGAACACCACGCCCGAACTTGAGGCCGAGGGATTCGCCCGCGACCTGATCCGTGCCGTGCAGGACACTCGCAAGTCGGCCGGCTTTTCGGTGAGCGACCGCATCCGCCTCGATCTGGTCTTTCAGAGTGAAACGGATGCCGACTCCTTCGACCTCGCCCTCGGGGTCGATGTGGCGGCCGAGACGCTCGCCACGAGCTTCACCACTCATCGTCCGTCAACCGGGGAAATTCCTGGCGAGTTGCCGTCGGAGTGGCTCGAGGCTCGTGTCAGCGCCCCCGTCGAACACTACGTTCGGTTTGAAGCAGACCACTATGTCAACCAGGGCGCCGTCATTGTGGCCGTCGCACGAGTGAACGGAGCCACCTTTGTCTGAAAACGACAACCCCGCCGACGGTACACCCGCTGACGACAGCACTGACTGGAAAAACATCACCGGGCGCGGCGACGACGAGGAGCCGATGAACCAGCCGGCTCCGCTCGATGCGTTTCGCGAAGCCGGAGATGCCGTTTTTGCTGAACTATTGCAGCGGGTGGGGGAGGCCCAGCCGCAGCCGCGCCTCGCCCCGACCCGGCGCGCCCTCGATTTTCTCGGAGACCCGCAGGGATCGTACCCGATCATTCACGTGGCCGGTACGAACGGCAAGACCAGCACGAGCCGCATCGTCGAGAGCATTGTGCGCGCCTACGGGTTACGCACCGGTCTGCTGACCAGCCCGCACCTGGTGCGACTCAACGAGCGCATCGTCATCGATGGCGAACCGATCAGCGACCAGATCCTCGCCGCGAACTGGGCTGACATCAAGCCGTACCTGCAGCTCGTCGACACAGAACTCGAAGCCGCTGGCGAAGTGGCGTTGACGTTCTTCGAAGCGCTCACGGTGCTGGCTTTCGCCTGCTTTGCCGATGCCCCGGTGGACGTAGCCGTGGTCGAGGTCGGCATGGGCGGCGAGTGGGATTCCACCAACGTCGCCGACGGGCAGGTTGCGGTCTTCACCCCTATCGCTCTGGACCACACACTGCGCCTCGGCAATACCGTCGCCGAGATCGCGCGCACCAAGAGCGGCATCATCAAGCCGGCGGCATCCGTTGTCTCGGCCGCCCAGACCCCTGAAGCACAGGCCGAGCTCGACCGCGCGGCCGAGCTCAGCGAATCTACGCTGGCCCGCGAGAACGAGGGCTTCGAACTACTCTCGAGCACCGTCGCCGTCGGCGGACAGGTCATCTCGGTGCGCGGTCTCGCTGGCACTTATAAGGATCTGTTCCTCCCGCTTTACGGCACTCACCAGGCCCAGAATGCGGCTGTAGCCATTGCCGCTGTCGAGTCGTTTCTCGGTGCGGGCAGCCAGGCCCTGGTTGGCGACCTGCTCGCCGAGGGGCTCGGCACCGCGACCTCACCCGGCCGTTTACAGCTCGTCGGCATCGAGCCGACCGTGCTGGTGGATGCCGCGCACAACCCACACGGCGCCGCGGCCCTTGCCGCAGCCCTGGAGGCCTACTTCGACTTCGAGGAAATCGCCGTGGTTGTTGGCATTTTGGCCGACAAGGATGCTCAGGGTATCGTCGCTGCGCTCGCGCCCCAGGTCGATCGGTTCTACGTGACCGAGCCGCACTCGGAGCGGGCCGCGCGCATGGACGACCTCGCCGACAATATCGCCGAGTGGACCAGCGACCAAACCACCTTCCGCTTTGACGACCTGGCTTCCGCCCTTGACAGCGCTCGCGAATGGGCAGCCGAGGCGCCCAAGCGTGCCGTGCTTGTTACCGGGTCGATCGTGCTCGTCGGCGAAGCGATCACCCTGGCCGCTGCCGGCGAATGGATGGAGAAATGACCTCCGTGTCCGCCGACGACGCAGACCCTGACTCTGGTGCAGGTCGGTTTCGCCGGTCGTCGGGCCCGCGCTCAGTTAAACGCTCGC
This sequence comes from Cryobacterium sp. Y82, assembly GCF_002929495.1. Classification (GTDB taxonomy): domain Bacteria; phylum Actinomycetota; class Actinomycetes; order Actinomycetales; family Microbacteriaceae; genus Cryobacterium; species Cryobacterium serini. The sequence continues at coordinate 89,017 of NZ_PJJJ01000025.1, forward strand.
TCGCTACCATCGTGCTCGGCTTCGAAACCATCGTCGTGTTTCTCGGCGCGGTGGTCACCCTCGGGTTGGTGTCGGTGGCGACCGAGCCGGGTTTGGTCACACCGCTGGCGGTCATCATCGGCGGTGTGCTGCTGTGCCTGTCCATGGTCGTCCTGATCGCACTACTGCGTTTTCGCTGGTCCTACCCGATCGGCTGGCTGCTGCAGGCGGTCATTATTGCGACCGGGTTTGTTACCCCGGCCATGTTTTTTGTTGGCGCACTCTTTGCCGCCATGTGGACGTACTGCATGGTCACCGGCTCACGAATAGATCATACGCATCCAGATCAACACAAGGAGATTGAATGAATACCAAGGTCGAAGAAACCCTCGTTTTGGTCAAACCCGACGGCGTTGCCCGCAACCTGACCGGCGAGATCCTGCGCCGCATCGAGGCCAAGGGATACTCCCTGGTCGACGTGAAGCTGGTCGAACCCGACCGCTCGCTTCTCGCGGCACACTATGCCGAGCACGAGGGCAAGCCGTTCTTCGAGTCCCTCGTTGAATTCATGGAAAGCGGGCCCATCGTCGCGTTCCGTGTCGCAGGCAATCGGGTTATCGAGGGGTTCCGTGCCCTGGCAGGCACGACCGACCCCACCACCGCCGCGCCCGGCACGATCCGCGGTGACCTCAGCCGCGACTGGGGCTCTAAAGTTCAGCAGAACCTGGTGCACGGTTCGGACTCGCCCGAATCGGCCGCGCGTGAGCTCGCGCTCTGGTTCGACTGACCACACAGAATCCACTATTCGAAGGAACGGCCCGTCTCACCAGTGAGGCGGGCCGTTCCTGTCTGCGATAGCGCGTTACAGCCGGCTCAACACGTCCATGTTGATCTGCGCGACGATAAAGAACACGATGTAGCAGACGATCGTTATGACGAATATCCAGGAATACGCGGCGTCGGCCACCCGGCGAACGGATGCCCCACCGGGCAGATTGCCCACCGTAAAGTTGTACAGTGTCACGGCTAAAAAGGCCGGTATGGTCACCGCCCAGGTCACCATGCACCACGGGCACAGAACATCAAGCACGAAGATACTCTGGCCGATCAACCAGATCACGAAAACGATTGCGGCGAGCATGCCGAGGTTCAGGCCGATCCAGAACCAGCGGGCAAATTTGGCGCCGGCCAGAATAGCGACGCCGATCGTGATCACTACGCTCCAGGCGGCCAGCCCGATCAGCGGGTTCGGAAAGCCGAGCACTGCACCCTGGGGCGAGGCGAGGTTGGTCGCGCATCCGATCAAAACACTGAAGCTGCAACTCAGTTGAGCGTTTGGATCCTCCAGCAGGTGGATCTTGTCCAGTGTGAGAGCGAATGCCGCTGCAAACGCGATTAATCCGGCGATGATCAGGAAAATAGCCAGGCCGGTTGGACGCTGAGAACGCTCTATCAGAGGCACGCTTGCGATTATGCCACGCGTGCGGCGTGGGTTTGTTCGATTACATGCGATAATCGTTGATAGTCGTTGAGCCGCGCTCAAGCAGACGCCACAGCGCTTAATGAGTACAGAGCTTAATGAGTACAGAGCTTGCCTGGGCAACAGTCGCTCAGAATTAGGGTCCCACGATCCGAAGTATTTGCAGCCAGAGCACAGTCCCCGAACAGCAAGAGGGGGCAAAGCCGGTTGCCGCAGTAAAAAGTTCGCGGAATTGCCACGAAGGTGTCGATCCCGCACGAGAGAGTAACCGGTGGGTGGCGCGGTCATCCACAGCGGTCAAGGAGCGCACCAGTGATGGTGGAAGACAACGAAAACAAGAAACGCAAGAGCCTGTTCGGCCCTCGCAAATCAACCAGGAAGGCGCCGGTCACCCGGTCGATAGATCCGGCGATCGAGGCCGCGACCGCATCGGGCCCAGCTGTGCACGAAACCGCTGAGCCTGTACCCGCCAGGACAACCATCGCGGAGTACAACAACGTCACCGGAGCGCAGCAGACAACCGATGCTACGCCCGTAAACGACGAAGCGAACGACGAGCCAGTCGCGCCGGCAGCGGCACCCGTGCGCCCGTCGTTGTCCCTGTTGTTCCAGGCACCGGAAATCCTGCCGATGATGGCACGCACGGGTATCCGCTCGTCGCAGGAATCGCACCAACAAGAGCGCGATCTGGACGACGACGAGGAAGAAGAAGCGACGACGGTTCGTCGTCGAGCCCGACGGCGCACCGGCGACGAGAATAGGTCAGGCACCGACGACCCCGCCAACACGGTGGTCAAGGTGCGCGCCCCGCGCGAACCCGAACTCATCACCGAACCTCAGCGCATCAAGGGGTCCACACGACTCGAAGCAAAGAAGCAGCGTCGCCGCGACGGCCGTGACGCCGGCCGCCGCCGCCCGGTCATCACGGAGGCCGAGTTCCTCGCCCGTCGAGAGTCCGTCGACCGCCTCATGGTCGTGCGCGCCAAGCACAATAAAATTCAGATCGGTGTGCTCGAAGACGGCGTGCTGGTCGAGCACTACGTCGCCAAGAATCAGGATGCCTCGCTGATCGGCAACGTCTACCTCGGGCGCGTCCAGAACGTGCTCCCGAGCATGGAAGCCGCCTTCGTTGACATCGGGCGTGGTCGCAACGCCGTGCTCTACTCCGGTGAAGTTGACTGGGACGCTGCCGCCGAGAACTCCGGCAGCTCTAATCAGGCCCGCCGCATCGAGCTCGCCCTTAAGCCGGGCGACAAGGTGCTCGTGCAGGTCACGAAAGATCCGATCGGGCACAAGGGCGCCCGCCTCACTAGCCAGGTTTCCCTGCCCGGCCGCTACCTGGTCTACGTACCCAACGGTTCGATGAACGGCATCAGCCGCAAGCTTCCCGATACTGAACGCGCCCGCCTGAAGAAGATCCTCAAGGAGGTTCTTCCCGACAACGTTGGCGTGATCGTGCGCACCGCAGCCGAGGGCGCGACCGACGAGCAGCTCACCGTCGACGTCAACCGGCTTCGTGAGCAGTGGGCGAGCATCGCTGAGCAGGTCGAGTCCGCGCAGGCGCCCGCCGAGCTGCACAGCGAGCCGGACCTGCTGGTCAAAATCGTGCGGGACGTCTTCAACGAAGACTTCCAGCGCATGGTCGTGGCTGGCCCCGACGTGCGCTCCACGATCGAGACTTACCTCAGCCAGGTCGCTCCCGACCTGCTCGAGCGCGTCGAAACCTACGAGGGCGAGGTTGATTCCTTCGATGAGTTCCGCATCTCGGAGCAGATCGAGAAAGCTCTCGACCGCAAGGTCTGGCTGCCGTCCGGTGGCTCCCTGGTGATCGACCGCACCGAAGCCATGACCGTTGTCGATGTCAACACCGGCAAGTTTGTCGGCAGCGGCGGCAACCTCGAAGAGACCGTCACCAAGAACAACTTGGAAGCGGCCGAAGAGATCGTGCGGCAGCTGCGCCTGCGCGACATCGGCGGCATCATCGTCGTCGACTTCATCGACATGGTGCTCGAGAGCAACCGCGACCTCGTGTCGCGTCGCTTGATCGAATGCCTCAGCCGGGACCGCACCAAGCACCAGGTGGCCGAGGTCACTTCTCTCGGACTCGTTCAGATGACCCGCAAGAAGCTCGGCCTCGGACTGCTGGAATCCTTCAGCGAGAACTGTGAGTCCTGTGCCGGCCGCGGCATCATTGTGCACCACGACCCCGTTATCAAACACCGCCAGACCGCACAGCCGCCGCAGGAACGCCGCCCACGCGCCAAGGGCAGCAGCACTGCGGCCAGCACAAACGGTGGAAACAATGCTTCCGGAAATGGCCGCGACAACTCGGGCCAGCGCGACAGTTTCAACCGTGACGCGCACTTCGGCAGCAGCACCGGGTTCGATGCGCCGAAGGGCGGTCAGGGCACCCACGGCATCACCGAGGACGCCAAGCAGGCTCTCGCGCTGATCGCCGCTCGTACCATCACCCGCACCGGGTCCATCGCGATCATCCCGGCGCCAGATGCACGGGCAGCGGGTGCTGACGCAGCGAAGGCCGCGCCGGTCTCCACCGAGGCGACCACCACCGGGCAGGGGACCATCGAGCAGGCCAGCACGGAACAGGTTACGACCGCGCAGGACAGCACCGCGCAGGCCAGCACCGCGCAGGACAGCACCGAGCAAACCGAACAGGCCGAGCAGGCTGAACCGGCGAGCACAGAGCGTTCACGCGGTCGACAGCCGCGTTCGCGCGGCCAGAATGGGCGTACCCAGCAGTCGCGGTCCGAGCAGGCCCGCGCCCGCCAGGCCAGCACAGAACAGGCCAGCACGGAACAGGCTGAACCGGCGGTATCCGCTGCACCGGTTAGTGAGCAGGTCTCGACCCAGGCAGCACCGGATGCCGCACCCCGCACCCGCGGCGGCCGCAGCACCCTTGCAGCCGGCGCGCCGGCCGTTTCTACGCCGGAAGTGCAGACTTCCGTGTCCAATACCTCGGAGTCCGTCGATATCCTCGACATTCCGGTGAAGAAGTCGACGCGCACCGCGCGGCGCCCCAGCAAACAGGTCACCGACCAGTTGCTGGATTCCGTGCTCGACTCGCTGCCGGAACCGAAACTCCCCGGCCAGGGGCGGGCGCGCAGCCGCCGCGTCACGACTGCCGGCGGTTCCGCCGGCCAGGTTATTTTGACAGCTTCGGGTAATGCGACCTCCGCGTCGACACCCAGCCAGCCGCCACACGGCGACTAGGCACCCGATAGAAGTCAGACGGTAACGCAATCGGCGGGCAGCTCCCTCTCCTGCGGCGATGGCCTTTCGGCCTCACCGTGGGGGTGTTGGTGGTGCTCGCCGTTTTCGTCGTGCGGGCACTGTCGCCCGCCTTCGTCAACGATCAGCTGAGCGATTTTCAACTGCCGGACCGGGTGCAAGACACCCTGACGCTGGCGATGAGCGTCATCATCGAGTCGGTGCCCTTCGTTTTTCTGGGCATTCTGCTCTCGGCGGTCGTGCAGGTCTGGCTGCCACACGGCGTTCTGGCCCGACACCTGCCGCGAAACCCGATCCTGCGACGTGCGTCGATTTCACTGCTCGGCATGTTCTTCCCGGTCTGCGAGTGTGGCAACGTGCCGCTCGCGCGCGGATTCATGGTGGGCGGGTTTACCGTCTCCGAATCGATCACGTTTCTGCTCGCCGCGCCCATTTTGAATCCGATCACCATCATTACCACGCACCAGGCCTTCGGCTGGGACGGCCACATTCTGGTAGCGCGGTTGGTCGGCGGATTCCTCATCGCCAACGTGGTGGGCTGGCTGTTCAGCAAGCACCCCGACCCGCAGAGCCTGCTGACGACCAGGTTCGCGGCGGCCTGCGCCGTGGGCTCCACGAGCGGGCACGATCATGCGCACGCTCGCGAGAGCCGGTTCAGCCAGACCACTGAGATTTTCATTCGCGAAACCTCGGTCATCATGCCGGCGTTGTTCATCGGTTCCGCCGTGGCCGCACTCACCCAGGTCTTCGTGCCCCGGTCGGTGCTGCTCGCCCTCGGCAGCAACCCGGTCTGGTCGGTGCTCGCCATGATGGCCCTGGCCTTCATCGTGGCGGTCTGCTCCAACGTTGATGCCTTCTTCGTGCTGTCGTTCGGCAGCACCTTTCTGCCCGGCGGAATCGTGGCCTTCCTCGTGTTCGGTGCCCTGATCGACGTCAAGATGCTCGCTCTCATGCGCACGACCTTCACGAGCCGTACCCTGGTGCAGATTACGGTCGTGGTGGGGCTGATGAGTGCGGCCCTCGGATTACTGGTGAACTATGTTGCCTGACGCAAAGTTGTCCGGGGCCTTAAGATATTGGGCTGAGCGCTGGCAGGGCGTGCTGCTCAGCCTCGTGGTGGTCGTCGCGACGCTGTGGCTGGCCCTGAGCGGCCAGCTTGGCCTCTACATTCACCCCCGCTACTTCGTCTTCACGATCGTTATGGCCGTCATCGGGCTCGTGCTGGTCGGTGCCGGGTTCGCCCGTCGCCGCAGTTTCGAAGTCGAACGCACCGGTCGCGTCGCAACAGCGCTCACCGGGGTCGGAGTCGTGCTGCTGGTGATCATGGGGGTAGCCATGGTCGTCGTTCCGCCGACCACCCTGACCAGCGCCACCGCGACCCAGCGCGAGGTGAACTCCGGCGGGCTCGGCACCGAGGACGACGCCGACCAAGCCGCTGCGCTTATCGGCACCGGCGACTTCGAGCAGCTCAGCGTGCGCGAATGGGTCTCCCTGCTCGCGCAGTCCTCCGATCCTGGGTTCTACGCCGACAAGACCGCGCAGGTCACCGGATTCGTGACGCCGGACACCAAGGATTCCGAGAACGTGTTCTACGTGGCCCGATTCGTCGTCACTTGCTGCGCCGTCGACGCCCAGCCGATTGGTGTTCCGGTCTACCTTCCGGGCTGGCAGTCCGAGTACGAGATCGATGACTGGGTACAGGTCACCGGTCGGTTCGACCCGAGCGTGAGTGCGGCGGCGAGCGACCCGCTCGCGATCACCCCGGTCGAGATCCTTCCCGTCGACCAGCCGAAGGACCCCTATGTTTACTGAGCTCACGACCGATCTGCTCACCGGCCAACCGCTCCGGCCACGGTCGATGCGCCCATTCCGTCGCACCCTCTGGATGCTCGTGGGCGGCCTGGTCGCGGCGTGCCTCGCCCTCGTCGCCGTCAACCTGCTGACCGGCCCCCGGCTCACCGACGTCGACGTCGATACGAATGCCGTGGTCTCGATGCCAAACACACGCCTGGTGCTGGCGACGAACCGTCAATTGGCCTTAGTCACGCCCGAGCAGGTCAGGATCGAGCCGGCCACAGCCTTCCAGGTGACAACGAGCGCAAATTCTGTCGTGATTTCCTTTCCCCAGCCACTCGCTTACAACACCGACTACGCGATCTCCGTGCGGGGGGCCACCGGCACGGCTGTCAATCGCGAAGGAACGCTCAGCGCGGAATTCAGCACGAGCGAACCGCCGTTCTACTATCTCAATCGTGCGCAGCCGGCCGCCGAAGCAGGAATGCGCGGCACCGACCGCATCCTGCGCACCACGACCGGTTCGACCGACACCGACGTGGTCTTTCAATCCGCGAACATCCAGCAATTCGTGCCGATGGGCAGCGAACTCGCCGTGGTCACCGTCAACCCCGATCTGGCCAACGCGCTCTCCCGTGTCGACGCCGACGGCACCGCCGAAGTCCTCAACCTGCCCGGCGTCGGTCTCGTGCACGACCTGCAGGCGGCACCCGGCCAGTCCCTGCTTGGTTTTCGTTTTACCAGCGCAGCGGATGCCGCCGGCCCGCACTACGAGAACGTGCTGTTCGTGCTCGACCTGCGCACCAATGCCGCTACGGCCGTCACAGGCCTCGAAGGGGGCCCGCTGAGTGTCACGACGTGGGGTTTCATGCACGGTCGCGCCGACATCATTGCGCAGCAATACGACTCGACCTTGCTGCTGATCAATCCGCAAAACCAGTCCGGCGGCAACCCGCTCGAAAACGAACCGGAATTCGCCGCACCGGTTCCGTTGGGGCAATTCGCCAACCTCACCGCGTTCGCACCCGACGGGGTACGCATTGCGGTCTCTGACCGCGACGGCCAGTACGTGCTCGACCTTTCGCAGGGCACAGAGTCGCCCATCGTGCCGCAGAGCGTGGCCGGTACCACCCGGTACACCGCCGAGCTACGCTTTCGCGCCGGGGGAGTCGGCTCCGACTCCGACGGTTATGTGCAGCGGGTCGCCGAGTTCGACGCCACCACCGGTTCGGTCAGGCAGTATCTCTCGTTGGTGCAGGGTGGTGAGGCGCGCACCGTCTATTCACCGGCATCCGCTGACGAAACCATCGTTGGTTTCGAGCTCTCGCCGAATGACCAGTTCCTGGCCGTGCAGATCGTGCCGAACCGTGACACCGAGCTCTTAGATGGATACCCGGTCAATGCTCAGGCAACGGATGTGACGACCCTGTTCGTGAACGTGGCCACCGGTGCCGTGCGCCGCAGCGTGCTGGGCTTCGACGCCACCTGGCAGTAGCCGAGCCCTACAGCCCTCGCCGCTCCCGGGCGGTCACGCGCAGTCCGCTGGAGCGCAGCCGCACGATCATTTCGCGAAAGCTCACCGGCACGGCCCCCGCGGAGACCAGATCGGCGTAGCGCGCCTCAGGGACGTCGTAGTGGTCACGGTCGAAACCACGCCGCGGAATGCCAGCTGCGGCCGCGAAAACGTGCAATTCTTCAAGATCCGCGTCGCTCACGAGGTGCGCCCACACGGTTCCGTGCGCCGGCCAGCTAGGCTGGTCGATAAGTATTGCCATGATCGAAGTCTACGAGCCGCATTGGTTCAGACGCCGAGGGTTTAGACACGCCGCGCCATTGGTTTGACCACGGGTAGCGGATCAGGTAAAGTCAACCCTTGGTGTGCGTTAGGCAATATCAACGCAAATGCCATGATTTTCTGAGTGCGCTGGGCCAACCGGTTCGTGCGCGCAGTCAATTGACAGCAGCGAATTTTCAGATTCGGAGCCTTGGGGCTCCCCAGAGATTGGTACGTAAAGTGGTTTACGCAGTTGTGCGCGCCGGAGGGCGGCAGGAGAAGGTAGAGGTCGGTACCATCGTGACGATGGACCGAATCAAGGCTGACAAGGACGGCAACGTCGAGCTGGCCGCCGTGCTTCTCGTCGACGGCGACAAGATCACCTCTGACTCTACGTCGCTGGCCAAGATCAAGGTCACCGCCGAGGTTTTGAACAACCTTCGCGGTCCGAAGATCGTCATCCAGAAGTTCAAGAACAAGACCGGGTACAAGAAGCGTCAGGGGCACCGTCAGGAGCTCACTCGCGTTCAGGTTACCGGCATCGCCTAGGCCTGAGGAGATAGACAGATGGCACACAAAAAAGGTGCGAGTTCCACTCGCAACGGTCGCGACTCGAACGCCCAGCGCCTCGGCGTAAAGCGCTTCGGAGGTCAGGTTGTCGGCGCGGGCGAGATCATCGTTCGCCAGCGCGGCACGCACTTCCACCCCGGTATCAACGTCGGCCGTGGCGGCGACGACACGCTCTTCGCCCTCGAGGCTGGGTCCGTGCAGTTCGGCGCCAAGGGTGGCCGCAAGGTCATCAACATTGTGGTCGCAGCCGCGTAGGTTCCACAGCACAGCATTTTTTAGCACAGCGTCAGGGCGGGCTTCGGTCCGCCCTGACGTGTTTGTCCGTAACAGATTTGTGTATTAACCAGTTCTACCGCACACAGTTTCATAGCACCGTGTTTTGAAGCACTTTCTGCGCCACCTGAAAGGGGCACTCCATGGCCACATTCGTTGACCACGTGACGCTGCATTTACGAGCGGGCAATGGAGGAAACGGCTGCGTTTCGGTCAAGCGCGAAAAGTTCAAACCCCTTGCCGGCCCCGATGGCGGTAACGGCGGCGGCGGCGGCGACCTCGTGCTCGTCGCTGACCCGAGCACGACCACCCTGCTCGGTTACCACCGTTCGCCCCACCGCAGCTCCGACAATGGCGGACCGGGTATGGGGGACCACCGCAATGGTCACAACGGGGACATGCGCGAGCTCATGGTGCCAATCGGCACGGTCGTTAAAGACGTTGAGGGCAACCAGCTCCTCGATATGAACGAACCCGGCCTGCGCCTCATCGTCGCTCCCGGCGGCCAGGGCGGGCTCGGTAATGCTGCCCTCGCCTCGACCAAGCGCAAGGCCCCCGGCTTTGCCCTGCTCGGCACGCTCGGCTGGGAAGGCGACGTCTATCTCGAGCTCAAGACCGTAGCGGATGTCGCCCTGGTCGGCTATCCCTCGGCTGGCAAGTCCAGCCTCATCGCCGCCATGAGCGCAGCTCGGCCAAAGATCGCCGACTACCCGTTCACCACGCTGCACCCCAACCTCGGCGTCGTCGAGTCGGGCGAGTCGCGCTACACCATCGCCGATGTACCCGGCCTCATTGAAGGAGCAAGCGAAGGCAAGGGCCTCGGCCTCGAGTTTTTGCGGCACGTCGAACGCTGCACCGCCCTGCTGCACGTGCTGGACTGTGCCACGCTCGAGCCCGGCCGTGACCCGATCAGCGACCTCGACGTCATCCTCGGCGAACTCGACGCCTACCCGGTGCCCGAGGGCCAGAAGCCGCTACTGCAGCGCTCGCAGCTCATAGCCTTGAACAAGATCGACGTACCGGAGGGCCGCGAACTGGCCTCCTTCGTCAAGGCAGACCTCGAAGCGCGCGGTTACCGCGTGTTCGAGATTTCCAGCGTCACTCACGAAGGGCTCAAGCAACTCAACTACGCCCTCGCCAAGGTCGTAGAACAGGGCCGCGCCGAGGCCGCCGCAGCCGAAGCGAAGAAGCCGCGCATTATCATCCGTCCCAAGGCCGTCGACGAGGGTGGCTTCGTCATCAAGGTTGAGGGTGGTACCTTCGGCAACATTTACCGCATCCTCGGTACCAAGCCGGAACGGTGGATTCAACAGACCGACTTCACCAACGACGAGGCCGTCGGCTTCCTCGCCGACAGGCTCGCCAAACTCGGCATCGAGAACGAGCTGTACAAGTCGGGTGCCGTTGCCGGTTCGACGGTCATCATTGGCCCCGGCCACGGTGTCGTCTTCGACTGGGAGCCGACGCTGACCTCGACCGCCGAGCTCATCACCGCTCCGCGCGGCACCGATTCCCGTCTCGACGAGCCCAAGCGCCGCACGAGCAACGAACGCCGCGAGGAGTACTTCGGTCGGATGGACGCCAAGTCCTCAGCCCGCGCCGAGCTCATCCGCGAGCGTGAAGCTGGCATGTGGCAGACCGGCGAAGAGGAATACAACGAAGACGTGCGCCTCGCCGACGTAGAATTGACCGCCGATGGGGCAGTTGCTTCCCCTGACACCTCGTTGGCCGACGAAGCTGCGATCGAAGCCGAAGCCGAGCTCGACAGCAGCAACGACGTCGACAGAGCCACGGCAGAGGAAGATCAGAAGTGAGTGGCTTAGCGAGAGAAAACGTAGCGGGCGCGAAACGCGTCGTTGTGAAAGTTGGGTCCTCGTCGATTAGCGGCGAGAATTCCGACCAGATCACGCCCCTCGTTGACGCACTGGCCGAGGCTTACGGTCGCGGCACGGAGGTCGTATTGATCTCCTCGGGCGCCGTCGCGACCGGCATGCCGTTCCTCAACCTCGACGAGCGCCCCAGCGACGTGGCTACGCAGCAGGCCGCCGCCGCCGTCGGGCAGAACGTATTGATCTTCCGCTATCAAGAGAGCCTGGACCGCTATGGCATCGCGGCCGGCACGGTGCTCTTGACCGAGGGCGACGCCCTCAAGGAACCCCACCGCAGCAACACGCGTAGGGCCCTCGAACGTCTGCTCGACCTGCGCATTCTGCCCGTTGTCAACGAGAACGACACTGTCGCGGTCTATGGTTTGCGGTTCGGCAGTAACGACCGCCTCGCCGCGCTGGTAGCAACCCTCATCCGTGCCGACCTCCTGATCATGCTCAGCGACGTTGACGCGCTCTACACCAGGCCGCCGCACCTGCCTGGCGCAAAGAAGCTCAACTTTATTGCCGCGGATGACCCGCTCGATGGTTTCGAATTCAGCTCCAGTGGAGCAACCGGTGTCGGTACCGGGGGCGCGAGCACCAAGGTCGTGGCCGCCCGTCTGGCGACCGAGGCCGGCACCGCTGTCTTGGTGACGTCGACCGAGCTGGCTGCCGCAGCCCTCCGCGGCGAGCACGTCGGTACGTGGTTTGAACCGAAAGCGAGTGAAGAGCGCCGCGCGCTGCTCTAGTGGAGTTTGGGAATGCGCACTGAGTTATTTTTCACACGCTACCACCCCGGCTCGTGGCGGTGAAAAGCCTTCGCTGCATTCGGTAAACTGCCAAAAGCCACGCACGGCGCGGCCCTTATTCTCGCCGGAGGTTTAGTTGTCTGTGGGGTTGCACGTTATGAGTGTAAAAGTCGTGGGGCTCGCGAGTCGATGAGGGCGCACTCGCAGCACGTCGTTCAATCAGCGTCGCGCATCGTCGTTAAGGTTGGCTCCTCATCGATCAGCGGTGAAAACTCCGGTCAGATTGCGCCGCTCGTCGACGCCTTGGCCGAAGCCCATGCTCGGGGTACCGAGGTGGTTTTGGTGTCATCCGGTGCTATCGCGATCGGAATGCCGTATCTACAACTGCAGGAAAGACCAACTGACCTGGCCACCCAGCAGGCGGCGGCATCCGTTGGTCAGAACCTGTTGATCTTTCGGTACCAAGACAGACTCGACCGTTACGACATCGTGGCCGGTCAGGTGTTGCTTACAGCGAGTGACCTCGAGAACGCCACTCACCGCGGCAATGCCCAGCGCGCCATGGAACGCCTGATGGCACTGCGTATTCTTCCGATCGTCAACGAAAATGACACGGTTGCCACCCACGAAATTCGATTCGGGGACAACGATCGGCTGGCCGCGCTCGTTGCCACTTTGATCGGCGCAGACCTGCTCGTGCTCCTTAGTGATGTCGATGCCCTCTACACCTGCCCGCCGGACCTGCCCGGGGCAGAACGCATCAGCCACGTTGCGTTCGGTGACCCCCTGCTCGGCATGGAATTCGGCGCAACAGCCGTCAACGGAGTCGGTACCGGGGGAGCCAGCACCAAGGTGACGGCGGCGCGCATCGCCGCCCAAGCCGGAACTGCCGTGCTGGTCACCGCGACCGGGCTGGTGGCCGATGCTTTGCGCGGTGAACCGGTGGGAACCTGGTTCGAACCCTCGACGGCGCCATCAGGACTGCGTATTTCCTGAGAGTCGAGAATAGTCTCCGGGGTTCGTCTCCCGTAAACTGAGATGCATGTTGCAGTCTTTGAACGATGTAGCCCAGCTCACGCCCACCCTGGAGGCCGCTCGCGGCGCCTCGTTATCGCTCGCTTCAGCGCCGACGGAGATCAAGAACAAAGCCCTAAACTTAATTGCGCAGTCGCTACGTGACCATGTCGCACAGATCGTTACTGCCAATCGGGCCGACCTGGCCGCCGGCGAAACCAACGGTCTCCGTGACGGTCTGCTGGACCGCCTGAAGCTCGATGAGCCCCGAATACTGGCCCTCGCGGGTTCTGTCGACCAGATCGCGCTACTCACCGACCCGGTCGGACAGATAGTGCGCGGCAGCAGCCTGCCCAATGGCATCAAAATCAGCCAGGTGCGCGTTCCCTTCGGCGTGATCGGAGTCATTTACGAAGCTCGGCCCAACGTCACGGTCGATCTCGCGGCCCTCGCGCTGAAGAGCGGGAACGCCGTCGTGCTCCGCGGCGGTTCCGCGGCCGAGAACAGCAACCGTGTGCTCATCGGCTTGGTGCAGGCGGCGCTCGTCGAGGCTGGACTCAACCCCGATTCGGTGCAGACCATCGATCCCTTCGGTAGGGCCGGTGCCACCGAACTTATGAAGGCTCGCGGCTACGTCGATGTACTCATTCCCCGTGGCAGCGCCAATCTCATTCAGACCGTGGTGGCGCAGTCCGAGGTGCCGGTCATTGAGACCGGAGCGGGCGTCGTGCACGTCTTCCTTGATGAGACGGCGACCAAGCAGTGGGCGATCGATATCGTCCACAATTCCAAGACGCACCGTCCGAGCGTATGCAATGCCCTCGAAACCCTCCTGGTGCACCGAAGCGCCGCCGAACGGCTGCTTCCCGCAGTGTTGGCCAAGCTCGCGGCATCCGGTGTCACCATCCATGCGGATGCCCGCACTCGATCGATCTACCCGGCCGCGATCCCGGCAACCGACGAAGACTGGGGCACCGAGTACATGAGTCTCGACATCTCCGTCGCAATCGTCGACTCACTCGACGAGGCCATCGCCCACATTCGCCGTTATTCCACGGGACATACCGAGTCGATCATCACCAACGACCTGCAGAATGCGGAACGTTTTCTGAATGAGGTGGATTCGGCCGCGGTCATGGTCAACACCTCAACCCGGTTCACCGACGGAGGCGAGTTTGGGTTCGGCGCCGAGGTGGGAATCTCCACCCAAAAGCTGCACGCTCGGGGGCCAATGGGCTTGCCTGAGCTGACCAGCACAAAGTGGATCGTGCGCGGCACCGGACAGGTACGAGCCTAGGTCCAGAAGAGGCCGGGGTCCAGCTAGAATGAGTCGACGGCGTGAGTCGTCAGGCCTGCGACCCGTCGCAGTCACCTCAAGCCGTGCCTAACCGGCGTGGCCCGTGAATGGAGAACCGATGTCTTTTCTGAGTGCCGTGCTGACCGAGGTCGAGCACATCGCGCTGCCGTTGCCGCTCGTCGTCTACCCGATGGTCGCGGCCGTGTTATTCCTGGCGCTCGGCGTCGTGGTGTGGAGCTTTCGTGATGTAGCCAACCGCCACAGCGGCAAGGCCAATGCCTACGCCGCCGCGCACGGCGCAGACGGTGGCACCCCCGGCACCGGTGGCCATTAGAAGTCTGAGTTCAACGTGACAGTTCGTCGTCCGCGCATCGGCGTGATGGGTGGCACGTTCGACCCCATTCACCATGGGCACCTCGTCGCCGCCAGCGAGGTGGCGCAGAGTTTTGACCTCGACGAGGTGATCTTCGTGCCGACCGGGCAGCCATGGCAGAAGAGCGGCGTCACCCGAGGCGAACACCGTTATCTGATGACCGTAATCGCAACCGCCTCCAATCCACGGTTCACGGTGAGCCGCGTCGATATCGACCGGGTCGGGCCGACGTACACCATAGACACGTTGCGTGACCTGCATGAAGAGCGTCCCGACGCTGAATTGTTCTTTATTACCGGAGCGGATGCCATCACCCAGATTCTCGGCTGGAAGGACGTACGCGAACTCTGGCAGCTGGCGCACTTCGTCGCTGTGAGTCGCCCGGGGCATGAGCTGAGCGTTTCAGGATTGCCGAACCACGACGTAAGCTTGTTGGAGGTTCCGGCACTGGCTATTTCGTCCACTGACTGCCGGGCGCGGGTCAATCGGGGATTCCCCGTCTGGTATCTGGTCCCCGACGGGGTTGTCCAGTACATCTCAAAGCATCATCTGTATCGGAGTGTGGCATGACGTTGGGAGAACCTCAGCCGCTCAGCCGACGTCAGGCGCGCGAACTTGCCCGCGATCAGAGCGACGAAGCCGCTGCGGTGCACGACGCAATCCCGACTCTCGACGTTCCGGTACTGGCGCCGGCCGCGCTTCGCCCTGCATCTTTTGCCGCCTCAACGCAGTCTTCGACATCCCGTCGAACGAGCCGGCATCACACGATCTCCGAGATGGACGAGGCCCAGGAAGCCATACTTCCACCTCCAAGTCCAGTCAAGCCCACGCCGTCTGCTCTGGCTTCGGCACCGCACACGCTGAGTCGCCGGGAGTTGCGTGCATTGCACGCGCGTGAGGAAGAGCAGGCCCTCCCGACCGACGGCTTGCCGACTTTCTCCGGTGCGCAGGTCGACGCGGATCTCAGTGAACCCGCAACAGTCGGGGTCGAGCTGATCGAGTCCGAGCTGATCGAGGCCGAGCTGATCGAGTCCGAGCCAGCCACACCGGTCGCCGTTGACCGGGTCGAACCCGAGCACATGTATGCCGAACCGATCGTCACGGAGCCGACCGAGGCAACAGCCGCGACCACGAGCGACAGCACCGGCTGGGTACCGCCGATCGGGCATTGGTCGGTCGATGAGGATGCCCTGCGCGTCGAAGCCCCGCAGCGCGACCAGTCGCTCGACGAACTGATCAACCGCGGTATCGGTGCCGGTGGCATCCCCACCACCACGAACGCGCTCATATTGCCGTCAATTCCGCACCAGGCCAGCAGCGTGAGTCCCATCTCCAATACCGGGGAGATCATGATCACCGGGTCGTTCGACCTGCCGCGGAGTCTTGGCTCGACTGGCGCGCATCCGAATCTGTTCGATTCGTCGGAGATAGACCACGTGATGGACCAGCTCGACGCCGATCAGCTTGGCGGGGACTCGGCCCCGGTCAGTGCGAGTCGCGCTGTGAGTACGCACGCCTCAACGCGGGGCATGCTGGCTCCGCCCAAGAAACAGCGTGCCTCGCTTCCGATGATTTTGGTCATCGCGACGGCTGTTTTAGCTGTGAGCGTTCTGGCACTTTTCGTGACCGGCTATCTACTGGGCATTTTCTAGTGAATCGAATCGTCCAGGATCGTCCCGCCCGCTTTGTGAGCCCCTGCTGCTCGCCTTCTTTCGTTCCCTCTATCATCGCGGCGATGGCATTCACGCCTCGCTGCACAATCTCAAGGATTCATTCATGACCACTTCACCCCACGCCCTCGAGCTGCTTGCAATCGCCGTCGCGGCCGCCGACTCCAAGGGAGGAGAAGACCTCGTTGCCCTCGATGTATCGAATCCGCTTCCCCTGGCTGATATCTTTTTCATCGTCACTGGCCGATCAGAGCGCAACGTGGTTGCGATCGCCGGTGAGATCGAAGACAAACTGATCGAGGCCGGTCACAAGCCGCTTCGGCGTGAGGGACGTGCGGCTGGTCGCTGGGTGCTGGTTGACTTCGGTGACCTGGTTGTGCACGTCTTCCACGAGGAAGAACGCCAGTATTACTCCCTGGAGCGCCTGTGGAAAGACTGCCCGGTGATTCCGACAGGGATTCCCTCCAAACTGACGGTGCAAGACGCCGCCGAAGAGGTCGTGGAGTAGCTTCGGTTTCGCAGATCCCAATCTGTGTTGTAAGCTAACAAAGTTGTTTCGAAGCAATTCGAAACAACAATCTGGGTCCGTGGCGCAGCTGGTAGCGCACCTGCATGGCATGCAGGGGGTCAGGGGTTCGAATCCCCTCGGATCCACAAAATATGAGATAGCTCCGACACGGTCGGAGCTATTTTTTTGCGTCGGCAGTGTAAAGATCGTGAATGCAAAAGAAATACCGCGTGGCGGGTATCGGAATGCGAGTCGGGCGGCCATACTTCGTTAGTGGTAATGGCCACAAACGAATGTATCCATCCCGAATGTATTCGACAGCGTATTGGAGAATCCCAGAATGAAGAAGACCACGGTTCAGCTGCTGGACGACCTTGACGGCACCGTTATCGAGAATGGCTCCGGAGCAACCGTTTCCTTTGCCTTTGAGGGTGACTCTTACGAGATCGATCTGTCCACAGAGAATCTCGCTGAATTCCGAGCTGCGATTAAGCCCTACACAAATGTTTCACGGCGCGTTGGCTACGTGCCCGCCAAAACGCGCGGTGCCAGTTCGGCCGGTTCAGACCGGGCCGAGCTGCAGGCCATCCGCGCCTGGGCCGCCGCCAATGGCACACACGTGTCCGACCGGGGGCGCATCGCCGGCTCCGTTCGCGAGGCTTACGCCAAGGCGCAGGCGTAGCAGAGTCTGAAAAACCGCCATCACTCTGCATCAACGGTGTCCCTGCTTGAGCGGCGACACTTATTCTGAGTGCTGCGGCCGTTTTCACAGTGGTACTGCCTTACCGCCAACGGCCGAATGGCTCATGCGTTCACGTTATAGCGCCTTCTACTTTGGCGATGCGCAGTATCTACTTAAGACATGGCATCAACTCACCAGACCTGAAGCGCTCGAACTGGACCCGGAGATAACGTGGCGGCGGCTCGATATCGTACGGACAAAAGGCGGCGGGTTACTCGATAGCAACGGCATCGTGGAATTTACAGCGCACTATCGTGTAACCGGCAAAGCGGGACGGCACAATGAAGTCAGTCGCTTTCAGAAAGTCGACCAGCACTGGTATTACCTCGATGCTGCGCCACCTCCCAGAAACGTGGCTTAGATTGGGTAAATGTCAGAGCACCTCTCCCGCGATATAACCAGCGGCAGCGACCCACGGCATCCGGTGCGGAGGGCACTGCGGCGTGCTCGCACGTGGGTTGACGGGCACCCGTATCTGCTCTTCGCCTATCGCCTTGGCGTCGGGCTGCTCGGCGCGCTGATTGTCGCGATCGGCATGATTTTGATTCCCTTGCCGGGACCTGGGTGGCTCATCGTCTTTTTGGGCCTCGCCGTGCTCGGAACGGAATTCGCGTCAGCGCGTCGGCTGGGAGCCGTCCTCAAGCGCATTGTCACGCGGGTTTGGACGTGGTGGCGCAGGCGACGTGATCGCCGGGTGGCCACATCTTCCTAACCACAAACGCGCGCCGTCTGGCAGCGTATTTGATGGGTCAGCGGCCCATAATCGGTGCGGGCGCGCTGAAGAACAGCGAAATCAAGACGGCGACATAGACGATCACGAAGATCGCCGGGGTCACGTAGCGCACGACATTGACCCATGCTGCCATAGAGACAATGCACCGGGTGAGCGAGCTGGGTGTCGGCACGGAACGTAGGTCGGCGATGACTGCCAGTCCCTCGTTCGCAGCCGCTATTTGCGCGAGCGCCCCGAAAATACCCGACGCGAGCAGAATACCCGCGGCGGCAATGCGTACGGCCAGGTCGGCGGTGCCAAGTCCTAGTGCGAGAAAGCCCACAGTGGCGGTGAGCAGAAACGTTGGGGCAGCTTGGGAGACAATAATGTGTGCTCGCGCCTTGACCCACAAACTGATGAGGTCGATTTCGGTCATGGGGGTCTCCAGTCGTCGGGTGCAGAGAGCACGTAACCCCATTTTGGTGGCTTTGGCGCTACAAATCGAAAATGATGAACTAAATTCTGTCGGGACAAGGTTGCACCGGTAGATGCATGTGCGTGGAACTATTCTTTTGTTTTGAGAGGCCTAATCGCGTGACGTACAAACTTGAACTGGGACTCGATACCTTCGGAGACGTCACCGTCGCGGCCGACGGGCGGCCGCTCACTCAACCGCAGGTGCTGCGCAACGTCGTGGCTGAGGCCGTACTGGCCGATCAAGTGGGCCTGGACTTCTTCGGCATCGGCGAGCACCACCGCGCCGATTTCGCTGTCTCCGCCCCCGAGGTCGTACTCGCCGCCATTGCGGGCCAGACCAGCACCATTCGCCTGGGTTCAGCCGTGACCGTGCTGAGTTCAGACGACCCGGTGCGGGTGTATCAGCGGTTTTCCACGCTCGACGCTGTGTCGAACGGGCGGGCAGAGGTCATTCTCGGCCGTGGCTCATTCACGGAATCCTTTCCACTCTTCGGCCTTGATGTCGGCGACTATGAGCAGCTATTCGAGGAAAAGCTGGAACTATTCACCGAACTGCGGAAGGAAGAGCCGGTGACGTGGTCCGGTCAGACCCGGCCAGCCCTGAGCAACCAGACAGTCTTTCCGCCGACCGAGTCCGGGTCGATCAAGACCTGGATCGGTGTGGGCGGCAGTCCCGAATCCGTCATCCGTGCGGCGCACTATGGAATGCCCCTCATGCTTGCCATTATCGGCGGTGCCCCGCTCGCCTTTGCCCCCCTGGTCGACCTGTATCGCCGCGCTCTGGCGCAGTTCGAAAAGCCCTCATTACCAATCGGTGAGCATTCGCCCGGCTATATCGCCAGGACGGATGCCCAGGCTCGCGACGAAATGTGGCCACACTACGAGGCCATGCAGAACCGCATCGGTCGTGAACGCGGTTGGAGTCCCGCCACGCGGGAACGGTTCGAGCAGGAGGCCGGCCCTAGTGGAGCTGTCTTCGTCGGCTCGCCCGAAACGGTGGCGACAAAAATCGCGGCCGTGGTGACGGGGCTCGGGTTGTCTCGATTCGATCTGAAGTACAGCATCGGTACGCTGCCGCACGAGAAACTGATGACCAGCATCGAACTCTATGGCACCGAGGTCGCACCGCTCGTGCGCGAACACCTCGGCTGAGGCCCCTGAGGCCCCGGGGGGAATGGGCGCGGGAATGGGCGCGGGTGTGTGCGCGGGTGAGGGCGCTGGGGGTGGCTATGGCGGCGGATGCCTGTAGCGTGTTCTGCAAGCGCGATTCGATCACCTGTTTGCGCGCGTCCTCGCCGCTCCTGCATCTGACCGTGTCCCATCTTCATCCCGAGGAGTCTCATGGAAACCTGGCCCGGAACCGCCTACCCCCTGGGCGCGACGTTTGACGGGAGCGGTACCAACTTCGCCCTGTTCAGCGAAGCCGCCCAACGTGTCGAGCTGTGTCTCATCGACGAAGACGGAGACGAGACGCGGGTGGAGGTGCGTGAGTCATCCGCTTACATTTGGCACTGTTATCTGCCCCTCGTGCAGCCGGGCCAGCGTTACGGCTATCGGGTGCACGGCACTTACAATCCAGCGGCCGGTAATCGGGCCAACCCGAGCAAGCTGCTGCTTGATCCCTACGCCAAGGCCACGACCGAGGTTATCGACTGGGATCCCTCGTTGTTCTCCTACGATTTCGATGACCCCGACTCCCCGAATGACGAAGATTCCGCTTTGCACATGATGCTCGGCGTCGTCGTCAACCCGTTTTTCGACTGGACCGGTGACCGGTCGCTGCGCACGCCATACAGCGAGTCCTTCATCTACGAGGCACACGTCAAGGGCCTCACCAAGCTGCAACTGTCGGTGCCGGAGAGGCAGCGCGGCACCTACGCAGGGTTGGCGCATCCGTCGGTCATCGACCACCTGCAAAAGCTCGGCGTGACCGCTATTGAGCTGATGCCGGTGCACCAGTTCGTCAACGACGGAACACTCGTTGAACAGGGCCTGAACAATTATTGGGGCTACAACACGATCGGATTCTTCGCGCCGCACAGCGCGTATTCCGCGACCGGAGATCTCGGCCAGCAGGTGCAGGAATTCAAGGGTATGGTGCGCAGCCTGCACGCTGCCGGCATCGAGGTCATTCTTGACGTGGTGTACAACCACACCGCCGAGGGCAACCATATGGGGCCGACCCTGTCCTTCAAGGGCATCGACAATGAGGCCTACTACCGCCTGATGGACAACGACAAGCGTTACTACATGGACTACACCGGCACCGGAAACACCCTGAACGTGCGGCACCCGCACGTGCTGCAGCTCATCATGGACTCGCTGCGGTACTGGGTGCTCGAGATGCACGTCGACGGATTTCGGTTCGACCTGGCGTCGGCCCTGGCCCGCGACCTTTATGACGTCGACAAGCTCTCCACCTTTTTCGAGCTTGTGCAACAAGATCCGGTCGTCTCGCAGGTCAAGCTCATCGCGGAACCGTGGGATGTCGGTCCCGGCGGCTACCAGGTCGGAAACTTTCCCTCCCAGTGGTCCGAATGGAATGGTAAGTACCGTGATACCGTGCGCGATTTTTGGCGGGGTGAGCCATCCACCCTGGGCGAATTCGCCTCCCGCGTGGCGGGATCGGCCGACCTCTACGAACACTCCGGGCGCCGCCCGATGGCCTCGATCAATTTCGTGACCGCGCACGACGGTTTCACCATCGCGGACCTGGTCTCGTATAACGAGAAACACAACGATGCCAACGGCGAAGACAACGAGGATGGTGAGTCGCACAACCGCTCGTGGAACTCCGGTATTGAGGGCCCCAGTGATGATCCCGTGATTCGCGGGCTGCGCGCCCGGCAGGCACGCAACTTCATCGCGACGCTGCTCTTGTCGCAGGGGGTGCCGATGCTGCTGCACGGCGACGAGCTGGGCCGTACCCAGCTCGGCAACAACAATACCTACGCGCAGGATTCCGAGTTGACCTGGGTTCACTGGGACGAGGCCGATGTGCCACTGATCGAATTCACGGCCGCCGTGTCCCGCCTGCGCCGGGAGCACCCAACTTTTCGGCGCAGCAGATTCTTCGACGGTCGACCTGGTAATCGCGTAGCGGGCGAATCGCTGCCCGATATTGTCTGGCTCAACACCGATGGTGAACCGATGGCCTCCAAAGACTGGGACGAAAGCCTGGCCCGCACTGTCGCCAAATTTCTCAACGGCGACGGCAACGGAATCCGCGAGCGCGACGCGCGTGGTCAGGACGTCACCGACGACAACTTTCTACTCTTGTTCAACGCCGACGCCGAAGACGTCGAATTTACGCTGCCGCCCGATGAGTATGCACCGGCCTGGAAGATCGTGGTCGACACCGCCGGCGAGGGCGCCGATTCCATCCCCCGTCCGGCCGGAGCGATTCAGACCGTGGCCGGTCGTTCTTTGGTGGTGCTGCGCGCCTATCACGAAGCCGAAGTTGTGCCGGATCACTCCGTTGCAGCGTCACTGGCCGGTGCCACCGGCCTCATCACTTTGCCCGGCCACAGCTGAGGGCCGGGCCATGACCGACAAACCAGGTAGGGCGGCAGCGGGGCGGGTACCCGCGCCGCGCTCGACCTATCGACTGCAGATCAGCGCAGCCTTCGACCTTGATGCCGCCGCGGCTACGGTGGACTACATTCGCGATCTGGGTGCGGACTGGGTCTACCTCTCGCCATTGCTGCAGGCCGAGGCCGGATCAGATCACGGGTATGACGTCGTCGATCATTCCCTCGTCGACCCGGCCAGAGGCGGGGCGGATGCCCTGGACCGGTTCGCGACAGCGGCCCACCAGCTAGGTCGGGGCGTACTCGTAGACATCGTGCCGAACCACATGGGTGTAGCGACGCCGCGGCAGAATTCGTGGTGGTGGGATCTGCTCCAAAATGGCCAGCAGTCGCGATACGCCGAGGCCTTCGACGTGGATTGGGCGTACGGTCAGGGGCGAATTCGCATTCCGGTGCTGGGCGACGAGCCTGGCCAGCTTGATCAGCTGGAGATCGTTGACGGCGAGTTGCACTACTTCGGAAATCGTTTTCCGATTGCCGCCGGAACCGCCGACATTGGTGCCAGCCCGGCTGGTGTGCACGATCGGCAGAACTATGAGCTGGTGAACTGGCGGCGGGCCGACGACGAGTTGAACTATCGTCGATTCTTCGCCGTGAACAGTCTGGCCGGCATTCGCGTGGAAACGCCGTGGGTGTTCGAGGAGTCGCACCGTGAGATCGTGCGCTGGGTGCGTGACGGTCTTGTGCAGGGACTGCGGGTCGACCATCCGGATGGCCTGGCCGACCCGGCCGGTTATCTTGAGGCGCTGCGTCGTGCCACAAACGGCGCTTACGTTCTGGTCGAAAAAATTCTCGAGGGGCCAGAGCAACTTCCCACGAGCTGGGCGACGGCTGGCACCACCGGGTATGACGCCCTCACCGACGTTGATCGGGTGCTCGTTGATCCGGCCGGCCAGGCAGATCTGGACGCCCTGGAGCTGCGGCTCCAGGGTGCCGACGAAGCAGGGTGGGGGAAACTGGTTTATCGAAACAAGCGCGTGGTGGCTGACGGTATCCTGCGCTCGGAGGTGCTGCGCATCGCTCGCCTGGTACCGAGCGACGAACAGAGTCATGACCGTACCGCCGACGCTGTCGCCGAGCTTCTGGCCTGTTTTCCGGTGTATCGTTCCTACCTGCCCCTGGGTCAGGGCCACCTGCAGGCGGCGGCGAATCGATCGATCGCCCACAGACCCGAACTCGAGGCCGAAATCCTCCGGCTGCTGCCACTACTGGGCGACTCGGAGCATCCGGCTGCCGTGCGCTTTCAACAAACGTCGGGCATGGTCATGGCTAAGGGGGTCGAAGACCGGGCCTACTATCGGTTCAGCCGGCTTACCTCGCTCAACGAAGTCGGCGCTGACCCCGACGAGTTTGCGGTCACGGTGACCGAGTTCCACAACCGGCAACGAGCGCGCCAGGCCGGGTTCCCGCAGTCGATGACAACCCTGTCAACCCACGACACGAAACGTAGCGAAGACGTGCGTGCGCGCATCTCGGTGCTCGCTGAGATCCCAGCCCGCTGGGAGGGCCTGCTCGAGCAACTGCGGGCGCGCCATCCGCTTAGTGACGCGCCGTTCGAGAACCTGCTCTGGCAGGCGATCGTCGGCGCCTGGCCAGCCAGCCGGGAGCGTCTCCTCGCGTACGCGCTGAAGGCGGCGCGCGAGGCCGGAACCTCGACCACCTGGACGGAACAGAACGCTGATTTTGAGATGAAACTTGATGGGCTCGTCACCTCCGCCGTCAGCCCCGGGCCGACCCACGACCTCATCGCCGGTCTGGTCTCTGAACTGCAGCAGACAGGCTGGAGCAATTCGCTCTCGCTTAAGCTGTTGCAGCTGACCATGCCGGGAGTCCCCGACGTGTATCAGGGCAGTGAACTGTGGGAGACGTCGCTGGTCGACCCTGACAACCGCCGCCCGGTCGACTATGAGCAACGCCGCGAACTGTTGATCCGCGTCGACGGCGGGTGGCTTCCTCCCATCGACGCCAGTGGAGCCGCGAAGCTGCTGGTCACCTCCCGCGCCCTGCGGCTGCGCCGCGACCGGGCGAGGTTTTTTACTCGCTACGCCTCGATACCCGCCTTCGGCGCGGCCGCCGAGCACGTTGTGGCATTCGATCGCGGGGGAGCGATCACGGTGGCCACCCGGCTGCCGATCGGGCTGCACCGCGCCGGGGGTTGGGGCGACACGACCATCGCGCTAGCCGGCCGCAGCTACATCGACGTGCTCACCCAGGAGAAGTTCTATGGTCCGAGCCTGCGGGTCGCTGACGTTCTCGCTCGCTACCCGGTGGCTCTGCTGGTCGCCGGTGACGATGACGATGACCGAGGTTCCCCGTTCGACCCCGCCCTCCCCAACCCCACAGGACGACACGCATGAACGATCAGAAATTTGCTGTCTGGGCCCCCGACGCGTGCGCTGTCCAGCTGCAACTCGGGCCGCGCAGGCTCGAGCTGGCGGCGCGGGATGACGGATGGTGGGAGCTTTCGGCATCCGTTCCCCCCGTTGGTGCGGGCGCCATGGATTATGGATTCATTGTGGACGGGAGTGGGCCGTTCCCCGACCCGCGCGCGCGGCGTCAGCCCGGTGGGGTTCACGCCCTGTCGCGCACCTTCGATCCCGCCGACCATATCTGGCAGGACACCGATTGGACCGGCCGCCAGCTCGCCGGTGCCATCATCTACGAGCTGCACGTGGGAACCTTCACACCCGAGGGTACGTTCGAAGCGGCAGCGTGCCGGGTTGATCATCTGCAATCAATCGGTGTCGACTTCGTTGAGCTGTTGCCGGTGAACGCGTTCAACGGAACGCATAACTGGGGTTATGACGGCGTGCTCTGGTATGCCGTGCACGAGGGCTACGGCGGCCCGGCAGCGTATCAGAGTTTCGTCGACGCCTGCCATCGGCATGGCATCGGCGTGATTCAGGATGTCGTTTACAACCACCTCGGTCCGAGCGGCAACTATTTGCCCCAGTTCGGCCCGTACCTGAGCGAGGCTGCGGGAAACACCTGGGGTTCCGCGCTTAACCTCGACGGGCCAAACTCCGATCCGGTGCGCCGCTACATTCTGGACAATGCCCTGATGTGGCTCAGCGACTACCACGTCGACGGCTTGAGGCTCGACGCCGTCCACGCGTTGCGCGACACGAGCGCGACCCACCTGCTCGAGCAACTCGCCGTCGAAGTCGGTGCGCTCAGCGCAAAGATCGGGCGTCCGCTCACCCTGATCGCCGAATCCGACCTCAACGATCCCCGCCTCATCACGTCGCGAGAGGCGAATGGCTACGGCCTCGATGCCCAGTGGAGCGACGACTTTCATCACGCCGTGCACGTGGCTCTGACGGGGGAAACTGCCGGGTACTACGCCGACTTCGAGCCGCTTGACGCCCTCGCCAAGGTGATCACCCACGGATTCTTTCACGACGGCACATACTCGAGCTTTCGCGAACGCACCCACGGCCGCCGCATCGACCGCGAACGGATGCCCACCTGGCGGCTGGTCGTCGCTTCCCAGAATCATGACCAGATCGGCAATCGGGCTGCCGGCGACCGTCTCAGCGCCCAGCTGGATGTGGGTCAGCTCGCGATTGCGGCGGCGCTGACCCTGCTCGGGCCGTACACGCCGATGCTGTTCATGGGGGAGGAATGGGGTGCAACAACACCCTGGCAGTTCTTTACGTCGCATCCCGAGCCTGAGCTCGGCGCAGCAACGGCCACCGGGCGGATCAACGAGTTCGCCCGTATGGGGTGGGATCCGCAGATCGTTCCCGACCCGCAGGACCCGGCCACGTTTGAGCGTTCCAAACTCGACTGGAGTGAGGCGGACGAGACCGAGCATGCTCGACTGCTCGGGTTCTATCGTGAGTTGGCGTCGTTTCGCCGTTCGTATCCCGACGTCACAGATCCACGGTTCGACCAGATTGCCGTGGAGTTCGATGCTGCTGAGGGGTGGTTACGGGTGCACCGTGGTAGCACCAAGGTTGTGATCAACTTCGGTGAGCGGTCGGTGCGCGTGCCGGCCGGTCGGGGAGAGGTGGTGTTGTCTTTCGCGACCGGTCCCGATGCCGTGCAGGATCGGCTGCCCAACGCCCTGCAGCTGGCTCCACACTCCGTCGTCGTGTTGGTCTGATCTGCACTGCGCTGGCGACGGATCTGGTCTGGCAAGATGGGGCTGCTGACACAGTTGCAGCAGATGTGATGAGGACCACGCATGGGATCGTTTTTAGCGCCGACGACGGCTGCCGCGCTCGAGCAGCTTTTAGCGCTGCACACGGATGACGGTGGCTCGCCCCTGAATCGGCTGCGCGCCATCCGCTCGCTGCAGGCCGCCCTCGATCAGGACCCGGCAACGCTCGTCGCGGTTCGCGCTGCGCTCGCCGCCGATACGTCGTGGGAGCAGGTCGCTGATGCTACAGGGCTTAAACCCCCGGCGGCCAGATGGCGTTGGGGCGGCAGCGATGAGGAGATCAGCGCCCGCCTTGAAGCTGGCCGCAAACGCTCTGCAAGGCCGAGCAGTGTACCGACCGACCTCCCCGGTCTGTCGGTCGCCGAGGCGGCGGCGGAACGCGGGGTGAGCGCCCAGGCCATCTACCTGCAGGTGCGTCGCGGCACCCTGGTCAGCCGCACGGTGACCCTGCCCGACGGCCGCAGCTACAAGCGGGTGTTTCCTGCCGGCACGACCGACCCCGATCCCAGAAGCGACCAAAATTTCGACCTCAATGGAGACGTCCCACAATGACCACCACGCTTACGATTGAACGCCGCGCCGATCGGGTGCACGTTCAGCTCGACCGGCCCGACGTGCGCAATGCCATCGACCAGACCATGATCGACGAGCTGCACGCCGTCTGCGCCGAACTCGAGCAGCAGCCGCGTATCCTCATCATCAGCGGGGCGAATGGTGTCTTCGCCTCCGGTGCCGATATCGCCCAGCTGCGGGAACGTCGGCGCGATGATGCGTTGCTCGGCATCAACTCCGCACTGTTCTCGCGCATCGCGAAACTTCCCATGCCCGTCATCGCCGCCATCGACGGCTGGGCGCTGGGCGGCGGCGCCGAACTCGCCTACGCGGCCGACTTTCGCATCGCGTCCACGAGCGCCCGTCTCGGCAATCCGGAGACCGCGCTCGGCATCCTGCCCGCCGCCGGTGCGCTCTGGCGTTTGGCCGAGCTCGTCGGAGAGCCGGTGGCCAAGGAGATCATCCTCGCCGGGCGCATCCTCAGCGCATCCGAATGCCTCGCAGTGCACTTGGTCACCGAGGTGCACGACCCCGACGACCTGCTCGCCGCCGCTCACGCACTGGCCGACCGGATCGCCGCACAGGACCCGCTCGCGACCCGTCTCGCCAAGGAGGTCTTCCACGCTCCGCGCGCCGCGCATCCGCTCGTTGATAACGTCGCCCAGTCGATCCTGTTCGAGTCCGAGGCAAAATTTACCCGAATGGATGCGTTCCTCGCCCGTCGCAAGCGCTGATCCGGTTCGGCTCCGTGGGCGTCGTGTCACGGAGTCCTGACCCCAGGACAGCCAGATGAACGCGCCGACCAGCACGAGCACCAGCGTGAAGCTGCCAATGGCTGTTAAGACGCAATCCATGATTTTCTCCCAGCGTCACACCGAGTCTGGTAGCCGCCGAGGGTTGGTGCTCGGTGATGGCCTCCTGGTGACCGGCAAAAAGAACGCTTCAGGTGCGCCAGGGTGGTTCGGGGCTGGGGGTGTTGGCGCGGTGGGTGTGGGCGGGGCACCAGGTTTGGGTGGGGTCCCAGA
>NZ_PJJJ01000028.1 GCF_002929495.1 Cryobacterium sp. Y82
GGCCACCCTCTCGGGTATCCGTGACGCGGCCGGCAACGCGATGGCGACGAGCACCTGGTCGTTCATCACCGGTCCGGCTCCGACGATCACCGCACAGAGTCCCGCTGCGGGAGCGACGGCAGTTGGACGGCTGGTAAGCCCGACCGCGACCTTCAGTGAAGCCATCACTGGCTTCACCGCAACGTCGGTGACTGTCACCCGTCCCGGCGCGACGATCGCTTCGACCCTGTCGTTCAACGCGACTACCCGCGTACTGACGATCAACCCGAACGCCACACTCCTGGCAAACACGACGTACACGGTGACCATCACCGGTGGTACGGGTGCCGTGCGAGACCTCGCCGGCAACCCGGTGGCCACCCGCACGTGGTCGTACACGACAGGAGCGGTGAACTAAGACAGTCACTCGAATTTCCCGGCTGGCGACTCTCCTACGAGTCGCCAGCCGGTCACCACAACATCCTAACCAAGCAGTGTGTTTCGAAAAAACAGCAGGAGACGTCATGACATCACGCAGGGAAGTGTTACAGCTGGGAGCATTCGGTGCTCTCGGCGTCATCGGAATGAGTGGAGGAGACGACCCGGTTTCCACCACCCCACTCATAACGAAAAGCCTGCTGGCACCTGCGAACATGCCGGTGCCCTACGCTGGCGTGTTCCGTCGTCCCCCGGAATTATTGCCGTACGAGACAGGATTCGACGACGGAGACCCGTCGCGCCCCTTTGCCCGTTACGCCCTCACCCAGAAGCTCGGTCAGGCCCAGTTCGTTCCCGGACTGTCTACGACGGTCGCCGGCTACAACGGGATTTTTCCCGGCCCGACCATCCGGCTGAGCCAAGGCACCCGGAGCGAGGTGCGCATTCGCAACGCCCTGTCAACCAACGGTCTGCTGCACCCGAGTGCGTTCAATACCGTCACTCACCTGCACGGCTCGGCGTCGCTGCCGCAGTACGACGGGTACGCCAACGACTTCACCGCCGTCGGCAAGGTCAAAAACTATCAGTACCCCAACTGGCAGTCGGCGCGCACGCTGTGGTATCACGACCACAACATGCACCAGACCGCGCAGAATGTGTACGGGGGGTTGGCTGGCATCTATGCCCTGCACGACCCCTTCGAACGGGCGCAGCTGCCCCAGGGCGAATTCGATGTGCCGCTCATGATCTCGGATGCCATGTTCAAAGCCGACGGCTCCCTCGGCTACAACGACAACGGCCACAAGGGAGTGTGGGGTGACATCATCATGGTCAACGGTGTGCCGTGGCCCACGATGAAAGTCAAGCCCCGCATTTACCGGTTTCGAGTGCTGATCGCCTCAGTCGGACGCTCCTACCGGCCGACCCTCTCAACCGGTGAGCCGATTTACATCGTCGGCACCGACGGCGGTATGACGCCCACCGTTCAAGCGGTGAGATCGTGGCGTCAGGGCACGGCCGAACGCTACGAGATTCTGATCGACTTTCGCCGGTACAAGCCGGGGCAAACAGTCGAGCTGCGAAACCTCAGCAACAAGAACAACGTGGACTTCGTCAACACCGGCAAGATCATGAAATTCCAGGTCGTAGCCGACTCCGGTTCGAACGTCGGTTCCATCTCTGCCATCCCTACCTCCCTCGACGACGGAGGCGCGATCCATTCCGAATTGGGCGGCCTGGCCACCATGAGCCTCACCCCCGACATGGCCAAGGTGAAGCGAAAAATGGTGGTGGCGCGCGGTAACGGCCTGTGGAAAATCAACGATACGACCTGGGCCGATGTGGAGGCGTCAAACTTCACCAAGCTGTTCGGTAATCCTCAGCCCTACGACGTAGAGCAGTGGACCATTACCAACTCCTCGGGCGGCTGGTTCCACCCGGTACACATCCACCTGGTGGACGGCAAGATCATCGGACGCAATATCAACGGAGGCAAACCGTTTGCCTGGGAGAAGGGGCCGAAGGACGTCTTCTATGTCGGTGAGAATGAATCCGTCACGGTGCTGATGCAGTTCGATACCGGGAAGGAGGCCGGCGGCCGTTACATGATTCACTGTCACAATCTCTCGCACGAGGACCATGACATGATGATTCAGTTTGCCGTGGGCGATTACCGGGTGAACGATCCGATCACCTCGGACGTTCCCGTGGTTGACAGCACCCCGATGGGCTCCTACCCGCCGGCTTATCGGCCGGGATTGCCGGCGGGTACCTGATGTTTTACGTGAATTGGCTGGTTTCGGCGGGGAGGCCGACGAAAAAGCTGACCTCCCCGCCCTGCGCGCTGAGCTTGGTTACCGTATTCGAGCGGGAGCAATCCGTTCAAGGGTCGCCATGACCGACGTACCACCGCCCCTCCAGGACCGTACCTCAAGTGTGCCGCCGGCGACCTCGATGGTATCGCGCATAATGCGTAGGCCCAGATGATTTTCGGGGGCATCTTCGGACAAATCGAAGCCACATCCATTGTCGTGGATGAGCAGAATAGTTCGGTCCGCATCTTGCATGAGCGACAGCTCCAAAATCCCGGCCTTGGCGTGCTTGACGGTATTGGCGAGCACCTCTCTGGCCACCCGATAAAACATGGCGGCTCGGTCTCGATCAAGTTCACAGTCGGGGGGAATATGCAATTTGACCGTGATGCCGTGCTCAAGCAGCGGTGCGGCCAGCCGAGTGAGGGCGGCCGGCAGCCCGAGTTCGGCCAGATCGGGCGGGTAGAGCTCGGTGGTCATGGCGCGCAGGGTGCGGACATTCTTTTGCAGGATGGCCTTAGCCTGGCCGAAGAGCGCCTGGTTCTCAGGGGGTGAGTGTCGTTCCTCGGCCTCGAGGGCATAGGACAGTCCAGCAAGATCCTGGATGACTTCGTCGTGCAGGTCGCGCGCAATGCGCTGTCGTTCCAGATCGGAAGCGTCGATCGCGTGCTGCAGCAGTCGGCGCTTGATTGATTGGTGGCCCTGAATGCGCCGGGCGAGCCGCACGGCCGGGAATAGCTGGGCCAGTTGCAATGCGCCGAGCGACAGCAGGAACGCGGGGATGAGACCGACAACGAGAGCATTCTGCTCATCATGGACCGCGTCGTCGTTGAAGTAGGCCTCGAGAATCAGCGCTTGGCCGTTGGCAGCGGTGGTGCGTACGTGCACCTCGACCAATTCGCCGGATTGGGATTCGTTCAGGTCGTCTGCGCCGTCCTGCACGCCGAGATTGGCACGCCCCTTTCCGCCAGCGAGTAGCTCTGGAGCAAAGCTGGGGAGGTCGAAGACCTCTCCGATCAGGGATGGAAAATCGGAGTAGACGATGCGACCCTCGGTGTCCCAGACCTTGACCCGCACGAGGGAGCCGTCGGAGATGCGGGGGGCGAGGCGGTCATCGAGGTACCGAGCGGCCCCGGGCGCACCGGCGATGAGGTTGTCGCTCACGAGCGGCCCGACGGAGTAGTCGGCGAGGCGCTGGGTCTGCTGGATGGCATTTTCCATGGCATTGCTCTGGGATTCAGCTCGAACCCACAGGCCGACCGGCGCGGCGATGACAATCATTGCGAAGGCGCCGACAGCAATAAAACGACTTACAGCGGCGCGAACCTCTGAGCGTTCCTCTGACCGGGTTCGGTCGATTTTGCTCGGTCTCGCCGCCTTCGGATTAGACATGCTGCGCGGGAACCAAACCCAGTCGAGTGGCGATGACGACGGCCTCCAATTGTGAGTGTGCTCCGAGCTTGCCTAGGATCGCTTTGACGTAGCCTCGGCAGGTGTTCTCAGAAATTCCGAGAACTTTGGCGTTGGCCCGCACATCGGAGCCTTCGCCCATAAGGCGGAGCACAGCGAGCTCACGCTTCGTGAGATCGGGAAAGGGGATCTCTTCGCTGCGCTGCCGCCGTCGGGCGCTCAACAGGCTGACGAGGGACGGATGCACAATGAAACCGCCGATGCGCGCGTGCCGCAGGGTATCGAGCACCGTTGCGAGCGATCCGTCCTTGGGCAGGAACGCGCACACCCCGATTGCGGCGGCCTGCTCAAGGGCCTCGAGGGCAGGGTCGCCCGTGAGGATGACAATGCGGGTATGAGGCGCGCGGGCGAGGATCGCGGTGGCCGCGACGAGGCCACTGCCGTCGGGCAAGTGGTAGTCCATGACGACGACGTCGGGGAGCAGCTCCAAACAGGCGGCGATGCCGCTGGCCACGCTGTTAACCGAACCCACGCTGCACAGGTCGGGTTCACGATTGAGGGAACCCATGAGCAGTTCGGCGAAGGTCGTGTGGTCATCGACGATGAGTATGCGGATTTGTCCCAGGACCGTCTGACCCACGGCGGCGGAACCAGTTAGGGAGGCGGTAGCGGTAGTCCCCTGCACGCTGGGTTCGATCGGGGACATCTGCGCGGTCATGTGCGGAGACCTCTCTGCCCGTTCGTGAGCCTCGATGCCGTCGGAGAACGCCGTGCTTTTCCGATTGGCGCCTCCAGTATCAATAAAAGCTCAGTTTTTGTCGAGTCCTGTCTCTTTGCCCCCCCATGTGGTATGGCGGTGGGCGCAGGTTCGTCCAGCTCAGACGTGCGCGACGGCGCGTCGCAGAAATGACGTGACAACATCAGTGGCCTCCCGGAGGGAATCCGCGACCAGCTCTGGTCGAGGGTGAGTAGTGGTGGCAAGGCGCGAGGTCGTGCCTCTGGCGCGTGACGCTCGGAGTTGATCGTGCAACGTGAGCAGGGCGGAGAGTACGTCGGCCAGGTCGCCGTCCCCGTCAGCTGTGGCATGCAATAATCGCAGCTGGGCGGCGCGCAAAATCGCGCCGGGAGCGCAGCCCAACTCGTTCTGCATTGCCCGGCGACACCGGTCATAGGCCTGAAGCCCCTCGGCGTGACGCCCGCTCATCTCCAGGCTGAGGATGAGGGCCGTCCAGGCCCGCTCGTTCAACGGCTCGTCGATCAGGGCGAGATTCGCGAAATCGAGAGCATCATCAATGCGGTGCAGGGCTGCGGCGGTTTCCGAGGCGAGAATGCGGGCGCTGGTGAGGCGAGCGGCATGCAGGTCGCGGGCTTCTGATGCCCAGGCCGGAATGAGCTCGTCGCCGAGCAGTGGCGCGGCGGCGAGATCCAGAGCCCGCAGCAACAAAGGGTAAGCGAGGCCGGGAAGGGTCTTCTGCGCTCGTTGCAACAGAACGTCGAACTGGTCTAGGTCGACGTCGACTAGGTCACGGTCCAATACGTAGCCGCCAGTCGTGGTTTGCAGCGGCCCGAATTTTCCCGCGCCCGGCTGCAGATGCCGACGCAGAACACTCACGTAGCTTTCGAGAGTGGGCAGCGCCTCGACCGGAGCATTGGCGCCCCAGAGCAGTTCAATCAGTCGGTCCTTGGAAACTGGCAGCCCGAGGTTCACAAGCAGAATCTCGAAAATCTGTCGTGGTTTGGGTCCGCCCAATTGATGGGCGTGCAGTACGGTCGACCCCCGTCGAACGCTGAGGTTTCCAAAGACGTGCACGTTCAGGTGGGCCATGGTTGTCGCGGTCGGCTGTACTCGTGTGTCGAATCCGGTTGTCATGACGACCTCCATTGGTGGAATGCACTCATGGTGCCCGCTTGCCGATGGGCGGGGGTAGCCGCGTGTGAGGTAGACACTTACCCCCAATTTCGGGGAATATTTTCGCGGCGCGACGTGGTGTCCGGTTCCCAGAGATAAACGCGCCCCCTGTGGGCCGTCCAGCACGAGGGCGATGGCCTGATTCGGGATTTCGAAAACCAGGGTGGCCGGAACGGATTCGGCGTCGAAAGAGAGGCCAGCGGCATCCACTGATGTGAGCTCGAGCAGAATGCGCACGCGGTGAGCTCCGGGCTGCACCGGGCTGTCCAGACGGTCTGCTGCGCTCGGTGGCACCCAACCGTCGAATTTGAGCGGGATGACCGCGCTGATGCGGGCCAGCCCGCCCGGTATGGCGGCTGTGTCGCCGAACGCGGTGCTCGGCTTCGTGCCGGTGAGAAGCAGCACACAGGCCAACGCTGCCATCACGAGCCAGGCGACGGCCAGCGGGATCAGGATCCTGCGGCGACGCTAGAACAGGGTGCGGTGCGGCTGCGTCTACCGGGTACTTTCACCGTGCCGCACGGCGTCGTCGGGGTGAACCAGAATCAGTGCTCGTCTGTCCCGAGCACACGCAGCGGCAGGTAGACCGAACTGCCCAGTCGGGTGAACTCGGCAGATTTCTCGGCCATGCCGGCCTCAATAGCCTCGAGGCTGGTGAGGCCGTTTTCTTCGGCGTAGACCCGTACATCCGCTGAAATGCGCATGGAACAAAACTTAGGACCGCACATACTGCAGAAGTGGGCGGCTTTGGCTGGCCCGGCAGGAAGCGTCTCGTCATGAAAGCTCTGGGCGGTGTCTGGGTCCAGCGAGAGCGCGAATTGGTCTGTCCAGCGAAACTCGAACCGGGCACGACTGAGCGCGTTGTCGCGCTCCTGCGCACGCGGATGCTGCTTGGCCAGGTCGGCGGAATGGGCGGCGATCTTGTAGGTGATCACGCCGGTCTTCACGTCGTCGCGGTTGGGGAGCCCGAGGTGTTCCTTGGGGGTGACGTAGCAGAGCATCGCGGTGCCGGCCTGGGCGATGATGGCCGCGCCGATCGCACTCGTGATGTGGTCGTAGGCTGGCGCAATATCAGTGGCGAGCGGGCCGAGCGTGTAGAACGGTGCCTCCTCGCAGAGTTCTTCTTCCAGGCGCACATTTTCGACGATTTTGTGCATCGGCACGTGGCCGGGTCCCTCGATCATTACCTGCACGCCGTAGGATTTTGCGACCTTCGTCAGCTCGCCCAGGGTGCGCAGCTCGGCGAACTGGGCCTCGTCGTTGGCATCGGCGATGGATCCGGGGCGCAGGCCGTCGCCGAGCGAGAAGGTCACGTCGTAGCGGCGCAGAATCTCGCACAACTCCACGAAGTGGGTGTACAGAAAGCTCTCCTGATGGTGAGCAAGGCACCAGGCGGCCATGATCGATCCACCGCGCGAGACGATTCCGGTGACCCGGTTGGCGGTGAGCGGCACGTAGCGCAGCAACACGCCGGCGTGCACGGTCATATAGTCGACACCCTGCTCGCACTGCTCAATCACGGTGTCGCGGTAAATCTCCCAGGTGAGCAGTGCCGGGTCACCGTTGACTTTTTCGACGGCCTGATAGAGCGGAACGGTGCCCACCGGAATGGGCGAGTTGCGCATGATCCACTCCCGGGTGAGGTGGATGTCCTTGCCGGTCGAGAGATCCATCAGGGTGTCTGCTCCCCAGCGCGCGGCCCAGACCATTTTCTCGACCTCCTCGGCGATCGATGAGGTCACGGCGGAGTTGCCGATGTTGGCGTTGATTTTCACGGTGAAGGCCTTACCGATGATCATCGGCTCGCTTTCGGGATGCTTATGGTTGGCCGGAATGACTGCCCGGCCGCGCGCCACTTCGTCGCGCACGAGCTCGACGGAGACGCCCTCGCGGGCGGCGATGTAGGCCATTTCCGGAGTGACGATACCGGCCCGAGCCCAGACCAGCTGGGTCGCAGCGCCGTCGACGGGCAGCGGATGCTCCCACCCGGCCCGCTCCCGCGGCAGGCCCTCCTCGAGATCAATGGTGGCCGCGTCGTCGGTGTACGGGCCCGAAGTGTCATACAGGTCGAAGTGCTCGCCGTTGCTGAGGTTCACCCGACGGACCGGAATGTGAAGCCCGGGCCAGTGTTGCACCGGTTCGTAGCGTTTACTGCTGCCCTGGATCGGGCCGGTGGTGACAGTTTGGGAGATAATTGATTCGTCAATTGTGCGCATGTAATCGAACTTCCTACGCCGGCATTACCCGGACAGGTTCAACGGTCGACGGCCCTGGCCGTCCTCTCAGCTCGCTGGTGCGCGCTCCCGTGGTGGTGTGTGTCTTCTGACCCCTTCACCCTAGCGGTCAGCGGGCGAGGGCGGCCAACTCGGCACGGGTCGAGGCGCCCACCTTGCGCAGCAGATTGGCCACGTGAAACTTCACGGTGTTCTCGCTGATGGTCAGCGCCTCGGCGATCGCCTTATTGCGTGCGCCCGACGCCACGAGCTCGAGCACGCCACGTTCGCGTGGGCTGAGCCCCCAGGCCGCAGCGGCAGAAACGGATGCCGTGGGCGCGTCGAGTGGCAGTGACACCGCCATCTCGGACCCCCAGCCGGCGGTCGCCTCGACGCCCAGGGTGCCGCTGAGAGCGACGACGCGGGCGGCGAGTTGGCGCACGCTGGGAACCTCCGCGTCGAGGTCGCCCGGTCCGTCGTCGCGAATGCGAATGAGCAGGTTGCTGCCGTCGCAGTCCCATTGCACGCGCACCCGGGCGACCCCGGTCTGCTCGACCAGGGCGAGCACGGCGCCGCGCACGATGGCGCGGGCTTCATGGGCGACCTCACCGGGCAGGGCACGCCCATTCACCGGTGGCTCGATAAACTGCACGTCGAGGTCACCGAAACGCACGAGCGGGCGCAGATCGTCGCGCAGCCGTTCGAAGGCCTGAGCCACGGGTTCCTCGGTGAGGCTACGATCCAGGTCACTCACCGCGCGCAGCGCGACCATTGCAGCGGCGGCCAGCTCGGTGGCTTTCTGGCGGGCGGCCGTGTCACTCGTGCTACCCGAGCGCAGCACGGCGAGCAGGGTTTCCAGCGTGGTCGCGTGCGCGTCGGTCAGGTCGGCGATGAGTTTGGAGCGTTCGGCCGCCGCGCTGCGCGCGGTCTGCGCGGTGGAACTGGCAGGGCGAGTGCCGGGCTCAGTGGGGGTTGCGAAGATCGTCATAGGTCTATCCTACCCGGGCCATCCGCGATGCCCACTCATAGCCATCCGTTTGGGTAGTTAAACCGTTCTTTTGGCGGGCAGTACTCCCGCTCGAAGGAGTGGAGTATTGACCTATGACCGAAACGACAACCATCCCAACTGCAGCGGACGCCCTCGGGCTCATTTTCGCTGAGAACAGCCACGTCGTCGACGCGCTGCGGTCTGCATCCGCTTCATCGCTCGAGGAGGCTGTCACCGTGCTCGCTGCGGCGCCTCGAATCTTCGTGCTGGGTGCCGGCCGCTCCGGCCTGGCTTTGAAGATGACCGCTATGCGGCTGATGCATCTCGGACTCGACGTGCACGTTGTCGGCGAGGTGACCAGCCCAGCGATCGCCTCGGGCGATCTACTGTTGGTTGCGAGTGGCTCCGGAACGACGGGCGCCATTGTGCGAGCCGCCGAAACGGCTCACAGTGTGGGCGCGAACATGCTCGCGCTTACCACTGCTCCCGAGTCGCCGCTCGGGCGGCTTGCTGCGGTGACCGTGGTCATTCCGGCCGCGACCAAGCAGGACCATGCCGGACAGATGTCGGCCCAGTATTCGGGCGGTCTGTTCGAGCAGGCCGTGCTGCTCGTTGGTGATGCCCTGTTTCACACGCTCTGGCAATTGAGCGGGGCCACGGCCGAACAGCTTTGGCCGCGTCACGCCAACCTCGAATAGGGCGCGTACCCCCACAAGAACTTTTCACTCTTCATCACTATCAGAAAGCAGAATGCCATGAAGCTCCAAGTAGCAATGGACGTATTGACCACCGAAGCCGCGCTCACGCTGGCCGCTCAGGTTGCCCCGCACGTTGACATCATCGAACTCGGCACCCCGCTAATCAAGGCAGAGGGCCTGCGCGCCGTCACCGCGATCAAGGCCGCGCACCCCGACAAGATCGTCTTCGCCGACCTCAAGACCATGGATGCCGGCGAGCTCGAGGCCGACATCGCCTTCGCCGCCGGCGCCGACCTCGTGACCGTGCTCGGCACGGCCGGTGACAGCACCATCATCGGAGCCGTCGCTGCTGCAACCAAGCACGGCAAGGGCATCGTTGTCGACCTTATCGGCGTTGCCGACA
This sequence comes from Cryobacterium sp. Y82, assembly GCF_002929495.1. Classification (GTDB taxonomy): domain Bacteria; phylum Actinomycetota; class Actinomycetes; order Actinomycetales; family Microbacteriaceae; genus Cryobacterium; species Cryobacterium serini. The sequence goes on from NZ_PJJJ01000028.1 coordinate 9,850, forward strand.
AGGTCACCCGCGCCCGCGAGGTCACCGCGCTCGGCGCTCAGTTCGTGGAGATGCACGCTGGTCTTGACGAGCAGGCCGAGCCCGGCTTCTCGCTCGCAACGCTGCTCAACCAGGGCGAGACCGCCAAGGTTCCCTTCTCCCTCGCGGGCGGCGTGAACCTGTCGACCATCTCTTCGGTGCAGCGCGCCGGAGCAACGGTCGCCGTTGCCGGCGGAGCAATCTACGGCGCCGAGGACCCAGCCGCTGCCGCTGCCGCCCTGCGCGCCGCGATCATCTAGTCCCAGCGATTAATCTGGTGCCGTCCCGCTTCTGCGGGGCGGCACTACTGCGTTAAGCGCATGCCCGGCCTCTCCCGCAAAACCGGACGGGGCCCGGGCCCCGTCCATGGGCCCAGTCTATAAACTGGGCCCGAGGATCGGGCCCGGGCCCCGTCCGGAGGAGAGGACGACACCATGGCGAGCCGCCACACATGAGCAGCACGATTTTCGACCGAGCCCGGCCCGCAGCATCCGTGGTGGCCGCTGCGCTCGTCGGTACCCGGCAGAGCTCCTTTTGGCTCGATGACCTCGTTCCGCGCGCGAACTATCCCCGCCTTTCGGGCAACCTCAACTGCGACCTCGCTATCGTCGGGGGCGGCTACCTGGGCTTGTGGAGCGCGGTGCTCGCGAAGCAGCAGAATCCGGCGGCGCGAGTGGTGCTGCTGGAGGCGCGCACGGTGGGCTGGGCAGCATCTGGACGCAATGGCGGTTTCTGCGAGGCGAGTCTCACCCACGGCGAAGAGAACGGGCGCCGCCGTTGGCCAGAGGAGATCGACCGGCTGACGGAGCTCGGCCAGGAAAATCTCGACGAGATGGAGCACGCCGTGGCGAGCCTCGGCCTCGACTGCGATTTCGAGCGCACCGGAGCCATCGACCTGGCCGTCGAGGAGCACCAGGTTCAGTGGTTGCGCGAAAAAAACACCGACGACAACACCGTCTTTCTCGATGCTGCGGCACTGCAGGCCGAGGTGGCTTCGCCGACCTACCTCGCGGGGGTCTGGCACCGCCGTAGCAACGCCCTCGTGCATCCGGGCAAGCTGGCCGCCGAACTGGCGCGCGTGGCCAGCAATCTCGGGATTGAGATTTTCGAGCACTCGCTCGTGCAGGCTCTCGACACCGCAGGGCTCACGCCGGCGCAGGGCACCCGAATCGTAACAGCGGGCGGCACCGTGACCGCCCAGAAGACAGCGCTCGCCACGAACGTTTTCCCGTCGCTGCTCAAGCGCAACAAGCTCGCGACCGTGCCGGTCTACGACTACGTGCTCATGACCGAACCGCTCGATGCGAGCAAGCTCGCCTCGATCGGCTGGCAGCACCGGCAGGGCCTCAGTGACCTGGCCAACCAGTTTCATTACTACCGGCTGAGCGCCGACAACCGCATTCTGTTCGGCGGCTACGACGCCGTTTATCACTACGGCGGCCGGGTGCGCAGGTCCTACGAGAACCGACCTGAAAGCTTTGAAAAGCTCGCGAGACACTTCTTCACGACGTTTCCGCAACTGGCCGGCGTGCGATTCAGCCACAAATGGGCCGGTGCCATCGACACCTCGACCCAGTTTTGCGCTTTCTTCGGCCAAGCACGCCAAGGGCGCATCAGCTACGCGGCCGGATTCACCGGCCTCGGCGTGGGGGCCACCCACTTCGCGGCCAAGGTCATTCTGGACCAGCTGGCCGACCGCACCACAGAACGCACTGAACTGGCCATGGTGCGGGGCCGTCCACTTTCATTCCCCCCGGAACCCATGGCATCCGCTGGAATTCAGGCCACTCGGTGGGCGCTGGGCCGCGCCGACCACAACCGGGGAAAACGTAATTCCCTGCTCAAGACCCTTGACGCGCTGGGGCTTGGCTTCGACTCCTAAACGCCAGGTCTCAGCCGAGCAGCAAGCGCCCGAGCTGATCGGTCGAGTGCACGACGGCGGTCGCTGCGGCGGCTTCGGCGGGGGAGCCGTAGCCCCACTCCACCAAAATGGCGGGAATACCGTTGACCTGGGCGCCGATGGCGTCGTAGCTGCGGTCGCCGACCATGACGGCGCCGCTGGTGTCGACGCCGGTTGCGCCGAGGCGCGCCAGGGCCTCGGCGACGATGTCGGCCTTGTGGCTGCGGGTCTCGTCAGCGGATGCACCGACCGTTGCCGTGAAGTACTTCGCGAGGTCGAAGTGCGTGAGGATGGCGATCGCACTCAGTTCCGGCTTGCTGGTGGCCAGGGCTAGAGGAATGCCCGCTGCGTGGATGCGCTCGAGCAGGCCAGCGATGCCGGGATAAACCGCGGTATCGAGAGCTGCGGCACCGTGATACTCGTTCCGGTAGACCGCGATGGCCTCGTGAGCCTCGTCGGGGGTCATACCCGCGTATTCCTGAAAGGCGTCGAGCATGGGCGGGCCGACATAGGCGAGCAGTTCGGAGGCCGAGGGAACGGGGCGGCCGAGCAACGTGAAGGTGCGGGCCAAAGAGCTGGTGATGGCCGGGGCGGAATCGGTGATGGTTCCGTCGAGGTCGAAGAGGATGGCGCTCCAGGTGCGCGTCAGAGTGGGATTCACTCGCACCAGCCTAGGCGATCCAGACACACTTCCCCCATTTACCCATTTTTTCTCAGCTTGTGCCCGGTTAGTGGTCGCCGGCCCGCGATAGGCGAGTTAGAAGAGCTTCGAGGCCGTATCGTCGAGTCCGCGCATGGCGTCGTAGTCGAGCAACAGGCAGCGGATGCCGCGATCCTCGGCGAGCTTGCGAGCCTGCGGCTTGATCGTTTGCGCGGCGAAAACTCCGCTGACCGGCGCCAGATGCGGGTCACGGTTCATGAGTTCGAGGTAGCGCGTGAGCTGCTCAACGCCGTCGATGTCACCGTTGCGCTTCAGCTCTACCGCGACCGACCGGCCGCTCGCGTCCTGCGCGAGGATATCGACCGGCCCGATCGCCGTCATGTACTCACGGCGTACAAAGGTGAAGCCGTCACCGAGCAGATGGATGTGCTCGGCCAGTAACTTCTGCAGGTGTGACTCGGCGCCGTCCTTGATCAGGCCGGGGTCGATGCCGAGTTCGTGCGCGGAGTCGTGCTGCACCTCGTAGACGCTGACCACGAGCTGGTCGGCGGTCTTGGCGTGGGTGACCGTCCAGAGAGCGGTGATGCCGGCATCCGCTTGATCACTGTCGGGTTCGGAAATGGTGACGGAGCAGGGCGGGCTCATCCAGTTGAGCGGCTTGTATGAGCCGCCGTCGGAGTGCACGAGCACACTGCCGTCGGACTTGATCATCAGCAGGCGGATGGCAAGCGGCAGATGCGCACTGAGACGCCCGGCATAGTCAACGGAGCATTTCGCAATTACAAGGCGCACTGGTCGAGCTTACGGCCTCACGTCGTTCGTGGGAGTCAGGATCTCGCCGAGGTAGATGACGGAGTTACAGCTAAATCCACCGCTGGTCAGGTCCGATTCCAGCTGCCAGTACGCTCTTCCGAAGCGCTGGCAGACCAGACCGCCCACGTCGCCCTCGACCACGGTGTAACGCAATATGCCACTGGCATCTGTTTCAGTTGTTCCCATGGCGCCTTGGACGGGACCGGAATCAACGATCGCTTCTGGTACGGGCGTCGACGACGTCGTTGGACCAGCTTGGGGAGTGGCCGCTTCGGCCGGGCTGGGTTCAGGCGTGGACGACGGGCCGCACGCCGTCAGGGCCAGGGTCGCCGCCAGCGCAGTGACCATGAGTAAAGTGCGTGGAGGCCTCATTTGCTGCGCACCTCATCCAGTGAAACGTCTTTGGAACGTGGGCCCGGGAAGGTGATCGTGATGAGGTTCTCCGGGCAGGTAACCTCTTCGATCGCAGCATTCTCGGGTTGTGCCGGTGTGCCGAGCTGGCGCACGCAGAGGTACGCGATTTCGTAGTCCTGCCCGGTCCAGTCTGAGGTCGCTCCCCGCCCGGAAACCAGCACTTCCGTGTACAGCTGATCCCCGTCAGTTCCGGTGGCGTACAGAGCCACCCCGGTTCGGTCGAAGTCACTGCGCAAAACGTCGTCGCGCGTTTTGGCTGTGAGCAGGGCCGTTCGAAACTCTGTTTCGTTCGCTCGAATCGCCGCTAGAGCTTCGTCCCGGTCGGCGAAACTTGCGAGAACTTCTCCAAAGTACGATTCCGCGTAGGGAAGCATTGATTCGACCTCGGCGACCGCCAGCGAGCGGGCGCTGGCGGCAAACTGGACGCATCCCGTCAGGAGACTTGCTCCCACAATCGCCGTGGAAACACCCCCTAGTCGGCCCCAGAGAATCATGGGTACACTCCCGTCAAAGTCGATTCCATGACCCTGGCATAGAGGTCAGTTCCAAATTTGTTCGGGTGCACGGATTGCATGGAAACGCCGAGGCCGAAGTTCGGCCCAGGCACCGGAATAGTGATCATCGGCTTGTCACCCGGTGTGAGCTCGAATTGTAGTCCGTTGATCGCCGAGTTTTCCGTGCAGAGATTATGACCGGAGAATGCTGCTGTTGGATCACCGAAAACGACGGGCGCATCGACGGTTGATTGAGCCAAGGCTGAGTCCCGCAGTGCGTCGTTGAGCTGATCCGAGATGCCATTGAGCCAAGCCATCTCCTCATCATGAATCTGAACGCAATCCGCACCGGTCTCAAAAATCTGCGGATAGCCCATGAGCAGCACAACGGCTGTCGGCGCCTTGGCCCGAATCTGCTTCAGCACTGTCTGTACCGATGCAGGGACATCAACTGCGACCCGATTCATCGTCGCTTGCTTGATGAAAACGCCACCGTCGTACTCCAGTTCCATGGCTCCGCAGTCTCGATTGGTCCACCGGGCTGTCATGCAGGCTTTAAGTACCTCACCGAATCGGGCGTCATTCCCGCCAATCGACAGTGTGACGAGCGTCGTGTTCTCGTCAACGAAACCGCGATCCAATTGACTCACCTCACCAAACTGACCCCTTCCTTCGTTACCGGCATAATCGGTTGGCTTGGTTTCAGTGGCTGTAGAGAACGGGAGGAGATTCATGGCTTCTGCTCCCGAACAAGCGAGCAGATGGTAGTCGAGGTCGCTTGCTCTGGAGTTAAAGTCTTCGCCGATGGATTGGCTGTTACCGGGCAGCGACGCTTTCAATGACCAAGCTTCGGCCGAACGATGACAGGCGTTTCGAAACCGCGAGTCTTCTCCATCGACAGTCTTTGTTCCATGGTGATCCGATTCCAAATAATAGTTGGATCCGTCGGGTTCAGACGCGCCTTCGCCTGAAGAGTAGGAATCCCCGAGGGCAACGACGAAATCGTTCGGCTTGCTGTCGAGCGGTTCGAAAGCCACTGCATCCCAGGCGATATCATCGACCCCGTCGCCGTCCTGAGTGACGTTGGACAGCGAGACCGTGCACGGCAACGACGATCGTGCCCAAAAGCAGCATGGCCATGAACAAGAGGTGCGGAGAGTCCGAAGATGAGCAGGCCGACCCGGGCGGTATCGAGTGCGAGCCCGTCGCTCACGGCGGGAACCCGAGACATTCAGCTGGCGAAGCCGAGGCCCGACACGAAGAACGCCGCGAATACGGCATTGCGCCAACCGAGCGGGGGCGGCTCGGGGGCGGACGGCCTCAACTCGAGACGCGCAGGGAGATCAAAGGTACAACGAGTGCCACCCGAACGATTTGCCTAGATGCTGCGGTGGTCTCGTACCGCGGATTCCAAATCTACGAGCCCGGGGGCCATCGCGGCATCGACGGCCATAGGGTCGGAGACGTTGAGCTCCTGCATGCCACGCCGGCCTTCGGGGGCCGTGTTGATTTCGTGGTCGCCAGCCTCCAGCCCGGCCAGAACATCGGCGATAACGTCGTCGAGGGATCGACGCTCCCAGCCCGGCGAGGCGGCGGCGTTCTGCGATGACATCATGTCCGTATCCGTCGCGCCAGGATAAACGGTCGCGACGTGCACTCCCAATCCGGTCAATTCGCGGCGCAGGGATTCTCCGAAACGAGCGAGGCCGGCCTTAGTGGCGGCATAGACGGAATAAAACGGCATGCCAACGAGTGCGATCCCGCTGGAAATGTTCAGGACGATGCTGTCTCGGTCGGCGCCGGCGCGAAGACGCGGCAGTACTGCCCGGGTCAGAAGCACGGGGGCAACGAGGTTGAGGTCAATCATCGATCGGATGTCGGCCTCGCTGGTCAGTTCGAGCCGCCCGGCCCGCACGTTGCCGGCATTGTTCACGAGCAGGTCCACGGTGGGCCACGACTCGATGGCCTCAGAAACTCGGTCAACACTATTAGGCAGGGTGAGATCCTGCGTCAAGACTTCGGCCGTGCCTCCGGCGGCTTCGACCAGCCGCGCTGTCGCGACGAGCGTTGACTCTTTCCGGCCCACCAAAAGCAGGTGTGCGCCGCGCGATCCGAATTCAACAGCCAGGCCCCGCCCTATTCCCTGCCCTGCGCCGGTGATGATGCCGTGTCGGTTGATTAGATCCAAAATTGTCATTCCTTCGTATCGCACGAGACAGACAGCGACTGCCTGAACCGCATCGCTTGGTGGGTTGAACGGTCTGCTGTCTCGGGCTATTCCCCCCGAGCGCTCCGCCAAAGATCGGGCGTCGCAATCGGCGACGCCATGCGGCCTGCCGCTGTCGAGTGGATCTACGATTCGCCCCGCCGACAAAGTTAGCGTAGCCTTACCTTAGAAATTGTTCGCCACGTCTCTGGAGTCCCATGCGCATACCCTTCCCCGTCGCCGCCCTCCTGGCTGGCGCCTCTGTACTCGCCCTTGCCGGCTGCACCCAGGCCGCCGAGCCGTCAGCATCAGCGGAAACCAGCGATAACGCCTTCACCCTCTACTCGGGTCGCGACGAAGCACTCATCCAGCCGCTGATCGACCAGTTCGAAGAGCAGAGTGGCATCAGCGTCGAGGTACGCTACGGCAACACCGCCGAGCTCGGCGCGCTGCTCCTCGAAGAGGGCGAGGCCACTCCAGCCCAGGTGTTTCTCGCGCAAGATGCCGGCGCGCTCGGCGCCCTCGCCAACGCCGACCTGTTCGCGACGCTGCCAGCAGCGACGACCGACAAGGTCCCGGCCGGATTCACCTCGACCGACGATACCTGGGTCGGCGTCACCGGCCGCGCTCGCGTGATCACCTATGACAGCCAAGCAATGACTGCGGCCGACGTGCCTACCAGTGTTGATGCCTTCACCGACCCGGCCTGGGCCGGAAAGTTTGGCATCGCGCCGACCAACGCGAGTTTTCAGGCCTTCGTCACCGCCTATCGCGTGCTGAACGGTGAAGAAGCCGCCGACGAGTGGGTCGCCGCCGTTGCCGCCAACGACCCGGTCATCTTCGACAACAACCGCGCCATTCTCGCCGCCGTCAACGATGGCATCATCGAGGCCGGACTCATCAATCATTACTACTGGTTTGCCATGGCAGCTGAGACCGGCGCAGAAAACATGCGCGCGCAGCTGTCCTACCCGGAGGCCGGCGACGCTGGATCCATCGTGAACGTGGCCGGCGCCGGCCTGCTCGCCGGAGCGGCCGAAGACGCCGACGCGCTCGAGTTCATCGACTATCTCGTCGGCACCGATGCCCAGCAGTATTTCGTCGACGAGACCTACGAGTACCCGCTCATCGCCGGTATTGACGCCCCGGCCGGCTTGCCCGAGCTTGACTCGCTCGTCAACCCCGACCTCGATCTGGCTGACCTCGACACCCTCGCTGACACCCAGGCCCTGCTCGGCAAGCACGGCCTGATCTAACATTGCAGCAGTGAAGGCGCGGTTGCGGGCTCGGGTCGGCGGCCGAGCCCTACCCTGCGCCGGGTGCCTCTCGTGACCGAGTTGCTTATTCCGCCGCCCGAAACGGATGCCCCGGCACCGTCCCGCGCGCCCGGTCGGTATCACTTCGGCGCGCCGCCCTGGCTGCTCGTGCTTGCCGCGCTCTGCGCGGCGACCGCCGCCATTCCGCTGGTCTACCTCGTTGTACGCACGACCGAGGCGGGGCTCACCGAATTGCTGGACACCCTGATGCGCCAGCGCGTGCTTCAGCTCACGGTCAATACGGTGCTGCTCGCCGCGACCGTCACCCTGTCGTGCCTCGTGCTCGGCACGGTCTGCGCGTGGGTGCTCACGCGCATCCGCCTGCCTTTTCAGCGTACGTTGCTGCTGGTTTCCGCGCTGCCGCTCGCGGTTCCAAGCTATCTGGCCGCTTACGGCTGGCTGGTCTGGTTTCCCCACCTCAATGGGTTCTGGGCCAGCTGGTTCGTCATGACCATGGTCTGCATCCCCTACGTGACGCTGCCGGTCGCTGCGGCGCTGCGCGGGGCATCCGCAGATCTGGAATCGGTGGCCCGCACCCTCGGTCGTGGCCCGTTTCGCGCGTTCGCAGCCGCGACCTGGCCGCAGATTCGCCCGGCTGCGATCGCCGGGGCACTGCTGGTGTGCCTCTACTCGCTGAGCGATTTCGGGCTGGTCTCGATGCTGCGGTTTCAGACGCTCACCTGGGGAATCAATGCCGCCTACGGTGCGAGTTTCGACCGCAACCAGGCCGCGCTGCTCGCCCTCGTGCTCGTCGTGCTCGCCCTCGTGGTCGTGGCCGGCGAACGTCGCAGCCGCCGCCAAGTCTCCAGTGTTCCCGGTCGCAGTACCATGCCGGTGCGCGCACCCGGTCATACCTGGCCCATCTACGTCACGCTGCTTCTCGCCGCGCCGCTCGCCGGGGTCGTGGTTCCCGTGGTCGGCTTGCTCAGTCGCCTGCTCGAGGCCGAAACCCTGCGCGCTATCGATGTGTCACGTTTGATCGAAGCGATTGGCGCGACCCTCGGGCTGGCCCTGGCGGCCGCAGTGATCGCGGTGCTCGTGGCGCTGCCGATCGCCGCGCTCGCCGCCCGGTACCGCGGAAGGCTGGTCGCCATGATCGAGGCCGTCGGCTTTCTCGGCCATGCTCTTCCCGGCATCGTCGTGGGCCTCTCCCTCGTATTCTTCGCGCTTGCCGCGGTGCCAATGTTCTACCAAACCTCGCTCGTGCTCGTCTTCGCCTACGTTGTTCTATTTATGCCGCGCGCCATCGGCAGCGTGCGCAGCGGCATCGCGGCGGTACCGACGAGCCTCGGTGACGTTTCGCGCATGCTCGGTCTCTCACCGTTTCAGGCCTGGTGGCGGGTGACCGCACGCCTCGCCTTGCCCGGCATTGCGATCGGCGCACTGCTCGTGGCCATCTCGGCCATGAAAGAATTGCCAGCGACGCTCCTGCTGCGGCCGACGGGTATATCAACGCTCGCGACCGAGTTGTGGAGCCGCACGGCCCTGTTCGAGTTCGGCGCTGCGGCGCCATACGCGGCGGCGCTCGTGCTCGTGGCGATGGTGCCCGCGGTCCTGCTGTCCGGCATCCGCGGCACAGCAAGGGAGAACTAGTGGGCTGGGTAACGATCGAGGCGCTGAGCGTCTCTTATGGTGACACGCATGTGCTTGACGACGTCAGCCTGCGCATCCCGCGCGGCTCACTCGTGGCCGTTCTCGGTCCAAGCGGATGCGGCAAGACCACCCTCCTGCGCGCGGTCGCGGGGCTGTTGCCGGTCGCGTCCGGCACAATCAGGGTCGGTGGGCGCCTCGTCACCGGCCCCGGCGTGCAGCGCGCTCCGGAAAAGCGCGGCATGGGCTGGGTTCCCCAGGACGCCTCCCTGTTTCCGCACCTGTCGGTGGGCGAAAACATCGGCTTCGGACTGCCGCGCACGAAGCAGAACGACGACCTTTACTGCGAACCCGGCGAGGCTTCTGGCCGAGTCGGCGGACTGCTGGCCGGACTCACCCGGCGTGGTCGCGCCAACCGCGCCCGACCGGCGTCGGGGCTGGCCGGAACAGCGGCCCACGCGAGCCCCCTCGCCGCCGTACCGATCAGCCCCGACCGCGGCCGCCAGACCAGCCGCGCGGCCCGCATCATTGAGCTCGCTACCATGGTGGGCCTGACCGAACTCGTGGATCGTGCCCCCTCGCAGCTCTCCGGCGGTCAGGCCCAGCGGGTGTCGCTGGCCCGGGCGCTCGCTCCCCGGCCCGACCTCATGCTGCTCGACGAACCGTTCGCGGCCCTCGACCCGCTGCTGCGTTCGGCCCTGCGCACCGAGGTCGCTGCCCTGCTGCGTGGGCAGCACAACACGAGCCTGCTCGTGACCCACGATCAGGAAGAGGCGCTGTCCCTCGCCGACTTCGTGGCCGTGATGCGCGGCGGCAAGATTCTGCAATTCGGCACCCCAGCGGATGTCTATGAGCGCCCGGTCGACCCCTGGGTCGCCGGGTTCGTCGGCGACACCGTCGAACTCGACGGCCAGTGGAAGGACGGCAGGGTGGAGTGCGCCCTGGGCTCACTCGCAGCGGACTGGATGGGCGTGCCGGCCGTGCACGTGAAGCCAGAACGAGAGCGTCCGTTAGGTGGGCCGATGGGCGAGCGGGGCGCAGCGCTCACTCCCGCCGATGGAACGGGCGTGAGCGTGCTGCTTCGCCCCGAATGGCTGACCCTGGGCGCGCGAGGTTCGGCGCAACCCACAACGGATGCCGTCGTCACAGCCATCGCCTACGCCGGCCACGATGCCCTGGTCAGCCTCGCTCTCGGAGACGCTGAGAAAACGGCGGTGCGCGCGCGCATCGCAGCGCCCGACCTGCCCCGCATCGGTGACCGCGTGACGCTCGGCATTTGCCAGAACGCCCTGGCCTACCCGCTCGGTTAACGCCGTCCCTGTAGATCGTTGCCACGGCTGGTTGGCACGTGTCACTTTTCATGAGGCGCAGCCTTAGGGAAACAATTGAGTGTGCCGCGTACATCGCGCGCGCGTTGCATTCCGTTGCCTCTATTAATGCCGACGTAACCCCGCGTCTTCTTTGGAGACACGTTTGATTATTGTCTGATTCACCTTGATTTCTTAACGTAACTCCTATCAAGTACTGGAGGCGGGAAATCAGAGATGTCAACAGTGAGCATGATGCGTCTGCGACGCAAACGGCGACGGCTGGAGCGAATCTGGCTCCCAACATTATATTTAGCGCCGACGCTGCTGCTGTTGTGGGCTTTTGATATATACCCCATTTTTCTTTCAGCGTGGATGAGTCTGTGGCGCTGGGGCATCAAGGCGGAAGAATTCATAGGTCTAGATAACTACAGCAGAGTTTTCGACGAGATTGGCAGTGGCCCCGGTGGTACCCCTGGCGAGGTAGGCAACAGCCTTCTCGTTACGGCCTTTTATGTGGTCGGCACCGTGCCGGTGACGATAATTATCGCCTTCGTCATTGCCAATATGCTGAATTCAAGAATTCGCTTCCTGGCAGTTCTTCGTACCGCATACTTTGTTCCGTACATTACGTCGACCGTTGCTGCTGGCCTGGCTTTCGTTTGGCTCCTTAACCCTCAAATTGGTGTGTTGAATTCTGCCCTCGAGTCCGTTGGCTTACCAGCGCAACAGTGGTTGCTGGATCCAGAACCTGTAGGTCCCAAGGTCCTTTCCATGTTCGGTATTGGTTGGTCAGAAAACCTGCCGGGATTCTTGGAAGGACCCAGCGTTGCTTTGGTATGCGTCATTGTCTTCAGCGTGTGGAATTCGTTGGGTTTTGCTGTCGTCATCATCCTTGCTGGTTTGGTCACGATTGATCCCCAAGTGAAAGAAGCCGCCCGGATGGACGGCGTGAACTCCTGGCAGATGGCCACCCGCATCACGATGCCGTTGGTATCGCCCACGCTGTTTCTTCTGCTCATCGTTTCTACGATTAGTTCTTTTCAAAGTTTCAACGAGGTCTACGTGTTGACCAGCGGCGGTGGCTACGGGGCAGGCGCCGGCTCTCCGCTGGATTCGACCCTGACGCTTCCCGTGCTCATTTTTCGCCACCTCTACGAGCGCCCCAGTTCGGTGGGTTTCGCAGCGGCGCTGTCCATGCTGCTGTTTGTTCTGGTGCTGGGTGTCGTTCTCCTGCAGTTTCGACTTGCGGAGCGGCGTGTGCACTATGAATAGACCCCGCCGTAATTTCGCGTCAGCATCCCATCACATTCAAAAGGCGGAACACCCCTGTGGCACTTCAGACGATTGAGCGAGCGCCGAGTGAGATAGCTCAGCAGTACTTAGGTGTCGACAATTCGACGAGGCCTGCGCGAAAACATTCGGCTCCGCGGTGGTATCGAGGAGTGCGCCGAGTAATCCTGTATTCCGTTCTGATCGCCGGTGCGGTGGTCATGCTGTTCCCATTCTTTTGGATGGTTTCTAGCTCATTGAAGACATTCCAAGAGGTGAATCTGTCGCCGCCAACGATGCTGCCGGCAGACCCGCAATGGTCTAATTACGCGGAAGCGTGGGGGTCGCCGCCTTCAGGCTTCGGGCGCTATTTCTTAAATAGTCTCGTGGTTGCCGTCGTTGGCACCGCAATACAACTGTTCACTGGAATTATGGCAGCTTATGCATTTGCCCGTTTGAAATTCCGGTTCAGTAATGTGCTGTTTATGCTCGTTCTAGCAACGATGATGATACCGTTCGAAACGAGAATTGTTCCCAATTATGTGCTGATTCGCCAGATTCCTTTAATGGGTGGAAATGATATTTTCGGGGAGGGTGGTGCCGGCCTATACGACACCTATGCGGGAATGATCTTGCCCGGTGTCGCCAGTGCATTTGCCGTTTTTTTGCTGCGCCAGGCTTTTATGGCAGTTCCTCGCGATTATTGGGACGCCCTGCGCATGGATGGCGCATCTCACTGGACATTCCTTTGGCGCGTACTTATTCCTATGACCATGCCTGCGGTGCTGACCGTGGTGTTGTTTGGATTTATCGGGCGGTGGAATGAACTCTTGTGGCCGTTGATCGCCACCCAGAGCGAATCTATTCGGCCCGTGCAACTTGGACTGATGTTATTTTCCGGCGATGAGGGGTCGCTGTACCACCTGCTAATGGCTGCGACGACGTTGGTTGCGGTGCCAGGCATTTTCTTCTTCTTATTCGTTCAACGCCGGTTCATAGAAGGGCTCACGGCCTTTGGTGTCAAAGGTTAGCTATTTATTATCTGGGTTCTGTCACGTCCCCAGCCTGAACACAAACGATTCCACTACGTGCATCGGAGGCACAAACCAATGAATATAGCTAAAAAAACTGCTCTGACTTCATTCTTCCTCGCTGGAACCCTTCTGCTTACTTCTTGTGGCCTGGGAGCCGCTGCCAGTTCCGGTGAGGCGGCCATCAGTGCAGAAAGTGTTGATGGTACTGATCTGCCCACAGGGGTGGAGATTGATTTCTGGCACATCCAAGCGACCATCTATGGTGAGGCGATCACAGAGATGGTTCAGGAATTCAACGCCACCAACGAGTGGGGGATCGTGGTGAACGAGTCATTCAAAGGGTCCTACCAGGAGCTGAATCAGGCCGTCCGAGCGGCTCTCGCCGGTGGGGGCGCCCCCGATGTGTCGATGGCGTATGAGAACGATGTGCTTGAGTACGTGGCAAATGATGTCATCGTGCCGTTGGACTCGTATCTGGAGAGTGATAATTTTGGCGTCTCCGAAGACGACCTGGGAGACCTCGTCGACGGTGTCCTGGCCCGGCAGAGAGTGGATGCCTATGACGGGCATACCTTGTCGTGGCCCCACGGAAACTCGAGCATGGGTCTGTATTACAACGCTGACTTGTTTGCTGAGGCCGGCATCGCCGAGCCGCCGGTCGACTGGGACGAATTCTTGGCTCAAGCCCGTCAGCTGAAGGAAACGACCGGCTTGGCCTACGCGGCTATGGGGCCGGCCAAGAACGCTGTCTTTTACAACATGCTGCGATCCAAAGGCATCACGCCCTATGACACAGGCGCGGCGACGACCGAATTCACTTCGCGGGAGTCGATTGAATCGTTGGAGTTGCTGTCACAGCTCTTTACGGAGGAGCTCGTCTACACGGCAGCAGACACCGAACAGGAGTTCACTAACGAGCGCACCGCCACCGAGATTGGGACGACAGCGCGCACTTCGACGAAAATTGACCAGATTGGCGACAAGTTCGATTGGTCCGTGGCGTTGACTCCTCAAGAAACCGATGAGCCCATTACCCAGCTGTTCGGAGGCAACCACGTCATTCTGGCCTCAGCGGATCCCGAGCAGGAGCTTGCTGCCTGGCTATTCATGCGATGGTTTGCCGATACCGACGCACAATCCATCTATGCTGCCCGAACCGGCTACTCGCCGGCCGTGAAAAGCGCTTTGGACACTCCGCTGTTGAGCACGAATTACCAGGAAAACCCGCAGAAAGCGGATGCTTTCGAGAATGTATTTGTCAACGCGCAGATCATGCCTCCCACTGCGGCTGGCAATGCAATCGACGACATGGTCACGGGAATTGTCGAAGAAGTTGTTTTGGGTTGGGTGACACCGCAGGAAGCGGCCGAGCGGATGGACGCTGAGGCGACCAGACTGCTTCAGTCCGCACCGCAGAACTGAGTATCGACTATGTCAACGACTTCGACACAGGCAAGCCCAACGCCGATTATCCCAAGGACGACCAACCTGACGCGGCCGACCCCGCTGGACAAACTTGCTGACGTGAAAGTCGTGCTTTTCGACCTTGACGGCACGCTGCACGATGACCCTCGAGTCACCGATTATTACGCGAGGATCCTGGAAGAGGACATGCCTGGCGGCACAGGTCGCGGCCTTCGAGACGAGGTCACCGACGTTATCCAGGGGAACCATCCCGCCGCGCGGCCGGGTTGTTTTGTGGAACCGACCCTCGGAATCGCGATCAACGCCCCGCACTGGACCGCGGAAACAGCAGTGGACTGGGTGGGCAATCCGGTGTCTTTGCCATCTGATCTACCCCCCGGTCCGATTCGCCATGATGGAGCGTTGCGTTACCTGGGCGACCACTGGCAAATAATAGGGGCACTGGCGGCGCGGCGCGGCGCGGACGCCCGCTCACTGCGTGAGGCCTTCGTGCGTGCTCGCCGTTTTGCCAATGACCCCAGCACTACGCTCATCCGTTCTGAATCTCTGGATGAAGTGCTACAGCGCCTCAGCCAGGGGCGCCGGCTCTTGCTGGCCACCAACACCACCGAAGAGCTTGCCCGACCCTTGGTGCAACGACTGAATATGCGCCCGACCTTCGAAGTAATACGTTTCGATGCGCATAAGCCTGCGGGCTGCGCGGAATTGATCGCCCACGCCAAAGAGCAGTGGAACACTGCGCCTTCGGAAGTTTTGGTGATCGGCGACAACCTGTGGAATGACTTGCTTCCCCCAGCCGAGCAGGGCTGTCGCACAGTGCACATAGACCCGCTCGGAATGGACCTATCGAGGCGCTGGTCCAGTGCCCGCTTTGACAATTTTTCGGCCTTCGCGGCCGCACTGAAGGAGATTCCCGATGGCATCTGATACCGAACCGAACCTCACATTCTTCAACGGAACCAGCACGATCGGAGGGGTCCAGGCTTCGGTCCAAATCGGGGATTCCGCGGTATTTTTTGACTTTGGAATAACACCGAATCCCACCGGCGCCCTGTTCTCCCGTTCCTCCCCGGCGCCCGTAGTGGGCAGTCTGGCGGCACATTTACGGGCCGGGATGGCACCGCTCGTGGAAGGTCTCTACGACCCGGCTCAGCTCGCAGCAACCGGTGGGAGCGTTGCATCTACCGTCGAACCGATGGCCGGGCGGGGAAGGATGTTGGACCAGTCATCCGTTCTGGAGCACGCGAAAAACACGGCAATCTTCGTCAGCCACATTCACAATGACCACTGCGAGCTGCTCCCATTTGCCAGCCCCGATGTGCCCGTCCTGATGAGTGCCGACAGCGCAGCCCTGTATGCCGGGCTGACCGACGTGGGGGCGCTGCGCCCCACCCCGGCTTCGGTCCGCGGTCTGGTTGATGGCGAACACGTCTCCATTGGCGGGATGGACCTCGAACTGATCCACGTTGACCACGACATTCCCGGAGCAGCAGGTTTTATCCTTCAGGCCGGGGACCGGCGAATCGCCTGGACTGGCGATTGGCGCGCTCACGGCCACGTACCTGAACGCATGGCAGCCTTCGCCGAGCGGGCGGCGGGGGTAGACCTGTTGATCACCGAAGGCACAACGCTCCGACCTGACTCCAGCCCGGCTCAGTCTCTTTCGGAGACCGAAGTCGCCCAGAGGGCAGACCGGATCCTGACCACCACCGACGGATTAGCCTTCGTCACGCCCTATCCCCGCAACCTTCGCCGTTTAGCGAGCCTGCGTGATGCGGCCGCAGCAAACGGCCGGACTTTGGTTCTGCGACACGAAACACTCGCCGGATGGCGTGCCGCCGTCACACACGGATTATCCGCCCCGCACCCGAACGACGGTGGTGCCCCTGTCGCAGTGTTAGCCACCGGAGATGCGAACACGCACCCCACGGCCGGCCATACTCAGGTCACGATTGACGATCTCCGCCAGAACCGCAACGATTTCCTGGTAGAACTGCAGGTTCCCGACCGTTGGGTGGCACTGGCCGTCGGGGCTGGACCCGATGATGTGCTGATCCACAGCAACGGACAGCCGCTGGGCTCCTGGGACCCGGAATGGACGTCGCTCATGGCATGGGTGCAGGCCCTCGGCCTGGACTTTGTCTGGCTCGACTCCGGCGGGCATGCCGCTCCCGACGACCTTGCCTGGCTCGTTGAAACGATACGCCCTACGTCAATAGCCGCCGTGCACAGCGCGCACCCGCAACTCTTCCCGCGCACCTCAGCGCAGCTCATCCTTCCCACCCGCGGACAGCCCTTCACGCTCTCCGACCGCCTCCCGCGTGCGCTCGGAACGCGCGGCGCGGATGTTGAAAGGACCATGATTCCATGCGTTTTGTAGTAATGACACACAATATTTGGGCTGACAACCGCTGGCCAGATCGCGAGCTGGCACTTCGCGCCCTGCTGACTGCGCGTCGCCCCGACATCTATGCCGTGCAGGAACTCCGGCCCGTAACGCGCGACGTGATCGACAGTGTGCTCACCGGGCACCGAAGGGTAGACGACGACGAACGCGGATGGAGCCATGAAAGCTCGATTTGGTGGAACGCCGAGCTATTCACCGAGGTCGAGCACGGTGCGTTGGATATCGGAATCGGTGTGGATGAGACCCATCACGACCGGAAACTCTTCTGGGTTCGGCTCGCTACAGAGGATGGCACGACAATCGTCGTCAGTACCGCGCACTTTGCTTTCCCTGGGACGGAGCGTGAGCTCACCGAACATGTCAACCCGCGGATCGCCCAATCGGAAGCAGCAGGAGTTGCCCTGGAAACACTGGGTGCGCCTGGTGAACCAGTGCTCTTCATGGGCGACCTCAACGAGTCGTGGCACGTTCTCCGAATACTGCACGCAGCAGGTCTGCACGATTCCTACTCCGCTCTGGGGGTCGTACCCGGACCCACCTGGCCCACTGTTCCTACCTGGCCGACGCCCACCGCGCCGTGGGTCATCGACTTTCAATTTCATCGGGGCAACGTTCGTGCGCTGACGACAGAGATAGTTGACTTTTTCCACGGAGATATCGCACCGTCAGACCACAAACCCGTGGTCACCACATACGGGTTTGACATCGAGTAGCTGCGCGGGCTCAGCGTAGGGGCGTTGGCGGCTTCTGCCTATACGCGGCGCGACGTCAGCGCGCGCCGATGACCATCCAGGTCATCGTGCGTGCGCGCAGGCTGAGGGTCACGGCGCGGGCACCGAGGTAGCCGAGCGCGAACGTGGCCATGAGCAGCGCGAGCCCGGCCGCGCCCGCCGGCGCCCAAACCAGTACCGCTCCGGCGAGCGGTACGAAGACCGCGAGGTTGATCAGGCCGGTCAGCGCGAGATATCGGGCATCGCCGGCACCAATGAGCACGCCGTCGAGTACGAACACCACCGCGCCGAGGGGAACGGATGCCCCCAGTACGATCAGCGTCAGCGGCAGCAGCTGCGTCACAGCCGTGGCATTGGTGAACACCTGGCCGAGTACCCCGCTCGTGCCGATCACGACGACGGCGAGCACGAGCCCGGCGAGCAGGCCCCATTCGAGGCAGCGGCGCAGGACTGCACGCACCCCCGCCACATCCGCGGCACCGAGGCCGCGGCCCACCAAAGCCTGGGCGGCGATCGCGAGGGCGTCGAGGGCAAAGGCGAGCGTTGCGAACAGGGTCATCGCGATCTGAAAAGCGGCGAGTTCGGGGGAGCCGAGCTGGGCGGCCACGAACACGGCGAGCAGCATGGCGGCGCGCAAACTGAGCGTGCGCACAAACAGCCAGCCTCCGCTCTTAGCGCCGAGTAATAATCCGGCTCGGTGCGGGCGCAGCGGGGCGCTCTGGCGCCTGGCATGCTGGGCGACCACGACGAGGTAGACGAGGGCCATGCCCCACTGCGCCACGACGGTGCCAACGGCCGACCCCGCAATGCCCCAGCCGAGCAGGTAGATGAACACGTAGTTGAGCGCAATGTTCGCACCGAAGCCGAATCCGGCGACGTAGAGCGGGGTACGGGTGTCCTGCAGGCCGCGCAGCAGCCCGGTTGCAGCGAACACCAGCAGCATGGCGGGCAGGCCGAACATCGAGATGCTGAGATAGGTGGCGGCATCCGCTGTCACGGCCGGTTCCGCACCGAACGCGCCGACGAGTACCGGGACGGCGAGCAGACCACCGGCCGCGAGAACGACGCCGAGGCCGACGGCGAGCCAGAGCCCATCGATGCCGACGGAGACTGCCTTGCGCGTGTCGCCGGCGCCGAGCCAGCGGGCCACGGCCGGGGTGGTGCTATAGGCGAGAAAGACCATGAGGCCGATGATGGTCTGTAGCACCGCGCTCGCCAGGCCGAGGCCGGCCAGCGGGGTGGTGCCAAGGTGTCCGACCATGGCCGAATCTGCCAGCAGAAACAGGGGTTCGGCCATGAGCGCGCCGAGCGCGGGCACGGCGAGCCGCAGAATGTCGCGGTCGATGGGCTGTGCCCGAAAAATGTTGATGCTTCGACTCTACGGTGGGGCCCGGGTTGCGGTCGCAGGGTTACCTGCGTGCCACCAGCCGGTCAGCCGCGAACCGGATTCCGATCGGGCACGATTTAGCAATGTCGTGACTTCAATGTCGCAAATTGTTAAAAATGCCGAATATTTCACGATTGGCGCACTCAAAATGGGAGCACACCGCGCTCGATCCCGCTATGTTCGACCCAGGAGCTGCTGCTGACCGTGGAGGCTCCGGGCACACTCTGCCGCGCCGGGGATATCCTTCCCGGCCTTGAGTGCCCCCTCCCCGCGGGGAGGTTTGCCGCCTCATCGTTGAGCGTGCCGACTTCCTCATTGCTTCGAAAGGCTCCACTATGCCTGATCCCCAGCTGTCCCCGGAGGCGCCCCGTGTTGGCGTCGTGCGTGAGAGTGGCCCGGACGAGCGGCGCGTTGCCCTCGTGCCCCGGGCCGTCGCGTCCCTCGTTGCACAGGGGTTCGTTGTTGTTGTCGAGCCCGGTGCGGGAGCCGAGGCCCTCATGGGGGATGACCTCTATCGCGCCGCCGGTGCCACCATCGGTGACGCCTGGAGTGCTGACATCGTGCTCAAGGTCGCTCCGCCCAGCGACGCTGAGATTGCCCGCCTGTCGGCGGGCGCGACCCTGATCGGGTTTCTCGCGCCGCGTAACGCGGACACCAAGATCGGCGCACTGCGGGATGCCGGCATCGTCGGTTACGCGATGGAGGCGATTCCACGCATCTCGCGGGCCCAGGTGATGGACGCGCTCTCGTCGCAGGCCAACGTAGCCGGCTACAAGTCGGTCATCCTCGCTGCATCGCTGTCGACCCGGTTCTTCCCGATGCTCACCACGGCGGCGGGCACCGTCAAGCCGGCCAGTGTGCTCGTGCTCGGCGTCGGCGTGGCCGGGCTGCAGGCGCTCGCGACCGCCAAGCGGCTCGGCGGTCGGGCAACCGGCTACGACGTGCGTCCGGAGGTCGCCGACCAGGTGCGATCGGTGGGTGCCCAGTGGCTCGAGGTGGGGATCGACGCGGCCGGTGACGGCGGCTATGCCCGCGAACTCACCAACGACGAACGTGCCGAGCAGCAGGCCGCGCTCGAGACGGCGATCTCCACGTTCGACGTCGTCATCACGACCGCTCTTGTGCCGGGGCGTCCGGCGCCGCGACTGGTGACCGCTGCGGCCGTGCACGGCATGAAGGCGGGTAGTGTCGTCATCGACATGGCGGGCGAGACCGGTGGCAACTGCGAGCTCACCGTGCCCGGTGAGACCGTGATCGTCGATGGTGTCACCATTGCGTCGCCGTTGAATCTGCCCTCGACGATGCCCGAGCATGCCAGTGAGCTGTATTCGAAGAACCTCACCGCGCTGCTCGAGCTGCTCGTGCGGGACGGCCGACTCGACCCCGACTATTCCGACGACGTGGTGGCGCTCTCCTGCGTCACGCGTGACTCCGTCTCGAACAGGATCTGACATGGACTACACCGGCTTTCTGGCGAACATCGCCATCCTCGTGCTCTCGGGCTTCATCGGCTTCGCCGTCATCTCCAAGGTGCCCAACACCCTGCACACCCCGCTCATGTCGGGCACCAATGCCATCCACGGCATCGTCGTTCTCGGCGCCCTCGTCGTGCTCGGCACAGCCGAGAACCCGGGCCTGCCGTTGCAGATCATCTCGTTCGTAGCGATCGTGTTCGGAACCGTGAACGTCATCGGCGGGTTCGTTGTGACCGACCGGATGCTTGCGATGTTCAAGACCCGCCCCGTGCACACCAACACCACCACCACGAGCGCAACCGACGGGAAGAACTGATCATGGAGATCCTCGTCTACGCCCTCTACATCGTCGCGTTCGCGATGTTCATCCTGGGTTTGTCGGGGCTGACCGCCCCGAGATCTGCCGTGCGCGGCAACAAGATCGCCGCGGCAGGCATGGCCGTCGCGTTCGTGGCGACCCTGATTCACATCCGCGAGACCAGCAGCTGGCTGATCATCATCGCCGCCCTCGTCGTGGGCGTGATCATCGGCATCCCGCCCGCCCGCAAAGTGAAGATGACGGCGGTGCCGCAGCTCGTCGCCCTGTTCAACGGCGTCGGTGGCGGAACGGTCGCCCTCATCGCCTGGGGCGAGTTCATTGAAAGCGACGGCTTCACTGGCCTGCACGTCGCCTCCGGCCCGGTGCTGCCGCTCGTGATCGCCTCGCTCTTCGCCGCGATCATCGGGTCGTTGTCGTTCTGGGGCTCGATCGTGGCGTTCATGAAACTGCAGCAGATTCTGCCCGGGCATCCGCTGTCGGTGGGCCGACTGCAACAGCCACTGAACGCGATCCTGTTCCTCGGCTCGATCATCGCCGCCGTCATTGTCGGCATCGGCTCGGTCGGTTCCGGCGCCGACCCGGTCTGGTTCGGCGTGATCCTCGTTTTGGCGGGCATCCTCGGGGTCACAACCGTGCTCCCGATCGGCGGCGCGGATATGCCCGTCGTCATCTCACTCTTGAACGCGCTCACCGGCCTGTCGGCGGCGGCGGCCGGGCTCGCGCTCAACAACATCGCGATGATCGTCGCCGGCATGATCGTCGGGGCGTCGGGTAGCATCCTCACCAACCTGATGGCGAAGGCCATGAACCGGTCGATCCTCTCGATCGTGGCCGGGGGGTTCGGCGGCGGCGGCAGCAAGGGCGCCTCTGCGGCGGGCAGCGGCGACCAGATCGCCAAATCCACCTCGGCAGCGGATGCCGCCATCAAGCTCGCCTACGCCAACCAGGTCATCGTCGTGCCCGGCTACGGACTCGCCGTCGCCCAGGCCCAGCACGCCGTGAAGGACATGGCCAAGGTACTCGAGGCGCGCGGGATCGAAGTCAAGTATGCGATCCACCCGGTAGCCGGGCGTATGCCCGGGCATATGAACGTGCTCCTGGCCGAGGCCGATGTCTCCTACGACGCGATGAAGGAGATGGACGACATCAACGACGAGTTCTCCCGCACCGATGTCACTCTCGTTATCGGTGCCAATGACGTCACCAATCCCGCGGCACGCACCGACCCCAACTCGCCGATCTTCGGCATGCCCGTGCTCAACGTGACCGAGTCCCGGTCGGTGATCGTGCTCAAACGCTCGATGAGTTCGGGCTTTGCCGGCGTCGAGAATCCGTTGTTCTTTGGCGAAAACACCACCATGCTCTTCGGCGACGCCAAGAAGTCCGTCGCCCAGGTGACCGAGGAACTTAAGGCGCTGTAGCTGGTCCGCCCGTTGCGGCTCTGGGTAGTACCTCGCTGCCGTCGCCGCGCCACCTGTGGGTGGCCGCGCCACCTGGAACTGGCGCGGCTGCCCGCATCTGGCGCGCCGACCCGTGCCGAGCCCCGCCACCACCGCTCATGACCCCGTCAAGTTGACCGGGGCGCGGGCATCCGTTCGGCGGAATGTGGCACACTGCTCGCCGTGACCCCCCAACCCGAGCGCCGCATGCTCCTCGACACCGCAGCCCTGTACTTTCGTGCGTTCTACGGCGTGCCCGACACCGTGCGCAGCCCGGGCGGAGCACCGGTGAACGCCGTGCGCGGACTGCTCGACATGATCGCCCGGCTTGCCACCGAGTTCGAGCCGACCGAGATCGTGGCCTGCTGGGACAACGACTGGCGCCCGCAGTGGCGGGTCGACCTCATCCCCACGTACAAGACTCACCGGGTCGCCGCCGAGGCTGCAACAGATGGCGATCCCGCGATCGAATCGGTGCCCGACCTGCTCACTCCCCAGGTTCCGGTCATCCGTGAGGTGCTGGGCGCGCTCGGTATCCCCATCGTCGGAGCCGCGCGGCACGAGGCCGACGACGTGATCGGCACCCTGGCCTCGCACGCATCGATCCCCGTCGACATCGTCACCGGCGACCGCGACCTGTTTCAGCTCGTTGACGACTCTCGACAGGTGCGCGTCATCTATACCGGCCGCGGTATGTCCCGGCTCGAAATATTGACGGATGCCTCCCTCACCGAAAAGACCGGCGTCAGCCCGGCGCAATACGCCGATTTTGCGGTCCTTCGCGGCGACGCCTCCGACGGGCTGCCCGGAGTCGCCGGGGTGGGGGAGAAGACGGCGGCGACGCTGCTGGCCTCCTGGGGTTCTCTGGACGGCATCGTGGTGGCCGCCGCCGACCCAGGCGCGGTTATGGGGGCATCCGTTCGTGCGAAGATCGTCGCCGCCGCCGACTACCTCACGGTTGCCCCGACCGTCGTGCGGGTGGTGCGCGACCTCAACCTGCCAGCGTTCGACGCACGCATCCGCTCGAGCACACCCGACCAGGTTGCCGCGCTCGATCGGTTGGCCACGGACTGGGGGCTCGGTGCCTCGATGACGCGCGCCCGTGAGGTGCTGCACAGACGAGTCAGCCATTAGTCAGTCAGTTGGCACGAGCAACCCGGCAAATAGACAACCTCTCACCGGCCCCGGATAGGCTGAACGCATGACTGAGCTGGCGACTGCATCCGGAATCAACCAGAACGAACTCGACCCGGAGGTGCGCCCGCAAGACGACCTCTTTCGGCACGTGAACGGAAAGTGGATCGCGCGCAGCGAGATTCCCGCCGACAAGGCCCGCTGGGGTTCCTTCATGATGCTCGCCGAAGACGCCGAGAAGGCCGTACGCGAGATTATCGTCGAGGCGCAGACCGCGCCGGCCGGCAGCCTCGAGCGCAAGTTCGGCGACCTCTACACGAGCTTCCTCGACGAAGAACGCATCGAAGCACTCGGCGCGACCCCGCTGCACAATGACCTCAAAGCGGTCGACGCGGTCACCAGCATCTCCGAACTGCTCTCGACCCTGGGCCGCCTCGAGCGCGGCGGAGTGGCCGGAGCGTTCCACCTCTACGTCGACAATGACCCGGGTAACCCCGAACGCTACCTGGTCTTCATCGCGCAGGGCGGCATCGGCCTGCCAGACGAGTCCTATTACCGTGAAGAAAAGTTTGCCGAAATTCGCACCAAGTACCAGCAATTTCTTGAGAGGATGTTCACCCTCGCCGGTTTTGCCGGCGCCGCCGAACGTGCAGCGCGCGTCTTCGACCTCGAAACCGAACTCGCCTCGCACCACTGGGACAAGGTAGCCACCCGAGACAGCGAGAAAACCTACAACCTGCGCACCTGGGGCCAGGTCTCGGCGCTCGCAGCGGGTGCCGACGTTGACCTCTGGCTCACGGGCCTCGACGCCCCCGCCGGAGCCTTTGAGGAGGTCGTCGTGCGGGAGCCCAGCTACATC
This sequence comes from Cryobacterium sp. Y82, assembly GCF_002929495.1. Lineage (GTDB taxonomy): Bacteria > Actinomycetota > Actinomycetes > Actinomycetales > Microbacteriaceae > Cryobacterium > Cryobacterium serini. The sequence continues at coordinate 34,051 of NZ_PJJJ01000028.1, forward strand.
TCCGGACTCGCGACCGCTCTGTCAGACGACCGGCTCGAGTCGTGGCAGGACTGGCTGCGCTGGCAGGTCATCCGGTCGAGTGCTGCGTACCTGTCGGGCGAATTCGTCGAGGCGAACTTCGACTTCTACGGGCGCACCCTGAGCGGCACTCCACAGCTGCGCGACCGCTGGAAGCGCGGCGTCTCGCTCGTGGAGGGCGCCCTCGGCGAGGCCGTCGGGCGCATCTACGTGGAGCGTCACTTCAAGCCGAGCGCCAAGAAGAGCATGGACGTGCTCGTGGCCAACCTCGTTCAGGCCTATGAAAACAGCATCAGCACGCTCGATTGGATGACAGAGGAGACACGCACGAGAGCCCTCGAAAAGCTGCGCAAATTCACGCCGAAGATCGGCTACCCGGTAAAGTGGCGCGACTATTCCAGCCTCGAGATCGCTGCCGACGACCTGATCAGCAACGTCAAGGCCGCCGGCGAGTTCGAATTTCAGCGCGAGCTCGGCAAGATTGGTAAACCGCTCGACCGCGACGAGTGGTTCATGACGCCGCAGACAATCAACGCCTACTACAACCCCGGATTCAACGAAATCGTCTTTCCGGCCGCCATCTTGCAGTTTCCGTTCTTCGACGACGCGCGCGACCCGGCCGCCAACTACGGCGCGATCGGCGCGGTCATCGGCCACGAGATCGGTCACGGCTTCGACGACCAGGGCTCCAAGTACGACGGCGACGGCCGGCTCACCGACTGGTGGACCGCCGAGGACAAGGCCGCGTTCGAGCTGCGCACGAGCGCGCTCATCGCGCAATTCGAAGGCCTTACGCCGCAGGCCATCCCCGGCCACACCGTCAACGGCGCTCTCACGATCGGTGAAAACATCGGCGACCTCGGCGGGCTTTCCATCGCCTGGAAGGCCTACCTGCTTTCGTTGAACGGCGAAGACAGCCCGGTCATCGACGGACTCACCGGGCAAATGCGATTCTTTCTCTCCTGGGCCCAGGCCTGGCAGATGAAACTGCGCGACGCCGAGGCCATCCGCTTGCTGGCCATCGACCCGCACTCCCCGAACGAGTTTCGTTGCAACCAGATCGTCAGCAACATTCCCGCATTTTACGCGGCGTTCCAGGTCGGCGAAACGGATGCCCTCTACCTCGCCCCCGAGCAGCGCGTCACCATCTGGTAGCGAGATTGTCCCCCCGTCGGGGGTTAGTGTAGGAATAAGCTCTTCTGAGCCGGGGATGAGGCGGGCGCGGGGCGTTTGTCGAGGAGAGGATCGAACCGAGTGGTCTTTTCCAGGCGCGACGCCGACGGCACCGGTGCTGCTTCCAGCCGAGCGGATGCCGTCCCCGGCCGTTCCCGCCACGCCGCGCTGGCCGGTGGCAAGCACCGCACGGCGGATTTGCCTGAGAATTTCACCCGCGGCTTTGCGTCCCTCGGCGACCTCGCCCTCAACGGGGTGCAGGTTTCGGCCCGGGCGACCGACCTCGCGACCGGACGGGTGCTGTTCTCGGTCGACGATCACGTGTCGATGCCAACGGCGAGCGTTGGCAAGGTGCTGCTGCTCATCGAGGTGGCCGCACGCCTGAACGACGCCGAATTCGGCCTGGCTACGATGCTCGAGCGGTTGACTGCGGATGCTGTGGGCGATTCCGGCGTCTGGCAACACCTGCAGATTTCACGGCTCGGCGTGGCCGACCTCGCCGCCCTGGTTGGCGCGACGAGCGATAACCTCGCGACAAACGTGCTCATTCGCGCCGTCGGACTGCACTCGGTTCGCACCCGCACCGAGCAACTTGGACTCAGTCGCACCGCGCTGCTGGATCTGGTGCGTTCCAAGCGCGGGCCGGATGACGCGCCACAGTTGTCGGTGGGCAGCGCCAAGGAACTCACCTGGCTATTCACAGCGCTCGCCCGCGGCGAGATCGTGGATGCTGAAACGAGCGCGCGGGTGATTGGCTGGCTGTCGCTCAACACCGACCTGTCGCTCGTGGCCAGTGCCTTCGGCCTGGATCCACTCGCGCACCGGGAGAGCGACCACGGTTTGCTTATGGTCAACAAGACCGGAACGACTACCGGGGTGCGCAGCGAGGTGGGAGTCCTCCGTGGTCCCCGGGCCGGCGTGACGTACGCTGTGACGCTGCTGTTCGACGATGCTCAGCTCATGACCCGGCTCGCGGTTCTCGACGGCATGCGCGCGGTCGGGGCCGACCTGCTGGAGTACGTGCACTAGCTGGCCCGAAGTTGTGCCATCGTGGAGTTGTCGGGCATTGAGGCCCGAAACCTACGCGAAGGAGCGATGCAATGGCGGTCATCGGATGGATTGGACTTGGCCACATGGGTGGCCCCATGACGGCAAACCTGGTGAAGGCCGGGCACAGCGTACGCGGCTTCGACCTGAGCGCCCCTGCCCTTGAGGCGGCGGTGGCCGCCGGCGTCACGCGCGCGACGAGCATCAAAGAGGCCGTAGCAGGCGCCGACGTGGTCTTCACCATGCTGCCTAAGGGTGAGCATGCCCGCGCGGTGTACTTCGGCGACGAGGGGGTCTTCGCCCAGGCCGACCCGAAAACCCTGCTCGTGGAGTCGTCGACGATCGACATTGAATCGTCGCAGGCGCTGCACGATGCGGCGGCGGCGGCGGGCTTTCGCCTGGTCGACGCTCCGGTCTCTGGCGGCATCACCGGCGCGGAGAAGGGCACGCTCACCTTCATGATCGGAGGTGTTGCGGATGCCGTCGCCGACGCCACCGAGTACATAAAGCCAATGGCCGCGAATATCATTCCGACCGGTGGCGCGACGACCGGCCAGGCCGCGAAGATCTGCAATAACCTCATGCTGTTCATCAGCCTCGCCGCGACCGCCGAGGGAGCGGTGCTGGCGGATCGCCTGGGACTTGACCCGCAGGTGTTCTGGGACATCGCATCCGTTTCGTCGGGCGACAGCTGGGCGCTGCGCACCTGGTATCCAATTGCGGGGGTCGTGCCATCGGCGGCCGTGAACCGCGACTTCGCGCCGACTTTTACGGCCGAGCTCGCCAATAAGGACATCGGCCTCGCTGTCGCGGCCGCAGCCGCCACCGATACGCCGCTGGAGATTGGCCAGCACGTGCAGCAGCTGTTCCAACGCCTGATCGACCAGGGCCAGGGCGGCAAGGACTGCTCCATGATCGTGAAGCTGGTCGACGGCACCCTGGCCTAGATGTACGGCTGAACGCCCAGCCGTCGGCGAGGGGCCGGTGGACGCCTTCGATAAAGTGGTTGGCCTTTGACAGCTCCACTCCACAACCGGAAGTTCTCACCCATGTTCAATGACTACAGCGTGTCGTCACTTGTACTCAACCACCCTGCCTGGGCAGTACACCTAGCGCAGCGCGCCACGGAGGCGTGAGTCCCGGCCCGATTCAATTGTTTGAATGGACCGAGACTCACACCTCGCCAAGCGGATGCGCGCGCCTGGCCGGCTTAGTCCGGCAGGGTGTACGAGGACAGTCCCGTTGCTCCGCCAACGACGAAGGTGTTCTTGCTGGTTTCGACGCCGGCCATGCGCGCCGCGGCCGCCGAGTAGGCGGTGCTGTCGAGAGCGATCAGGTCACTCGTGCACGGTACCGCGTCGTTCCCAGCGTCGTATTCCACCACGGAATCGTTCTCGGCGCCGCTTTTCGGCGCCGAGAACGCATCGCGGATCTCATTGCAGGGGAGAATCGCGTCTTTTGGCACGTCTCTGGCGTCCCCGCGCAGCATGTCGACCAGGCGCACTGTGCCTGAAATATCGAATGGCCGAGTTGGGGAGAAGCTTCGAAAGGAGAGCGCGGCCGTTTGAGTCTCGTTGAGCCCGGCATCGCCCACCGGGTAGGTCCACCCGATATCGCCGGAGAGCGGGTCTACCCCGATGACGTCCATGTCATAGTCGGCGCGACTGCGGTCGATCGTGGTGCCGTCCGCACCGAATGCACCGGTTTCCGTGCCCGCATTGGTGCGACACAGCGGCACCAGGCCGTCCACCAGATCGTATTCGATCGGGGACCCGGCGCAGGTCGCGGCACCGGCGAGACGCCAGAGCACGTCACCCGTTGCCGGATTGAGCCCGACCACCGCTCGCTTCGTATAGTCGTGCACAAATTCACCGCCGTCGACTCTGTCTTGGTCGACGAAGTAGCCGCTGCCCACGATCACGTCGTCGGACTCGAAAATGCTCCAGTTCCAGCCCCCATCGCTCGTGTACCCCTCGCCAAACACGTCAGCGTACGGAACCTGCCACACAGTAACGCCGCCCGCGCTGTATCCGAGTTGTTCGATGGCACCCTCGGACCGGTCATTGGTCGAAAAGATGTTGGTACCGATCAAGCGGGCACCATCGGGAACGGCGACGGTCGTGTCGGCGACGATGGTGCCTGAATTCGGCACGCTGCGAAACCACGCGCTGTCGCCGCCCGCAGTCTCCTTCGAGTATCCGCGAAAGCACACTGCCTTTCCGTCGGCACAGACGCTCGGCACCGAGTTCGCCCAGATTTCGTCGTCCAAGCCCACGGTCGAGGTTGCGGTACCGATTTCCGAAATCATGAGATCGGACCAGCCCTCCGGGTCATCCGGGTTCGTCGACGGGCTCAGGTAGGTGACGAACGACTTTCCGCCTGATTCGAGGCCGGCCAGGGTGATTGAGCTTTCCGCCGAGACCGCTCCCAATCCGGCCATGTTTCGCCATTCCTCCGTGCCGGTGGCGGCGTCCCAGACGACGACGTGCAGTGCGCCGTCCGTGGCTGCGACATACGAGGCGACATAGCCATCCAGGTAAATCGGATACCCGACGAGGTCGACCTCCGCTGTCCAGGACGGCTCGATGGGCGCTGTCAGGTCGAAGGGATCGGCCGCAGCAGGCGCTTCCGGTGCCGGCGCGGAGCATCCGCTGAGAGCGGCAAGGACTGCCATTGCAATCAATGAAGTGGACGTGAAATGTCGTGACATGGTTCCCCCGGTGTCGATCGCCCCTACCGCCAACGTACGATCTTCGTGAATTATGCCACATTTCACCCGGGCCCAGGTTTCGTGGCGACTACAGCGAGCCGCGGGTCCCAAATCGGTTCAAACGCCTCAACGACCCGAGACCCACACTCTACCGAGCGGATGCGTGCGCGCGCCCTGAAGACGCGTGCAGCAGGTCCGCGACCAGCGCCAGGCCGTCGGCAGTGTTCCGCCCGCCGGTATCCGCTTGACTGAGACCGCACGGGAGACCGACAACGCGGCCTGGCTCGAACAGTTCACTTTGGAACTGCGCCTGCTTGAAGTGCCCGGGGATGCCATCGGCGATGCCGGTCTCGGACTGCTCGGCCTCATCGGGTTCAGGTTGTCAGCGCTGCCGCTCGTGCAAGGCGCGGCGGTGCGCGTTGACCTGCCCACAATCTCCATGTTCGTCGTCGTGATCGTCGGCGCAGTGCTGATGCCCACGTTCCTGCGGTCACTCGTGAGGGTGCCTCCGCGTGCCTGGATGCTCGTGGTCGCCGCTGTGCTGGGCATCGCTCTCCCGCTCGCTGAATGAAACTGCGCCGGTAGCCGACCTCGGCGGTCGACAATGCTGCCGGCGATTAAGCTGATCACAAATAAGTTTCAAAGGAGATGCGTTGGCACTGAATCGTCGCGTGGTTGTCGGAGTGGATTCTTCGACCCAAAGTTGCAAAGTAGTCAGTGTCGACGCCGACACCGGAGAGCTGTTACAACAGCGCAGCGCCCCCCACCCCGATGGCACGAGCATCAACCCCGAGCGCTGGTGGGAGGCCTTCGAGAAAGCCGGCGGTGCCGCAGCCGCGCAGGGTGAAGGCGGTGTGCTCGCCCTCGGCGTGAGCGCGCAGCAGCACGGCATGGTCGCCCTCGACTCTGTCGGTGCGCCCGTACACGACGCCCTGCTCTGGAACGACGTGCGCAGCGCCCCGCAGGCCGCCGCGCTCACCGAGAAATACGGAGCGTCGATGTGGGCTGAGGAGGTCGGCTTGGTACCGGTCGCCTCGTTCACCATTACGAAGCTGGCCTGGCTGCACGAGAACCGTCCTGAGCTCGCGACGCGCGTGGATCAGGTGATGTTGCCGCACGACTGGCTCACCTGGAACATTCTCGGGCGGCCCGCCGAGGCCACGACCGACCGCAGCGACGCCTCCGGCACCGGGTATTTCTCGGTGCACAGCAATGAGTACCGCCACGATCTGCTCGAGGCCGCCCTGGGTCATGCCGCGCGAGTGCCACGCGTGCTCGGCCCGTTCGAACAAGCCGGGGTCACGCCGGGAGGAGTCATCATCTCCGCCGGCGCCGGCGACAACGCGGCCGCAGCCCTCGGCCTCGGCGCCGAGGAGGGCGACGTTGTCGTCTCGATCGGTACCAGCGGCACCGTGTTCGCGAGCACCGTGGCCCGCATAGCGGATGCCTCCGGCTCGGTCGCCGGGTTCGCCGACGCAGCCGGCGGCCAGCTTCCCCTGCTCGCGACCATCAACGGTGCCCGTACCCTCGTGGCGACGGCCGGCATGCTCGGCGTCGACATCGAACGATTCGGCGCCCTCGCCCTCGCCGCCCCGATCGATGCCGACGGCTTGCTCATGCTGCCCTACCTCGACGGCGAACGCACCCCGAACCTGCCGGATGCCACCGGTTCGCTGACCGGAATGCGCCGCGCCAATATGCGCCCCGAAAACCTGGCCCAGGCATCCGTTCTGGGTCTGGTCTGCGGCCTCGCTGACGCGCTCGACTCACTGCGCAGCCAGGGTGTGCCTGTGCGGCAGGTCATTCTCATCGGTGGCGGCTCGCAGTCGCCCGCCGTGCAGAAAATTGCTGCGGATGTTTTCGGTGTGCCGGTCGTGCTGCCAGTCCCCGGCGAATACGTGGCCCTGGGGGCTGCCCGGCAGGCTGCGTGGGCGCTCGACGGTGACTTTCCGCTGTGGAAGCGCGAGATCGCCACCGAACTGGCGCCCTCGTCCACCCGAGACTGGGCGATCGACGTGCGCGCACGCTACGCGGAGCAGCGCGAGCTGATCTACGCGGTCTAGCAGGCGCGCGTCAGGGGTAGCCGATGAACCAGAGCAGTACGATGGCGACCGGCTGCAACGCGATCGATCCCGCCAGCAGCCCACGGCGCAGCGGCTTCGACCGTGCGATCGCCGGGTCACCGAGCAGTGGCGCGAGCGGCAGCAGCAAACGAAACAGGCTCTGCTGCGGCAGGAACACAGCTACCAGATAGAGTCCGTAGCTTGCCGAATAAGCCACCACCTCAAGCCGAAGCGGATAAAGCGCCCGCCGCGACAACCACCACCCAAACCCTGCCGTAAGCACGAGAACAAGCACGATACCGGCCAGGCCCAGGTATGTTCCGGCCATCAAAAACCACGGCGTGAGCGGCACGAACGAAACCCGACCGACGAAGCCGGTCCACCAGGACAGCTCAGTGGCCAGGTAGGCATCGTGAACGCCCGTGACAGCGCCAGCCACGAGCGGCCAGGCCAGCCCCGCCGCCGCGATGACGAGCCCGGCGGTCACGATGGCCCGGCGCTCGCGCCAGGGAAACCGGTCCCGCTCACTCCAGCGCAGCAGCAGCATGATCGCGAGGGCCAACGAAAGTGCGAGCACCCCCGGCCGGGTGAACGCAGCCACGACCGCAACCGGAATCATCCAGAGGTAGCTCCGGTTCATCATCAGGCCGAGGCTTGCAAAGACGCAGAACAGAAAAAGGCTCTCGGCATAGGCCGCCTGCAAAATGAACGACAGCGGCCCGAAACAGAACAGGGCGACCGCCCACAGCGCCGAGTGAGCTCCCACCCGAGGTGCCAACAGGCGGTACAGAGCGAGCGCGGCCAGAGCGCCGAACAGGGTGGCCACGAGCACCCCTGCGACGTAGAAGTCGAGGCCGGTCAGGGCAGACACGCCGCGCACGAGCCAGGGGAACACCGGCAGAAAGGCCCAGGCATTCGGCTCCACGTTGCCAGCTGAGTCTGTGGGAAGCTCGGTGGGGTACCCGTGCAGTGCGATCTGCCGGTAGAACGAACTGTCCCACGATCCCGAGAAGGTAAAGAAGGTCGGGTCGCTGCGGTAGCTCGCAAAGTTCCAGTCGAGTCGGATCGCGACGGCGAACAGGGTCGCCAGCAGGGTTGTCGTGAGCAGTCGGGACGCCGCCCAGATCACCAGCACCAGGCCCCACGGTGGTAGGCGGCCGAGGAGGGAGCGGAGCGCGCTCAGTTCTACTCCGCCCCCGTTCGTCACCGCCCCAGACTAGCCGCCGGTGACGGGGCTAGCAGCAGCGCCCCTGCGGGTTCTTATCCTGGCGGTCGGTCTGGTCCCGCCAGAATTCGCGCTCGGTCAACAGCGGATGCGGCGCGCGGTCGAGGCCGGCAGCATCCGTTTCGCAGGAGGCCGCGTGGTGCGCCACGTACTTCTCGTAGGCGTCCTCGCCGAGGAGGCCTTTGAGGTACCAGGCCACGCCGCGGGCGCCCGTGCGGACGCCCGCCCACAGGGTCATTAGTGGCCCTTGACCTTGATCTTCTTCTCGGCCGGCCGGGCATCCCACTCGGCCTGCAGCACCTTTTCGGGCGGGGTCATGATGAACCCGGCCGGGGCATAGGTCTGCGACTGCACGGCGTCATCCTCACTCGTGGCGTTCGAGCGCTGGCGGTACGCGCGCACGGTGGCCTGGATTGCGGTCACAATCACGATGATTGAGAGCACGACGAAGATGATGGACAGCACACCCTGCACCATCGTGTTGCGCACGACAGCCTCCATCGCCAGAACGTTCGGCGCGGTGCCGAAGCTCGTCTCGCCGGCGGCCAGCGCGTTCGCGAACGCACGGTTTTGCGCAAAGTAGCCGATGCCGGGTGTGGTCGAGAAAATCTTCAGGAACGAGGCTGAGATCGTGACCACGGATGCGAAACCCAGCGGCAGGGCCACGACCCAGAGGTACTTGAAGAGTCCACGCTTGGCGACAATGGCCATACACACCGCCAGTGCGATGGCCGCGAGCAGCTGGTTGGCGATTCCGAACAGCGGGAACAGCGTGTTGATGCCGCCGAGCGGATCGGTCACTCCCATCAGCAGCACGGCACCCCACGCAGCGACCATGATGGCCGTGGCGGCCCAGGCGCCGGGGCGCCAGGAGGTGTTCTTGAACTTCGGGAAGAAGTTGCCGAGGCTGTCCTGCAGCATGAAGCGGGCAACGCGGGTGCCGGCATCCACTGCGGTGAGAATGAACAGCGCCTCGAACATGATGGCGAAGTGGTACCAGAAGCTCATCATTGACGTCCCGCCCACGAGCTGCTGCATGATGTGCGAGAGCCCGACAGCCAGCGTGGGAGCGCCGCCGGTGCGGGAAACGATCGACTCTTCGCCGACGTTGGTGGCCATGTCGGTGAGCATGTTCGGGGTGAGGTTGACGCCGGTCAGTCCGAGGCCGTTCACGAACGCGACCGCGCCCTGCACGGTGCCGCCGGTGAGGGCGGGCGAGGCGTTCATGGCAAAGTAGATGCCACGGTCGATCGACAGCGCGGCAACGAGAGCCATGATGGCCACGAGCGACTCCATGAGCATGCCGCCGTAGCCGATGAAGCGAGTCTGGCGTTCCTTTTGAATGAGCTTGGGCGTTGTTCCAGAGGCGATGAGGGCGTGGAATCCGCTGAGGGCGCCGCAGGCGATCGTGACGAACAGGAACGGAAACAGCGTTCCGGCCACGACTGGGCCGGTACCGCTAGTGGCGAAGCCGCTGACCGCCGGCACGTTGATCTCGGGGCGGATGATGACGATCGCCACGGCGAGCATGCCGATCGTGCCGATCTTCATGAAGGTCGAGAGGTAGTCGCGCGGTGCCAGCAGCAGCCACACCGGCAGGATTGCGGCGATGAAGCCGTAGATGATGATGCCCCAGGCGATGGTGACCTTGTCGAGCAGCAGGTAGGTCTGGCCCCATTCGGTGCCGTTGACCATGCCGCCGCCGACGATGGCGGCGATGAGCAGCACGAAGCCGATGATGGAGATCTCGGTGATCTTTCCCGGGCGGAAGAAACGCAGGTAGCAGCCCATGAACAGTGCGATCGGAATGGTCATGCCGACCGAGAAGACGCCCCACGGGCTTTCGGCGAGGGCGTTCGTGACGACGAGGGCGAGAATGGCCACGATGATGACCATGATTACCAGGGTCGCGATCAGGGCAGCGGTGCCACCGATCACGCCGAGTTCGTCGCGGGCCATTTGGCCGAGCGAGCGACCGCCGCGGCGCATGGAGAAGTGCAAAATGAGGTAGTCCTGCACTGCGCCGGCGAGCACGACGCCGACGATGATCCAAATGGTGCCGGGCAGGTAGCCCAGCTGGGCGGCCAATACGGGGCCGACCAGTGGCCCGGCGCCGGCAATGGCGGCGAAGTGGTGGCCGAACAAAACGCGACGGTCGGTGGAGGCAAAGTCCTTGCCGTCTGCTTTGTACTCGGCCGGGGTGGCGCGACGGTCATCGGGACGCACGATGTGCTTCTCGATGAACTTCGAGTAGAAGCGGTAGCCGATGAGATAGGTGCAGATCGCGGCAAACACGAACCAGATGGCGTTGACGGTCTCACCGCGCACGACGGCGAGCATGACCCAACTGAGGCCACCGAGCAGTGAAATCACTGACCAAATAAGAATTTTGAGGGGAGTCCACTGACGATCGTGGGCGTCAAGCTCCTCAGGATCCAGGGCGACAGCGAGGTCGTGTGGAATCCGTTTCAGAGCGGTCGGTTCTTTGGTTGTGCTGGACGTGACGCCCATTTCTCCTCCTTGAGCCAGGGCAAATCCTGTGAATCCGCCTCTTTACGTTACCTCGACGCGAGAATGACTCAGACCCAGAGCGCAAACTGGGCATCGGTCGAGCACGTAAAATGGATAATCGGGCACTTGCCCTCATTCTGCGCCTTCGACCATTGGAGCCACCGTGGCCGCACCCACCCATCTTGATGCCGTCATCGCCCTCGCTCGCCACCGCGGCTTTGTTTTTCAGGCCGGTGAGATCTACGGCGGTTCCCGCTCCGCCTGGGACTACGGACCCCTCGGAGTCGAGCTCAAGGAGAACATCAAGAAGCAGTGGTGGCGCTCCATGGTCACGAGCCGCGACGACGTCGTCGGCCTTGATTCGAGCGTGATTCTGCCTCGCCAGGTCTGGGAAGCATCCGGTCACGTGGAGGTCTTCAGCGACCCGCTGATCGAGTGCACGAACTGCCACAAGCGTTTTCGCGCCGACCACCTCGAAGAGCAGTACGAGGAGAAGAAGGGCCGCCCGCCCGAGAACGGGCTCGATGACATCGCCTGCCCCAACTGCGGCAACCGGCACATCTGGACCGAACCGCGCGCCTTCTCCGGCCTGCTCAAGACCTACCTCGGCCCGGTCGATGACGAGGCCGGCATGCACTACCTGCGCCCCGAAACCGCGCAGGGCATCTTCGTCAACTTCGCCAACGTGCTGCAGGCGTCGCGTTCGAAGCCTCCGTTCGGCATCGGTCAGATCGGCAAGAGCTTTCGCAACGAGATCACCCCCGGAAACTTCATCTTTCGCACCCGCGAGTTCGAGCAGATGGAGATGGAATTCTTCGTCGAGCCCGGCACCGACGAGACCTGGCACCAGTACTGGATCGACACCCGCATGAAGTGGTACACCGACCTCGGCATCAATCCGGAGAACCTGCGCCTGTTCGAACACCCGGCTGAAAAACTTTCGCACTACTCCAAGCGCACCGTCGATATCGAGTACCGCTTCGGCTTCACCGGCACCGAGTTTGGTGAGCTCGAGGGCGTCGCGAACCGCGGCGACTTCGACCTGTCAACGCACGCCAAGGCATCCGGTAAAGATCTGTCGTATTTCGACCAGACCAAGAACGAGCGCTGGACGCCCTGGGTGATCGAGCCTGCCGCCGGCCTCACCCGTTCGCTCATGGCCTTTTTGGTCGACGCCTACGTCGAGGAAGAGGTTACAAACGCCAAGGGCGGTGTCGACAAGCGCACCGTGCTCAAGCTCGATCCGCGCCTGTCGCCGGTGAAGGCCGCCATTCTGCCGCTGTCCCGCAACGAGAAGCTGTCCCCGATGGCGCGTGAGCTCGCATTGACCCTGCGTCAGCTCTGGAACGTCGACTTCGACGACGCCGGAGCCATCGGCCGTCGTTACCGTCGCCAGGACGAGATCGGTACGCCGTTTTGCATCACGGTCGACTTCGACTCGCTCGACGACCAAGCCGTCACCGTGCGCGACCGCGACACGATGGCGCAGGAGCGCGTGCCGCTCGCCGACCTCGAGGCCTACCTGGCGGTGCGCCTCCGCGGCGCGTAACCCTCATAGCGGATGCGCAGGCATCCGTCAGGCAGAATAAGACCATGAAAGCGGTCTATTTCGAAGAGTTCGGTGTTCTCCCGGTGCTGCGAGAGCTGCCGGAGCCGCTGCTGAGCGCGGCCGGCGTGATCGTGCGGGTGGAGGCCACCGGCCTCTGCCGCAGCGACTGGCACGGCTGGCTCGGCCACGACAGCGACATCGGCCTGCCGCACGTTCCCGGGCATGAACTGGTCGGCGTGATCGATGCGATCGGGCCGCTGGTGCGCCGGTTCCGAGTGGGCCAGCGAGTGACCGTGCCGTTTGTCTGCGCCTGCGGCGACTGCCCGGAATGCGACGCCGGCAACGGGCAGGTTTGCCGCAACCAGACCCAGCCCGGGTTCACCCACTGGGGTTCCTACGCCGAACGGGTCGCGCTGCACAACGCCGACGTAAACCTCATCGCCATCCCCGATGACCTTGACGCGGGCGCAGCGGCGTTGCTTGGCTGCCGGTTCGCCACGTCGTATCGCGGGCTCGTGCACCAGGCGGGCCTTCAGGCGCACGAAACTCTCGTGGTCGTCGGCTGTGGCGGAGTGGGCCTCAGTGCGGTGATGATCGGCCAGGCGCTCGGCGCCACCGTCATCGCCGTCGACATCAGTGCCGACGCGCTCGATGCGGCCACTCGGGTGGGCGCGGCGCACGTGGTCAACTCGGCTGGGCTCAGCGACAGCGAGGTGGTCGATCGAATTCGAGCGCTCACCGTGGACGGTGCCCAGGTGAGTCTCGAGGCGCTCGGCCGGGAGAACACGGTGGCCATCGGCATCCGCTCGCTGGCTACCCGGGGAAGGCACGTGCAGATCGGCCTACTGGCCGACGACCCGCGGATGCCGCTCGGCACGGTAATCGCGCGCGAACTGACCGTGCTCGGCAGCCACGGTATGCCCGCCCACGATTATCCGGCCCTACTCGACCTCGTGCTGAGCGGTCGGCTGCGACCGCAAGACCTGATCAGTCAGCGAATCAGCCTCGCCGAAGCGCCTGCGGCACTGGCCGCCATGTCGACTTCCGCCGCGCCCGCCGGCGTCACCCTGATCGAGCTGGGCTAAGAGGCGATCGCACCGGCGCCGGCGGCATCCGCTACACCGGCAGCTGGCAGAGTAACGTCGATCCCGAACAGGGCGTCCAGCCCGGTGAGGTAGGCATCCTGCTCGCCAGCACGGGCCAGTTCGCGGGCGCGAACCATGGGGGCGTGCAGCAGCACACCGGACAGGTGCCGCAGGGCCGACTCGGTCGCTTCGCTCGAATCGCCGCGGCTGCGAGCCCGGGCGATTTCAGCGTCGCGCAGCTCGAACACGTAGCTGCGCAGGGCAACGAGAGCCGGGGTGAGGCTTTGCTCTTCGGCGACGGCGGAGAACTTACGGGCGGCCTTGCCCACGATCTCGCGGGCATCCGTTGTGGCGTTCAGCTCTTCGAGCGGCGCATGGATACTGATCGTCTCGAGGTCGAGCAGCTCAACACCGGGCACCAGAGTGACATCGGGTGCCACGTTGCGGGGCAGCCCGAGGTCGATGATGAGCTGCGGCGGAGCTGCGGGGCCGGCATCGGCCGGGCATAGGCGGGCCGGGGCATCGGCGGTAGCGCCGGAAATCTCGAACGGGTCCACGCCGATCTCGCTGCGCCCGCGGGTGATCAGGGCTGCATCGATGACGTGGTCATCGCGCAGGGTGCAGGTGACGACCACATCGGCGCGGGCAACCTCAGCGGCAAAATCCTCGGCGGGAACGGCTTCGATACCGTGTGACGCCGCGAATCCGACGGCGCGACCGGAGGGCGAGTAGACCCGCACGTTCTCGGCTCCGCGGTCACGCAGGGCGGCGAGGGAGGCACCGGCATAGCGGCCGGTGCCGACGAGAAGCACGCGGGCGCTCGACCAGTCGCTGACCCGGCTTTCGGCCAGTTCGAGAGCCAGACGCACGATCGAGCGGCCAGCCGAGCCGATTCCCGTGCGGTTCTTGACACCGCGGGAGGTCTGGGAAGCCCGCTGAAAAAGGCGCTCGAGCTCGGGGCTCGTGGTGCCGTTGGCGCGCGCCTGCTCAAGCGCGCGGCGCACCTGGCCGGCGATTTCGACCTCGCCGACGACGACGGATTCGAGGCCGCTCGTCACGGCGAACAGGTGCTCAGCGACGCCATTGCCGTGCACGAGAGTGAGATTGTCGCGCAGAGTATCTGCGTCAAGGCCGCTGCTGGCGCTCACGGCCTCGATGGCGGCGTAGACGGCGGGAAGGGGCGACACGCCGTAGGGCTCATTGAGGTCGAGGTAAGCCTCAAACCGGTTGCAGGTCGCAACAACGACGGCACCGCTGAGCGGCCCGTGTTGCTCCACCATGCGGGTGGCCGATGCGCCCCCGCCCACAGACAATTTCTCCAGCACATCGAAGGTGGAGTTTTTATGACTGGCGGACAAAAGAATTAGCACTACACAATTGTACGACTCAATGCTGTACTCTTTCGGCACGCGCCGCCTGAGATGTTTGAGAGAATGGTCGAGATGATCCTCGACGCGCAGCATCCACTCTCCTCCGGCCTCACCGCCGACTCCCGCCTGATCCAGGCCTATCAGGGCGTTCGGCCCGCCGTGACGCCGGTGTGGTTCATGCGTCAGGCCGGGAGGTCGCTGCCCGAATACCGTGAGTTGCGCGTTGGAACGCGCATGCTCGACGTGTGCCTCGACCCCGAATTGGCGAGCGAAATCTCGCTGCAGCCGGTGCGTCGGCACCAGGTCGATGCCGGAATCTTCTTTAGCGACATCGTCGTGCCGCTCAAGCTTGTCGGGGTCGACGTGTCGATCGTGGCCGGCAAGGGTCCTGTTCTCGGCAAGGCCGTGCGCACGCCAGCGGATGTCGACGATCTCACCGCCCTCGACCCTGCCCTGCTCGATGCGGCCCTCGCGCCGATCAGCGCGGCCGTGTCCCTGGCGGTCTCCCAGCTCGGATCGACCCCGCTGATCGGCTTCGCCGGTGCCCCGTTCACGCTCGCCGCGTACCTGGTCGAGGGCGGTCCGTCGAAGGATCACATCCACGCCCGTACCCTCATGCACGCCGAACCAAAAGCCTGGGCAAAGCTCATGACCTGGACCGCTGACGTCACCGGCCGGTTCCTGCGCGCGCAGGTGCTCGCCGGGGCCAGCGCTGCCCAACTGTTCGACTCGTGGGCCGGAGCGCTCTCGCTAGCCGACTATGCGGCATCCGTCGCCCCAGCGTCGGCCGCAGCGATCGCCCACGTGCGCGACCTGACCTACGCCGTGCCGGGCGCAGGAGCCGAACCGACCGACCGCAACGTGCCCATCGTGCACTTTGGCGTGGGAACCGGCGAACTGCTCAAAGAAATGCACAACATCGGCGCCGACGTCGTGGGCGTGGACTACCGGGTGCCGCTCGACGAGGCCAACCGCCGGCTGGGCGGCGCCGTTCCGCTCCAGGGCAACGTCGACCCCGCGCTGCTCGCGGCGCCATGGCCGGTGCTCGAAGCGCACGTGCGCGACGTGCTCGAACGTGGACGCACCGCACCGTCGCACGTGCTCAACCTGGGCCACGGGGTTCCGCCCGACACCGACCCCGACGTGTTGACCCGGCTGGTCAGCCTCGTGCACGACGTGAGCGCGGCCGGGTAGGAGCAGCACATGACCACACCGATCGACGTACTCGTGATTGGCGCCGGAGTGGCCGGCCTGGTCGCCGCCCGCGAATGCGCCCAGGTGGGGCTCAGCGTCACCATTATTGAAGCAACGGATGCCGTCGGCGGCCCGGTCGCCGGTCACGTTCTCGACGGACTCAGCCTCGACAGCGGCGCTGAAAGCTTCGCCGTGCGCGGCGGCACCGTTGCCTCATTCATCGAGGACCTTGGCCTCACCGACCAGGTCGTCGCTCCGAACGTTGCCGGTGCCTGGTTGCACCTTCCCGCTCTCAAACCGGGTTCTACAGCGGATGCCTCGGTCAGCGTTCCGCTTCCCAAGGCCGGCGTTCTCGGAATTCCGGGCTCCCCGCTCGCCGACGACGTGCGCCGCGTCATCGGCTGGAAGGGGTCGCTGCGCGCCTACGGCGACCGGCTCATGCCCGTGCTGACGATCGGCCGAGAGCACAGCCTCGGCGACTTCGTAAAGAAGCGCATGGGGGCGCGTGTGCTCGACCGCCTCGTCGAACCCGTCGCCTCCGGCGTCTACACGACGAGCGCCGTCGACCTCGAGATTGACGTCGTCGCGCCCGGACTCAACCGCGCCCTCACCACGGCCGGCTCGCTCTCCGGGGCCGTCTCGGCCCTGCGCGCCGGCGCCCCAGCCGGCTCCAACGTTGGCGGGCTGCTCGGCGGCATGGCCTGCCTGCCCGCCGCCATCGTGGCCGCCCTCGAACACCACAACGTGACCATTCTGACCGGCACCACGGCCGAGAGCCTGGCTCATTCCGGCACCGACGACGCGCCGACCTGGGCTGTTGCTGTCACCCGCCGAGAGGATGCCGACCCCGCCGACACCCTGACCGCCCGCTACGTCATCGTCGCTACCCAGGGCGCGCAGGCCCTGCGACTGGTCAATCCGCTCGGCGCGCAGTTCGACGCGCTCGCCGAACTCGACTGGCCGGCCCCGACCGCTGTCACGCTCACCTCGCTCGTGCTCGACGCGCCCGAGCTCGACTCGCACCCGCGCGGCACCGGCGTACTCGTTTCCGTCGACGCTCCAGACGTCACCGCGAAGGCGCTCACCCACGTCACCGCGAAGTGGGCCTGGGTGGCCGAGGCAGCCGGCCCCGGCCGCCACGTCGTGCGGTTGTCGTACGGTCGAGCAGGCCAGCCCAACCCCACCGACGACCTGGGCGACGACGAGCTGCAGGCACTCGCCCTGCACGACGCATCCACCCTGCTCGGCGTGTCGTTGCCGGCCAGTTCGGTGCGCGCCTTCGCCCGCACCGAGTGGCGCGATGCTCTGTCGCCCGCCACTCTTGGAGCCCCCGAACGTGCGCATCAGGTGCGTGAGGCCGTCGCCGCAACCCCCAGGCTGGAGATCACCGGTGCCTGGTTGGCCGGAACCGGCCTCGCCTCGGTCATTCCGCATGCTCTCCAGGCCGGTGACCGCATTCGGCACGCTGCCCTCGGCCTCACCATCACCGCTGCCGACTCCTAGCCGAAACTGTGCACTGCCTGTATTGGTACGAACGCACTGAGACATGCCCGAGAGCGCCCGAGACCGAAACGGCGAACCGGGTTACTCTGGGGGAACCTTACGAAAGTGGAGACTCAATGCGCGGAAAGCTTCTGTTCATCACGGGCGGACTCGTCGGCTATGTGCTCGGTGCACGTGCCGGCCGCAAACGCTACG
This sequence comes from Cryobacterium sp. Y82, assembly GCF_002929495.1. Lineage (GTDB taxonomy): Bacteria > Actinomycetota > Actinomycetes > Actinomycetales > Microbacteriaceae > Cryobacterium > Cryobacterium serini. The sequence goes on from NZ_PJJJ01000028.1 coordinate 51,694, forward strand.
ACCAGATCGCCGCCGCTGCCAATGATTTCTGGAACGCCAAGCCCGTGCAGCGCCGGGTGACTGAGGTGCGCGACGCCGCCCTCGAACTGATCGGTGACGTTCCCGCCACCGTGTACAAGGCCGGCAAGAAAGCGGTCTCGCAGGCCGCGGCCAAGAAGAAGCAGGCCGCCGCCAAAACGGATGCCCCCGCCGCCACCACGCCGACCGCGAAGGCCACCACCACCAGCCGCACTGCCGCAGCAAAGCCCCAGGCGACTCCCCTGAAGCCCTCCACGGCGGACGACAACTCCACGGCGCACTAGGGGCGCAACAGCTCGTAGAATTCAGACACCTGAAACACCGACACCCCAGCACAGGGAAGGCAATCCGTGACTAGCAGTGGATTCAACCCGAAAAGCAAGCGCCCGTTGCTTGCACTGATCGGGGAACTGCCCGGTCAGATCAGCGCCCTCGTCAAAGCCGAACTGGATGCCTTTAAAGCCGAGTTCATTGCCAAGGCCAAGAATTTCGGGGTCGGTGCCGCCCTCTTCATCGTGGCCGCTGCCATCCTCTTTTTCGCCCTCGGGGTGTTTGTCGCCCTCGCCGTGATCGCGTTGGCGCTCGTGCTGCCGCTCTGGCTGGCCACACTCATTGTGGCGGTCGCGCTGGTGCTCATCGCCGTCATCCTGCTGCTCATCGGTGTGAACCGGGTGAAGGCGGCCACGAAACCCGATCCGGAGGGTGTGCACGCGAGCATCCGTCACGACGTTGATGCATTCAAGGGAGTTGGCGAATATGACCACAAATAACCCCGAGCTCACCGAAGCTGGCAACGACAAGCGCGGCATCGATGACCTGCGCTCCGACGCGCGGCGCGCGCGCGCCGAGCTCGCTTCGACGCTCGATGCCATCGAGTACAAGTTCAATGTGCCCAAGCAGCTGCGCATCAATCGCCGTCGCCTGACCCATGCTTTGCGCCAGCTCGGCGAGGACAGCCCGTCCGCCCTCGTGGGAATTGCGCTTGGTGCGGCGACCGTTGTCGGAGTTATCGTCTGGTTTGGCGCTTCCGCGGTGGCTAAGAACCGCTAGGCCCGGTCAAACCGGAACGGGCACGTTCACAGGAATCGCAGGGTTCATTTTGGTGCCGGGCGCAATAAAGAGCACACTAGAGCCATGACTCACCCGGCTGCCGGAGAGGCAGTAACCAGCGTTCAGCCCACTCCCCCCATCGATTCCGAGGTACCCGCGGCTTCGCCGCAAGGTTTCGCCCTCTTTACCGTTCTGCGACGAGATCCGCACAACCCGGATGACCTCGACGGCCGCGATGTTCCGCACGCGGTCAATGAGCTCGACGACGTGGTAGCCCTGATCGAAGCCGAGGGCGTTACGGTTCGCGGTTTCTACGATGTCTCCGGATTCAAAGCCGATGCCGACGTCATGATCTGGACCCACGCCGACAACGCCGAGACCCTGCAGTGGGCCAACCGCGAGCTGCGCCGCAGTCGCCTGCTCAAAAGCCTGCTGCCCACCTGGAATGCCATGGGGGTGCACCGCGACGCCGAATTCAACAAGAGCCACGTGCCCGCTTTTCTGCGCGGTGTAGAACCCAAGTCCTGGCTCACGATCTACCCCTTTGTGCGCAGCTACGAGTGGTACCTGCTGCCCGACGACGAGCGCAGCACGATGCTCGCCGACCACGGACGCAAGGGCGCCGCCTACCGTGGAGCCCTGGCCAACACGATCTCGGCTTTCGCCCTCGGCGACTACGAATGGCTGCTGCCGATCGAGAGTGACGAGCTCACCGAATTGGTCGACCTGATGCGCGGCCTGCGTGAGACTGAAGCGCGCCGCCACGTGCGAGAGGAGATCCCGTTCTACACCGGACGCCGAATCTCCACCGCTGAGGTCGTCGAGGTGCTGCAGTAATGGCGCAGTATGACGCCGTTCTGTTGGCCGGTTTCGGCGGACCAGAAGGCCAGGACGATGTGATTCCCTTTCTGCGTAATGTGACCGGCGGCCGCGGTATCCCCGAGGAACGCCTCGAAGAGGTCGCTACCCACTACCGCCACTTCGGCGGCATCAGCCCGATAAACGACCAGAACCGTGTGCTGAAAGCTGCACTTCAGGTTGAACTCACCCGTCGCGGCATCGATCTGCCCGTGATCTGGGGCAACCGCAACTGGGCGCCGTACCTGAAAGATACAATCTCAAACGCCCATGACGCTGGCCAGAACCGCCTGCTTGCAATCGCGACGAGCGCCTACAGCTCCTACAGCGGATGCCGCCAGTACCGCGAAGACTTCGCCGCGGCCCTGACCGCCAATGGCCTGAACGACACGGTGCACATCGACAAAATTCGCCAGTTCTTCGACCACCCCGGCTTCGTCACCCCCTTCATCACCGGTGTGACCAAAGGCCTGCACGACGTCCAACAAGCCATCCCCGGCATTGACATGGACACCGAGGTCGAGATTCTGTTCTCGACCCACTCGATCCCTATGACGGATGCCAACAAGAGCGGCCCGGCCGAACGCGGTTTCGGCGAGGGTGGCGCCTACGAAGCGCAGCACCGCGCCGTCGCCCAGGTCATCATGGACTCCCTCGTGGAACCGTCCGATACCGAGGCGCCACTGAAGACTCAGTGGCAGCTGGTGTATCAGTCGCGCAGTGGCCCGCCCAGCATGCCATGGCTCGAACCCGACATTAACGATGCGATCGCCCTGCTGCCGGCCCGCGGCATCCGTGCCGTCGTCATCGTGCCGCTGGGTTTCGTCAGCGACCACATGGAGGTCATGTGGGACCTCGACAACGAGGCGATGGAGACGAGCGAGAAGTTCGGAATCAAGGCCGTGCGCGTGCCGACCCCCGGTGTCTCGCCCGACTTCGTGAGCGGCCTCGTCGACCTGATCGAGGAGCGGCTGAACGACACCCCCGTCTCCGACCGTCCGGCGAAGACCACGCTCGGCCCCTGGTACGACGTGTGCCGCCCCGGCTGCTGCGAAAACGTGCGCCTCGGCTTCAAGCCGGCCGTCGCGGGAATGGCGCCATGACCGTCATCCGCGTGGGCACCCGCGCGAGCGCCCTCGCGCTCGCGCAGACCCAGACCATCGTCAACCGCATCGCGGCCTCGGCCGGTGTCGAGGTTGAAATCGTGCGGGTTACCACGCACGGCGATACCTCGACCGAATCGCTCTCGAGCCTCGGCGGCACCGGTGTGTTCGCGAGCGCCCTGCGCGAAGCCCTCCTGAACGACGAGTGTGACGTCATCGTGCACTCCTACAAGGACCTGCCGACCGCGGCGCACCCTGGCCTCGTTATCGGCGCAACGCCCAAGAGAGCGGATGCCCGGGACGTGCTGGTAGCACGCGCCGGCCTCACCCTGGACACCCTGCCCGAGGGCGCCCGAGTCGGCACCGGTTCGCCTCGCCGGGTCGCGCAACTGCTTGAGCGTCGGCCCGACCTCACGGTCGTCGACATTCGCGGCAACATCGATACCCGTGTGAGCCGCGTCACCGAGGGAGACCTCGACGCCGTCGTGCTGGCCGCCGCCGGTCTCGGACGCCTCGGTCGACTCGACTCCCTGGCGCCCGAATTTCTCGATCTGTCGGCCTGGCCCACCGCTCCCGGCCAGGGGGCGCTCGCCATCGAGGTGCAAAGCGGCAAGCCCGAGCGCCTGCTTGGCGTCGCGCTCGCGGCCATGAACCATTCCTCGACGGAGGCGACGACCACCGCCGAACGCACGGTACTGGCCCGCCTTGAGGCGGGCTGCGCGGCACCGATCGGTGCCACCGCTGTCGTCGATGACGGCCTGCTGTTTCTCACCGCCACCGTGTACAGCCCGGACGGCTCTCGCAAGATCACCAGCTCACACGCGGCAACGCCCGATTCCCACTCCGCCCTCCATCTCACCCAAGCCGCGCTCGACGTGGCCGAACGAGTATCCATAGATCTTCTGGCCGGTGGCGCGGCCGAGTTCGCTCCCCTGAAAGTGACTGAGTGACCACGTGATCAATCGACCGACCAAGCCCCTCGCGGGCTGGCGAGTTCTCGTTCCGCGCGGCGGACCCTGGGGTGACCAGGTGGCAGCCAACCTGCGCGCCAAGGGTGCGCATCCAATCGTCGCTCCCATGATCAACTTCGCCGCTACCGACGACGCCCCAGCCCTCGACGCGGCGCTGACCCGTCTCGCCGCCGGCGATTTCGACTGGATGACCATCACAAGCGCCACGACCGTGGACGTGCTGTCGTCGCACCGCGCTGTGGTGGCGCCGGGAACCCGCATCGCCGCGGTCGGTGAAACTACCGCCGCCGCGCTCGTGGCGGCCGGCTACCACGTGGACATCGTTCCCTCCGAAGACAATTCAGCCCGCGGCCTGCTGGAGGAATGGGAGACGGCGACCGCTGGCGTTATCCCGCTGCGTGTGCTCACACTGCGCAGTGAGATCGCCAAGCCGTTGCTCAGTGAGGGACTGCGCCGCGTCGGCCACGACGTGGAGTCGGTCGTCGCCTACCGCACCATCGGCGTTCCAGTCAGCGACCAGGTCGTCGCCGACGTCAGGGCTGGCCTCGTGCACGCCGTACTCGTGACCAGCGGCAGCGTCGCGCGTCAGGTGCGTGAACAGTTTGGTGACATTCCCGAACGCACCCTGGTGGCGTGCATTGGCCCGCAGACCGCCAAGGATTCCCGGGCTCTCGGACTGCGCGTGGATGTCGTCGCCTCCGAGCGCAGCGCCGAGTCGCTCATCGAGGCGCTCGTCGATGCAGCACTGGCTGGAGCCGCACCGGCGCTCTGATCTTGCAGGTAACGACCGGATAACAAAACGCACAGGCGAGCGGCGTAGGGTACAGGTGTGACCAACCCTGTTATCCGCCCACGACGCCTGCGCACCAGCGGTGCACTCCGTCGCTTGGCCAGTGAAATTCGTGTCCACCCGGCCGAGCTCGTGCTCCCCATGTTCGTGCGCGAAGGTGATGACGCCCGCCCGATCACGTCGATGCCCGGCGTCGTGCAGCACAGCATCGACAGTGCACGCCGGGCCGTCGTGCAGGCGGCCGAAGCCGGCATCGGCGGCATCATGCTGTTCGGGGTACCCGAGGTGCGCGACGCGATCGGAACCGGCGCGACCGACCCCAAGGGCATTCTCAACCTGGCCACTCGCGCTCTCGTCGACGAGATCGGTGACGCGCTCGTCGTGCAGACTGACCTGTGCCTCGACGAGTTCACCGACCACGGCCACTGCGGCGTGCTCGCGGCGGATGGCCACGTCGACAACGATGCCACCCTCGAACGCTATCGCGACATGGCCCTCGCCCAGGCCACGGCCGGTTCCGCGCTGCTTGGTCTTTCGGGCATGATGGACGGCCAGGTCGCCGCCGTGCGTGAGACCCTGGACGCCAACGGTTTCGAAGACACCGCCGTGCTCGCCTATTCGGCCAAGTACGCCTCCGCTTTCTACGGTCCGTTCCGCGAGGCCGTCGCCTCGACCCTGGTTGGCGACCGCCGCACCTACCAGCTCGACCCGGCCAACCGGCGCGAGGGCCTGCGTGAAGCTCAGCTCGACATCGACGAGGGCGCCGACATCGTCATGGTCAAGCCGGCCGGCGGCTATCTCGACGTGCTCGCCGCCGTTGCCGCCATGAGTGATATTCCGGTTTGGGCTTACCAAGTCTCCGGCGAATACGCCATGATTGAAGCCGCCGCCGCGCAGGGCTGGATCGACCGTCGCCGGGCAATCGAAGAGTCAGTCTTGAGTATCCGCCGGGCCGGCGCCGATGCCGTCCTGACCTACTGGGCCGTTGAACTGGCCACCTGGCTCAAGGAGGAGCAAGCATGACCGACACAATGTCAACGTCAACGGATCACACGGCCACCCATAACGACGAGCTGTTCGATCGCGCCCGCCGCGTGATTCCCGGGGGAGTCAACTCGCCGGTGCGTGCCTTCGGATCGGTCGGCGGCACTCCGCTGTTTCTCGTCAAGGCTGCGGGTGCTTACGTCACGGACTCCGACGGCCGGGAGTATGTCGACCTCGTCAATTCCTGGGGCCCGGCAATTCTGGGGCATGCTCATCCCGAGGTCGTCAAGGCCGTGCAGGATGCTGCCGCGCTCGGGCTCTCCTTTGGTGCCTCGACTCCCGCCGAAACCGAACTGGCTGAACTCGTTGCCGAACGGGTCGGTGCGGTCGAAAAGCTGCGCCTCGTCTCGACCGGTACCGAGGCGACTATGACGGCCATCCGCCTGGCCCGCGGCTTCACCAATCGTGACCTGCTGATCAAGTTCGCCGGGCACTACCACGGCCACTCCGACGGCTTGCTCGCGCAGGCCGGTTCCGGGCTCGCCACGCTCGCCCTGCCCGGCTCGGCCGGAGTCACCGCAGCTACCGCAGCGCAAACCCTTGTGCTGCCCTACAACGATCTGGGAGCCGTACGGGCCGCCTTCGAGGCTCACCCTGGCCGCATTGCCGCCATCATCACCGAGGCCGCGGCCGCCAACATGGGCGTTGTCGCCCCGGACTCCGGCTTCAACGCGGCCCTGGCCTCGATCGCGCACGCGAACGGCGCTCTGCTCATCCTCGACGAGGTGCTCACCGGTTTTCGGGTGAGCCGCGCCGGTTTCTGGGGGCTGGAAACCCGCAGTCTGGAGTCGGCCGGCGAAGAGTTCTACATGCCCGACCTGCTCACCTTCGGCAAGATCATCGGCGGCGGGCTGCCCGTCGCCGCCCTCGGCGGCCGAGCCGACGTGATGGATTTTCTCGCCCCGACCGGCCCGGTCTACCAGGCCGGCACGCTGTCGGGTAACCCGGTCGCCGTTGCGGCGGGCATCGCGACGCTCAACCTGCTCGACGAGGGCGTCTACGACCGTCTCAACGCCACCGCCACAATCCTCTCTGAGGCCGTTTCCGCCTCGCTCACCGCCGAGGGCGTCGCCCACCGGGTGCAACGGGCCGGCAACCTGTTCAGCTTCGTGTTCGGCGACGAGGCACAGGGGTCGGCGCCGCGCACGTACGCCGACGTGCAACGCCAGGAGGCCTTTCGCTACGCACCGTTCTTCCACGCCATGCTCGACGGTGGCGTGTCACTGCCGCCGAGCGTGTTCGAGGCCTGGTTCGTCTCCGACGCGCACGACCAGACCGCCATCGGGCGCATCTTCGAGGCTCTGCCCGCTGCGGCCAAGGCAGCCGCTGCGGCGACGCCGCGGGCCTGACCCCGGCGAGCGGATGAGCATGGCCGGCTGAGGGCATTTGCTGCCGTTGGAGAGAACCTGCGCTGGAACGTTACTGCTTTTGTTCGCCTCAAACAAGAGATTTGCGGCCCCGAACGGGCAGACTGGAACAATGGCTTCCCTGAGCGTGCATTCTGACCGGCTCGAGATCCACTTGACGCGCGCTGAAAGAACCCTCGCGCTGCGTAGGGAGTCGATCGTGGTGCAGCGGGAGAATATCCGCTCGGTGATTATCACCCAAGATCCGTGGATCTGGCTGCGCGGAATTCGTGCTCTCGGCTCGATCATTCCACTCGTCCTGGCCGCGGGAACCTGGAAGTTTCATGGCGGCAAAGACTTCGTGTCGATCAAACGTCACCGCCCTGCCGTGGTGATCGACCTCGTCGACGAAGAATTCGCCCGCGTCATTCTTACCAGCCAGCATGCGGCCGATCTCATCGACTCGCTCAAGTTGCCGGCCTAATTCGGCGGCCGACGCTACGGCTACGGCTCCGTCACCGCGATCGCGGAGAGATCATCAAACGTGACCGTCATCGGTGTCGTGGCTGATCCGCTGTTATACGCAGCGAGACCAATCGATCCAGCCTGCTGCAGGGCGGCTGTTGCGTCTGTCCGGCTCAGCGACCAAGTCGAAGGCTCTGTGGTGCCGGCAGCCCACACTCTGGCCCGAATCGTCGTCGGTGCCGTCCCGAAAACCTGCAACCGCACGTGCAACTGATCGTTGGTGGCGTAGCTGAGCCCGGCGATAGTGCTCGCCTGCAAGGTGGTGCCGCCGCGCATGAGCTGCAGTTGCACGGCGCCGGTCGCGAGAACTTTGATCCGCGTCCGATAGTCGTTGGTGGCGACGCGCCGGCCGATCAGTGAAACGTAGGTACCGGCTCCGGTCGTGGCCTGTTGCAGTGACGTGGTGACCGTTAGATCGGTGCTCTCCGACGAGACACCGACCAGATAGCCGTTCGCCGTCCCTCCAGCGGCTACGCGCAGGTGAGCGGCGTCAGCGGTCACCGAGTAGTTGCTGGCAGTGCCGGTCGTTGTCCACGCGCCTCCGATATCGGCTGAGCCGAGTCCTCGGCTGATTTCGCGAGTAAAGGCATCCGTCGCGATGTCGGCTGGCACCGGCATCGGTGCTGAGACGGTGACGGATCGAGTAGTCGCGTCGGTGGCGCCGTCATTGTCGGTGACGGTCAAGCCGATCGAATAGGTTCCGGCGGCGGCATAGGTGTGCTGCCCGGTACGGCCGTCGCTGACACTACCGTCACCCCACGACCAGGCGAATCCCGTGACGGTCCCATCGGAATCTGCCGACGGCGAAGCGTCCGCTGAGACCGCCAGCTGGTCGGAGGTGACAGTGAATGCGGCGGTCGGTGCTTCGTTCTGCGGGACGCTTGTAGCGGATCCTAGCGAGTAGTGCTGCGCGATCACGGCGCCGCTGAGCGGACGGGAATAAACGGCGACATCGTCGATTGTGCCGACGAACCACGGGCTCGACGAACTCCACGTGTTATCGCCACCAATGCGCCAGTAGCCGGAATACCCCTGGGCGCCCGTTTGCGGATTCGTACCGATGAGAGCGCCATCAACGTAGAGCGCCATTCCATCAGCTGACTGCTGCGCGAGCACATGGTGCGCCGCTCCATCGTTATAGGTGGACTCGGTCACGATGGTGTTGGACTGCCCGGTCCAGGTGCCAAATACCAGGCGACCGTCGTCTTGCAGGTAGACGTGCCGGTCATAGTTGTCCGACAATCCGTTGGAAGCGCTGCCGAATCCGATGATCTTGCCACCCTGCGTCGTCGTTGTGCTGAACCAGGCCTCCAGCGCATAGGTACCGGGAGCGTCAATCCGAGTGTCACTGCTGACGATTCCGCCGCCAAACGACGCGGCCGTGTTGCTCGTGCCGCTCAGAAGTCCGGCGGCGCCCAGGGTGACCGGGCCGAAGTAGGTTCCGGGTTGCTCGGAGGCCGATGAGTCGTTCGCTTTCAGACCATTGGCTTCACCCAGACGCCAGTACAAATCGGGTTCCGCACTGTAGACGGCCGCGCCGTAGGCGTCGGTAGGAGCCGAGGTGACAGGACTCGTTCGGCCGGAAGCGACAAAGTGTGCCACGATCTGCTTCTGCGTGAGGGGCGCGGAGTAGACGGCGACCTGGGCAATGTCGGCGGCGATGAAGGCGCTCAGGGGCTGGCTGGGCCAGCCATTGATACTGTCTCCGCCAATGCGCCAGAAACCCTGGTAGTCCTGACCCGAGGTGACGCTGGCGCGCTGCGCGACCTTCTTGCCGTCGATCGACAGCGACATGCCGGAGCTGCCGAGGCTGGCCACTACGTGGTGCCATTGGCCGTCGTTGTAGGACGCGGGCGATGTGATCGCCTGCACTCCGCCGGGGTAGACACCGAACCAGACACGACCGCCAGTGTCCATGTAAACATGCCGGTCATAGCCGGTGCTTTGGCCGGTATTGCTGTTGCCGAAACCGATAATCTTGCCGCCCTGTGTGGTGTCGGTTTTCACCCAGGTCTCGACACTGAACGAATTTGAAGGGCTCTGGGCGTCGTTGGTCGCGGCGAATCCGGTCGCCGTGCCGTCGAAACGGCTTGCCGTGATGGCAGCGTCTACGATTGCTCCGGGGACGCCGGGGCTGACCCCGGTCTTTCGGGCCAGGTCTGCGCCGCCCGTCCAGTCGAAGGCCGTGGCACCGGATGCCTCATTTAGCGGCCAATACGATTGCGGGGAATCTCCCAAGACGCTCGCGGAATAGTCGCTGAGGGTGCCGGATGCGATGGTGACGTTGGCCGTTCCACCCGTTTTCGTATTGCCGAACGGGTCAGTGACCCGAATTCGATAGGAGTAGCTCTGCCCTGGGGTGAGTCCGGTGTCGGAGAAGGACAGGGTCGGCCGGTTCCAGTCGGAGGAGAGTCCCTGCATGCTGGTGACGGCGACGCCGTCGCGCAGCACCTCATAGGTGAGGTTCTCGTTATCACGATCGTAGGCCGATTTCCAGCTCAGACGCGCTGCTCCACTCACAAACGAGGCGACCGATGGCACGAACGCCGATGGAGCGAACGAGGCGTTGGCAACACGCGGTCCTTCCTTATTCGGCGCTACGGAAGGCGCAGCGAATCGGGCCAGGCCCTGTTGGCGTTTGTTGTTCACGGTCGTGAACTCTCCGCCATAGAGCAGATACTGGGTATCGGCGGTCACGTGCCACGGACCCTGGCCCTGCCCGGTGAAGCTCCCGGTGTTGATGTCGGGATAAAACGCCAGCAGGTTGGGTCGGGGGGTGCCCTTGAAGTTGTAGTAGCCGTGCTTGTCGGCAGTGATGACGCCGCCGACATCCATGCTGAAGGCAAGGGTGCGGTGGTAGGTCCATGGCTCGGTTTGTTCGAAGCCGTCAATGTTGCCGCAGTAGTGGGCATGCTCGGTCGTGTAGACCTTGTCGCCAGCCGGTACCGCAGAGTAGGTGTCCCCATGGCAGTCTTCGACCCAGATCAGACTGCCATCCTCCCAGCTGGCACGGAATGTTCCTTCAAGGTTGCCGCCGTTCCCAAACACGTAGCCGGTGCCGAACACGCCCTCGGCCGATCCGGTCAGGCTGAGGATGGCCGCCTGGCTGCCACCGTTTCGAATCAGGCCGTTGATCTTCCACGGCAGTGACGCGCCGGTCGTAGCATCGGTTGCGGCCATGCCGTATCCGGGGTTGGAACCGCCGTTATAGGTCGTGAAGGATCCGCCAATGATGACCTTGCTGCCGTCTGGTGAGGCGACGAGGGCGTTGATGCTGCCGCCGGCCGGCGTGCCCGACCAGGGCACTAGAGCCCCCGTGGAGCCGCTGAAGGCCGCCATCCTGGCGCGGGACTGACCGCTAGCTGACGTGAATGTGCCACCCACGTAGACGCTATTGCCCGCGTAGGTGAGCGCTTTGACGCCCGCGTTGAGAACCGGCGCCCAGCCGGGAACAAGAGCGCCACTTTGTACGTCGAAAGCGGCGACGCGATACCGGCTCACGCCACCGACGCTCGTGAAAGCGCCCCCGGCGAACAGCCGTGACCCGTCGGTCGAGACGGTCAGGGCGCGGACAGCGCCGTTGACATTGGGATTGAAGGAGGCCACGAGAACACCGGTGGTGAGGTTGTAGGCCAGCAGGTTGTTGCGCACGACCTCGTTCACGCCGGCGGCAGCGCCAGCGGGGCGCGAGCGGGTGAACTCGCCTCCGACGTAGACGGTGTCACCGACAATAAGCTGTGCCCAGACGACCCCATTGATCTGCGCGGTGGGGAGCGAGTCGGCCGATACCGTCACGGGAACGGCGGCATCCGCGGGGCGACTATCGGCGATGGCCGGTAGGGGCACTGCTAGGACGCTCGCAACGAGTGCCGCAGAAGCGACCACGGCCAAGAGCCAATTGCGGGCATAAAATATCGCGCTCACCAGAGAGTCCTCACTTTGGCTTTCTTCGCAGCCATAGGGTAGCCACCGCACAAATCGGAGCTTAGTGAGGGATTCTCAGGAGCAAACTCCCCCAAACAGGGGTGGAACGATCCCCTGTTTGAGGGAGTTTGGCTAGGTGACGTCCTTCTTCCAGCTCACGGCATAGCCGATCACGGTGGCGACCAGGGCGTAGCCGAGCAGTACCAGGCCGCCCTGCCACCAGTCCAGGGGCATTGAAGCAGACGGATTCGCGAGGTTCAGAAAGCTCGACCCGACCAGCGCATCACTTGCGGCACCGGGCAGAAAGTTTCCGATTGTCGCGGTGACCTCGAGAAAAGATGCTGCCAGCCGCAGCAGCGGTTCAACGAACTGGGTGAAGGCCAGCACGATCACGATCGAGGCGACCTGGTTTGGCACAAGCACCCCGAGGCCCACGCCGATCGCTGCCCACAGGCCCATGGCCAGCAAGGTGCGGGCGACAAGCAGCCAGGTTTCCGAGTCGATCAGCAGCGCATCCACCCCGAACGCGCTCAGCACCCCGCCACCGAGACCAACGGATGCCGCCAGCGCGACTACCCCGAAGCCCGCGCCGACCAGGATCAGCGTCACGGTCTTCGCTCCGAGCACGAGGCCGCGGCGGGGTGTGGCCAGGAAGGTGGGGGTGAGGGTCTGGTGGCGAAATTCACCGGTCGTCGCAAGGGCACCGAGCAGTACCGGAAAGACGTAGCCGACCGAGGAAGCGAAGCTGTAGATCAGCGCCGGGAGGCTGCCGAGATCGGTGGATCCGCCACCGGTGTTCACGGCATCCGGGCTGATCACACCGGTCTGAATCCCGGCGAACAGTGCCGCGAGGCCACCAGCCAGCAGGCCAATGTAGCAAAACAGGACGATGGCGAGAATCCACCACAAGCGGGTCGTGAAAATCTTGGCGAATTCGGCCGAAACGCACCGCAGGAACATGGTCATAGTGAGTGGCCTCCGCCGACGAGGGCGAGAAACGAGTCTTCGAGGCCGGCTTTCTGTCGATGCAGCACGCTCAGTTCGATCCCGGCTTCGAACGCGAGGTGGCCGAGCCGGGCTGGGTCGCCCGTCGCGGCGAGAAGCCCGGTGCGGCCGATCGAGAAGCTGATGCCGGCCGCAGTCAGGGTTGCGGCAAGGTTCTCGCGGTCGGGAGAATCCACGATCGTTTGCGGTGCGGCATCCGTGTCAAGGCTCGACAGCGGGCCGAGATGCACGAGTTCACCGCGGGCGATGATAACGACGTCATCGACGCTCTGCGCAACCTCGGAAAGCAGGTGGGAACTGACCAGAACGGTGCGGCCCTCGGCGGCCATGTCGCGCAGAAACCCGCGGATCCAGCGGATACCCTCCGGGTCCAGCCCGTTGATCGGCTCGTCGAGCACGAGCACACCTGGGTCCCCGAGCAGGGCGTAGGCCAGGCCGAGGCGCTGGCGCATGCCGAGCGAGTAGCCGCCGACGCGCTGGGCGGCGTGGGCGGCAAGGCCCACCTGGGTGAGCACCTCCATAACGCGGGTGCGCGGCAGTCCGGCGGCGATCGCATAGACGCCAAGGTGGCCTCGGGCGGTACGCCCCGGATGAAAGCTTGCGGCTTCGAGGGCTGCGCCCACCGTTTCGAGCGGATGCGGCAGGTCGCGGTAGCGCACGCCGCCGAACGTGGCCGTGCCGCTGCTGGCTGCGACCAGCCCGAGCAGAATACGCAGGCTCGTGGTCTTACCGGCGCCGTTTGGTCCGAGAAACCCGGTGACCCGCCCCGGCTCAACAGTGAAGGAGAGCTCGTTGACCGCGGTGACCCCACCAAAGTGCTTGCTGATGTTGTGAAATTCGATAACAGCGCCGGCAGACATCCGACTCCCCTCTGTAGTGAGACCAGCCTAGGGCCGGCAGCGCCCTTGCATCCGCAGCGAGAGCGGGCTTTCCGGCGACATCGCTACGGCCGTAGAAAGTCATCAAGCGCGTCGAGTATCCGCTCGACTTCGTGCGCCGTGGTGTACGGGGCGAGACCGATGCGCAGTCCGCCATCATCGCCCAGGCCGAGGTGCCGACTCGCTTCTCGGGCATAGAACGAACCGGCCGGAGCCAGAATCCCGCGGTCGATGAGAAACGCGGAGGCGGCAGCGGCCGAATGGGTGGCGAAAGTCACCAGAACGGTGGGAGTGCGCCGAGCGGCGCGGGAATGCACGAGCACGCCGGCCAGTGCAGCGAGCCCGGCTTCAAGCTGGGCGAGCAATATTGCTTCGTACGCTTCGAGTGCGTGCGAGGACGCCACGAGGCGTTCCCTGCGGGTGGGGGCGGCGGCGCCAGCGGTGGGCGAGCTCGGCACGAGCGCGGCGAGAAAATCAATGGCCGCCGTTACGCCGGCGAGCTGTTCGTAGGGGAGGGTGCCAAACTCGAATCGCTCGGGCACCAAATCGGTCGACGTTGCGAGCTTGTCAGGCCGGATGCCTTCCAAGAGTTCCGGCGAGGCGGCGAGTACGCCGCAATGCGGGCCGAGAAACTTGTACGGGGAGCACACGAAGAAGTCGGCGCCGAGCGCCTTGACGTCGACGAGGGCGTGCGGTGTGTAGTGCACACCGTCAACGTAGAGCAGCGCGCCAGCGGCATGCGCCACGTCGGCGATCGCCGCGATCGGTGGGCGGGTTCCAATCAGGTTCGATGCGGCTGTGACGGCAACGAGGCGCGTTGCTGGACCAACGACGACGGCGAACGCGTCGGCGGATAATTCGCCGGTGGACGGGTCGAAGTCGACCCAGCGCACGGTTGCACCCGTGCGGGCGGCCGCCTGCACCCACGGCCGGATGTTCGAGTCATGATCCAGGCGGGAGACGACGACCTCGTCGCCGGGACCCCACGCGCGGGAAAGATGATGGGAGAAATCGTAGGTGAGTGCTGTCGCGCTGCGCCCGTAGACGATGCCGTCAGGTTCGGCGCCGAGCAGGTCTGCTGCGGCGGTGCGAAACCCGGTCACCGCATCGTCCGCGTTGCGTTCGGGCAGGCTGCCTGTGCCGCGGTTCGAGAGCGGGCGGGTGAGGGTCAGTGCGATCGCCGCGCCGACCTGCCGCGGGGTCTGCGTGCCGCCCGGCCCATCGAAATGAGCGATGCCGGTGGAGAGGGCGGGAAAATGGGTGCGAACAGCCAGCGCGTCGTAGGTCACACCACGATCCAAGCACAGCGTGTGCCAGCACCGGAACTCTCTACTGATGTTTTGGTGCTGATCGTGCTCGCAATCGGGCCGCTCAGGTTGCGGGCGACGTCTCGATCGCTCGCGACGTATGGGTGGCGCAGGCCGGAGCCGCGGCGGCCACGCAGGTAGCGCACACGACCAACTGTTCCCGGCAGGAGACGTCGCGGCAGTTGCGCATGTTCGTGGTCGGTGCGGCGCAGACCTGGCAAGTGCCGAGCACGGCAGCGTCGGGAGCGAAGTCCATGGACATCCGCTGGTCGAAGACGTAGAGCGAACCCGACCACAGCCCCTCATTACCGAAAGCCTCGCCGTAACGCACAATGCCGCCGTCGAGTTGATACACCTCGCCGAATCCGCGCGACTTCATCAGGCCGCTGAGCACCTCACAGCGGATGCCGCCGGTGCAATAAGTCACCACCGGCTTGCCCTTGAGATGGTCGTATTTACCGCTGTCGAGTTCGGCCACGAACTCACGCGTGTTCTCCACGTCGGGCACGACCGCATCGCGAAAGTGGCCGATTTCGGCCTCGAACCGATTGCGCCCGTCGAAGAAGACCACTTCGTCGCCGCGCTCGGCGACCAGCGCGTTGAGTTCGGCCGGCTGCAGCTTGATGCCGCCCCCCACGACTCCCGTCTGGTCGACGCGCAGTTCGCCGGGCGCACCAAAGCTCACGATTTCATCGCGCACCTTGACCACGAGCTTGGGAAAGTCCAGACTCTGGCCGCTCTCGTCGAGGCCGGTGCCCTCGCTCCACTTGAAATCGATGCTCTTGAACGCGGGGTAGTCGCGGGTCTTACGGATGTACTTCTTGATCGCCGGCAGGTCGCCGCCCACCGTACCGTTCAGGCCATCCTTCGAGATGAGGATGCGCCCGCGCAGGCCGAGTCCGGCGCACAGGTCGCGCTGCCAGAGCCGCACGGCCTCCGGGTCGGCCAGCGGCGTGAAGATGTAATAGAGCAGAATCTTCGGAATGGCCATGGGCCCATTTTACCGGGGGGCACCATTGTTACGAGGTGCGCGCTGACGAGGTGCGCGCGTAGGCTGGCCGCACTGATTGTCTCGCAACAGATCGACCGGAGGCCACGCATGACAAAAGACCCACTCGCCCGCTTCGGCGAGGTGCCCCAGTTCTCACTCACGAGCACCGACATGACCGACGGCGGCCCGCTGCGCCCAGCCCAATACGGCGCCGAGGCCGGAGGAGCGGATGTTTCCCCGCAGCTGTCCTGGTCGGGGTACCCGCCCGAAACCCAGAGTTTCGCCCTCACCGTATACGACCCCGACGCTCCGACCGGCTCTGGGTTCTGGCATTGGGCCGTGGCGAACCTTTCGGTTGCGGTGACCAGCCTTCCTTCTGGCGGCGCCCTGCCGGCCGGCGCACTCGTGCTCCCGAACGAGATGCGCCTCACCTCGTTTGCCGGCGCCGCACCGCCACCCGGCACCGGCACTCACCGCTACCAGTTCATCGTGCACGCCGTCGATGTGCCAACGCTCGACCTCGACCCCCAGTCCACCCCGGGCGTTCTGGGCTTCAACCTGCACTTTCACACGCTCGCGCGCGCGGTGCTGGAAGCGACCGGGGTTGCGGGCGGGGCATCCGCTGCGTGAACGTACGGCAAGACCAGCCACCTGAAGCCGAGAGTTGCCCCCAAATGGGGTACTTCCCAGCGAGCATTCGGGAGAGTCGACTTAGCCTCGATTAAGTGAGTAGCACCGGCAAACTGATAAACACTGTTCGTCCTACGCCTTTCCCCGCAGAGCCCCCGACTTCGTCCGGCCCCACCCGCGCTGAGCACTCGGCACGCGCCTGGCTGCACGGCATCCGCTTGCACGCCGACGGGGTGACCGTCGACCGGTCGGCTCACCGGGAGACGGGCATTAGCCGGCTGCCGGTTTGGGCCTGGCGCGCGCTCATGCTGCGACGGGCGACCCCGGTGCATAAATTCAACCTGCATCCGATCGATTCGGTCGAGTATGACCTGGACCTCGACTACGTCGGCGATGGCGAGAAGATTCACCGGCTCGACGTGCTCGCGCCCAAACGCGAACAAGGCGCGGAGCCACTTCCGGTCTACGTGTACTTTCACGGTGGTGGCTGGACCTCGGGCGACAAGGATCCGCTTACCAAATACTGCGCGAGCCAGGCCGCCGCGGGCATGATCGTGGTCAACGCAAACTACCGCATGGCCACCCGGTTTCAACTGAAACACATGTTGCAGGACGGCAACGCGGTGCTCGACTGGGTCGCCCGCAACATCGCCGCCTACGGGGGAGACCCGACCCGCGTCGTGCTCGGCGGTGACTCCGCCGGCGGCCACATCGCGGCGCTGCTCACGGCCGCGGCTTACGCGCCGGAACTCGCCGAGCACTACGGCATTCGCCCGCCGGTCGCGGCGCGTAACCTGCGCGGCCTGGTGCAGCACTGCAGCATCGCCGATTTCTCGGTGCTGTTCGACCGCGGGTTCGTACTGAGCCTCAACTTTGTGCGGATGCTGCTGCCCGAGCGTGGCCGCGGCCTGCACCTGCGCACGGCAGCACGGTTCATGTCACCGATCGAGTGGCTCGACCGGGGCTTTCCGCCGGTTTTCGTCACGACCTCGGAGCGGGACTATTTCTACCGCGCCAACCTCAACTTCATCGAGGCGCTGCGGGCGCGCGCGATTCGCGTCGACACCCTCATTTACGGGCGGCGCAGCGTCAATACCAAGCACACCTGGCAGCAGGACGACACGCATCCCGAATCGCAGGAGGTCTACCGACGGCTCGGCGCCTTCGTGCGTGCCGTTGCGCCGCGTGCGGTGGCTGTGAGCTAGGAGCGCGCGCCGGTCGCGGCGAGCACCCCGCCAAGGCTGATCATCATCACGCCACCGGCCGACGACAGGGTCTCGATGCGTTTGGGCGATTTAGCAAACCAGGCCCGTGCAGTGCCGGCGGCAAGAGCCCAGGTACTGTCGCCGAGCAGGGCGAGCACCACGAACACCAGCCCGAGCACCGCGAGTTGCAGAGGCACATCCCCGGCCCGGTAATTCACGAACTGTGGCAGCACCGCGATGAAGAATACGAGCGATTTGGGGTTGCTCAGCCCCACCACGAAGCCCTCGAGCACGAGTCGCCACTTGGTCTTGCGCGTGACCCGGGCCTCGCTCAGCTGGGCGGCCGTACGCCGCTTGCGAATGGCCTGCACCCCGAGATAGATGATGTAGGCCGCGCCGGCGAACTTGACGATCGTGAACAGCAGCACCGACTGGGTCACGATGGCGCCGAGCCCGAGTGACACTGCGACGATCACTGGAATCAGCCCGAGGGCGTTGCCGAGCACGCTGAGAAACCCGCCGAGCCGGCCGAGCGCGAGCGATCGCCCGATCACGAACAGCACGGTCGGGCCGGGAATGACGATGAGCGCGATCGATGCGAGCGCGAACGTCAGCAGGGTGGGTAGGGAAACCATGTCTGAATGTTAGACCGCCGGCGACTGTGGCACATCGTGCACGCACACCCCGCTGGGGTAGCGAATGCTGGCGCACACCCACAACAGATAACGCGCCTGCGCGACCGCTTCGCTAGCATCGTGTCGTGCATATGTTCTTCAGAACCCTCCTCCATGCCCTGCTGTCGAAGTTCGGCCCCCGGCTCGGCCACTTTGATGTCGCGCGCACCAACTTCGTGACGATGCCGACCGACCTGGACATTTTGCGGCACATGAACAACGGCGTCTACCTGTCGATCATGGACGTGGCCCGCTTCGACATGCTGCACCGCACCGGCGTCTGGGCCATCTTCCAGGAGCGCGGCTGGTACCCGGTTGTGGTGTCCGAGACCATCAGCTTTCGCAAGTCGCTCACGGTCGGGCAGAAGTTCACGGTGGAGTCGCGCATCCTCGGCTTCGACGAAAAGGCCGTATACGTCGAACAACGCTTTGTACGACCGGATGCCGACGGCTCACCCGAAATCTACTCCCACGGCTACATTCGCGGCCGCTTTCTCAAGCGCACCGGCGGCGTCGTGACGATCGACGAGCTGCTCGCGGCGATCGGTGTGGCCCCCGACGACGTGACGGTGCCCGAGTGGCTGCTCGAGTGGAGCCGCAATGCAGCCTCTCCCGCGACGCGAGCTCCCGCTCCCAGCATCTGGAACTAGCCCTCTGGAACTGGCTAAAACGGTAACCCAACCGAGCCAGGCGTAGTGCTAGGTGCGCCAGGGTGGTTCGGGGCTGGGGGTGTTGGCGCGGTGGGTGTGGGCGGGGCGCCAGGTTTGGGTGGGGTCCCAGAGGAGGGGCCCGCGTATTTGGGGTCGGCCGTTGATGATGCGGATGTTCCAGCCGCTGGTGTCGATGGTGTGGTGGTGGAACCAGCAGAGGAGACAGTCGTTGTCGATGGTGGTTGGTCCNACAGTCGTTGTCGATGGTGGTTGGTCCGCCCTGGTGGTGGGGGATCACGTGGTGGATTTCGGTCCAGCGGGCGGGGGTGGTGCAGCCGGGGATGATGCAGCCTTCGTCGCGGGCACTGATCGCGGCTCGTTGTTTGGCGGTGAAGCAGCGCACCTTCTCGCCGAGGTAGAGCACGGCACCGTGGTCGCCGAAGATGACGGTTTGGGCGCCGCCGGAGCAGATGGTTTCTTTCACCCGGCGCATCGAGATGGGCGCTTCGATGCCGTCGATCCAGCCGACACCGCGGCCCTGGTCGAGGTCGGTGGCGTTGACGTGGATCATGACGGTGGGGGCGGCGGCGCCCATGGTCGGGGTTTTCGGGTCGCGTGCGGCCGCTTGGAAAACGTCGCGGAGGATGTCGGCGCGTTTTTCGCCGGCGGTGCGGCGGTCTCCGTCGTAGCGGGGGTCGCCGGTGAAGGGGTCGGCGCTGAAACGTTCACCGTCCACGCGCGAGTCGCCGACATCTAGGCCGTCCAACTCGGTGCCCGTGACAGTGCCAACGCCTGTGCTGTCGCCGGGTTCGGTGGGTTCAAACCGGGGCGTGCGGGACCGGGCCGACAAATAGGTGTCGAAGAGGGTGTCCATAATGCCGCGCAGTTCCGGGGTGACGTCAGCCCGCAGCGGATAGAGCCCGTTGCGCAGCAGCCCAAACGTCAGAGAGCTTCTCGCTTCGACGAGGTCGTCGGTGGGGGCGGTACCGTCCGGGTCGAGCCGCCCTTGCCATTCCAATGCTTGCGCCCGCAGCAGGTCGGGGGCGAAGCGGATACCGGCCCCGGGCAGCCCGGCCGTTTCCTGGGTGATCGCTCCGGTCGCCGACGCGACCAGGGCGCGTTCCACGTGGTCGAGGTCGTCCTGCATGACCTTCCCGTGCAGCGCGGTGAGGGTGGTGGCGATGATTTCGGCCGACTCCACCCCGAGCTCACCGCTCTCCAGCCCGTCGGCAATAACCGGGTACCGGGCCGGCACCGGCAGGCCCATCGGGGTGCGTTCCACCGCGGTCTCACCCAGCTTCAGGCGGCGTTTGGCTTCGCGGCCGGAGATGCCGGCGAGTTGGGTGATGAATTCGACCCGGTTGCGGCATCCGTTCTTGTAGGCGAGCGAGCCGTTACCGAGGTCGGTTTCGGCGCGCACACCGATGTCGGTGGTGGCTCGTAGCCTGGCACCATCAACCTTGCGACCGAGCTCTTCCAACGCCGCTAGGACTGCGACGGCTTCAGCATCGTCCAGGTGACCAAACCGTGTTCCGTCTAAAACAGACCCCAGCAAAGCACCAGCCTGCGCAATGACCGCAACCCGAGAACCCTCGGGTTCCGGCATCGAGCCGGTGGCGGCGGGCGGGGCGGTGAGGGTCATGGCGTCGGTGCCTCCTTCACCAACAATTGTAGCCTGAAACGCTCATGAAAGCGAGAAAAACTCAGTAGAAAGTGAATGCGGATCAGAAGTTTCTTCTCACCAGCGAGCGCGGGAAGAGAGCGCTGCAACCATGCTGAAGCAACCGATTTTCGACTCTCTCAAAGCTGGGGCGAACCGCCCTGTTGTCAGTGTGAGGTGGGAACACGCAGCACGAACTCCTCCCTCGACCCCGCACTACGGCGGGTCGACGGAGGCGCAAGTCCCGGCGAATCAGGCGGTGCGCACCGGAATGATGAGGTCCTTGTAAAACTGGGCGTGCGCGGGGTAGTAGTGCTCCCATGCCGGTACTGGCAGGCCGGCGCGCGAGGCGACCAGGCGATCAAGGTAGTAATCCCAGCCGGGACCGACCGTGGAGGCCTCGGACGCCGAACGAAGCCGCTGCCCGAAGGTCAGGTTGGTCATGCCGTCACCCTCGACCAGGTGGAACATGGCGCGCCAGGAGTCTTCGCCCTCGCCGAAATCGCCGTTGAAGCGGTGCGGAGCCTGGCATTCCCGAATGCTCACGAACTCCCACTTGGCGTCGGGCTCCGCCGTCATCTTGAATTTAACGGCGCCGGTAGCTGGCGAGCCTGTATACGTGCCGATCCACTTCTCAAGTTCGGCGGGACGGGTCATGCTTGCCCACACCTTTTCGATGGGCGCGTTGAACAGCCGATTGAACATGAGATACAGGCCGTCTTCGCGGTGAACGAGACGTCCGGTGGGCCTGGCTGACATGGTGACCTCCACTTTGAGTGAAACGCGAGTCTTAACTCAGGCTAGGCCACTTTGCACGCCCCGGCTATACGTCAGAATCCCTCCAGAACGGCCATGGCGGCGTTGTGACCGCCGAGCCCGCTGACCCCGCCGCCACGCCGGGCCCCGGCGCCGCAAACCAGAATGCGCGGATACCCGGTGGCGACTCCCCAGCGCTCGGCGGGGGTGGCGCGCGGCTCATCGTCTTCCAGAAACGGCCACGTCAACTTGCCATGGAAGATGTTGCCGCCGGGCAGATTCAGGGCGTGCTCGAGGTCGAGCGTGGTCTTGGTTTCGATGCAGGGGAGACCGGCGGCATCCGTCTCTAACAGCGCTTCGATCGGCTCGGCGAGCACCGAATTGAGCGATCGCAATACGGCCGCCTGCAGGAGCGCCCGCATCTGGTCGTTGTTCTCCTCGGTGAGCGCGCGATTCGGGGTGTGCAGGGCGAAGACGGTGAGGGTGTGCGCTCCGGCTGCGGCGAGCTGTGGCGAGAGGATGCTCGGATCGGACAGCGAATGACAATAGATCTCGCATGGCACCAGCTCGGGAACCTCGCCCAAAACCGCCTGCTCGTAGGCGGTTTGCAGTTGCCGGTAGCTCTCGTTGATGTGAAACGTGCCGCCGAACGCGGCCTCTGGCGACACGCTCGCGTCTTTCAACCGTGGCAGCCGGGTCAGCAGCAGGTTGACCTTCACCTGCGCGCCCTCCGGCTTTATTGCTCCACCGGATGCCTCGCCGCCATTGCCCAGCAACTCCCCAAGCACCCACGGCGCCACATTTGCCAGAACCACCGCGCCGTTGGCCGTCATGATGCGGTCGTTCTGGCGGTACTCGACAGCTCCGCTGGGGGTGATCGACGTGACGTCGGCACCGACCTCCAGCCGTGCGCCGGCCTCGCGAGCCGCCCGTTCAAGTGCCCCGGTCACGGCGCCCATGCCACCGATCGGCACGTCCCAGTCCCCGGTTCCATTGCCGATCACGTGGTAGAGAAAGCAGCGGTTGGCATCGAGGCTCTGGTCGTCGAGGCTTGTGAAGGTGCCGATCAGGCCGTCGGTGGCCACCACGCCGCGCACAAGGTCGTTGGTGAAGCGCTGGGTGATCACGCCGCCGAGGGGCTGCTCGATGAGTGCGGTCCAGAGCGCGTCGTTGTCGACCAGCCGTTTCGCCTCCGAGCGGGTGAGCAGCGGTTCGCACACCGTGGGAAACAAGGAGCGAGCCAGCCGGGAGGTGTCGTCGTAGAAAGCGTTCCAGGCGTCGAAATCGGCAGCTGCACCGATGCCGATGAACGCTGCTCGGGTCGACTCGGCATTATCGTTGTCCACCAGGAGACCGCTATCGGAGAGCCCCGGCGTGTAGGACGAGTACCTCCGCCGGACCAGTTCGATATCCAGGCCCAGTTCGCGGATGATTCTGGTCGGCAAGAGGCTCACCAGGTAGGAGTAGCGCGAGAGGCGCGCATCGACGCCGGGGAAGGTGTTCGCTGAAATGGCGGCACCGCCGACCTGTGGCTCGCGCTCGATTACGAGCACGCTGCGGCCCGCCTGGGCCAGATAGGCGGCGGCGACGAGGCCGTTGTGGCCGCCACCGATGATCACGACGTCGTGTGTGGGTTCGCTCATGACCCGAGCCTATCGAGGGCTTAGAGACACCCTGCATTCATCTGCGAGACACCTGTGCCCGCTACACAGTCAGGTATTCAATGTCTGTTCCCAGGAGGATCCCCGCATGCGCGCCTTTCGACGCCCCGCACGACGCCGAATTCCCATCGTCACCATGGCGGCCGTCGCCGCCTGCGCCGCGCTCGCGGCCGCGCCCCTTGTCTCGGCGGTGCCGACGGCATCCGCTGCCATCGTCACGGCGCCCATCACCGCGAACGGAACCGACCCCTACTTCGAGATGGCGCCGCTCGGCAGCTACGAGACCGGCACGTTCGACAAGTCGGCCGCCGAAATCGTCACCTACCACGGCGGCAGTAAGCGACTCTTCGTGGTCAACGCCGAACTCGGTGCGGTCGACGTGCTCGATATTGCCGTCCCCACTGCGCCGACCAAGCAGTTTGCGCTCAGCGCCGTGGGTGCGCTTATCGACGGTGGTGGAACCATTCCGGCCGGTGCGGTTGCCAACTCGGTAGCCGTGCGCGCCGATGGCCTCGGCGCCATCGCCATCGAATCGCCCACCAAAACGGATGCCGGCTGGCTCGTCTTCTTCGACGCCGCCGCAGCGGCGCCCAAAATTCTCGGTGCCGTCACCGTGGGAGCCCTGCCCGACATGGTGAGCATCTCGGCCGACGGCAAGTATGCCGTTTCTGCCAACGAGGGCGAGCCGAGCGACGACTTCACGATCGACCCGCAGGGCTCAGTCAGCATCGTTTCACTGCCCGGAAGTGTTTCCGTGCCCGCTTCGACGGACGTCGCGACCGCCGACTTCAATGACTTCGAGGCCGGCGGCTCGAAGACGCTCGGCGTCGACGTACGCGTCTTCGGACCGACCATCGGCACGGACTTTCCCGTCTCGAGAAACCTCGAACCCGAGTACGTCGCCATCGACGGTGACAGCGGCACGGCCTACGTAGCGCTGCAGGAGGCCAATGCGGTCGCCGTCGTGGATCTTTTGACCGCCACAGTCACCTCCGTTCGGTCGCTCGGCTTTCAGGACCACGGCCTCGTCGGCAACGGTATCGACGCCTCCGACCGCGACCCCGAGGACGCGCCGACGGTCAACATTAAGACCTACGAAGGCCTCAAGGGCATGTACATGCCCGACGGCATGAACGCCTACACGGCGACGGATGGCACTACCGGCACCGACGCGACCTACCTGGTCACCGCCAACGAGGGTGACGCCCGCGAGTGGGGCAGCTACGTCGAGGGTGATCGTGCCAAGAACCTCACGATCTGTGCCGACAGCCCGCTCTTTGGCAAAAACACTGACGCCGAACTCGGGCGCCTGAATGTGACCACGGAAAACGGTTTCAACGCCACCAACGACTGTTACGACGAGCTCTACTCCTTCGGCTCGCGCTCGTTCTCGATCTGGAACACGAACGGCACGCAGTCCTTCGACTCCGGAGACGACTTCGAACGCATCACCGCTGCGGCGAACCCCGCGTATTTCAACTCCACCCACAGCGAGTCCAACCTCGAGGGTCGCAGCGACGACAAGGGCCCGGAGCCGGAAAACCTCGCCATCGGCGCCATCGACGGCCGCACCTACGCCTTCATTGGTCTCGAACGGGTCGGCGGCATCATGGCCTACGACATCACCGACCCGACCAACGCCCAGTTCGTGACCTACCTCAACAACCGCAATTTCGCGGTGTCGATGGAAGACTCGGTCACGGCCGGAACCGGTGCGACCGACCTGCCGCTGGCTGGCGACCTCGGTCCAGAGGGCGTCACGTTCATCTCCGCAGCAGACTCACCCACCGGCAAGCCGATGCTCGCCGTTGGCAACGAGGTCTCCGGAACCACCACGATCTTCTCGATCAACACCATTCCCACCGAGATCCAGGTGCTCGGCATCAATGACTTTCACGGTCGCCTCGACGCCAACGCCAGAAACCAGGAGGCCGGCGCTGCCGTGCTCGCCGGAGCCGTCGCGCAGCTGAAGACCGAAAACCCGAACACACTGTTCGTCTCCGCGGGCGACAACATCGGCGCCTCCACCTTCACGTCGTTCTCACAGCAGGACGAACCGACCATCGACGCCCTCCTCGCGGCCGGGCTGGACGCATCCGTTGTGGGAAACCACGAGTTCGACGCGGGCTGGGACGACCTTAAGAACCGGGTCAGGTCATCGTTTGGTGACCCGCGTTATGCGCTCGGCGCCAACGTCTACCTGAAGGGCACGAAAACTCCCGCCCTGAGTGAGTACTGGGTGAAAGAGGTCGACGGGATACGGGTCGGTTTCATCGGCACCGTCACCGCGCAGACCGCTTCGATGGTCTCCCCGGCCGGCATCGCCGACATTGAGTTCGGCGACCAGCTCGAAGCCGCCAACCGGGTGGCCGCGCAGTTGCAGGACGGCAGTACGGGCAACGGCGAAGCCGATGTCATAGTGCTGCTCACCCACGAGGGTGGCGTCGGAACCGACTGCGCCGCGATCGGCGCCGCCGACACCCTGTACGGCGGTCTGATTCGCGGTGCATCGGCGAATATCGACGCGATCCTTTCCGGCCACACCCACGCCACCTACAACTGCTCCTACCCGGTCGACGGCTGGACCGACGGGCTCGAACGCCCGGTGATGCAGAGCGGCCAGTACGGCATGAACCTCGACCGGGTGAACATCGCGGTCGACCCGGCCAGCAAGGCGGTCCTCTCGCTGACCAGCTCCCTCGTTGATCTGCATAACGGAACGGCCGGCCTGTTCCCGGCCGACCAGACCGTGGCGCAGATCGTAGCGGATGCCAAGGCCCAGGCCGATATCGTTGGCTCGGTCGAAGTCGGTGCCATCAGCGCCGACATCACCCGGGCCTACAAGGGGGTGGCAGAAGATCGCGGTTCAGAATCGACCCTTGGCAACCTTGTCGCTGACATTCAGCTCTGGGCTACCTCGAACGCGGACTTCGGCGGCGAGCCAGCCGAGATCGCATTCATGAACCCCGGCGGAGTGCGCACCGACCTCAGCTTCGGCGAAGACGGAAAGGTGACCTACAAGGAGGTCGCCACCGTGCAGCCGTTCGCCAATACCCTCGTCACGATGGACCTCACGGGAGCCCAGCTGCGCGCGGTGCTCGAGGAGCAGTGGCAGCCCAGCCGCTCGAAGCTGCACCTCGGTGTCTCGGAGGGCTTCAGCTACCTCTACGAGCCCGACGCCGCACCGGGGGAGCACATCGTCGGCATGTCCCTGAACGGTGTGGCGATCTCCCCGGCCGCGGTCTTCCGCGTCACGACGAACTCGTTCCTGGCCACGGGAGGCGATAAATTCACGACCTTCGCCGCCGGAATCAACGCTACGGATACTGGCCAGGCCGACCTCGCGGCGACTCTCTCGTACTTCGAGCAGCACGCGCTCGTCGACCCGGCACCGCTTGGCCGCGCAGTGCTGGCGGGAACCGACTGGGCCAGCGTCGAGGTCGGCGACGCCGTGTTCACCCCGGGCGAGAGGGTCACCGTCACGGTCTCCGGGCTGAACCCCGGCCAGGAGATCACCGGCACGCTCTACTCCACACCGGTGAACCTCGGCACCTTCACGGCCAACGCCGCCGGAATTGCCACGTTCTCGGCGGTGATCCCGGCCAACACGCCGGTCGGGGCGCACACGCTCGTGATCACCTCCATCGGTCTCGAGCCGATCAGCATCGCGGTCTCCGTCGTTGCGGCCGGGTCCGCGGGCGCGGGAACGAGTGGCTTGAGCGCCATCCCGGCGCTCGGTGCGTCACTCGCCCCGGCCGGCCTCGCCGCGCTGCTCCTGCTGCTCGGCGGCGGCTTGATCCTGGCCCATCGCAAGCGCCAGGCCCTGTCGGCCTAGCGTTCTAGAGACGGATGCCCCGGCTCCCGTGGCGGGGGCATCCGTTTGTTATCCGGTGGGCGTGTCACACCGGTGCGAGCGGCTCGAACGGGCGCGGCGGCTCGAGCGGGTCGGATTCCGTCAGCTTGGCAACCTTGCTCACCGCTCGATCGAGGGCTCTGCGCACCACGACCACGCCGGGGCGCTGCGCACTCGACCGACGCGCGGCCGAAAACAGGGTGCGATGGGGTGTGCCCGGCAGATCGTGTAGCTGCACGGCCGGCATGCGACCGGCCCAGACCAAATCGGGCAGAATTCCGACGGCATTGCCCGATTCAATCAAGCGGATGTGTGCGATCAAATCGGCGGTCTCAAACCGAACGTCGGGTTCGAATCCGGCCGAACGGCACAGCTGCGTGGCCCACTGGCGCGAGGCCGTGCCGACCGGTTCCATCACCCAGGGCAGGCCGGCCGTGTCCTCGAGCGTGCCGGCGGCAACGCGGGAGTTCTCCGCTGGTGGCACCGCGAGCCGCAACGCATCCGTTGCGAGGTTGACCCGGTCGAGGTCGGGCCAGTGCGCCCGGGTATGGCCGGGATACTGCTCGGCCAGCACGAGGTCGAAGTCCCGTGCCGCGACCTCAAACAGGCCGCGCTCGGGCTCACGCTCGGTCACTTCGACCCGCAGCGCTGGAAACTGCTCGGCAAGAAAGGTCAGGGCGCGCGGAATCACGGCCAGGGCCGCCGACTGGAACACGGCCACCCGCACGGTGCCCGACACGGTCGTCGTGCTGGCACGCAGGTCGGCCTCGGCGAGCTCAAGCCGCTCCAGCAGATGCGTGGTGTGCTCGACCAGGATCTCGGCCTGCGGGGTGAGCTGCACCCGGCGCCCCACCTTCTTGAGCAGCACGACGCCGGCCTCTTTCTCCAGCAGTGCAAGCTGTTGCGACACCGCCGACGGGCTGTACGCCAGAGCTGCGGCGACCCCGGCCAGGGTGCCGCGAATTTTCAGTTCACGCAGCAGCCGCAGCCGCCTGACATCCAGCATTTGCTGCTCCCTACACCCATCAGCCCACCGAAAACCGAACCATTAGAAATTGTAACGAATACCCTGCATAAACAATTGCTTTTGCTAAATATAGGCTGGTCTCAGACTTGTTACACCAGAGCACCCCATCCGCGAACGAAAGACTAGTCTCGTGACCATGACCAACGCCTCCACCCGCCCCGCCAACGAGGATTTCAGTACGGAGGTCGTTGCGCTCGTTAAGAAATGGCTCGACGAAAGCGCCACCATCCCGGCGGATGCCGCGGCCGAGCGGCTCGCCGGCGTGCTGAAAGACCCGAACGGCCTCGACTTCACTGTCGGTTTCGTGGACGGCGTCATGCGACCCGAAGACAAGATGGTCGCCGGCTACAGCCTGCAGAAAGTGGCTAAGAAGGCACCCGGCTTTCTGCCGGTGCCCATGCGCGCGGCCATCGGGCTCGGCGGCATCCTCGGTCCGGTGCTGCCCTGGGTAGTCATCCCCGCCGCCCGCACGGTGCTTCGCCAAATGGTCGGCCACCTTGTCGTCGACGCCACCCCCGACAAGCTGGGGCCGGCACTGGCTCATTTGAAAGAGAGCGGCAACCGCCTCAACATCAACCTGCTCGGCGAATCGGTGCTCGGCGAGAAGGAAGCGCTCGAACGTCTCGAGGGCACCAAGCGCATCCTCGAACGCCCAGACGTCGACTACGTCTCGATCAAGGTGTCGTCGATCGCCAGCCAGCTGTCGATGTGGGCCTTCGACGAGACCGTCGCCCGGGTGATCGAACGGCTGACGCCGCTGTATGAGTTCGCCGCGGCATCCGGCACCTCGAAATTCATCAACCTCGACATGGAAGAGTACCGCGATCTTGACCTCACCATCGCGGTGTTCGAGGGGCTGCTCGACCAGCCGCAACTTGCCCAGCTTGAGGCCGGCATCGTGCTGCAGGCCTACCTGCCCGACGCCCTGAGCGCCATCCAGGGCCTGACCCACTGGGCCCAGAACCGCCGCGCAGCCGGGGGAGCTGCCATCAAGGTGCGTCTCGTCAAGGGCGCCAACCTCGCCATGGAGCACGTCGACGCCGCCGTGCACGACTGGCCGCTCGCCACGTTCTCGACCAAGCAGGACAGCGACACCAACTACAAGCGGGTGCTCAGCTGGGCGCTCACCCCGCAGAACACCGACGCCGTCAAACTCGGCATCGCCGGCCACAACCTGTTCGACGTGGCCTGGGCGCACCTGCTCAGCGTCGCCCGTGGCGTCGATGACCGGGTCGATTTTGAGATGCTGCTGGGCATGGCCACCGGCCAGGCCCAGGCCGTGCGGCAGGACGTCGGGCAGCTGCTGCTCTATACCCCCGTCGTCGATCCCTCACACTTCGACGTGGCGATCAGCTACCTCATTCGCCGCCTCGAAGAAAACGCGAGCCAGGAGAACTTCATGTCGGCCGTGTTCGAACTGACCAGCAGCCCGGAGTTGTTCAACCGCGAAAAGGCCCGTTTTCAGGCCTCCCTCGACGCGCTCGATGACCGGGTTCCGGCCCCGAATCGCGTGCAGGACCGCTCGAGCAGCTTTGACCTCGATCGCCTCGCCGCCGCTCAACCGGATGCCCGCAGCCAGGGCATCGAGGCTGCCCCCGAGGCCGACCCGCAGCTGACCGAAGCCCTGCTCGGCATCACCCGCGGCTCGGTGCCCGTGCACTCGAGCTTCCGCAATGAGCCGGACACCGACCCGTCACTGCCCGCAAACCGGGCCTGGGGCCGGCGCATCCTGGCCCGCGCCGACGCATCCGTTCTCGGCACCGACACCATCGAGGCCGCCGCGGTTCCCGACGAGGTCGCGCTGAACACCATCATTGACGGTGCCTTGACCGCCGGAGCCGCCTGGGGGCAGAAAACCGGCGCCGAACGCGCTGCCGTGCTGCACCGCGCCGCCCTCGCGCTCGCTGCCAACCGCGATCGCCTGATCGAGGTCATGGCGAGCGAGTGTGGCAAGACCATCACGGAGGGTGACGCCGAGGTGAGTGAAGCCATCGACTTCGCCAACTATTATGCCGAACGAGCCAAGGACCTCGACCGCGTGCAGGGCGCCATCTTCGTGCCCTCCAAACTCATCGTGGTCACCCCGCCGTGGAACTTCCCGACCGCCATCCCGGCCGGTAGCATGCTCGCCGCCCTCGCCTCCGGTGCTGGCGTCGTCGTCAAACCCGCCACCGTAGCCCAGCGCACCGGTGCCGTCGTCGTCGAGGCGCTATGGGAGGCAGGCATTCCGCGTGAACTTCTCGCGCTCGTCAACCTGCCTGACCGGGACCTCGGGGCCAAGCTCATCGCTCACCCCGCGGTCGACCGGGTCATTCTCACCGGCGGTTACGAGACGGCCGAGCTGTTTCGCTCGTTCCGCCGGGACCTCCCGCTGCTCGCCGAAACCAGCGGCAAGAACGCCATCATCGTCACCCCCTCGGCCGACTTCGACCTCGCCGCCGCTGACGTGATCAAGAGTGCTTTCGGCCACGCCGGCCAGAAGTGCTCGGCCGCGAGCCTGGTAATTTTGGTCGGATCGGTCGCAAAATCGGAGAGGTTTCTCGGCCAGCTGGTCGACGCCGCGACCTCGATCAAGGTCGGACCGGCCAGCGATCCGGTCACCCAGATGGGCCCGATCATGTCACCGGCCGACGGCAAACTGCTGCACGCGCTGACCACCCTCGGTGCTGAAGAGAAGTGGCTGGTGGAGCCGAAGCAGCTCGATGAAACCGGCAAACTCTGGTCGCCTGGCATTCGCACCGGCGTCGCACCCGGATCGTATTTTCACCTCACCGAGTTCTTCGGCCCGGTTCTCGGCGTGATGCACGCGCGCAATCTGGAAGAAGCCATCCGCTTTCAGAACGCCGTCGACTATGGCCTGACCACGGGGCTGCACTCGCTCGACGCCGACGAACTGGCCCTTTGGGTCGACACCGTTGAGGCCGGAAACCTGTACGTCAACCGTGGGATCACCGGCGCCATCGTGCAACGTCAGCCGTTCGGTGGCTGGAAGCGCTCCGCGGTGGGCGCGGGCACCAAGGCTGGCGGACCGAACTACCTGCTCGGCCTCGGCAGCTGGGTCAACGAACCGGGCCGCAACAGCTCGACGCTGCACCTGCGCGGTCTCGAGCAGCGCGTCACCGACATCATCGAGGCCAGCCAGCCGTTTCTCGACTACGCCGACTTCGACGTGCTGCGCCGCTCCGCGGTGAGCGACGCCCTCGCCTGGCGCGAGGAGTTCAACGTCGTGCGCGACGCGACCGACCTCGGCGTGGAGCGCAACCTGTTCCGCTACCGCGCGCTGCCGGTCACCGTGCGCCTGACCGAAACCGGCACGCTCGCCCAGCTGCTGCGCGTGATCGCCGCCGCGACCCTGTCAACGTCGCGCTTCGACGTATCCAGCACCATTCCGGTGCCGCCCGCCGTGCGCAATATCCTCGCCGAGCGCGAGATTTTGGTGGTCATCGAGAGCGACGAGGAGTGGCTCGCTCGGGCACGCTCGGGCGCGATCACGGCCAGCCGCGTGCGCCTCATCGGCAGTGACCCGGTGCTGGGCGCGGCGGAGGCGGCATCCGCTCTGGCTGAGGCAATGAACGGCACCCCGGACATTGCCCTGTATTCCAACGCTGTCACCCAGGCCGGCCGTATCGAGGTGCTGCCGTTCTTGCGCGAACAGGCCATTTCGATCACCGCGCACCGGTTTGGCAACCCGAGCACGCTCTCGGAGGGAGTGATCTGAGGAACGGCCTGTGCGCCTTCACTGGGCGCACAGGCCGCGTGCGGTTGGCATTCAGTTTAATGGGGCAAACTCGTAGGGGACGTATGATTACCGCTGTCCACAATTTGACAGGGGTTGACGCTTGAACGGGAACGCGACGACGACACATCGGAACGTCGCTTTGCTGTCGGTAGCCAGTCTCATTGCGCCCCTCGTTACGACGTCCGAAGAAATCGACCGGCGTTTGAAGCCTGTTTTGACGCGGCTCAAGCTGCCCACCGGGTTGCTGCAGCGCGTGGCCGGTGTCTACGAGCGACGCAACTGGGGCCCGAACGAGACCTTTGACGACGCCGCGGTCAAGGCCGGTGAGATCGCGCTCCGGGAGGCGGGCATCAAGGCGAGCGATGTTGGCCTGCTCATCAACACTTCGGTCACTCGCAAACACCTTGAACCCTCGGTCGCCGTGCGCATCCACCACGGACTCGGCTTGCCATCGTCGGCGATCAACTTTGACATTGCGAACGCGTGCCTCGGTTTCGTCAACGGTATGACCCTGGCAGCGCAGCTCATTGACTCCGGGCAGATCAAGTACGCGGTGATCATCGACGGCGAAGACGCCGATGAGATTCAGGCCAACACAATCGAGCGCCTCGGCCGCCCGGGCATCAAGCGCAAAGACTTCATGAGCGAGTTTGCGAGCCTCACCCTCGGTTCCGGCGCAGCCGCAGCGGTGCTCGGCCCGGCGGATGCCCACCCCGGTGGACACCGCATCCTCGGCGGGGTCACCCGCGCGGCAACCCAGTTCAACGACCTGTGCGTCGGCAGTGTTGACGGCATGTTCACCGACGCGAAAGCGTTGCTCCGGGGCGGTATGGAACTCGTTGTTTCAGCCTGGACCGAAGCTAAACGGGACTGGAGCTGGTCAAACATGGATCGCTACATCCTGCATCAGGTCTCAAGCGTGCACACCAACGCCATCGTCAAGGCCACCGGCATGGACAAGACCAAGATTCCGCTGACCTTTCCTACCCTCGGCAACGTTGGCCCGGCGTCCATTCCGATCACGCTCGCGCAGGAGGCTCCGACGCTGCAGTCGGGCAACCGGGTGCTGCTCATGGGCGTCGGCTCCGGCCTGAACACCGCCATGATGGAACTCGTTTGGTAATGGTGGATGTCCGACACCACCGTCGAATTCTGCGAGGTGCCAACTTGGGCCCCATGAATTGTCGGGCCGCCCACGAGATGCCAATTTTGGCCTCATGGGACGGCGCCAAGGGGCCGAATATGGCTTCTCATGAAAACCATGGGGCCAAAAGTGGCTTCTCGGGCCCAAGAGGAGTGTGACTGAAATCCGCGCAACCCCAGCTTGCCGACTTCCACGTGCGGTGCCGGCGCCGGCGACCTTGCCGCCGTCGGGCCTGTCCGGACTGAACCCGGGGTGGTCGCGTCTGATCGACGTCGCGGAGAGCGGTACTTCCGGCGATGTGACCCACGGGTGGCACCTGCTCGACAACGGCCCAGAGCTTGACGCGCTGGGCGTGATTCCGGTCGGCACAATTCTGTGTGTGCACGGCAATCCGACCTGGTCCTACCTGTGGCGCAGTCTGCTCGCCGCGGCTTCGGAGGCCGCGGCGTCGGGCGCGCCAGCCTGGCGGGTGATCGCCGTCGATCAGCTCAACATGGGCTTCTCCGAGCGCACCACAGATTTTCGCCCCCTCGCCCGACGGGTGCAGGACCTCGACGATCTCACCGATGCGCTCGACCTGGCCGGCCCGGTCATCGCCCTCGGCCACGACTGGGGCGGCGTCGTCTCGCTTGGCTGGGCCGTCGAGCACCCCGAGCTGCTGGCCGGCGTCATGCTGCTGAACACCGCGGTGCACCAGCCCGCTGGCGACAAAATTCCAGCGCCGCTTCGGCTCGCACTCGGGCGCGGGATCCTCGGCCCAGCAACCGTTGCCACGCCGGCGTTCCTGGCCACGACGCTGGCTCTCGCGCATCCGCCGTTGTCGAGCGAGATCAAGCGCGGCTTCCGAGCTCCGTATCTGACGAGCGCCCGCCGCAGCGGAATCGGCGGCTTCGTCGCCGACATTCCGGTCGCACTCGCGCACGAGAGCCGACCCGAACTCGACCGCATCGCCGAGAGCGTGCGCACGCTCGCGGTGCCCACTCTGCTGCTCTGGGGTCCACGCGACCCGATCTTCAGCGACCGCTACCTCGACGACCTGGTCGACCGGATGCCGCACGCCCGTGTGCACCGGTTCGAGGGTGCTGGCCACCTGCTCGCCGAAGATGTGGACTACGCCGCCGCCGCGTTGCTCTGGCTGGGCGATGCCGTCGTGAAATCTCCCCTGGATGCATCGGAATCGGAATCGGAATCGGAATCGGAATCGGCATCGGTCGCGCCGAGCGAGGCGGCGTGGGACGCCGCGGGGACGCATCCGCTCTGGCATTACCTCGACGAACTGCAGGACTCCGACGAGACCGCCCTCGTCGACATGCAGCCGACCCCTCGCACCGTCAGCTGGCGGCTGCTCTCGCTGCGCGTGCGGCAGCTAGCCGCCGGCCTCGTGCACATCGGCGTGAAGCCCGGCGACCGGGTTTCGCTGCTTGTACCGCCCAGCGCCGACCTCACCGCGGTGCTCTACGCCTGCGTACGCATCGGCGCCATCGTTGTCGTAGCGGATGCCGGCCTCGGCCTGGCCGGCCTCACCCGCGCCGTTCGCGGCGCCCGCCCCGACTTCGTCATTGGGGCAGCTCCCGGACTGTTGGCCGCCCGTGCGCTCGGTTGGCCCGGGCGTAAGATTTCGGTCGCAGGTTTTGTCCCCCCGATGGCCCGCCTCCTCGGCGTCGAGCACACCCTCGCCGAACTGATCAGCCTGGGCCAGGCCCGACTCAGCGCCGGCGATGCGCTTCCGGCCCAGCCCGCGCCGACCGATGCGGCCGCCGTGCTGTTCACGTCCGGTTCGACCGGCCCGGCCAAGGGGGTCGTCTACACACACGGCCAACTCTCTGCGGTGAGCCGCGCGCTCTTTCTGCAATACGGCGTCGGCGTCGGCACCGGCCTCGTCGCCGGCTTCGCCCCGTTCGCCCTGCTCGGTCCGGCCCTCGGTGCGCGCTCCGTCACGCCCGATATGGACGTCACCGCGCCGAAGACCCTCACCGCCAGCGCGGTCGCGGCCGCAGTCGACGCGATCGATGCGACGGTCGTCTTTCTCTCACCCGCCGCCCTCGTAAACGTCGTTGCGACCGCGCAGGCACTCACTCCCGCCGACCACGCAGCCCTTGCCGGGGTGCAGCGTTTTCTCTCGGCCGGCGCGCCGATCTCCGAGAGCTTGCTCGCCCAGGCCGCGGCGCTTATGCCGCAAGCGACCGCGCACACGCCGTACGGCATGACTGAGGGCCTGCTCATGGCCGACATTACGCTCGAGGGCATCCGGGCCGCAGCCGCGGGTGTCGCAGAGTCGAACACAGTGCCTGCCGTGGCGAACGACGGCGAGTCGGTCCCCGCGCCGCCCGCCACTGCGACCCCGGCTGCGACCCCGACTGCGAACCCGGCAGGGGGAGTCTGCGTCGGCGGGTCGACCGCGACCACGCGCATCCGCATCAGCGCGCTTGACGCGAGTGGGGCGTCCGTTGGTGAGCTGACGGAGGAAGCCGACGTGACCGGCGAGATCGTGGTGTCGGCGCCGCACGTGAAAGACCGCTACGACCGGCTCTGGCTCACCGAGCGGGCCTCGCGGCGCGGCGCCGTTGCCGGCGAACGCTGGCACCGCACCGGCGACGTCGGCCACCTCGACGGTGCAGGCCGCCTCTGGGTCGAGGGGCGCATGCCGCACGTCATCGTGACGGCCAACGGCGTGGTCACCCCGGTCGGCCCGGAGCAGCGCATTGAAACCCTGCCCGACGTTTTTCGTGCGGCGTTCGTCGGCGTTGGCCCCCTCGGCACCCAGCAGCAGGTCGCCGTGCTCGAAACCGTGCCGCCAGCCCGCCGGGTGCACCGAGCCCCCGAAAAGCTCGCCGCCGCCGTGCGCTCGATGGTCGGCACACCGGTCGCAGCAGTGCTCGTGGTTCCGGGCCTCCCGACCGACATTCGGCACAACTCCAAGATCGACCGCAGCCGGTTGTCACGCTGGGCCACCGGCGTCCTTTCGGGTGGTCGCTGGACTAAGCCATGAGGGGCGCGCCATGAGAGTGCTGGTCACCGGTGCCAGCGGATTTCTCGGCCGTGCCGTCGCTGCGCGCATTAGCGCGGCCGGGCACGAGGTACGCACCTTTCAACGCCGGCCATCCGGCGTGCCCGGCGTTGAGGATGTGCACGGCTCGATCACGATGCCCGCCGACACCCCCTATGCCGGCCTTGCTTATGCCGTGAGCGGTAGGGATGCGGTCGTGCACCTCGCCGCCAAGGTCTCACTCGCCGGTGACCCGGCCGCGTTCGAGGCGGTAAACGTCGGGGGCACCCGCACCGTTCTGCAGGCAGCCCAGGATGCCGGTGTCTCCCGTTTCGTCTACATCTCCTCGCCATCGGTGGCCCACGCCGGCAGCTCGATCATGGGCTCCGAGGCTTTGCCGGCCGCGCCCGAGCAAGCTCGTGGCGACTATGCCCGTACCAAGGCGCGGGCCGAACTGCTCGCGCTCGCCGCCGACGCTCCCGGATTCAGCGTCGTCGCCGTGCGCCCGCATCTGGTCTGGGGCCCCGGGGACACCCAGCTGATCGACCGGATCGTCGATCGCGCCCGCCATGGGCGGCTGCCGCTGCTCGGGCGCGGCGCGGCGCTCATCGACACGACCTACGTCGACAATGCAGCCTCCGCCATCCACGCGGCGCTCGACGCCGCTTCTTCGGTTCACGGCCAGTCCTACGTGATCACCAACGGTGAACCGCGCCCGATTGCGGAACTCCTGGCCGGAATCTGCGGCGCGGCCAACGTGGCCGCGCCGGCCTGGCGGGTGCCGGCATCCGCTGCCCGCGCAGCTGGCTCGCTCATCGAGGCCATCTGGCGCACCCGCCCGGGAACGGATGAGCCACCCATGACCCGCTTTCTGGCCGAGCAGCTCTCGACTGCGCACTGGTTCGACCAGCGTCGCACCCGCGCCGATCTGGCCTGGACCCCGGAGGTCTCGCTGGACGAGGGCTTCGCCCGCCTGGCCGCCCACTACCGCCAGACCCCCTAGCGCCCCCAGAGACCCGCCACCACTTGGGACCGGGCCTGGGCCTCGTTCCCGGGCCCCGTTTATAAACTGGGCCCACGTTTCGGGCCCGGGCCCCCGTCCGGGAGTAGGTCTGCAGCATCCGCTTGCATGGGTCGGGCACGCGCGTTATCCATCGAGCGGATGCCGAGACCCGCCAATACCAGCATCATCAGGATCAGTGCGACCGTGTCCACAAAACATGCCTGTTGTGTGAATTCTGTAGCAGAGTAGCAATACAAAATGCGCGGCGTAAGGCCGCTGGTCAGGCGTCGGAACGGCGGTTCAAGGCGTCGGTGACCAGGGTGAGCGCCTCGACCGGGCTCACGCCAAGCTGCTCGATGCGCGTCGCGAACGCGTCGGCCGCAGCCTGCGCGTGTCGCTCGGCCGAATCGCCGTTGGGAGCGACAAAGGATCCGAATCGGCCCCGCGTTTCAATCACATTGTCCCGCTCCAGCTCGCGATAAGCGCGCGCGACCGTGTTCGTGGCCAGGCCGAGCTGGGCGGCCAGAGCCCGCACGGTCGGCAAGCGGGCGTCGTGCGCCAGCTCGCCGGAGCGCACGGCCGCAATCACCTGGCTGCGCAACTGCTCGAACGGCGGCGTACTCGACTGGGAATCGATGGCAATAAAGGAAGCGGGCACGGGACCCTCCGTTCGAACGCTATGGGTAATCTTGCCCCGCTATGACGGATGCTGCAACTACGTTCCTGCGTACACTACGGCAAAACATACCGACGGAGCGCTCGAACTGGCTTTACACACTTCTGCCGATTGCCATCTCGGTATTTGTGGGTCGATTTTCGGCATAATTTTGGAGTAAGCACAGATCGATGACCCGCTCATCGACCTGATCGTCGTCGACGAGCGGGTGAAGGAAACCTATCCGTCGCCCGTATCCGTCAGTCGGCGCGCGGGTGCTCAATATCCAGCCGTACGCGCTGCGCCGCGAAGCGCGTCACGACGTGCTGTAGCGGGGTGCCACCGGGCAGGGTGTCGAGCGCTTCGGTGACGAGCACGATCGCGCCGGGCCCAAGCGCGAGGAGCTCGGACTCCGTCGCCGTGGCGTGTCGCGCGCCAACGACGGTCGACGCGCGCACGTAGTCGTCGATACCGCTCGCGTGCAAGGCTGCCGTTACTGATCCGGTACGCCGCAGTGTGGTCGCGATGTCGGGCAGACGTTCGAGGTCGAACCAGTGTGTGCTCACGGAGATCTGCTGCCCACCCGTGGAGCGCGTCGTCTCGATTCGGATTGCCCGGCTGCCGTCAAGCCTGAGCCGCCGGGCGATCTCTGACGGTGCGTCCTCGATGGCGCTGTGCAGCACACGGTTGGTCGACGAGGGTCCCTGGTCGCCGAGGCTGGTTGTCATTCGAGTGCGCAGACCGATCCGGTGCAGACGCACAGCCTGGCCGGTCACGAAGGTGCCGCTGCCGCGCCGAGATTCGACCAGCCCCTCCTCTGCCAGTGCGGCGATGGCCTGACGCGCCGTGTGCCGGTTGACACCAAAACGCTCGGCGAGCACATTCTCAGTGGGCAGGCGGTCGCCCGTGTGCAGTCGGCCGCCGTCAATGTCCAGGCGCAGTTCCTCGGAAATCAGGCGCCAGGCCGAATATCCGCTGCTCGATCGGGCGACTGGTGCGCGATCCGTCACGGAGTGTCCTTGTCGTTGGTTCACCAGACGTTCATCTGGTGGTGGCCTCCGCGTCGACCGGGAGGCTCCTGTCTTCAACCTTAGGGGCCTAATCTTTGGGTTGTCTAGATAAATAGACAACTTGAGAGCTTGTTAGGCGTGAAGGGATCGAACGTGAGCGCACAGGAGAGAACAGCGGATGAGCGTGCCGTTGATGAGCGGCGTCGCGCCGCGCGAGTGCTCGCAGGAGCCTCGCACGCCGACTTGGCCGCATTGTGGGCGGCTTGGGGGGAGCGGCCCGAGGTCGCATACTTGCGGGGTCCGGAAGCGGGCTTGGTTATGGTGCAGGGCCGGATCGGCGGCACCGGCGACCGCTTCAACCTGGGAGAGGCGACCGTTACCCGGGCAACCGTGATGCTCCATGGCGCCGGCACCGACGAGGTGAGTGGCACGTCGTACGTGCTGGGCAGCCACCCCGAACACGCCGGTCTCGCCGCCGTTTTCGACGCGCTGCTGAGCGCACCGATGCAGCGGGAACGCGTACTCGCCGACGTCATCGAGCCGCTCGAACGTGAACAGATCAAACGCGACACGGCTGCCAATGCCGACGCACGCAGCACGGTCGTCGACTTCTTCACCGTCGCAAGGGAGCATGAATGAGTATCGTAATCCCCCAGAACCTCACGCCCGGATTCGCGAACCCCGTGCGCGATGCGCAGCAGGTGTTCCGCGCCGTGCTCGAGGCGCTCGCACGCCCGACCACACCGCAGCACGTTAACGTTGACATGCTGCCCCCCGCGCCGCTGGGGGTGACCGTCGGGGCAGTCATTCTGGCGCTGTGCGACGAGCAGACTCCCATCTGGCTCGACCCCGCGCTGCGCGGCGCCCCCGAGGTCTCTGCCTGGATCGCCTTTCACACCGGCGCGCGCATCGTCGAACAAGTGGATGACGCGGCGTTCGCGATTGCGTCATCGCCGTCCACGGCACCGCGCCTGGCCGACCTCGCACGGGGCACAGACGAAGAACCGCACCGGTCAGCGACACTCGTGATCGATGCGTGCTGCGCACCCGGCATTGGCTCCCTGAAAGCGACCGGTCCCGGCATCCCCGGCGTCGCTCACTGGGACGGCGCCGGCCTGCCGAACGAATTCCTCACTCAGTGGCAAGAAAACCACTCGATCTTCCCGCGCGGCATTGACCTCATCCTCACGGCCGAGACCGCGGTACTGGGCCTCCCGAGAACAACCGCGCTGAACGCCCACACTGACGAGAAGAGGAACACCTAATGTACGTTGCCGTCAAGGGAGGCGAGAAAGCGATCGCCAACGCGCACGCGCTGCTCGCCAAGCGCGGACAGGGCAGCACCGATGCCCCGCGCATCGACTACCCGCAAATTCGCAATCAGATGGGCGTGCTCGTCTCGCGGGTGATGGCCGAGGGTTCGCTGTACGACCCGGAGCTCGCCGCCAAGGCCCTGCTGCAGGCGCAGGGCGACGTGCTTGAAGCGGTCACACTCCTGCGTTCCTATCGCACAACGCTGCCTCGGTTTGGTGTCACCATCGCGGTCGACACCGTCGGCCTGCCCTCAGAGCGGCGCGTGTCTGCGACGTTCAAGGACATTCCCGGCGGTCAGCAGCTGGGCGCAACGTTCGATTACACGCACCGCCTGCTCGCTGACGAACTGCACACCCCGGAGGTAGCAACCCCGGACGTGCCGATCGACGAGCCGATGCCCAGGGTGACCGATCTGCTCGGCGCCGACGCGCTCGTCGAGCGCGATCGGCCAGACGCGGGATGGACTGACCCGGATCCGGGCGACCTGACCCGCGAGCCGACCGTCTTCCCGATGAGCCGGGCCGAGCGCCTGCAGGCCCTGACCCGCGGCGACGAGGGCTTTCTGTTGTCGCTGGGCTACTCCACGCAGCGAGGCTTCGGCAATAACCACCCGTTCGCGGGCGAGGTGCGCGTCGGCGAGGTCGAGGTCGAGTTCTACGCTCCCGAGATCGGGCACGCCGTGCCGATCGGGCGCATCGAGCTGACCGAGTGCCAGATGGTCAACCAGTTCGTCGGCAGCGCAGATCAGGCGCCGCAGTTCACACGCGGCTACGGGCTCGTCTTTGGCCGAGCCGAGCGCAAGGCCATGTCGATGTCGCTCGTGGACCGCACGTTGCGGCACCAGGAATTTGGCGAGCGCATCGTGTCGCCAGCGCAGGATGAGGAATTCGTGATCGCCCACGCCGACAACGTTGAGGCCGCCGGCTTCGTCGAGCACCTGAAGCTGCCGCACTATGTCGACTTTCAGGCGGAACTCGGGCTGATCCGCAGCCTGCGCCGTGAGTTCCAGGAGCGCCACCCCGCCGAGGCGTCCGAGGCGCCTGCGGCCGACAACAGCACCCTGATGGAGGCGAACGCATGAGCGGCCCGCGGATCGTGTATAACGAGGGCTACCTCGACGAGCAGACCAAGCGGGTCGTGCGCCGCGCGCTTCTCAAGGGCGTCGCCATCCCCGGGTTCCAGGTGCCGTTCGCCTCGCGTGAGGTGCCAATGCCCCGGGGCTGGGGCACCGGAGGAGTGCAGCTCACCGCATCGGTGATCGGTCCGGCGGACACGCTGAAAGTGATCGACCAGGGCGCCGATGACACGACCAACGCGGTGTCCATCCGGGCTTTCTTCGAGAAGGTAGCAGGAGCCGACAGCACGACGCGCACGGATCATGCCACGATCATCCAGACCCGGCACCGAATTCCCGAGACTCCGCTCACCGAGAACCAGATTGTGGTGTACCAGGTGCCCATCCCAGAGCCGCTGCGCTTTCTGGAACCACGCGAGACCGAGACCCGGCGCCTGCACGCGCTTGAAGAATACGGCCTGATGTACGTCAAACTCTACGAGGACATCGCGAAATATGGGCACATCGCTAAGACATACGACTACCCGGTGCTCGTGAACGGTCGATACGTCATGGCACCGTCACCCATCCCGAGCTTCGACAACCCAAAGATGCACCAGAGCCCCGCACTTCAGTTGTTCGGTGCGGGGCGGGAGAAGCGCATCTATGCGATCCCGCCCTACACCGACGTGGAGAGCCTCGGATTCGAAGATTTCCCGTTCGAACCCCAGAGCTTCGACCAATCCTGTGAGATTTGCGAGTCCACAGAGGTGTACCTCGACGAGGTGCTCATCGATGATCAGGGCGGAGTCATGTTCGTGTGCTCCGACACCGACCACTGCGAG
This sequence comes from Cryobacterium sp. Y82, assembly GCF_002929495.1. Lineage (GTDB taxonomy): Bacteria > Actinomycetota > Actinomycetes > Actinomycetales > Microbacteriaceae > Cryobacterium > Cryobacterium serini. The sequence goes on from NZ_PJJJ01000028.1 coordinate 93,370, forward strand.
CGCACTCTGACGACACGCGACCACGACCACATCACCGAGGTGAACGCATGAATAACGAAACACCCCTACTGAGCGTGACCGGTGCCAGTCATCGCTATGGCGAGCGGTACGGATGCCGCGGCGTGAGCTTCGATCTGTGGCCCGGCGAGGTTCTGGCCGTCGTGGGCGAGTCCGGCTCGGGCAAGTCCACCCTGCTCGGCATGCTGGCCCAGCGACTCGCGCTCGATGAGGGTTCTATCCGGTACCGCACTGCTCGGCAGACCAGTGCGAGCGGGGAGGGCGGCGCGTCGGAAGACCTGCTCGACCTGTCGACCCTGAGTGAACGCGAAGTGCGCCGGCTCTGGCGCACCGACTGGGGCTTCGTTCACCAGAACGCCGCCGATGGACTGCGCATGCACGTTAGCGCGGGCGGCAACGTCGGCGAGCCGCTGATGGCAAATGGATGGCGCCACTTCGGCCAGATCCGGGCCGAAGCCGAGGAGTGGCTGCGCCGGGTGGAGATCCCAACCGATCGTACGGACGACGCGCCCACGCTGTTCTCGGGCGGCATGCGCCAGCGCGTGCAGGTTGCACGCAACCTCGTGTTCGGCCCGCGCCTCGTCTTCATGGATGAACCGACCAGCGGCCTGGACGTGTCCGTGCAGGCGCGCCTGCTCGACCTGATCCGCTCGCTCGTATCTGAGCTCGGCCTCGCTGTCGTGATCGTCACGCATGACCTCGCCGTCGCGCGCCTCATTTCACACCGCACGCTGGTGATGAAGGACGGCGCCGTCATCGAGTCAGGCCTCACGGACCGGGTGCTCGATGACCCGCAGGCCGCGTACACCCAACTTCTCGTCTCTTCGATCCTCCAGGGCTGATCTTCATGACATACGACGCAACCAACCGAATGCCTCAGGACGCAGTCCTGTCCGTCCAAGACGTCGACAAGACATTCACCCTGCACCTGCAGGATTCGCACCAGCTGCCCGTGCTGCGCGGAATGACCTTCGACGTGCCGCGAGGGGCGTGCGTGGTGCTCGGCGGCGAGTCCGGAGCTGGCAAGAGCACCGTCATTAAGATGGTCTTTGGCAGCTACGGCGCCGATTCTGGCCGCATCCTACTCCGCCATCAGGACTCGGTTATGGATCTGGTCACGGCGCAGCCGCGCCAGGTGCTCGCCGCCCGGCGGGAGACCGTGGGTTACGTGAGTCAATTCCTGCGCGCCGTGCCCCGCGTGCCCGCCCTCGACGTCGTCGCCGAACCGCTCGTTGAGCGCGGGGTCAACCGAGCGGCGGCACGCGAGCGAGCCGGCGAACTGTTGGCCCGCCTGAGCATCCCGGAGCGGCTGTGGAAGCTGCCACCGGCCACCTTCTCGGGCGGCGAGCAGCAGCGTGTCAACATCGCGCGCGGCTTCATCATCGAGCGGCCGCTCCTTCTGCTCGACGAACCCACCGCGTCGCTCGACGGACGAAATCGCGGTGTCGTGATCGACCTGATCCGCGAGAGCCTCGGGCACGGAACGGGAATGTTGGCGATCTTCCACGACGCCGACGTGCGGGATGCCGTCGCCGACCTGACCGTTGATGTGCAGTCATTCACACCGGTGCGTGAAGAGGTGCTCGCGTGAGGCGATACGCCATCTACGCCGTACCCGGGGTCGGTGAGAACAATGCGTCAGCAGCACTGCGACTCAAAGCCGAAGTCGACACCTGGTACGCCCGCGACGACATGCGGGGCCTCACCATCAACGCGCGTCGCTACGGCTTTCACGCCACGCTGGCTGCGCCGTTCCACCTCGCCGAGGGACACACCGAGGCCGAGCTGCTGGCGGCGGTCGCGGCTTTCGCGGCAGGGCGAACCCCGGTCGTGATCCCCGGCCCGCGCCCGGCGGCGATGGGCAGTTTTCGCGTGCTGCTTCCCAACGGTGATCAAGACGGCCTGAATGACCTCGCCGCATCCGTCGTGCGGCACTTCGACGGCTTCCGCGCGCCGTTGAACGAAGCGGATGTTCTCCGTCGCCGTGTCCCGCGTCTCACGCCGCGCCAGCGCGAGCTATTCGACCGCTGGGGATACCCGTACGTTTTCGACGAGTTCCACTTTCACCTCACCCTGACCGATTCGCTGCCAGCAAAGCGCACCGCAGAGGTCGACGCCGCGTTGGCGCAGCACTTCGCGGACGTAGCCGGCGTCAACGTGCCACTCACTGGCATCACGGTCAGCGTCGAGCCGCAGCCCGGCGCTGACTTCGAGATTCTCTCCGTTTATTCCTTTGCCCACCAATTCGCTCTGGAGACCGCCTGATGTCCCTCGTTCTCAATAACGCCCATATCGTGCTCACCGATCGGGTTGTGCACGGATCCGTGCGCATCGCGAAGGGCGTCATCGCCGAGGTCTGCGACGACCCACACCTGGTTGTCAACGGCGTGCCCGGTCTGGACATGGGATCGGACTACCTGCTGCCCGGCCTCGTTGAACTGCACACCGACCAGGTCGAGTCGCACTACCAGCCACGCCCCAAGCGGTTTTGGGACCCGATTCCGGCCGTCATCGCGCACGACGCGCAGATGGCAGCTTCGGGAATGACGACCGTGCTGGACGCAATGCGCATCGGCAGTGGCCCGGGTGAGAATCGCATCAGCGGTGACGCGCGCACACTGGTGAAGGCCGTGATCCACGCCGCCGAGTCCGGCCTGCTGCGCGCCGACCACTATGTGCATCTACGCTGCGAGGTCGCGACGCCGGACGTCGTTGACGTCTTCGATGAGGTGGGCGGGCACAACCGGGTGAGGATGGTGTCGCTCATGGACCACACACCCGGGCAGCGCCAGTACGCCGACGTCGAGGCGTTCCGCACCTATATGGTGGGTAAGCACAACATGACCAACGTGCAGTTCGACCAGCACGTCGCCGAACTACACGTGCTCTCGGCGCAGTACTCCGATGACAATCGCCGCCTGATGGCGGAGAGGGCCAACGAGCGCGGCATCACGATGGCGGCGCACGACGACGCGACACAGGCGCACGTCGACGAGTCAACGAATGCTGGCGTGCGGATCTCCGAGTTCCCGACGACAATCGTGGCGGCCCGAGCGGCTCGCGCTGCCGGCCAGCTCGTCGTTATGGGTGCCCCAAACATTGTGCGCGGCGGCTCGCACTCGGGCAACGTCTCGGCCACCGAGTTGCTGCGCCTCGGACTGCTCGACATCTTGTCGAGCGATTACGTGCCCGGCAGCCCCCTCCAGGCGATCTTCCTCCTCTTCAGTCGCGGCGATATCACGCTGCCGCAGGGTGCCGCGCTCGTGAGCGCCAACCCTGCCCATGCCGCCGGTCTCGACGATCGCGGAGTGATCGCACCGGGCAAGCGAGCTGATGTCATTCGCGTGCAAGCCTATGAGGGGGCCCCGACCGACCAGCACCCGCTCGGCTCACCCGTACCGATTGTGCGCGCCGTCTGGCGCGAGGGACGTCGGGTCGCATGAGCGGCACCTTCGTCGCGGTCGTCGGGCCGAGCGGATCGGGCAAGGACTCGATCATGGATTACACGCGGGCGGCCCTGACCGGCCACAGCGGGATCGTCTTCCCCCAGCGCCAGATCACTCGGCCCGCCGGCGCAGGGGAGGACCACTACCCCGTGAGCGCGGACGAGTTCAACGCTGCCGAATGTCGGGGCGACTTCGCGCTGACCTGGCACGCGCACGGCCTTGCTTACGGCATCCCGGCTCACGTGATCGACGTCGCCGAGTCGGGAGGAGTGGTCGTGGCCAACGTCTCGCGGGGGGTGCTCAAGCGGTTGCCCAGCTTGTTCGAGAACGTGCGGGTCGCGCGTGTCACTGTGCCGGAGGACATACGACTCGCGCGCATTATCGCGCGAGGTCGGGAGGACGAGGCCGCCGCCGCTGCGCGCGTCGCGCGTATCGACCCCGCACCGGATCATCCCGTCGACCTCGAGATCGTCAACGATGGCACGCTCGAGGCGGCAAGCGCGGCGCTCGTTCAGTTCCTGACGCGCGTCCGAGATGCCGCGCGGGTCTGATCGGATCTGGGCCGGCGGCACGTCCTCCGCGACCTCAGCGCACTCACGGCTCCATGGCCCGGTGGACATTTAGTCGTCTGCTGTTCGTGTCTGCGTCACCATCCGGGACACCGTTTGGGCCCGAACTGTTCACCATAAGAAGAAACAATCGCTTAGCCATCCAACCGACAAACGTCGGACCGTCCTCATGAAAGGCAAACTTCGATGCATCTCCGCACACGAACCAGTTGGCTCCTAACCGGTGTCGCGCTCTTCGCTACGCTCACCGCACTCACCGCGTGCTCCAGCACCTCCACCGCGGCTGACGCGGCCGAGGCACCTGAAAAGCTCGTCTTCGCGCAGATTCCGAGCGAATCGGCCCAGGGCATCGCCGACGACAATGAAGCGATCATCCGGGTGCTCGAGCGAGAAACCGGCCTTGAGGTCGAGATACAGCAGGCGACCGACTACGCAGCGGTCATCGAGGGCTTACGTGCCGGCCAGATCGACATTGCGGGCATGGGCCCGTTCTCCTACATGGTCGCAAAAGATGGTGGCGCGGGAGTCGAGGCGCTCGGGTCCCTGGTCGATGATCCCGACGAGGAACCCGGCTACAAGTCGTTCGGCATCGTGCCGGCCGGCAGCGACATCACAGACCTCGAAGGTTTCACAGGCAAGACCGTCTGCTTCGTAGACCCGACCTCAACCTCGGGCTTTCTCTACCCGAGCGCCGGGCTGCTCGACCTTGGCATCGATCCCGAGGCCGACGTTACGCCGATCTTTGCGGGCGGACACGACGCCTCGGCACTGACAGTCGCTGACGGCACCTGCGACGCAGGCTTCGCCTACGACACCATGGTCACGACCGAGCTCATCGAGTCAGGCAGCCTGAAGGAGGGCGACCTCGAAGTCGTCTGGGAGTCGGAGACCATCGCCGGCAGCCCCTACGTCGCAAGCGACAAGCTGCCCACCGACCTGATCAGCCAGCTCAAAGAAATCTTCGCGAACGACCTGAACGTGCCGGCCATGGTGGAGTCTGGTGCCTGCTCGTCGGCGGCAGATTGCCAGCTTCCCGAGGCCTCAAAATATGGCTTCATCCCCGTGGAGGACTCGCTCTACGACGGCGTGCGAGCCGTGTGCAAGGTTACCGAGGCCGCGGCCTGCAGGGTCTGACCCTGCAGGTGTGGATCGGGCCCGGCTCGATCCACACCGCGTCCGCACCTCCGTCCCTGCAACCGACAAGAAACGAGAACTGCCGATGACTGCCGCCGCCGCGCATAAGACGATCCCCGAGCTTGGAACCATCCGATTTGAAAACGTGACCAAGAAATTCGGAAGCATCACCGCCCTCGACAACGTGAGCGTGGAGTTCGCGGCGAACAAGATCAACGTACTGCTTGGCCTGTCGGGCTCTGGCAAGTCGACAATGCTCCGCCACATCAACGGCCTGAACAAGCCCTCGACGGGCGATGTCTGGACGCTCGGTACTCCGGTGCGCTCAGCAAGCCCGACTACGTTGCGCGCGCTGCGTAACAATGTCGGCATGATCTTCCAGCAGTTCCATCTCGTCGAGTCAATGTCGGTGCTCGAGAACGTGTGTACCGGCAAGCTCGGTTCGCTGCGCGGGCCGCGCTTTGGGTTGTGGAGCTACCCCCGCTACGTGCGTGAAAACGCTATGGAGCAGCTCGCCCGCGTCGGTCTCGCCGATAAAGCGTTTCAACGTGCTGGCACGCTATCCGGCGGGCAGCAGCAGCGCGCCGCGATCGCGCGCGCGCTCATTCAGCGCCCCACCGTGCTGCTAGCGGATGAGCCCGTCGCGTCGCTCGACCCGCTGTCGTCAGCCGGCGTGATCGAGCTGCTCGCCCAGATCAGCCGCGAGGAGAACCTCACAGTGATCTGCAGCCTGCACCAAGTACAAATCGCACTCGAGTTCGCCGACCGTATCGTCGGCCTGAACGCCGGCCGCGTGGTGCTTGACCGTCCAGCTGCAGGCCTAACGCACAACGACGTCGACGGCATCTATGCGCCGGTGCCGGTGGACGAGCGCGTAAAGATTGCCGTCTAAGTGACCGTCCTCATGGGCGCGCCCCGCACCACGAACACCGAAATTCCCCTCCCCCCGCGTCCCCGCCCAGGCGTGAACCGCATCGCGGCCTGGAGTGCGCTGGTCGTGTTGCTCACAGCAGCGATCTGGTCGGTCGCAGCCCTCGAGATCAACGTAGCGTCGATGGTGCGCAGCCTCGACAACGCGGCGAACTTCTTCTCGCGTATGTTCCCGCTCGACTTCCCGCCGCTGGGCGAGCTGCTGGTCATGACCGGACAGACGCTCGCAATCGTAATTGTCGCCACGGTCCTCGCGGTGGTGCTGAGCCTGCCCGTCTCGATCTTCGCCGCGGCGAACACGACGAGCGGCCCCGTTATGCGTGGCGTCGCTCGAACGATCATCGTCGTGTGCCGAGCTGTGCCCGACCTCATCTTCGCGATTGTGCTGTTTCGTATCTTCGGCCTCGGTGCATTCCCCGGAATACTCGCACTCGGACTTCACTCGATCGGCATGATCGGTAAGCTCTACGCCGATGCGATCGAGCAAATGGATGGCGGTCCGGCTGAGGCCGTGCGCTCAGCGGGTGGCACCCGCGTGCAGTGGATTACGAGCACGGTGATCCCGCAGGTCATGCCGCAGCTGATCGCGACGGCCCTGCACCGCTTCGATATCAACCTGCGAACGTCGGTGCTGCTCGGCTACGTCGGTCTCGGCGGTCTCGGCCTCGAGCTCGCCAATGCCTTGCGCACCATGCAATACCAGCGCGGCATCGCGCTCGCTCTGATCATTCTGCTCCTGTGCATCGCGGTCGAAATGCTTTCCGGCGTCATCCGCGCCACCCTGCTCGGACGGGTGTCAACGGATCGTAGCGGCCTGCTGGGATTCATCGATCGGATTGCGGCGGGCTGGGTTACCGCGCCCCGGGGCGGGAGCGAGCCGCAGCGCACGCGGCACGGCACCATGCGGATCGCGCCGCAGTGGGACAGCGAGCGCATCCGTCGATTCGCGGGCGTCGCACTGACGATCGCGGTTGTCGCGCTGGCGACGGTGTACGCCGACATGGACTTTTCGACGCTTTTCGATGACCTGCTCGCGCTGCCGCAAGTACTCGGGATGTTCCTTCCCCCATCGCCCCAGGATCTGCTCGACGTACTAGTCGAGGCAATGCTCGTGACGATCCAGATCGGGCTGGCCGCGACCCTGCTCGGCCTCGTGCTCGCTGTGCCGATAGGAATCTTTGCCGCGCGCAACGTCGCCCCGAGCGTCGGCGTCGCGAACCTGTTCCGCACGATCATCGTCATCATCCGCGGCCTGCCCGAGCTGATTCTTGCAATCGTGTTCATCGTCATCACCGGCCTCGGACCCGTGCCCGGCACGCTGGCGCTCGCGATCGGATCGGTGGGCCTGCTGGGCAAACTCATTGCCGACTCGCTCGAGGAGACCGACGTGCGGGTACAGGACGCGGTACGGGCGACCGGTGCTACCGGCATCCAAGTGTTCTTTGCCGCAACGCTGCGGCAAACCGCGCCACAGATCATCGCACACGTGCTGTACCAGCTCGATGTCAACATCCGCTCGGCGACGCTGCTCGGCATCGTCGGCGCGGGCGGCATCGGCTTTTTCCTGATCAACGCGAGCCGCGTGCAGGAGTTCGACGTGGTCGCGTTCATCATCGCGATGGTGATCGTCACGGTGCTGGCCGTCGAGGCGGTCGCGGTGTGGACGCGGCGGGTCCTGAGCTAGGCAACGTTCCACGACCTCGCTGAGCAATACCTCATCACACCAGCCGCGCGGAGAGCGCCGAAAATAGTGTGCTGGCTGTGGCTCCGACCAGGGCGAGCGACGTTACGACGATCCTCTCCCAGCCGAACAGCGGATTCATTCAGTGGATGATTGCGCGTTTCCCACCGCTGGCACCGGGAGTAAGAACGGACGCGGCCCGGACATGAGCGGACTGGAAATGGGTCAAAAGCATCATCCAGACGACCAGTCCGATGTTCGCCACGGCGGCCAGCGCGAGAGTCATGGAGGTCGCGTTGGCACCGATGGTATTGATGAGGAGTGTTCCAAGGGGTGGTGCTGCAGCCTGAGCGAGGAGCGCGGGCAATGCAATCCTTCCCATCAAGGAGGCGTAGCCTTCTGCGCCGAAAACAGCAAGCGGGACGGTGCCGTGAGCGATCGAAGCCAGCCCAATGCCTGCTCCGTAGAGAATCATAATGAGCGCGTAAAGAGGTAGGCCGGCGCTGAGGATCCCGAGGCCAAGTCCGACGAGCAGAACGGACGCCGCCATTGTCCATAACGGATGGTGACCCTTGGCGAACAAGAGTTCGACGAAACGAATGCCGACCTGCGAGGGCCCGACCAGGGTGGCGAGGGCGAGTGCCGCGGCCATGCCGAACCCGGCCGCGCCAAGGAGCGTGAACATGTGTACCGACATCGTTGTGGTGATCAGTCCGCTCAGGGTCACGATCGAGGTCAGGAGCACGACGCACGTGCGGCTCGGTCGTCGCGGCCGCACGTCGACGGGTCTCACGGCAACGCCGGTGTTCTTTCGTACAGGCTCGTTGAGACGTCGTCGGGGCAATACCCAGAGGTAGAGCGGGATTGTGACGAGGAGCTGGAGGGCGGCATAGACGCCGCAGGTTCCTCGCCAGCCGATTTCAGAGACGAGGTACAGCGAGAGTGGCCAACAGATGGTGCTGGCGAGGCCACCGAAGAGAGTCAAGGCGGTAATCGGTGTTCGCGCGGATTTCCCATAGAGCAGCCCCAGGGCCGCAAAGGCGCTACTGTAAAGTCCTGTCCCCATGCCGAGTCCGATTACAATCCAGGCGACCAGGTAGACCCACAGGGTCGGAGACACCGCCATGAGCACAAGCCCGGCGGATAGGAGGGCCGCACTGAGAACCAACAGGCGACGACCGTGCCCCTGACCTATTCGTGATCCAACCCGAGGCGCGACTAACGCTGAGGTCACCAGCCCGATCGAGAGGCCAGCGACGACGAGAGTGGCTGGCCAACCCGTGTCCGCGGTGACCGGTTCGGCGAGGATGGCGAGGAGGTAGTAGGAGGAACCCCAGGCGAGGATTTGCCCCAGCCCGAGGCCAGCGACAACGAGAGTCCGGGGCTTATTTCCGGACACGGCCTGACCTCGCGTACGCAGGATCGCCTTTATCCGAGCAGGAATGGTGTGGTGGCGTGTCCGGTGGAGCGTGTGCGGTCCATGCCTTGACGAACGACGTCGGTGACAGAGCTGCCATAGCGGATGCGCGGCGAGAGTTCCGGGGTCGCCGCCAACGGTAAGAGGTACTCTTTGATGAGCTCGCTACCGAACGGGAGCTTGTGTGCGTCGGGCGCGTGCCAGCCGACCTTATCCAGCAGGCGGCCGGCAGCGGCCAGGCCGATGGGTCTCGCTCCGATGATGGCAACGGGGAGGTCATCGAGTACTTCTAATGACGGGACGATGAGCGCCGGCAGTTCTGCAATAGTCATGATCTGAGTTCTCTCGTTAGTGCACGTTATCGCCGTCGAAGGCTGGCCCAATCTCCGCCACGACTTCAACCATCACTGTTGGATTGATGCCTATCGACGTTCAGTCTGCTCAATGCATCGATACATGTCAATCTAAGGGGAGTTTGTTCAGATTGCGTTCACGCAGTCACTGCCGCTCGAACGTGCCACGGAAGAGTTTGGACTGGCCCTGCGCTACTCCGTGGGCGCCTGCTCGCTGCGGGGAGGATCCTGATCGCGTGGCCGCGTAGGCTCGAACCATGACTTTTCCGGCCGATCTCCCAGCAGAATTGGCAGGGCTGCTCCCGACCCTGGTCGGGGTCCTGCTGTTGCTCGCGGTGGTCGTGATGGTTCTGCGCGTCTATCGCACGCAGCATCCGTTCGCCCCGGCTCTGGCCCTGCTGCGCGGAACTCTGCAACTGGCCGCGATCAGTCTTATTCTCAGCGGCATCATCAACGATCCGCTCTGGGTCGGCGTCGGACTGCTCGTTATGTTCGCGGCGGCTGTCGGTACCGTCACGCGCCGCATTGGCTTCAGCCGCGCCCATCTCGTGCGCGTCGCCGCGGCGATGGCGCTCGGCGTGGCCGTCACGCTCGCCATCGTGTTCACGACCGGGGCGATTGAGTTCTCGCCGCGCTACGTGCTCGCGATCGGCGGGATCATCATTGGCAATGCCATGTCGATCGCGACGCTCAGTGGACGCCGCTTCGACGAGGCGGTCGCCGATCACTGGGACGAGGTCGAGGGCTGGCTCGCGCTCGGGGCCACGCCGCGGCAGTCCACGCGGGAACTCGCCCGCCAGGCGGTCTACTTCGCCATCATTCCGTCCACTGACCAGACCAAGACCACAGGGCTGGTGACGCTGCCGGGTGCGTTCGTGGGTGCGATCTTCGGGGGAGCCTCGCCGCTCGAGGCTGGCCGGTTTCAGATCGTCGTGCTTGCCGGCATCCTGTGTGCGGGTTCGATCGCCGCGGTCACCCTGCTGCACCTGGTCTCTCCGGTTCGCCAGAAGCCGGTACCCCGGTAAAAAAGCGCGCTATCCGATCGAGCGGTGGATCAGGCGAGAGAGCACGATCGCGCTGCGTGTGTGGTCGACGTTGGGGGCCAGGCGCACCTTTTCGAGCGCCGCCTCCAAACCGGGAATGTCCCGCGCGCGAATGTGCACCATGGCGTCGGCGCTGCCGGTGATGGTTCCGGCATCGACGACCTCTGGCACGCCAGAGAGTATGCGCAGCAATTCGTCGGGGGCCACTGTACCCCGGCAGAACAGCTCGACGTAGGCTTCGGTGCTCATGCCGTCAACGGCCGGGTCGACCTGAATGGTGAAGCTGCGAATGACCTTGTCGGCCACCAGCCGATCAACGCGACGTTTAACCGCGGATGCCGACAGCCCGACTACTGAACCGATATCGCCATAGCCGGCGCGCGCATTCTGTCGCAGCAGATCGAGAATGCTGTGGTCGAGGGTGTCCATGGGCCGAGTCTAGGGGGATGTTCTACGTAAAATTGCGTTCAGACCGTGGATCTCGAAGATTTCTTGCGCAGATCAGCGTGAAACATTGAATCATGCTGTGTGAGACTGAGAGCGGCGTCCTGGACCGATCAAGAGTTGGTCGTTCCGGGCTCTCGTGAGCGACCTGGTCCGCCATCCACCCCGAGCTCCGCCGGCCGAAGGCCCGCGGATCCCCAAAGGAGCCTCATGTCGATCGACTCAGCCGCCCCCGTTCGCGCCGAAGAACCGGCCATCTCTGCGCGCACCGCCACCAAGCGAACCGTGCTCATGTGCAAGCCACAGTTTTTCACCGTGGTCTACCGCATCAACCCGTGGATGGACCCGGCCCTGCCCACCGACACCTCGCTCGCCGTCCAGCAGTGGCAGACCCTCTACGACACCTACGTCGGCCTCGGTTTTGACGTCCACCTGATCGATCCGATCGACGGCCTGCCCGACATGGTCTACGCGGCCAACGGCGGCTTCGTGATCGACAACCAGGCTTACGGCGCTAAATTCACCCACGTCGAGCGCCAGCCCGAGGGCCCCGCCTACATGGACTGGTTCGGCGCCAACGGTTTTAACGTGCGAGTACCGATCGAGACCAACGAGGGCGAGGGCGACTTTCTGCTGGTCGGCGACGTCATCCTGGCCGGCACCGGCTTTCGCAGCGACTCGAACAGTCACGCCGAACTCTCGATTATCGCCGGCCGCCCGGTCATCACCCTGCGCCTGATCAACCCGAGTTTCTACCACCTCGACACCGCCATCGCCGTGCTTGACGACACCAACATCGCCTACCTGCCGAGCGCCTTCGACGCGCCGAGCCTGGCCATTCTGCAAGAACGCTACCCCGACGCGGTCATCGTCAGCGAAGAAGACGCCGCCATTCTCGGCCTTAACTCTTACTCCGACGGCTACAACGTCGTCATCGCGGCCCGCGCCAAGGACTTCGAACGCCAGCTGCGCGCGCGCGGCTATAACCCGATCGGCGTCGACCTGTCCGAACTACTGCTCGGCGGCGGCGGCGTCAAGTGCTGCACGCTCGAACTGCGCCGATGACGGCGCCCATCAACACGAACCTGAAGGAGTACGACATGACCACGAACGTGACCGACGCGCAGGCCGTAGCCGGCGCATCCATTTCGCCGACCGCCGCTGCCCTGATCGCGCAGGAGGGCGTGCACGCCGCGCACAATTACCACCCGCTCGAGGTCGTCGTCGCGTCCGGTGACGGAGCCTGGGTGACGGATGTCGCCGGTCACCGCTACCTGGATTGCCTCGCCGCGTACTCGGCCGTGAACTTCGGGCACTCCAACCCGGTGCTGCTCGACGCTGCCCGCGTGCAGCTCGGCCGCATAACCCTGACCAGCCGTGCCTTCTATAACGACCAGCTCGGCCCATTCGTGACCGCGCTCGCCAAGCTCGCCGGCAAAGACATGGTGTTGCCGATGAACACCGGCGCGGAAGCGGTGGAATCGGGCATCAAGGTGGCCCGCGCCTGGGGTTACCGGGTCAAGGGAGTTGCCCCCGACCTGGCCAACATCATCGTGGCCGCCGGCAACTTTCACGGCCGCACCACCACCATCATCAGCTTCTCCGATGACCAATCGGCCCGGGCCGACTTCGGCCCGTTCACGCCCGGCTTTCGCACCGTGCCCTACGGCGATGCTGCAGCGCTCGAAGCCGCAATCGACGAGAACACCGTTGCTGTGCTGCTCGAGCCCATCCAGGGCGAGGCCGGGATCGTTGTGCCGCCGGTAGCCTATCTGCCAGCGGTGCGCGAGATCACCACGCGGCTGGGCGTCTTGTTCATCGCCGACGAGATCCAGTCGGGCCTTGGCCGCACCGGCTCAACCTTCGCCTGCGACCTTGTGGGCGTCGTACCCGACCTCTACCTGCTCGGCAAGGCGCTCGGCGGCGGCATTGTCCCCGTTTCGGCCGTGGTCGGCAACACCGACATTCTCGGAGTGCTGCGCCCGGGCGAGCACGGCTCGACCTTCGGCGGCAACCCGCTCGCCGCGGCCGTCGGCCTGGCCGTTGTGAACCTGTTGGCCACCGGCGAATACCAGCAGCGTGCGACCGAGCTCGGCGCGCGCCTGCACGCCGGGCTCAGCGCGCTGAGCGGTCACGGAGTGCTCGAGGTGCGCGGCGTGGGCCTCTGGGCCGGCATCGACATCGACCCGGTGCTCGCCTCTGGCCGCGCGGTCTGCGAGGAACTCCTGGCCCGCGGCGTGCTCGCCAAGGACACGCACGGCTCGACAATTCGCCTCGCGCCGCCGATCGTGGTGTCGGCGGAAGACGTGGACTGGGCCGTCGAGCAACTGCGCCTCGTGCTCGCCGACCTCACCGCCGCGCAGTAGGTTCCCGGCCCCCGGAGACACCGCCGACGACGCCGGGAGCGGCCCGCAGGTGCCCGGTTTTCTGACCCGAGGCATCGACTCGCGCGAGACCTACTACTACCGACGACTGTTCACCGACGCCGTCCGGGCAGTCGCAGCGGCACGCACACTGGCCGTCGTCGACCAAGCCCGGGTGGGCATCATGGGCACCAGCCAGGGCGGTGGCATCGCGCTCGCCGTGGCGGGGCTCGTGCCCGACCTGGCTGCCGTGGTCGCGCGGGTACCTTCTGTGTGACTTTCCGCGGGCATCCGTCATCACCGATGCGTTGCCGTACCGCGAGCTCGGCCAGTATCTCGTCACGAACCGACTGAAGGTGGCGCGGGTGCACGATGTGCTCTCCTACTTCGACGGCGTCAACTTCGCCAAGCGCGCCACCGCACCGGTGACCATGACGGCCGCGCTGATGGACCCGATCTGCCCGCCGTCGACAGTGTTCGCGGCCTACAACAATTACGCCGGGCCGAAGCAGATCACGGCCTGGCCGTATAACGGGCACGAGGGCGGCGCCTGGAAGGACGACGCTCTCGCTCTCCGTGCGTTCGGCGAGCACCTCGCCTGAGCTCGCCTCGCGCAGGCCCTTGCCGACAAAAACGAACAGCGGTACCATTTTGGTATGGCTATCAATGTGCGCATCCCGGCAGAGCTCGATCGTCAGCTGGAAGAGCTCGCGGCGGCACAACACGTGTCGAAGCACGCTCTGCTGCTGCAGGGTGCAACGCTGGTTGTCGACCGCTACTCGCGTCGAGATGAAATCGAGTCGGGCCTGCAGTTCGTAATGACCCACGACGCCGAGTTGCTGCAACGGCTCGAAGACGCATGACACGATACTTGGAGATCACCGACGCGCTTCAAGTGACCGAACGCTACGGATTCTTCGTACGTGACGCCGGCCTACTCGCGTCTGCGCTAGCTCGGCCGTCGGCGTCCATGTTTAAAACGGATGCCTACGCGACTTTTGATCGCAAGGCCGCAGCCTTGCTCGAATCGCTCGTGCGTAATCATCCGCTCGTGGACGGCAACAAGCGCACCGGCTGGACCCTGATGGTGCTCTTTCTCTGGATCAACGGCTTTGCCCACGATTTCACCGCCGACGAGGGGTTCGACTTCGTGATCGGCGTCGCCGAAGGAATTGTCGACCTGGACGAATCTGAGCGACGAATCGCCGCGCATCGGGTCAAACGGCCGTAAAAACTCCGACGCAGCGGCGAATTGGGCCGTCTGCACCGCTGTCTTCGCTTTACGGCGCCGGGGTCGTCTTCTTCGGCGCACGTTTCACCGGCGTGCCCGAGACGGCATCGGCGGCACTGACCGTCTGCTTGGGAGCTGCGGTCCGGCGCACCGGAGCCTTCTGCGCCGGTGCAACTTCGGCGGCGGCGACTATCGGCGCGCCGATCGGCATGAGCCGGGATAGCTGGGTCACGTGCCCGGGGTTCAGCTCCTCGAGCGAGTTCACGCCGAGCAGCCGCATGGTGCGGGCCACCTGCTCCGACAGAATCGCAATCGTACGATCCACCCCGGCCTCGCCGCCGGCCATGAGGCCGTAGAGGTAGGCGCGGCCGATCATCGTGAAGCGGGCACCGAGGGCGATCGAGGCGACGATATCGGCTCCCGACATGATGCCCGTGTCGAGGTGCACCTCGGTATGGGCGCCGACCTCGCGGGCAACCTGCGGCAGCAGATGGAACGGGATCGGTGCGCGGTCGAGCTGGCGACCACCATGGTTCGACAGGGTGATACCGTCAACGCCGAGGTCGACGAGGCGCTTGGCATCCTCAAGGTTTTGCACGCCCTTGACGACCACCTTGCCTGGCCACTGCGCCTTGATCCAGGCGAGATCCTCAAAGTCGACGGTGGGGTCGAACATCGTGTCGAGCAGATCGGCCACGGTGCCGCTCCAGCGATCGAGGCTCGCAAACGAGAGCGGCTCGGTGGTCAAAAAGTTGATCCACCACTCCGGGCGCGGCAACGCGTTGACGACGGTACCAAGGGTGAGGGCTGGCGGAATTGAGAAGCCGTTGCGCTTGTCGCGCAGGCGCGCGCCGGCGACGGGCACGTCAACGGTCACTAGAAGCGTGTCGTAACCGGCCCTGGCGGCGCGGTCGACGAGCGCCATTGAGCGGTCGCGGTCCTTCCACATGTACAACTGAAACCAGTTGCGGCCGTTCGGGTTAGCCGCCTTGACGTCTTCGATCGAGGTCGTGCCCATGGTTGACAGAGCGAAGGGAATCCCGGCACGGGCTGCGGCGTGTGCCCCGGCAATCTCGCCCTCGGTCTGCATCATTCGGGTGAAGCCGGTCGGCGCGATGCCGAAGGGCTGCAAAACCTGGGCGCCAAGCACGTCCCAGCCGGTCGACACATTCGACACGTCGCGCAGAATGGACGGGTGAAACTCGATGTCTTCGAAGGCCTGACGAGCCCGGCCCAGCGAGATCTCGGCTTCGGCTGCGCCCTCGGTGTAGTCGAAAGCGGCCTTCGGCGTGCGTTTCTTGGCAATGGCGCGCAGGTCGGCGATCGTGAGCGCGGCAGCCAGGCGACGCTTCTTCGCGTTGAGCTCCGGACTCTTAAATTTCATCAGCGGGGCAAGGTCTTTGATCTTGGGGATGCGTCGTTGCATGGTCGTCCTTATCTAGTGTGCGGTGAGGTGAGTCTCGGCGTAGTACCCCGAAATGTGTGCCTGCACGGCGAGGCGGGCGGCATCCGCTTGACCGGTCAGAATGGCACGGAGAATGCCGCGATGCTCGAGCATGAGACGAGCGGATGTTTGCGGCCAGCTCGCCAGACCCACCGCGCCCGCCCGGGCGTACCCCTCGATGGCGCTGCGAAGGCCGGCCATGGTCGCCGTGATGACCTGATTGCCGCTTGCTTCGGCGAGCGAGAGGTGAAACTGGGCGTCGAGGGCGAGGAATTCGGCTTCGGTGAGGGCTTGGTTTTCCATGGCGGTAAGGATTTGGTCGGAGCTGGTCAGATCGGCAGAGCTCGCACGGCACGTCTCGGCCAGCTCGGCGACGATGGCACCTTCCAGCACGAGACGGGTCTTCACCACGTCGGCTACCGGAAACCCCTGGGCTGCGACCTGCAGACGCATGAGCGCCGACATGCCGCCGCCGGGGCGAGCAACGATGATCGCGCCGGCCGAGGGCCCGGAGCCGACGGCGGTGCGGATGAGGCCCAGGACCTCGAGCACCCGCAGTGCTTCGCGCACGCTCGATCGACCGACACCCAGGTCGGCCGCGAGGGTGCGCTCGGGCGGTAGGTGGTCGCCCGGGCTGAGGCGCCCCTCGAGCAGATCGAGTTCGACGGCGTCGAGCACGACCTGCCAGGCACGAGGGCTGATCGGGGTCACGGGGTCCTCTCGTCGACGGGATGTGGTCTGACCACAGGATACACGACTTTGCGGGGTTGGCGGGATACAGTTTCAGCCAACCCGGGAGAGACCATGACCGCTGCACCCCAGCTCATCGACCTGAAACTGCCCGACGGGCCGGGTGGCAGCGCCGGCCTGAAAGCCGTGCTCGCGATTCCCTCCGGTGACGGTCCGTGGCCCGGTGTCGTGCTCGTACACGAGGCATTCGGCCTCACCGACGTCATGCGCCGCCAGACCATCCGCGTGGCGGAGGCCGGCTATCTGGCCCTCTTGCCCGACCTATTCACCGAGGGCGGTCCGCGCAAATGTCTCGTGGCTACTTTTCGGGCGCTGTTGGCCGGCGCCGGCCGGGCCTTCGTCGATATCGAATCGGCCCGCACGTTCCTGTCCGAGCGCAACGACTGCACCGGACGTATTGGCGTGCTCGGTTTATGCATGGGTGGTGGTTTTGCGCTCGCCACGGCCACGCGCGGCTTCGACGCAGCCTCGGTCAACTACGGTCGACTGCCGAAAGAACTCGACGACCACCTGCTCGGTGCCTGCCCGATCGTCGGCAGCTTCGGCGGCGCCGACCGTTCGCTCATCGGCGCAGCGGCCAGGCTCGATTCCTCTCTCGACCGGCTGAAGATCGCGCACGACGTCAAGGAATACCCGGGTGCTGGGCACGCCTTCCTCAACGATGTCGAGACCGGGCCGCGGGTACTGCGCCCGGTCCTGGCACGCTTCCTCGGCGCTGGCCCCGACCCGGTGGCCGCCGCCGACGCTTGGAAGCGCATCGAGGAGTTCTTCGGCGAGCACCTCGGGGCGTCACAGTAGCGTTGGGGGCGGGGTGCGACTGATAGCCTCCAACAAGAACAGGGGACACTATCGCCAGACGCTCAACTATCATTGCCATTGCCACCGTCGCATCCGTTGTCGCTATCGGCGGCGTGGCCACCGCGCTGGCGCTGACTCCGCAAACCGGGTCCGACACGACGCTGAGCGTCCGGGTCTGGGACGAACAGGTTGCGCAATCCTACGAAAAGTCGTTCACGGCGTTCGAGAAAACCAATCCGGGCATTGACGTTTCCGTCAATGTTGTGCCGTGGGCAGACTATTTCACCAAACTACGCGTCGACGTGGCCGGCGAGACCGCCGACGACGTGTTCTGGGTGAACGCCGGCAACTTCGCCGACTATGCCGTCAACGGCAGCCTGATGAATATAACGGATGCCCTCGGCTCCGACGCGCAGGCCAACTGGCAACCCAGCGTCATCGACCAGTACACCCTTGATGGTGCGCTCTGGGGGGTGCCCCAGCTGGCTGATCCGGGGATCGGACTGTATTACAACGAGGAACTCCTCACGAAAGCCGGTATCGACCCGGGCAGCGTCGGCGACCTGCACTGGGATCCGGCCACCGGCAAAGACACCCTGCTGCCCGTGCTGCAAAAGCTCACGGTCGACGTCAACGGCAACACCGCCGACAGCGCAGCGTTCGACCCCTCGCAAATCGTGCAGTACGGCTACAACGCCGCCAACGACCTCAACGCCATTTACCTCAACTACCTCGGTTCGAATGGTGCGGCCCTGCAAGACGGCGACGAGTTCGTCTTCGACACGGTCGCGGGGCAGGAGGCGTTCCAGTACGTGATCGACCTGATGAACAAATATCACGTAGCCCCGTCGGCCGCCGACACCAACCTCAACGGCGACTTCGCGCTTGGCCAGTTTCTGCAGGGCAAGATGGCCCTGTTTCAGAGCGGCGTCTACAACCTCAGCAACGTGAGCGATGGCGCTGGCTTTGAGTGGGGTGTCGCGGCGATTCCGTCGGGTCCGGCCGGCGCGATCAGCGTCACCAACGGCGTCATTGCTGCCGGTAACGCCGACTCGAAGCATCCGGAACAGACCCGCAAACTGCTCGAGTGGCTCGGCAGCACCGAGGGCAGCGCGGCTATCGGCGCCGACGGATCAGCGTCGCCGGCCGTGATCGGGGCACAGGCCAGCTACGTCGAGTCGTGGCAGAAGCAGGGCATCGACGTGACCGCGTTCATCGACGTACTTGCTAACGGCACCGTGCAGGCGCCGCGGGGCGCTCGGTGGGCCGAAGCCTCCGCCGCGTTCGAGTCGACCTTCGCCGAAATGTTCCTGGGTCGTATTCCGGTCGACCAGGCCCTGCGTACCGCGCAAGCCACCGCGAATGCGGCCATCGACGGCTGAAAGTTGGCGCAGCGGCTACGTCGTTAGGACGACGTTGAGCGGGGTCTCGCCGCGGAGCATTCGTTCTATCTGCTCGCGCACGAGCAGGGCCATGCGTGGCAGCATGGCGCTCGAGGCGCCGCCGACGTGTGGTGAGATGAGCACATTGGGCAGCGTGAAGAGCGGATGGGCGGCCGGCAGTGGCTCCGGCTCGGTCACGTCGAGCGCAAGCCGGAGGCGGCCGCTCGTCGCGTGCGCGAGCAGGGCATTTGTATCGGCGACCGGGCCGCGGGCAATGTTCACGAGCAGGCTGCCGTCACGCATCTGGGCGAGGAACGCGTCGTCGACCAGGTGGGTCGTCTCTATGGTCAGTGGAACGCCGACAACGACGATGTCAGCCTGTGGCAGCAGCTCGGAAAGGGAATCGAAGCCGTAGATCGCGCCGCGCTCATCGCTGCGCGCAGTGCGCGCAACGCGGATGACCGTGGTCTCGAAGGCGAGCAGCCGGCTCTCGATGGCCTGACCGACACCGCCGTAGCCGAGCAGCAGCACCGTGCGGTCGGCGAGGCTCGGGTGGTGGGCTGGCGCCCATTCGCCCCGATCGGCAGCGCGCACGAAATCAGGGATGCCGCGCTGGGAGGCCAGGATGAGGGCGAGGGTGAGCTCGGCGGTCGAGGTCTCGTGCACGCTCGCAGCATTGGCGAAGACGTGCCCGGCGGGTAGAACCTGATCGACACCGTCGTAGCCAATGGACTGGCTCTGCACCAATCGGGTCTCGACGCCGGCGAGGTGCGCGAGTCGGTCGGTCTTGCCCATATACGGCGTGACGACGATGTCGAACCGCGGCCGGGGAGCCGGGCCGTCGAGCGCCCATTCGACGACTTCGACGCTGGCGGGCAGTTCACCAACCGCCTCGAGCAGAAGGGAATCGGGCAGGCTGACCAGCAATGAGCTCATTCCCCGAGCCTACTTCGCCCGGTGCGAAGTCCAGCTCCCGGGTGCTAGCTCGTGTGGTTGTTACCATTGTCTAATGAGTAAAGTCGTCGACCCCGCTGCCGTCCACGAGGACCGAGCCTTCTTTGGGCAGCCGCGGACACTTGCCAACATCTTCGGCGTCGAGATGTGGGAGCGCTTCTCGTTCTACGGCATGCAGGGCATTCTGCTGTTGTACCTGTACTTCTCGGCCGCCGACGGCGGCCTCGGAATTCCCCAGACCACGGCAGCCGGCATCGTCGGCGCGTACGGCGGCGGCGTCTACCTGTCGACAATCCTCGGAGCCTGGGTCGCCGATCGTCTGCTCGGCTCCGAGCGGGTGCTGTTCTACAGCGCCATCGTCATCATGATCGGCCACATCGCGCTGGCGGTTGTACCGGGGATCGGCGGTCTCGCAGCCGGCCTCATCCTGGTCGCCGTCGGCAGCGGTGGGCTCAAGGCCAACGCGACGTCCGTCGTCGGTTCGCTCTACGCCCCGGACGACCCCCGGCGCGACGCCGGTTTTTCGTTGTTCTATCTCGGTATCAACCTCGGCGCGTTTGCCGGGCCGATCCTCACCGGTCTGCTGCAGACCAGGGTTGGATTTCACTACGGCTTCGGACTCGCCGCTGTAGGCATGGCGATCGGTCTGACCCAATACTCGTTCGGCCGCAAGCGGCTGCCGGATGCTGTCCGATTGGTGCCGGATCCCCTCCCGCGGTCCCGCTGGCGCGGCTATCTCCTCGTGGCAATCCTAACGGTCGTCGTTATCGTCGTACTCGTGCTTACCGGTGTGATTACCGCAAGCAACCTGGTCACGATCGTGATTGCGTTGACCGTCATCGCTACGGTCGCTTATTTCGTGGTGATTCTCACGAACCGGCAGATCACCCCGGTAGAACGCAAACGTGTCTATGCCTTCATTCCACTCTTCGTGGCCAGCGCCGCGTTCTGGTCGCTGTACCAACAGCAATTCACGGTCGTCACGATCTATTCCGACGAGCGGCTTGACCGCGCTTTGTTCGGGTGGGAGATGCCGATTTCCTGGGTGCAGTCGATCAACCCCGTCTTCATCATCGTGCTCTCCGGCATCTTTGCCGCGATGTGGACTAAGTGGGGCTCGCGGCAGCCGTCTACGCCAATGAAGTTCGCGGTCGGAACCGCGGTCATGGGCGCCGCCTTCCTGTTGTTCCTACCGTTTGCCGGCGGCGCGGCGAATTCGACGCCGCTGCTGGCGATGATCGGCATCCTGCTGGTCTTCACGGTCGCGGAACTGCTGCTCTCCCCGGTCGGGCTCTCCGTCGCCACCAAGCTCGCACCCGCGGTGTTCAAGACCCAAATGGTTGCGCTGTTCTTTCTCTCCGTCGCCCTCGGCTCTGCCGTGTCCGGGGTACTCGCCACTTGGTATGCGACGGCGCCCGAGCGACTCTATTTCGGCGTTCTCGGCGGCATCGCGATCCTGCTCGGACTCATGCTCGCCCTGATCGCCCGCCCGGTGCTGCGCCTGATGGGCGGGGTGCGCTAACTGCCAGCCCGCTCAGTCGACAACTTTGCGCGGTACTGCGAGGCCGCAACCACAAGAAGTTGTCCACTCAACGCCTAGCGCGGGGCGGTGGCCTCAACGATCGCGATCTCCCGGGTGGCGGTCTCGCGGTCCAGGTCACGTTCCACCTCGCGCCCGTCGCCGGCATGCAGCACACGCACCCTGGGCGCCGAGAACGGATGCAGCTGCACCCGCAACCGGCGATAGCGCACCATCCAGAACAAGACGGCCGCCGCCGCCAACAGGCCGGACATCGCGGCGAGGCCGAGCGCCCAACGCGGGCCGAAAGTATCCGCTACCCAGCCGACGAGGGGCGCGCCGAGGGGAGTGCCGCCGACGAAGATGGCCATGTAGAGTGCCATGACACGGCCGCGCATCTCTGGCCGCGTCGTGGTCTGAACATACGCGTTTGCGGTCGTCATCAGGGTGAGCGAGGACAGGCCGACCAGCGTGAGAGATATGGCGAAAGTGGCATATGTTGGCATGATCGCGGAGAGCGCGCACGCAAGGCCGAACAGAGCAGCGCCAAGCACGATGAGGCGCAGCCGGGCGCGGCTCCGCCGGGCAGCGAGAAGGGCGCCGATGACGGCACCGATGGCCATGATCGAACTGAGGAGACCAAATTCCGCAGCCCCCCGGCCGAACTCGATCGTGGCCATGGTCGACGTGAAGATGGCGAAGTTAAGGCCGAACGTGCCGATCAGAAAGACCGCGATCATGACGACAACGATATCGGAACGACCGCGCACATAGCGGAAGCCAGCCAGGAGCTGCCCACGCTCGCGGGAGATCGTTGGTTGGCGGCGCAGCTGGTGCGTGCGCAACAGCGTCATGGCGAAGACGGTCGCTGCGAAGGTAACCGCGTTGATCATGAACACCCAGCCAGCACCGACGGCGACCGTGAGCAGTCCGGCGGCGGCAGGACCGATCAAACGTGCACCGTGGAAGGAAGCGGAGTTGAGTGCGACAGCATTGGACAGCTGGTCTTCGGCGACAAGTTCGGAGACGAAAGCTTGGCGGGCCGGCGCATCGATCGCGGCGACGACGCCGAGGCCGAAGGCGAAGAGATAAACGTGCCAGAGCTCGGCCACCCCCAGCACGGTCAGAAGGCCAAGGCCGAGGGCCAGTAACCCCATCAGGGCCTGAGTGAGGATGAGCAGCTTGCGCCGATTGAACCGGTCGGCGATCAGCCCGGACCAGGGCATGAGCAGAAGCTGCGGCCCGAGCTGCAGAGCCATGGTGATGCCGACCGCCGTGGCGTCGTAGTTGGTGAGCTCGGTCAGCACGATCCAGTCCTGGGCGGTGCGCTGCATCCAGGTACCGATATTCGACACCAAAGCTCCAGCGAACCAGATGCGGTAATTGACGACGCTCAGCGAGCGAAACATGGCACTCAACTGTCGGCGAGGCCCTTCATTATCAGGGTTGCGTCGGCGAGAACGCGGTGCTGTTCGGGGGTGAGCTGGGCGACGCGGTGCACCAGCCAGGCATCTCGACGCTTGCGAGTTTCGGTCATCATCTCGCGCGCGGCATCCGTTGTGGTGAGCACGATCTTGCGGCCATCGAGCGTGGAGTCGGTGCGGGTCACGAGGCCGGCGTCGACGAGGCATTTGACCGTGCGGGTCATTGATGGCGGGGTCACCCGTTCGAATTCGCTGAGCTCAGTGAGCGTCAGCGGACCGTGCACGTAAAGCACGCCGAGCGCGGAAAACTGGCCGCTGCCCAACTCGTTCTCGGCCTTCTCCTGCCGCAATCGGCGAGCCAGGCGCCCATTGGCCAGCCGAAATTCGTGGCTGATCTCGGAGGTGTTACTCGCCGCCTGGTCAGAACTCACCGACGGCTGTGCCTTGACGACGCCAAGGGCTGCGGTCTTCGGGGGTATTCGCGATTCCATATATCGTTAGCATAGCAAATTAGCCTCGCTAAGTACATTATTATTTTGAGCGTGCGGCCTCCAACGGGGCAGACTAGCCTCGTGCCCACATACACGGATGCCTCTGGCCTGGTTATTACCTACTACGTGTGGCCGGTCCCTGCCCCCCGAGCCGTGATTCAGCTTGCCCACGGTGTCGGCGAACACGCCCAGCGCTACGCGGCGCTCGCCGCCGACCTCAATCGGGCCGGTTATACGGTCTACGCCGATGACCACCTCGGCCACGGCCAGACCGGACTCGCCCAGCACGGCGGCGATCATACCAAGTTGGGTCGGCTCGGCGCCGGGGGGCTGCGCGCGGCAGTAGCCGGCGTCTACCAGCTGAGTGGAATCATCCGCTCAGAGCAGCCGACCCTGCCACTCGTGCTGCTCGGCCACAGCTGGGGATCGTTCATGGTGCAGATGATCGTAAACGCGCACGCGGCCGAGTACGACGCCATCGTGCTCTCCGGAACCGCCTACCGGTGGCCCGGCTACCTCGATGGCGGGGACCTGAACCGCAAGCACAAGACGCTCGGCACGACCGGGGTCGAGTGGCTCAGCCGTGACCCGGCCGTCGCTGCGACCTTCGTGGCCGACCCGCTCACCACGGCGACGCCGCTCGCGAAGCTGTTTGGCATTCGCGAGGCCGCCCGCCTGTTCGGCCGACCGGCGCGCGACCTGCCCGGTGACCTGCCGATGCTCGTGCTCGTCGGTGGTGACGACACCGTCGGCGGGGAACGCAGTGCGCTCAAACTGGTGAACTCCTACGTCCAGCGTTCCGGGCTGCGGGACGTGCGCCTGATCGTCTACCCGGGCGGTCGGCACGAAGTTTTCAACGAGATCAACCGCGACGACGTCATCGGCGACCTCGTGGACTGGCTCAACGACCGCTTTACCGCCGTAGGCTGACTGTATGCATGGTGAATATAAGGTTCCGGGCGGCAAACTGGTCGTCGTCGATCTCGATGTCGTCGATGATGTCATAACCAACTTTCGACTGGCCGGGGACTTCTTTCTCGAGCCCGACGATGCCCTTGAAGACATCGACTCCGCGGTGACCGGCCTCCCCGCCGGCAGTGCGGCGGCCACAATCGCCGCTACGGTGCGCGGCGCGCTCCCGAGCGGTGCTGTTCTGCTTGGCTTCTCGCCGGAGGCCGTGGCCGTGGCGATTCGCCGTTCGCTTGCGCAGGCGAGCACCTGGCGGGATTACGACTGGCAGATCATCCACTCAAAGAAGCCCGTCGCGCCCGTGCTGCAGATGGCCCTCGACGAGGTACTCGCGACCGAGGTCGGGGAGGGACGTCGACAGCCCACACTCCGTATCTGGGAGTGGAACGAACCGGCCGTCGTGATCGGCAGTTTTCAGTCGCTCAAGAACGAGGTCGACCCCGAGAATGCCGCCAAGTATGGCTTCACCGTGGTGCGGCGCATCAGCGGCGGCGGCGCCATGTTCATGGAAGCCGGCTCGGTCATCACGTATTCCATCTACGCGCCGACCGACCTCGTGCAGGGCATGAGCTTCGCCGACTCCTACGCTTTTCTCGACGAATGGGTCATCACCGCTCTTAAATCCCTCGGTATTGACGCGCACTACTTGCCGCTCAACGACATTACGAGCCCCGCGGGCAAGATCGGCGGGGCTGCTCAGAAGCGTCTCGGAAGTGGTGCCGTGCTCCACCACGTCACCATGAGTTACGACATGGACGGCGAAAAAATGGTGCAGGTGCTGCGCATCGGCCGAGAAAAGCTCAGCGATAAGGGGATCACGAGCGCCGCCAAGCGCGTCGACCCGCTGCGCAGTCAGACCGGCCTCACCCGCGCGGCGATCATCGACCGTATGAAAGAGACCTTCACCGCCCTGTACGGCGCCAGCGAGGGTGACGTCACCGCCGAGGAATACGCCAAGGCCACCGAGCTCGTCGCGAACAAATTCAGCACAGAAGCCTGGCTGACCCGGGTGCCTTAAACCGCGAAAAGCGGATGCTAGCGGCGAGCATCCGCTATTCGCTAACGCCCGCGCGTCAGCAGGTCCTGATAATCGGCGTGGGTGTCGATCCAGTGCGCCACGTAGGAGCACTCCGGCACGACGGCGAGATCGGTGCGAAGGCGCACGTCGTCGAGCGCCTGCTCGACCAGAATGCTGGCGAGGCCGTGCGTGCGTTGTGCCGGATCGACCTCGGTGTGGGTGAAATGCACGGCCGTCGACGTGGTGGTGTAATCGGCCAGTCCCACGGCCTCGCCGTCGAGCCACACCGTATAGCGGCTCTGTCCAGGTTCGTGGCGTACTTCCACAGCCCCGGCATCGGCCAGATTCTGCGAGTGGATGGTCGTCGATTCAGCAGTCATCCCGACAGACTAGGCCGATGAGCGGTGCGCAGGCTGAAAGAATGGACATATGCCAAACGCGTGGACACCGACCAGCCCGAGCCGTGTCATCCACGCCAACAACCTCGACGTGCTGCCGGGCCTGCCTGATGGCGCCTTCACCCTGATCTACCTCGACCCGCCATTCAACACCGGCCGGTCGCAGAAACGGCAGAGCACCACCTCCGTACGGTCGGTCTTCACCGACGGCTCGCACGCGGCCGGCACGATCACGGGATTCAAAGGTCAGCGTTATGAGCGAATCAAGGGTGACCTGCTCGGTTACGACGATCAGTTCGAAGACTATTGGGCTTTTCTGGAGCCGCGTCTGATCGAGGCCTGGCGCCTGCTGGCCGACGACGGCACGCTCTACCTGCACCTCGACTACCGCGAAGCGCACTATGCCAAGGTGTTGCTCGACGCCCTGTTTGGCCGGGAATGTTTTCTCAACGAGCTCATCTGGGCCTACGACTACGGTGCGAAATCCAAGAACAAATGGCCCACCAAACACGACACAATTCTGGTCTATGTGAAGAATCCGGCCCGGTATTACTTCGACTCCACTACCGTCGACCGCGAGCCGTACATGGCGCCGGGCCTCGTCACGCCCGAAAAAGTGGCCAAGGGAAAACTGCCGACGGATGTCTGGTGGCACACGATCGTCTCGCCCACCGGCAAGGAGAAGACCGGCTACCCCACGCAGAAACCCATTGGAATTCTGCGCCGCATCATCCAGGCCTCCAGCCGCGAGGGTGACTGGGTGCTCGACTTCTTCGCCGGCAGCGGCACCACCGGTGCGGTCGCGGCCGCGCTCGACCGACGATTCGTGCTCATCGACCAGAACCGGGAGGCCCTCGATGTGATGCGCGCCCGATTCGCGCCGGTGCCGGGCGTCGACTTTCTATAGAGGAGAACTTATGAAATTCCGCATTTTCACCGAGCCCCAGCAGGGTGCGACCTACGACGACATCCTGGCCGTCGCCCAGGCCACCGAGCGGCTCGGCTTCGACGCCTTCTTCCGCAGTGACCACTACCAGGCCATGGGTGATGGTGACGGCCTGCCCGGCCCGACGGATGCCTGGACCACCCTGGCCGGGCTGGCGCGCGAGACGAAGCGCATCCGCTTGGGTACCCTCGTCTCGTCGGTGACCTATCGACCGCCGGGCATTCTCGCTATCCAGGTGGCGCAGGTCGACCAGATGTCGGGCGGCCGGGTGGAACTCGGCCTCGGCACCGGCTGGTTCGAGCAGGAGCACCTCGCCTATGGCATTCCGTTTCCGGCCAAGCGATTCGGCATGCTCGAGGAGCAGCTCGAGGTGGTCACGGGTCTCTGGAACACGCCGGTCGGGCAGCGCTACGACTTTGCCGGCGAGCACTACACCTTGGTCGATTCCCCGGCGCTGCCGAAGCCGGTGCAGGCGCGGGTGCCGGTGATCGTTGGTGGCGGCGGCGCCAAGCGCACCCCCAAACTTGCCGCCCGGTTCGCGACCGAGTTCAATCTGCCCTTTCCCGACTTCGCCGACATCGCGGCAAAGTTCGACGGCGTGCGGGCGGCTTGCGAGGCCATCGGCCGTAACCCGGCCGAGCTGACCTATTCGGCCGCATTGATCGCCGTCGGTGGCCACGACGAGGCCGCGTTCACACGCCGGGCTGCCGCGGTCGGCCGCGAGCCGGGCGAGCTTCGCGAACATGGCTTGGCCGGCACCGCCTCCGAGATCGCCGACCGGCTCGGCACCCTTGCCGACTCCGGTGTCGAGTGCGTTTACCTGCAGATCATGGATCTCTACGACCTCGACCACCTCTCCTGGCTCGCCACCGAGGTGGTTCCGCAGCTGCGTTAGCCCGCTGGCAGCATGCGCTCGCCTGAGGCCACTCACCCCGCGTGTGCCGCCCGTAAATGCTCGGCAAACATGCGTCCACTGTCTTTCACCGTGCGCTCGAGGGTGTCGTAGTCAACCCGTATGATTCCGAAGCGCTTCTCGTAGCCATAGGACCACTCGAAGTTGTCGAGCAGCGACCAGACGAAGTACCCGCGCACGTCGGCGCCGGCCGCGATGGCCTCACCCACCTTGTTGATATGCGCCACGATGTACTCCGTGCGTTCGGCGTCGTGCACGGCGCCATCGGCGCTCACCACGTCGTCGTAGGCGGCGCCGTTCTCGGTGACATAGAGCGGCGGGAGCCGGTCGTACTCCGTGCCGAGCCGCACGAGCAGGAGGCGCAGTCCGTCGGGGTTGACCTCCCATTCCATGGCGGTGCGCGGCAGTCCGCGGCTGGGAAAGATGATGTATTCGGATCCGATCCACGGCGACCCGGCCGAACGCGCAGCGCCGCCGGCGTGAGAGTCGCCAGCAGAGGCATCCACATGCCCGCTCACGAGGTCGTCGTGGTAGTGGTTGACGCCGAGAAAATCGAGCGGGGCGGCGATGATCTCCAGGTCGTCCGAGTGGATGACCTCGGCGAGTCCGAACGGCTCCAGGTCGCGCAGGGTGTCCTCGGGGTAGGCACCACGCAGCAGCGGGTCGAGAAAGATGCGATTCGCGAGCGAATCGAGCCGCCGGGCCGCCTCCTCGTCGGCCGGGTCGGTGGCATCGCGCGGCACAGCATTGGTGAGGTTGAGCGTGATCCCGAGGTTCTGGGCGCCCGCTGAGCGCAGCGCATTGACCGCGAGCCCGTGCGCGAGGTGCTGGTGGTGCACAGCAGCGATCGCCGCCCGGCCGTCCTGGTGGCCCGGGGCGTGCACGCCCGATCCATAGCCGAGCAGCGATGAGCAGAACGGTTCGTTGAAGGTTGTCCAGTGGGTGACCCGATCTCCGAGGGCGGAGTAGACATCCGTTGCGTAGTCGACGAAACGGTAGGCCGTATCGCGGTTGGCCCAGCCACCCTTCTCCTCTAGGGCCTGCGGCAGGTCCCAGTGATACAGGGTGAGCCAGGGCAGAATACCGGCGCCGAGCAGTTCGTCGACCAGTCGGGAATAGAAGTCGAGCCCCTCCTGGTTCACGGCGCGGTCGCCCGGGCGCACCCGCGCCCAGCTGGTGGAAAAACGGTAGGAGTCGAGGCCGAGGGAGGCCATGAGCGCCACGTCGGCAGGCATCCGGTGGTAATGATCCACGGCGGTCTCGAGGTCGTCACCGCCTGCGATGGTGCCCGGAACCCGCGCGAACGCGTCCCAGATTGAGTCTTCTTTGCCGCCGGCGTGGCCGGCACCCTCGATCTGCGCGGCGGCCGTCGCCGACCCCCAGAGAAATCCGTGCGGCCAGGTGAACGGTGTGGGTTCGGTCTGCGACATGCCGTCACGCTATCCTGCCGTGCAGCATTGAATCAACGTTTTGACTGTGAAACCCGCGTGCCTCAGTGCGGACATCCGGTCGACAATGGCCTGCAATCGCGTGGAACCGAAGTTTGTGCAAGAAATCTCCGCAATTGTGCACGCGGCATCCAGAACTCTGATATTCGTCGCGGCTAAGCTCGAATCATGCTGCAGAACAACGAACCCACGGAGGCCGACCAGCGCCGTCTCCGCCGCCGGTTTTTGATCGGCGTCATCATCGTCGGAGTGCTCATCGCCCTCGCGGCGATCGGGCTCTACCTCAGTGCCGCCTTCAATGCTTAGGCAGTCCACCGTTTACAGAAAAATCGAAGTGAGTACACAGTGCAGTTGACCCGGTGGCAGCTACTCGGCCTCACGTCGGCCGCCGGAGCCGTGCTGGCAGTCGGCGCGACCGCGCTCGTCGTGCAGGCCCTCGAGGGTTCCGCCGACCCTGCTAAGACTGTGCAGCCAACGGATGCCGCCGCAACGGATCAACCGGCTCGCCCCACCCCCACCGAGTCTGCCGCTGCGGCGCCGGTCGCGGCAGCACCGGTGGTGAGCGCCGCCGTCACGGCCCAGGTGGACTATCTCCTTGCGCACTGGAGCGTCGAAAACTACAACTTGGCAGAGTGGGGAGTGCTCGGCGAGAATGACTGCGTCAACTTTGCCAGCCAGGCCATGATCGCCCGCGGCTGGACCATGGACGCTGTCTGGTCTAGTGCGAAGAACGGCAACGCGTACGACTCGACAGTGGCCTGGCGCAGCTCCACCGCCTTCATGAAGTACATTGCGCAGACCGGCAAAGCCACCGCGTTGACCGATCAGCAGCGTGACCAGGTCAAGGTCGGTGATATCGCGCAATTCGATTGGGACAACACCGGCGATCGCGACCACACCGGCATTGTCACCAAGGTCGAAAAGGTCGGCGACACTGTTTCGATCTTCTTTGCCGGGCACACCTTGGATTCCGACTATCGCTCGGTCGACACGGCAATCACTGTGGATCACCCGGGGGGAACGGCCTACTACTGGAGTGTGCCCTAGGCGATCGCGGCGTCGACGATGGCTTTGGCCTCCAGTTGGACCTGAGCCAGGTGCTCATATCCGAGGAAAGACTCGGCGTAGATCTTGTAGACATCTTCGGTGCCGCTCGGCCGGGCCGCGAACCAGGCATTCTCGGTCGTCACCTTGACGCCACCGATGGCAGCGCCGTTGCCGGGAGCGACGCTGAAGGCGCCGGTGATCTTCTCGCCGGCCAATTCGGTGGCCGCGATCATCGAGCCGTCGAGTTTTGCCAAGGCGGCCTTCTGCGCGGGCGTGGCCGCGGCATCCACTCGGGCATAGGAAGGAGCGCCGAAGTGCTCGGCGAGCTCGGCATAGCGCTGCGAGGGGGTCTTGCCGGTCACCGCGAGAATCTCGGAGGCGAGCAGGGCCAGCAGAATGCCGTCCTTATCGGTGGTCCAGACGGTGCCGTCGAAACGCACGAAGCTCGCTCCGGCGCTCTCTTCGCCGCCGAAAGCCACCGAACCGTCGATGAGGCCCGGAACGAACCACTTGAAGCCAACCGGCACCTCCCACAGGTCGCGGCCGAGAAAGCCGGTCACCCGGTCGATCATCGTCGATGAGACGAGGGTTTTACCGACCGCGGCGTCGGGCTTCCAGCCTTCGCGGTGGCTGTAGAGGTAGTCGATGGCGACGGCCAGAAAATGGTTCGGGTTCATCAGGCCACCGTCGGGTGTGACGATGCCGTGCCGGTCGGCGTCGGCGTCGTTGCCGGTGAGAATGTCGTACTCATCCTTGTGCGCGACAACGGATGCCATGACAGACGCACTCGAGGGATCCATCCGGATCTTCTCATCCCAGTCCAGGGTCATGAAACGCCAGGTTGGGTCGACCTTTGGGTTGACCACGACGAGGTCGATTTCGTAGCGGTCGCGGATGGCGCCCCAGTAGCCCACGCTCGCGCCGCCGAGTGGGTCGGCCCCGATGCGGATTCCGCTGGTGCGGATGGCCTGCATGTCGATGATGTTCTCGAGGTCGTTCACGTAGTTGCCACGAAAATCGTAGGTTTCCAGGGCGCTGGGTTCGCTCATCAGCACGCCGGCCAGACCATTAGCGATGAGCTCGTTGGCTCGGTTGGCGATCCACGAGGTGGCATCGCTGTCGGCCGGACCGCCGTGCGGTGGGTTGTACTTGAAGCCGCCGTCCATCGGTGGGTTGTGGCTCGGGGTGACCACAATGCCGTCGGCCAGGTCGCCGTGCTCGGCGCGGTTGTAGGCCAAAATCGCGTGCGACAGGGACGGGGTGGGCACGTAGTCGTCGAACTCGTCAACGAGCGCGCGCACGCCGTTGGCGACGAGCACTTCGAGGGCGGTCGTATAGGCCGGGCCGCTTAGGGCGTGCGGGTCAGTGCCGATGAAGAGCGGGCCGGTGATGCCCTGACCGGCGCGATATTCCACGATGGCTTGCGTTGTGGCGCTGATGTGATTCTCGTTGAACGCGGTGTTCAGTGAACTGCCGCGATGTCCGGAGGTGCCGAAGACTACCCGCTGGGCCGGCACCGTGACATCCGGCTTCAGGTCGTAATAGGCCTTGACCAGCCCATCAACGTCGATCAGGTCAGATTCCAGGGCTCGAGTGCCCGCACGTTCGCTCATGAGCACAGTCTGGCATCCCCAGTAGGCTGTCAGCCATGCCCGACTCGCCGAATCCGCCCCAGACCAAAGCGCCGACACAGACTTACAGCTATCTCGGCCCGGCCGGCACCTTTACCGAAGCTGCTCTCGCTCAGGTGCCAGGCGCTCGCGGCCAGATCTGGCGTCCGGTCAACAATGTGAGCGAGGCCTTCGCCGACGTCGTGAGCGGCCGCAGCCTGGCAGCAATGATCGCCATCGAGAATTCGGTCGACGGCGGTGTGACGGCCACGCAGGATGCCCTCGCGAGCGTGCCGAATTTGCGCATCATCGGCGAATACCTCGTACCGGTGAACTTCGTGCTGGTCGCCCGCCCCGGCACGACCCTGGGCGACGTGCGCGTCATCAACGCGCATCCGGTCGCCTATGGGCAGTGCCGCAACTGGCTTGAGCGCGCCCTGCCGAGCCACGGTCACATCCCAGCGTCGAGCAACGTCGCCGCCGCCTCTGCCCTTTTAGACAATGATCAAGCGGATGCCGCGATCGCCCCGCCTGGCATTGACAAGCACCACGACCTCGTGGTTCTGGCGTCAGAGATCGGTGACAACCCGAACGCGGTGACCCGGTTCGTGCTGGTGGGCCGCACCGCTGAACTCACCGCTCCGACCGGAGCAGACAAGACCAGCCTCATCATCGAGCTGCCGAGTGACCGCTCCGGCGCCCTGCTCGACATGCTCGAACAGTTCGCCACCCGCGGCGTGAACCTCAGCCTCATCCAGTCTCGGCCGATCGGGGATTCCCTCGGCCGCTACCGCTTCGTCGTCGACGCCGACGGTCATATTCTTGATGAGCGCGTGGCTGACGCCCTGCTCGGACTTCGTCGCTTCAGCCCGAAGGTGATTTTTCTCGGATCCTATCCGCGCGCGGACCAGCGCAAGATCGAGTTCACCTCCCGCTACGACGACGGCATCTTCATCGAGGCTCGCGACTGGTTGCGCGGCCTGATCGCGGGGGAGCCCACCAAATGACCGCGCCGCGCTTTGACCCCAAGCACGATGCCCGCTATCAGCGCGGCTACGAGCCCGGTGAGTCGGCGGATGCCGATAGCGCGGCGATGACCGAGCTGTTCGCGCCCACCTCTTCCACCGAGCCAGAAGCATCCGTCGGTACAGACGGGCGCAACTCGGGCGCGATCCCTGTGCCTGCAGACGGTGCAGTCGACGACGACGAGCCCCTCGACCATTTCGAGCCGCATAATCCGTTCATCATTGCCCTGTGGATTATGGGGCCAGCCCTCATTATCGCTGGGATTACCCTGCAGGCGCGCACGATCACTTCCACCTATTTCAGCTCGGGCTTCGCGGGATCCTCGAGTCCGGAGATGCCGATGGAGATGGTGATGCAGCAGTTGATCTACACTGTCGCGCCCGCCATGATCTCCACGGGTTTGGTCACCATCGTGGGCCTGCTGTTCTTCCACGCCCTGCGGTGGCGTTCCCGATCGTCGCGCCGATAGCCGCTCAGCTATCTGACTCAGGCCGACACGCGCACAATGAGCGCGCCGGCATCGGCGTGCAAACGTACCTTCTGCACCAGGCCGTACTCATCGCCGTCGAGTTCGAAATCCTGCGCGTGCTCGAGCGCAATGCGAATATCCGGCCCGCGCAGGGTCGTCATCACTCGCTCATTCGAAGACTCCGTCGCCGCAATCATGCGTCGGCCCACCGCCGAGCGGCGCAATACCCCGTTCTCCCAGGTCACCCGCCGCCAGATGGTCAGCCAGCCGAGCACGCCCTTGGGCTGCAGCACGGCAATGTCCAGAATGCCGTCGTCGAGCCGCGCATCGGGCAGAAACTGCAGGTTGCCCGGCAGCAGCCCGCAGTTGGCAACGAGAATGGCGCTCACCTGCGCCGGCCGGTCGACGCGTCCGGCAACGCTGTAGCGGATGCGAAACGGCCGCGCTTTCGGAAGCGCTCGCGCTACCCCGTGGATGTAGGCGAGCCAGCCCACTTGCCTCTTGAGATCGTCGCGGGTATTGGCGATCATCTGTGCGTCGAGGCCGAGCCCGGCCATGACCAGGAAGACGTGTTCCTCCACCGCGCCGGCTTTGGTGGTCAGGAAAGCGACGCCGAGGTCGATGGGCTTGTCCACACCGCCGAACGCGATCGACGCTGCGGCGTCGATGTTACCTAGTGGCAGCAGTAGGTTGCGGGCGAGCAGATTGCCGGTACCCGATGGCACGATGCCCATCGGTACGCCCGATTCACGAAGCGCCTCTGCGACGGCCCGCACCGTGCCGTCGCCGCCGGCCGAGACGACCATGGCAGCGTCGGCATCGAGGGCCCGTTTCGTGGCTGCCTGACCGACATCGTCGATGGTCGTTTCAAACCATTGCGTCGAACCCCAGCCGGCCGACCGTTCCGCTGCGCCCACGCTCGCCCGCAACCTGGCGAGGTCGACCTTGACCGGGTTGTAGACGACGGCGGCGTGCTGGGCCAGGTTCTCGGAGGCGCTCACGAGATTTAGGCTACTGGGTTGGCCTCGAGATTGCCCGACGGAAGGCGCTTGTAGACTGGCCGGGTGATTGATCCGGTGCTGTTACGCGAAAACCCTGACCTCTTCAAGCGTTCGCAGGAGGCTCGCGGCGACTCCGTTGAGGCGGTCGATGCCGCGCTTGCCGCCGACGCGGAACGGCGATCGACCATCACGGCGTTCGAAGACCTGCGCGCCGCGCAGAATCTGTTTGGCAAGCGGGTAGCTTCGGCACCTGGCGCTGAGAAGAAGGCGCTCGTCGCCGAAGCGCAAATTCTCGCCGCCGAGGTGAAAGCCGCCGGAGTCACTGCCGGCGATGCCGATGCCCGTTTCACCACGGTCGTTAGAACCATCGCAAACCCCATCATCGACGGAGTTCCGGCCGGCGCCGAAGAAAACTTCGCGACTCTACGCACCCACGGCGACGCCCCGGTGTTCGACTTTGAGCCGCGCGACCACCTCGAGCTCGGCGAACTGCTCGGCGCTATAGACATGGCCCGCGGCGCCAAGGTGTCCGGAACCCGCTTCTACTTCTTGAAGGGCATCGGCGCCCGTCTCGAGATCGCCCTCATGAACATGGCGCTGGACCGGGCGCTCGAAGCCGGCTTCGTGCCGCTAATCACGCCGACCCTGGTGCGTCCAGAGATCATGGACGGCACCGGCTTTCTCGGCGAACACAATGACGAGGTCTACTATCTGCCGGCCGACGACCTCTATCTCACCGGCACGAGCGAGGTCGCGCTCGCCGGGTACCACAAAGATGAGATCCTCGACCTCTCCGAAGAGCCCTTGCGTTACGCCGGCTGGTCCACCTGCTATCGCCGTGAGGCCGGCTCGGGTGGAAAAGACACCCGCGGCATCATTCGCGTACACCAGTTCAACAAGCTTGAAATGTTCACCTACGTGCTGCCCGAGAACGCCGAAGCCGAGCACGATCGCCTCGTCGCGCTGCAGGAGGGCATGCTGCAGTCGCTCGGCCTCAGTTACCGGGTGATCGACGTCGCTGCCGGTGACCTCGGCTCGAGCGCCGCGCGCAAGTTCGACATCGAGGCCTGGGTGCCCACCCAGAACGCATACCGCGAGCTCACCAGCACGAGCAACTGCACCACCTACCAGGCGCGCCGGCTGGACATCCGCTATCGAACCGATACGGGTAAGACCGCGCCCGTCGCCACCCTGAACGGCACGCTGGCGACCACCCGCTGGCTCGTCGCCATGCTCGAAACGCATCAGCAAGCGGATGGTTCGGTGCTCATTCCAAGCGCGCTGCGGCCCTACCTCGGTGGCCTCGAGGTGCTCACGCCGATTCCCGCGAAGGGAACAAAGTGACTACGGTATCAACGACCGAGCGGTGGCTCGTCGCCCTCGACATCGACGGGACCACGATGCACGAAGACGGCTCGATCAGTCAGGCCGTGATCGACGAGGTCACCCGGCTTGCCGCTGCTGGACACGAGGTCATGCTGGCCACTGGGCGTTCCGCCGCAGCAGCACTGCCGGTGCTCGACCGACTCGGCATCTCACCGCGCTACGTGGTCTGCTCCAACGGCGCCATCACGATGCACCGTGACGCTTCGGCGCCCTTGGGCTACCGCCGGGAATGGGTCGAAACCTTCAACCCGAGCGATGTGCTCACCTCGATTCGCGCGCACCTCGGGTCGGCACGGTTCGCCGTCGAAGACGAGCACGGCTTCTACCGCTATACCGAGCCGATTCCCGATGCCACTATCGGTATGGATAGTGAACGGGTCGATTTCGAGGAGCTTCTGAAGCACCAGGCAACCCGCGTGGTCGTCATCTCACCCGACCACGACATGGAAGATTTTCTCCAGGTGGTCGAACGCATGGGCCTGAACCGGGTCAGCTACGCCATCGGGTGGACCGCCTGGCTCGACATCGCGCCAGACGGCGTCAATAAGTCCACGGCGATGGAGCGGGTGCGGGTGTCCGTTGGTGTTCCCCGCGACCGGGTAATGGCCGTCGGCGACGGTCGCAACGACATCGACATGCTGCAATGGGCCGCCGAATTCGGTCGCGGTGTAGCCATGGGGGAGTCGCCCGATGACGTTCTTGCCGCCGCGTCGGAGGTCACCGGCAACGTGACAGCCGACGGCCTCGCCACGGTCTTGCGCACGCTTTGAGCGGCATGCAGCCGTTTATCAGCCGGCTCTGTCAGCCTGAGCAGTCTGCCATCGGCTAGAATCGGGCCAGTTCGCCCAATTGTTTCCGCGTTGCATTTTTGGCGCGGGGCACGGGTAACCAGGAGGGCTGTCCGAGCGGCCGATGGAGCCAGTCTTGAAAACTGGTGGGCAGAAATGTCTCGTGGGTTCGAATCCCACGCCCTCCGCAGCACCTGTGAAATGCACAACGACCGGCGGACAGAGACTGTCGCCTCAGGCCGGCCCAGCCAGCAACCCGATGAGAGGACATGAGTGAGCGACCAGCTTCGCCCCCGCTCGAACGGTGCACAGAACCTCAAAACCGTTGCACGTCACGGTCGACTGAAGAAGTCGAATGCTGCCGTTACGGTCGCGAAGTTTCTTGCCGGCAGCCTGGCTGTCGTTCTGGTCAGCGGCTTCTCCGTAGCCGCCATCGCCACCTACGACGTCGCAGTGAGCGTGCAGCCCAGCGTGCACCTCGCCAATGAGAGCAACGGCCCGGTCCCATCGATCGGCGCTATTGACGGCGGCGTGAACATGCTCATAGTCGGCAGTGACAGCCGTGTTGGGCAGGACGCAGCTTTTGGTCCGGAGGACTCGACTGGTGACCTCAATGACGTGACGATGTTGCTGCACATCTCTGAAGACCACAGTAACGCTTCGGTCATTAGCTTTCCCCGCGACCTGTACGTCCCCATCCCCTCCTGCCCCGACCCCGAGGGCGGCTCGTTCCCCGCGATGAGCAGCCAAAAAATCAACACCACGCTCACCTATGGTGGCCTCGCCTGCACGGTGCTAACGGTCGAGAAGCTCACCGGCCTGTCCATTCCGTTTGCGGCCGAAGCGCAGTTCAGTGGTGTCATGGCCATGTCCTCCGCCGTCGGCGGCGTGCCGGTCTGCGTGGCGGAGCGCATCGAAGACGAATACACCGGAATAATGCTCAACCCGGGTGAGCACATGCTCGAGGGCTATGACGCGTTGCAATTTCTGCGCACCCGCCATGGCCTCGGCGATGGCAGCGACCTGACCCGAATCAATAACCAACAGCTGTTCATGTCATCGCTCGTGCGCACGATCCAGAGCGCAGACACCCTCTCCGACCCCGCCAAGGTGTATGGCCTGGCCAAAGCGGTCGTGGGTAACATGCGTTTGTCCGACAGCCTCAACAGCGTCACCACCCTCGCATCCATCGCCATCGCGCTCAAGGACATCGATCTCAATCAGGTCGTCTTCGCCCAGGTGCCCACCGGTAGCGTGGCGGGCGGGGTCAAGGCCAGTCAACCGGCTTTCAACGACCTGTTCGAGGCGGTCGCTGCCGATGAGCCGCTGGCCCTGAGTGGAACCACCGGCAGCGGCACCGTGGCCGATCCGAACGCTCCCGTCGAAGCGGCTCCAGCCCCGGCCGCGACCACTGATCCTTCCGTGGCAGCCGATCCGGCGGTCACCGAGGCGCCCGTGGCCACGGAAGCGCCCGGTGCTGTCCTGTCGAAGTCGGTGACCGGTCAGACGGCCGGTGACTACACCTGCACGAACGGTCGTCTGCTGAGCGAGCAAGGCTAGCCGGGCTCGAGCATTCATTCTTTTCATGGTCAGAGCGGACGCTTGCAGTACGGCTAAGATAGGGGAGTGTGTTTGCGCGAGCAGATGCCAAGGAGACGTCGCATAGTTCGGCTTAGTGCACCACCCTGCTAAGGTGGAGTACCCTTTACGGGGTACCGTGGGTTCAAATCCCACCGTCTCCGCAGCGAGGAGTTTACGTAATTCCGGCGTTTAGTTTACGAAATTCCTGCGGCAACAGAAAACCGGCGATCGCATCGCCGGTTTTCTGCGTTAAGGCGCCGTTTTCGAGAGTGTTAGCCCCAAGAAACGCTGTGATCGGCGCGCGGTCGGCGGTTAAACACCGCTTCGCCCTGTTTTTGGCAGGGCGAAGCGACTTTTAATGCAGGCAAAGGAATTGTTGACGACCGGGCGGCCTAGCTGGGTGGTGGTGACGGCGCCGTGTCGGCGGGTGACGTCGCCGCCGTGATTTCAGCGCTGGAATAGTACGTGCTCGCGAAGGACTTGTTCTTCGAGGTGAGGGGCACTCGGGCGAGCTCGCTCTGAATGAACGTCAAAATCTTCCGGATATTGGCCGAGACGAGCGCGAGTGTCACGGCCAGCGATGCGAAGGTGTTGCCGCGGGCTCGCCGTTTCATGGGGGAGGCGATGTCTTCGGTCGCGGAGTCCTTGATGAATGCGTTCTGCGATTCGACGGTGTTGCGCAGTGCGTAGAAACCCTTCCACACTGGACTTTTGTGGGGGTAGGTCTGCCCGTACTTCAGGGCTTTGTCCTTGGCGGGGTCTTTCCCGGCGGGTATCACGACGGTCTTCTTGCGGATGGGCTCGATGAGTTCACCGGTCTTGTGGTCGAACGCTAAACCGTCGTAGTTCTTAGGGTCAGGGTAGAGGTACTGGCGTGAGCCGTCGGGCCGGCGCTTGCCCTTGGGCTTGGCGCGGTACTTTTCACGTTCGGCGATTCGCTGGTCTCGCAGCTCTTTGGCCTGACGAACGGGTTTTGAATCGCTGGAGAGGATGGCGTCGTCTTCGGGTGTTTCCTCGTCGACGGGCACGCCGGTGTCGGCTGCCTTGCGGTCCTTTCGGTACAGGTCGAGGGCGTGAATCAGGTCCTGGGGCATGTAGTTCACGTACCACTGGCCGCCGACTTGGATGAGGTCCTCGTAGAAGGTTGTCTGGCCGTGTTCGTCTTTGTCGTAGTCGAAGACCGGCTTGGCGCCAATTTCGGCCAGCGTGGCCTGCAGGGTGTCGGCTGTGCTGCGGGGCAGGTATGCGCGGTCCGCCATGAAGTGCAGGATGGGGAAGCCGGCGGCGAGAATCGCCAACCCACTCACCAGCCACCAGCTCCAGGCCGGCGATGACCTGAATCTCCAGGTCGGACTGCGCGGGGGCGCCTCGGTCCCGCCGCCCTGGGCCTGAACGCCGCTCTAGGGCAAGAACCGCCGCGGTCGTCCCGTCGGAGGAACCTTGAACGGCATGCCAGAGGTTCCCGGCCGTCAGGAGGCAATCGCACGAAGCAGGGATGGCAGGTTGATGCTCCGCTACCCCAGAACACATCGCTGCAGGGCCTTCCCATAACGGGCTGATATGTCTGTAATACTCTTTGTTTTCATAGTTGACGGAAGATGATTTTCAGAATATACATTAAGGAGTTGAACCGATACGGCTCGCCTTTCTGTGGACCGACCCGCTTGATTATGAGCGGCCGCAAGTCATCCTGGATTCATAGTGAGAGCGCGTCGACACGATTTCTCCGAGCCCGAAAGACGGAACGCACATGGCTATCAGCCTCACCGATCTCGAACTCTCGACCCTCGACAGCCTCATTACCCCTGTCGACCCCAATGACGACTGGATCGTCACGGACGGCGGTTCGGCTATCCGTTGCGACATAGAGGGTATGAGCGAAGAGCTTGCAGAAGTTCCTGTAGAGCACCGATCGGCACAGACGTTGGAGGTCCTTCGGGCCTACCAAGCGGACGCAAGTGCCGCCCGATCGAAATGACCCGAACTCTGCTTCGTATTCTCAAATCATTAACAGCTGCCTGTTACCAGAATCGGTAAACGATCCCGCCACGAGTTCGTTCGTCAAGTCGCTTCCGTTGCAAACTGTTCGCCGACCGATTCGATCTGAGGAAGATCACATGATGATTGATATTGCAAGCTCCGTATTCGGCGTTATTGGAATCGTTGTTTTCTCTGTCTGGTTTTTACTGACGGTCGCATTTCAGAAAAATAATCGGCTCAGCCGGCTAACTACACGGTTTGACCGGTTCACACTCATACCAAAATGGTCATTTTTTACGCCAGATCCCGGTGCGAGTAACTATCACTTTGTTTATCGCAGTCGCGACGATGAAACAAGCGTCAGCCCATGGTTGGAATTGAATTTATCCCCGAGGGGAATTCTCTTTTCCCTTTGGAACCCGCGAAAACGCTACCGAGAGGGCATGATCGAATTATTTCAGCTGCTGGCGCTTTCCAGTGCCAACTGCTCTGCAGAGCGACTTCAGTTCACTACGCCATACATAATCTTGCTTGACGTTGCGCGCAAGCGACTCGGAGGTTCATTGTCGTCGCAGGCGTTCTACCAGTTTGCTTTGGTTGAAACACGCGGTCCAAGCGGAGCTTCTGTGCCACGCGTTCGTTTTTATTCGCTGACTCACCCGGTGTTATAAGCCATGTTGACAATCGAAAGCGCCGCACGAATCACCGCCGTCATCGTGGGCATAGGAATTCTTCAAGGTTCTTTGCAATTGCTTTTGAGTTTGAAAGAATTCGGCTCGAGCGGGCTGTTTGACTGGAATAGCAGACAGATCCTCGCTAGGTCACCCGGTGCGTCACGTAGATGGATGGTCGGGCACAGCGGCTCAGTGTGGCTACGTATTGTTGTGATTGCTCGAATCGTCTGTTCCATAGCGCTAATCACTCCGTTTCAAAGTAATCTGCTCTACGCCAGTTACGCAACGATCATTTTGCTGTCAAGCCTTTTCCTGGCCTATCAAATCCGCTATGGCAAAGATGGCTCCAATCAAATATCGTTCATCATCCTTGCGGGCTTGGCATTCACCTTCCTGCTCCCAACGTCGAGTCCTTTTCAAGCCGTGGGGTTGTATTTCATCGCGGCGCAGGCTTTGTTGGCATATTTCGCTGCGGGAATATCGAAGATATCCAACGCACAGTGGCGTCAAGGATCAGCGTTGCAAAGCATTCTCAACACCGCTACTTATGGACACTCCACGGCCGCAGCCGTACTTCGTAGACGACCTTGGCTTGGAGGCTTCGTCGGATGGTCAGTTATCGTCGTGGAGATCATTTTTCCCTTAGTCCTTGTGGCTCCCCCTGGAGTGCTGGTAGCGCTGCTTTTTGCCGGGGCCATGCTCCATCTCGGAACAGCCGTGCTGATTGGCCTCGACACTTTCTTTTGGGCCTTCACCGCGACATTTCCGGCGATAATCTTCGTGCACGGGGTTCTCCTCGGCAGATAGAACAGCAGTGAAGTGCTAGGACATTTCATCGCTTTTTTCGGTGAAAAGATTCTTTTGGGCGACCTTCTCACCCCGTAGTGGTTTTCGACCAAGGCGTTCGTGGTGGAGATGTTGTGCGACGCAGATCGCGGTTCCCGTGTTCTCCGTTCTGAGGTCAGCCGGCCGGCTCACACGGGGGCGGCGAGCGGGACATCTTCGAATCATCGTCGTCTACTTGGCTCCCTGCGGTGCCGAGAGGACGATCGTCCCGTATGCCCCGTCCGAGAAAATGCTCGGTGAACGGAGGGCGGATGCAACCGGTCGTCGCAACGACGGGCTCTTCTGGCTCTGACAATAGTGGTTGCATGGCTTGAGCGGGTGTGCTGCCGTCGAGTGTTTTGCTGGGTCGATTGTTGAGTTCGGTAGCGACTTCGAGTAGTCGCTCGGGCGAATGAACGGATAAGTCGGTGCCTGTGGGGAGATACTGGCGCAGCAGCCCGTTGATGTTCTCGTTGGTGCCCCGCTGCTCGGGGAGAGTCTTGATGGCGGCTAACAGCCCACCGCGAATTGTGATCGCGCCGGGTCACCGGGGAGGTGGACCAGCATTGTGAACCGGGTCTGACGCTCCACCAACGTAGCGATCGCCGACCCTCAGTGTGACCCCACGATTAGATCCCCTTCTAATGCCCAGGCACGGCGCGGCCGGTGCGCAAGTGCTGATGCAGATCACCGCGCACGTCACCCCGGCCGCCCCCATAAAGCGCCTGGTAGATCGCCTCCGAGGCTGACTCGCATTTCCTGCCGATCCGGAAACACGGCAGCCAGATGGTCGCTGATCTGTTCCGGACTCCATTTCACGCACAACGTGGTCTGCACCAAGAAGGCCAGTTTCGGATGGTCGAATTTGCTGGCCTTGGGACGACGACCGCGAAGCTCCGACTGCTTCTGCGCCGCATACGGGGCATACCTCGTCCGTGCTCGCGGGCCAGCCTTGGACCCGCCTCGAGCGAGCTCTCTACTGATCGTGGCAGTAGACCGGCCCACCAGGACAGTGATCGCCCGCACGCCGGTACCAGTCACGTGCAAATCCGCAATCCGCAACCGCTCCTCCAAGGACAAGTACCGCCCCAACCGCTCTGCCTCAGGAAGAGGGATCCGCCCACCCGTTGCTTGACGCCAACGCCGTCCAGTTCGTCGATTCACGCCGACAGCATCGCACGCTGCCGTCAGCGTCGAGCCTTGACTCATCAACACCCAAAACCGCGCCTGCTTCTCCACCAACTCATACTTCGACCACACGGACAACACCTCACAAATGGGAGTGTCGCGACGACGTCGGGCAGCCCCTTCAACCCGTCACAGACCAGGAAGAACGTGTCGGTCACCCCACGGTTTTTGATGTCCGTCAACAGACATCCAGAACTTAGCGCCCTCACCGCCGGTGCCGGCCCACAGCCCGAGAATATCCTTGTCGCCATCCAAGGTCACGCCGATAGCCGCGTAGATAGGCCGGTTGGCGACCTGCCCGTCGCGGATCTTCACCACGATCGCATCAATGAAGATAGCCGCGTAAACGGCGTCCAACGGGCGTGACTGCCAGGCTTGCATCTCCTCGATCACCGTGTCGGTGATGCGGGAGATGGTCTCTTTCGATACCTGCGCACCATAGATCTGGTTAAAGTGCGCGCTGATCTCGCCAGTCGTCAGGCCACGAGCACACAACGACAGCGCGCCAGTCCGGCGCACGATTCTTTTCATGGCCGAGGTGATCGGTCATTTCCTCGTTCAGCGCGGCCTCGAGAAATGTTTTCGTGAACTGGCCCAGCAGCCCATTCGGACCGTCCAGGGCCAAGCCCTGCTCCTTAGCCAGGCGTACCCATTCCTTCGCCGCCACCGCTTCACGGGTCGGCTCAGATTTCGTTTGCTTCGTCACAGCATCAAGTGTCGTCATCACGGCACCTTTCCCGCCAGACCTGAGTCCAGCGCGTCAGGCCGGAAATACCGTTTAAAAGACAGTCCGCCCTGGTGACGAACCTCGTTTGGATCGGGACGCTGAAGTTCCAGAAGTATGAGACGGAAAACATCAAGCCCCTGGTCACCTCCAGCCCTTTGTTCTCGTCGGTGGACAAAAAAGTTGGGCGAGAAGAGGACGGCGCAGCTGATCGGAGTCACCGAAATCGCCATAGGCTTCCTGATCGCCGCCGAGCCTTTCGCACCGCGTGCTTCGGCCGTCGGCAGTATGGGTGCCATCGGGATGTTCCTCACGACCCTCAGTTTCATGGCCACGAATCCGGGGATGCGGCAGGAAAACCACGGGACGACCAAGTTGTCCATGGTTGGGCAATTCCTGCTCAAGGACAGCGTGTCTCTCGGGGCGGCGATCCCAACGGCCGCGGAGTCGCTGAAGCACAAGCGTCACTGACAAAGCTGGAGAGAACACTTGCCCGCCCCGCCCTGCCCTGGCCTCGTCATCGAGTCCGCTGTGCCCGGGACTCTCCGGTTAATCGCCGGAGGACCGATCCTTCCCGTTGCACGATGCCGCGTTAACGCCTGATCCGCGGCAGCGGGCCATTTTTGCAGACTTGGTGCTGCCCTATGTCCAATGCCAGGGCTGTCCGCCAAGCCGGCATGCGAACTTGTCACGGCGCCTACTGACCTTGGCCCAGCCATGGGATCAGACTCCCCTCGCCGCCGGCTCTAACCGGCAATAGCCAACGACCTGGGTCATCGAAGGTCTGTTGCCATATCTGAACGCGGACGCACCGCTCGTGACGCTGCAAGGAGTTGCGGCGTTGTCGGTTCCGAGTTCACGGGCCGTGATCGAACGGGCCGGCCCCCTGCTGGCCACCGAGAATATGGAAGCGAAGCTGCGGGAGTTCAGCGCCCAGACCGGTCTGTCAAAAGTGTGCTTCGATGAAATGGTCTCATTTTTCGGTTGGCGTAACGGAAGTCAAGTTATTCGCTGCGCCAAGCTCCTCGAGGTCTCGGGGTCTGGTCAGCTGTCGGTATGTCAGACTCCTCGGCGCACTCCACCGTTCGCTACATGGAGGGCCGGCATCGCTAGGACAGCGACCGATCGGGCACTGAGGTGGAATTAATTCGGCGATGTGATGGAATCGAAACTATTCGTCTCGGCTCCCTTGAGTTCTATGAGTGGCCTGTGGAAATTACGTGAACTGCCCGCAGCCATCCGACCCCTGAATCCCGTGTAAAAAACCGAGACTCAGGGGTTTTTCTGTGCCCCAGAGTCGCCGTCTCGGCAACGTCGGAGAAGATGCCGC
The DNA here is from genome assembly GCF_002929495.1 of Cryobacterium sp. Y82. Lineage (GTDB taxonomy): Bacteria > Actinomycetota > Actinomycetes > Actinomycetales > Microbacteriaceae > Cryobacterium > Cryobacterium serini. The sequence continues at coordinate 138,082 of NZ_PJJJ01000028.1, forward strand.
GTGGACGACGGCGTCGTGCCGCTGTCAGCACGCCGCTGGCCCTCACCCGCCTCCGATAAGGTGAAAGGCGTCCTCGCCATACCCAGCCCCCTTAATCGGAGGAGCTCCATGCCCACCACAGTCACAGGTGTCATCGCCCGTTCGAAGGGCGCGCCAGTCGAACTGGTCGAAATTGTCATCCCCGATCCCGGCCCAGGTGAAGTCATCGTGGACATCGAAACGTGCGGCGTCTGCCATACCGACTTTCACTATAAGGAGGGCGGCATTAATGACGACTTCCCCTTCCTGCTCGGGCATGAAGCCGCCGGGCGCGTCAGCGTCATCGGCGACGGCGTCACTCACGTCACGGTCGGCGACTTCGTGGTGCTCAACTGGCGCGCCGTCTGCGGCGAATGTCGGGCCTGTAAGCGGGCCGAACCCTGGTACTGCTTCAACACCTTCAACGCCACCCAGAAGATGACCCTCGCCGACGGCACCGAGCTCAGCCCGGCCCTCGGTATCGGCGCTTTCGCCGAGAAGACCCTCGTGCACGCCAGGCAGTGCACCAAGGTGAATCCGGATGCCGACCCCGCGGCCGTCGGACTCCTCGGCTGCGGCATCATGGCTGGCATCGGCGCGGCCATGAACACCGGCAACGTCAGCCGCGGCGACTCGGTCGCCGTGATCGGCTGCGGCGGGGTGGGGGATGCCGCGATTGTAGGATCACGCCTGGCTGGAGCATCCGTCATCATCGCCATCGACCGCGACCCCAAGAAGCTCGACAAGGCCAAACAGCTCGGCGCCACGCACTCCATCGACTCGTCGTACCTGAATGAGGCCGGCGTCGTTGCAGCGGTGCAGGCATTGACCGGCGGATTCGGCGCCAACGTCGTCATCGACGCCGTCGGCCGTCCCGAAACCTGGCGGCAGGCGTTCTACGCCAGGGACCTGGCCGGAACGGTCGTACTGGTCGGCGTGCCAAACCCTGAAATGATGCTCGAAATCCCACTTATCGACGTTTTTGGGCGCGGCGGCTCGCTCAAATCGAGCTGGTATGGCGACTGCCTGCCGGAGCGCGACTTTCCCATGCTGACCGACCTGTACCTGCAGGGACGGCTGCCGCTCGACGAATTCGTCAGCGAGAAGATCGGCATCGGCGAAATCGAGGCGGCATTTGAGAAAATGGCACTCGGCGACGTGCTGCGCTCGGTGGTGGTGCTCTGATGGCCGCACGCATTGACCACCTCGTCACCGTCGGCACCTTCAGCCTCGACGGCGGTACGTGGGATCTCGACAACAACGTCTGGATCGTTGGCGACGACGCCGAATGCGTCGTCATCGATGCTGCCCACGACGCCGACGCGATCCTGAAGGCCGTAGGCGACCGTAAGCTGCTGGCCATTCTGTGCACCCACGGGCACAACGACCACATCGGTGCAGCCGTCGGAGTGAGCGCCGCAACGGGCGCCCCGGTCTGGCTGCACCCAGCCGACACCATGCTCTGGGAGACGGTCTTTCCAGCGGATGCTGCTGCGTCTGTTGCGGCAGGCACGCGCCCGAAGGCGCTGGAGGACGGCCAGCGCATCGCCGTCGCCGGCATCGAGCTCGAGGTGCTGCACACGCCCGGGCACTCGCCAGGATCGGTCTGCTTCTCTGTGCCGGAACTCGGGACGGTGTTCAGCGGCGACACGCTCTTCCACGGTGGGCCGGGCGCGACCGGACGATCGTTCAGCGATTTCCCCACGATCATCGACTCGATCACCACCGCGCTGCTCACGCTGCCGGCTGCCACCGTGGTGCGCACCGGACACGGTCAGTCCACGCTGATCGGCGACGAGGCGAGCCACCGTGAAGAGTGGATCACTCGCGGGCGCTAAGCCTCGATCCAGTTCGTCTTGCACTTTGTGCGTTGTTGCACTTAGTGTAAGCAAGTGATTTTTCTTGATGCCATACCCGATCGCCGTACCGAGCTCAAGGCGCGCTACCGCCAGGCCATTTTGGATGCCGCCGACTCGCTCATTCGCGAGCGGGGCAAACCACAATTCAGCGTCGACGAACTCGCGGAGCGCGCCGACGTCTCCCGGCGTACGGTTTTCAACCACTTCTCATCGCTCGACGATGTGATCATGACCACCTGCACGCGGGTGCTCAGTGCCACCGTCGATGAATTCCGTGCGGCGACGGCATCGACCCCGGTGGGAGACGGTAGTCGCGACGCCCTGTTCGATGAGATCACGACGGCTCTGCGTACCATCGACCTGCCGCCCGTGGTCGCCTATCTCGCCGGCGTGCTCACGGTCGAGGGCGAAGACGGTCGTTCCCGGCACAGCATCGGTGACGTCTTCACCCGCACGACAGAGCAGCTCTCAACGGAGATCGCCGATCGCACGAGCGCGATCGACGAATTCGAGGTTTCCATTCTTGTCAGCTCGGTGATGAATGGCATCGCCATCGTCTCGGCGCACTGGTTGGCTCTTACGGGTGGGACGCTCGACGCACCCTCCCGCGCTGTCTGGCACGAACTGCTCGACCGCCTCATTTTGATCATTCGCATTGGCTATGCACCGGCCAACCACCAAGAAAGCAACTGAGAACTATGGCATCGCTTCTCTATCGACTGGGTCGGTTCTCCGCCCGCCGAGCGTGGCTGGTCATCATTGCCTGGGTGGTTATTCTCGGCCTCGCCGTCGCTGCGTTCGCTGCCTTCGGCGGAACACTCACGTCGTCCGTCAGCATCCCCGGCACCGCCACTCAGAAGGTCAGCGACGAACTCGCGGCGAAGTTCCCGGTGGCCAGCGGCGGGCGAGGCACGGTCTTGTTCACCACGACCGATGACTCCGCCTTCACTGGCGCGCAGAAAACCGCCATCGGCGCCCTGCTCACGCGTACGATCGGTCTCCACAATGTGAAATCGGTGACGAATCCGTTCGATACCCAAGCGCAGATCGATGACCAGGCGCAGCAGGTCGTCGACGGGCGGCAGAAGATCGCCGCTGGAACGGCGCAGATCGATGCGGGTCAGGCGCAGATCGATGCGGCAACGGCCCAGGCCGCGGCTGGACAGGGTCAGCTCGATGCCAGCCGCGCGCAGGCCAAGGCGGCGGGTCAACTCGCTGCTGCTGAGCGGATACTCGATGCACAGCAGGCGCAGATCGACGCGGGCCTGACTGCGATTGCCGATCAACAGACGGCACTCACGGCAAGTCGCACCGAGCTCGAGACGTCGAGCACCACGCTTGAGCAGGGAGCGGATCTGCTCGACCTGGCCGCCGACATCCGTCAAGTCTCGACCGACGAGACGACCGCCGTGGCGAGCATCCAGTTCGACACGTCACTCAACCAGGTACCAGCAGAGTCGAAGGAAGCCGTTGTCGCGGAGATGAACGACTCCGGGATCGACGGCGTCACGGCTGAAGTTTCCAACGACATCGCCTCCAGCATTCCCGAGATCCTCGGCCCGGGAGAGATCGGCGGCGTGATCGTTGCGGCCATCGTGTTGTGGGTCATGCTCGGCACCCTGATCGGTGCGGGACTGCCCTTGTTGAACGCGTTGATCGGCGTGGGTGTTGGCGTGCTCGCTTCACTCGCACTGTCCGGGGCTGTCGAGATGCTCTCCGTCACTCCGGTTCTGGGCGTCATGCTCGGGCTCGCAGTCGGGATCGACTACTCGCTGTTCATCCTCAACCGACATCGCACCCAACTGAGCCACGGCCTGCCTCTGCACGAGTCGATCGGACTGGCCAACGGCACCTCCGGCAACGCGGTCGTGTTCGCGGGCGCTACCGTGCTCATTGCCCTGCTCGCCCTCAACCTCACCGGCATCCCCTTTCTCGGGCTCATGGGCACGGTCGGTGCCGTCTGCGTCTTCGTCGCCATTCTCATTGCAATCACGCTCACGCCGGCGGTGCTGGGCGTGGTTGGCACGAAGATCCTCACGAAGAAGGCCCGCGCTCGGGTCGGCCACTTCAGCAACCAGGCCCGGGTGCCGGTCAAGCCGATGAACACCGTGCGCGCCGTCGTCACGGTGGTCGTGGGCATCGTCGTTCTGCTTGTCGTGGCTATCCCCGCGCTCTCGATGCGCCTCGGACTCCCCGCCGGCTCGTCCGAACCGCTGGGCTCGAGCGCGTACAACGCTTACAAACTTGCCGACGACAAATTCGGGGCGGGCGTGAACGGCCCGCTGCTTGTCGTCGCCGATCTCGAGACCGCCATCACGGATGAGGGCCTGCTCGCCGAACAGGTGCGCATCGGAACGGCGCTCCGTACCGAGAGAGGCGTCGTTGCTGTCGCGCCGATTGGAGTATCCGATGATGACCTGCTTCTCGCTTTCCAGGTCATTCCCGCCGAGGGACCGAACAGCGAATCGACCGAGCAGCTCGTCCGTGACCTCCGAGGAATCGATCTCGACGGTGTCGCATCCCTTGGTGTGGCCGGGAACGCATCCGGAAACATCGATGTGAGCGAAAAACTCGCCGCCGCGCTCCCGCTGTATCTTCTCGTTGTCGTGGGGCTCTCACTGATCATTCTGATCTTCGTGTTCCGATCGATCCTGGTGCCCGTAACCGCAACGCTGGGCTTTGTATTGTCGCTGTTCGCATCCTTCGGGGCTATCACGGCGGTCTTCCAGTGGGGTTGGCTCGGTGCCGTGTTCGGTATCCATGACCCGGGGCCGATCCTAAGCTTCCTGCCTATTCTCGTTGTCGGTGTTCTGTTCGGGCTGGCGATGGACTACCAGCTGTTCCTGGTCAGCGGCATGCGCGAATCGTATGTGCATGGAGCATCGGCGCGCCTTGCCGTGCAGCGCGGGGTGCACGCCGGGCGCACGGTGGTCATCGCCGCCGCGCTCATCATGGCCTCGGTCTTCTCTGGCTTCATTTTCTCGAACTCGGTCATGATCCAGTCAATCGGTTTCGGGCTCGCCGGTGGCGTACTGCTTGATGCATTTGTGGTGCGACTGCTAATCATCCCGGCCGTGATGCATTTGCTCGGTGACGCCGCGTGGTGGCTGCCGAAATGGCTCGATCGCATACTGCCCAACGTTGATGTGGAGGGGGCGTCGCTTGAGCGTTCGCACCCGGTTGCCGAGCGCGTGCCAACGTCGATCGTCTAACCGGTCGCGAGAGTGGTAATGGTGGTTTCGCCAAATGCGACGCATCCATTCACTCGCTCGTAGGAGGGTCGGTGTATTAAACGGAATAGTGTGCTCTAAAATAGAGGTGTTGTTGTTCGCACCGAGCCGAGGAGACACCATGACCGCCGAACCGATCCGTATCACTACCGGGCCGACTGCCCACGAGCACGAGCACGAGCACGAGCCCGCTGCGTCCACGTGTACCTGCGGTCACGACGACGGCGAAACAATCGTTCTCGACAGTCGCACCATCCCGCACGCGATCCGTCACGCCGCGATCTTCGGTGCGTTGGACGCGATTCAGCCCGGAATATCGCTCGACCTCATGGCGTCGCACGACCCGCTGCCGCTTCTGGCCCAGCTCGAACGAAACCACCCGCACACTTTCAGTACCAACTACCTCAAGAGTGGTCCCGATGTGTGGACCCTGCGCCTGACCCGCATTCTGTAGCGGTTCGAGATGAAACCGAGCCTCAAGCGTCGGCTGTGGCATCAGATCACCGGCATGCTCGTTCCCGTCTGGTTGATCCTCGGGATTGTCAGCGTCGTCCTTTATCGGGGATCGTCGTTCGGGCCCTGGCTCATGGTGCATCTGCTGCTGCTTGGGGCCCTCTCAACCGCGATCCTGGTCTGGAGCCAGCACTTCGCCGACAGCCTGCTGAAGAACACGGCTCCCGGCGGTCGGTACTGGCTGGGCGTTCGACTGACCGTGCACACGATCGGTGCGGCCCTGGTGATGATCGGAATCACCGGTGCCTGGTGGCATGTCGTACTCACCGGAGGAATCCTGGTCGGGCTCAATGCCGTCGTGCACGCCACCATTCTCGTGCGGCAGCTGCGCGGCGCACTCCCGGCCCGGTTCGCTCCGTTGGTGCGCTATTACATTGCGGCGGCCGGATGCCTCGTAGTCGGTGTCACTCTCGGAATTTGGATGGCCCACCCCGTCAGTTCGGCGGCGGGTGACTATTACGACCGGCTCTACATCGCGCACATCGGGCTGAACCTGCTCGGCTGGGTCGGCCTGACCGTCATTGGCACCGTCGCCCTGCTGCTCCCGACCGTGCTGCGCTCCCGGGTGCTGTCGACCACCCGGGCGGCCGCACGCCCCACCCTGTTGACTCTTCTGGCCGGACTTGTGGTTCTGGGCGCTGGCGCCTACGCCGACTCCCGAATCATCACTGCGGCAGGTGTGCTCCTTTACCTGATCGGCTTCGCCCGGGTGCTTGCGGAGTTAGCCGGGCACGTGCGCCGTTCGCCCGCCGTCAGCTACTCCGGGTGGTCTATCATCGTGGCCCTGGCGTGGTTTGCACTGTGCGCGGTCGGTTTCGGCGCCGTCGTAGTCACCGCTGCCAGTTGGGCGGATGCCGCGGCCGGCCTCAAAACGCTTGTGCCGTACTTCGCGGTCGGCTTCGGCGGCCAGATCATGATCGGTGCGCTGAGTTTTTTGATTCCGGTCGTGCTCGGCGGCGGACCGCGAGCATCCAAGGCCACCGCGCGCGAACTCGATCGTGCTGGCCTGTTCCGAGTCAGCGTCGTCAATGGCGCACTCGTTCTCACCCTTCTACCGGTGCCCGATGTCGTCGCGGCCGCGCTCTGGGCGGTTCTCCTCACGACTCTCGCGGCGTTCATTGTTCTGATGGTGCGGGCGCTGCGCGTCAATCGAAAGAACCGCACCCCTCCGGGAGCGCAACTTCCGCCGTTGGTCCGCGACGTCGTGGAGAGTCCTGCACCGCCGCCGGCGCGTCGCACCAACATGCTCGTCGCGGCCGCGGCGACCCTGGCGCTGACCCTCGCCGTCGGCGTCGCGCTCGAGCCCTCCAACACGAGCCTCGCCTCCGGCCCGGGCGCGACCGGCCATACGACGACCGTCGACGTCACGATGATTGACACTCGGTTCAGCCCTGACACGATCGACGTTCCGGTCGGCGACACCCTGGTGATCACCCTCCTCAACGCCGACGGCATGCTCCACGACCTCGTATTAGACAACAATGTGGAGTCCGGCTCGGTCGAGCCCAAGGCAACGACGACCGTCGATGTCGGGATGATCACAGCCGACCTGAACGGTTGGTGTTCTCTTGGGGGCCACCGGCTGCTCGGGATGCTGCTGACCGTGAACGCGATCGGTGCGGACTCGGCCGCCTCTGCCGATTCGAACGCGGACGCAATGCACAGCGATGCGTCGGCATCCGCTGACATCGATCCCATGGCCGCGCCGGGAAGCGACTTCGTCGCGCGTGAAGCGCGACTGGCGCCAGCGGCATCCGCTAACGTGCACACGAGCACGATGACTGTGAGCAATACCGAGACCGAGGTGGCACCGGGCGTAACGCAGATGCTGTGGACCTACAACAAAACAGCGCCCGGGCCGACCCTGCACGGCGCTGTCGGTGACGTCTTCGAGATCACCTTCGTGAACGCGGGAACCGTCGGCCATTCGCTCGACTTTCACGCCGGCGCGCTCGCACCGGACAAGCCGATGCAAACCATCGACCCCGGCAAAGAGGTCACCTACCGGTTCACCGCGACGCGCTCGGGAATCTGGATGTATCACTGCTCGACGATGCCCATGTCGGTCCACATTGCGAACGGCATGTTTGGTGCGGTCATCATCGACCCACCCGGACTTCCCGCCGTCGACTCGGAATATGTGCTGGTCCAGTCCGAGTTTTATCTTGGCCGGCAGGGCGAGGAAGGCGACCCGGTCAAGGTGCAGACGCAACTGCCGGACCTGCTCACGTTCAACGGCTACGCGAATCAGTATGGCGCCGCGCCGCTGATCGCGAGAGTCGGGGAAAGGGTGCGCATCTGGGTTCTCGATGCCGGCCCGAACGTTGGAAGCTCCTTTCACGTGGTCGGAGGTCAGTTCGACACCGTGTTCTCGGAGGGAGAGTACCTTTTGCGTGACGGTGGCAGCACCGGAACGGGTGGGGCTCAGACACTCGCGCTCGCACCGGCCCAGGGCGGCTTCGTCGAGCTCACGTTTACCGAAGCCGGTACCTATCCGTTTGTGAGCCACGTGATGTCGGATGCGGAGAAGGGCGCGCGCGGGCTGATTCTGGTGACTGACTGACCCAAAGGCACTGTGATTCTTGAAGAGGGCTCGGCCGAACGCTTGGAGCAGGGGGCGGTTGGCGGTGGTACTGGAACACTCGATGAAGTCCAGACAGCAGACAAGGACCGGACTACCGTAAAGGCATGCCAACCGGCGGATTCCGCAGCGTAGCCTTCAGCCTGATACCGGGGCTGAACACCGCCCTGCATTACCAGCGCGCGTGGCTGGTGCCCGACCTGCGTGCCGGCATCGTGCTCAGCTTCCTGCTGATCCCGGCCGGTATGGGCTACGCGGAGGCCTCCGGGCTGCCCGCGTACACCGGTCTCTACGCGACGATCGTGCCGCTGGTTGTCTACGCCGTCTTCGGCCCATCGCGCATCCTCGTGCTCGGACCCGACTCTGCACTCGCCCCGATCATCGCTGCGTCGATCCTGCCGCTGGCGCTCGGCAACACGGAGCGAGCGATTGCGCTCGCCGGACTCCTCGGGCTGATGGTCGGCCTCACTCTGCTCATCGCCGGCCTGTTCCGCCTCGGCTTCGTCACCGACCTGCTCTCCAAGCCGATCCGGGTCGGCTACCTCAACGCCCTCGCGTTGCTCGTGATCATTTCGCAGATTCCCAAGCTGCTCGGGTTCTCCATCGAGGCGCCCGGCCCGATCCAGGGGATTGGCGCCATCGTGCAGGGTGCGGCGGCGGGGAGCATCGTTGTCGGCGCGATGCTGCTCGGCCTTGCCTCCCTTGCCGTCATCGTTGGGTTGCGTTTCCTGCTCGGCGGGCGCATCCCTGGCGTGCTGATCGCGGTCGTCGCATCCATTGTGGTCACGGCGATCTTCTCCCTGCAGAACGTACTGCCGATTGTCGGTGCTATGCCGCAGGGGCTCCCCGCCCCGGCACTCGGCGGTCTCGTCTGGGACGACGTGGTTTCGCTGATCGGACCGACGCTGGGCATAGCGCTCATCGCCTTCGCTGACACCGGGGTGCTTTCCCGCACGCTTGCGGCGCGCCGCGGCGACAGTGTGGACGGTAGTCAAGAGATGGCAGGCCTCGGACTCGCTAATATCGGAGGCGGGTTTTTCGGCGGCTTTCCGATCTCTGCATCCACCTCGCGCACGCCCGTCGCCGAGCAGGCAGGGGCGCGATCCCAGCTGACGCCCGTCATCGGCGCGCTGATCATCGTTATCTTCATGCTCGTGGCCCCTGGCGTAACCGGGTACCTGCCGTCGGCGACCCTCGGCGCCGTGGTTATTGTGGCCGCAGCCAGCCTGCTCGACGTTTCGGGCGTCTCGCGATTGTGGCGGATCGACAAAACGGATGCCCTGCTCTCGATCGCCGCGTTCCTCGGCGTTTTTCTGGTGGGCGTTTTACAGGGCATTCTCGTGGCGATCGGTCTGTCCCTGGTCGCTTTCGTGATCCGCGCGTGGCGTCCGTACCGGGCCGAGCTCGGACGCATTCCGGGTGTGCGCGGTTACCATGACCGCTCACGGCATCCGGATGCCGATCGTGTTCCCGGCATCGTCATCGTGCGCTTCGACGCCCCGCTCTTTTTTGCCAACGGGGGCATCTTTGATGACTACGTGCGCTCGATGGTGCGGCGGGCGGAGCGCGAGTCAGAGGCCGGTGGCACGCCCGTTCACACCGTCATCCTTGCCGCCGAACCGATCACCGATATCGACACGACCGCCATCGACGAATTGCTCGAGCTTGACGAGTATCTCGCCTCTCGGGGGGTGACGCTCGTGCTCGCCGAAGTGAAGGGACCGGTCAAGGACCGACTGCAGGCCTTCGGACTGGGTGACCGGTTTTCACCCGAGCGGTTCGCGCCGACGGTGGGCGCTGCGGTTGATGCTGCCAGTGGGGAGCTTCGCGACGATATCGGTGGGGCGATCTAAGGCATTCTCGATGGCCCATGACTCAGGGCGGATGCCTAGGATGCTGATTCCCGGGGCCTTCTTCAGCGACCCCACCGACGGTATACAGCCAGTTTCCCGAAACTCTGGGCGCATCGACGCTCACTGTCTGACCGCCTGCTCGGTGTCCTTGTTCCTGGTCTGTCGAGTCTGCGGTGCAACGTGCACTACAGGTACTTCGTCAGGAGAAACTCGATGAGGGGAGGCACAATCGCCAGCGCCGCGCCTCCGGCGATGGCCCAGCGCTTGAGCGTCTTCGCGTTCTTCTCCCGCTCTTTCAGGAGGTATTCGTTGATACGCGAGCTCTCCAGTGCGTGCGTCTCCAACGCGACGAGGTATGCAAGCTCGGTGTGGTGCGCGAGCACATCGGGAGATGCCCCGCCGGATGCGCCCAACTGCTTACGCAGTCTTTCCGCATCGGCCTGGTGCCGCTCCAGATCAGCGGCGAGCTTGGCCACTGCGTCCTCGGCTTGTTGTGCCGATGTGGAGGTCGCGGGCGCCGCCATCCCCGCAGCGTCGAGCGCCTGGCTCCACGAGCCGAAGACGCGGTTGAACTCTTCGAGGGACGGCGGCGTGGTGACGGTATCGTCCTGCTGTCTGTTCCTGCGCCACGCGACGTAGTCACCCGTGCTCCTGCTGCCTTTCGAAGCATCAAGAAATTTGCGGAGCTGCGCGACCGCCTCTTTCCTTTCAGGCAAGGCGGGGCTATGTGTCACAAAGGGCAGCCCAGCGGATGTCATCGACTCCGACCACTGCTGGCTGAACTTGTTGTGGCGAGGGGGCCAGGTCACCCTCTTTTCGGAGTTCGCGCTGAATTCCCCCACGATCGTCTGCCGGGTCGGGATGTTGTAGGCCGTCGCTGTCCACGGTCGTGTATCGTCCTTCGGCAGTGCAGCAATCGCCTGGTCGGCCGCGAGAACGCGCAGGGCGTCGGCTTCCGTGAGTCCTCGTTCGCGCAGGAGCAGGAGCAGCGACGGGTCCACGTCGGCGGGCGCGTCGGGCACCGTGATACGAAAAGCACGCGCATATGCATACCGCAGACCCGCGTTCTCGATCTGCTCCGTCAACGTCAGGTCAGGTGTCAGGGTTGTGTCCATGAGCACCATTGTGGGCCGAGTGTGTGCCCTGCTCGGGGCCGTGAGGGCAGCGGATGCCGTTCCCGGACAATCTCGGACACCTCGGCAGTGTTATTGCCGGCCAAGTTCGGGGCCGCGGCCCAGGCCCATTGGCAGTAAAAAGCGGGCGAGCAGCAGGGCGACGTACCCGGCCACGAGCTTGTCGAGGAGCGAAAGCATCAGGTTCGCCGAGAACACGGCGACCCAGAGTCCCTCGCCGATGGCGACCATCGTCGACGCCACAAGGTCACTGGCATGGCCGGCAACGCCGCTGAAAACCAGCACGTTGATCGGCACCGCGACGAGCGTACAGGCGACCGCGACCGCCACGTTGAGGAGCAGAAAACGTAGGGCGCCGCGGTTCCGGCAGAAGAGACGGTAGCCGTAGCCCCAGACGAGCGCCCCCACGACATTGACGGGCGCAAATGGCAGTGTCTCCGGGTTGCCTTGCAGCCCGCCGAGCAGGTTTGTCAGCACCCCGACGAGCGCTCCGTGCCACGGGCCGAGCGCGATCGCGGCGGTCGCCGTGCCGATCATGTCCAACCAGACCGGGAGGTGGAATTTGTCTACGACGCCGTCGCCAAACAGGTTCACGCCCACGCAACCGACCAGCAGAGCGACGGTGAGCGCGACGGCCAGGGCCCGGCGATCCGGGTGAGAGGTCAGTGGCGCGACCGGCGGATGCGGGGCAGCCGACTCGGCCGGCTCACCCGACGCCTCCGGTCGGTCTATCCCCACAAAGCCGGCCGAACGTCGCGCGGAGAATTGGGCGTCGAGGCACCGCTTGCGCCAGAGCGCGGCAGCGGCCTCATCCTCGCCGAGGGCCCGCACGATCTCCTCGACCAGCACCGCGTTGATGCGTCGACGGCCCATACGGAACGCATCGAAGACCGACGAGCGGGCGACCCGGGCCGCGGCCGGGGTGATCCCGTGCGCCTCACGCGTGCGGGCTATCAGCGCGGCGATCTCGGCGTATGAGACATCGCCCGCCGTGTTGCGTAGGCGCTGGAGGTCCTCGACGAGTCGGTCGAGCGGTTGCGACGATACCTGGGTGCGCTCCAACTCCACCGTCACCTTCCCCAGAACCGCCCCTCACGGCTGCCCGCCGCAGCTCAAGGTCCAGACTACCGGGGCGCCGCGCGCCGGTGCGGGCGGCTTGCGGGCCGCCCACCGCAGCCGGATCGCGACCACGGCAGGGAGAAGCAACCCGAGCAGAACCTGCTGCGACTGCCGGTGATCAGTGCAGCGACCATCAGCAGCGCTTCCACGGCAACAGAGATGGCGCGGACTTTGTTCGTGATTCCCGGCATGAACGCGATCGCGGCCGAGCTGTAGCCGGTCACCACCATCAGCGCGTCGTAGATGCTCCAGTACATGTTTTATTCCGTTCAGGACAGTGCCGTCTCAGGTTGTTAGGCGCAATCTCCGACTCGTCAGGCCGCGTTCCCCTGTGTCCAACACCACGCGAGAGCGGGAAAACGATTGTTTCGCATCCGCTGAAGTAAGCGATTTTCCGCTCTCGCGGACCGGAGTGCACGCGACGCGGGTCAGTTCCTTGAATTCGACACGAAGTCTCCGAGATCTCGCCCGGCGCCGCGCATGCTGTCGCCGATGGAGTTGAGATACCCACCGAACCCCTCGTAACGTTCAGCGAGGGCAGCGGCCTGCTCGGGCGAGAGATCATTGAGATTTACATCTGGCCCGAACATCTCCAGGGCAGCGGTCCAGAGCGCGGAATTGGGTGTATCCCAGAACTCCTGCACCGAGTTATACAGACCCTCGCCGATTCCCGTTCCAATGGTCCAGGCGAGGCCTGCCCCCGGCACATAGATGCCGACAACACCCATGGCCAGGTCTAGGCTGGCCTCGATTGAGGCTCCTGTATCGCCTTGGCCCAGTGCCTCCCCGAGGTCTTGGGCTGAAAAGCCCATTCCGATCAGCGAGAGGAATGTCGCTCCGTCAAGTCCCTTCACCCCAGCCAGAAATTCCTTGAGGGTCCCCAGCTCCTTGGCTTTAGCGAGAACCTCGAAGATGTCACTGACGTCTTGCAAGGAACTGGCACCGGTCGTTCCGATCTTTAGCAGCGCCATCAAGTCGTTGAGTGCCGCGCGTGATGCGGCATCGAGGTCAGCAGGCAAGGATGGAAAGACGAAAGTGATATTCGGTGACGTTGCTTCTGGTCGTTGGGCGGTAGTACCAGTACCACCCACTCTGTTGCTGTCGGCGGCGCTGGCGGCCTCCTGCTCGTCGGCGTTCTTGCGCAGTTGAGTCGCGTTCGCCTCCAATACGCGAGCAACCGTCGCGACGTGCAGGCTGTGTTCCGACTCCCACTGGGCCTTAAAGGTTGTTGCGAAGGGCCCTACCCACGCGCTGATTTTGATCTGGTTGCCGACGGTGAGCCGGTCGCGTTCGAGCCGGTCGCTCGCCGTGCTCATCTGCTGTGCCAGCTGCCGAAGTTGTTCGACGTCGGCGCCATACTTTCCCGCCATGGCAGGTCCCTTCTACTGTCGAACTGATCGTGTGGCGGAGTTCGTGTAGGGCCACCGGTCGATACCGGCGGCCCTACACGCGACACTGCCCGGTTAGGCGTTCGAGGTCTGTTCCTGCGCCTGAGCATTCTGCGAGGCCTTCTGCGAGGCCTCGTTCAGGGCGCTGATGACCTGGCGGAGCGCGGCCGAGTGCTGGCCGTTCCAGTCGCTGCGAAATCCAGAAGCATCCGGGCCGGTCCATTCCGTGTTGCCCAAGGTGTTGGTGAGAGTGCTCAGCACCCCTTCAATGTCGCTGGCCTTCTGCGAAAGCTGGCTGCTAAGTGTACGAACCTGTTCTACGTCGAGACCCCATACGGCCATGATTTATTCCTTTGGTTTCGGTTGTGCATTGTGGTGGTGCTGGCCGGGACCGACTGTGCGGTCTCCGGTTTCTTGCCCGGTGTGGTGCAACAGGGCAAATCTATGGGTGCTGGCAAACACTGTCGATGGTGTCAATTCACCATCGCCGCCTGCAGGCGCATTGCGCGCCCGTTCACGATGAGAAAGCCACGGCCAGGAGGAAAATCACTGCGCTTTAGACGTCCGAGCGGAGTGCCGAGAAGCATGTCTGCGTCCATCTCGCCCGGCACGAGGAGCAGGCCCCTCCGGCCCGATTTGAACGGACCAGCGAGCGTGTACGCCTGCGACCAGGTGGAACTCTCGGCCTCGCCAACGATAAACAGATCGGCCCGCGCCGCCGCTTTTACGAGCTGGGTGAGGGGATGCTCCGCGTCGGTCCCCGTGAAATCGGTCACGCTCTCAAGTACCACCGCGAGCTGGCCGGCCGCAAACGCACCGGCTTCGATGCGCGCTGTGAGCTGGGCCGCCGCGGTCACAACCGCGTCGACGGCATCTGTCACGAGAACGAAACCACCGGAGTTGACGGTGCCGACTTGTCCCGTCGACGCGCCGCTCAGCGCGGTGCGTCGTGGCGCAAACATTGCTATCTGCGGATGCTGCGGTGACCGCCCGAGCGCCGAGACGAGAGTGGCGAGCGCCGTGGTGCGACCACTGCCGGGCGGGCCCGAAATGATGAATGTTCCCCGCTGCTCGACCCCGATCGGCCCCAAGTCCTCATCGGCGAGGCCGATGACGGCGCGACCCTGGGCATCTGTCGCGGGCAAGGAGAGCAAAGCCACGTGTTCGGGGAGCCGCCCGATGCGTGGCGCCTCCATCGGAGACTGGCGACGCATGCTAGCAGCGAGGCGCTGAACCTCCCTCGACTGCACCGCGAGGTTCGAGCTCGCCCCGAGCACGGCGAGCTGCACCTCGTTGCCGTCGATGATGCCTCGACCGGGAGGGCTCGTGACGCTCAGCACGTCTTTCGTGACGCCCAAAAGCATGTAGTCGTCTTCAGTGGCTTGCCGCAGCACGAGTCGCTTCTGCACGGTGGAGCTGATCGAGCTGGGGATAGCGTTCGGCCGATCCCCGGTCATCACCACGTGCACGCCGAGCTGGCGACCGTCCGCGGCGATCTGCGCGAACATGGTGAACCATTGCGAGGTGGAGGCGAACTCGTAGGCCTCCCGAAACGCCCCGATTCCGTCAACGAGCAAGAGGATGCGCGGCTCGTCTGGCCGTTTCGACAGCTGCCGGTATTCTCCGATCGTGCCGGCACGCACCGCGGCGTAGCGCACCGCGCGGTCATCGACGAGATCACGGAGGGTGCGCAGTAGGCGCACCACTCGCTCGTCGTCGTCGCCGGAGATGATCGCACCAACGTGCGGCAGGTCCTCGAGCATACGCAGCCCGCCGGCCCCGAAATCGAGTCCGTAGACCTGGATCGGACCGCCCTGAGAGGTGACCGCCGCAGCGATTGCGAGCAGGCGCAGGGCCGCACTCTTGCCGGAGCCGCCGGCGCCGAAGATGGCCATGTTGCCGTCGCGGTCGGGTTCATAGAACATCGCTGGCTGCGACTGCGTCGCCGGGTCGTCGATGACGCCGAGTAGTAATCGCTCGTCGGTGCGCGGATGCGGCTGTTCCATAAAGTCGTAGACGGCTGCGAGTTCGTCCAGCCACGGCTTGCGTGGTGGCGGCACGGCGGCCTGGGCCGCCGCGGCCTGGATGGTCGTCACCAAGCGGGCGATATCGGTCGGGCCAGGGTCTCGTATCTCGGCGACTTCGCCTTCGGGCACGTCCCACGTCGTGCTCGATCCGAAGTTCAACTGCTGGAGGTCGATGCGGGGGCGTGGCGGAGTGTTCGTGGTGTAACCGCCGGCATACCCCGTCTGGAATGCCGCGATGCGCCCCGGTCCGGTCTTGGCGGCGCCGCGACCGGGAATCGACGGGTCGAAATGCGCGGCCTGGGGGGTGCCGAGAATGTCGTTGGAGTCTTCTGCATCGGCCATGCGCAGGGCGATGCGCAGGTTCGTGTTGGCGCGCAGGTTGTCCTTGATCACTCCGGCCGGCCGCTGGGTGGCCAGAATGAGGTGCAACCCCAGCGATCGGCCACGCTGGGCCACGTCGACGACGCCGTCAACGAACTCGGGGACCTCGGTCGCCAGCGCGGCGAATTCGTCGACAATGATGAGCAGGCTCGGCGGCGTCTCGGTGTCGCCGGACTTCTCGAGCGATACCAGGTCTTTTGCGCCCTTGCGATTGAGCAGGTGTTCCCGGTAGCGCAGCTCGGCGCGTAGTGAGGTGAGTGCTCGCCGAACCAGGTGCGGCGACAGGTCGGTGACCAGACCGACGGTGTGGGGCAGGCCGACACAGTCCGCGAAGGCCGTGCCGCCCTTGTAATCGACGAACAGAAACGCCACCCGGTCGGGGCTGTGCGCCGCAGCCATTCCAAGCACCCAGGACTGCAGAAACTCGCTCTTGCCTGCGCCGGTGGTGCCGCCGACCAGGGCGTGCGGCCCCTGCGTGCGTAGATCGAGGTGAAACGGTTCGGTGCCGGTGTGCCCCACGAGCGCTCGCAGAGTGCCTTCCTTCTTGCGAGGCACCGTCGGGGAGCCGTCCCGCACGGTGAGCGAATTATTCTCCCGCCACCGGTCGATGACCGCCGTCGGTTCAGCGATCAGATCGAGCCCGCTCAAGGTGGCATAAGAAATTGCTCTCGGCAGGTCGGAATCGTCACTGATCGGCGTGCCGACATCGACGACCGGGGCCAACGCCCTGGCAAGGCGTCGCGCGGTCTCCAGGTCGAGCGACTCGGTCTCAATTGGGATCGTCTGCTCGCCCCAGCGCACCTGGCCGGTCGACGCACCCGGGTCGGAGCCCAGCACCAGGAAGGTGCGGCACACCGCCGGCAGCCGATCGAGCGATCCGGCACACCAGATCACGTGCACGTTGGCGTCGGCGCCGCGTTCGGCCAGTCGAGTGGCCCTGCCGCGGTCCAGGGGAGCATCGTTTTCGATCACGACCAGCACAGCAGGAACCAGGGCGGGCGGGCGGGCATCCGTCTGGGCCCTTTCGATCAGCGCACCACGCAACGAAGCGGATGCCTCGACCCGCGCTTCGACCAGCGCCTCCAATCGTGCGAGCAAGGCCTGCCCGCTTCCGGGGTTGTCGGCGAGGTGTTCACCGGCCAGCGGGCTGTGCGCCGAGCTGGTGTGCGGCAGCCATTCGAGCCAGTCCCAGCCGGGGCGCGAGGCCGGGCTGGTGAAGGCGGCGACCACCAACTCAGCGGGGGAATGCAACCCGACGGCCTGAAGAACAAGGCCGCGCGCCACGCCATCTCGAGTCGCGCTCGGCCCGGCCAGCCCGAGGGCCCCCGATTCCCGCCAGTCTACGAGTACGGGCACCTGGTCGATCAGGTCAAAGTCTGCGGCCGCGGCCTCGAGGCGCGCCCAGTACTCCGGCAGCGAATCGTTTGTGCCCGGAAGGCTCAGTGTCGAGCGCGATGGTGCCAGCCCGAGGCCGAGCCTGGCGGTGAGGAACGCCTCGTGTTCGGGGCGGTGGGTCCAGAGCAGGGCGCCGTGGCGCCGCACGGCGTCGACGACCTCGGCGAGGGAGGGAGTCTCGGCTGCGCGGACGAGCCGTTCCGTGGTGTGCGCTGCCGTGCGCGCGGTCTCCGAGACGCGCATTCCTTCATCGAACTGTTTAATCTGTGCTTTGAGCACCCGTTTGCCAGTGACCTTGCCGTCGACGAATGCACCGATCACCAGCAGCGGGCTTAGGGCGATGAAAGCCAGGCTGAGAATGTTTTTGGTCACCAGGTAGAGAACGAGCCCCATGATGATCGGCGCCACGATCGACAGGTAGGGAAAGCGCATCGGCTGCGGGGCCTTCGGCGGTGTCGGCGCGAGCAGTTCGAGGCCGGGAAACCGCGCGACAACGCGCGGAGTGCGCACGAACTCGACGACCGGTGCGCTCGTGGGTACTGCGGCAAGCTGCTGCAGTGGCGCTACGCTCAGCTCGGTATCGCCGAGAGACACGACGTCGGCGGGCGTCAGCGCCGTGCGGGAGACGAGCAGACCGCCCATGAGTAGCCCGTTTGCCGAACCGAGATCGAGAATCTCCACGATGTCGGCCACGTTGAGGCGGGCGTGCCGTTTGGACACGAGGGGGTCGCCGAGGCGCACCTCGGCGCCGTAGTCGCGGCCGATGGTGCTCGCTCCGAACGGAACGTCGAATTCGCGACCGGCATCCGGTCCGGCCAAAATCGTAATTCGCGCTGCGGCTGGCCCGCGGTTTTCGCCGGGGCGGGCGAAGGCGTCGCTAGCCTGCACCAGTTCGACGACCGCGCCGGAGCGCAGCCCCGACTCGGTGAGGTCGATCGCGGGATTGAGGACCCGCACGGGCAGGGGGGAGCCGTCTACGGTTTCACCACTGACCTGCAGGGTGAGTCGTTCGGGTAGCGCTGAGCCGGCCCGAGCGGGGTCGGCCGCGAAGAGGGCGGAGGCGATGTCGCCGAGCAGAGCCGTGGCATCCGCTGTGATGGCGATGTTGATCGGCGCCTGCCCGGCTCGCTGAAGGGTAACTTTGACGCGCATATCAGGCTTCCTGCTCGGGTGGGTCGGCCGCGTTCAGCGGATCCCCGGGGCGGGCCTCAGCAAGCAGCAGCAGGTCAACGCGGGTGACGATGCGCGAAGCGATGGCGTACTCCACGAGGCGGGCGCGCCGATTGGTGGCATAGGTGCTGACGCCGCCGCGTAACCCCTGCACACCGGCCCGGTCAAGCTTGTCGCAGACGTTGTCGAGTTTTCGATTGAAGCGGGTCGTCGCCCAGCCGAGACGCTTCGCCGCCGTGGCCGAGGTGGGAATATCGCTGCGTCCGCTGCCCTCACGTGCCAGCATCGGTTCGGCGAGGGCGAGAATCAGCAGCTTTTGGGTGGGGGTGAAGGAAATGGTGCCGACGGTGGTGATTCCGTTGCGGCTGGCAACTGAATCGTTGTCGAGGAAAGTTGGCTGGCTGGAATGCACGGTGATTTCGTAGGTGGTCGGCCCGGCCGTGAAGATCACGGTGAGCAGGCCGAAGACGATCGGCAGCCGGGCGCCGGGCGCGAGCCAGGCTTGCACGCGCCCGTTGCCGTCGGTGACGGTGGCCGCGAGCCGTGACCCCACGTTGGCAAGCCACCACAGGCCGTCGAGCCGGCTGATCTCGAGAAACCGGCGGTGTAGAAACGGGTTGTCGTCGACGCTCAGCTCCGCCTCCCGACCGATGCCGAACACCATCTGCGGGTCGGCGCGAAACCATTCCCCGCAGTACTCGACCCTGAGGTCGTCAACCGCTGTGGTGAGCAACGGCGCGGCGCCGTTCACGGGGTGCACCCAAGCACGGCATCCGAGGAGGAGCGCCCGTCGTCGCGGCGCAGCGACACCTCGATGCAGGTCGGGCCCGACGTGCTCGTCGGCACGGTTACGGTCGATTCCGCCGCGCTGGCGATAGCGGTGTCCTGACCGGTCTCCACCGTTCGCCACAGATAGAGGTCACCGGCCTCGGGCGCCGGGTTAACCCAGGTGAAGGTTGCGGCGCTGCCCGCGACCGTGCCCGCAACACTCGTGACGGCGGGAACCGACGATTCGACTACGGCGTCGACCGGCGCTGCCGGCTCGGTGCTGGGATCGGTTGAGCCGGGATCGATGCCGCCGAGTGCGAGTGCCGTCGCGACTCCGCCGCCCGTGAGCAACAGCAGGGATCCCAAGACCACTGGTGTGAGCCATCGTCGGCGACGGATGCCCGCTGGCGCGACTGATTCGGTGCCTGGCGCCGCGACATGGCGGCGAAAGGTGTCGTCGAGTGCGGCTCGCTGCGCGGCCGGGCCCCGTGTGAAATCCATGGCGTGGGGCGGGGCCGTCGTGTCCCAGTCGGTCGGACCATTGACGCCGGTCGAGGGGGCCGTCGGCCAGGGTGTGGTCGCGGTCGGCGCCGGAGTAGCGAACGTCACGCGTGCGCCTTCCGGATTGATGCTGACAATGTTGCGCACCCGGGTGAGACCGTCATCGTCGTTCCGGGCGTCGACGGCGTCGACGGCGTCGTCGAGGACGTCGATCGTGGTGACCGACATGGCGAGCTCGATCTGCACCTTCTGCAGCGCCCGCGCGAAGTCGAGCGCGGTGGCGTACCGGTCGACCGGCTGCTTGCTCATGGCCCGCGCGAACACAGCGTCGAGGGAGGCCGGCACGTCGGCCCGGGCCAGCGAGGGCAGCGGGTAGGAGCCGATGCGGCTCATCACATCGGCGCTCGAATTGGCGGCTCCCGGCAGCTGAAACGGGGATCGCCCGGCGAGAAGGGTGTAGATAGTGGCGGCGAGGGCGTAGACGTCGCTGGTCGGTCCACTCCACGGCGGGTTAGCGAATGATTCGGGCGGTGACCAGGGAATCGACATGCCCATCGGGGCAGCCTCCCCGTTGGCGGTGGTCGCCGAGATGCCGAAGTCGGTTAGGGCCGGCCGATTGTATTCGGTCACCAGAATGTTGGCGGGTTTAATGTCGCGGTGCAGAATGCCGGCGCGGTGGGAGGTTTCGACGGCGCCGGCGACCTGGATTGCGACGCGCAGTGCCTCGCCCACATCGAAGCGTTCTCGCCGGTACCGCACCTGGAGATTCGGTTTGGGGCAGTATTCCATGGCCAGATAGGGGCGGCCGTCAGCGCTCACACCGGCTTGGTAGATCGTGACGATCGACGGATGCGTCGACAGCATCGCCATCACGTTGGCCTCGGCGGTGAACTCGTCGGCCGAGCCGGTGCGCAGCTGTTCGGCCAGCAGCACCTTCACGGCGACGCGCCGTCGCGGCAGGTGCTGCTGGTACAGAAACACGTCAGCGAAGCCGCCAGAACCGAGTAATTCAACAAAATCAAATCCGGGGAGGGCTGGCGGCGTGCTCGGCGCGCGTGCGGCGCTCATGCGGGTTCCCGATAGGTCACGGTGATGGCGTCACCGAGATCGAGCACGTCACCGTGCACGAGCATGGTCGGTTCTTGTGGGTGGAGCCGAACCGGATCAGCTCCTGACCGCAGCAGGCGCGTGCCGTTCGTAGTGCCCAGATCGACGGCGAGCACGCTTTCGCCCTCGCAGCGCACTTCGAGATGGCTGCGGGAGATGTCCTGCTGGGGACTGGGTACCGTCACGAGGTGCGGCATCCGGTCGGCAGTGAACCGCGCCGCGCTCGGTTTGCGCCCAATCACAGCACTGCGATCGAGCAGCACCTCGGTACCGCCAGAAACCAGCAGTCGGCCATAACGCGGCACCGGTGCTGGATTCCACGCGGGCACACCCAAGAGAACGGATGCCGACGGTGCGGCGAGTCCGAGCGCCCGCAGCTGCTCAAGAGATAGGGTTTCGCCATCGTGGTCAGTGTCGATCGGCCCGGAGATCGGCCCGGAGGTCGTTCTGGCCGGCACGGAATCCAGAGCACCCCAGAGGCCGTCGTAGTCCCGACCCTGTGTGAATTCCGGCACCGCGAGCGTTTCGTTGCCCGAGTCGGCCACCTCTGGTTGCTCTGGCTCCGCTGCCGGCCGTGACTCTAGGGGGATCGCGGTGGGTGTCGGCAGTGATACCGGCAGTGATACCGGCAGTGATGTCGGCAGTGATACCGGCAGTGATGTCGGCAGTGATGTCGGCAGTGAAACGGCGGGCATGTCGCTAGCGGCGCGGCCGCTGGCCTCGACGCGGTTGTCCAGCTCAAGGTTGTTCGGTACGAGGTTTCGCGGCTCGCTGTCTTGCGCGCTCGCGGTAGGCACGCCTGGGCCTGCGAGGCCGTCCCCCGGGCGCAGGGTGATCACAATGGAGCTACACAGCACGATCCCGCTCACGATCGGCAGGCTCATGGCCGGCGAAGCCGACGCGGGGTGTGGCGAACGCGCGCTATCGGTGGTGAGGGGGGCGGCGGCATCCGTTTCGACGGTGATTCGCGCGGGTGCGACCGAGGCGGTCTCACTCCAGGTGGTGACGCGGGCGCCGGAAACGCGCAGATGACCCTGCTCGGCATCGCCGTCGGCCGTGACGGTGAGTGGCCCGCGCACTGCGAGGCGGGCCTCCTCGCCAACGAGGGTGACGATGGCGAAGGGGGGCAGGCTGGCCAGGCCGCTGCCGAATTCGGCGGTGAGCGCGTCGAGCAGGGCACTGAGCCCGTGGCCGGCGGTCAGTTCGGTGAAAATACGTTCGACCAGGGCCGGGGCGATATCGCCGGGCAGCACGGCGATGCCGTCGTCGGTGACCACGCCAAACCAGGTGCCGGGGGTGTAGCGGCGCATCAGCGGGCCTCTGCGTGGGCTGCGAGCGCGGGATCGGCGAGCGCGGTCAGTTGGCTGCGCGGAATCGTATCGTCGAAGTCGACACCCACGTCCGCAGCTTCAGCGGGCAGACCGGGCGTGGTCTCGTCACTGCTGGCATCGATGGTGCTGAGCGCGTCGACGATAACAGCCGTCACGTTGTCGCGCCCGCCGTGCAGCAGCGCTTCGTGCACGAGCCGGGTTGCGGCGTTCTGCGGCTCGGTCTCGGCCGTCATAATCGCCCGAATGTGTTCATCGTCGAGCTCACCCGTGAGCCCGTCGGAGCAGACCAAAATGCGATCACCGGCGGCGGCGGGGAGAAACCAGTAGTCCGGTTCCCCCGTGCTGCCCGCCCCGATTGCTCGGGTGATCACGTTGCGCTGTTGGTGACCGGCAGCCTCGGCCGGGGTGAGCTCGCCGGTCTCGACGAGTTCCTGCACCACGGAGTGGTCGACGCTGATCTGCTCGAGTACACCGCCGGCCATGCGATAGGTGCGTGAGTCGCCGAGGTTGAGCAGCAGCCAGTAAGCATTGCCGTCCAGCTCGGCCAGCGCCACCCCACTGAGCGTCGTACCGGCCCCGGCCCCAGCACCTTCCGGCAGGGCCAGCACCCGACCGATCGCCACGGCAACGGTGGCCCGCAGCTCATCGAGGGTCACGCTCGTCTGGGCGGCGAGCGCCGTGAATGCCTCGATCACAGTGGCGCTGGCGATCTCGCCCGCGGCGTGCCCGCCCATGCCGTCGGCCACGAGGTAGAGCGACCCTTGGGCGAGGAACGCGTCTTCGTTGTTCGGCCGTCGTCGACCGGCATCCGTTGCAGCGCCCACACGCACCTGGATCGACCCGCCCTGGCTGTGGGGCATCATCGGGCTTCCACTGCGATGCGCCGGTCGCCGAGAGCCAGCGTGTCGCCGACTTCGACGAAGGTGCGGCCATCGGTTTGCACAGCGGTGTCGGGCTGCCCCGAGCGGATGAGCACGGTTCCGTTCGTCGATTGGCGATCCCTCACCCAGAGTCGGGTGTCGTCGAGGCCGAAGCTCAGGTGCGTCTTGGAGATGGATTTGGTGTCGTCGAGGAACGGCACGAGCTGCGCCGGGCCGCCGTCGGGTGCGGCGGGATTGCGGCCGATGTGCCCGATTCCCGCTACCTCGATGGGTTCACCGGTATCGAGGCGCAGAGTCCATTGGCGCCGGGGCGAGACGGCGCGGGTCTCGTCGAGGTCCGGGTCGAGGTGCTGGTTGTCGCCGGGGCTGAGGGTAATGGCGGGTGTCAGGAATGTCACGGGTGCCGCGGGTGTCAGGGGTGCCAGGGGTGCCGCGGGTGTCAGGGGTGCCGCGGGTGTCGGGGGGACCGCAAAACCCGGAACCGCCGAGATGATGGCCGACGTCGTCGGTGCCGCGGGTACTATCCGTGCTGCAGGCAGTGCCCGTGCTGCAGGTGGTGCCGGAACGGGGTTGACACCGCGCAGTGGTGCGATCACCGTCTCCAGTTGCGGTTCCGACAGCACCAGGTGCGACGCCGACTCCACCCCGTGTGACTCGGACTCCACGAGGAAGGAATCGGGATCGGGCAGGGGCCGTCGTCCGAACGGCTGGGGCACGAGCGGTGAGGGTGGTGCCGGAGGCGGCAGCAGTTGCCCGGCGCTCGCCGGGGATGCAGCGGCTGTGCGCGCCGCGACCGCGCCGAAGACGCGCTGCGCGGCATCCGTTCGCGCATTGATCATCCAGGTGCCTGAGGCTTTGTCGTGCCAGCCTCGGTTGGTGCCGGTGCCGTCGAACAGTGGCGAGAGCGGGCCGATGATGATGTAGGTACTGAGCGTGAAGACGATGTTGCGGCCGACGACGACGACGAAGCCGGGACCGCGGCTGTCGATATCCATTCCCGGCTGCACGCGTACCAGACGCACACCGGTGGCTTTCATTCCCGGGGTCTGGCCGCGGCTCAAGCGCACCCAGTAACAGATGACGAGGGCGATTGCGCCGAGTAAAAAGATGACGACACCGAGGTAATAGGCCGAGGAAGAGGAAGCGAACAGGAATAGGAATAGGACGAGGTACAGCGCGAGGCTGACCCCGCCCAGGATGAGGCTGTCGAGCAGGTAGGCGCCCAAGCGCGCCCCGATGCTGGCGTTCTCCTGGCCGGTGTGAGCAAAAGAGCCGCCGTAGGTATGGAGTTGCTGGGTCATGATGTTCGTCTCCACTTTTTGGCGAGGGTGATCAGGCGGGGCGAGCGGGGGCTACGAAAGATTTGGGGCTGGGTGAGGCTCTGGGCGCGGGTACTCCACCCGGCCAGAAACGACCGCACAGAGTGCCGGGCACGCAGCCGCGCCCAGCCGCGCACGGATTCGTGAAGGGTAGCGACGATGCCGTCGACCTCGGTCCAGAACTCGGTGAGCTGCTGCTCCGTCGGATCGACCGGGCCGAATACTCCCGTATCGACGCGGGCGGCGAGCGTGGTCAAGCCCGCTTCGGGGTAGCGCTCGGCGAGCGTGCGGCACCCCTCCTGACGGGTGGCACCGGGCACCAGGGTCAGCCCGAGGTCGGTCGCCGTGTCGACGACCTCGCTCCAGCCACCGCTCAGCCGGTCGACGGGCCGCGGTGCGCGCGCCCGCAGTCGACGGCGACGCCGGCGCAAACCAGCCACGAGCAGCCCCGGGCCGAGCAGCACCAGAAGCAGCGTTAACACCCCGCCGCTGATGCCGGCGACCAGCCAGGCCGTCGACCAGAGATCGGTGTTCTCGTCGACGGGCGCGTCGTCGGCGAGCACGTCGGGCGGCAACTCCACCGTCGCCAGCGGCGGCAGGGGCGGTTGCAGAACCTGTGCCTGTGGCTCGCTTTTGGGCTTGGGCTGCTCGGCCTGCGGAATCTGATCGGTCGGCGGTGTCGGATCGAAGGTGACCCAGCCGACCCCGTCGAAGGCCACCTCGACCCAGGCGTGCAGGTCGGCGCCAGTGATCGCGAGGTCGCCGGCAGCGGTATCAGCTTCGGCGGGGTAGAAACCCATCACCACCCGGGCCGGAATGCCGAGTTGGGACACCTGCAGGGCCATCGCCACGGCGTATTGTTCGTCGTCACCGATCAGCTGTTCGCCGCCGAGCAGCACACCGATCCGCTCCGCCCCGTGACCGGCCCGGGAGACGGTCTCGCCCTCGAGCCCGTGGCTGAAGAACCCGCCGGTGTGCAGGGCGGTTTCAATGGCGCGCACCTGGTCGATGGGGGTTGCGGCGTCGGTGATGGCGGCATCCGCTGTGGTCGACACGATTTCGGGAACCAGCACGGACTCGGGCATCGACAGGGTGGCGGCCTGCCGGGTGGCCAGCTGTTCGTCCGTGTAACTCGGCGGCATGATGACCGTGGCGGTGTAGGTGTCGCCCTGCTGCAATCCGAGGGTGGAGACGGCCACGCCGGTAGTGCGGTTGTAGTGCAGGCCCGCGGCGAGCTGAGCGGCACGGGCATTTCCAGCGTGCATCACAGTGAGTGCTGTCAGATACCCGGCATCGGGCACCCACACACCGGTAAGCGCGTCGATAGTGACGCTGAGGGTTGCCGGGGTTCCGGCGCGGGTGTCGGTGATGCTGGTGCCGACCCGCGCGAATGTGCCCGATCCCGCGCTGCCATCGCCGGAGACGTTGAAGACCATACCGTCGAACCGGTCCAGGGTAGCCAGACGCAACCGGGCGCCGGCGGGCAGCCCGTTCACGGTGAAGAGCGTTTGGTCGGCGTAGTCGCGCACGTACTTACGAAAGCCCACCAGGGGGCTCGGGTAGGCTCGCAGGTCGAGCGGCGGCACGATGGTATCGCGCAGCACCTGCCGGGCAGTCGCGGGCTCGACGACGCTGCCCACACTGACCCCTACCACCAGGCCGCAGACCAACAGGGCGGAGCCGGCGGCCAACCCACGAAAGCGTAGCCGGCGCTCGCTCGCCGGGTCGAAAGTGGCGGCTGCACCGCTAGTGGTGCTGCTGGACTGCGCGTTGCGGCGTGCGGTGAGGCGCCAGGCGGTCCAGGCGATGGCAATGACCGCGAACAGGATGCCGCGCAGCAGGGGCAGCACGGTTTCGTGGGTGCCAAAGCCGATCGACACGGTGAACAGGGCGGCTGCGGGCAGCAGGGCCAGGGTCGGCCGGCTCAGCCGCAGGGCGAAACTGCCGGCCAACACAGCATTGATCAGCGCGGCGAGGTAAGGCACGATCAAAAGGCCTTCGAATCCGGCGACCGGTGCCGGGGCGGTGAGCAGCTGCTTCCATGAGAACACGACGCCGAGGGCCAGTTCACGCAGGGTATCGAGGGTGGGAACCACGCCGGCGATCGTGCTCGTACGCAGAGCCAGCACCCCGCCGAAGACAAAGTAGGTGAGCGCGGCCGCAACGGCGAGCGTGAGTGTTCCCCAGCGTAGGCGGGCGCCGAGCCACGCGAGGCCGAGCCCCAGGAGCGCGCCGCCGAGGCCGGCCAACAGGTAATCGGTTCCGCCAAAGACTGGGCCGAAGCCGGCCACACCGAGGCCGAGCAGCAGTACGAGCGCGAGAATATCTCCCAGCTGCGCGTGTCCGGCGCGGTCGGCGTTCATTCGTTCACCCGGCGCATACCGAACGGAAGGTCGTCCAGGGCGCCGACCGTCAGCACCGTCGTTTCGGCGATCGCTCGCCGCGATAGGGGCGCTCCGGTTTCGCAACGCACTGCGATCACCCGAACGCCGCTCGGCAGATGGCTGGCCGCCGACCGAATTCGGGTCGGCTCCACCGTGCTGCCGAACACCAATACCACAACGGATGCGTTCGGCACCCGCACGCCGGTCTGCCGCGCCAACTGCACGATGTCGGCCCTCGATCCGCCGGCCTCGATCGCCGACAGCCCGTCAAGCAGGCGTTTTCCGGTTTGGCTAGGCAGAATCTGCTCCTGCGCGAGCACCGTCAACTGCTTCTCCTCGGTGAGGGCCTGCAACCCGAGGGAGCCGCAGATCGACACGGCCAGCTCGAACTCGTCGATGGCGGCCGGGCCGGCCGTGGCATCCGTCGCCGTTGTAGCGTCGGTGGGCTTATAGTCGAGCGGGTTGCGGCTGAGTGCGATGGCCAGGTGGGAGCGCCGGGTCTCTTCGAACTGGCGCACCATGATGGTTCCGGTGCGTGCAGAAGAGCGCCAGTGCACGTTGCGCAGGTCGTCGCCCGGCACGTACTCGCGCAGGGCATGGAACGAGACATCGTCGTTGCTGAGGTCGCTCGTTGGTAGGCCCTCGAGGTCGCGCAGAAACCCGGAGCTCGAGCCATCGAGGTGCACGGTGCGCGGGTGTACAAAGAGGTCCTCGGCCGGAGTCCAGCCGATGACCCGGCGGAACAGGCCGAGTGCGTCGCCGCGCACCGAGCGCACCGGCCCCACCGACAGCACCGTACGACGTTGGGTTGGAATCGTGAAGAGATCCTCGTGCTCGGCGCCGGGAACGAGGCGCGGGAGCGCAAAGGAAGCGAGCCCGGCGCCCACGGGCAGCTCGACGCGCGCGGGCAGCATCGTTCGGGTGGAGGGGTTGGTGACGCTCACGCTGCCGACTGCGCGCTCGCCGACGACAACGTGCGTGTTGGCCAGGTCCAAGGCGATCTTGTAGGCACTGCGCCCGAGCATGAACGGTACGGCGAGCACGAGCAGCAGGACGCCCACGATCGCGAGAGCAGTGAATTCCTTCCAGCCGTAGCGAACACCCAAAATCCAGCCCAGAGCGGATGCCCCGAGCACGGTCCAGCCGAACGCGGTCAGCACCGCGAGCATCCGCTTGAGGCGAAGCCAGAGGGGTTGCAGAACCGGCCACGCCGCCCCGAGCCAGAGCGCGCGCAGCGGAGCCAGCCGGCTCGGCGTGATCTGGTCCCCCGCACCGCTCATGCCGCAGGCTTTCTGGCCTGGGGCGCGGCCACATCGGCAAGAACACGGGTGATGATCTTCTCCGCCGTCATCCCTGAGAACTCTGCCTCGGGGTCGAGCACGAGCCGGTGCGTCCAGACTGCGGCGGCCAGGTCTTTTACGTCGTCGGGCAGCACGAAGTTGCGGCCCTGTGCGGCGGCCCAGACCTTGGCGGCCCGAATCATGGAGAGTGCCCCGCGCACCGACACCCCCACCCGGGTTTCGGCGGCCAGTCGGGTCTCCTGGGTGAGCTCGGCGACGTAGCGCAAGATGGCGGCGTCGGTGTGCACGCTCGATGCGAGGTCGGCCATGTCAGCCACCGCACTCGTGGTGATCATCGCGGTGAGGCCGGCTGCCGGGTTGCGGTTGGCTGCGCCGGCCAGGATCAGCTCGGTCGAGGCGAGGTCGGGGTAGCCAATCGACGTCTTGATGAGAAAGCGGTCGAGCTGGGCCTCTGGCAGTCGGTAGGTGCCGGCCTGCTCGATCGGGTTCTGGGTGGCGATCACCATGAAGGGCCGCCCAACTTCGTGACCGATGCCGTCCACAGTGATGCGGCTCTCTTCCATCACCTCGAGCAGTGCCGACTGGGTTTTCGGGCTCGCCCGGTTGATCTCATCGGCGAGCACGATCGACGCGAAGATGGGGCCACGGTGAAACTCGAACTTGTGGCTCTGCTGGTCATAGATGGTGACGCCGGTCACGTCGCTCGGCAGCAGGTCCGGTGTGAATTGAATGCGATTGTTGGTGCCCTGCACGGTCGCGGCGAGGGCCTTGGCGAGGGACGTTTTGCCGGTGCCGGGGGCATCCTCGAGCAGCACGTGACCCTCGGCGAGCATCGCCGTGAGGACGAGGCGAATTACCTGGTTCTTGCCGAGCACGGCGAGGCCCACGTTGTCGACGAGCCGTCCGAACGTTTCGGCAAACCAGGTCGCTTGTTCTGGTGTCATGGTCATGAGTTGCTTCCCCTTGGGCCTGTCGTGATCATGGAATGTAAACCTTCGCCGTCGTGACCTGGCCGACAACCTCGATGTAGACCCAACCGGTTCTCCAGAGCACATTGCAAGTGCCGATCGTGCCGTTCGCTGGAACGTTCATGTCGGCTGAAAAAATCATGGCGCCGCCGTTTTCGTCGGCGAAACACTTCACGGTGTATCGTCCGGCCGGAAAATTTCTGGTGTTGAGGTTGAGAGTGTAATGATTGTTGCCGGTCGAAGCTCCTTGAGACGCCGTGGCACTCATCGGGTTGCTCTGCCCTGACCACGTCTCCGTCGAGGTGCCGGCCTCATTGCCATAGGTCACCGTGATCGATGTTGTCTCGCTCGCGGCGAGCCCGCCATTCGTGGCCTGAGCGTTGCCAGCGCCGTCCACGCCGTGGCTCGAGGACGTCAGCGCGCGACCGTTGCCGTTGACATTCCAGATGAACTGAACGGCTCCGTCCTGGCGGTTCACTGCCTGCAGGGTGATGATCGGCTTGCCGAACGGCACCACAGTGTTCGACGTGCCGGCGGTGCCGGGCGAGACACCATCCACCGTCGACGTCGCCCAGACATCCACGGAGTACCCGGTACCGTTGCTCAGACCGCCGATGGTGCCGCCGCCCGCGGCAAACGTTCCCGTGGCGCCGGTCTGGTTGACCCGATAATGGTAGGTCAGTTCGCTCGAACGGGTACCGTTCGCGGCGCCGGCCGTGAAGGTTACAGCCACGGCCGTATCCTTGGGAGTGGCCACCACGCTGGTGGGAGCGCCGGGCGGCACCGCGCCGCGCCGTGCGGTCGACGCTGCGCTTGCCAGGGAGTCGCCGGCCTTGTTGCGGGCGCTGACAGTGAAGGTGTAGTCGGTTTCGGACGCCGCGACCGCCACGTTGGCGCTCGTAGCCGACACGGGCAGGCTGCTCACGACGGCGCCGTTCTGCAGGGAATTGAGGGTATAACCGGCGATCACATCGCCGTTGTTCTCCGGCGCAACCCAGCTCACCGAAATCTGGGCCTGGCTGCCCACGGCCGTCGCCGGTGTCGTGGTCGGCGCTACTGGCGCATAGGGAACGCCGGCCGGCACCACCGCGCTCGAGAACGAGCTCCAGTCGCTCGGCTCCGGGGCGCGGTTGACCGCCTGCACCCGCACTGTGTACGCGACGCCGTTCTGCAGGCCGTCCCAGGTGAGCGAATTGCCCGTCGCGGTGCGCCGCAGGTCCCAAAACCGTGGCAGCGGCGAAATTTCGAGCAGGTACGACTCGACCGCGCTGCCCGTGCTGGTGGGCGTGACCCAGGACACGTCGAGGGCGCCATCGCCAAAGACCAGGGTTGGCGGCTGCGGAACGTCGGGTCGGGCGTCTGGCCTGGCCACGGCCGACGCCGGCGAAGCGTCGGACTCGCCGACCGCGTTCCTGGCTGTCACCGTAAAGCTGTACTCGGTGTCATTGGTGAGGTTCGCAAGGGTGCAGGTCGTCGAGGCGCACTCCTGGGAAAAGCCCGACGCCGACACGGTATACCCAGTTATTTCGGCGCCGTTATTGCTCGGCGGTGTCCACGACAGCACAACCGTGCGATCCTGAATCGACGTCACGCTCGGGGTGGATGGGGCGTCGGGCCGGCCCTGCACGGTCAGGCGAATGCGGCCCTCGACCTCACGCTCGGTGTCATTCGTCGCGTCGGTCACCCGGTAGCGCACCACCATCGTGCCGATGAAATCACTCGCGGGGGTCACTACCACGTCGCTTCCCGCGACGGATGCTGTACCCGTGCCGGTCTCCACGGTCGCCGAAAGCAGACGCAGCGCTTCGGCCGGGAACGGATTTGTATCGTTGGCCAGAACCGACACGGTCACGGCCTTGCCCTGCTTCGCCTCCGGCACAGAGTCATCCGTCGTTGTGGCGAGGGGGCGCGTCGAGGCGATGACGCTCAGCTGCAGGGTGGCTGCGACCGGGGCGGTCGTTCCGTCGTTGATGAGCAACGACAGCGCACCGGATTGGCCCTTGGACGTGCTCGGATCGGCACTTGCCGACAGGGTCTGGCCGGTGATCGAGGCGGTAAAGCCAGCAGGCACCGCACCGTCGATGCGAAAAGCGAGCTTCTGGAGGTCGCCGGGGTCGGCATCCGTTGCCATGGCGCCCAGGTCGACCGTGATCGCGTTTTCACCGGGGGCGACCTCGACGGTTCCGCCGACGAAAGTGGGCGGCTGGTTGTTGGGGGCGAGCACAGTGATGGGGATCATCAGGATCGCGGTGCGGCCGGCCGGGTCGTCGGGGCCCGAGCCGTCGGTCACTTCAAAGCTCACGGCTTCTGCGCCGAAATAACCCTCCGCTGAGGTATAGACGAGAGTGTCCTCGCTCTGTATCAGCGAATCCCCGTTGCCATGGGTCGCCGAGACCTTGTCGGCCACGGTGATGCGTGCGGTCTTTCCCGCTGCCACTGTCACGAAATCATTGAGGGCCAGGGTCACCGTCTCGCCGCTTTTCACTTCGACGGGATTCACTCCCTGGGTGAGCGTGGGGCGCTGGTCGTCGAGCCCCGGCACGAGCATGAACGCGCTGGCCTCGAGACCATCAGCGTCGGTAATCGTATAGCGAATGATCTGGGCGGTTGCCGCGAGATCAACCCGTATGAGGCCGTCGGTGGTGACCGTGGCCGCCGGATCGTCGGTCGACAGGTTGAGGTCGGCGGCCGAGCCGTCGGGATCTTCATCGTTGTCGAGAACGGGGATATCGACGCTGGTCCGCTCGGTCACATCGGCCGCGACCAGGCGGTCGTCGCGAGCTATGGGGGCCAGCAGAGGGGCATCCGCTGTAATGCTCAACTGCAGGGTGCCGATCGCGGTTGCCCCCCAGGGATCGGCGACGGTGTACTGAATGCTGAACTCGCCCGGCTGAGTGGGTGTCTGCAGCACGATGCGTTCGCCAGCGACCGTGGCGTTGAGGCCGTCGGGCAGGGTGAGGCCGTCAGCGACCAGGGTGAGCGTGTCACCGTCCGGGTCGGTGTCGTTAAGGAGCACGGGAACAGCCAGCTTGCGGTCGGGGCGGGCGGTCGCGGAGTCTTTCACGGCGTAGGGCATCTGGTTTCTGGCACCCGGTTGGGCGATTCCCACGAGGATGCTGGCCTGTGCTTCGGAGCCGAGCCGGTCACGCACCACGTAGGTGAACGAATCAGTGCCGGAGGATGCTGCGAATGCTTCATAGCTCAGCCACGACGCGCCCACTTCCACGATGCGCCCCTGGGCCGGCGCCGCACCCTGCCCAACGAGCTCAACTGAGTCGCCGTCGGTGTCGATCTGACCCAGCGGAATCGGGATACGCACAGTGTTCCCGGAGAGCACGCGGGCGGTGAGGTCACGCGGGCGCGGGGGGGAATTCGTTGAGGTGTTGAGGGCAAGAATTTGTATCGTGACGTAGCCGGCATCCTTCTGGCCGAGGCTGTCGACGACCTCGTAGGTTGCGTAGACGGTCTTCGCGATCGAACCAGCCTGAAACCGCAGGGTGTTCTCCGACACGAAAAGGTCGCCGTCGATGGGGTCGACCAACGGTGCCACCAAAGTCGGCGCGAGCGTGATCGTATCGCCGTTGGGATGCGAATCGTTGGCCAGCACGGGAATGGACACGATGTCGCCCGCGCGCACGGTTACGGTATCGTCTACCGCGACCGGCGGCAGCAGTTTCGTGGGTGCCGGTACAGGAACGACCAGAACCTCGCCTTCCGCGCTCAGCGACCCGTTCGAGACGGTATATCCGATTGTGACCGGCGCGTTCAGGCCGCTCTGGTCGGTCACCTGCAACACCCGGTGTTCCAATACCGCGACGGTGATGCCGAGGTTGTCGGGAATGCTGAGGGACTGCACCACCAGAATGCCGCCGGCCGGGTCGGTGTCGTTGGCGAGTACGTCGACGAGCACATCGCGCCCTACCGGCAACAGGGCCACGTCGCGAACCGCGACAGGCGGAAGGTCGCTCGCCGCGGCATCCGTCACGTCGATGCGTACGAGACCGAGCACGGTATTAGGGCCGTCAGTGGCCAGATACTGCAGGTAATAGGTGCGTGGTTCGGCCGCGTTGAAGGTGAAAGTACCGGTAACAAAATCCGGCACGATGGTTGCACCGGGCACATCATCAATCTTCGCGAGGCGCAGGGGAACGCCGCCGGGGCTCGCATCATTGAGCAGTGGCGACACGGTGACGGTCTGGCCGACGGCAGTCGAGACGTGGTCGGGGTTGGTGACCGGTTTGGTGCTTCCGGATGCCCGCACATCGACCTTCACCAGGCCCTCGCCGGTATCGACTCCGTCTGATACGACGATGAACACGTCTTTGCGACCGAGGTTCTGGCCGATTGCCGCGTAACTGAGCACGCCATCTGCGGTGAACTGCACGGCATCGTCATCGGCGGGTGCGGCGGCCTGCAAGAACAGGTCGTCGCCATCGGGATCGATCCAGTCGGGTAGCACGTTGTGCGTGATCGAAGCGCCCTGCTCCACGACGAAACTGCTCGTGCGTTTCTGCACGGGCTGGCTATTCGTACCGGCCGTGCTCACCGTCAAAACGACCGTTGCCTCGGCAGTGCCGCCACGTCCGTCGCTCACCGCATAGCGAAAGCTTTCGGTCCCGATGGCCCCGTCGGTCACGGTGATCTGCAGCGCCGCACCGCCGAAGATCGGTTGCACCCTGCCCAACACGGGGGTGTCGCCGACGATGGTCGCGGTGAGAATGTCACCATCGGCATCCGTGTCATTGTCAAGAACGGGCAAAATTACACTGCGGCCAGCCCGCACCCCCAACGCGTCATCGACGGCCACCGGGACGGTGTTCTCTTCGGTGCGTTCGGGCAGCACGTTCTCAATCGACTCTGTGACGGCGTCCTGTTCGTCTTGCTCATCGCTTTCGTCGGGCGGGGGCGTGATGTCTTCCCAATTTTCGATCACGACCATGTCCTGATCGACCAGCCAGACGAGACCCGTGCTGAGGTCATTGAGCACGACGACGTTGCGGTTGACGCGAAAAGTGACGGGTGCGGTGGTGGTGCCGCGGTCGATGTCCCTGGCTACATCGTCGTCGGTTCCGGGGCAGTCGCGCACGTAGCGTGCACTGGTTGACCAGGCCGCGTAGGCGCATCCGTTTAAAGAGACCGGGGCAACGGGAAGGCCGTCGGCGCCGGCCTCGATGCGGGTGGCGTCGCTACCGTCGAGGGGCTGGATCAGCAGGGCGTCGGGGGTGCCCACCAGCACGGTCGTGGTTGCCGTGCCGGTGGTGCTTTGCTGCAAAGCAGAACCCGGAGCGGTCTTGACGCTGCGTCCTCCCGGCAGAATCAGGGTTCCCGAGGTGCTCTCCAGCACGACGGATGCATCACCTACCGCCGCAATCGTCAGTTTGGGCCGGTCCGGGAGGTCGTCGAGAGACGACTGGTCGCTGGCAACGGGGGCGTTGAAGCTGGTTGTCCCGGTGCTGCGCGTCACCGTGACCAGTTGGCCATCGCGGGCGCCGACAGCGTGCACCGTGCCGTTGGATCCGACGGTAACAGCGGCGCCGGCCCCCAGCTGGACCACCGGTTCGCTGCTCTCAAGGATGAAAGTTTCCACGTCTGCCACGGTGAGAACGAAGAGGTCACCGGTGGAACGATCCAGGATTGCCACGGTGTCAGCACCGAGTGCGACCTCGGCATCCGCCGGCAGCGCCACGTCAGCCCCGAAGGTCACATTGGCCGGGTCCACCAGGCTGAGCGTCGCATTGGCGCGATCATGCGTGAGCACGGTGTTGCCCGACTGCAGAATGTCAAAGTCGTTTGCCTTGGCGCGCAACCCGGTGTCGAGAACCTGAGCTTGGTAGTTGAGGTGTCCCACCAGTAGCCCGCTGGGTTTGGTAACCCAGACGCCGCCGTCATTCAGCCGTACGTCGGCAGTACTGATGCCCTGATAGACGAAGGCCAGCAGGGACAACGCGAGAGCCGCGGATGTGACGATTCCCACGCCCATGAGCGAGCGATGCTGGCGCACAATGCGTCGAAACATCCCGTTCCTCCCCGATCAAAAGCAACCCTAGTGGTGGATAGAGTGCCCGAAATGGAGTGAGAAGGCGATGGGGAGAATTCCCCAAGCTGGGGTGGCGCCCGAGCAATTAGACCGATCGCAGTGCTCAGGACGGTGCCGGACCACGTAGCCAGCGTCGGGAGTGCGTTTCAGTTGTGCGATCGAGGGCGCTTCGGTTCAGAGAATGCTCCTCATTGAGGCTGGAATTTACACTTACCCCCACTACTGGGGTGTGACGATATCTCATGAATGGGACATAGTGCCGCCGTCGTGCTAATGCCCTCCGCCGAGGTTGCCGGCGAGCCGGGAATGCAGTTCGTGGCTCGCCTCGTTCAATCCGTCGATGACGACGCGCTTGTCGTGCCGCTCATACTTGTAGGTGATG
>NZ_PJJJ01000036.1 GCF_002929495.1 Cryobacterium sp. Y82
CGGAGTCGAGCTGGTCGAGCACCCGCCGCGCATGCCGCAGGGAAATGTCCCCGGCCCGCAGCGCATCGAGGGTCTGCGGGCAAGACTCGACCAACACCCGGCTCTCCTGCAGGAGACCTGACGCGGTGCCGGCCGGGATGCGCAGCGCACACGCCATCTCCGCGACCAAGCCCTGCTGAGCCGCGAAAGTCGCGTCCCAATCGTGCTCGCGACCCGGCCCAGCCTGCGGCCGGCCGGTTTCGGCGGTGCTGGAAGTGTAGTTCCACGCGTCGGCGAGGACCTCGGCTTTGCTCGCCTGCGCCCAAGAAATGACTTTTTCGAAGAAGATCGTCCGGTCAACGAACCGCGCTAGCTGCCGCTGGAACGGGTCCAGATCAGTGAGCGAGGCAGGGTCGCACGAATCAGGGTCGCACGAATCAGGGTCGCACGCGGCAGGGTCGGGCTCGTCGAACAGATGCTCGGGCGACACCGCGGCGAACACCTCAGTCAGATCGAGGTCGGCGGGGTCGGGCGGGCCGTCAGCGTTCCAAAAATTCGGAATAGTGGCGGCTCTCGCGTCGGCTTCTTCTTCGGCCTGCCAGACCGAGTGGCACTCCGCACGAAAGGCATCACTTCGCGCGCGATCCTCTGCCGACATCAACCAGTCCGAGAACAATTGGTCCGCGAATTGCCCGCCAGGCAGCCCCTCCAGGAAGCGGTCAATCACGCCCTGCTGTGGGGTATCGCCGCTTTGGCTCATGGTCTTATTGTACCAAATCATTGAGTCAGAGTCGAGAAATTCTCAAATGCACTTGTATATTTGTGCGCAATTTTATTCGAAGTCCCGACAGGGACACCTTCGGCCTACAGCCCGACACGACCTCACTAGACTGTCGCCCTGAACGACGAGCTCACGTAGTCTCAGTACCACCGCTGGAGCAGAGAACGTGTTCGCTCCGGACGTCAGAATGCGGCCCGTTTATTGACTGAAAGCAGCAAAAATGGATGTTTCGCCCCTCACTTGGATCTTGACCGTCGCGGCCATCGTCGCTCTCCTCGCTTTCGACTATGTCTTCCATGTCCGCAAGGCGCACGCTCCGACTTTGAAAGAAGCCGCAATCTGGTCATCGCTCTATGTGGGAATGGCCATACTCTTCGGGTTTGGCGTTCTACTTCTGGGCGGCGCTACCCCTGGTGCGGAGTATTTCGCTGGCTACATCACCGAAAAGGCGCTGTCGGTCGACAATCTCTTTGTCTTCCTCATCATCATGACGAGTTTTCGGGTCCCGCGCGAAGACCAACAGAAGGTCTTGCTGTTCGGCATCACGTTTTCACTAATCGCCCGTACCGGATTCATCTTCCTGGGCGCGGCGCTGATCAATTCGTTCGCCTGGGTGTTCTACTTCTTCGGCATCATCCTTCTGCTCACTGCGGGAAACATGCTCAAACCGGAAAGTTCAGAGTCCAGATCGTCTGAAAACTTCATGGTGCGAATCGCACGCAAGATCTTTCACACCAGTCCGGACTACGACGGAGACAAACTCTTCACCGTGCATGAGGGCAAACGAGCGCTGACCCCGATGCTTCTCGTCATGGTCGCAATCGCTGGCACAGACCTTCTGTTCGCTCTCGATTCGATCCCTGCCATCTTCGGACTGACTCAGAACGTCTATATCGTCTTCACTGCGACCGCATTCTCGCTCCTCGGGCTCCGACAGCTGTACTTCCTGCTCGACGGGCTGCTGGACCGACTCATCTACCTCTCCTTTGGTCTTGCGTCGATCCTCGCCTTCATCGGTGTGAAGCTCATCCTCCACGCCCTGCACGAGAACAACCTGCCATTCATCAACGGAGGAGAACCGGTACCGGTGTTCGAAATCAGTACGGGTCTCTCATTGACAGTCATCATCGGTGTGCTCGTGGTCACGGTGCTCGCGTCGCTGCTCAGCCCGGCCGGCCGGGCGCAGACCATTATCGCCAACGCCCGACGCCACGCGATCAACTATTTGGACCTCGGCTACACCGCGGACCACACCGAACGCATCCGCGTCTACTCGGCCCTGACCCGGGAGGAAGAATCCCTCCGCGCACTCCGGCCGAAATATCAGGAGTTGGCCAAAGACAAGGCTGGACTGATGGAACTTCTTCATGCGGCACACACCGAACATGACGCATCGGTGCAGCGCGCAGCGCGCGAATAGCCAAATACGGCAAATACCCAAGTATCCTGGAGGGTTTTGACAACACGTTGCTGCAAAGGTTGCTATGTCCGGCAAATCCGACTAAGTGCGATACCGCTGTTGCAGTGGTGCACCCCCCCGGACTTGAACCGGGAACCCACTGATTAAGAGTCAGTTGCTCTGCCAATTGAGCTAGAGGTGCGTGTGAGGCAGCGGAACGACCCGCGGCAACGTGTAACCCTAACACCCAAATAGGGCTCGATGCCAATCGAGGCAGAAACGGGGCGGTGACCGGCATCCGCTCGCGAAATTACTATCCTTGGGAGGGTGACCGAACCGCGAATCTACGCCCTCTCCGACGACCTCCAGCTCGGCCTGGCCCTCGCCGAAGCCGCCGACGCCATCTCCAGCGCCCGCTTCACCGCGCTCGATTTGATCGTGACGACCAAACCCGACCGCACACCGGTAACGGATGCCGACCAGGCGGTTGAGCGTGCCCTCCGCGCCCTGCTCGCCGATCACCGCCCCGACGACGGCATCCTCGGCGAAGAGTTCGGTACCGCCGGGTCCACCGCGCGTCAGTGGATCATCGACCCCATCGACGGCACGGCCGGGTTTCTCCGTGGCATCCCGATCTGGGCCACCCTCATCGCCCTCGCCGTCGACGGCGTTCCGGTGCTCGGCGTGGTCAGCGCCCCCGCGCTCGGCAAGCGCTGGTGGGCGGCCGCGGGTAGCGGCGCCTGGTCAATCGACACAACGCAGGCGGATGCCGCGCCCACCCGCCTGCGCGTCTCCAGCATCGAGACCCTCGCCGAGGCATCCATCAGCTATGGCAGCCTGCAGCAGTGGGATCAAGCCGGGCACCTCGATGAGCTCGTCACGTTGTCCCGCCAGGTCTGGCGTACCCGCGCCTACGGCGACATGTGGTCATACATGCTGCTCGCCGAGGGCCACCTCGACGTGGCCGGCGAATTCGACCTGCAGTCCTACGACATGGCCGCTCTCGCGCCGATCGTGCAGGAGGCCGGCGGCACGTTCACCTCGGTCGATGGCCAGCCCGGCCCGTGGCATGGCAGCGCCCTGGCCACCAACGGCCTGCTGCACGCGGCGACGCTCGCGGTACTGAACCCGGCGCAGGCTTTTGCACAGAAGCCCTAACGGTCAGAGCGACGCACCCGGATCGTCAGGGAAGATGCCGTTGTGAGCGCGGCGCGCATCGAGTCGGCGCTGGCGCCAGGCCCGGGGGTTCAGGAGCAGAATCGGCTTCGGAATACGCAGCGCGTAGCCGGTCGGCAGAACCCACCCGTAACGTTTGGCCAGCAGGGAGAGCGCAGCGCCGCTCAGAATGGCCACGCCGGTGCCGACCGCTACGAACCCGAGCTTGCTTAGAATCACCATCTCGGCGCTTGCCAGCAGGGCACTCGTGGCATAGAGCGTATTGCCGCCGAAGATGGTCGGCACCTTGAGCAGCATGATGTCGCGCACCATACCGCCGCCGACCGCGGTGATCATGCCGAGCAGGATGGCCGGAAGCCAGCCGAGACCGGCATCAAGCGCTTTCTGCACACCGACCGCCGCCCAGCACCCCACGGCGAGCGCGTCAAGCAGCAACAGCACTCGTCGGGTCCAGCGACCGTTGAAAGTCACGAAGAAGGCGATGACCCCGCCGAGGACGGCAAAGATGAGATAGGCCGGGTCGAGCAGTGCCGCCGGGCTGCCCTGCTGCAGCAGGGTATCCCGGATCATGCCGCCGCCGAGCCCGCTCATGATAGCGAGCACGACGAAACCGACGATGTCGAGTCGGGCTGTGCGCGCGGCGACCCCGCCGAGAATGGCATTGGAGAGCACGCCGGCCAGGTCTACGAAGCGGATTACCTCAAACAGTGTCTCCGACTCAGTGTTCACCTGCCCCATTCT
Organism: Cryobacterium sp. Y82; assembly: GCF_002929495.1. GTDB lineage: Bacteria > Actinomycetota > Actinomycetes > Actinomycetales > Microbacteriaceae > Cryobacterium > Cryobacterium serini. The sequence continues at coordinate 4,077 of NZ_PJJJ01000036.1, forward strand.
CTCATCTCGGCGACGGTGGCGGTCGCATCTACAGTTAGAGCATGAGGATCAACGCTTTTTCGGACGTCTGCCTGCGGGTCGTCATGCTGCTCTCTGCGGCACCGGAAAAAGTGACGTTCACCTCGCGGGTCGTCGCCGCCGAGGTCTGCACCCCCTATAACCATGTGAGCAAGGCGCTGTTGCGCCTGCGCGAGCTTGGCCTGGTCGAGGCTATTCGAGGGCGGAGCGGCGGCGTGCGCATCAGCCCGCTCGGCCGCGAAGTCACCGTCGGGGCGCTCCTGCGTCAGCTCGACACACGCACCGACCTCGCCGCCTGCGACTCGCCCGCCGGGCCCTGCCCTCTATTGAGCGGATGCGGCCTGCGCGGCGCCCTCCGCCGGGCCAGGGATGCCTTCTACCGCGAGCTGGATGACCTCGTCATCGCCAGCCTCCCGCACGGAAAACCGGCTGGGCCGGTCCTGGTCGATCTCGGATTGATGCGGTAGGACTAAAGTCCCTACTTTCTACGACTTGTAGAAAGCATCCGTTTAATTGGTATTTCAAATGCTACTTTTGTAGGAGACGCCCACAAACGGGAGTCGGTCATATAGAAGGAGTATTAATGCTTTCGGCCCAGTCCCTCCCCCTCATCGAAGCCACCCTGCCGTTGGTCGGCGAGCGGATGCCACAGATCGCGAGAAACTTCTACAAGCGCATGCTCACCGCCCACCCCGAACTGTTCGATGGACTATTCAGCCGGTCCAACCAGAAGAACGGCACGCAGCAGCAGGCCCTCGCCGGCAGCATCGCCGTCTTCGCGACCCATCTGGTGGCGAACCCTGACACCACGCCGGAGGCCATGCTCTCCCGCATCGCCCACAAGCACATCTCCCTCGACATTCAGCCCGAGCAGTACGACATCGTCTACAAGTATTTGTTCGAGGGCATCGCCGACGAACTCAGCGACGTCATCACCGCCGAGATCGCCGCCGCCTGGACCGAGGTCTACTGGCTGATGGCCCACGCACTGATCAAGATGGAGAAGGGCCTCTACGCCGGACTCGCCAGCGACAAGCCGCTCGCTCCCTGGATCGTCGTGAAGAAGGAAGCGGCCGGTACCGACGCCGTTACGTTCACCCTCGAACCGGCCGATGACACCCCCGTGACGCCCGCCCTGCCGGGCCAGTACATCAGCGTCACCGCCACCATGCCCGACGGTATCCGCCAGGTGCGTCAGTACTCCCTCTCGGCTGGCACGGCCACAACGAGGGTCTTCACCACCAAGCTCGACGCCGACGGCGAGGTCTCCCCCGTGCTGCACCGCGACGTGCAGGTCGGCGACACGCTCATCCTCTCCGTGCCGTGCGGCGATATCACCCTCGATGCGGGCACCGGCCCGCTGATCCTGGCCTCGGCCGGAATCGGTTGCACGCCCAGCGCCTCCATCCTGCGCTCCCTGGTGGACACGGGCTCGAAGCGTGAGGTGCTCGTGCTCCACGCCGAAAGCAACCTCGATCGCTGGGCGCTGCGCGAGCAGATGAACGAGGACATCGCCCTGCTGGAGGCGGCCGAACTCGAGCTCTGGCTGGAGATCCCGAGCGAGGGCCACCACGAGGGCTTCATGTCACTGGAGAACGTGACGATCCCGGAGGATGCCTCAGTGTACCTCTGCGGTCCGCTGCCGTTCATGCGCAGCCTGCGCGCCCAGGCGCTGCAGTCCGGTGTGCCGGCCGACCGTATCCACTACGAGATCTTCGGCCCTGACCTGTGGCTCGCCAACGCCTGACCAGCCCCTGGCACGTAGCACGATTCGGCCTGGCCGGGCACGCCCGCGCTAGGCTGAATCGTGGACGCTAACGGTGGTATCGAGATAGAACGCAAGTTTGACGTCGACGAGCTGGCCCCGTTGCCACGGTTGCAAGACCTGCCCGGCGTACAGGCAATCGCGGAACCGGTGACCTTCGATCTCGCGGCCGTTTATTTCGACACCCACCATCTTGGCCTCAGCGCTGCGCGCATCACCCTGCGCCGACGCACCGGCGGCGACGACGCTGGATGGCACCTTAAACTGCCCGGTGCCGCTGGCCGTCGCTGTGAGATCCACGCGCCCCTCGGCAAGAACGTGCTGGGCGAAGCCGATGTCGTACCCGAGTCGCTGGCGCAACTCGTTCGGGTCTATGTGCGAGACGCACCGCTCGTTCCCATTGCCCGCCTTCATACCTCCCGTGTCGTATACGCCCTGATCGGTGCGGGCGGCGAAACCCTCGCCGTGCTGTGCGATGATCGGGTGCGCGCTGACCGCCTCATTGATGAACCGGCCTCCAAAGCGTGGCGCGAATGGGAGATCGAGCTCGTCGAAGGACCGGAGGACCTGCTCGACGCCGGGCAGTCAGTGCTCGCCAGCGGCGGCATCCTCTTGTCACGGCACGCCTCGAAACTCTCCCGCGCGCTCGGCGACCGGTCTCCGACCGCACCCGCTTCGAAGCAGCCTCGCCCCACCCCGGGCGGCCCGGCCGGTGATGTTCTACTGGCCAGTCTGAGCGAGCAGATCGATGTTCTACACCGTCACGACCCGCAGGTTCGCCAGCACGCCGACGGCGCCGTACACGTCATGCGCGTTGCCACCCGCCGACTGCGGTCAATACTGGCCACCTATCATTCCCTCCTTGACCCGACCGTGGTGCAGCATCTCCGCACCGAACTCGGCTGGCTCGCCGGCGTGCTCGGCGGATCCCGCGACGAACAGGTGCTGCAACGCCGCCTTGCCGGCCTGCTCGACCGCGAGCCGCCGGTTTTGCTCCTCGGCCCTATTCGGGAGCGCCTCGAGGCTCGCTCCGAAGCGGATGTCAACGCCGCCGGGCGCTCGCTCGTCACTGCCCTTGACTCCCACCGCTACTTTCGGTTGCTCGACGCGCTCGATTCTCTTGCCGCCACGCCGCCTTTCACCGCTGCGGCTGGCCAGGACGCCCGCGTGGTCGTGCCTGGCCTGATCGTGAAGGAGTGGAAGAAGCTCCGCCGAGCTGTGCGCCGGGCCGCCACGACCGTACCGGGGCCAGCGCGTGACCTCGCCCTGCACGCCGCTCGCAAGCGCGCCAAGCGGCTGCGTTATGCGGCCGAGACGGCGCATCCGCTCAGCCCGAAGCGGGCCGCCCGCGTGCGCCGATTCGCCCAGAAACTGCAAACAATTCTCGGCGACCAGCACGACAGCGTCATCGCCCGCGAGCGCCTGCTGCGCCTCGGCGGGGTCGACACCTACCTTCGCGGCGAGAACACCTTCAGTTACGGCCGCCTGCACGCCTTGGAACAGCAGAAGGCAGCGGATGCCGAGGCTCTCTTCTGGAAGACCTGGTCGCGCCGCCCCTGACGATTCAGCTCCAGAGCGCCACGTGCACCTTCGAGCCGCGCCGCGCAACCCCGCGCGAGCCGCCGGGGGCGAGCATAGCGGCGGTGGCCTCGGCGGTGGTGACGAACCGTTGCAGTGTGCGCGCGGCGGCCGGCGCCCGCCCGCGATCCAGGGTGCTCGCGCACCACAACCCAGCAATGGGGGTGTTCGGCACCGGCACAACAATGAGCGACCCTGCCAGCACCTCGGCCCGCACGATGTGCATGAACGCGAGCATGATCCCCTCGCCGGCGCGCACCGCGGCGAGGGCATCCGTTTCGCTGCTGAGCGGCACGATCTCGGGTACACCGAGCGAGGAGGCGAGAAACGCTGCCGCCAGCCAACTGCTCTCGGCCGTGAACTCTTCGACCCCGGCCGGACCGGTGAACCACGGCTCCCCCAGCAGGGCTGCGAGCGGCAACGCCTGCTGCCGCCGGCCAAATGGATGCTCCGGCGCAGCCACCAGCACCCGCTGGTAGCGCAGAAATGGCACCACCTCCAACTGGGATCCCCGCGGAGGCCGGGCGCCGAGAGCCACGTCGTAGGCGTGGTCCTGCAGCAGCGACCCCACGTCATCGGCGGGCTCAACGACCACGTCGATGCCACCCGCCTGGCCCGGCACCCGGCGCGTGAAGGCATCGAGCAGTCGACCGGCAGCATGCTCGGCGAACCCCGCCGTGGCCACCACGCGCAGGTTCGCCGTGGACTCCTGTGCGTGCGATACCTCCCAGCGCACCTGGTCGGCCAGGCCCACAATCTCCTGCGCGTGATCGGCGAGCGCCCGCCCGCCCGGAGTCAGCGCGATGCCGGCTCCAGCGCGTACGAAGAGAGCGTCGCCGAGGTCGACGCGCAGAGCGGCGAGCGACGAAGACACCGCCGGCTCGCTGATATGCAGTGCTGCTGCTGCCGCGCGCAGGGACCCGAGTCGGGCCACCAGGGCAAAGGCCCGCAGCTGATTCAGCGTCATTGCCACAGCTCATAACCTTTCCCTTAGGTTGATATTGACAGCTTCGGGGGCCGGGGAGCAAGCTGTGGCACACAACAGCGCCGCGCAACGATGCGCGGTGTCATGGAACCTTCTTTCGTAAGGAGAAGCCCGTGCAGATTCCGGCTCCGTTCGATTATGTTCGCGCCAGTTCGGTCGATAATGCCCTCGCCCTGCTCGACCGACACGGAGCTGAATCCCGGGTGGTTGCCGGCGGACACAGCCTGCTTCCCATGATGAAGCTGCGCCTCGCCCGCCCGGACTGGCTCATCGACATCAACGACCTTTACGAGTTGGACTACCTGCTCGTCGACGGCCCGGTATTGCGTATCGGCGCCATGGCCCGACACACGACCCTGCTCGAATCCGACGACATCAAGCGCCTCTTTCCCATTATTACCGACGCCGAACGGGTCATCGCCGACCCGATCGTACGCAACCGTGGCACTATCGGTGGCTCGCTCTGCCAGGCCGACCCGGCAGAGGACCTCTCGACCGTGTGCCACGTCCTCGAAGCGGTGGCCGTCGTGCGCGGACCAGCCGGCGAGCGGATGCTGTCCATGGCCGACTTTCACCGCGGCCCGTACGAGACCGCCGTCGCCCAGAATGAACTGCTCATCGAGGTGCGCATGCCGATTCGCGCCAGCTCGGGCAGCGCCTACGAGAAGGTCGAGCGCCGCGTCGGCGACTGGGCTGTCGCCGCGGCCGGTGCCAGCGTGACGCTCGGGTCCGACGGCACGATCAGCCATGTCGCTGTCGGCCTCACCGCGGTCGGACTCGACCGCACCGTAACCGAGGTCGAAGCCGTCCTCGTCGGCCAGGCTCCCACCGAAGCACTTTTCGTCGAAGCCGGGCGCCTGGCTTCACTTGCCTGCGACCCCCTCGCCGACCAGCGCGGCCCGATCGACTACAAACGGCACCTTGCCGACGAACTCACCCGTCGGGTGCTGCGGGCGGCCTGCCGCCGCGCCGCGGCATCCGTTTCAGAGATCACGATTTAGGAGTTGAGCCCTCATGCAGATCAACCTGACCGTCAATGGCACCGACGTCACCCGCGAGATTGAACCGCGCGTGCTGCTCGTGCACTTCATCCGCGACGACCTGCGGCTCACCGGAACCCACTGGGGTTGCGATACCAGCAACTGCGGCACCTGCGTCGTGCTGATGGACGGCCAGCCGGTGAAATCGTGCACCGTGCTCGCCGCCATGGCCGACGGCCACGCCATCACGACCGTCGAGGGACTGGCCAACGGCGCCACCCTCGACCCCGTGCAGCAGGGCTTCATGGAGGAGCACGGCCTGCAGTGCGGCTTCTGCACCCCCGGCATGATGCTCACCGCCCGCGCCCTGCTCGACCACAATCCGCACCCGGAACCGCTAGAGATTCGCGAGGCCATCTCAGGCCAGATCTGCCGCTGCACCGGCTACGCCACCATTGTGCGGTCCATCCAGTGGGCCGCCGAACATTCGATTAGTGCCGCTGACACCGCGGAAGAGGAAGTGCGCGCATGACCATTTTGGAGGACCGCCCGACGAACCCGGCGGCCGGCGGCCACGATCGACCGATCGGCCACGGCCGCATGCAGCGCAAGGAAGACCCACGCTTCGTTCGCGGCAAGGGCCACTACGTCGACGACATCGTGCTGCCCGGCATGCTGCACGGTGCCATCCTGCGCGCTCCCGTCGCCCACGCCCGACTGGTGTCGATCGACACGACCGAAGCACTCGCGCATCCCAAGGTGCTCGCCGTCATCACCGGCGCTGACCTCCAGGCCCTCGGCCTGGCCTGGGCGCCCACCCTCTCGATGGACGTGCAGGCCGTGCTCGTCACCGACAAGGTGCGCTTCCAGGGCCAGGAGGTTGCGTTCGTCGTCGCTGAAGACCGCTACGCCGCGCGTGATGCCCTCGAACTGATTCAGGTCGAGTACGACGTGCTACCGCCTGTCGTCGACGCCCGCAAGGCCATGGACCCGGGCGCTCCCGTCATTCGCGACGACCTTGCGGGCCGCACCGACAACCATATCTTCGACTGGGAAGCCGGCGACAAGGCTGAAACGGATGCCGTCTTCGCGAGCGCCGACGTCGTTGTGTCCCAGGAAATCGTCTACCCGCGCGTGCACCCGGCACCGATGGAAACATGCGGCGCCGTGGCCGACTTCGACCCCATCGATGGCCGCCTCACCCTATACGAAACGACGCAGGCGCCCCACGCCCATCGCACCCTGTTCGCGATGGTCTCCGGAATTCCCGAGCACAAGATTCGGGTGGTCTCCCCCGATATCGGCGGCGGTTTCGGCAACAAGGTCGGAATCTACCCGGGCTATATCCTCGCCGTCGTCGGCTCCATTGTCACCGGCAAACCGGTGAAATGGGTCGAGGACCGTTCCGAAAATCTCATGAGCACCTCGTTCGCCCGCGACTACATCATGCAGGGCGAGATCGCGGCGACCAAGGACGGCAAGATCCTGGCCCTCCGCACGAACGTGCTCGCCGACCACGGCGCGTTCAACGCCACCGCCCAGCCGACCAAGTATCCGGCCGGGTTCTTTCATATCTTCACCGGTAGTTACGACCTGGCCGCCGCGCACTGCACCGTCACCGGCGTGTACACCAACAAGGCCCCGGGCGGCGTGGCCTATGCCTGCTCGTTCCGGGTCACCGAGGCGGTCTATCTGGTCGAGCGGATGGTCGACATCCTGGCCCGCAAGCTCGACATGGATCCAGCCGAGTTGCGCCTGAAAAACTTCATCAAACCCGAGCAATTTCCCTACGCCAACAAGACCGGTTGGGAATACGACTCCGGGGACTATGAACCCACGATGAGGCTGTCGATGAAGATGGCCGGCTACGACGAACTGCGCCGCGAGCAAAAAGAGAAACGGGCACGCGGCGAATTGATGGGCATCGGCATCTCGTTCTTCACCGAGACGGTCGGTGCAGGGCCGCGCAAAGACATGGACATTCTCGGCCTCGGCATGGCGGACGGCGCCGAACTGCGCATCCACCCCACCGGTAAGGCGGTCGTGCGCATCTCGGTGCAGAGCCAGGGTCAGGGTCACGAGACGACGTTTGCCCAGATCGTGGCGGAAGAGATCGGCATCCCGCCGGAAGACATCGATGTCGTGCACGGCGACACCGACCAGACCCCGTTCGGCCTCGGCACCTATGGCAGCCGGTCCACTCCGGTCAGCGGCGCCGCCGTGGCCCTCGTCGCCCGCAAGGTGCGGGAGAAGGCCCGGTTCATCGCCGCTGCCATGCTCGAGACCCGGCCCGAAGACCTCGAGTGGGAGAAGGGGCGCTGGTTCGTCAAGGGCGACCCGAGTGTCGGTAAGACCATTGCCGAGATCGCGATGGGCGCCCACGGCACGGTCGCACTGCCAGAGGGCATTGAGGGCAACCTCGACGCCGAGGTCACCTACGATCCGCCTAATCTCACTTTTCCCTTCGGCGCCTACATCTGCGTCGTCGACGTCGACCCGGGCACCGGTCACGTCAAGGTACGCCGCTTCATCGCCGTCGATGACTGCGGCACCCGCATCAACCCGATGATCATCGAGGGTCAGATTCACGGCGGTCTCACCGATGGAGTCGGTATGGCACTGATGGAATTCATCGAATTCGACGCCGAGGGAAACTGCCTCGGCGGCTCGTTCATGGACTACCTCATCCCCACGGCAATGGAGGTACCCGACTGGGAGACCGGCTTCACCGTGACCCCGTCGCCGCACCACCCGATCGGCGCGAAAGGCATTGGCGAATCGGCCACGGTTGGTTCTCCCCCCGCCGTCGTCAACGCCGTCGTCGACGCTCTTGCCCCGTTTGGCGTCGTGCACATGGACATGCCCTGCACGCCCGCCCGCGTGTGGGAAGCCATGCAGGGCCGCACGAGACCGCCGGTGTAGCGTGCCCGTGCTGCAATCCGTGCTGGTGCGCGAACTCGAGGCACGCCGCGAACCGTTCGTGCATGCGACCGTCGTGCGCGCGGTGCGCCCAACGAGTGCGCACGCCGGCGATACTGCTCTCGTGCGAGCCACCGGCGAGATCAGCGGTTTCGTCGGGGGAACGTGCGTGGAGGCATCCGTTCGCCTGTACAGCCTGCAGGTACTCGAAAGTCGCCAGCCGCTGCTGCTCAAAGTCGTGGCCGGTATGCCGTCGAGCACCGTGCAGGACGGCGCGGTCGAGGTCTCCAATCCCTGTGTCAGCGGCGGCGCAATCGAGATCTTTCTCGAACCGCGTATTCCGCTGCCGCGCCTGATTTTGGTTGGGTCGACACCCGACGCCGAGGCGCTCGCCGCCCTGGCTCCGCTCGTGGGCTTCGACCTCGTGCAGGCGGATGGCGCCTCCGCCGTCCCCGAGGCTGGCGACGCCGCCCTGATCGTTGCGTCGCACGGACGGGACGAGGAACCGGCCTTGCTCGCCGCTCTCGCAGCGGGGGTTCCCTATGTCGCGCTCGTGGCCAGTCCCCGGCGCGGTGCAGCGGTACTGGCGTCGCTTGACGTGTCCCCCGAGCAGCGCGCACGGGTGTTCAGTCCGGCGGGCCTCGACCTCGGGGCGCACACACCCGGGGAGATCGCGGTGTCGATCTTCGCGCAGCTGGTGCAGGAGCGGGCCGGGCACGGGCATCCGTTTGCTGCGGGTGTCGCTGCGGCCGCCGAGTCGTCGACCGCGGCGAGCACCGCCGAGTCGAACGCGGAGATCGCCGGCGCGGCCATCGACCCAGTCTGCGGCATGACGGTGGCAGCGCTGCCCTCGTCGCTGCAGGTGGAGTTGGACGGCGAATCCGTGTATTTCTGTGCGCGGGGTTGCCGCACAGCGTTTCTGGCGAATCCGGAGCGGTATGCGACAGCGCGCTAGGGCGTCGCTTGCCTCGGCATGGGGCGAGCGATGACTACGGAGGGCGTAGCAAAGTTGTTGCCCTCAGTTGCCGCGTTGCAACGCGACCTGGATGCCGAGGATTATCTGGCCGACGATGGGCTCGCCACGGCCGTGTTTTTGGCCGTGCGCATGCGACAGCCGCTGCTGCTTGAGGGCGAGCCGGGGGTCGGCAAGACCGAGATCGCCAAGGCGCTCGCCCGACTGCTGCACACCGAACTGTTTCGCCTGCAGTGCTACGAGGGAATCTCCGCTGGTGAAGCGCTCTACGAATGGGATTACCCGCGGCAGCTGCTCGGCATCCGTGTGGCTGAGGCACGCGGGGTCGAACTGGCCGAAACCGATTTGTTCAGCCGCGACTATCTGCTGCGTCGCCCTTTATTGCAAGCAATCGAACATGCCGGGCCACGGCCGGCCGTGCTGCTCCTCGACGAGATTGATCGGGCCGACGCCGAGTTCGAAGCGTTCACCTTTGAGCTGCTCGCCGAGGCGGCCGTCACCATTCCGGAGCTGGGAACGATACAGGCGACGCATCCACCGATCGTAATTCTCACGAGCAATCGCACCCGCGACCTGCACGACGCCCTCACCCGGCGCTGCCTGTATCACTGGATCGACTACCCGGGGCCGGAGCGGATCGCCCAGATCGTGCGACGCCGGGTGCCGAGCAGTTCGCAGGACCTTGCCACCGAGGCTGCGGCCGCGATCACCCGGTTGCGCTCGCTCGACCTGGTGAAGCCGCCCGGTATCGCCGAAGCCATCGACTGGGTCAGCGCCCTCGGAGTGCTCGGTATCGAGCAGCTGAGCGGCCGCGCGGTAGAGCAGACTTGGGGCTCGGTTCTGAAGAATCGGGACGACCTTGATTTGGCGGCCGCCCGCGGCGGCGGCTGGGTGGCGGAGGCCGCGCGTGGCTGACCGCGATCTTCAACCACGGATCGAAGCGGCCGCCCTCGCCGCCGGATTCAGCACGGCCCTATACCGGGCTGGGCTGCCGGTGTCGCCCGACCGCGCGGCCCGGCTGGCCGAAGCACTGCGGCTGGTCCCGCCGATCGACCGGGCAGCCCTCTACTGGGCCTGCCGCATCGTGTTCGTCTCCCGGCAACAGCACCTCGCCCGCTTCGACGCGGTGTTCAGCGCAGTGTTCGACGGCCGACTCGACCCGGCCGAGAGTCGCGGTGATCCGAACGCTCCGCCGGCAATCGGGGCGGAGACGCGCACGAAAGCCGCCCCCTCGACCAACCGGCCGGCCGGCGCGCCGGAACCGCAGCCCGATCGCCCGGCTGCCCCGCTGCCCGGCGCCGACTCGGCCGATGAAGAGACCGACGGCCCAGAGCGTGACGCGATCCTCGCCCTGGCGTCCCGCGACGAACACCTGCACGAGACGGCGTTCGCCGACCTCGACCCCGAGGAGCTCGCCCGGTTGCGCCAGCTCGTGGCCCGCATCGTGCTGGCGACGCCGACGCGCCTGAGCCGCCGCACGCATCCGTCGCCGCACAGTCGTGACCGGCTCGATCCAGCTCGCACCGTGCGAGCCGCGCACCGCACCGGCGGAGATCCGATCACCCTCCACTACGCCCGGCGCCGCCCGAAGCCGCGCCGACTCGTGCTGCTCTGCGACGTCTCCGGTTCGATGGAGCCCTACACCCGGGTTTTTCTGTCGCTGTTACAGGGCGCGGCCTCCGGCGCGCGGGCCGAAGCGTTCGTGTTCTCGACCCACCTCACCCGGTTGACCCGCCAGCTCACCCTGCGCGACCCCGACCAGGCACTCGCGCAGGCGGCAACCACCGCGACCGACTGGGCCGGCGGCACCCGGCTGGCGGCCAGCATCCGTCGATTCATCGATGACTTTGGGCGGCGCGGCCTGGCTCGTGGCTCCGTGATCGTGGTGTTTTCCGACGGCTGGGCCCAGGACGACCCCGCCGACGTCGACGCCCAGATGGCGCGCCTTCGCCGACTGGCGCACCGCATCGTCTGGGTGAATCCGCGCAAGGCCGCAGCGGGCTACCGGCCACTCGTCGGCGGTATGGCCGCCGCCCTGCCCTACTGCGACGCCTTCGTCAGCGGGCACAGCTACGCTGCCCTCGCCGAGGTGGCGGCGGCGATTCGCGGCGACGTGTCGGCAGCCAATCGACCATCCGTAACCATCCAGCAGAGGACACCCTGATGCAACTCGACAGTACTTTCACCGTCATCGCTCCCGTCGATACGGTGTGGAACACCCTCATGGACTTCGAACGCATCGCCGGCTGCGTGCCCGGTGCGCAGATTCTGAACAAACTTTCTGACGACAACTACCAGGTCGGCATGAAGGTCAAACTCGGCCCGGTGACCATGCAATACCGTGGCCAGATGAACGTCGACGAGCGCGACGCCGCAGGACACCGGGCCGTGTTTTCCGGCAAAGCGCAGGAAACCCGCGGGCAGGGCACCGCCCAGGCCACAGTCACACTCGTACTGGTCGAAACCGACGGCGTCACCCAGGGCACGGTCAGCGCCGACATGTCGCTCTCGGGCAAGGCGGCCGCCATGGGCAAAGGCGTCATCAGCAGCGTCACCGAGCAGATGATGGGGCTGTTCGCCGGCAACCTTCAAGACCTCATCGAAGGCGACGACGACGGTGCCGCTGCGACACCCGTCGGCGACCACGTCGAAGACCCGACCACCCTCGCCCAGGCAGCTCCGCGGGCGGTTACCGACGTGACCGACATTCCGCCGGGGTACGCCCCCGCCGCCGGCCGTCTTCCCGACGTTCAAGCGGATGCCCCGGAGCGGCCCGGCCTGCCGCCGCGCCCGGTGCCTCCCCGCGTCGCACCCGCCAGCGAGCACCGGGTCGCGTCGCGTCGCTCGGCGGCTGCCGCAGCGCCGAGCCTCGACGCTATGAGCCTGGTCAAGGGCGTCATTACCGACCAACTGGCCGATCCGGTGAAACTTTTGGGCCTGCTGGCCACGGTAGCGTTCATCGCATACCGAATTGGTCGCCGCGCGTCCGGCCACTAGCGCCACGCTAAGAGAAGGAACACCGATATGCGCGAAGTTTTGGACACCCTCTTCACTGGCTGGGAGAGCGGAGCCACCGCCGGCTTGGCCACGGTCGTGCGCACCTTCCAGTCCGCGCCCCGCCCGGCGGGTGCTTCGATGCTGGTCAGCGCCGACGGCACCGTAGCCGGATCGGTCTCGGGCGGCTGCGTCGAGGGCGCTGTCTATGAACTGGCCACTCAGGTAGCCCAGGACGGTGTGCCTCTGCTCGTGCGTTACGGCATCAGCGACGATGACGCCTTTGCCGTCGGGCTCACCTGCGGCGGCATCCTCGACGTCTTCGTTGAACCCGTCTCGCGGGCCACTTTCGCGCTGCTTGAGAGCGTGCACGACGACGTGGACGCCGGCCGACCGGTCGGCGTCGCCACGGTGATCGAGCACCCGGATGCTGCCTGGCTCGGCCGCCACCTCGTGGTGCGGCCGAACGGTTTCGAAGGCGATCTGGGCTCGGAGCATGCCAACCACGCCATCGGCGACGACACCCAGGGCTTGCTCGCCGCCGGACGCAACACCACCCTCACCTATGGCCCTGACGGGGAGCGGCGAGGCGAGGGAATGCGAGTGTTCTTCGCGAGCTACGCGCCGAGGCCGCGTCTGCTGGTGTTCGGCGCGATCGACTTCGCCACCGCCCTGGCCCGGCTCGGCACCTTTCTCGGCTACCGGGTCACGGTCTGTGACGCGCGCGGCGTCTTCGCGACCGCGGCCCGGTTTCCGGGTGTCGACGAGGTCGTGGTGCGCCGGCCCGACCGCTACCTGCGCGAGCAGATCGCTGGCGGGTTTATCGACCCCCGCACGGTGATCTGCGTGCTCACCCACGACCCCAAATTCGATGTTCCCCTGCTGGAAGCTGCCCTGCACGGCCCTCCGGTCGCGTATATCGGCGCGATGGGGTCCCGCCGCACCCACCTCGACCGGCTGGCGCGCCTGCGGGCGGTGGGGGTGACCGACGCTGAGCTAAACCGCTTGCGCAGCCCGATCGGCCTCGACCTCGGCTCGCGCACGCCGGAGGAGACGGCGGTCTCGATCGCCGCCGAGATCATTTCGCTGCAGTGGGGCGGAAGCGGCGAGCCGCTGCACACCCTCGTCGATGCCATCCACCACGACGACCTCGTCGACCGCAGCCTGCCGCCCGCCGCGTTTCTCGAGACGACACCTGCGGCCCCTTGAGTCGCGCCCGTGGGAGCGCTCGGCGCTGCACGCACGGCCGTCCCGCCACCGCGATCGGGCGAGACCGGGTCGCCCGCGATAGGCTCGACGAATGGCTCCCGCATCCGCAGTCCCCGCGCAGTTGGCACCTATCGCTGGCCGCTCCCGAGCACGATGAGCATTCTGGATTCCGTCACGTCGGTGCTGTTCGTGCACGCGCACCCCGACGACGAGACCATCGGAACCGGCGGGCTGATCGCCGAGCTCGCGAGCCGCGGCATCCGCATCACTCTCGTCACAGCCACCCGCGGTGAGCGTGGAGAAGTCGTCGCCGGGCCGCTCTCGGCGCTCGCCGGGACCGCTGCCTTGGCCCAGGAACGCGAGCACGAACTCCAGCGCGCCGCCCGCATACTCGGCGTCAACGAGGGATTCTGGCTCGGCGAGGCCCCTGCCCGTGCTTCCGGGCTGCCCGAACGCCGTTACTGCGACTCAGGTATGGAATGGATTCGCCCCGGTTTGGCCGGTCCGGCACCCGACTCCCAAGCGGATGCGTTCGCCCGCGCGCCGCTCGACGAGGTCACGGCCGACCTCGTCGCCGTTCTCCAGCACGTGCATCCGAGCCTTGTCATCAGCTACGACCGCACCGGCGGTTACGGGCATCCGGACCACGTGCGCGCGCACGACGCCGCCCTCTCCGCCAGCCGCAGCCTCGCGATCCCCTACGCCGAGATCGTCCACAGCCCCGAAGCGGATGCGGAATGGTTCGAACTCGACTCCCAGCTGGCCCCAGTCGTTGCCGCCCTGCGCTGTCACGCGAGCCAGCTCACCGTCGACGGGGATTTCATCGTGCACTCCGGCGGCCAGCGCGACCCCATCCGCTCATCGATCGGCCTGCGCCTGCTCTATGCACCCAGCCCGAAATCGCGCCCTTAAACAACTCAGGCCGCCCAGTGGGCGGCCGAAGAAGCGGTGACTCAACAACGTGTGACAGAACCTATGGTGGAGATGCGGGGAATTGAACCCCGGTCCACTGCTGTGGTCATATGCCTTCTACGGGTGTATCCAGTGAAGTCGCTTTCTCGGCCCCGGAATTTGCCACTGGCATCTACTCCGACAGGCCCAGCCTTCGTTTAAGTCCCTCTACGCCCCGTGGCTCAATGTAGAAGCAAGCTCTCTAAATGGCGTCAGGATCCGGGTAGAGAGCATTCCCGGTCTGGCGGACTTCTTTAGTGCTTTCGCTTAGGCAGCGAGAGCGAAGTCAGTGCGGTTTGATTTGGCACTTATTGTTTTGCAGAGATCGTTTACGAGATAACCCTGCATCCTCGACCCGCTTCTCACAATTGCGCAAACAATGTCGAAACCGATCATCCCCATACACATCGCGGCCGGCGTCTTAATCAAGACCGGGGCCGGCGATGGATTCATGTCACACGCTGTTGAGTTACCAAACTGCACTTTGGGTGCAGCCCTCTACACTACTACAGAAGCGGCCTAGTCGCCCAGGTGGCGCTGCGCTGACATGGCCCGATCCGATTCGCGCTTGTCCGTGCGTTCCCGCAGCGTCTGGCGCTTGTCGTACTCTTTCTTGCCCTTGGCCACGGCAATTTCTACCTTGGCCCGACCATCCGCAAAATAAATGCGCAGCGGAATGAGCGTATAGCCGCCCTCTTTGGTCTTGTGGCTGATCTTGACGATCTCCTTCTTGTGCAAAAGGAGTTTGCGCTTGCGGCGCGGCGGGTGGTTGGTCCACGAGCCGCCGGAGTATTCCGGAATGTGCACCGCGTCCAGCCAGGCTTCGCCGCCCTCGATGAAGGCATAGCCGTCGACCAGGGTCGCCCGGCCGGCGCGGAGCGATTTGACCTCGGTGCCGCTCAAGACCATCCCGGCCTCGTAGGTGTCACTGATGAGGTAGTCGTGTCGGGCCTTGCGGTTGGTCGCTACGACTTTTTCGCCACGTTCCCTGGGCATGTGCTCACCTCGATTCTTCTTCTTCAAACGGATGCCGTCGGCCGTTCGGCAGACAGCCCACTAGTCTAGCGGCATCCGCTTGCAGGCTAGACCTTGAGGTAGCGAGTGATCGCGAAGTTCGCGGAGAACGCGGCGAGCACCGCCCCGACCACGAGCAAAATAGGCACCACCACGAGAGCATCGTCCATGCCAACCAGGGCGAAACCGGTCAGCCTCGCACCGAGGTAGCCCTGCACAAAGAAGTACACGAGCGCCACAATCGCGCCGCCGGCCAACAGCGAGCCGAGGAGCGCTGCGAACACACCCTCCAGAATGAACGGCGTCTGGATGAACCGGTTGCTCGCGCCCACCAATCGCATGATGCCCAGTTCTCGACGCCTCGAGAATGCCGACAAACGGATGGTCGTCGCGATCAGAAGCGCCGCCGCGATCAGCATCAACCCGGCGATACCGATGGCCGTGTAGCTTGCCACATTGAGCACGGAGAAGATCTGGTCGAGATATTTGCGTTGGTCAGCGACATTCTCAACGCCGGCGACCCCCGACAGGCTCTCCACCAGCACCGCGGACTGGGACGGGTCTTTCAGGTTCACCCAGAACGTCTGGTTCAGCTGGTCAGCCGTGACATAGTCGGCGACCGGGTTGCCCTCGAACTGCTTCTTGAAGTTCTCGAAGGCCTGCTCGTGCGTCTCGAAATAGTAGTTGTCGATGAAGGACGCCAGCGTCGGTGAGGTCAGCTGGGCTTCGACCGCGGCGATCTGCTCTGGTGACGCGTCGCCGCCGGTGCAGGTTTCGCCCGGCGAAATATCGGAGCACATATAGATGCCGACCTGGGCCTTGTCGTACCAGAAGTTTTTCATCTGGCCGATCTGCATCTGCATGAGAATGGCCGCGCCGACGAAGGTGAGCGAGATGAAGGTCACGAGCACGACGGAGACGACCATGGACGCATTGCGCCGAAGACCATTTGCGGCCTCGGACAGCACCAAGCCGAACCTCATCGGGTTGGCCCCACGTTCTGTTCGCCCGTTTGATCGGGTTTCTCCCCCGGCGCCCGCAGCCCGAGTTTCTCGGCGAGAGTGAGCTGCTCCGGGTCATCGTTTTGGGCGACCGGCAGCACCGGGCGTGTCATCGGCGGCACCGGCGTAGTGAGGACTTCGTTGACAACGTGGGCGCTGACAACCGGGGCGTCGGCGGGAGGCGCAGCGATCGGTTCCGGCGCCACGGCCGCCGCCGCTGCAACAGCCGCCGCCGCCGCCTGGTGCAACGACACGGAGGTTTCGGGAACCGGCGCAGAGGGGTGCGTCAGCGATGGTTCAGGCGCAGCGGCGGGCCGGGCGTAGGCGACGGGCGCCGGCTCGCTGGCCGGCGCTTCCGCTGTCGATGCCGGCAGGATGGTAGGAATGGACGCCGTGGCGTAGCCGCCCTGACGCTCGTCACGCACGATCTCACCGTGCACGAGCTCGATCACGCGGCGCTGCATCTGGTCGACGATGCCGGCCTCATGGGTGGCCATGATGACGGTGGTGCCACTGGCATTGATGCTCGCGAGCAGCGACATGATCTCGGCGCTCGTGGTGGGGTCGAGGTTTCCGGTGGGCTCATCGGCCAGCAGAATCTGCGGCTTGTTCACGATGGCACGGGCGATGGCCACGCGCTGCTGCTCACCACCGGAGAGTTCGTGGGGCAGACGCTGCGCCTTCTCCGCCAGGCCGACCATCTTGAGGGTGTCAGGCACGGCTTCCTGAATGAAGCCGCGGCTTTTGCCGATGACCTGCAGACTGAAGGCGACGTTGTCGAACACGGTCTTGTTGGGCAGCAGACGAAAGTCTTGGAAGACGACACCCATGTTGCGGCGAAAGTAGGGCACCTTGCGGTTCGAGATCGACCGCAGGTCCTGGCCCAACACGTGAATGCTGCCGCTGGTCGGCTTTTCCTCCTTGAGCACGAGCCGCAGACAGCTCGATTTGCCCGATCCAGAGGCGCCGACCAGAAAGACGAATTCGCCTCGCAAAATCTCGACGTCGATCGAGTTCAGTGCCGGCCGAGAGGTGCCGGGATACTTCTTGGATATGTGATCAAAACGGATCATAGCTCTTAGAGCCTAAGCATTTGCGGGCGTTTTCCCTATAGCGACATACCCGCGGGGCCCAAGCCCCAGCAAGCCTTTAGTCTTCGGGTGCCTTCTTGCGCCAGCGGATGCCGGCCGAGATGAATCCGTCGAGGTCGCCGTCGAACACGTTGCTGGGGTTGTTCACCTCATACTCGGTGCGCAGGTCCTTGACCATTTGGTAGGGCGCGAGCACGTAGCTGCGCATCTGGTCACCCCAGCTTGCCGTGATGTTGCCGGCGAGTTCTTTCTTGGTGGCTGCTTCCTTCTCGCGCTCCAGCACCAACAGTCGCGACTGCAATACGCGCATGGCGGCCGCGCGGTTTTGAATCTGGCTTTTCTCGTTCTGGCAGCTCACCACGGTGCCGGTGGGCAGGTGGGTGATGCGCACGGCCGAATCGGTGGTGTTGACAGACTGGCCGCCGGGGCCGCTGGAACGGAACACGTCGACTCGAATGTCGCCGTCGGGAACCTCGATCGACTCGGTCTGTTCGATCAAGGGCACCACCTCGACCGCGGCGAACGAGGTCTGGCGTTTGCCGGCCGAGTTGAACGGGCTCATGCGCACCAGGCGGTGTGTGCCGGCCTCGACGCTGAGCGTGCCAAAGGCGTAGGCGGCGTCGACCTCGAAGGTGGCGCTCTTGATGCCGGCCTCTTCGGCGTAGCTGATGTCGAGCACTGTGGTGCGGTAGTCGTGCTGTTCCGCATAACGCAGATACATGCGCAGCAGCATCTCGGCGAAGTCGGCCGCGTCCACTCCCCCGGCACCGGCACGAATGGTGATCACGGCGTTACGCTCGTCGAATTCGCCGTTTAGCAGGGTCTGCACCTCGAGCTCGCCGAGCAGTTTCTGCAGGCTGGCGAGTTCGACGGTGGCCTCGTCGGCCAGTTCCTGGTCACCCTGGCCATCGTTGGCCATCTCCACGAGAGTCTCAAGATCGTCGAGCCGCGTCGTGATGCTCTCGATGCGCGCCAGTTGCGCCTGCCGGTGGCTGAGGTCGCTGGTCACCTTCTGCGCGTGCTCGGTGTCGTCCCATAAATCGGGCATTCCGGCCTCGCCGCTGAGGTCGTCGATGTCCGCGCGCAGTCGATCAATGTCGATCACCGAACGGATGTCGCCGAACGTGGTCCGCAGCGCGGCGATCTGTACTGAGAAATCCAAGTCAATCATGTTCTGTCCAGCCTACCGGGCGAAGTCTGCGGTGGGGCGGGCACGGCAAGCACGCGGGAAATCGCGGAGCGAGTGCACCGGGGTAGCATCGAAGCGATGAGCAACGACGAGCGCCCCTTTAGCCTGCGCTCGGTCGCCCTGGTGGCGTTTCTGCCGACGCTGCTCTTTTCGATCGGTGAGGGCGCCATCATCCCCCTGATTCCGGTGGTTGCGAGCGACCTCGGAGCGTCCCTCGCCATCGCGGGCGTCATCGCGGCAATGGTCATGCTCGGCGAACTCGTCGGTGATGTTCCCAGCGGCTGGATTGTCTCGCGCATCGGGGAGCGCAATGCGATGATCGGGGCATCCGCTTTGACTATCGGTGCCGTGATCGTGTGCATTCTCGCACCCAACCCGCTCGTACTCGGCCTCGGTATTTTTCTGGTGGGCCTCGCCACGGCAATCTTCGCTCTCGCCCGGCACGCCTTCATGACCAATTACGTGCCACTGGTCTACCGGGCCCGCGCGCTGTCTACTCTCGGCGGTGTGTTTCGGGCCGGCTGGTTTGTGGGCCCGTTTCTCTCGGCGGGACTGATCCATCTGACCGGCGGCACCCAGGTCGTGTTTTGGGTGTTCATCGTCTGTTGCGTCGGTGCCTCAGTGCTGCTGCTGTTGTTGCCAGACCCATCGAAAACATTTGCCGTTCCCTCCACTGGTAAAACTGTATTCGACGCCACCGACACGACCACGGGAGCAATCAGCAGCACCGGAACCGCGCGGCCGGCCGTGCCCGTTCAGGGTCTGTTCCAAACCATTTGGAGTCACCGCGGAGTTCTGCTGCGGCTCGGCACCGGCGCTGGCCTGATCGGTGCGATGCGAGCCACCCGCACGGTCATGCTCCCGCTCTGGGCGGTCAGCATCGGCATCAGCGCCCCCGACACAGCGCTCATCATCGGCATCGCCGGTGGCATCGACTTCGCCCTGTTTTATGCCAGCGGCCAGATCATGGACAGATTCGGTCGCATCTGGAGCGCCCTGCCGTCAATGATCGGGCTCGGCGCCGGTCATCTGGCGCTCGCGTTTACGCACGACCTGCCGAGCAACGTGGAATGGTTCATCGGCGTGGCCATGTTTCTGTCGCTGGCCAATGGGATCGGCAGCGGCCTGCTCATGACCCTCGGTGCCGATCTGGCTCCCCGCCCGAATCCCGCACCGTTCCTCGGCGCCTGGCGGTTCACGGCCGACTTTGGCAGCGCCGCCGCCCCGCTGGCCGTTGCGGGCATCACTGCCTTGGCCTCCCTCTCGGTCGCGAGCGGACTCATGGGGGTCATCGGCCTGTGCGGTGCTGTTCTGCTGCGACGTTATCTTCCCCGGTACGCCCCGCACCGCCCCCGCCAGCTCTAACCACACGTACGACTCGCCGATGCCGGCCGGGTGGAATGTTCCCAGCGGCTCAGGCGTTGCCTCCGAGTATGCCCCTCATCGGAGAATACGAACCAAGCACCGCCCAATGGGTGCGCGACCAGGTCGACCAGATCGAGAAGTCCGGCGGCACGGAGGGAACGACCCTGCGCGGCATGCCCGTGATCGTGCTGACCACCGTCGGTGTGAAAAGCGGCAAGCTCCGCAAGGCACCGCTGATGCGCGTCGAACACAACGGCCAGTACGCCGTCGTCGCTTCGCTTGGCGGCAGCCCCAAGAACCCGGTTTGGTATGCCAATGTCGTAGCGCACCCCGAGGTTGAACTGCAAGACGCCACAAAGAAGTGGGACATGCGCGCCCGCGAAGTCACCGGCGACGAAAAGGCTGCCTGGTGGAAGCGTGCCGTGGCAGCATTCCCCGACTACGCCGACTACCAGGTCAAGACCGAGCGCGAGATTCCCGTCTTCGTGCTCGAACCCATCGAATAAGGTGGCGAAAGCAAGCACCCGCAAGGCGTCGATCGACCGCATCATCCTGCCCGACCTCGCTGGCGACGATGGCGTGCTGTTGCGTTCCGGCGACGCTCGCGAAGCCGAGCGGTACACCGGCATCGACCTGGATGGCCGCGACCTCACCGGGATCACCTTCGAGGGGTGCGAATTTAGCAAGGTGTCCCTGCACGAGACCACACTGCGCGGGGCATCCTTTTCGGAGTGCCTCGCGACCGACCTCCACGCACCGGTGTTCAGCGCGCCGCGCTCCAGCTGGCGGGACGTACGCATCGAGCACGCCCGGCTCGGCTCGGTCGAGGCCTACGAGGCGACGATGCGTTCCGTGCACATCGACGGCTCGAAGCTCGATTTCGTGAATCTGCGCAACGCCACCTTGACCGACGTGCTCCTCAGTAACTGCATCATCGAAGAACTCGACCTTGGCAGCGCCACCGTGCAGCGACTCGAGCTGCAGAACTGCCGCATCGGCATACTGGAGATCGGCGGCGCCAAGCTCAAAGACGTCGACCTGCGCTCGAGTGATTTCTCAGCCGTGCACGGCCTCGAGGGACTGCGCGGCGCGACGATCGACGACGCCCAGCTGAGCCTGTTGGCACCGTTATTGGCCGCGCACCTCGGCCTGCGCGTCGAGTAGCGCCGTTTCATGAGTGGATGCCACGGCCCTGCCCCGCAGATTCATCAGCTCTAAGGAATGGCGGTCGCGGTCAGTTCGAGGTCGTAGATTGGCCGGTCGCGCTGGGTCGCGATCGCTGCGCCGGCCGCCACGCAGACGACGACGATGGCGATCTGCTGCAGCAGTGTGAAGGTCTCGCCCAGCACGAGCGCGCCGAAACCAGCAGCGATCACCGGGCCGAAGCTGGTGATGATCGCGTACAGGCGCGGGCTGATCCGACGCAAAATGTAGGTGTCGAGCGTGTACGGAAAGGCCGAGGAGACCACGCCCACGAGCAGGAGCAGTCCAACGACGCCCCAGGTGAAGGCCGACAGATCGAGGGTGAACAGGGCGATCGGTACCACGATCACCAGGCTCACCATGCTCGCGACTGAGATGCCTTCGAGTCCGGCGAATTCGGTCGCCACCCGGCGGGTCAGCAGAATGTAGCAAAACCACGAGGCCGCTGCCGTAAGCGCCAGCACAATTCCGAACACGTCGAGAGTGCCGTCCGACCAGGTCAGGAGAAAGACTCCTCCGGCAGCGGCCGCAGCGCACACGAAGTCCAGGATGCGGCGGCTTGTGATCAAAGCCAGGGCGAAGGGCCCGAGAAATTCAATCGTCGCCGCGATGCCGAGTCCGAGGATGCTGACGGCCTGGTAAAAGGTGAGGTTCATGACGGCAAGCACGACGCCAAGGGCCAGCGCCGGCCAGATTCGGGCCCAGGTCAGGTTTTTCAACTTGGGCCGGGCGAGCGGCAGCACGACGACGACCATGACGATCTGGCGGACCGCGACCACGATGGGCGAACCGACGACGGGAATGAGTAGTCCGGCCAGTGACGAGCCAAAATTGATGCTGACCTCAGTGGCGAGCTGAGCCCCGGCACCGCTCAGTTTGTCCCGCCTGGTACGCACACTGCTCCTGTCGGCGCCATCGGGGCACCTACCGACAGTACCGCTCGCGGCATCCGCTTTCGAAAATGCGGGCACGAGCCGCCGTCTACAGCTGCAGGGGAATGAACTGGTATTCGCTCGTGAGGTGCTCGTGCCGGCACGACCCGCAGTAGAGCACGCCGGATACGCGCATAGCGTCGACCCGCGACGCACACTGGATCACTTTGGGGCCGCAGCACGGTGAAATCACCATGTACCCTCCCGATTCGGCCGGGTCGTGTCCGCTGAGTCCGCGGTCGTGGTGCACGCCCTCGCAAGGGAGGAGTGCATCGAAGTCGAGCTCGTCCACGACGTGTTCGTCCAGTAATGCATCCATGATTTCCCAGCCGATCTCGGTGTGCAGGCCGCCGAGTTGGGCCACGTCAACCGGCGGCGACCTGCCCGGATGAACGACGACTCAAGATCGTCGGCACTACCAACCGGGGACCGGGGCTGGCACGGTGTCGACTGCGGTACAAAACCTGAAGCCCCCTACGAGGTAGGAGGCTTCATGTCGACTACGTGTCTGTGTAGCGTACGCTTCTATCCTGAAATTACCAGTGCGACTTTGTGCGCCCAATCTAATGAAACACCGCCCGGGACACCGCCGTCACCTCCAGTGGTACCCCGTCGGGCACCACGGGGGTCAGCACGGGTGGGCGCCACCACGATCGCAGCGTCACCGACGCGCTCTGCCCGTCAGCGGATGCCGCGCTCGTCACGGTGAGCGCCTCGAATGAGTCGTGCGGAACGAGGCGCAGATATTCACCGACCGCCGCCGACACGTCGCCCGATCTCAGCTGCGGCCGTGGCCCGACCACACCGACCTGCACCGCGTCGAGGGTGAACGCCTCAGACCCGGCCAACGCTGCACCGTCGGCGAGGCTGAGCAGCCGCTTGTGTTCGAGGTAGAGCGACGTCGCTGACAGGGCCACCAGTACGAGGCTCAGTGCCAGAAAGCCATAGAAAATTGTGAGCAACAGGGTCGAACCATCTTCGTTCGACGCGCACGACCGGCGCCCGGTCATCCAAGGCCGCCGAATCGGGACACCATCTGCGTCGACGTCGCGGTCATCGGTACGCTCGCGCTCTGGTTCAGTGCGAGCACGTCGGGCACCAGCGGCAGCGCAATGCCGATTCGCACGGTGATCGTCACGAGCCCGTGGCTGGTCAAACAGCCACTGGTTCCGCCAGCGCACTCGATCTGCACTTCAGCGTCGCCCGGGTCGAGTCCGTAATCCGAAAGCGCGAAGGCAACGGCTCGATGGGCCCGCGCCGTCGCTGTGCCCTCGTCGGGGGCCTGAACGTAGACTCGCGCGGCCTGCCGCGCGGCTCCCTCGACGGCCAGCGCTCCGCCCTGCAGGGCGGACAGCGCGAGCACCAAATAGACCAGGGGCACCAGCAGGATCATGCCCGCCGTGATGAATTCGAGCGAAGCCGAACCCGCCTCCGACCATCTACTGCAACGATTCGACCGCAGCATGAGCGACCACGTCCAATCCGCGCGGGGCACCGAGCAAGCCCATCAGCGGCAGCGGCGCGACCACCCGAACTTCGACGGTGGCATACCCGGCACTCACTCCGTACTGCACAACGACATCGGTGGCATAGGTCGCTCCGATAGCTGTCGTGATCAAATCGCGGGTGCGTTGGGCGCCCGCGGGCAGACTGCTGTCGGCGAGCGCGGCGTAGCGGGCACCCTCAGCCGCGGCATCAAGTATTGTGTTGCGAATGTGCAGCGCGAGGGCCAGCTGCATGACCATAAGCGTCAGAAAGCTCAGCAATGACACCACCATGACAAATTCGGCCACGGCGGAACCCACCTCGTCTCGCAACGTGGTGGGGCGTTGCGAGGCGAAGCGCCGCATCCGCTTACCGAATTTGGGCATGTCGAACGGTCAGAAACTGCTCACGCGATCCATGGCCTGCTGGAACACCCCGCTGAGCGCCGGGCCGGCGAGTCCCCAGATGATCAAAACTAAGCCTGCCGTCATCAGGGTTATCAGCACCCAGCCGGGCACGTCTCCTGTTTCATCGCGGAGCAGGCTATTGAAGCGGAGCATGATTCGGGTCATGTCATTCTCTTTTCTCGTGGAGTGGATGGTGCAGTGGAGCGTCAGAACCCGGCCTGGAGCACGACGAGTCCGGGAAAAACAGCGAACAGAACAGTCATCGGAAGAATGAGAAAGACCAGCGGCACCAACATTGCAATAAGGTACCTTTATGGATTGCGTCATATATACCCGCGTCAGCCTCGACCGCACAGGCGAGGCCCTAGCCGTCGCCCGCCAAGAGCAGGAGTGCCGCGCGCTAGCTGAGCGCCTTGGCCTGACAGTTGTCCACACGTATACGGACAACGACATCAGCGCCACCACGGGCAAGGTACGGCCGGACTTCGAGGCCATGCTCAAGGCTCAGCCAGAGGCCATCATCGCTTGGCATCAGGACCGGCTGCTGCGCCTCACCAAAGATCTTGAGCGGGTCATCGAGCTCAACGTGCCCGTGTACACCGTGACGGCAGGCACCCTTGATCTGACCACCCCGGCAGGGCGTGCCGTAGCCCGCACCGTGGCAGCGTGGAGCCAGTACGAGGGTGAACAGAAGGCCACACGACAGGTCGCCGCCAACGTGCAGCGGGCTGTCAGTGGTGTCCACTCTGGTCGGATGGGCTATGGCTACCGGCGCGAGGGCACTACCGCTGTGCTGCACCCAGAGGAGGCCACGACTATTCGGTCGGCGGTGGCGCGTGTGCTCGACGGTGAATCGTTGCGGGCGGTCTGCAAGGACCTGGACGCTCGGCAGGCTCCAACCCCCGGCCGAGGCGCACGCTGGAACAGTACGACGCTTAAGCAGTTACTGCTACGGCCTAGCCTGGCTGGGTTGACCGTCCACAGGGGGCAGGTGCTGGGCCGTGCTCACGCCGACTCCCCTCGTGTGATCGACGAGGACACGCACGAGCGGATCAAGGCCCTGCTCACTGACCCAAGGCGACGCTCAGGCAAGCCCGGCAGGGCACCCAAGTACCTGCTCAGTGGCGTTGCCCGATGTGGCCGGTGCAACGGTGTCATGGCGCGGGCTATCGGCAGGATGACGACCACCAAGACAGGCGGGACCAAGCGCCAGCCGCCGAGCTACGTGTGTAGCGAGTGCTACCGCGTGCGCCGCAAGCAGACTGACGTGGACGCGCTGGTGGAGGGCATCGTGGTGGGCCGGTTACAGATGCCCGACGCTGCGCAGTTGTTCGCCACGGGCGACCCGGTGGCCCTGCAAGAGGCACGCGACACGATCGAGGCGCTAGACGCCAGATTGTCCAACGCTGCGGACATGTTCGCCACGGGCGACATCGACGGCGGTCAGTTGACGCGCATCACCGAGCGACTGCGGGCCGACCGTACTCAGGCTGCCACTGCCATTGAAGCCGCGCTGCCTGCTGCCGTACCCGCCACGTTGATGAGCGAGCAGGCTGCCAAGGCATGGGCCGCACTGAGCATGGACAGTAAGCGTGCCGTGCTCACGTCGCTGGTCACGGTCACGATCCTCCCGAGCGGTAGTGGCAGGGCGTTCGACCCGGACACAGTGCGCATTACCTGGAGGAGTTAACACCGGTCTTTGACTAGTTCGCCCTCCGAGACTTCCTCGCCTTCCCAGATCTGCTTTGGGCTTGGCGACGAGACTTCCACCGGACGGGCAATCTGCCAGTACCCGCCACCTCGATCGGCGTCACTCGCGCGGGAGCCGGTGTCCGGTGTCGAGGCGGAACGCATTAGCTCGGGCGAGTGCTCTTCCAATTGGTGTGATGTGGTGCCCGTTCTTGGCGTTCCGATCCCACCATTCAGCGAAAAGGCCGAAGTTCGGGAGCGCTCTAATCCGAGTCATCAATTCGGCTCGCGCTGCGTCGTCCTGCTGACCTAGACCGAATTCCGACGCCGCCCGGCTCATCACTGTCTGAACGTAGGCGTCCGGCTTGCCAACGTTTCGAAGATTCTTCTCGAGCGCATTGGCATCCGTAACTCCGATCCGGAAGAACCCTTCCTTCAACTCGTGGGGGAGAATCAAGAACGGCCAGGGTTCCTCCAGAAGGTCACCGCCGACGAACTGGGATAGCGCCTCGGCAGCGACGCCCGGAGCAATGTAGCCAATGAGTTGCTCGCCATAGAACTGCTCCATCGTTTTCATCTCGCCGAAGGAGTTGCGGCGGACGGCGCTGAGCGCGTCCAGATGGTCTAGCCAATCTGCACCGATGGGCAGAGGCCCGTCAATCAGGGACGCGAAGATCGATTCGAAGAGCTGAAGGCCCTGAGCGACTAAGGACCCCTGCGGGATCCATTGCGCCATCGCATTGCAAACAGTCAGAGCCCGCAGCGCCTCGGCGTCCACGCGATCCACAATGTCGATTGCGCCGTCGATCCCTACGATGCGCGGGCGCTCGCGCGGGCTCTTTGCCCGATCGGTCAACAACGCCGCCAGCATGTCATAGTCAGACGAACGCTCGCTAGATGCGGCGCCCTCTTGGGCTTTTCTGTAGGAGCGTATGAAAGCGGGGTCCGCGAATGAATCGAGCGCGTCAGCATCCGACAAGTTTTTGATTACGCGCTGGTCGAGTTCTTGGACCCGAGCTTCAAGTATTTGGTGCGACTCGACCGCGAACTCCTCGACCACACGCCTGGCCGTGACGAGGGAAATCTCCTGTGCGCGCTCCTCGGTGATACCCACGTTGACGATGTAATCACCTGCGATCTGCATCTGGTTAGAGCCCTGACCGCCCTTCTGGCTTTGCTCGCCAGCCATCATCGCGCTTTGCCCCCCCCATCGCGACCGACCTGCACCTGATTTGCATTGTTGCCAGCGTGCTGCTTCTGCTTCACCGTCGAACGCCGCGACATGGTACGCCATGTGATCGTGCTGCCCGCAGCACCCCCCAGAAGCAGACCGATGAGCATGGTGCCCAGCCCGTCAAAAAACCAGTCCACGAATTCCTCACTCCCCCGGCGACTTTCGCCCTTGCATCACGATAGCGACTACCGCCGACAGATCCGCCCCTCGGCAAGCTAATGCGGAGTGGGACGTTCCCGGCCCTGCTGGCGAGCAGGTGGTCGTCTCAGGCGACAGCCAGCGAGACCCTGCCGAGACCACGCAGGGGCGGGGCTGGTGGGCTGCTGAGAACTGCGAGCCGCCATAAGTGGACATCTGCCAGTTCGACAGGGCGCACGGTCTCGCCGGCCTGATCGCAGATTTGGCCATAAGGGTCCCCTTGAGGCATAGTTCAACTTCATTCGAACGTTTGTTCGAATGACGAGGAGGACCTGAACATGCCCACGATGACACGACACCACATCACCACCGTGCCCCGCCAGGGTGGGTACACCGCCCGCTGCGAGTACGAGGTGGAAGGCGAGGTCCAACTGTGCAACATCACGTTTGGCGGGTTCCCGACCAAGACCGCCGCCCGCAATGCCTGCAAGCGGGGCTGCCCGGAGGCAGTGAACCGATGACCACAGTGATCGGCTACCTGCGGGTGTCCACGGAGGAGCAGGCGCACAGCGGCCTCGGCTTAGAGGCACAGCGCGACACGATCACACGCTACGCCGACGCGCACGGCTGGGAGGTGATTTGGTACATGGACGAGGGTCTCTCGGCTAAGTCTCTGGACCGCCCGCAGTTGCAGGCCGCACTGGCCCGGCTGCACGTCATCCCGAAGCGCCGTGACGTGGACGGCATCGTCGTCGCCAAGCTCGACCGCCTGAGCCGCAGCGTCGTGGACTTCGCAGGCGTGCTAGATCTCGCCCGCACCCGGAAGTGGGCGCTCGTCGCGATTGACCTAGGTGTGGACACCTCCACGCCGACAGGGGAGCTGGTCGCCAACGTCATGATGAGCGTCGCCCAGTGGGAGCGCCGTGTGATCGGTGAGCGGACGTCTGCGGCCATGCAGGCCGCGAAGCGAGCCGGGCGGCACATGGGCCGCGTATCCGCTCTCCCTGAGAGCACCGGTCACCGTCTTCTCGCGCTTCGAGCCCAACACACGCTCGCCGCTACGGCTGTGCTGCTCAACGCCGAAGGCTTCGCAACGGCGACCGGCGAGACGTGGTTGCCCAGCAACGTGTGCAAGGCGCAGGCTCGTCTCACCGCCTCCTAGTCATCGTTGTTGAGGTACCAGCCATGCTCGCGGTGCCTGGTCGTCGCGTTCGGGTTATCGCGAACGTAGGCCTTGTTCGCATGGCGAACCATCTCGTTGTTCAGACCATGCAACGAGGTCTGGAGCCTCGTTGCCTTGTTTGAGTCCTTGGCCGATACGTAGCGAAGTCGCAATGCCTCGTACTGCGCTGCGAGTTGCTCGTCGGACGGGCGGAACGCGCGTGCGAAGGAGTCGAAGATGCCCATCCGTTGATGCTGCCACCCCGAGGGCTGGCGGGCAACGTGATAAGAGTGCCGAAGACTAGTCGCCGCTACCCTCGTCGCTTGTGGGGCTCGCATCTTCGGAGTCGACTCGGCGCTCGATGCTGGAGGATGCCTTCTCGGGGATCACGCTTCGCTCCACGACGAAAGGACACACCGGATACGACCCGGACCGCATCGTTCTGGAGTGTCGACGGCTGGCGCGTTCGCCCCGCTCTGTCACCGCGACGGCCTATGGTTGAATCATGACTCTCGCGCCCCTTTCTCCCTGGCCCGAATCTGCCTCAGGCGACGAGCGTCCTTCAATCACCTCCGCTAGCGAGAATTGGTCAACGCACTTCGAAGACCTCAGCGGACAGACGAAGTCCTCAGCGCTCCTCCTGCAAGGAGACGCATTGAAGGTGCTCGCGTCGCTCCCGGCCAACAGCGTCGACATGATGATGACGTCTCCGCCTTACTGGGGCCAGCGCCAGTACGACTCAGATGGAATCGGCTTGGAGTCGTCCGCGGCCGAGTTCATCGACAACCTGGTGGCAATAGTCGCGGAAGTGAAGCGCGTTCTCAAGCCGACGGGGTCGTTCTGGCTGAATCTCGGCGACACCTATCACAAAAAGGGGCTCGCGGGAGTTCCCTGGCGAGTGGCCATCCGACTTATCGACGAGCAGGGCTGGATTCTTCGTAACGAGGTCGTGTGGAACAAGCTCAAGGGTGGTATGGATACGGCGTCCGACCGTCTCGCGAACACTCATGAACTTCTCTTTCACCTAGTGAAGTCGTCCAAGTATTATTACGACCTCGCACCCATTCGATCGGCTCCGAGGTCGAGCAAAGTCGTGAATGGCAAGGTCGTTTCTGCCACCGGCGTTTCCGGTGTCAAGTATCGCCGCCAACTGGAACTTTCCACGGCGCTATCGGACGAGGAGCGCGCTGCTGCAACAGCCGCTCTCGAACGAATGCTGAAGCAAGTCACGGACGGCGAATACTCCGACTTCCGGATGGTCATACGAGGGCAACAGAGAAGCACGCATTCCGATCAGGCAAAGGTTTCAGGCCGAGCGAAAGAGCTCAACGACAAGGGGTTCTATTTCCTTCGTTATCACCCTCACGGGAGCAAACCTTCCGATGTCTGGGACATTATCCCCGAAGACACTCAATCGCGAGGCGGGGAACACTTCGCTGCGTATCCGATTGACCTTTGCCGGATTCCGATCCTGGCCACTTGCCCTCCGGACGGAATCGTGCTCGACCCTTTCGCGGGGACCGGAACCACCCTCGTCGCTGCTTCCGTCCTCGGACGGCGGTCTGTCGGCATAGACATTTCCAGCTCATATCTAGACTTCTCCGCCGAGCGGTTGAGTGACCTATGGTGAAGCAAATCGTTGAGCTGTTCGGTGTCAACACCGAGCGGACCGACGTCGACTGGAATCAGATCGTCGCCGATCAACACTGCCCTTTCCTGGACAAGGTTTGCTACAAGGTCCGAAAGTCGGACTCTGGGAAGTCAATCGGTAGCTGCACCGTGTCATTTGGCCGTCCGGAACCGAAGCCGATCATGATTTGTCCCGCGCGACTGGTCGAGGGCGGTCAGATCTTTACTGACTGCCTTCACCTGCTGACCTTGCACGAGCCCGGGAACGAGCTTCACCTCGTGCCCGAGGTGGGCATCCCCGGAGGCTCGGTCGACTTTTTCTTGATCTCAGTGAAGGCGGGCAAGGTCGTCGACTTCGTTGGAATCGAGCTCCAAACTCTCGACACAACCGGAACCGTCTGGCCCGCCAGACAGAGGCTCTTGAACGACTTCGGAATCACCGAGGCCGATCAGATCATCGAGGATAAGTCCTACGCAATGAATTGGAAGATGACCTCGAAGACGATCCTCGTGCAGATGCACCACAAGGCGGAAACTTTCGAGGCCCTCAACCGGAAGCTCGTGCTCGTTGTCGAGGACCGGCTTCTTAATTACATGAAGGGCGAGTTCCGGTTCGAGCACACTCACAAGCCCGCGAGCCTCACTGACTCTGTCCAGTTTCACGCTTATGGCGTCGGAGATGACTCGGCCGCGCTGAAGCTCACGCTCGTTGAGCGCATTAGTACCGACGCTGATGGCGTATCCCAGAGCCTTGGCATGCAGGCTGAATCGCGGGTCGAACTCGACGCAATCGTGGCGGCGCTACAAGCTCGCATCTCAGATTTGACTCGTTTCCAGCCGGTCGGCGCAGCGCCCACCGCGACCGTTGCCGACGCTTTCGGTTCGGCCGCTTCTGACTTCGACGACTAAACGGCCAGCGCGGGGTCTCCTTCTCTCGCTTCTTCGCTCTCGGCAAGCGCTCGCTCGACTAGTCGAGAGCTCAGCGTGAGCGCAATGTCGTCGGGAACCAAGGCCATTCCTCGCTGAAAGTGACCCGTGTTCAAGCCTGTCTCGGTCTGGACGTTGTTGACGAAGGGGTACCACAGAGGCTTCTTGACCTCGAACCAGACAATCATCGGCACGATCGCCGTAAACCGACTTGTCCCTCCAGACCACGGCGCCTCGAATCGCCCGGCGGGCACTCGGGCAGGTTCGGTTACTCGGCCGAATCCGACATAGCCCTTTTTCCCCATCCAGAAGAGAAGCCTGTCGCCCGGACCGGCGGAGGGCATCCCTCGCGTGTAGCCCCAGAGGCCGTGCTCTTTGCATAATGCCCAGTTGCGCGGCTCGCTCGGCGAGATGCTGCATACAAACCACGTCATTCCGCTAGTTAACCACTTCCGACAATCCTCACCCGACCATCTGGCGCGAGAGGCTGACGCACAGCTTCCAGCGGCTCCCGTGCGGCAAAACCGCCAACGGCATTCCTTGGATGAACGACTCAGAAGTGGGTAATGTCTGGGCCGGCGGCATCAACGTGATGAGTACCCAGCCCGAGACATCTCCGACGAGTTCGCTCCGCAGGAACTGGAGCCGCTTGTTCGTCTTCTGCACCATCTGCACCATCTGCACCATCTGCACCATCTGCACTGTGGAGGCGAGATTGCCAGAACGGGACCCTTCCCGCAAGTAATCCTCATATTCTGTCGGCGCTGGGCTTCACCTTCTGTTCACAGGCGAGGTGACGGGGAAGCTGCCGGGCGTGGTGCTGTCCTTCTCTGACAGCCGCTCAGCCTCCCGTGAGCGTCCTTGTGGCGCGGAGTGGCCCCCACATACGCCGGAGGCTCCCCCGCGCAGTGCAAGGGAGCCTCTGGGTGCTGGGCAAGCACGCCCAGCGGGACGCGGCGAAAGGAGTGAAGTCCGCGCCCAGTCAGGGGGTCATTCGAGGGGTGCCGAGAACGTGATGCTGTTGCTCATGTTGAATGCGGCCCCGCTGGTGTTGGCCTCGACGTAGGACAGCGCTTCGGCGGACTCGGCCGTCGTGGGGAACGCGGCCTGATAGGCCTCGGCCACGTCGATCATCGCGGTGTTGCGGGCACGGTTGCCGATGGCGTGGGCCAGGTCGGCATCACCGTTGGCGATCGCGTCGTTCAGCACTTCCATGGCCTCCTGCCTGTCCGTGAGCCTCCTGGCGCGGTCGGCAGCGTCACGGCGGCTGACCACGCTGGCCGCGTCGGTCGGCTGGTTTCCACGGAACTCCCGCTCGATCTTGTCGCGCAGGCCGCTGATGTACGACTGCTGCTCGGCCTTGATGCCGTCGAGCTTGATCCTGGTCTGCGTGCTGAGGTCTGCCAGCTTCTCGCGCTTGGCGAGGTCGCTGGTCATCGGGTCGTCCTGGATCTCCTTGCGAGCGGACGCGTGCGCTGCCTTGATGGCGGCGGCGCTGTCCTTGTAGCCGAAGAGTGCTGAGTTGAGGTCGCGCTCGACGGATGCGGCGGTGGTCTTGCTCATGGTGTTGCCTTTCTGTTGATGGGTGCCGGGTGGAACCGCCCGACGCGGGGGTCGATGGTTAGGGCTGGCGGTTCTGTGCGGCGCGTCGTTTCGGTGAACGTTCGGCTCCTGCCCAGAAGCCGGAGTCCGCGGCTGCCGCGGCGTATGCATCACACAGATCAGCAGCGCAGATTGACTCGCACTCGGCCCGTTGCTCGTCGGTCCGAGAATCTGCGGTGAACAGAGGCAGGCCGCTACACGGTGGCGTTACGTCCTCCAGTGCAGCGTTCAGGGCATCCCAAGCAGCTTCGGCGTTACTGGCCATGGCGCGGCCCTCCTGCGTCAGGCGTGGGATGTCCACACAGCTGTGACACCTGTTCAGCGGCCGGGAAGGTAACACCTCGCGCGTAAAGGGCTAGAGAGTTACCTGTGTTACCTCTGTTACTTTCGCTAGGGGCCAAGGCAACATAGGTAACACCCCACGGGCCTACGCGAGCCGGTGTTACCTTTGTGGCTGCGGTGCGCCGGGGCATCACTTCTCCCCCTTCTTGGCGCGCTCAGCGCGGAGGTCAACACCGGCGAGCGAGTGATACGCGCCTCGTCCCGACTTGGTGATTTGCCCCGACTTGCACGCGCGGTCAAGGTAGACCTTCACGTTTCGCACGTCTTCGCCCAGGGCCTCGGCGACCTCGGAAGGCGACAGCGTCACGCGCTGACTGTCGATGTAGTGGACTATGGCCTGCCTCAGCTCGCCGTTGCTGCTGACCAACCCGGTCTGCTTGGCCATCACGTCGTGGGCCGTCACTGTGGACCGTTGCAGGTTCACCACGCGCGCGGTCTTGATGGGCTTCCCCTTGCCTGTGGGGTTCGGGTAGACCACTTCCTCCGTCTCGAAGGAGAACGACAGCCGCGCCCCGGTGTAGTTGCCCTTCTCCACGGTGGCGTAGCGCATGCTGGTCTCTTCGTCCTTCACCACGAAGATGTGGGACCGGGCGATGTCCCTCCATGCGTGAGCGCCAGACAGCTTCTCGGCTGCGGTGCCCGCCCCCTTCCTGTGGTGGAGGATGCAGATGATCGAGATGTTGAGCTCGGTGGCCAGGTCGCGAACCGGGTCCATAGCGGTGCGCACGTCCTTGGGCTTGTTCGGGTCGCCGCCGACGTACGAAATGACCGGGTCGAGGATCACCACGCGCGCCCCAGAACTGATCACCGCCTGCCGGATAGCGTCGAGGTCTTCCTGAATTTGCAGCCCTGTATCGCGCCCCTCGCTAGTGACTGTTATGACCTTGAAGCGCCCGGACGACAAGTCGGCACCAGCAGCCCGCATGCGCGGCTTGAGCACCCGCCCCAGGTCGTCTTCACCTACGGCGGTCAGCACCGTGGTCGGTCCGTCGAGGTCGCCCTCTGCGGTGCCCTCCATGATCTGCTTGGCCCAGGTCGCTAGCAGCGTGCTCTTACCGACGTCAGCTGTGCCCGACATGATCGAGAGCGTGCCGAGCGGGAACACGTCTTCGAGCGCCCAGTAGATGGGCTCTTCCTCGACGTCGTTGAGGTCCAGCAGTACAAGCTCCCGGCCGTTGTCCTCCCCCGTGCGCTTGGCCTGCCGGGTGGGCGCTTTCGCCCCATCCTTCTGCTGGTCGTCCTGCACTCGCGTGATGGCCTTTGCCCACGCCCTGTCGAACCCGACGAGGTACCTCGGGTCGGGGTAGTCGCTGGTGTACCGTGCCCGCGCCGCCTCGAACGCCTCCCGGCGACCTCCGCCCCACGTCAGCCCCGACACGAGCGGGGTGACCCAGTTGAGCAGCTCCGGCTCGCTGATGCCTTCCTCGGGGAAGATGGTGGCCTTTCGGTGCGCCCTGTCGGCGGCGAGCTTCTGCTTCGGGTCGGTGGCGCTGCCCGCGCTGTCGAGCCACGCTTCCAGGTCGGCCATGTCGTAGTCCCAGCCGTCCTTCTTGTGGACAAGCGCCCACTCAGGAGCCGGTGCCAGCCGGGGCTTCTTGGTCAGCGTCGGCCCGTTGTAGACGATTAGGCCGATGCCGCTACGGATATCGACTCCGGGCATGCCGTTGAGGTCACGGTCGATGGTGAGCTGTTCGCCCGCTGGTGCCCGGTATAGGTGGTGTTCGCCGTTGCCGCTGCGGCTCGTGTAATTGAACGTGCGTGGGAGGTCGAGGCCAGCCGCTTTCAGGCTCGCGAAACCGTCCTTGCCGTTCTTGCGATCCAGGTCCACGACCACAAGGCCCGACCGCCCGGTATGTATGCCGATGCGCTGCCGTGGGTTATCAGCCCACCACTCACGGATCTGCTTCACGGATCGCGATGCGCCCCTGTCCCAGCCGAACCCCTGTAGAAACCGGCCATCGGGAGTCATCGGGAACACATAGAAGCCTGCACGGGCAAGGCTCAGCGCTGTGTCGAGGTTGCTCATTCGCCGGCCTCCTCGTCCTCGTCGTCAGGCTCGAGCACCACGCGGAAGCGGGTCGGCTCATCGAGCGCGAAGTAGAGCACGCCCTGGCAGCCGTCACAGTTGGAGTGTGCGCGGTACAGGGCGTCGAGTCCCCGGCTCAGGCCGTCCTGGTCACCCCAAGTGGACACATCGCTCTGGTCACCGTGTATGTGGATAAGTCCATAGGGCTCAGCGGTGACACCCAGGAACAGAACTACGTGCTGCGCCCACGGCTTGAACCACTTCGGGCTAGGCCCGTGGTCGCGCACTTCCTCAGCCTCAAACTTCGACAGCCCCGTCTTGCTCGGGTACAGCAGCGCGCCGCTCATGACGTCGCCTCGGGCTTACGCGCGGCCAGCTTCGCGGCCTTGCCCAGCAGCTTGTGGAAGGCACGCTTCCGGGCCTCCTGCTCGCGCTGGTCCTCAGCCACGCTGATGAACTCATCAAGGGTGAGTGCCGGGTACTCCTCGACCACCATGTAGAGCTCGGGAGGCGGCGGGAACGCCGTGACGGTGCGCTGGGGCAGGCGGGAAGGATCGCCCTGCATCGAACCCAGCGGGACGTAGTTGTCACCGTCCCAGGCTTCGGTCGACCCGTCGTGATTGATGAAGATGCCGCTGCGGCTCATTTCTGGCCACCCGTCCGCAGGAGGCCTGACAGGCGCTTGATCTGGGCAGG
The DNA here is from genome assembly GCF_002929495.1 of Cryobacterium sp. Y82. GTDB lineage: Bacteria > Actinomycetota > Actinomycetes > Actinomycetales > Microbacteriaceae > Cryobacterium > Cryobacterium serini. Next base: position 39,581 of record NZ_PJJJ01000036.1, read on the forward strand.
AGTCAAAGGTGGTGCAGCGGCTACCGCGCGCTCGATAGCGGCTTGAATCTTGGCTTCAGCCAGGTCACGGCGACCTTTGGCTTCTCGCTCGGGGTCATGGATTCGCCGCCCGACCATGATGTCGGACTGCGCCTTGGCGCGGGACGGGGATTCGGAGGTAGACAACGGGAGTCTCTTTCGCGGGATGAAAAGAAACTCCCGCTAAGAAGCTCGACCGGTTGGTCTAGGCACCGGGGTTGTATGTCCGCCTCTAGTGCGGCTCCCACCGGCTTTACGCCATGTACCGAGGCCATAATGTTTACCGAGCCGACCACCAGCTCGTGCTGTTCAGCTGTACGTGCTGCAAGCCTAGATGAAGATGACCCCGTCGCCCATAGCGGCGCGTTGGAGCATTGCCTGGAAATTGTCGTGCTCGTAGAACGCTGGCTTCTTGCACTTCGGGCACTCGAAGCTGGGACGCGGGTACTGCTCGACGCCATTCTCGCTCTTGCGCAGGAACCATTCGTCGTCTTGACCATCGACGCGTACGAACGCACCTTCGGTGTCTGACCACTCGTACCGACGCAGCCTGACCACCCGCTTGTGCGCCTCGCCACCTGGGCAAGCGACCAGCACACCTTGGGACTTGACTGCGGATGCCATATACGCTATTATACCTCCCCGCTACGAGTGGGGCCAAACGCCCTCCCCGCACGGCGTGTCGCCTCTCAGGGCCTCTCTGCCACAGTGCACTGCAGGGCCTAGTGGGTGGGCGCGGAGTGCTACTCCGGCTCGCTCAGCGAGAGCTCAGAGCCGCTCCCACCGACGCCCCGCAGGGCACGCTAGCCGGGGGCCGCCCCACGACCTGCGCACTCAGGCTCTGTGAGTCAAGGTACCTTTTCGCAATTTTGCGGGGGCAATTTTTCCGATTTCCATCTCCTGCGAGGCGAAAGAACAGCGACGATACCCGCTTGACCTCACGCCGAAGGGACTGCGGCACACCGCTGCGTCGCTTGCCATTGCTGCGGGGACGGAGTGCCCCACCGGCTGCCATCGTTCGCCTCCTCTAGGCTGTCTCACATGAGCGTATGGCGGCCCTGGGATACGGACGATAATGAGCACGAGGAACGCTCGCTGATCCGCGAGTTACTACCGGCATCTTTGCAGGCCCCCGCAATGGCGTGGATACGCCGTCAGCTCCACCCAAGCGGCCCATACGGCAATGTAGATATGAACCGAGTACACGCACTTCAGAGCGCCCTGCAGGTCGATTTCCGCTTGCAAAGTCGATTCATCGCTGCAGACGACATGGTTCGTGCGATCACGCAAAAAGGCAATCAGTTCATTGCACGAGTGATCGACTACTTCCTGTCGGGGTTCGAGACTGATCAATGGGGCACTACGCCGAACGAAGCAGAGACGTTGAAGTGGCATTTCGACAGTGCCGCGTCGGCGGCCGAAATCGCCCTTCAGGATGGCGCATACCGACTGAGACGCCGTGCAACGGAGGGAGTAGAGGAGCTTGCGGAGGCCAGTAGGCAGTCCGCTCCTGCCCTCGCCGGTCAGCACTTGGGGAAGGCATGGAACGAGGCATACGCGTTGACCCCGAATACGAGTCTCGCTATGACTGAGGCCATCAAGGCTGTTGAGGCGGCAGCGCATCCCGTGGTAACTCCGACCGCGAAGAAAGTTCGTCTCGGGATGATGACTCAGACCATCAAAGATCAGTCTGGTTGGACGCTCGCCTTTCCGAACCGCGATGACGGCCACCCCGATCACAAGGCGGTGCTCGTGGGGATGCTGGAAACGCTCATCATCGCGCAAGTTGATCGACATGGCGGCGTTGCGCCGTCCGTGATGGAAGCGCACGGGCACGTGCAGCTGGCTTCAATACTCGTGCAGTGGTTCTCGTCAGGCGTGATAGTCCGTGAGCCGGCTGCCTAACGGCGCTTCGCCGTCAGGGATTCCAGGGTAGGGCCGTGGATGTAAAACGCGTCCGGGCATCGACGTCCAAATCGCTGAACGAAATTGCAGCCAACCCAGAACCCACTGATCAAGAGTCAGATACCGTGACCCAAAGGTCATATTGCCATCTTCAATTGGGTCGGCTCGCCTGCGCGACATGGAACCTCACGGTGCTCGGCCCGCTCGAGTCGCAGCGTGATCGGCCAGGAACTGAACTACCTGCTTGTCGGAAGCCCCTTCCGTCCGCATTGTGCGAGCCGTGGCCCGCATCTCCAGATGCGCCGACCAGAGGGCGATGATCCCCTTAAGGCCGGTCACCTTGGCAGCAACGGCGATGAAAGCCATCAGGGATGCCACTGACAGGGGTCCCGCTGCAGCACCGATCAGTTCGATCATCACCATCTCCGCTCAAGCACACCAAAGAAACGATTGTCGTTTCCTGGATTAGCGAGCGATGGTGTGGATTGCCTCCTGATGAGCGTGAATTGCTGATGCCACGGATATTATGCCAGACATCTACGGCCCGACGCAAGCGCCTGCCGCGGCAACCTTATGAAGGTACCGTTACGCAATTGTGCGGGGCACGAGCATCGCGACTTCTTTCTTTCCTGCCAACTCGAGCAGCGTGCGCTTGGTCTGGTCGCGGGAATCCTGCGCCTGCGCGCGCAGCACCTCGGCCAGCGGCGATCCACGGTCCAGGGCGCCGGTGACCTGCTCGACAAACCGGGTCACCTCCGGCAACTGGATGCTGCGCGACAGCGATTGCAATGCCGAACCAATGGGAATCCCGGTATGAACGTCGGCGACCACACCCGCGAATTCGTGAGATAGCTCCCCCGTGCTGGTGAGCGACACCCGTCGAATCGAATCCAGAATGCCTTCTCCCGCCGACAGCGACAGGGTGAGGAATTCAAGAACGGTCGGCAGTTCGCTGCGCATACGAGCCAGTCGTGCGGTGGCGGCCCGGTGGAGCAGCCAGTCCCGCAGTCCGGCGCCCCCGACCGCGGCCACGAAGGGCACGACCAGACGGGCAGGCAGTAACAGCTCGGGCAGGGCAACGATGGTGATCACCGTTCCCGCGGCAAAGGCCAGCAACGCCCAAACGAGCTGCACGGAGCGAAACTCCTCCACCGTCTTCGTCGACCCGGACTGATGCAGTCGGCGCGCAATGGTCTCGCTGCCGCCGAGAAGACTCGATAAACCCCGTGTGAGCGCGCCGAACAGCGGCGCGAATAGGGTTCCCAGCACAGGAATCGGGTTCACCGTTTGCCGGGCGACGATGCGACGCGCTTCCGGAGAAATATCAAGAATGTAGGGCACCACGCGGTCGATCAGGCGGGGCCCGGTCAGCCGCGGCGTCAGGCTCACGAGCGACCACAACCCCACCCCGAGACCCGTCCCGCACAACACGGCCCAGCCGAGGGCGGCGCTCATCGGCGACACCCGCCGATTAAGCGAACCATCGGCGTTCCTCCGGAAGTCGACCGAGAGCAATCATCACTCGATAGGCGATGACCGACAGGGCAAGTCCGCTCGCGATCACAACGATACCGGCCGGCGAGTTGTAGGCGATGGCCGCTTCGGGGCGGGAGGCGAGCAGAATGAGAATGATCCACGGTGCCGCAACGCCCAGTCGGGCAGCATTCACGACCCACGACTGGCGGGCTTCCACTTCGAGCCGCACCGCGGCATCCTGACGCAGCCAGGCCGCGAGGCTGCGCAGTACGACCGTGAGGTCGCTGCCGCCAACTTCGCGAGCCATCCGCAACGTCTCGAGAATGCGGTCGGCAACCGGGTCGGCGAGGGAACGTTTGAGTTCTTCAACGCAGTAGCTGAAATTGCCGGTCGCGCGATATTCACGCTCGAATTGGGCGAAGGCGATGCGGGTCGCGACCGGACCGGCCTGGGCGAGGCTGCTCACGCTGTCTGGCAACGCCAGCCCGGAGCGAAGCGCCGAGACCAGATGGTCGACGACGTCGGGCCACACCGTGCGATTAGCCCGGCGCCGGGCCGCCGCCCGCCACGACACAATCGACCAGGGCAGCACTAGTCCACCCAAACCGGCGACAGCGCTGAGCGCGAGCACCGCGAAGATTCCGTGCACCAGGGCAGCGGATGCCACACCCACAATCGCCGACAGAGCCAGGAACGCCGGAACCGGAACGGCCCGCAGCCCGCTTTGAACCAGGCGCGCCCGCATTCGTTCCCCCATTCTGGCCCGCTGGGGCGTGGCCCCGGCCGGCCACAGTGACGGCGCGAGAACCAATACGAGACCGCTCCCGAGCAGGCACCCCAGTACGAGAGTCATGCGGCTCCCTGCCGCAATACCGCCGCCGGGTCGACGCCAGCTGCGCGAAACTTGGCGAGCTTGGTGGGATGCGAACCGGTCGGCTCGAGGTGGCCATGCGGAGAGAGGAAGAGAGGGCTCGCCTCGATGGTCGAGCCCGCCAACTGGCCGCTCGGGGCGATGATTTCGGTGACCCGCCTCCGGCCGTGGCGATCGATCTCGCAGTGCACCACGATGTCGATGCAGCCCGCCACGGTTGGCAGCACGAACGAGGAGTCAATGTTACGGCCGGCCAACAGCGGCAGAGTTGAGAGTTTCGCGAGCGCATCCCTGGCGCTGTTGGCGTGAATGGAACACATGCCGGGTAGCCCACTGTTCAGGGCGATGAGCAGATCGAGACTTTCTGCCTCGCGTACCTCGCCGACCACGAGCCGGTCGGGCCGCATCCGTAACGACTCCTTGATCAGCCGCCGCAGGGTGATCTCCCCTGTGCCCTCCAGGCTCGGCTGCCGGCACTGCATCGCGACCACATCACGAGCCGACAGGTCGAGTTCGAAGGTCTCCTCTACGGTCACGATGCGTTCGCCCGGCCGGGTCGACGAGAGCAGGGCGTTCAGCATCGTCGTTTTACCGGTCTGGGTGGCGCCGGAGACCAGAATATTCTGCCCGCCCAGCACGCAGATCCGAAGAAAATCGGCTGCCTGCTGGGTGAGCGCGCCGAGCCCGACCAGCTGGTTGAGGTCGCGGATTCGCCGGGTGAACTTGCGAATGTTCACCGCCCAGTGTTTGCGCGTAATATCCGGAATCACCACGTGCAGGCGTGAACCGTCGGGCAGCGACGCGTCGACGAACGGCGACGAGAGGTCGACGCGGCGACCGGAGGCCTGCAACATCCGCTCGACCAGATCACGCACGTCTTGCTCTGCGAGCAACAGTGGGGTCAACTCGGGCACCCCGTCTCGTGCTACGAACACTCGGGCCGGGCCATTGATCCAGATTTCTTCGATCTCCGGATCGTCGAGAAACGGCTGCAGCACGCCAAACCCAGTGAGCGCGGCCACGACCTCGCGGGCGGCCTGGTGTTCATCGGCGATCATCGGCGCGAGCCCTCCGAGCGCCCGCTCGCTGTAGCGACGCAGTTCGTCGCACACGTACTGCTCCACCAATACGTTGTTGGCCGCGAGGTCAACGCCTTCGCGGCGCACCCGCAGTCGAACCTGCTCTGTAATGATACGAACGGCTTCGGTCATCCCCGAATGATGGCCCGATTTCTGATTCTTCGCCTAAGTTGTCCACAGGGCTTGTTTTTTACTTTTCTGAACAGCAAAAATGATCGCAACGGATGCCGGGCATCCATTGCGAACATTCATCCCGACCCGCCGCTTCTGACTAGGGCAGCCGCCCAGCGCAGCGACCCAGCGTTATCGCGCCGACCAGCCGCCATCCATTGTGTAGCTGGACCCGGTGACCATGGCGGCGGCGTCGGAGGCGAGCCAGGCCACGAGCGAGCCGACCTCGGCCGGTTCAACCAGGCGTTTGATTGCGCTCTCGGTGAGCATGATCGTGCTCAGCACCTCCGACTCCGGAATGCCGTGCACGAGTGCCTGGTCGGTGATCTGTTTCTCAACCAGCGGCGTGCGCACATAGCCGGGAGCAACGCAATTGCTGGTGACTCCGTGCTCGCCGCCCTCGAGCGCGGTCACCTTGGACAGCCCTTCGAGTCCGTGCTTGGCCGACACATAGGCGCTCTTGAACGGCGACGCCCGAATGCCGTGCACCGATGACACATTGATGATGCGCCCGAACTTCGCTGCATACATCTGCGGTAATACTGCTCGAATCAGCAGGAACGGCGCCTCCAGCATGAGGGTGAGGATGTTGTGGAAGTCGGCCGGCTTGAAGTCCTGGATGGGGTTGATGCGCTGGATTCCAGCATTGTTGACCAGGATGTCGACCCCCGTGAGCGCGGACGCGAGCGCATCATCGGTGAGGGCAGCGGCATCCATAAGGTTAACGGTCCAGACCGACCCGCCGACCTCCTCGGCGAGCGCGGTGGCACCCGCCGTGTCAATGTCGGCGACGACGACATGCGCGCCGCGGGCGGCAAGTGCCCGAACGACGGCGGCGCCAATTCCGCTCGCACCGCCGGTGACGACGGCGCGACGCCCGGCGAGGGGCTCTGCACTGGTGCGAACGGGGGCGGCGTTGCTGCCGCCGTGGGTGAGATCACTCATGATGTTCCTTTGGTTGCACAATCACTGCACGGGCAGGTCGGTGGGAGGCGAGGCACCACCGGCGCCTCACCTCCCTGACCCAGTCGCTTGCCGACCCAGTCGCTTGCCGACCAGTCGCTTGCGCCGGATCAGTCGCCGGTACCGACGGGCTCAAGCCCGTGCTTGCGGGCGTCGACAGCGTCGACCTCGCGCAGCGACGCTCCCCTGGTCTCCTTGAGCGTAACCACGGCGATCACCGTGATGGCGCACGCGATCATGATGTAGATCGCGACGGGAACCCAACTGTTGTATCGCTGCAATAGCGCAGAGGCGATGATCGGCGCCATCGATCCGGCCAGGATCGAGGTGACCTGGTAGCCGAGGGACACCCCGGAGTAGCGCATCCGCGTCGGGAACATTTCGCTCATGATGGCGGGTTGGCCCGCATACATCAGGGCGTGGAAGCACAGCCCGACCGTGACGGCCAGAATGATCAGCACGGGGTTGAGGGTGTCGAACAGGGGGAAGGCGAAGAACGCCCAGGAAGCACCGAGCACAGCGCCGGCCAGGTAGACGGGCTTACGGCCCAGGCGGTCGGAGAGACGACCGACCTGGGGAATGACGATGAAGTGTACGACGTGTGCGATGAGCAGGGCGATCAACAGCTGGCCGGTGTCGTATTCGTGCACGGTCTTCAGATAGACGATCGTGAAGCTCACGATGATGTAGTACAAAATGTTTTCGGCGAACCGCAGGCCCATGGCTCCAAGGATGCCCTTGGGGTACCTGCGTACGACCTCGAGCACGCCGTAGTTGACGGCCTTCTCGGCTTCAACCTGCGCGCGGGCCTCGAGAAAGATCGGGGCTTCACTGACATGGGTGCGAATGTAGTAGCCGATGACGACGATGATCGCGGAGAGCCAGAAGGCCACGCGCCAGCCCCAGCTAAGGAACTGTTCGGGCGGAAGGATCCACGTCATGGTGAGCAGCACCAGGGTGGCGAGCAGGTTGCCCACCGGCACGGCGGCCTGCGGCCAGCTTGACCAGAAGCCTCGGGACTGGTTCGGGCTGTGCTCGGCGACGAGCAGAACGGCGCCGCCCCATTCGCCACCCACGGCGAATCCCTGAATGAAGCGCAGTGCCACGAGCAGGGCCGGCGCCCAGTAGCCGATGGTGTCGAAGCCGGGCAGGCATCCCATCAGGAAAGTGGCGGCACCAACCATGATGATGGTCACCTGTAGCGTGTGCTTGCGGCCGAGCTTGTCACCGATCTGACCGAACACGATGCCGCCCAGCGGCCGGGCGATGAAGCCGACCGCATAGGTGAGGAAGGCTGCGATGATGCCGTCAAGCTCACTGCCGGCGTTCGGAAAGAAGACCGTACCGAAGACCAGGCTCGCGGCGGTCGCGTAGAGGAAGAACTCGTACCACTCCACGACCGTGCCGACCATGGAGGCGGCAACGATTTTCTTGAGGCCGGATTTCTCGGTTTCGCTGCCGGCGTTGCGCGTAGCCTTGCCGGAACCGGCAGCCCCAACGCGTTGATTGACACTCATTGTCTGTCTCCTTTGTGTCCTCGATGACACGTAGTTGCGGTCCGATGATGCGGGACGTTTGTGGTCGCCGTAACAGAATCACGACCTAACCGAGTATTCACGCACGACGGGCGGAGCATCAAGAGCCAAAACGACAGAGGGCGTGTGCATAATTGCAGATATGACCTTTCCCGGCATCAGTGTCGCCCCCAATCCCGATGATCTCCTCATCTTTCTCGCGGTCGCCCGCACCGGCCGATTCACGACCGCGGCTGAAAGCCTGGGCCTCAACCACACCACCGTGTCTCGGCGCATCAGCGCCCTCGAAAAGACCCTCGACGGCCGCCTGCTGGCCCGCGCCGTGGGTGGGTGGGAACTGACCGAGCTCGGAGAACGCGCCCGCACTGCGGCCGAGGGCGTGGAATCGGCCGTCAGCTTACTGCGCGGTTCTGACGACGAAGCCCAGCAGATCTCCGGGGTGGTACGCATGTCGGCGACTGACGGCTTCAGCGCCTACATCGCTGCCCCGGCCGTGGCCTTACTGCAGCGCCGGCATCCGCTATTGCGGGTTGAAATCGTCACCGTCACCCGCCGCGCCCTACAGCACCGTTCGGGGCTGGATATTGAAGTCGTCGTGGGTGAGCCGCAAGTGCATCGGGCCGAGTCAATTCTGCTCGGTTACTACAGCCTCGGAATGTACGCCTCACGGCACTACCTCAAGGCCCACGGCACACCGGCCACCATTGCCGACCTGACCGAGCATCCGCTCGTCTATTTCGTGGATTCCATGCTTCAGGTCGACGACCTCGATGCCCCCCGGCGGCTCGTGCCCGAGATGCGGGAATCACTCAGCTCGACCAACGTGTTCGTTCACGTCGAGGGAACCCGGGCCGGCGCGGGAATTGGTTTTCTGCCCTGCTTTATGGCCGATCAGCATGCAGATCTGGTGCGCCTGCTTCCGGACGATTTTCAGGAACGACTGCCGTACTGGATGGTTTTACGCACCGAGTCATTGCGGCTGCCGGCGGTCGCAGCGCTCGTCGCGGCGCTCCGGGTGCAAATGGAGTCCTATGCGCCGGCGCTACTCGGCCGAAACGTCACTACAGGAACAGACCCAGCCAACTAGACCCTGGCGCGCGGCTGGCCAACTAGACTGGGAAGGCACCAGCGGGAGTGGTGGAATTGGCAGACACGCAGGATTTAGGTTCCTGTGCTTTCGAGCGTGGGGGTTCAAGTCCCCTCTCCCGCACATGGTCCACTTTTCGCACCGCTCAGCACAGTGGAAGATGCTCTCTCACGGGCGCCGTTCTCTCCTATGTGCTTGCTCATTCGTGGCTCGGTCTTCGCCGAAACGATGCCCTTTCTCAGGGTATTCGTTCCGTTCATCACGGGCGACTCGCTGCAGATGCCGCAGTCGGCGACTTCAAGACCAGCCCACAACCGCCTGACGAGGCGCCTGTCAGGGGTCGACGGCCCGGCGTTTTCTCACCATTAGGCGCTACCCTGTGTCTCGGCACCCGCCGTCGCTACCCGAACGTCTGCCCTCCGCCGACTGGAGTTCCCCGCGTGATTCACACCGCCCTGATTCCCTGGCTCGACCCAACCCAGATCATCGAATCGGCCGGCCCGTGGGCGTTGCTCGTCGTCTGTGCGATCGTGTTTGCCGAAACCGGCCTCTTGGTCGGTTTTCTATTGCCGGGCGATACCCTGCTCATCATCACCGGCTTGCTCGCGTTCCCCGCTGCCGGCGTCATCCAGATCGACATCTGGTGGGTGGCACTCGCCATCGGGTTTGCTGCTTTTTTGGGCGGTGAAGTCGGCTACCTGATTGGGCATAAATTTGGTCCCCGCGTCTTCGAGCGCAAAGAATCCGGTCTCTTCAGCATTAAAAACGTCGACCGCACCAATGCCTTCTTCGTGCGATTCGGTGGCGTCGCTGTCATCGTCGCCAGGTTCGTGCCGATTGTGCGCACCTTCGCACCGGTCGCCGCCGGCGTCGGCCACATGGACTACCGCAAGTACACGTTGTATAACCTTATCGGCGCTCTGCTCTGGGGTACCGGCCTGACCTTCGGCGGGTACTTTCTCGGCTACATTCCGCCGGTGGCCGAATTCGTCACGTCGTACATCGACCTGATCTTGCTCAGCGCGGTGGTCATCACCCTCATTCCCACGGTGTACCACTATGTGCAGTCAGCCGTGAAGGCCCGTCGACTGCGCGGCCTGCCCACCACGGTCACGGGCAGTCACCTACTCGCCCCCGAAACGTTCAACACCAACCACACCGGCCGCCACGAGGGCTGAAGCCGCTACCGTCTCAGCGGTGCTGGCGGTCTTCATGCTCCGCGTGCTCGGCCGGTTCCAGCTGAAAGGTTGAGTGCGCAACGTCGAAATGCTTGCTGAGACATCCCGACAGCTCATCAAGCAAAGCGTCGGTACCGTGCGCCAGCACGGCCGCCTCCACGACGATATGCGCGGTGAACACGTGCGCACCACTCGTAATGGCCCAGACGTGCACATCATGCACGGCGACCACACCATTCGTGCCGAGCAGATGGCGCCGAATCTCGGAGATATCGGTATCGGCCGGCGTGGACTGGCTGAACACGCGCACGACGTCACGTAACAGCATGAAAGCACGCGGAACGATCATGGCGGCAATAACGAGCGAGGCGATGGCATCCGCTTCGGCAAAACCCGTCACCAGAATACTGATGGCGGCCACGATGACGGCAACAGATCCCAGGGCGTCGCCGAGCACCTCGAGGTAGGCGCCACGCATGTTGATCGACCCAGCGGCCGCCGGGCGAAGCAGCAGCACCGCGACGATGTTCGCTGCAAGCCCAATGATGGCAACGACGAGCATGGGGGCCGGCAGCACAGCGTTCTCGCTCGGAGCGACCAGGCGGGCGATCGCTGCGACCGAAACGACACCGGCCACGCCGAGCAGGATCAACCCATTGATCAGCGCGCCAAACACCTCGGTGCGCTGAAAACCGAAGGTGGCTCGGTCCGTCGCCGGGCGTGACGCCACGACGGTGGCTGTCAGGGCAACGATGAGCCCGAACAGGTCGGACAGCATGTGCCCCGCATCGGCGAGCAGAGCCAGCGATCCGGTCAGCCACGCACCGATCACCTCGAGCAGCAGCACGACGAACACGATGCCAATGGCGAGGGTCAGTCGTCTCCGGTTCGAGTCGGTGCCGTGCGCGTGATCGTGGCCCATGGCTCAACGTTAGAGCCGCGCGCACCCGCTCGCCAGCCGACGGGCTAGATGGGAATGAATGCCGTTCTCAGTATCCGAGTGATACCCGATCGAGCACTAAGAGGCGCTGAGCACCTCACGCAGCACCGGAACGAGACCCTCAAACGCGATCGCCCGATGGCTGACCTGGTTCTTTACGTGGGCCGAGAGCTCGGCCGCCGAAATAGCGTACCCTTCGGGCAGAAAGATCGGGTCGTATCCAAAACCGTTGGCGCCGGCCGGTTGGAACAGAAGCTGTCCTGGCCATTCACCGGTCACAGCCCGCTCGGTGCCGTCGGGCAGGGCAAGAGCGGCCACACAGGTGAAGTGGGCGTCACGGTGCTCCTCGGAAACGTCGCTGAGCTGCCAGAGCAGCAGACGCAGGTTCTCACCGGCATCCTTGGCCGGTCCCGACCAGCGCGCCGAAAAAATTCCCGGTGCCCCGCCAAGAATGTCGACGCAGATGCCCGAGTCATCGGCGATCGACGGCAGCCCGGTATGAGCGGCAGCGGCACGCGCCTTGATCAGGGCATTCTCGGTGAAGCTGATGCCGTCCTCGACCGGTTCAGGGCCGTCATAGGCGAGCACCTCGATGCCAGGCAACTGGGCGGCCAGGATGCGCCGCAACTCTTCGACCTTATGGGCGTTGTGCGTGGCGAGAACGATCTGCACCGCTCAACGCTCCAGTGCGCTGGTCTGAAACTCGGTCAGGGTGACGGCGCCCTTCAGGGCGAGGTCGAGCAGAACGTCGAGCTCGCTGCGGTCGAACGGTGCAGCTTCGGCGGTGCCCTGCACCTCGACGAACTTGCCGCGCCCGGTCACGACGACGTTCATGTCGGTGTCAGCGCGCACGTCTTCGGTGTAGGCGAGGTCGAGCATGGGCACTGTGCCGATGATGCCAACGGACACGGCCGAGACGCTGTCGATGAGCGGCTGCGCCTTCTGCGAGATGAACTTCTTGGTGCGTCCCCACTCGAGTGCGTCGGCGAGGGCGACGTACGCGCCGGTGATGGCCGCGGTGCGGGTTCCTCCATCGGCCTGCAACACGTCGCAGTCGAGCACGAGCGTGTTCTCGCCGAGCGCCTTCATATCGACGACCGCGCGCAGGCTGCGACCGATCAAGCGACTGATCTCGTGGGTACGACCGCCGATCTTGCCCTTGACCGATTCGCGGTCCATGCGGCTGTTCGTCGAGCGCGGCAGCATCGAGTATTCGGCGGTGACCCAGCCCTTGCCCTTGCCGCTCATCCAACGCGGAACGCCGTTGGTGAACGACGCCGTGCAGAGCACCTTGGTTCGGCCGTAAGAGATCAGGGCTGAGCCTTCGGCCTGGTCACTCCAGCCGCGCTCGATCGTGATCGGGCGCAGTTCGTCGTTGGTGCGCCCATCGGCGCGCAGGGTCTCGGTCACAGTGTGCTCCTAGTGATTCGGGTGTGAAGGGGAAGACGGGGAACCGCTCAGGGCGGATGCGGCCAGTTCGGCAAGGTTGAGCGTGCCGGTCTCGATCAGGTCGACGCGGCTAACCTCGGGTCCGATCAGACGATGGGCCAGGGCCAGAAAGTCCTCGGCACTGTCGCCGGTAGCCTCATAACGGTAGCTGGGCGGGCTCGTTCGTGCGCGTTCGAGGCCCTGACTCACCAGCACCCGGTAAACGTCATTGGCCGTTTCGGTATCACTCGAGACCAGGGTGACGTCTTCTCCCATCACATACGAGATGGCACCGCGCAGAAAGGGATAGTGGGTGCAGCCGAGTACGAGGGTATCGACACCTGCAGTGCGCAGCGGCGCGAGGTATTCCTCGGCGACGGCGAGCACCTCGGCGCCGGTCGTGACGCCGGCTTCGACAAACTCAACAAACCGCGGGCAGGCCTGGCTGAACAGCGTGATCTGGGGCGCTGCGGCGAAGGCGTCGTTGTAGGCACGCGAATTGACAGTCCCAAGGGTGCCGATGACTCCCACTCGCTGGTTGCGAGTGGTTGCGACGGCGCGGCGCACGGCTGGCTGAATGACCTCGATCACGGGCACGCTGTAGCGTTCGCGGGCGTCGCGCAGCATCGCTGCTGAAGCCGTGTTACACGCGATCACCAGCAGTTTCACGTCTTGCGCCACGAGATCGTCGAGCACGTCAAGGGCGAACTCCCGTACGTCGGCTATTTTCTTGGGCCCGTACGGCGAGTGGGCCGTATCGCCGATGTAGAGGATGGACTCGTTGGGTAACTGGTCCTTGATCGCCCGGGCAACGGTCAGGCCGCCGACTCCGGAATCAAAAATACCAATCGGTGTATCCGTCACGGAGATCAAGCCTAGCCCGACAAGCGGATAAGCTGTGCCGGGTGACTCCGTCCCCAACGTATCCCGCGCCAGCGCCTGGCGGCCCCACCGCCCGCACCCCGGCTTTACGCACCGACCGGTACGAGCTCACGATGGTGGACGCCGCTATCCAGAGCGGGACCGCCGACCGTGAGTGCATGTTCGAAGCGTTTGCCCGGCGGCTGCCCACCGGCCGGCGCTACGGAATCGTCGCCGGTACCGGCCGTCTGCTCGAGCTGATTCGCCAATTCCGCTTCACCACTGAGGAACTGACCTGGCTCGCCGACAACGCCGTCGTGCGCGCTCCGACCCTCGACTACCTGGCCGACTATTCCTTCAGCGGCAACGTCTGGGGTTACCAGGAGGGCGAAGCGTACTTTCCCGGATCGCCCCTGCTGCTGGTGGAGAGCACCTTCGCCGAGGGTGTCATTCTGGAGACCCTCATTCTCAGCGTGCTCAACTACGACATCTCGGTCGCCAGCGCCGCCGCCCGCATGGTCTCAGTGAGCCTCGGCCGCCCGATCGCCGAGATGGGATCCCGTCGCACCAACGAGCACTCAGCGGTCGCCGCCGCCCGTGCAGCATTCATTGCCGGCTTCGCGTCGACGAGCAACCTGGAAGCCGGCCGTCAGTGGGGCCTGCCCACCATGGGAACAGCGGCGCACTCGTTCGTTTTGCTGCACGACAGCGAGGAAGAAGCGTTCCAGGCGCAAGTGGATGCCTTCGGTCCCGCCACGACGCTGCTCGTGGACACCTACGATGTGCCGGCCGGCATCGCACTAGCGGTCAAAATCGCCGGGCCGGAGCTCGGTTCGATTCGCATCGACTCCGGCGATCTCCCCATCGTCGTTGCGGCGGCCCGAGCCCAACTCGATTCTCTCGGTGCCGTCAACACGAAAATCACCGTCACCAGCGACCTCGACGAGTTCGCCATCGCGGCACTGTCGGCCAGCCCAGTCGACGCTTTCGGCATCGGCACTTCGGTGGTCACCGGTTCGGGAGAACCGGCTGCCGGTCTGGTCTACAAGCTCGTCGCGCACAAGGGCCATGGTGACGACTGGATCTCCGTCGCCAAAACATCGACCGCGAAATTGTCCATCGGTGGCCGTAAGAGCGCGCTTCGTCGAGTAGATGCCGTCGGTACCGCCCAGGAAGAGATCATCCTGCTCGGCGACGGCCCCGGCGGCAGTTTCGATTCTCGCAGCGGCCTGGAACGAGCACTCCTGGTTCCGCTGATTACCGACGGCACTGTCGACGAACGTTATCTGGGGCCGGCTGGAACGCTGCGCGCACGTGCGCACAACGCATCCGTAATGCAGGAGCTGCCAATCGAGGCTTTTCGGCTGGGGCGCGGCGAGGCCGTGATTCCGACCTCCTACCGCTAAGCCCGGGGAAAATACCCGCTACTTGGCCTTCATCTTCTCATAGATGGCCTTACATGTCGGGCACACCGGAAACTTCTCGGGGTCGCGTCCCGGCAGCCATTTCTTGCCGCACAGTGCCTTGACCGGTTTGCCCGAGATAGCCGATTCGAGAATCTTGTCTTTGGGAACATAGTGCGAGAAACGTTCGTGATCGCCGGGTTCGATCTGCTCCTGATTCAGGAGTTCTTCGAGCTCACGATCAAGCGTGGACGTTCCGCCGCCGGGCTGGCCGGGCTCTGCAATACTCGCGCGAAATTCAATCATGGAACCAGTCTAAACACTCTGGCCACGACGGGTCAGGCCCGTTGAGCAGAAGCCAGCATCTCTGGACCGCGCCGGTCGAAGGCCCGGGAGCCGACCCAAATTCCCGCGACCACGGCCACGAGGCCGAGGCCGAGGCCGGCGCCAAGGGCGCGCAGGTGCCAAACCGGATCTTCAGCGATTCCGAGGTAGGCGAAAATGAGCGCGGGTAGCGCCACGACGATTGAGCCCGTGAAGGTGAGCGACTGCACTACCGCCGCGGCCGTTTCTGCGGCCTGAGGCTGGGCGAACGGGCTGTCACCTGGCTTGGTGACCGGGTAGGGGAAACGAGTGGAAGTGTAGCTTGAGAACCCTAAACCGGCCAAAAGGATGCACGTGCTCACGCCCAGCATCGATACAAGCACTGACCAGTCGCCGTACAACGAAACGCTGATAACCGAGCCAATGCCGATGAGCGGTATGCCCATGACAAGCGCTGGAAGGAGCCGGCCGATCCGGTCGGCCACGCCATGCGTTCCCGACGCCACGTGCAGCCAGATCGCCGTGCTGTCGTAGGCAACGTCATTGTGCATGGTCCACCCGAGAAAAATGCACATCAGAGGCACCGGCACGAGCGCGAGGAAGTGCAGTGGCACACCGACGATACTCAGTGGCAGAATCGCGATGATTGGCACAATCGGAATCATGATCAGCGACACCCAGTACCGTGAGTCGCGCGCCCAATAAGTGAAGGTACGGGCGGCGATCGCGCCAACGGAACTGTGCGGCAGCCGATCGAACCAACCCAGCCCGGAATATTGTTTCGCCGCTGCTTCACGGCCGGGCGAGACCAGCATGCGCGCCACGACGAACTGCCAGATCAGCCAGAGCGCGTAGACGAATCCGACGGCTATGAGCAGTTTAAGAATGGCCGCACCCCAGGCGCCGGTGGAGGCGTCACCGGGAACAGCCCACGCTGCTCCGAGCGGAGTCCAGCCCAGAATCGTGGCGAGAGTGGCTACCAGGGTCTGGCCATGACGGCCCCAGTCCGTGCTGAACAGCACCACGACAAGCGGCGAAATCAAGACCAGCACAACAACACCGATCAGCCCGGTGAACTCGCGCGAGCGTCTGGTCGACAGGAGAAAGGCCGCAAGGGATGCGCTCACTCGCGACAGCAGAATGCAGGTCGAGAGGATCAGTGCTGCGGAGATCAGAGCGAGCAAAGTCTGCCCGATGCCGCGCGACCACGTGACCACGGTGCCGAGCAGCACGACCGTCAGGGCGAGCGCCGGAACGCCGATGAGCGCCGAACCGGCCAGTCCAAGCGACAATGAACGGTTCGGTATGCCGAGGAAGGCAAACTTACGGGGGTCCATACTGTCGTCGATGCCGACCACGATCGGGATGATCAGAAAACCCAGCGCCACGGCCGATCCGGCCACAGTAAGTGAATCGCGAATCAATGAAGGGTCACCGACGAACCGCAGGGTGATCAGTGCAACGAGAATTGCGATGGAGACGCCGAGACCGTAAAGCAGTCCGACGACCAGGCCGACGACCTGCCAGGGGCTACGGCGAAACAGGTTGGCGAGCAACCGAAGTTTTAGTCCGAAAAATTGTGCAACCATTCCATGCCCTCCGAGACCTTGCGCCCACCGGCGAGCTCGACGAACCGATCTTCCAGCGACTTTGAACCACGGACCTCGTCGATGGTTCCTGCTGCCAGAACGCGGCCCTGCACGATGATCGCGACATGATCGCAGACGCGTTGGATCAGATCCATGCCGTGGCTGGACAGCACGACAGTGCCACCGGCGGCCACATACTTCTGCAAAATCTCGGTGACGTTGACGGCAGAAACCGGGTCGACCGACTCGAACGGCTCGTCCAGCACGAGCACCCGCGGGGAATGAATCATCGCGCAGGCCAGGGCGATTTTCTTCGTCATGCCGGCGGAGTAGTCCGCGACAAGACGGTTGAGGGCATCCTCGAGGCCAAAAGCTGCAGCGAGGTCCGCCGACCTGCTGCGCACGGTGTCGTTGTCGAGGCCGCGCAGGGTGCCAGCATAGTAGAGGAGTTGCCCCCCGGAGAGGCGGTCAAAAAGTCGAAGCCGGTCGGGCAGAACGCCCATCACACGCTTTGCCTCGTTCGGCCGAGCCCAGACATCAATACCGTGCACCGTGATATTTCCGGCGGTCGGCCGTAATAATCCGGTGATCATCGACAGGGTCGTGGTCTTTCCGGCCCCGTTCGGCCCGACAATGCCATAGAACGAACCGGCTCGAACGGTGAGGTCGAGATCGGAGACCGCAACGTTGTGGCCGAATCTCTTCACGAGTCCTCGGGCTGCAATGACTAACGGAGTTTCAATGACGGCGGGCTTCTTCGCCGACTCCGCCGCCGGAGAGGTGCCGGCCTTCGCGGCTGGCTGTGAGTTGGTGCGAATTGTGGCCGTCTTGGGCGTTTCCTGTGGGGATGAATCGATGGTTGGATCAGGCAGCGGTGGGACCGGCGTTGAATGCGGCTGTTCCGCATTGACCCCGACGAGCGCATCGCGGGTCGCGTAGGGTCGCGTCGTTTCGTCGGTTGCGTTCTCGGCGAGTGTCTGTTCAGTCGTCCTGGCTAACGGGGCAACGTCCGATAACTTTGGCGTCGTCAGCTTTCTGGGCGTCGTCGACATGCGCACTGCTGGTTTACGAACCGCTGGTTTAGCCGCCGCTGGTTCACCGGCCGCTGGCTTAGGCACGGCTGGCTTACGCACAGCCGGTTTGCGCACAGCCGGTTGGCTCACAGCCGGTTGGCTCACAGCCGGTTGGCTCACAGCCGGTTGGCTCACAGCCGGCTTACGTGCGCCTTCGTCCGGAACCGCCTGAGTGTCGGCTGACTTGACCGCCGCCGGCTTGCTGGCCGCCGGCTTGCTGGCCGCCGGCTTACGAACTGCCGGCTTGCTGGCCGCTGGCTTACGAACTGCCGACTTGCTGGCCGCCGGCTTACGAACTGCTGGCTTGCTGGCCGCCGGCTTACGAACTGCTGGCTTGCGCACTTCCGGATTGCCGGCTGCCGACTCGGTGGCTGCCGACTCGGTGGCTGCCGACTCGGTGGCAGCCGACTCGGTGGGGAGCGGTGCCATCGATTCGGCGGAACGGTCCACGACAGGCTCGTCGTCGCGTTCAGGGTGGGGCGGCACAAAAGTCACTCCGCTAACCTACCAAGGACCGCCGACTTGAGGGCACGACAGCAGTTGGCAGCCATTTCAACCTGTGAGTACGCTCTATGCCCGGTCACGAAATGGACACGTGCTGAGGTGATTCTTTCCTCATATTGAGACAACAGGTTATGGTGAGAATGACATAACGGTGTGTCTTTACGTGAACATGTGGGTGAATCCTAAGCAAACTCTTCGCAACGAGAGCGGGTTTTGCGGCGTAGCCCCAACCATTCTTGAGGAGATAATCGTGACGACGCAGGCGGCTAAGACCCACGCAGTTAAGACGCAAGTGGTCATTCTGGCGGCCGGTATGGGCAGCCGTCTCGGGCGCTCACTGCCGAAGCCGCTCACCGAGCTGAGCGACGGCCGTACGATCATGCAGCAACAGTTCGACAACATCAACCACGCCTTCGGCAATGCTGCCAAGGTGACGATTGTCGTCGGATACAAGCTAGAGCACATCATCGAAGCGTTCCCGCAGGCATCCTTCGTCTACAACGAAGAGTATGACCAGACCAACACTTCGAAGAGTCTGCTGCGTGCCCTGCAGGCCTCGAAGCCCGGCGGCGTACTCTGGATGAACGGGGATGTAGTCTTCGACCCGGCCATTCTCGACCGCGCTGCCGCCATGATGGCCCGGGACCAGTCCTTCGTCACCGTCAACACTGACAAGGTGTCCGACGAAGAAGTCAAGTACACCACAAGCGCCGAAGGCTTCATCAAAGAGCTGTCGAAGACCGTCAGGAACGGCCTCGGGGAGGCCGTCGGTATCAATTACGTGTCGAGCGCCGACAAGGCAACGCTGATCCGCCAGTTGACCCGGGTCGCCGACCAGGACTACTTCGAGCGCGGCATCGAGTTGGCCATCGAACAGAACCGCATGTTGGTTGAGCCGGTGAACATCTCTGACTTCTATGCCGTCGAAGTGGACTTCGCCGAAGACCTCGAGCGCGCCAACCTGTTCGTCTAGCCAACGCACCCGCATTATCCGAACCCCCTGCGCCTTGGCGTGGGGGGTTCGTCATCACTGCATCGGGAACCAGCACCGACTGGCACGGAACGCTACGCGCGCTCCCATACGATAGACGGCGTGAGTAGTTACGCCCAGGTGCGCCCCGAACAGCGCACGCCGATCGCCCGGTATCGACATTCGCTGTGGTTGCTGACGCAACGCGATCTGCGCGTGCGCTACTCGACCTCGGCGCTCGGCTACTTCTGGTCCATTCTCGATCCGCTCGTGATGGCTGGCATTTACTGGTTCGTCTTCACCCAGGTCTTCGACCGCAGCGTCGGCAACACCCCGTACATCGTGTTCCTTCTGGCCGCCCTGCTGCCGTGGATGTGGTTCAACGGTGCAACCTCGGATTGTACCCGCGCATTTCTGCGCGAGGCGAAACTCATCCGCTCTACCCGTATCCCCCGCACCATCTGGGTGAACCGCCTGGTGTTGTCCAAGGGCATCGAGTTTCTCGCGTCCCTTCCGGTGCTGGTGTTGTTCGCAGTCCTGTTTGGCGCTGAACTCAGCATCGACGCAGTGTTCTTCCCCCTCGCGATCGTAATTCAGGCGATGCTGACCGCTGGCGTCGGACTACTCGTCGCCCCGCTCGTGGTGTTCTTCCGTGACCTGGAACGGGCCGTCAAACTCATCCTGCGGTTTTTGTTCTACGCCTCCCCCATCATCTACGGCACCTCCGACTTACCGCCCGAATTGCACTTCTGGGCTGCGTTCAACCCGCTGACCGGCATTTTCAGCCTGTATCGCTCGGCATTTTTTCCCGAGCAGCTCGACTGGTTCGCCGTCGCCATCAGCGCAGGTCTGTCCCTCGTCTTCCTCGGATTCGGACTGCTGGTCTTTCGCCGCACCGAACGTGCCGTTCTGAAGGAGATCTAATGACTCAGGTGAGGGCGTCAGCCACGGGAACGCCGGTGATCTCTCTGCAGAATGTCGGCATCCGCTTTCGACGGAATCGGCGTGGTCGTCGAAATTTCAAGGATCTCTTTGGTGCGAGCAAACGGCGCAGCCGACCCGGCGAGTTCTGGGCCCTGCAGCACGTTTCCTTTACCGTGCAGCCGGGCGAAGCCATCGGAGTCGTCGGGCGCAACGGGCAAGGCAAGTCGACCCTGCTCAAACTCGTCACCGGAGTCGTGCTGCCCGACGAGGGATCAGTGCACGTCACGGAGGGCGTGGCACCACTGATCGAGATCACCGGCGGGTTCGTGGACGACCTCAGTGTGCGCGATAACGTCTATTTGACGGCTGGCCTGCACGGCATGACACGCAAGCAGATCACGGAACGCTTCGACGAGATCATCGAATTCGCCGAGATCGCCGATTTCATCGACACACCATATAAGCACCTGTCGAGCGGGATGAAAGTACGAATCGCCTTTGCGGTGATATCCCGGCTCGAAGAGCCGATTCTGCTGGTCGATGAGGTCTTGGCCGTGGGAGACAAAGCTTTCCGGGAAAAATGCTATCGCCGCATCGAGGAACTCCTCGCGGGCGGGCGTACCCTCTTCATCGTCTCGCACAATGAGCGGGACCTGCGGCGCTTCTGCACCCGCGGTCTGTACCTCGACAAGGGCGACCTGGTGCTCGACGGGCCCATCACGGACGTGCTCGCACGGTACAACACCGACTACGGCGTCAAACCAGCAACCTGACCCGAGTCCAGACCTCGATTCGCCGTGACGTTTTGGGAACGTCGAAAATCGATCGCGATGTACGAGTCGCGGGTCGGCGGCAGGTGCTCGACAGCCAGGCCGGTCAGGAGCTCACTCAATTCGAGTTGCAGCACGGCCGCCAGCCGAACGAGCGTGTACATTGTCGGGTTTCCATGCCCGCGGTCGATGCGGGCATAGTTTGAGACGTTGAGTCCGGCGAGCAAAGCAACGGACTCCTGATTGAACCCGAGCGCAAGGCGGCGCTCTCGCAGGCGCAGGCCGAGCAGTCGAGAGGCTTCTGATTTGGACTCAAGCATTACTCAGTTGTAGCGGCACAGTGGAGTCTTGACTAGCGGGTGGACTTTTGGGCAAAGATAGTGTTTGTCTCCGGGCCCGCCCATGTAACCCAGCCTGCGTCCCGGTGCACCACGTAAACTCGACCAGACGCACCGAGAAAGGCGAGCAATGGCGAGGAAGAGCGTACCGATGCTGTCGTCGACCGGCGGCACTCCGCAAGCCGGTGCGCTCCCCAGCGGGTTCGTCAAGGGCTTTGATCGGGTACTGGCCATTCACCGACCCGTCGTGCTCGCACATATCCGCAGCATTCGACGGCGCAATCCCCAGGCCACCCCCGAACAAATCGTGCGCATTCTGGAAAAACGCTACCTCGCGGCAGTCACGACCGGCGGTGCTGCGGTGGGCGCCACCGCGGTCATTCCCGGCGTCGGCACCGGAATCACCCTCGCACTGTCGGGCGTGGAAACCGCCGGATTTCTCGAAGCGACGGCGTTGTTCACCCAATCGGTGAGCGAGGTGCATGGAATCGCGGTGGAAGACCCGGATCGCGCCCGCGCCCTCGTCATGACGATGATGCTCGGCCGGGAGGGAAGCGATCTGGTACGCCAACTCGCCGGTCAGGTGACCGGTTCGGGAACCGCACGAAACACCTACTGGGGTGAGCTCATCACCAACAGCCTTCCCCGCGCCGTTCTCGGCCCGCTCACCGATCGACTTAAGAGTACATTTCTGCGCCAGTTCGCCACCCGCGGCGGCGCGAGCCTGCTGGGCAAAGCCCTGCCGTTCGGCATCGGCGCGGTGATCGGCGGTGCCGGAAACCACATTCTGGGTACCAAGGTGATGCGCGCGTCGCGCCTCGCCTTCGGTCCGGCCCCAGCCGGTTTTCGGCCGGATTTAGA
Organism: Cryobacterium sp. Y82; assembly: GCF_002929495.1. Taxonomy (GTDB): domain Bacteria; phylum Actinomycetota; class Actinomycetes; order Actinomycetales; family Microbacteriaceae; genus Cryobacterium; species Cryobacterium serini. Next base: position 61,849 of record NZ_PJJJ01000036.1, read on the forward strand.
CCCGCAAGTGCCCGCCATCAAGGTTCGCGAAAAGCCCCGTGGTAAGTCGGTGACGGCCATCTCGGCCGAGCCGGCGGCATCCACCTCGTGGCCGACCAAGCCCGAAGACACGTAGCTTCGGGCGTACTACGCCCCGCCGGGATTGTCTGCAGCATCGGGCACGATCGCACTGTCGGTTTCGTGCACGGCCGCGAACCGGTCCCACTCATTCATCAAGTGCTGCACGGCCGCGTGGATGCGTTCGGTCGCGACGCCGGGCTCCGTGTCACCGAAATAACGGTGTACCCAGCCCTGCAGGCGATCGACCGCCGCCTCATCGTGGGTGAGTCGGTCGACGGCGAGCACAATGTCGGCGGCATGATCGACAGGCAGCCACTCGCAGTCGGAGAGGTAACCGCTCGTGTCTATCACGGCCGTCGGGTTGACGGGGCGGGTGATGATGAGTGGTTTGCCGGTGGCGAGCCGGTCGTAGACCATGGCGGAGATGTCGACGATGGCGATATCTGCTGCAGCCAGCTGCCAGCCGAGGTCCGGGCCAGAGTCGTAGACGTGCTGCGCGCGCCGATCTCGGGCGTTGGCCGCGGCGATGGCTGCGATGATGGCCTTGTTGGCGGCCCCGTAGCTGTGATCGACGACGCCGCTGCGTGGGTGCGGCCGGTAGATGACGCGGTGGGTGCCGGAGGCCAGCAGCGCGCTGACGAGCGCGACACCGTGGGTGGCGACAGAGCCGTAAGCCGCGGCGGCCCTGTCCCCCTCCCAGGTGGGTGCATAGAGCACGACCTGGCGTTCATCGGGCACGTAGGGTAGTTCACCGCTGAAATAGTCGGCCTGTGGGCGCCCGATCTTAATGGCGCGCTTGTCGAAGTCGTAGTCCCAGAGCACCCGGTCCAGCCGGGCGAGTGCCGCGTCCCCCGCGACGAACGAATAGTCGTAAGCCTTGAACTGGTTGGTGATCATGTACATCTTGTCGCTCTCACCGTGGTTGATGAAAACGTGCCAGCAGCGCCCGTAGCGCATCATCTGAAAGTTACGCGGGTTCTGGTTGACGTAAAACACGATGCGAATATCCTGCTCGGCGACGATCTGCTCGAGCTGGGGTACCGTGCGCGCGTAGGCGACTGGAATAGGCGCCTCGTCCATGAGCTTCAGGGTGCCACCGCCGGTGCGGCTGATCACGAGTACCGGCCACGTCTTGGCGAGGGTGGCGAGGGGTTGGTACCACTGCCGCATCTGGTAAATGTTGACGGGTCCGTCAGCAAAGTACACGGCAATCTTGAAGTGGTTGTCTTCGCGCAGCTCCCGCGATTTCAGCGGACCGCGGAGTTCGTGCTGGGCTTTGCGGGAGGCCACAACATCCCTGACCAGTTTGACTGCACGCCTGACATCTTTGCGAATTTCCACCGGTCAAGCCTACCTTTCGTTAGATGATCGGCGGGCGCCCGGCCCAGGTCATCCGCCACACCGTGTGTGCACGTAATCGACGCCGCTGCCCCGGGTCGCGGCTCCACCCTTCGCGCCAGCCACCAAACCAGGCACGCAGCGCCAGACGATTGTTCGGTGCCCAGCGCAGCACCTGAATGGCCGTCCACGAGGCCACGTACAGCGGCACCAACGGAACCGGAAGGTTGCGACGAGCCAGCCAGACCCGGTTGCGGGCATTCAGCCGATAGTAATCGGCGTGGCGGGTCGGCAGGATGACCGGGTGGTTGGCGACGAGGTCACCGGCGTACCACGCCACCAAGCCCAGATCCCAGACCCGCCACGCCAGTTCGATGCCTTCGTGCGCGTAGAAAAATGGTTCGGCCCAGCCTCCAGTCGCGTCGAAGACGCTGCGCGGCAGCAGAACGGCGCCCTCCCAGACCGAGAACACCCGTCCGGGCGAGGTGGCTTCACCCTTGCGGATGCGGGGAATCCACCGACGCGGCGATTCGATTCCCGCCGGGTCTTCGACCCGAGGCTGCAGCAGCCCGATTTTCGGGTCGGCGCGCATCTTGCCGATCGCCTCGATCAAGAAATGCGGGTCGGGAATGCTCGCATCGTCGTCGAGGAAGAACAGGTATTCCCCGGTCACGAGCGAAACGCCGCGGTTACGACCGGCTGGAATGCCTAAATTGGTCGGCAGCCCGAGGGACCGCACGCCGACCGGCAGTCCGGTCGGTTGCCAACCATTACCGACGCAGACCACGTCGAGGATCACTCCCTGCTGAGCGAGCACCGAGCGGATGCCCCGATCAAGATCACCCGGACGGGTGCCCTGGGTCAAAACCACCACTCCGACCGTCACATCGCCGGCCATTGCACCGCCTGCCGGTACAGCGCCGGCCGTTGCGTCAGGAACGGACACGCTTGGACGCCATGATGGCCACGAAATGGCCGATGAGCGATAGGAACGCGAGCGGCACCAGTATCATCAACACGGTCCGGTCGACGAGCGGCTGCCCGAGAAATAGTCCGACGACGGCAGCGGCGAAGATGACCATGGTCAGTTCAACCGAGTGGTAGAGGCGATGGAAGGGTACGAAACGGGCGAGTCGGCGTACCCGGGCGATCACGCTCGAGGTCGGAGTCTTCTCGCCGTGGGTGTCGGCGAGCTTGGTCAATCCGGCATTGGCCCGTGCCACGTGCACCATGTCGTTGAGCGCCTTGTTCAGTACGATGATCAATGCAAGCAAGAGCGCAAGGCTGGTCCACAAAAAATCCTCGGGCACGTCGAACGGGTACGCAGCCGCCCGAATTCCGAAGGCGATGGGAATAAGCGACTCGGTGGAGTAGTGCCCGACCTTGTCGAGGAACACCCCGGCCGGCGAGGACGTGCCACGCCACCGCGCCACTTCGCCGTCGCAGCAGTCGATGAGCATCTGCACCTGGCTGAGCGCGAGGGCGAGCAGCGCCCCCCAGATTCCGGGAATGAGCAGGGCTGCGGCAGTCGACCAGCCGGCGAGGATCATCAGCGCGGTCACACCGTTGGCGGAGATGCGGGTTTTCAGCAGCACCCAGGTGAGGTACGGAGACAGGTCGCGCAGATACAGGCTCGCCGTCCAGTGCTCGGCGTTGGCACGCAGGCGCACTTCGGGCGGCTGAGCCACCGCGCGCAGCTGAGCGATCGATTCCGGTCGGGCCATGCGCCGATGCGCCGTCTTGGGCGAACTGGTCATCTGCTCACCTTCCCGTGTGTGCCGTGATGTTGCTGGTGAGTTTGAGATACCCGAACACAAACCCGACCCCCCAGCAGAAGTGAATGCAGGGCAAGACTACGAGAAAATTCAGGGAGGTACGAATTCCGTCCGGCCTGGCCACCGCGAGCGTCGCGGCCACCACGATGCCCATATACCCTATGGGAACTATGAGACCGAGGAACAACCACGGTGCCGCTCCGACTGCCACCTGCACGATTCCGACCACTCCGAGGAGCAGCCCGACAGCAACCGCCAGAACCATGGCCGGCGGCACAAAATAGCGGATGCCGTTGGCCGCCGGATACCGACGGGCCAGTTCGCCGCGCCAGAGCCCGGTCGAGAGCATCTGCCGGGCCAGTTGGGGCAGCGTCGGCCTCGGACGATACAGCACACGCAATTCGGGGGTGAACCAGACAAGGCCGCCGGCTTCACGGAGGCGCCGGTTGAGGTCCCAGTCCTGACCGCGCTTGACGTCCTCATCAAACAATCCGACAGCGAGGATGCTCGCGGTGCGAAAACATCCGAGGTAGACGGTTTCGGCGGCGCCCGCAGCCCCGCCAACGTGGTGCGGGGTGCCGCCGAGACCGATGCGGGCACCGTACGCGCGGGCCACCGCACGCTCGAATGCGCTGATGCCGCGGGCATCCATGATGCCGCCGACGTTGTCGGCACCGGTACGCTCGAGCGTCTCCACGGCGATGCGGGCGTAATCGGGCGGCAGCACCGAATGAGCATCGACACGAATCACTACCGCATACTGCGACGCGCGAATGGCGATGTTCAGGCCCGCCGGAGTCGAGCCGATATCGTTGGGCACGACCCGGATTCGCGAGTCAACCGCGGCCATTTCTTCGACCAGTTCGGTCGTGCCATCGATGCTCGGTCCGAGCGCCAGAGTGACCTCGAACGGGCCCTCGAAGTCTTGGGCCAGCAGGCTCTCGACGGCGGCTCGCACGTGCGTCGCCTCGTTGAGCACTGGCATCACATACGACACCCCGGGAAGAAATCCCATACCACGTTGGTGCACCTGGCTGGCCAGCTTTCCGGTTATTGGGTAGGACGATCGAGCCTACCAGCCCACGAAATGGCTGTGCGCCTGGTGGTAGACGCGCAATCGCGCCGCCGGCGGGCCGGCGACGCGATTGCGGGGAAGGAACGAGCGGTTAGCTGGTCAGCGCGCCGACCGTGACCGAGACGGTGACCGACTTGCCGTCCCGCACGTAGGTGAGATCGGCGCTGGCGCCGGCCGGGAGCACCCGCACCTGTGCGGTGAGGTCGATCGAGTCCGTAATCGGTACACCGTTGAAGTTGGTGATGACATCGTCGGCGGCCAGACCGGCCTCGGCTGCGGCGCCACCGGACGTGACCTCGCTGATGAGCGCACCGACGGTGCTGCTGGTCGAACTGGACGCGTCCTTGACGCTCGCACCGAGCAGGCCGTGGGTGGCCGTGCCGTTGGCGATGATCTCGTCGGAAATGCGCTTAGCGAAGTTCGACGGAATGGAGAATCCAACACCGATGCTGCCAGCCGCCGCCGACGCGGTGGTGGAGCCGGCGCTGGCGATGGCTACGTTGATGCCGATCAGTTCACCGCTGCCGTTGAGCAGGGCGCCACCGGAGTTGCCCGGGTTGATGGCGGCATCCGTTTGAATCACCGGGAGCGCAATGCTGGCGGTAGCGGTCTGGGAGCCCTGCGACTGGGTGCCGTCCTGGTTTGGAAAGTCGAAGAAGAAGGGGTTCTGGCTCTGTCCTTCGTCGGGCGTTGTGGCGTCAGGCGAGCTCGGCGCGGCCGAGCTCGCGACGGTAATGCTGCGGTTGAGGGCGCTGACAATACCGTCGGTGACCGTGCCGGAGAGTCCGAGCGGGGCGCCGATGGCGATGGCGCTGTCACCGACGTTGAGCTCGGAGGAATCGCCCCAGGTAATCGGGGTGAGTCCGCTGGCGTCGGTCAGTTTGATCACGGCGAGGTCGGAAATCGGGTCGGTGCCAACCATGGTGGCGGCGTACAGCTTGCCGTCATTGCTCTTGACCTCGATTTTCACGTCGGAGGCGGCGCCGTCGAGGGTGACCACGTGGGTGTTGGTGAGCACGTAGCCGTCATCGCTGAGAATCACGCCGGATCCGGTTCCGCCGGAGGAACTGCTGGATACGTCGATGGTCACGACACTCGGCGAGGCTTTGGCCGCGACGGCGGTGATCTGGTTGACGCTCTTGGTGTTGTTCACCACGACATTGCTGGGGCCGGAGGCCTCGCTGACCGGTACGCCGTTGTTTTGGCCATTCATCATCAGGGCGGTGATGCCGGCGCCGGACGATCCGCCGACCAAGGCACCGATGGCGAGCGCGGCGATCAACGCGACGCTGCCTTTGCGCCGACCGGGTTCCTTGCTCTTATTGGAGGCGAAGGGCTGGCCGGGAAAGGCATCCGTGGGGTACGAGTCCGCGGTCGCATACGCCTGCGGCGAGGCGCTCGGAGCATAAGCGGAGCTCGACGCTGTGGGGGACTCGATCGGGCGACCGAAGGCATCCGTCGGGTAGGCAACGGTTTGAGCGGCGTCGGGGACGTCGTGAGTCGGCAGGGTCGGGGCGTTCACGACCGGCACAGTGGGCTCGACATTCGCCGGCGGCGCGGTCGGGGCGGAGGGCGCGGCCGGGGCGTCGGTAGTCGGTACGGTCGGTCGGGCGGTGGGTGGGGTAGCCTCGCCGGAGTCATTCACAGCAAAAGCGGCGGTATCATCAGCCGGATCAGGGGTGGTGCCGGAATCTTTAGTGTTGTCGGTCATCGGGTGCTCCTTCCAAGCGTTGCCAGCTTTGCGCCCAAACCTGAACGTTCGATATGTACACACTGTGAGCATTCAATGATCATGCCGAGACGTTGCCTAAGCGATAGTTTGGAAGCCATGCAGCACTCGACACAGGCAAGCCAGCGATGACCATTTCCGGTGCGTGGCGACGCACGGCTCGCGGAGCTGGACTTCTCGCCGCTGACGGCACCGTTGCAGCCAGCATCTTCGCCGAGATGAGTGCACTCGCGGTGCGCACCGGTGCGATCAACCTCGGTCAGGGTTTTCCCGATGAAGACGGGCCAGCCGCAGTGCTCGAGGCGGCCCGCCAAGCCATCAGCGACGGGGTCAACCAGTATCCGCCCGGCCGGGGCCAGCCGGTGCTGCTGGAGGCGATCGCCCGGCACCAGCACCGTTTCTATGCGCTGGCCCTCGACCCGGGCAGCGAAATTCTCGTCACGGCGGGGGCCACGGAAGCTCTCGCAGCCACCATTCTGGCACTGATCGAGCCGGGGGATGAAGTCGTCACTTTTGAGCCGTTCTACGACGCCTACGGCGGTCTGATCGGCCTCGGCGGTGGTATCCATCGACCAGTGCCGCTGCGGGCACCTGACTTTCAACCGGACCTCGACGTGCTGCGGGCAACCGTCACCGACCGCACCCGGCTGATCATCGTGAACGATCCACACAATCCCACCGGCGCGGTTTTCTCCCGGCAAGCTTTGGAGCTGATCGTCGAGCTCGCGCAACATCACAACGCGATCATCGTCACGGACGAGGTGTACGAGCACCTCACGTTCCACGCGCCGCACATTCCGATCGCAACTCTGCCGGGCGCCTGGGATCGAACGGTCACCATTTCCTCGGGCGGTAAGACGTTCAGCCTTACCGGTTGGAAGGTGGGCTGGGTCTCTGGCCCTTCTTCGATAATCACGGCAATCCTCGCGGTCAAACAGTTTCTCACCTATGTGAATGCGGCGCCGTTTCAACCCGCGATCGCAGCGGGGCTCGACCTTCCCGATTCGTACTTCACGCGCATTGCCGCCGACTTGAAGCACAAGCGCGATGTGCTTGCTACCGGGCTTCGCGCCGCCGGCTTCGAAATCACGCTGCCGCAGGGCTCATACTTCATCGTGGCGGATGCGACGCCGCTCGGTTTCACGGATGGCGAAGCACTGTGCCGAAGCCTGCCGGAGCTGGCTGGTGTGGTCGCGGTGCCGATCACCGCCTTCTGCTCCCCCGCCCACCGCTCGGAATACGCCCCCCTGGTGCGCTTCGCCTACTGCAAGAAGGTAAAGCTCCTGGAGCAGGCGTCGGAGCAGCTCGCGGCCCTGTCCCGAAGCTAACCGCATACCCCGTGTGCATAACTCCTGCAATTTGTGTGGCAGCGCGTTCTAAACCCCGCGAATGACGCGGAATTTTCGCCGACCGCCCCCGAATTGCAGGAGTTATGCTCACGACCTGAGTGAGGTGGGTTGGGCGAAGGGTTAGGAAGCCAGGGCCGGGTAGTCGGTATAGCCCTCTGCGCCGTCGGCGTAGTAGGTGAGCGGGTTGGGCTCGTTCACGGGCAGGTCGTCACGCCAGCGACGTACCAGGTCGGGATTGGCAATGGCCGCACGACCGACCACGACGGCGTCAGCGATGTCGTCATGCACGAGGGCGAGGGCTTCGTCACGCGCGGTGATGACGCTGAAGCCGCTGTTGATCAGGAAGACACCGTCAAAGCGGGCGCGCAGGTTTTGCACGAATTCACTTCGTGGGTCGGCATGGAGCACGCTCAGGTACGCCAAGTCGAGCGGGGCAAGCCCGTCGACAAGAACGCCATAGGTGGCAGTGACGTCGTCGGCATCCGTTTCGAGCGCATCTTGGATGTTGTGCTCTGGTGAGATACGAAGGCCCACCCGATCGGCGCCGATCGCCAGGGCGACTGCGGTCACCACGTCGATGACGAACGCGGCGCGCTTTTCGGGCGAGCCGCCAAAGGAATCGTCTCGCACGTTGGAAGCTGGCGACAGGAACTCATGGAGCAGGTAGCCGTTGGCACCGTGCACCTCGACGCCGTCGAATCCGGCCGCGATGGCGTTCTTCGAGGCCTGCACGAATTCGTCCAGAATGCCGCCCAGCGCGTCGATAGTCAGAGCGTGTGGCACCGGGTAGTCCTTCTTGCCGTCATAGGTGCGCGTGGTGCCTTTGACGGCGATGGCGCTCGGCGCGACGACCGGGTAGCCACCGGTGGTCGCTTCGTGCGTGACCCGGCCGGCGTGCATGATCTGGGCGACGATGCGGCCGCCAGCGGCGTGCACCGAGTCGGTGACGATTTTCCAGCCGGCGAGCTGTTCGGGTTCGACGAGCCCGGGTTGGCCAGTGAAACCCTGGCCGGCGTGGCTCGGGTAGGTACCTTCGCTCACGATCAGGCCGAGCGAGGCGCGCTGCGTGTAGTACCGGGCAACGAGCTCCCCGGGAACACCAGACTGGCCGGAGCGGATGCGGGTCAGCGGCGCCATGACGAGACGGTTGGGCAGTTCAAGGTCGCCAAGGTTAAGCGGAGAAAAGAGTTTCACGGGCACGTCTTTCTAAATTATCCGGTCAGTCAGACCGGACTCGTTCTTCTGGGAGACTTCAGGAGGTCCTGTACATCCGTAGGCAAAACGGATTGCAGCCGCACGATATTCCTGCCTGCCAATTGACTGTCTGTTCGGCTGCTCGGGTCATGCGATTAGGCAATCCGCTTTGACCGCGGCACCGAACTACCACCATGAGCATTTTGATGTCTCCACCAGCGACCCGAAACTACGCCGTGGCACCGCTCGGTGCCCTGGATGCTTCCACGCCCGGCGCACTGGTGCCCGCCCGGCCCCAGCCAGCGCCACCCGCCACAGTGCTGGGGTACAGTCCCTTTCCCCTCGACGCCGATGCTCGTCACTTCGGGCTGACCACGAGCACCATGCGCCTTCGGGGCGGGACGGTCGTGGTTCGGCACGGGCGCCGCACCGCGAGCGACACCGCAACCATTCTGCTGCACGGCGCCGCCGGGTCATGGACGACGTGGACCCCCCTGTTGCAGGCCGCCGATGCGACCAGCCGCGACCTGGCCGATCTCATCATTCCCGACCTGCCAGGGTGGGGCGACTCCCCCATGGCCCCCGACGAGTCGGCATTTGGCGTCGAGTCGATGGCCGAGCTGGTCGCCGACACAGCGCGCTCCCTCGGCTACGAACGCTGGAACGTTGTCGGACACTCCATGGGCGGGTTCATCGCGCTGCAGTTGGCGGCGAGCGAAAAGCGCGCCACGGCATCCGTCGGTCTGGTCTCCGCTACCTCGTTTTCGATCCAGGACAGCGTTCGTCACCCGATTCGCCAGTTCTCTGTGTTGCCTGCGTTCACGGCGCTGCTCTTGACCATGCGGATGCTGCACCTCGCCGGTCCCCTCGGTCTAGGCCTGGTGCGGGCGGTCGCGCGACTCGGTCTGCTACGCGCCCTTGTAGCCCCGCTGTTCAGCTGGCCGGAGGCTGTAGCCTCGACGGTCGTTGCAGCGCTCGGCAACGAGGTTAGGCCAGCTGGGTTCGTTCGAGCGGCCGTGCGGGCTGGCGCCTACGACGCAGACGCCCGGTGGGCGCAAATCTGCTGCCCGGTGCGTTCGGTGCACGGTGACCACGATGTGTTCGTAACGGCCGACGATGACGAACGATTGCGCGCTGCCGTGCCGAACTGCGTGATCAGCACCATTGCAGGAGCCGGGCATTTCGGTCAGATCGAACGCCCGCTCGAAGTCCTGCTCCGGCTCGAATTCGCCGTTCCGCTGCCGATCGTGGCGATCACGAGTGAGCCGGGCACTTTCTTAAAACCTTGAATTTACCCCCCGAACAGAGGACAGTAGGGTGTGGTATCCGGTTCCACGCCACGGTGCAGCCCTCGCTTTCATTCGATCCCGCCTGCGGCATCTGGCTTCCGGATTCCGGATTCCGGATTCCGGATTCCGGATTCCAGCCAGTGCACATGATCAACGTGCAACCGATCAAGGTGCAACCGATTATCCAAGTGGAAGTGGCGATCATGGGTTCTCTCACGTATGACCGTGTCGTCGTGGAATTCGAAGACAGAATGCTGGCACACCTGCAGCTTGTGATCATTCAAAAACTGCGCCGCGGCGAGAGCTTTCTGCTGTCCTGGCGTGACGCCGCGGTGGTCGGTGACGGCCGCAGCTCAGCCTGGATGCATCCGGCGATTCCGCTGTATTTCAAGTTTGCCGGTGGCCACGCGCCGTCCATTAACCCGAACTGGGTCGCCCAGCTCACCCGTTCGGCCAACAGCGCCCAAGGACTAGTCGTCACCGCCGAAGAGAGCGCCGCAGTCGACGCAAACGCGGCTGGCAAAATCGAACCGGCCATCGGCATCCGAGCGGCCGCACAGGCCCGCGCAACCAAGGCGAGTGTCACCGAACGCTGAGCATTCAGCGCGGAACAACGGCGAAGCGACGCAGCGCGAGGGCCGGATTGATCGCCCGCACGGCGGCGACCCGCTCTGGCGCCAGGAACGCGACGGCGACATCCGCGCTTTCACCAAGACTGACCAGTGCAACGCCCATCGGGTCAACGATGAGGCTGGTGCCGATTCCGATCGGCGGTGTGTGATCGGCCGCGGCCAGAAAAACAGTGTTTTCCAATGCCCGGGCCGTGAGCAAGGTGCGCCAGTGGTGTTCTTTGAGAGGGCCCCGCACCCACTCGGACGGCACGAGCACCAGGGTGGCCCCAGCATCGACGAGCCGACGCGTAACTTCGGGAAAACGCACGTCGTAGCAGGTTTGCAGGGCCACCCGCAGCCCGCCGACGTCGAAAATCTCCGGGTCGGTCACTGTACCCGGCAGCACCCACTGGGATTCGCGATCGCCGAACGCATCGTAGAGGTGCAGTTTGCGGTAGGTCGCCACGATGCGTCCGGTTGGGTCGACGGCGACGAGAGTGTTGGAAAACCGGGCCGGGTCTGCGGTCGTTTCAAGCATGCCAGCCACAATATGAACGCTCAGTTCTGCGGCGAGCGCGGCCAGCGCCGTAACGAATTCTCCGTCGAGCGGTTCGGCTGCCGCCACAAACGACCGCCCAAGTTTCGGCTCGAAGAAGGCGGAGTACTCGGGAAAGACCACGAGGTGGGCGCCGCGCGCTGCGGCTGTGGTGGCGAGCTGTCGCAGCACGGCACGATTGTGCGCCCGATCGTTCGTCGGTGCGAACTGGGCCACTGCAACGCCGACCGTGCTGGTTTCGTTGGGTTTCACGGCGTTATTCATGGCGAAAGCCTAGCGGGAGTTTTCGATCCAGCTCTGGCTAGATCCGTAGAAGAGCTGGTCAGCGACCCGAACGAAATCGGGAAGCAGAAGCTGTATTCAGGCTCCAGCTACCCGATCGCGAGCTGGCCGAGTACGGCGAATGGGTTCTCGGCTCCACCGTTTGGAGCGACGACCACCCTGCGGCTGAGAGTGTGGCTGGCACCACCGGGAATCTCTACCTGGATTTTGCTCATGATCCAGTTCCGAAAACCGTAGCCGGTGAACTTTCCGGTCTCCGCGGTGTAAATCAGCCCATACGTCTGCTGGTCCGTGCCGGTTCCGGTCTGGCCGATCCACGACCCGGTCGGATCGAAGCTGGCGGCCGAGCCCGTATTGATCAGCGGATGCCCCGCAACGCCGCTGCGCTGGCCGGCGGCGTCCTAGTCCATGGCGTCACCCACCCAAACGGGAAGAGCAATCGCCGTGGTGTTGCGGAACTCGGTCTCGGCGGTGATCCATTGCTCGTCCGCGTTGGCGGTGTAGGTGGTGACCACCGTCAATCCGGGGTGGTCCGCCGACGTTCCGATCGCCCGACCTACGGCTTGTTGGCCCGTGTTGGTGATGATCTCGACGGACTCCGAACGAACCGCAAGCTGCTGCCAGGCGTTGGCACCGAGCGGCTTTCCCACGGTGGAGTTATCCAGCTGAGGGTCATTGAAAACCACAGATGACGACCCGCTCAAAGAGGGAGGCCGAGAGATTCGCTCTGCCGGCCTCCAGCGCCTTCTGACGCGAAGCGTCGTCGACCGCCGCCTGCGCCTGCGCCTGCGCCTGCGGGCCAAGGTCGACGGCCTTGGCAAGGATTTCGTACTCGAGAAGACCAGCCCCAGCAGGGCGCTGCCCCTGGGCGCAAAAAACACGCTGCTGGCTAGCCCCGGCTCCCGAGAAACTTTGCCAGGGCATTGAGGTCATCGGTGTTGATGTGGTCGACGCCGGCCGCGTGCAGCTCCGTCCAGATGGCCTCGCGGGCTGCGCCTGGCACGTCCAAAGTCCCCCAGAAGCGCACGCGGTAGCCCTGGGCGTGCGCCAGCTCCACGTATTCGCCCAGCTTGATTTTTTCGCTCGCCGGCATCGAGCCCACACCCTGCCAGACGAAGAGCTTGTTCCAGTTGTCGCTGACCAGCGGCATGAGATCAGCCGATAATCCAGATGCGAGGTCAGCAGAACGTCCATCGTAGAAAGCGAACCGCGAGTTCAGATCTTGCATCGTATCCAGGGATCGATTGCCGCTGACGACGGCGGTGACCGGTGCGATTTTAGTCTTGCCGTTGCTGTACCGCGTCATGATGGAGCGGTGCTCTGCCAGGTTTTTCTCGATCGCGGCGTAGGCGCTCTCCCCGTCGCTCTTGATGTCGATCAGGAGCTGAAAGCTGCCCTCCCATCCCGAGTAAACACTGCGACCGTGCCCACGCACAAGCTCGGACAGCGGATCAAGGTAAAGGCTTTCCAGGGTGACGCCCGGTTGCACATCCTCGAGATCGTGGGCGACGAGAAGTTCACCGTCCACCAGCCAGACATCGGCTTCTACGCTGGTGAATCCCTGTTCGAGGGCATCGACCAGGGGGCGATCATGCTCGTAGTCGTTGTGGGCATGGGCGGCATTCTGCGGGGTGCCAAGGACGACCGCCGGTGCTTCCGCCACGGGTGCTGAGGCCCCGGTGACGCTCGTAACAGCGACAAGAGCGATGAGAACCGAAGGGGTAAGTCTGGAAAACATGGAAGTCTCTTTCCGGGCGAAGGTATCTACGCGGAGGCGCATCGTTCTCAGGTTTATCCGCACCATGTGTCCGAACGGCAAACGAACGATGAACCGCGGTCCTGAGACCCGGACCGCTGTGATCATGGCTGCCGCCGAATTGGAAGAGCCTCTCGCTGGCTGGCCGCGGGCTGCCGACAGTGAACGCCAAACGGATTGGTCCGGGCATGCAACTCGGGGTCATTGCGAGGCTGTCGTTAACCTTTACTGGGTAGGTTAAAACGGTGACTACCGTTCTCGCACCACGTGTTGTGGCCAGAAGCCGAATCGGTCGACGCCATTTCACGCTCAGTCCCCCGGCTCGGTCAGCGCTTCTTGTCGGACTGGTGGCGTTCTTCGTGTCGTTCGCGTGGTCCTGGCAGCCGTCCTACTGGGGCGATGAGGCGGCGAGCATCATGTCGGCCGAACGATCGTTCTCCTCGCTGTTCGGACTGCTCGACAACATCGATGCCGTGCACGGCCTGTACTACCTGTTCCTGCACGGCTGGATCGACCTGTTCGGCGGCTCCGAAATCTCCACCCGGCTGCCGAGCGCGATCGCGATCGGAGTCGCCGCTGCGGGGACCGTCGTTCTAGCGCGATTCTTCATGGGGTCACGCGTGGCCATCAGCGGCGGACTGATCTTTGCCCTGCTTCCCCGGGTCACCTACATGGGCGCCGAAGCACGATCCACCGCCATCGCGACGGCCATCGCGGTCTGGCTCACGGTGCTGCTCGTGCACGCGCTCCGCAGCGGCACAGCCTCTCGCCGCCGACAGGTCACTCTTTGGCTGGGTTACTCCCTCCTGCTCGCCCTCGGAATGTATGTCTTCCTGTTTTTGGCTCTGCTGTTGCCGGTACACGCTGTGGTGGTTGTGGTGGCGGCCCGTCGACATCTGCTTGGGCGCAACGTTGTCGCCTGGCTGGGGGCGAGCGCATTCGGGCTACTGCTGGCCGCCCCGATCATTTTGATTGGAACGTCGCAGCGCGAACAGATCGCGTTCATCGGCCGGCGCCCGACGGTCACGGTGACCGAGGCGGCGGTGATGCAGTGGTTTGACACTATTCCGGTGGCGATCATGGCCTGGTCACTCATCGTCGTGGCCGTTCTCGTGGTGTTTCTGCGCCGTTCCGGCCTGCATCGGGCCGGCCTGCCTGATCGCGCCGCACTGTCGATCTTTCTGGCCTGGATGATGCTGCCGAGCGCCATTCTGCTGATCGGCACCCAGGTGGTCACCCCGATGTATTCGCTGCGCTACCTGTCTCTGTGCGCCCCTGCGGTAGGCGTGGTGATTGCCGTGGGCGTGGCCGCGCTCACCACGAAGTGGCTGCGCGCCCTCGCCGTTGCGGCGCTCGTAGTTGTGATCGTGCCGGCCTACGTCGTGCAGCGTGGTGATTTCGGCAAGAACGAGGGAAGCGACTGGCGCCAGGTGGCCGAAGTCATGGCGGCCAGGGCTGCGCCCGGTGACGGCGTCGTGTTCGACCAGAGTGTGCGGCCATCGCGGGTGCCACGGCTGGCCATGCACGTGTACCCCGACGCGTTCGTCGGCCTGAAGGACCTGACGCTGACCCGGTCTTATGCCGAGACGGGCTGGCTCTGGGACGATGTCGCACCGCTGTCCGACGTCCTGCCGACCGTCGCGGACCTCGACCGGATCTGGCTGCTGCAATATTCAGGCAGTGGAGAATCGCGCCGAGGAACGGATGTCCAGACGCTCACCCTGCAGGGATTCCACGTTGCCGAGACGACGCTGCTCAATCGCACCCGCATCATTGAAATGACGAGGTAACCCCATGACCACTCCCGTGCCGACCACCCTGGTACTGGTTCCGACCTTCAACGAGGCCGAGAACATCGAATCGATCGTAGATCGACTGCGTTCCAGTGTGCCCGACGTACACATCCTGGTCGTCGATGATTCCTCCCCCGACGGCACCGGCGCACTCGCAGACAGCCTCGCGGCCCGGGATCCGAGCGTTCACGTGCTGCACCGCACCGAAAAGACCGGCCTCGGAGCGGCGTACCTCGATGGCTTCGGCTGGGCCCTGTCCCGCGGCTACACCCAGCTCGTGCAGATCGATGCCGACGGCTCCCACTTGCCAGAGCAGCTCACGAGTTTGCTGGCAGCGGCCGACACGGCCGATGTCGTGATGGGGTCACGCTGGGTACCCGGCGGGGCCATCGAGAATTGGCCCTGGCACCGGCGCGCGCTCTCCCGCGGAGGGTCGTTCTATTCCCGGCTGCTGTTGCGGCTGCCACAACGAGACGCTACCGGCGGCTACCGGGTGTACTCGGCCCTGGCTCTCGAGCGGATGGACCTGTCCAGCGTGGACAGCCTCGGCTACTGTTTTCAGATCGAGATGCTCCTGCACGCCGTGCGGGCCGACCTGCGCGTGGTCGAAGTGCCGATCACGTTCGTCGAGCGGGTACGCGGAGCGTCGAAGATGAGTCCACGCATCGCCGTCGAGGCGATGGCCCGCGTAACACTGTGGGGCGTGATGGGTATGGGCATCAGCCGAACCGGCGCACGCGAGGCCGCCGCGGCCGCACGTCAAGCCTGAATAAGACATATTTCGGTGTTTGAGTCAAATTGACTATATGATGGTTCCAGCAGTTAAAGTCATTCCGACCTTTACGACTGGATTCCCGTGCTGGAGCACCGTCTGACCGAGCAGAGCCCGCTCGCGCGCGGGAGCGCTCACGCAACCCTGGCCGTCTCAACGGTGATCTTCACCCTGCGCCACGACGATACGTCGGGACGCAAGACCTTGTGGCTGCCCCTGGTGCGTCGTACCCGCGAGCCGCATCTGGGCCTCTGGGCGCTGCCCGGCGGCTGGCTGCCAGCCGACGAGGAACTTGCGGCGGCCGCCGCCCGCACCCTGCGTGAGACGACCGAGCTCTCGCCGAGGTACCTTGAGCAGTTGTACACCTTTGGCGATATCGACCGCTCTCCCGGGCTGCGCGTGGTCTCCGTCGTCTACTGGGCGCTCGTGCGTTCCGAAGTCGCGGAGCGGGCATCTGTCGGAGAAAACGTGCGCTGGTTTGCCGCGGACAGACTTCCTCCGCTCGCCTTCGACCACAACCGCATCGTGGAATACGCGCTCTGGCGGCTGCGTACCAAGGTGGAATACGCCCGCATCGCGCATGCCTTTCTCGGCGACACGTTCACCCTCGCCCAGCTGCGCGAGGTACACGAGGCTGTACTGCAAAAAGCGCTTGACCCGGCCAATTTCCGCCGGTCGATAGAGGCGAGCGGCAGCCTGATCAGCACCGACCAACACGTGGCCGGGGCGCGGCATCGCCCAGCACGGCTCTACCGCTACGACGACCGGGCCAGCGAGCATGACCCACCCGGACCAACCCGCTAGCTCAACCCCTCACCCCTCACCCCTCTTCATTCTCAAGGAGCAGGACCATGACAATTCCTTCGGTCGAGACGACCATTCGTCTCATCAGCACCGGCAAAGCCGCCGGCAGCACGTGCAGCACCGACCTGGCAACCCCTCCGTGGGAGTTTGACGCGGCCGCGCCCGGCTATGGGCCCGGTTCCTCGATGGGCGACGTGATTCCGGCCGGGTCGCCCCGCCAGGGAGCACTGCCGGAGCGCTATCGCACCGCCTTACCGGAGGAACTCAGCGCCCGCATCGTCGAAGCCAAGAACGCGCTCGGCGACTCGGTAGTCATTCTCGGTCACTTCTACCAGCGCGATGAGGTGCTGCGGCACGCGGATTTTGTCGGCGACAGCTTTCAGCTGGCCCAGGCCACAAAGAGCCGTCCCGACGCCGCCGCGATTGTGTTCTGCGGCGTGCACTTCATGGCAGAAACCGCTGACCTGCTCTCGGGCGGCGACCAGGCCGTGATCCTGCCCAACCTCGCCGCCGGCTGTTCCATGGCCGACATGGCCGACATCGACTCGGTCACCGAGTGTTGGGAGCAGCTCGAGGAGCTCTACGGCACGGCTCCGGATGCCTCAGGCCGGGTTCCGGTGATTCCGGTCACCTACATGAATTCCTCCGCGGCACTCAAAGGATTTTGCGGCGAGCACGGCGGCATTGTCTGCACCTCGTCGAACGCCCAGGCCGTGCTCGAGTGGGCGTTCGAACGTGGCCAGCGGGTTCTGTTCTTTCCGGACCAGCACCTCGGCCGCAATACCGCCAAGGCTATGGGCGTTCCACTGAAGCAGATGCCGATGTGGAACCCGACCAAGCCCCTGGGCGGCAACACTGCGGCCGGGCTCGATGACGCCCGGGTCGTGCTCTGGCACGGCTTCTGCAGCGTGCACCGCCGCTTCACCGTGCCGCAGATCCAAGCCGCCCGCGCTGAACACCCCGGCGTGCGGGTCTTGGTTCACCCGGAATGCCCGATGGAGGTCGTCGACGCCGCCGACTCGGCCGGATCCACCGACTTCATCGCCAAGGCGATCGCCGCAGCTCCGGCCGGCACGACCTTTGCGATCGGTACCGAGATCAACCTCGTGAACCGGCTCGCCGCCCAGTATCCCGAGCATGAGATCTTCTGCCTCGACCCGGTGATCTGCCCCTGCTCGACCATGTACCGTATCCACGCCGGCTACCTGGCCTGGGTGCTCGAAGCACTCGTGGGCGGTGGCGAAGCGCCAGGTCGGGTGCTCAACCAGATCACGGTCTCGGCCGATGTCGCCGATCACGCCCGACTTGCCCTCGAGCGGATGCTCGCAGCCCGGCCGCCGGCATCCGCTGCGCCGGTCTTGAGCACCGTCGGCGTCTGACATGGCGACGATTCTCGTCATCGGCAGCGGCCTCGGCGGGCTGCTTGCCGCCGTGCGGGCAGCGGATGCCGGCCACCGGGTCGTGCTCGTCACCAAGTCGGTTCTGCCTGAAAGCAATACCCGGTACGCGCAGGGCGGCATCGCCGCTGCCCTGTTTCGCGACGACTCGGTCGACTCGCACGTGCTCGACACGCTGCGCGCCGGCGCAGGACTCTGCGACCCGGCCGCCGTGCGGGTGCTCTGTGCGGAAGGTCCGGCGCGGGTGCGCGACCTCATTCGTTTCGGGGTGGACTTCGACCGGGATGAATCCGGTGTGGCCCGCGGCCTTGAAGCGGCTCACTCCCGCTCACGGGTCGTGCACGCCGGCGGTGACGCAACCGGCGCAGCGGTCGAAGCCGCGCTCGTAGCCACTGTTCGACGCCGAGCTGCGATCGAGGTGCACGAGCACACGATGCTCGTCGATCTGATTCTCGACCGGGACAACGTGGTCGGAGCCCGGGTGCTCGGCCCCAACGGCGTGCAACTCTCGCTGACCGCCGACGCCGTAATTCTGGCCACCGGCGGCGCCGGCGCGCTGTACACGCACACCACCAATCCCGTAGTCGCGACCGGCGACGGGGTGGCTGCGGCGTATAGAGCCGGGGCATCCGTCGCCGATGTGGAGTTTTATCAGTTTCACCCGACCGCCCTCGCGGTACCGGGCACTCCGCTGGTGTCTGAGGCGGTGCGCGGCGAGGGCGCTGTGTTGCGCGATCAGCTCGGCCAGCGCTTCATGCTCGCCGAGCACCCCGACGCTGAACTCGCGCCGCGCGACGTCGTCGCCCGCGCCATCGCCCGCCAGATGGAACGTCAAAACGGTGCCCCGGTGCTGCTCGATGCGACCGCACTCGGCCGCGACCTGCTGGAAACCCGATTCCCAACGATCACGGCCGCCTGCCGGGCGGCGGGGCTGGATTGGGCAGTCGATCCAATTCCCGTGGCGCCGGCCGCGCACTACTGGATGGGCGGCGTCGAAACGGATACCTGGGCTCGCACCAGTCTGCCCGGACTCTTCGCCGTCGGCGAAGTGGCTCGCACGGGAGCGCACGGCGCCAACCGGCTCGCCTCCAACTCGCTGCTCGAGGCCGCCGTGTTCGCGGACCGCGCCGTGCGCGCGCTGGGGCAACCGTGGCCGATTCGCACGCACACCACCCCAACCCAGATCTTCGACGCGACCCAACCCGCGGATCTTTACCGTCCGATGGTCGAGACGGCGCAACTGCCGGCCGATCTCAAAACGCTGATCAATCGCACACAATTGCAGCGACTGCTCTGGGATTGTGCCGGCGTACACCGTTCCGGTACCGGCTTGAGAGGCGCCGCCGCCATACTCGGCGACTGGTCCTCACCACCCGCCACCAGCACGTCGGTCGCCGCCCTCGAAGACCGCAACCTGCTGGACCTCGCCCGGCTGCTCGTGGCCGCCGCCCTAGCCCGCGAAGAGTCCCGCGGCGCACACTTCCGTGCGGACTTCTCCGAAACCCGGGTCGAACTGGCCTGGTCCCGCTCGCAATCACTCGAACTCGTTCCGGCCAAGGAGGCCATCGCATGCTGACCCAACACTCCATCGATCTCGTCGTGCAGGCCGCCCTCGACGAAGACGCCCCCTGGGGCGACCTCACCTCGGCCGTGCTCATTCCCCAGGACGCCGTCGCGACGGCCAAACTTGAAGCGCGCGAACCCGGCGTGTTCAGCGGCGGTGCCGTGTTCGCCGCGGCCTTTCGCTTGACCGACCCCCGCATCGAGGTGCACCAGTTCGTCACCGACGGCGATCGGTTCGAGAGCGGCGACACGCTCGCCGAGGTGACCGGCCCGGCCCGCGGCATCCTGCAGGCTGAGCGCATCGGACTCAACTTCGTGCAGCGGATGAGCGGAATCGCCACCCTCACCGCCCAGTACGTCGCCGAGACGGCCGGCACACACGCCCGCATCGTCGACACCCGCAAGACCACCCCCGGCTTGCGCGCTCTCGAACGCGCAGCCGTGCGCGATGGCGGCGGGCACAACCATCGGTTCAGCCTCTCCGACACCGTCATGGCCAAGGATAATCACCTCGCCGTGCTGGCGGCCGGTCCACTCGGCCTCACCGAAGCACTGCTGGAAGTGCGCGCCCGCCTCTCCCACACCACCCATTTCGAGGTGGAGGTCGACCGACTGGACCAGATTGACGACGTGCTCGCGGCCGGTATCGACACGATCATGCTCGACAATTTCGGCCCGGAGGATCTGCTTAAAGGTGTGCAGCAGATCGCCGGGCGGGCGATCGTCGAGGCCAGCGGCGGCGTGTCGCTGGGGACGGTGCGCGAGATTGCCGCATCCGGTGTCGATGTCATCTCGGTCGGCGCGCTCACGCACAGCGTGCACTCTCTCGACCTCGGCCTGGACATCGCCATCCGGGTGAACGCTCCGGCAGGGTTTGCCCTTTCGAACCCATGATTTATCTGGACAATGCCGCGACGACACCGGTGCGCCGCGAGGCACTCGAAGCAATGTGGCCGCAGCTCAACGGGTTCGGCAACCCGTCGAGCCACCATCAGGTTGGTGAGGCCGCCGCCGCCGCGCTGCTGGAGGCGCGCCGCAGCGTCGCCCGGTCGCTCGGCTGCCGCCCCGGCGAGGTCGTTTTCACGAGCGGCGGCACCGAAAGCGACAACCTCGCCATCAAGGGAATCGCCCTCGGCGCCCCGCGCGGCCGCCACATCGTGACCACTTCGATCGAGCACGAAGCCGTACTCGAATCCTGTGACTACCTGCGCCGCCTGCACGGTTTTCAGATCACCCTGTTGCCGGTGGATGCTGCCGGCCGCGTCGCCCCAGAGGCCCTCGCCCGCGCTGTGCGCCCCGACACCACGTTGATCTCGGTGCACTACGCCAACAACGAGGTGGGCACCGTGCAGCCGCTGGTCGAACTGGCTGCTGTCGCGCGCGCTGCCGGCGTGCCCATCCACACCGACGCTGTGCAGGCCGGCGGCTGGCTCGACCTGGACGTCAGCACGCTCGGCGTCGACGCGCTGAGCATCTCCGGACACAAACTAGGCGCTCCCCCCGGAATCGGAGCGGTCTTTCTGCGCGGACGCCTCCCCATCGAACCGCTGCTGCACGGTGGCGGCCAGGAGCGCGGCAAGCGCAGCGGCACCGAGAACGTTGCCGGCGCCCTCGCCCTGGCTGCGGCCCTCCGCCTGGCTGGCGCGGAACGAACTGACGTGGCCCGGATCACAAGCACCCTCCGCGACGAGTTCATCGGTACCGTGCTGCGCGAGACACCCTCAGCCCGGCTCACCGGCCATCCGACCCAACGGCTGCCAGGCACCGCGTCGTTTGTCTTTCCCGGCACGAGCGGCGAGGCGGTGCTTCTTGAGCTTGAACAGCGCGGCATCGTGTGCTCCAGCGGCTCCGCCTGCGCGGCCGGCAGCAGCGAGCCCTCGCACGTGCTCACCGCCATGGGACTGCCCGCCGACCTGGCTCAAACGGCGGTGCGGTTCACGCTGGGTGCTGGTACGACGGCGGCGGAGACAGCTGAGGCAGCCGCATCCGTTCGCGCCGCTGTCGCCGCGGTGGCGCGCCTCGGCGCGTGAAGTCTGTGCTGCGGCTGGGACAGCCGCTGAAAGCTTGACTTTCGCATTCAAAGAACAAAACTGGCACCATAAGCCAGCACTCCTTTGTTGGGGGTACTCGTGATGGGCCCGATGGAACGCCGCTGATCATTCTCGCCGACGGCCGACGTGGCGCATTCACTCAGCGAGGAGCTACCCCTCGTGTCACGTTCGCAACATCACAGTATTTTTGCTCCTGAATATGCCCAGCCGGGCGGCTCTGTCATTCGCGCCAGTTCTCTTTTGGCCGCCGCCGTAATGATTTTCTGTTCGCTCGCCGCTCCCCTCCCGGCGTCTGCAAGTGCTACTGCGGTGCCGGTTTCGACGGCGGTACGGTTGACGAACGCCCTCGCTCGGGCCCAATGCGACTGGAAACCCGATTGGTATCTATGGAAACAACTCCATCAGCAGTTCAACGATCGTCGCGAATGGTCGGTACGGTATCGACGTTATGGGCGCACTGTGTCGGGTACGGGACCGAGCGGTATCGACGTCTCCCGCGCGGAGGGGACGATCAGCGCCGACAATGATCTCGACGGATGGAGAAGCACGAAACCGCTGGATGTCATACTACGGAGCATTTTTCAGCCGCTCACTGTCATAGCTCAGCCTGGGACTTCTGGTACTCATCACCGCCGGTACGGGCATTCGACGCAAGCGCACGGAAATCGTGCATCCGTACGCCAATCTGGCTCCAATGAGTAGCCTGACCTTGGCGTGGTCGATGCTGCCGACCTCGATCCAACCCGTACCGTCCCCGCTTCCGCCGCAGAACCGAAATATGGTGCACACCACACCGAACAACTCCAGAAGCACTCACCGCGATCGTTCGGACCTGACGAAATGGAACTTTCTACGTGAAACAGCTGCTCACGACTCGACCCTGGCTGGCCTTGTGCTGCGTTTCTGGGCGGAGCCTTAGTCATCGGGCTCGTCTGGGCGTCGGTTGCCGGGGGCGCAGGGCGGGGCTGTCTCCCTCGGTCCAACGTCGACCGCAGGCGCGTCCTCCGCTCCGTCCTCTGCCCCAACCCCCAGACCCACCGTCTCCGCGCGACCACGGACCGACGCCGGCTGCGCCCGCGCCACGACCGAGGTTGCATCCGCTGAAGAATTGAACTCGGCACTCATCGATGCCGCTCCCGGCGATCTAATCATGCTGGCCGCCGGAAACTACCAGGGCAACTTCGTCGCGTCGACCTCGGGCACCATTGAAGAGCCGATCACGCTGTGAGGCGGATCCGACAGCGTTCTCGACGGCGGTGATCCGATGAACGGCTACGTCTTGCACCTTGACGGCGCCCAGTACTGGAACCTGTTGGGCTTTTCCATTACCAACGGGCAGAAGGGGGTGATGGCCGACGGAACCGTTGAATCCACCTTCCGCGGCCTGAACGTGTCGACGATCGGCGACGAGGCCATCCACCTGCAACGGTTCAGCACCGACAATCTGATTGTCGAGAATACCGTATTCGACACGGGGCTGTGTAAACCGAAATTCGGCGAAGGAGTCTATATCGGCACCGCCGAGAGCAATTGGTGCGACATCAGCGGATGCTTGCCGGATCGCAGCGATCGCAATACCGTGAGCGGCAATACGTTCTCGCAGACCACGGCGGAAGGCGTCGATGTGAAGGAAGGCACGAGCAACGGAATTGTCAGCAATAACACGTTCGACGGGTCATCTCTGAGCGAAGCCGACTCATAGATGGACATTAAGGGCAACGGCTGGGTCGTCGATTTCAACCTGGGGAATTCGCTGCGGGATGGTTTTCAGACCCATGAGATCATCGAGGGCTGGGGCAAGGACAATGTCTTTCGCAACAACACCGCCGCAGTGAACGGGCCGGGCTTCGGTTATTCGCTCACGCCAGAGCTGACCAATCGCGTCGAGTGCAGCAACACCGCGACCGGTGCTGCCGAGGGCGTTTCGAACGTAGCGTGCGAGGGCCCATGGCGTCGAAAGCATAACCTGACGTCGTCATGACAATAAGCCAAACCTCTTCGCTTGTCAGTCAAGAGCTCAGGTGACCGCGCAGTGAGAGAAGACCGGGTCAATGAGGATGCTCATAGACCTGAAAAGATCCGGCCCTATTCCCTGTACTTTCAAGTTTCACAGTCCTGAAGAACTGACTCCCGAAGACTTCATCAGCGGTCGTCCCGCACCCGACATATTTACAAGAAGTTTTTTCCAGCCGGCTTGAGCAGGTCCTGACGCGTTCTGGCTTGACGGTACGCCGGGAAATCTGACCAACTTGACATGCCCATCGCGCCGCACCTCGCCTGCAAATGACTCTTCATCCCCATTGGGGTGCGACCATCCCCAATCGCGCCATCGCGTGTGCACACTCGCCTCAAAGGAGAGAGATCCACCGTGACGGCTACCGTCCCACAAATTCGCACGGAGAAGGGGCTGGCGCGTGTGGCCCAGTCTCTGGCAGGTTGGACTCAGAAATGGTTTCCGGATGTGTATATCTTCGCCCTCGTCGGTGTACTCTCGTGGCCGTCGCCGCCCTGGCTAATGGTTCAAGCCCGCAGATCATCGTCGATTCTTTCGGCAACGGCTTTTGGGACCTGACGGCGTTCACCCTGCAAATGGCTATGGTCGTCTTGACCGGGTACGTCGTGGCGACGTCCCGACCGGTGGCTCGGCTGATCGATACGCTTGCGGCTGTGTCCCAGTCCGCCGCGACGGCAGTGAGTTTTGTGGCGTTCCTGTCCAAGCTGTGTCCAAGGCTGTTCCTGCCACTGCCGGAATCCTGGTTCAGTTTCCGCTTTACGCGGCCATGGCTGCAATTCTGACCCGGGCAGTCGGAAATGGGGGCATGACCGTCTCGAAGCACCTGGCCGAATTCTTTACCAGCGTCGGTGGTGGCGGCGGCTTCACAGTAATTGTCGCGCTGTACACGGTCATCCTGGGAATCTTCGTGCCTTCGGACGGTGGTAAATGGTTGGTGGAAGCACCGTATGTCATGCAATCGGCCACAGATGTTCAGATGAACCTGGGCTGGACGGTGCAGGTTTACAACGTGGCCGAGGCATTGCCCAACCTCATCAACCCGTTCTTCATGCTGCCCCTGCTCGCCGTCCTCGGCCTCAGGGCACGAGATCTCGTGGGATTCACGTTTCTGCAGTTCATGTTCCACCTGCCGGTGGTATTGCTTCTGGTCTGGCTGCTCGGACGAACCTTCGAGTTCGTGGCACCGGTCATCCCCTAGTGCGCCGACAGGATGAGCGGGGAGAATTCCTGATGGGCTCCTCGCTGCCTGACTGAATTCGGGCACGAAAAAGCCCCCGGAACCAAGGGTTCCGGGGGCATCTGTTGCGGGGGCAGGATTTGAACCTACGACCTCTGGGTTATGAGCCCAGCGAGCTACCGAACTGCTCCACCCCGCGCTACAAGTACAAATTTAGCACACCCTGAAAGCGCGGTCGACCACTTTGGGTCGGTATCGCAAACTCGTGCCCAAATTAGCGTCGAAAAACGATTCTCTAAAGGCATCAAACACCACCGGGCCGAATAACCGCAAGCCCCCACCCGAGACGGGTGAGGGCTTGCAGGGGGGCGTACGGCACGCCGTGCGATAGTTCTTGCGGGTAAAGCTATTCGCCGAGCAGGGCGAGCATGCTCGCGATCGTCTCGGAGAGTTTGGCGTCCGCGGTGCCGTAGTCGGCGAAGTTGCCGGCGGCGAGCGCGGTTGCCTTATCGGCGAGCGCCGTCTTGGCGACGGCGAGCAGCGACTTGAGTTGGGCATCCGTTGCCGCGTTGCCGGTCGATCCGGTCGGCACGTCCGCACCGCCGGTAGCGCCATCAGTCGCTGGGTCGGTCGGTGCAGCGCCGTTGTTCGTCGTGGCGTCGTCTGGCACGTCGGTGTCACCGGCAGTCGCACCCGAGTCACCGCCGAACAGAACGTCGAGGGCACCGTCGAGGGTGTCTTCAAACGCGATCTGGTCACCGAAGGCCACGAGCACCTTCTGCAGCAGCGGATAGCTGGTCTCACCGGTGGACTTCACGTACACCGGCTGCACGTACAGCAGCCCGCCACCGACCGGGAGGGTCAGCAGGTTACCGTTGAGAACGGTCGATGACCCCTGCCGCAGTAGGTTGAGTTCGGTTGACACGGTCGGGTCTGCGTTGAAGACGTTTTGCACCTGGCCGGGGCCGGGGACGGTGCCGTCCTTGGGCAGGTTGAGCAGTCTGAGCTGTCCATACCCGTCGGCCCGCACGCCGTCTTCAGCACCAGCATCAGCGTCTACGGCGAGGTAACCATAAAGCACGTTACGGCTGGACTCACCGGTCGCTTCCGGCTGGAAAGTTGTATACAGCGAGAATGACGGCTTGTCCGATCCGGGCACCTGCATGGTGAGGTAGTAAGGCGGCTGCAGGGTGGGGTTTGTCGCCGGAGAATCCGGGTCGTTGGGTGAGATCCAAGCGTCGTCTTTGGAGTAGAACGACCCGGGGTCGGTCACGTGATACTGGCCGAGAATGGCGCGCTGCACCTTGAACAGGTCGGCCGGGTAGCGCACGTGGCTCATGAGGTCGCCGCTCATCTCGCTCATGGGCTTGAGCGTCGAGGGGAAGATCTTCTGCCAGGTCTGCAGGAGGGGTTCTTCGTCGTCCCAGGCATAGAGGGTGACTTCACCGCTGTAGGCGTCGACGGTGGCTTTGACCGAGTTGCGCATGTAGTTGATGCTGTCGAGGGCGTACGGCTGCGGTGGTGTCTGCGTGTCGGCGATAGCCTCACTCAGGCTCACCGGCGTCGAGTAGGGGTAGTTGGCCGAGGTCGTGTACCCGTCAACGATCCAGACGACCCGATTATCCACGACGGAGGGGTAGGCGTCGGAGTCCAGCGTCAGGTACGGCGCCACTTTCTGCACGCGGGTGACCGGGTCACGATCGTAGAGAATCTCCGACTGGTCGTTGACCGAGGAGGCCAGGAAGATCTGCTCGGACTGGAACTTCAGCGCATAGATGAGTTTCTTGAATGCATTGTCGAGTTTCGGTCCGCCGTCTCCGGAGAACGTCGTGTACGTCTGGCCAGCGCCCTCTGCGCCCGAGGGATAGTCCAGTTCGATCGGGTTGGCGCCGTCTTCATCACCGACGATCGAGTACTCGGGCGAGGTTTCGCCGAAGTAGATGCGCGGTTCGAAGTCACCGAGCGCGCCGCTTGTTGGGATGCCCGATTCGAGGAACACCGGCTGCCCATCGACCGAGCGTTGGTTGCCGTAGGCGGCAACTACTCCGTAGCCGTGGGTGTAGACGGTCTTCGAGTTGACCCAAGTGTTACCGGTATTCAGACCATCGATGTTGAGGTCGCGCACTGCAACAACGGTGTCCTGAGACACTCCGTCGATCACGTAGCGGTCGACATTGAGGTTGTCGGGGAACTGGTAGTACTGGCGGAACTGCTCGAGCTGACGGAACGAGTCACTGACCAGGGCCGGGTCGAGAATACGAATGTTCGCGGTCGTCGCGGCATCAGCACGCAGGGCTCCCGGCTCAGCGGTGGTCTTCGCGTTGTACGGAATCTCCTCAATGTCGGCCACATCATAGGCATCCCGGGTGAGATCGATATTGCGCTCGATGTAGTCGGCTTCGAGCGCCTTCGCGTTCGGCTCCACCTGGAAACGCTCGACGACCCAGGGGTAGAGCGAGCCGATCAGCAGGCTCGACACGATGAGCAGCGCGGTGCCGATGACCGGCAGGCGCCAGCGGCCGATGATGGCCGTGAGGATGAAGAGCAGGGCGACGACGGCGGCGATACCGGCAAGAATGGCTCGGCCGGGGATGGTGGCGTTCACGTCGGTGTAGCCAGCGCCGGTGATGAGCGAACCCTGGTTGGTCAGGGTGGAGTACTGGTCGAACCAGATGCTCACGGCCTGCAACAGCAGATACACGCCCGCCGTGACGGCGATCTGCACGCGGGCAGCCTTGGAGATGAGCACCTCGCGGCCGGATACCCGGATGGACCCGTACAGGTAGCTGGTCGCGACCGTGACGAGGGCGGAGATGAGTACGACAGCGGATGCGAAGGCGAGCACGGCCTGGTAAAACGGCAGATCCATCAGGTAGAAGGAAATGTCAAAGCCGAACTGCGGGTCAACGCGCCCAGTCTCGGTGCGGTTGAGCCACATGAGCACGGTCTGCCAGCGGGTGGCGGCAGCCACACCGGCGAATAGGCCCAGAAGGGCGGGGATTCCGTACATCGCGAGGCGACGCAGCGGCTCGATGACCTGCTGGTAGCGATCGAGCTGCGAGTTGAGCTTCGCGTACACCGGGCGCAGGCGATAAGCCAGCTGGATGCTCACCCAGACCGGCACGGCCATGGCGACAAACCCGATCAGGAAGAGCACCGAACCGGCGATCCACTGGGTGGTCAGCACATTGAGGAACCCGAGTTGGTCGAACCACAAGACATCGGTGTACAGTCCGGCAAAGATAAAGAACAGGATCACCAACCCCGCGATAATTGCTGCGGTAATTGCTAGCGGGGCTCGGCTGCGCCGGGGGGCGTTGTCGGCTGCTGATGAACTCACGTATTGGCCTCTTGCGCTCAGTCATTAGGAACAGGGTGATCATAAACCGCGTGATCAGGGTCGACCCCTATCCTACTTAAGTACCCCTGAGAGAGTCATCATTACCGGGCCGCCTTAAGTTTTTCCTTCGTCGCTAGCGCGTTGGACAGGTCGGGACCTCGCTCGTGTCGCCGGTCTTGATCGCGTCGAGGGCGGCCAGTGCCTCATCGAGGGTGGCAACGGAGAACACGGTCAGGCCGTCGGGGATATTGCCGGTCACTTCGTCGCAGTTCTCGGCAGGAGCCAGAAACCAGCTCGCTTCATTCTCGACGGCGCCGTATAGCTTCTGCTGAATGCCGCCGATCGGGCCAACCGTGCCGGACTGATCGATCGTGCCGGTACCGGCCACGTTTTCGCCGCCTTGCAGCTCTCCAGGGGTGAGTTTGTCGATGATTCCGAGCGCGAACATCATGCCGGCGCTCGGTCCGCCCACCTTATCGAGTTGAATCTGCACCTCGAACGGAAAGTCGTAAGCGACTGAGACGTTGACCCCGGCCACGACCGTGCCGGCGCTGTCAATCGGGGTGACCTCCACGGTCTGGGCTACGCCGCCTCGCACAATATCAAGACTGGCCGCCGTCTCGGCGCCGTTGATCTGCAACGCGGCACGCAGTTCCGCAACGTTGACAACCGGCGTCCCGTTCACTGCGGAGATCTGATCTCCGGGTTCGATCACATCCTCGGCCGGAGAGCCATCGGGCAGGCTCACCACCGAGACCGTCGTTGGGTAGTCGTAGCCGAGATGAGTCAGGGCCGCGGCGATGGCATCCTGTTGGGAATTGATCATGTCGGCGCTGGAGCGCGCATCCCGCTGTTCGGTGCTGACATCGGCGGGAAAGACCCGATCGATGGGGAGAACGGCCTCACTCGGGTCGAGCCATGCTCCGGCGACACTGAGCCAGCTCGGGCGGTTCTCCCGGTTGCCGAGCAGGGACACCGTGAGCAGGTCCAGCGTGCCCTTGGTCGGGTAGACCGTTTCACCCGGGATGGTGATGAGAGCGGTCTCGACGTCGTTTTCATCGGTGGCGGAACCGAGGGTGTTGTAGACCGGTCCGGGTTTCTCGATGACGTAGGGGGCCGGCATGATGCCGAGAATCACCCCGGCGACGAGAGCGATCAACAACGCCGTCCAGCCGATCGAGGGGCGGCGACGCCGTGCACCCTGGGGGGCCGGTGAGTCATTGGTGAAGAGAGCCACCGTGCTCCTTTTGTGTTGGTTCGTGCCAAGTTCCAGGCCGTGTTCGCGACGGGCGCATAGCAAGCCCTTCAGCCTAGGACATTTCCCAGCCCTGAGCGGGCTTCTCGCACTAGCGTAGAAGCATGCAACTGAGAGGGGCCTGAAGTGGCCGACGACTCCCTACCCCCGAACGATCAGAACCCGGGCGAGCCTAGTGACGAGTTCCGTGACATGCTGCGCGACATTCTGAGCGGCAAGAGCGGCATCGACCCAAGCCAGCTCGCCAACGCGGCCGGCCTGCCCAGCGATCCGGCCAGCGTGGCCGCACTCATGCAACAGCTTCAAGGTGCTATGAACTCCCAGGGCACCGGCGTGGACTGGCAGATTGCGCTCACGCAGGGTCAGCAGCGAGCGGCTAACGGCCAGCTTACGGCCACCGACGAGCAGCAGACCCAACTGCGCCAAGCTTTTCACATCGCGGCCCTCTGGCTCGATGACGTTATCTCCGTGGCTGAACTTACCGTTGACCCCCGGCTGATGACCCGCCGGGAATGGGTCACCGCGACTATGCCGCTCTGGACGCAGCTAGCCGAGCCCGTCGCCACGAGCATCTCCGACTCGCTCACCCGGGTGTTCGCCGAACAGGTGCCAGAAGAGATGCAGGGCCTGGTGGCCAACGCGAGCCAGCTCGTGCGCAGCATCGGCGGAACCCTGTTCGCGATGCAGCTCGGCCAGGTCGTCGGGCAGCTGGCCAGCGAGGTCGTCAGCGGCGGCGACGTCGGGATTCCGCTGCTCGGCGAACAGCAGGCTGCTCTGCTCCCCCAGAACGTCGCCGACTTCGGCGCCGGCCTCGACGTTGCCGCCGACCAGGTGCAGATCTATCTGGCCGTGCGTGAGATTGCCCACGCCCGACTGTTTCGTCACGCCCGCTGGCTGCGCCTGCACCTGACCAGCGCGGTCACAGCGTATGCGCGCGGTATCAGCATCGACTCCAGCCGGCTCGAAGAACTCGCTGGGAGCTTCGACCCCTCCAACCCGGAAGACCTGCGTCAGGCCATGGTGGATGGTTCGCTCATCCAGCAGAAGTCCGAGTCGCAGATCTCGGCCCTGTCCCGCCTCGAAACGATGCTCGCCCTGGTCGAAGGCTGGGTCGACGTCGTCACCGCGCGCGCCACGATCAGGCTGCCCAAAGCCGATGCCATCGCCGAGACGGTCAAACGCCGCCGGGCTTCCGGCGGTCCGGCCGAATCCGCTTTCGCGACTCTCGTCGGTCTTGAGCTGCGCCCGCGCCGGCTGCGGGAGGCCGCAGCGATGTGGCAGGCCGTGACGGATGCCGTCGGCAGCGAAGCGCGCGACGCCCTCTGGTCGCACCCCGACCTGCTGCCCACCGAGCAGGACATCGATGATCCTCAAAAGTTGATCGCCCGCCTCACGAGCGCGGCGCGAGGCGAGCCGGAGGTGCTTGACGACGTCGACCAGGCCCTTGCGGATCTGCTGCGCGATGACGGCGCCGAGCGCCCGCACGAGGAGTAGAGGCGCGCAACGTTGCCACAACCTTTGCTGACCTATCGTCGTTCAACGGACGAAATGTCCCAATCGAAGGCCTGCCGGCGGGAAACTTTTTCCGCGCCGATCTTCGACATCGTGCTGAAGGGTCTTACCATCCGCGGTTCCCTCGCGGGTACCCGTCAGGACATGGAAGAAGCCTTGCAGTTCTGCGCCCGCGGCCAGATTCATCCCACGGTCTCCGAACGTCGCCTCGACGACGTCAATGAGGTACTCGACGAGATGAAGCACGGCAAGATCGACGGCCGCGTGGTTATCCGCTACTGATAATCAGGTGCGGGCGGCGTTAGTGTCGAATCCCAATATCCGCGCGTAACCGCCCGCACCTTCGCCCCGATAACGTGCCTGTGGAGAACTTATCCAGCCGGGGTGATGTGCGTCATCATGTCGGCATGGCTCTTCGACTGAATCCTCGGTACCCCCTGGTGTGGCGCACACCGGATTGTGTACAACTCGGCATCGACCACGCCGTTGTCACGATCGGCGGGCTCACGCTCGCTCACGAGGCAGTGCTGTCAGCCCTCGCCGCGGGGGTGCATCGATCAGGTGCGATGCTGCTGGGAACGCTGGCCGGAGCATCCGCTGCCGAGGTAACGCGCCTGCTCGAACTGCTTGAGCCGGCGCTGCTGTACGTATCAGACGATGCGCAACCCCCGGTCACGCCGCTGCCCCGCACCGTGCTCGTCGATGGCATTGGAACGACCGCTTTTCGCGTGCGCACCCTGCTGGCCAACCTCGGAATCGAGGAGCCGCTACCCGGCAATGAACCAGAACTGGCAGTGTTGGTCGGACAGTACGTCTTCTCACCGGAGCGCCACGGGCGCTGGCTACGCCGCGACATTCCCCACCTGCCGGTGGTGTTCAGCGACAGCTCCGCGCGGGTGGGCCCCATGGTCGAACCGGGCCTCGGGCCCTGCCTGACCTGTCTCGAACTCGCGCACGTTGACGACGATTCGGCCTGGCCGGCCATGGCCTGCCAGCTCGCTCAACGGCAGGCTCCAAGCGAAACACCCCGGTTGAGCTTTGAGGTCGCCGCCCGGGTAGCCGGGCTCGTGCAGGATCGCCTGGAAACGGGGCGGTCAGCCGTGTTCGCCCGGTCTTTGCGCATTGACGCCGTCTCCGGCAGGGTTACGCGGAGCGAGCACCGGCTCCACGAGCGGTGCGGCTGCCAAGCTCTTGCAGAAATCGAGACCGTTCCCGAGGCGCACGAGCCTGCACTCCGGAGGACGACCAGCTGAGCGCTAGCCGCCTGCGGGCCCGCGTGATACCGACGTAGAGCAGTCGGCGCTCCTCGTCTATCTGGTCGAAAGTGCTCGCATAGCTGATCGGCACCAGACCTTCGCTCAGGCCGACCACGAACACGACATCCCACTCGAGGCCCTTAGCCGAGTGCATGGTGGCCAGTGTCACCGCCGAGACGGTCGGTTCATGCTGGCCGGCCTGACGCTCCATCAGCTCGTCGGTAAACTGACGAAAGGTCGTTCCGGCGGCGGCCTGGTCGACCAGGCCCATCAGAGCATTGAGCGATTCCCACCGAGCCTGAACTGCGCCGCGTGTCTCGGGAGCGGTCTGGCTCCAGCCGAGGGACCGCAGCACGTCGCTGACCGATTTGAACAGCGGTTCCCCGATGATGGAAACGGATGCTGCGCGCAGGCTCATCACCGCCTGCTTCACCTCGGGCAGGTCGAAGAACCGTTTGGCGCCGCGAATCTGGTAGCTCACTCCCACCTCGGTCAGCGCTGTTTCCAGCAGTGCCGCCTGCACGTTGACCCGAAACAGTACGGCGATGTCTTCGGGCTTGGTACCGGTGCCGATGAGCTGCACAATCTGCTCCGCAACACCGCGCGCCTCGGCCATATCGGAGGCATACCCGCGCACCGACGGATCAGGACCGGTGTCGGATTGTGCAGCGTGCAGGGTCAGCGCGCCGGAACGGCCGCGCATGAGCTGGTTCGCAGTAGCAACGATGGGCGCGGTCGACCGGTAGTTCTGCTCGAGCCGCACCACTGTGGCATCCTCGTAGTGTTTGGGAAAGTCGAGCAGGTAGTCGCTGCGGGCACCGGCGAAGGAGTAAATGGTCTGGCTGGCGTCGCCGACGACGCAGA
The DNA here is from genome assembly GCF_002929495.1 of Cryobacterium sp. Y82. GTDB lineage: Bacteria > Actinomycetota > Actinomycetes > Actinomycetales > Microbacteriaceae > Cryobacterium > Cryobacterium serini. Next base: position 94,661 of record NZ_PJJJ01000036.1, read on the forward strand.
GATCGCGGCGGTCGCCGAGCCAGAGCGCCAGCAGGTCGTGCTGCAGCGGGGAGACGTCCTGATATTCGTCAACGACGAAGAACCGGTACTGCTCACGCACCTGCAGGGCGACGGACGGTTCGGCCTCGATCATGCCGGCCATGGCGAGCAGCACGTCTTCAAAGTCGATCTGCTTCCGATCGTCTTTGAGCTTCTCGTAGGTCTGTTGCAGGGCGACGACCTGGTCGACGTCGAGCCGTCCGGGCAGGCTGCGGCGGGCGATGCCGGCCGCATACTGCTCGATGCTCAGACCGCTGGTCTTGCGCCACTCCACCTCAGCCGCAAGGTCTCGCAGGGTGGCCGTGTCGATTTTAAGGTGCAGGGCCTCGGCAGCGTGCCCGAGAATGCGGCCCTTACCGTCGAGGATGCGCGGTGCCTGCCCGCCGACGACGTGCGGCCAGAAGTAGTTCAGTTGAGACAACGCGGCGGCGTGAAAGGTGCGGGCGGCCACCCCACCGGCACCGAGCTGCCGCAGGCGGCCACGGAGTTCGGCCGCCGACCGGCTCGTGAAGGTGAGCGCCATGACCCGGTTCGGGGCATAGGCGCCGGTAAGCACGCCGAGGGCGATGCGGTGCGTGATGGCGCGGGTTTTGCCGGTTCCGGCGCCGGCGAGCATGCAGACCGGGCCGATCAGCGCTTCGGCGGCAATGCGCTGTTGTTCATCGAGGCCGTTCAGCAGCGAGTGGGCGGTCACCGTCACGGGCGGATCAGTTCCGTCGCGGCCGGCAACGCAGCTCCGAGCCAGCGTTCGATCATGGCGTGCGCGATTGAAGACGGGCCGGGCAGCAGCATCCACGCGCCCGCATCGAGCAGCTCTTGCCGGCTGAACCAGCACAGCGCCAAAATCTCGGCGCCGTCGGGCTGCAGATCACTTGCCTGCTGGTCGTCGGCGAGTCGAGCGGTGAACCCGCACATGATGGAGGCCGGGAACGGCCACGGCTGCGAGCCGACGTAGGCCGGATCGGTGACCCGCAGGCCGGATTCTTCGAACATTTCGCGGATCACGGCCGATTCCAGGGCTTCGCCGGGTTCGACGAATCCGGCGAGCAGCGAGTAGCGGTTGTTCTCCCACATTGCGTTGGAGCCGAGCAGAAGGCGATCGTCGGCATCGGTAATGAGCACGATGACGGCGGGATCGGTGCGAGGAAAGACCTGGCTGTTGTCCACCGGGCAGCGACGCACCCAACCGCCCTCCTCGACCACGGTTGCAGCGCCACAGCGGGGGCAGTGCGCGTGCGAGGCGTGCCAGTTGAGCACACCGAGGGCCTCGGTGAACAAACCGGCGTCACGGTCACCCAGCACGGTCGCGACCGTTCGAAGGTTCACCCACCGGCTCTCGTCGGGCTCCAGCCGGGCCGCAGCGTCGTCATCGAGCTGCGCAGCGACAATGCGGGTACCGGTCGGCTCGGGCAAGCCGGTTGGCAGGGACCGGCCGAGGTAGACGCGCAAGCCGGGGTTCTGGCGACTCATCGCCACGCGCGCCGGAGGCAGCAGGGCCAGGTGCACGGCGCTGGTCGAGTCGTTTGGCGCGAGCAGTATCTTGCCGTGCCAGACCGGCAGAACGCGAGTCGCAGAATCCGCCCAGAGCTGATCGAACAGCCCGGGAATGCTGCGGCTCAGGTGGTCTCGGTCGACCGCGTGGCGAGACAGCGGTAACCGCGTCGTGAAAGTGAACGACATGGTAATCTCCGAGCTCTGCGAGAACGTGGGTGTGGAGGCGTGGCGAACAACCACGCAACCGGAAGTCGATCTAACCTAGTAGGCATGGCCAGAACTCAACTCACTCTAGCCGCGTTAGCCACCTCCGCAGTTCCGGGGCTCGACGTGGCCTACACCCGCAAGCACAGTGCCGGCGCGCACGGACTGTTCGACTCGGCGCTCGTCATTGACACAGACGGGCGGGCGCTAATCATTCGCGTTCCCACCAGCCAGTCGGCCGAAACCGAACAGTCCGCCGACCTCGTGGCGCTGCGCGCGCTCACCACCGGCAATCGCAGTCGACTGCCGTTCGACGTGCCCGAATACGTCGGCCAGACGCCCATTCAGGGAACCCGCGCTGTGGTCTATGAGCTGCTGGCCGGCGACAGTTTCGATGCGGATGCCCTCACAGGACACGAGGGCGTCTCGGGGTCGATCGGCCGCGCCATCGCCGCGATCCACTCACTGCCGAGCGCTTTCATCGGCACGGCCGGGCTTTCCCAGCAGAGCGCTGAACAGTGCCGCAAAGACGCCATCGACCTGATCGACCGGGCCGCCAACACCGGATACCTTCCCGCAGCACTGCTGCGCCGCTGGGAACAGGCCACCGACGACGATGCCCTCTGGCAGTTCGCGCCCGCGGTGGTACACGGATCGATGTCGGCCGATTCTATTTTGATCACCGACGACGCCGTATCGGGTATTCTCGGCTGGTCCGGCCTGGCCGTCGGCGACCCCGCCCGCGACCTCCACTGGTTGCTAGCCGCGCGCGGAGATGCCGCTGAACTAGCCATCACCGCGTATTCGACCGCTCGTCAGGGCAGCGACACCCACATCACCCAGCGTGCCATGCTCTACGCCGAGCTCGAGCTGGCCCGCTGGTTGCTGCACGGTGTGAGCAGTCATGACCAGTCCATCGTCGATGACGCCGTCGCCATGCTCGACGGCCTCGTCGACACCGTGCACAGCCACACCCAACAGCCGCTCTCCCCCGAAACCGGCCCGATCATGACCGTCGGTGACGTGGAGAACATGCTCGACCATATGCCGCGCGCCGCCCGCGACTACGACCAGCACGCGGCGATGCATACCGACAGCTACAACTTCTCGGGGCACAGCATGGACTCGGACGCCAACTCTGATTCCTTTGACGAGTCCGATGACGGCTCCGAGCCCAACGACTCGCGCACCGGGATTATCGCCCCCGACCAGGCGGCAAGCAGGTCTGCCTCCGAATAGAGACGCTCGGGGGCGATGACGGTGTCGTCGGCGACGAAATAAAACACGGCGTCGACAATGCTCGGATCGATTCTCTTCCAGCGGGCGTAGGCCAACCGGTAGAGCGCGAGTTGCGTTTGCTTCAATTCGAGGTCAGCGGCGTTCTTGGGCGCCCGCCCGGTTTTCCAGTCGACAACCTGGTACCCCGTTTCAGTGCGATAGACCGCGTCGAGCTTGCAGACGAAGACCTGGCCGCCGAGCACGTGGTGAATTTCGATCTCGACGTCGACCGGCGCTCGATCGGCCCACTCGGACCGTTCAAAAGTGGCCTGCAAAACCGCAAACTGTTCCTGCTCGGGCACGGCGAGGTCATTCAGCGCCCCGGTACCGCCGTCATCGCCCGCACCGTCATCGCCGAAGTCCAGTTCGTTCAGCGCGGCATCGACGCGATCGGTGCCGGTCGCACCGCCAGCCCGCCGCTCCACCCAGGAGTGAAATAGGGTACCGAGCCGTGTGGCCCGGTAGGGGCGCTGCGGCATGGGGCGCCGTAGTTCGGCGGCGACTGCGGCCGGGTCGTCGACGTAATCTTTGAACCGGGATGCGGGGATGCGGGTGGGAACGGGGGTAACAGCGCCGCCGGCCAACCGCAGGGCACGTTCTTCCAATAGCAGGGTGACCGCGTGGGACCAGCGGGTGGGAGCATCCGCCTCGCTGCCCAAGACGCGGGTCGCGGCGGCTTCGACGAGGGCGCGGCGGGAGCCAAGCGGGTCAAACGGCCACAGTTCCGTGCCGCTGGAGGCGGAAGCAGGTTTGTCGGCCTCGGCACTCGTGTCGGGGATAGCCGGGATGAGCCCCGCTTTGGCAAGTTCCACGAGGTAGCGGCTGGGCTTTCGAACCGTCAGTCCTGGCCCCCAAAAGGAGCCGGTCAGCAAGAGTTCTTGCCTGGCACGGGTGATGGCGACGTAGATGAGCCGGCGTTCTTCGTCGTCGTGTCGCGTCGCCAATTGAGCCTTGTAGGTCTGGAAGGCCAGATCATAATCGAGCTGGGTGTCGTGGCCGGCGACTTCGAGCTCGGGCAGCTCGGAGCGATCACCCCGAAAAACGTAGGGCAGCTCGCCAAAGCGCAGCCACCCGCTGGAATCGTGAGCTAAGGCGGGCAGGCTTTTTTCCGTGAGGTTCGGAATGGCGACAAAATCCCATTCGAGGCCCTTGGCGCCATGAATCGTCAGCAACTGCACGGTGCCCTGTTCCGACATTTCAGCGCGCGGGCCGAGGTCGTCTTGCAGCTCCGCCCGCTTCAGCCAGCGCAGAAAACTGGCCAGGGTGCCCTGTTCGTCGCTGTCGAGGAATGCGGCCACCGTATCGTGGAAGGAATATAGGTTCGCGAGCCCGAGGTCGTTGTCTTCGTTCGCGGTCAGTTCGATGTCGAGTCGAAATTCCTGTTCGATCAGCCGCACGTAGTCCAGCAGCGGCAGGCCGGCGCGGGAACGTAACCACGCCAGTTGCCGGCCAGCCGACTGCACACGCGCGCGCCCCAGCTCGCTGAACTCGGCGAATTGGCTATGAGAGTCCGGCGCTGTGCCCAGAAAGTCCAGCGCGTCAACCAGAGAGCTGCCCTCATCACCGGCGACGGATGCCCGCAGCTTGCCCCGCAGGTCGGCCGAAATGGCTTTCTGGGCCCAGTCGTGCCGGGCCAACCAGCGTGCCACGTTGGCGAGTGCCTGCAGGTCGCGTGCACCGACACGGTAACGAGCGCCGCTGAGGAGGCGCACGAGTTCGCTGCCGGCAGCGGGATCGTGCACCACCCGCAGAACGCTCACGACGTCGGCGACTTCCGGTGTGGAAAGCAATCCGCCGAGGCCGAGCACGTGGGCGCGCACTCCATGGGCGCGCAGCACCTCGGCGAAGTAGTCCATCTCTCGGCGGGCCCGAAAGAGCATGGCCCCGGTGTGATCACCGACGAGCCGGGCGGCGAACCAGTTGGCCACCGCGTCGGCCTCAGCGGCAATGGTTTCAGCCATGAGCGCGTCAACGGTGCCGGCCCTGGTTCCGGCCGGCACCTTGAGTGTTTCAACCTGGATTCCGCCGGGTTGGGCGCGCAGTGTCTGACTCAGCGGATCGACGACGGCATTCGCGGCGTCGAGCACGAGGGCGGGGTTCCGCCACGTGAAGGACAGCGACATGGTCGGCGCTGCGGCCTTGCGACTGGAGTCGCTGGTGTTGAAGTCTCGCCCGAAGCCGAGCAAATTCGCCGAGCTCGCCCCGCGCCATCCGTAGATCGACTGGTGCGGGTCACCGACGGCCATCACCGGATGGTTTTGAAAGAGCGTGTGCAACAGTTCGGTCTGCAGCACGGAGGTGTCCTGGTATTCGTCGAGCAGCACGACACGGTACTGGTCGCGATAACGATCAACGACCGCATCAACTTTCTGGCAGACCTGAAGCGCGAGGGCCACTTGGTCGGAGAATTCGATGAGGCCGAGGCGGCGCTTCTCGCCGCTGTACTGCGCAGCGAGTTCGGCGAGCACGGGCAATGGCGCGACTGCGGCCAGGGCGTCTACCACCGAGTCGTACGGTTTTTTCTTGCGCGGGTTGCCGTAGGGCAAATCGCTCAGATAAGCGAAGCTTTCGGCCAGGCCGGCGAGATCGTGCGGGGTTCCCGGTGCGCCGTCGTGCCAGGCCGGCGGATTCTCAGCGACGGCACGACTGAGCTGCAACACGGCGTCGGTGACCTGGTCGACGCTCTTTCCGTAAGGCACCAGGCGGCCGTCGCCGTGCTCGATGACCACGCGCCGAGCGAGCAGCCAGGCGCTCGTTTCACTGAGTAGCACAGATTCCGGCTCGCGGCCGAGCAACAGGGCATTGTCGGTGAAGAGCCGGCTGGCAAAAGAGTTGTAAGTGGAGACGCTCGGCGTGTTGAACAGGTCGGACGACTCAGCCGTCAGGCCGTCGTCCGGGCCTGCGATGATCGGCATCAGCCCAGCGGCATCGAGGTCGGTGATGCGCTTATTGATGCGATCGCTCAGCTCGCCGGCAGCCTTGCGGGTGAAAGTGAGTCCAAGAATCTGATCGGGGCGGGCGTGGCCGTTGGCGAGTAGCCAGAGCACCCGGTTGGCCATCGTCTCGGTCTTGCCGCTTCCGGCGCCGGCGACCACCAGGGTCGGCGTAAGCGGCGCCTCGATGACCTCCTGCTGCTCAGCGGTGGGTGGAGGAAGCCTGAGTTCTGCGGCAATGTCGAGGGCGGAGACCGTGGTGGCCGTTGTCGTGAGACTCATGAGCTGACCTGCTTAATGACGTGGATGCGGCAGGACCCGTGGCTTCGCGGGTCGAGGCAGTGCTCGGTGATTTCGGCGAGGAAGGTGCTGCCGCCCATGCCTGCCGCGTCGTCGCGTACGCGGGTGCGAAAAGCGTCGAGCTGCTCCGGAGTGAACGCTGGCTGGGTGGGATTACGGTAATTCTGCTTGACCGTGCCGGAGGAGACGATGACCAGGCGGGCACCAGCCAGCGCCATGTCACCGGACACGCCCTCGATGACGCCCTCCTGAAACGCCAGTTGGTAGGCGCCAAGTTGTGGATGCTCCGCGACGCCGACATCGCTTGTCGCGTCGCCCTTGCCGGTTTTCAGGTCGACGATCACGGCCCGCCCGTCGGCTTGGCGTTCCACTCGGTCGATGGTGCCCGACAGCACGGCACCGCTCACTTCAAGTTGGAAGGTTCCCTCGGCGCTCAGCAACTCACCACCCCCGTTCTCGAAATCGAGCAGGTACGAGGCGAGCCGGTCGGTGAGCGCTCTGGCGGCGACCTTCTGCACGCGTGACTGCCAATCGGCGTCGAAGTCGAGTTCGTTCCAACGGGACTCCACGCCCTGCCAGAGCGCCTCTGGCCGACGATCGACGCAGTCTTCCATGACCTTGTGAATGATCGTGCCGAGGTTGGCGGCGGTATTCGAGCTGCCCCCGCCAACCTGCCCGATCAGCCAGTGCAGCGGACAGGTCTCAAAGGCGGCCATTCGCGACGGCGAGACACGCACCGGATCATCACCGGCCGCCGAGTCATTGAGCGGGCGCACGGTGCTCGGCTCGGTCAGGCCATACCACTGATCCGGTGCGGCGCCAGGCACATTTTCGCTGGCCAGGCGGGCCAGGGTGGCCGCGGCATCCGCTGCCCGGGCGGCCATCTCGGAATCGATGCGGGCCGGTGAGCGGATGGCCCGGGTCAGGTCACGGCGCATCCGCCCGGCCAGGCCGCGCAGCGACAGAGGGTACCGGGCAAAATCGTCAACGCCGCGCTCCGGCTCGGGGTCTGGCAGCAGACGAAGGAACACAGACGGCTCATTCTCTTCATTGCTCACTGCGGTGACCAGCAGTTCAGTCGTGGCACGGCTGACGGCCTGGGCGAACATGCGTAGTTCGTCGTGGAGTACCGCGGTGCGAGCGTCGGTGCCGGTAGCGTCATGCCCGGTGCCATCCTGGCCCGTGGCAACCAAGGCAAGGTCGCCAGCACCGAGCAGGGAACCACGGATGCGCAGGTCAGGCCAGACATTGGCCTGCACGCCGGCCACCACCACAATGTCGAAATCGCGCCCGATGGTGCCGCTTGGGGTCGACACGGTGACGGCCGCGCCCAGGGCACGCGGCGCGAGGGTATCTTCGGGCACATCGGTGTCGACGAGATGTTCCAGGAACAGCACCGGCGGGGCCGACGGGGTGCGCTCGACGTACCGCTGCGCCGCCGAGAACAGGGCCACGACGGCGTCAAGGTTGTGGTTGGCTTCGTCGGCGACGATTCCAGTTCCGGTGGACTGCTCTTTCCACTCGCGATCGAGGCCGCTGCGCTGCCAGAGCCCCCAGAGTAGTTCCTCGATGGTGGCACCGGCTTCGTATTCGATTTTCGCCTGGCGCAGACTCGCTCCGCAGCCTGCCGCGCGGCGAGCGGTGCGGTTATCGATGGTGGCGAGCAGGTCGGGGTTCTGCAGCGCGACAACGAGCAACTCGTCGGCGCTTTGCGGTGCGGGGGTGTCAGTGGCCAGCTCGTGCTGGCGCAACGCGGCACGTAGCCGGCGCAGGGTGATCGGGTCGAGCCCACCGAGCGGGCCGCGCAGCAACTGGATCGCCGCCTCGGGGTCGAGCGGTTTGCGACCCAGAGTCACCTCAAGAGCCAAGATGAAGGCCCTCACCGCGTATTCGTCACGCAGGGCTGTGCTCGCGGTAGAGATCTGCGTCGGCACTTCGAGTGCGGCGAGCCCCTTGGAAATCGACGGCACGAGCGCTCCGGTGCGCACGATCACGGCCATGCGCGACCAGGGGATCCCGGCAATTACGTGGCGTTCGCGCAGCAGCCGAGCGATGACTGCGAGCTGATCGGCCGGGCTGGTCGCAACCACGGTTTGCACGGAACGGTCACTCGCTTCTGCCGAATCGCGACCGGCCGCCGCACGCTGGGTTCCAGCCGCGGCGGCACCGATCCGGCCGGTGATCTCCGCCACGACTCGACGGATGTCCACGCCGTGCCGATACACCGTTTGCAGCACAATCGGCGCGGCTACCCGGCCGTCGGGTACGGCCCGGCCGTCGCTGAGATAGGAGCCAAGGCGACCCAGGACATCCGGATGCGCACCGTGAAACGAACCGGTGCTGATGTCCGGGTCACCGACGGCGATGATCGCCACCCCCCGCGTCTGAAACTGGGCCAGCAGTGTGATCGTGGCCTGTGTGACTTCCTGGGCATCGTCGAGAACAATCAGGCGCAGGTCGGCGAGGGAGCCGAGTGTTGCAACGCCGGCCGGTCCGGCCTGGGCGCCCGCCACGATAGCGGCAGCATAGCGAGCCAGTTCGGTCGAGTCGAATTGGCCCGGGCGGGCCTGGTCTTTGGCGTCTTCGTATCCGCGAATGAACTCGGCCGCAGCAACCCACTGCGGACGACCGAGGGCGAAACGCTCGAGCTGGCCCGGCGACACACCGTATTCGACGGCGCGCATCATGAGATCGCGAAGTTCGGTGCGAAAGCCACGCAGGCGGCGTACATCGGGACCGAGGGTCGCCGGCCAGGCCGGGCCGGTCTCATCATCGACGTGGCCCTGCAACAGCTCGGCAATGATCTGGTCTTGTTCCCCACCGGTGAGCAGCGTGGGAGTCGGACCGCCGGCCTGCGCGACCGCCGAGCGCACAATCTGAAATGCCACCGAGTTGGCGCTGCGAGCCAGCGGGCCGTTTGTCGGCACGCCAAGGCGCAGCGCAAGCCGGTCGCGCAGCTCCGTTGCACCGGCACGGGTCGGTACCAATACCAGTACCTCGCTCGGCGAATACCCCCGGTTGAGCACCCTGTCTGCAACGAGTTCGACGAGCGTGGTCGTCTTGCCCGAGCCGGGCGCGCCGATCACCGCGGCACTGACCCCGTCGGGGAGGTTCAGAACGGCGGCCTGGGCGGAATCAAGGGTGTGGTTTGTCACATTTCAACGGTAACGGGTTGCGCCGACAGTGAACTCTGTCAGGGCGGTGGCGCGTTCTGTCGTACTCTGGGCGCAAGGCTACGAAAGGCAGTTCTGTGGACATTCGCATTGGTATTTTCAACTCCCCCCGGGAGATCGGTTTCGAGACATCGCAGCCAGCAACCGAGATTGAGCAGACCGTTGCGGCGGCTCTCTCTGATCCGACCGGCTATCTGAAGCTCAGCGACAGCAAGGGCCGCGTCTATATCGTTCCGACTGTCGGCCTGGCCTACGTCGAACTCGGCAGCGAAGAATCACGTCGCGTCGGTTTCGTCGCCTAAAGCGCCATGGAACTCCTGTTCGTCGCACTTTTCGGCGCTCTCATCGGTCTCGGCGCGCGATATTTTCTGCCCGGGCGGTCAACCCAGGGCTCGGTGCTGGTTCCGGCGATCGGCACGGTTGCTGCAGCTGTGATCTGGGTCGCGCTGACCTGGCTCGGCTGGAATTGGGCCGGTGGATGGATTTGGTGGGTGTCTCTCGGGGGCGCCGCCGTGTCATCCGTCGTACTCAATCTGGTGATCAGCCGGCGACGCATTCATGCCGACCATCGGATGCTGCAACGCCTCGCCAACACCGGGTCCCCCGCTACCGCGTAACTTCAAAAAACCGATTGGCCCAAGCGACCGCGCGCCGGTCGCTTGGGTAGAGGTCAAGCAGCGGCGGCATTTACCCCAGCTGAACTGTTTACCATTGAGTCCGCAGCGATCGACTGATTGCCCCCCGTCAGGCCGTCAGGCCGTCAGGCCGTCAGGCCGTCAGGCCGAGTCCGTCCATGCGACGGGTGTGCGCGGCAATGAGTTCGGTGAAGACCGGTTCGATGCGCGCCTCGGCCGCGGCGCCAGGGCCGGTGCCCGAGTCCGTGCCTGGGTCGGCGGCCGGCATCGCGGAGCGAGCCACCAGCAGGGTATCGCCGACGAGCCGACGGCCCCACATCGCCAGCCGGGAGCCGAGCTCAACGTCGTTTTCGATGGCGGTTTGCAGTTCGTGTACGAGCACGTCGGTGCCGGAATTTTCTCCGAGCAGCTGCGCTACCCGCGGTCCGATATCCCGCGGCAGGCCGTCCGATAGCCGGATGAAAAAGTCCTCGAGGAGGCCGCCAGCGAGATAGCAGCTCAGGAGCAGCTCATGCCAGTCGGCGCCGCTGGTCTTGCGGCGAAACTCGTCGAGACTCACGACAAACGGGGCCATCTCGGTGGCTGGCTCGTGCCCGCGGCGTCGAATCTCGGTGACCAGGCCGTGATGTTTACTCAAGGCTCGACCGGCGGCGGCGCTGAGACCTTCCTTTACGTCAAGGTTCGGCGCGGTGGCAACGGCGCGGGCCAGACTTTCGAACTCGCCGAGCTCGCAGTAGGCGGCTTGGCCGAGAAAATGCTGAACGTCGGGGGCCAGCGAACTGATGTCCACTTTTTCGGTTGGCTGGGGCGCCCCGCGGGAGGAAAGCCGCGGGGCTTCATTGCGCTGCGGGCGCCGACCGAACCACGTGACCACGGGCTCAGCTTAGGACAGCGCGCCTGTGGTCGCGGTACAGACTGGGCAGTAAGGTGGAATTACGTCGCCGGCAAGGATCGGCGACCGCTGCCCGAGACGCAAAAACGGGCGCACTTCGCTTCCAGTTAATGACAGGCATACATTCGTGACTTTCTCCGAACTTAATATTGACCAGGACATGGTCGACTCCCTTGCCGCCAAGGGCATCCTCGAACCGTTCCCCATTCAGACCCAGACCATTCCGCTGGCGCTTGCCGGCCAGGACATCATCGGACAGGCCAAGACCGGCACCGGCAAGACCTTTGGCTTCGGCCTTCCGGTCATTCAGCGCCTCGGCCTCGATCCCGTACCCGGCGTGCAGGCGCTTATCGTCGTTCCGACCCGTGAACTGTGCGTGCAGGTCTCGGAAGACCTCGAGCTCGCCGCAGCCGGCCGTAATACCAAGATCGTCTCCATCTACGGCGGCAAGGCCTATGAAGGTCAGATCGAACAGCTCAAGGCCGGCGCACAGATCGTGGTCGGAACCCCCGGCCGCCTGCTCGACCTGGTCAGCCAGCGCCTGCTCACCCTCGCCAATGTGCGCGAAATGGTGCTGGATGAAGCCGACAAGATGCTTGACCTCGGCTTTCTCTCCGACATCGAGAAGCTGTTCGCGCAGACCCCGGCGACCCGCCACACCATGCTGTTCTCGGCGACGATGCCCGGGCCGATCGTGGCCCTGGCCCGCCGCTTCATGAACCGACCGATTCACATTCGTGCCACCGACCCCGACGAAGGCCTCATGCAGGCCAACATCGAGCACCTCGTCTACCGTGCCCACAACATGGACAAGGACGAGGTCATCGGCCGAATCCTCATGGCAGAGGGCCGAGGCAAGACCATTATCTTCACCCGCACCAAGCGGGCCGCCGCGAAGCTTGTCGAAGAACTCGGCGACCGCGGCTTCAATGCCACGGCCGTGCACGGCGACCTGAACCAGGAACAGCGCGAGCGCGCCATGGCGAGTTTTAAAAGCGGCAAGAAAGAAATTCTGATCGCAACGGATGTCGCAGCTCGCGGCATTGACGTTGAAGACGTCACCCATGTGATCAACCACACCATTCCCGAAGACGAGAAGGCGTACCTGCACCGCGTCGGCCGTACCGGCCGCGCCGGCAAGAACGGCATCGCCGTCACCTTTGTCGACTGGGACGACCTGCACAAGTGGTCGCTCATCAATAAGGCCCTCGACTTCGGCCAGCCGGAACCGATGGAGACCTATTCGTCGTCGCCGCACCTCTACACCGATCTGAACATTCCGGCCGGTTCCAAGGGCCGTCTGCGCGCGACTCCGGTGAAGGATGTCAGTGCCCACGAAGGGCGCGCTGGCGATGCTCGCACCGCCGGCGCCGGTCGTTCTGGCGGAGCACGCTCGGCGGGCGCGGGAAGTCGTTCCGGTGCGGCACGCGGCGGTCGTTCTGAAGGCGGTCGCTCCGAGGGCACTCATAGCGACCGCCGTGGCGATTCAACGCGTGGCTCCGACCGGCCGGCGACGAGCTCGGTACGTGAGGGTGGGGATGATGCTGGTCGCCCGACGCGGTCACGTACCCGCGTCGGTTCCAGTACCAACCCCGACGCCCCCGCTGCAACCCCGGCAGCCGGCACACATGACGGCGGCGGAACCGAGCACCACGACGGCAACAACGCACCGCTTCGTCGCAGCCGCACCCGTCGTCGCTCGCCGCAGACCGGCAGTGCTATCTAACACCTGATCAGCACCAAAACGTCCGACCCCCGGGCTGCCATCGTCTCGGCCGTGGCAGCCCGGGCGTCGGGCTTTTTCGTTGCGGTGCCGCGGCATCCGCTTTAATCGATCAGCCGTAGACAGGTGCGGAGCCGCGGCCCTCGGCGATAATGCGGTCGAGCACCTCGGGAGCGGTCGTATTCTCGCCGAGCCGATTGGGTTTGCCGGTGCCGTGGTAGTCGCTTGAGCCGGTGACAGACAACCCGAACCTTGCGGCGAGGTCGTACAGGCGCGCTGTGGGCTCCGGCTTGTTTTCGCGATGCTCGAGTTCGAGGCCGAAGAGTCCTGCTTCGACCATGGTTTTTAGCCGACTTTCCTCGACGACATCGCCGATGCCGCGCGTAGCGGGGTGGGCGATAATTGGCACTCCCCCGGCGGAGCGCACGAGTTCGATCGCGCGTAACGGGTCTGGCGCGTAGTGAGGCTGGAAGTAACCGGCTTTCCAATGCAGAATGTCGGCGAAAGCGGCGCTGCGATTCAATGCGTGACCGCGCGCGACGAGCGCGTCGGCGATGTGCGGCCGGCCGACAGTGGCACCGGGAGTGGTCTGGTCGAGCACGTCATCCCAGTTCAGGTCGTAGTCCACACCGATGCGGGCCACCATCTGCTCAGCCCGGCTAAGCCGGGCGGCCCGCACCCGCGTCATTTCGGCCAAGAGCGCGGAGTCGGTCGGATCAAAAAGATATGCCAATAGATGCACACTGGCGTACTGCACCCGGGTACTAAATTCCATCCCGGGAATAAGTGTGATCCGCGCGGTAAGCGCCGCACTGGATGCCTCGGCCCAGCCGGACGTGGAGTCGTGGTCGGTCAGGGCAACCGTCCCGAGCCCCGCACGAGTCGCCGCACGAACCAACTCGGCGGGCGTTTCCGTACCGTCTGACACGCTCGAGTGCGCGTGCAGATCAATCGGACCCTGGAATTGCCGCGCGACTGCCATGACCCCATGCTAGTTGGACGCCCCTCCCACTCTCCGCGGTGCAGCGCTGGGGATTCCCCAGAATTCTGATCTAGTGTTCACAGCAATGTTGACGCGACTCCTCCGGGCACTGACACTCTTCGCTGCCGCCGTTTTCCTGCTGGTCCTGACCTGGCCGCAGGCATTCGGCCTGCACACCACCTGGGTCGTGGCACATCTCGTCTCGTTTCGTACGATCGCTGTCATCGGCGCGATCGTTGGCCTCGTTCTGTTCGGATTGCTCCGATTCATGCGGCCACTGCGCCGAATCCTCGGCATGGCCATGGTGCTGCTGGCCTTGTTCGCCGTGGCCAATGTGGGCATTCTCGCATCGCGCGGTTTTACCGCGAACACCGCCCAGGTGAGCACGGGTCCAGCCGGCACCGAAACGGATGCCGACACCGTCACGGTTCTCAGCTGGAACACGCTCGGCGATGTCCCCGGCGCTCGGGCCATCGCCGAACTAGCCGTCGCCCAGAACGCCGACGTCGTGACCCTGCCAGAGACAACGGAAACTGCCGGCATTCACATCGCCGAACTGATGCGCGAGGCCGGCCAACCTATGTGGGTGCACACGCTCGCGTTCGATTTGATCTCCAAGGCTCGGTCAACGACGCTGCTGATCAGCCCGGATCTTGGTGACTATGCCGTGACCAACGCCGCGGGTTCCAGCCCGCCAGACAACACCAACGTACTGCCGACCGTGGTGGCCAAACCGGTCGACGGTAGCGGCCCGACTATTGTTGCCGTGCACGCCGTCGCCCCGATTCAGTACGAGATGTCGAATTGGCGCAGCGACCTCGACTGGCTTGCCACCCAGTGCCAGGGCGACAACGTGATCCTTGCAGGGGATTTCAACTCAACGCTCGACCACATGGCCGGCCGGGCCAACGATGGTGTGAACTCTGTTCTCGGCAACTGCGCGGATGCTGCACTCTCGGCCGGTGCGGCAGCCGTCGGCACCTGGCCCACAAGTATTCCGGCGCTCCTCGGCAGCCCGATCGATCACGTGATGGCAACTGGGAACTGGCAGGTGAGTGCGCTGCAGGTGATCGAGTCGCTTGACGGTGCCGGCAGCGACCACCGCCCGATCGTCGCCACGCTCACACCGGCCAGATAGTTTCTGCCGCGTCCCGCACCAGCGTGATCGGTCGCTGCCCAGAGTGCGGTGCGAGAATAGTGAGATGGCTGATATCACTGCTCCCACTCTTATCCCCGCTGCGCGTTCGAACGAGAACCGATCGACGACTCCCGGGTCTACCGGCTTTAAATCGTTCATCGCGAGCGGCTGGGCCGATCGTACGGATGTGCTTACTGACGCCCGCGAGCAGGCGCCCTTTGCCGCCGCGCGCCGCGAACGACTCTCGGCTGCGTACCCGGGACAGCGCCTGATCATTCCGGCTGGCCGCTTGAAGCAGCGCTCCAACGACACCGATTACGCGTTCCGTGCGCATTCCGCCTTCGCCCATCTCACCGGTTGGGGCAGTGACAGCGAACCCGGCGCCGTACTCGTGCTCGAACCGGCAGCGGCCGGCGGCCACGACGCGACCCTGTACTTTCGGGAACGAGCCGGCCGCGACTCCGACGAGTTCTACGCCAATCCTGACATCGGCGAATTTTGGATCGGTCCGCGCCCCTCGGTCGCCCAGGTAGCGAGCGACCTTGCTCTCCATGTGCGAGGTATCGCCGAACTCGCTGGCGTGCTGAGCACAGTGGACAGCGAAACGCTCGTACTACGTGAAGCCGACCCGACCTTCACCGACCAGGTCGACGAGGCCCGCCTGCGTTTCGCCGCCGAGCGGGTGCTCGGAAGCAACGCCACGGACTCACCGTTCAGCATCGAGATCAACGCCGAGCACGAGCCCGACGCCGGTTTGGCCCGCGATCTCTCCGAGCTGCGCCTCGTGAAAGACGCCTTTGAAATCGCGCAGATGCGCCTCGCCATCGCAGCAACAGCCCGCGGCTTCGACGATGTCATCGCCGATCTGCCCCGGTCGCGCCAGCACGCCCGCGGCGAGCGGCTGGTGGAGGGCGTCTTCAACACCCGGGCCCGCACCGACGGCAACACTGTCGGCTATGACACCATCGCAGCCTCCGGACCGCACGCGTGCATCCTGCATTGGACCCGCAATGACGGCGCCGTCGCTCCCGGCGACCTTATGCTCATTGATGCCGGAGTGGAACTCGACAGCTATTACACCGCCGACATCACCCGCACCTTGCCGAATAATGGTGTCTACACCGAAGTGCAGCGTCTGGTTTACGAGACAGTGCGAGAGGCAGCGGATGCCGCCTTCGCCGTCGTTCGCCCCGGCGCTGTGTTTCGTGAGGTGCACGCCGCGGCAATGGCCGTGATCGCCCGGCGCACCGCCGAGTGGGGCATGCTCCCGGTCACCGCCGAAGAGGCCCTGCAGCCGGAGAACGGTCAGCACCGTCGTTACATGGTGCACGGCACCAGCCACCACCTCGGCATCGACGTGCACGACTGCGCGCAGGCGCGCCGCGATATGTACTTAGACGCAGTGCTCGAACCGGGCATGGTCTTCACCATCGAACCCGGACTGTACTTTCAGCCAGACGACCTCACCGTTCCGGCGGAGTTCCGCGGCATCGGCGTGCGAATCGAGGATGACATCCTGGTGACCGAGGCCGGTGGCGAGAACCTCTCAGCAGCCATCCCCCGCACCGCCACAGAGGTCGAGGCCTGGATCGCCGCAGCCCAGCGCTAACTTGACCGAGGGAGCGCAAAGATCACCATTCAGCGCCGCTGTTCTGGTGCTCTTTTGCGCTGCCGCCCGATTTACTCCGGGTTTGCCGGGGCTTCGGGGTGCGACGGAGCTGCCGGTTCGTTCGAAACGCCACCGAGCACGTTTCGCGCCCGGTTGACCAATTCGACGTCGACGATGATCTGATAGCTGGTCGCAATGACCTGCATGGTCGAGGTGAAGTCGCGCCGACGCCGGTTGATGGCATAGCTCACGATACCCAGCAGCATGCCGAATCCGGCACCCATGATGAGTGCTGCGAAAACGAACGGCAGGCTTGACCCGGTGGGCGAGAACAGAAAGAACAGAATGCCAAAGAAGATCCCGAGCCAGGCACCGGATGCCGCTCCAGCGAGCGCGACCCGGCCGTAGGTGAGTTTGCCGGTCACGCGCTCGACACTCTTGAGGTCGTTGCCCACGATCGAGAGCTGTTTCACTGGGAAATCGGCCTTGGCGAGCGTATCGACGGCGGCTTGCGCGTCGGCATAGGTGCCATAGGTGGCGAGCACCTCCCCGCGCGGCAACACAGGAGGAAGCACCGGGCGGCGTCGGGAAAAAAGGCTCTGATTGCTCATTGCGCCATTCTTCCATGCCGTGCTGATTATGAAATGTGCCGAATCAGCGATGTTCGGGTGTGGGATCGCACGGTGACATTCAAGCTGTGACATTCGCACCGGGGCACCGCGCGGTGGCCGTATTATCGCGCCGGTGGCCTAGATTTGTTATGTGAGTGCCACCAGAGTTTTTGTTGCCCGACTGGCCGGGTGCATTGTTTTCGACCCTGCGGGCGACCGCGTCGGCAAGGTGCGCGATGTTCTTGTGGTGTATCGAAAAAACGACCCGCCCAGTGTCGTCGGCCTGATCGTGGAGATTCCAGGCAAACGGCGCGTGTTTGTATCGATCAATCGGGTCACCAGCATCGGCAGCGGCCAGATCATCACGACCGGCCTGATCAACGTGCGCCGCTACGAGCAGCGCGGCGGTGAAGTACGGGTCATCGCCGAATTGCTCGGCCGCAAAGTGGTCTTCAACGACGGCTCTGGCGAGGCCACGATCGAGGACGTTGCAATCAAGGAAGGTACAGAGGCCGACTGGGCGATCAGCCAGCTGTTCGTGCGCCGGCCCAAGACCAGCGCCTCCCCCTTCGTCAAGGGTGTCACGACTTTCACGACCTGGGCCGACGTGCACGAGAAAGAGACCAAGGGCCAGGCGCAGTCCGCCGAGCACCTCATCGCTACCTATTCCGACCTTAAACCGGCCGACCTCGCCAACACCCTGCTCGACCTGCCCCGTGAGCGCATGTTCGAGGTGGCCGGTGAACTGCCCGACGATCGCCTCGCCGATGTACTCGAGGAGATGCCCGAAACCGATCAGGTCGGCATTTTGACCAGCCTTGGCGACGCCCGCGCCGCCGATGTTCTCGACCAGATGCAGCCAGACGACGCGGCCGACCTCATCGCCCAACTGCCCGAGGAGCGCGGTGAGCAGCTGCTCGACCTGATGGAGCCCGAAGAGGCCGAGGACGTGCGTTTTCTGCTCTCCTACGCTCCCGACACCGCTGGCGGGCTCATGACGACCGAGCCGATCATCGTCTCGGCCGACGCCACCGTCGCCGAGGGGCTCGCCCGCATCCGTCGCCACGACCTGGCACCGGCGCTCGGCGCGGCGATCTGCGTCACCCTCCCGCCCTACGAAGCGCCTACCGGCCGCTTTCTGGGCATGGTGCATTTTCAGCGGATGCTGCGCTACCCGCCCCACGAACGCCTCGGCACGCTGCTCGACGCCGGGCTGGACCCGGTGACCGCCGACACCTCGGCCGCCGAAGTCAGCCGCATCCTGGCAAGCTACGACCTCGTCTCGGTGCCCGTCGTCGACGAGAATTACCGACTGGTCGGGGTGGTCACGATTGATGACGTGCTCGATTATCTACTCCCCGACGACTGGCGCAGCCACGATGGCAACGATGACGTGCGGCGCCGTGCGGCGGCCCGCAGCGAGCTGAGAACCGGCAGTATCCCGCTGCCCGGAGCGCAAAGGACAACTCGTGGCCCGCAATAACCGCGTCGACCTGCGCCTCGATGCGCCGAAGGGACTGCGCTCAAGCAACCTTGTGGGTCTCGGGCGCACCGGCCACAGCCGAGACCGGTTCGGCCGGTTCACCGAGGCGATCGCGCGCGGTATGGGAACCCCGTGGTTTCTGCTCGGCCTCACCCTGTTCGCCGTTTCCTGGATCACTTGGAACACCCTGGCACCGGTGGAGTGGCGCTTCGACTCCGTCGCGCTCGGGTTCATCGCACTGACCCTCGTCTTATCGATGCAGGCGTCCTATGCGGCTCCGATGATCTTGCTCGCCCAGAACCGGCAGGACGACCGCGACCGGGTGCAGTTCGAGCAGGACCGGCAGCGCGCAGAACGCACCCTCGCCGATACCGAATACCTGGCCAGGGAGGTCGTGGCTCTGCGCATCGCGATCAAGGACATGGCCTCAAAGGATTTCATCCGCGCGGAACTGCGCGGACTGCTTGAACACCTGGATGAGCGCAGTGACGAGCGCAGCCGCCCAGACGACGAAACTGACAACAGCACTACGGAAAGCCGCCCCACCGCATGAATTCTGCTTCCGATGCCATCCGCGCCCGTGTTTTCGCCGCCCTTGCCGGGGTGACCGACCCGGAGATTCGCAAGCCCATCACCGAGCTCGACATGGTCTCGGGGGTGACGGTGAGCGACACCGGGCGGGTGAGCGTCGGTATCCGCTTGACCATTGCCGGTTGTCCGGCCGCTGCACGCATCGAGAGCGATGTTCTCGCCGCCGCCGAATCGGTGTCGGGGGTGGGCCGTGCGAGCGTCGAGGTCGCCGTCATGACGCGCGAGCAGCGCACCGCGCTCACCGAAAAACTGCGCGGCGGGCAGGTGCAACGCAGCGTGCAGTTCGGCCCGGAGTCGCTCACCAGGGTCTACGCGATCACGAGCGGCAAGGGCGGCGTCGGCAAGTCCACCGTCACCGCCAACCTGGCCGTCGCTTTGGCCGGAGAGGGACTGCGCGTGGGGATCGTCGACGCCGACGTGCACGGTTTCAGCATTCCCGGCCTGCTCGGCCTCGTGCACAACGGGCTCGCGGTCAAACCGACCCAGGTGGGCGACATGATCCTGCCGCCGATCGCACATAACGTGAAGGTCATCTCGATCGGCATGTTCATCGACGATGCGTCGGCGGCGGTCGCGTGGCGCGGCCCGATGCTGCACCGCACGATCAAACAGTTTCTGACCGACGTGTATTTCGGTGATCTCGACGTGCTGCTGCTCGACCTGCCGCCCGGTACCGGGGACGTCGCCATCACGGTGGGGCAGCTTTTGCCACACGCCGAGGTCATCGTCGTGACTACCCCGCAGGCTGCGGCGGCCGATGTTGCCGAGCGCAGCGGAATCGTGGCCCGGCAGACCGGGCAGAGCGTCTATGGCGTGATCGAGAACATGTCGGCGATGGTGCAGGCCGACGGCAGCCTGCTCGAACTGTTCGGTTCGGGCGGCGGCGCCGAAGTGGCCAGGCGTCTCTCCGTCGGCCAGACGGCACCGGTGCCGGTGCTCGCGCAGATTCCGCTGAGCGTGGCGCTGCGAAGCGGCGGGGATGCCGGCCTGCCGATCGTACTCGGCGCGCCGGATGACCCCTCGGCCCGCGCCATTCTGGAGCTCGCCCACAGTATGAAGACGCGTGCCAGGAGCCTGGCCGGTCTCAGCCTCGGACTCACGCCCCGCTGACGCCTAGTCCTCGGGCTTGACCAGGGTCGCCGCGTGGTCGGGAACCTGGTGGTTCATCTCGCGCGGCGGCCGCTCATAGTCGGAGTCCGGTGGGCGCTTTGGAATGTGTACCTTGGGCGGGTCAGTTTTCTCGTAGGGCACGAGCGAGAGCAGGTGGCTGATCGCGTTCAGCCGGCTAGCCCGCTTGTCTTCACTCTCCACCACCCACCAGGGCGCTTCGGCAATGTCGGTGTGCACGAACATCTCGTCTTTCGCCTTGGAATAGTCCACCCACTTGGTGATCGACAGCACATCGGTCTCGGACAGCTTCCACCGACGCATCGGATCTTTTAGGCGTGAACGAAAACGCCGTTCCTGTTCCAGGTCAGACACTGAAAACCAATATTTGACCAGCAGGATTCCGTCTTCGACCAGCATCCGTTCGAACAGGGGGGCCTGGTGCAGAAACCGACGGTATTCATCACTCGTGCAGTAGCCCATGACGCGTTCAACGCCGGCTCGGTTGTACCAGGAGCGGTCCATCAGAACGATCTCACCAATCGAGGGCAGGTGCTCGATGTAGCGCTGAAAATACCATTGGCCGCGCTGGCGTTCGGTGGGCATCGGCAGGGCTACCACGCGCGCAACACGTGGATTGAGGTACTGGGTGATGCGCTTGATCGCCGACCCCTTGCCGGCGGCGTCGCGGCCCTCGAAGATCACCACGACCCGGGCACCGGACGACTTTACCCATTGCTGCATCGTGACCAATTCGGCCTGCAGCCGGGCGAGCTCGGCCTCGTAGACGTTCTTCTTGACGCGTTTGAGCTTCTTGACCTCAGACATCAACGTCTCCTTCTGCTCTTCGCTGTGCGCGAACGCCTGGCAGTTACGTGGATTCGGAATCGAACGGGGCCAGCTCGAGCGCGGTCAAAGCAGCATCCCTCGCACGCTTACGTTTTAGGTAGGCGCCCTCAGGATTGGGCTCGGCGCGTGAAATCGTCGCGGACTGATCCTTGAACGGGTCTTCGTCGGCGAGGGCTTCCCGGATGATGCGGCGCGGGTCATACTGGCGCGGGTCCAGTTTTTTCCAGTCCAGATCGTCGAACTCCGGGCCCATTTCATCGCGCATACGATCTTTGGCACCGTTGGCCATGTCGCGGAGCTGCCGCACGAGACGACCCAGCTGGGCGGCATAGTGCGGTAGCTTATCGGGGCCAAGCAAGAAGACAGCGATGATCCCGATAAGAAGAATCTTCTCGAACGTCAGCCCAAACATGTCCTTAGAGTAGCGCCCGGCGAGGCATCCCCAGACCACACGCACCACGGCCCTAGTCTTGACCTAATCATCTACTGGAGTTATTTGTGTCTGACATTGAACTGAACTGGAAATTCTCTGACGACTGTGTCGTGGAGTCCGAAGCCATTATTCGAGCGCGCCAGCAATCCCTCGAGCTGGGAATCGACGCGATAACGCCCGCGGTCGGTGCGCAATCGGCCGTTCTGGCCGCTGCTACCGGGGCACGCAGTATCCTCGAGGTTGGCACAGGGGCCGGAGTTTCGGGCATCTGGCTGTTGACCGGGGCGCCTGGCGCCACCCTCACGTCGATCGACACCGAGGTCGATCACCTGCAACACGCCAAGGCGAACTTCGCCGAGGCAAAGGTTCCAGCCAACCGGGTGCGCCTGATCACGGGCAAGGCCAGCGAGGTCCTGCCTCGCATGAACGAGAATTCTTACGACATTGTGTTCATTGATGCCGACCCGCAGTCGGTCATCGAATACGTCGAACACGGACTGCGCCTGGCCCGTCCGGGCGGCACCGTGCTCGTCGCGCACGCCCTCTGGCGAGGCCGGGTCGCCGACCCGGCCCAGCGCGACGATGTCGCGACGGGCTTCCGCACGCTGCTGACCGAAATTGCCGCGTCGAGCGCGGTCATCAGTGCGCTCTCCCCCGTCGGCGACGGCCTGCTGCAGATCACCAAGCTGCGCGCCTGACGCGCCTGCACACAGCAGAACGGCCGCACATTGACTGCGCGGCCGTTCTGCTGTTACCTACAGGAACACGAGGCTACTTCGCTGCAGCGACAACCCCGGCGAGTGCATCGTGAAGTTCCCTGGCCTCAGCGTCGTTGACTGAGACAACGAGCCGACCGCCACCTTCGAGCGGTACACGCACGATGATCAGGCGCCCCTCTTTTACAGCCTCCATTGGCCCGTCTCCGGTCCGTGGCTTCATGGCCGCCATGAACTCCCCTTCCATTCGTCTTTGTATACCCATTATCGACTATCTGGGCCCGAGACGTAAATTCGGGTCGGACTCAGTGTCAGATTCAGTCGTTCATGCCTAGTCTTTAGGGGGGTGTCCAGTCATACCCGTCGACGCCCCAACAGATCAGCAGCCAGCCCCATTGGCCGGCCACGAAAAGCAATACGATCGCCACCCGGTAGACCCGGCTGCGCGGCAACGCGGCCGCGCCGAGCACCGGAAACATCGGCATGAGAAGCCGAAACGTGCTCGATTGCGGAAAGAAAACTGCGAGCAGGTACAGGCCATAGCTAGCCAGCCACAACCGCAGATCCACACCGAGCCGGCGCACGGCCGGCATGAACAGGAGCAGGGCGAAGGCCAGAATGAGGGCGGTGACCACGACGATCCCCCATGGGCTGCCGAGCCACCAGGTTCCCCCCTGGAACCACGCGGTGAACGGCACGAGCTCCACGTAACCGATGTACGGGGCCCGCCAGGCCAGCTCCGTGTCGGTGTACGCCATCGAGTCTCCGGTGGCCGCCCAGGCCGCGATCGGCCAGGCCAGCCCCATCAGCGCGCTGAACAGGGCGACAGACGCCGCCAGCATCCGCTCTCGCCCGGGAAACGGGTCGCGAAATCGCGTGACGAAACGGTAGATCACGTGCAGGCCAAGGGCGAGGGCGAATGCGAGCCCGCTTGGCCGGGTCAGGGCCATGACCGCGATGACGGGGTAGAGCAGCCAGTAGCGGCGCTCCAACAGCAGGTAGAGGGCGAGGGTCAGAAAAAATAGATACATCGATTCGGCATAGGCAAACTGCAGAATCGGCGATAGCGGGGCGGCGCAGAACAGCACGACCGAAAACAAGGCCGTGTTCGGCGGCTGCACGCGCGTCATCAGACGGTAGAACAGCAGAGCTGTACCGAGGCTGAAGACAACCGACACGAACACAGCCACGGGCGCCCATGCAAAGTTGGTCAGCTCCATGAGGAGCCTGGCCACGACCGGATAGCCGGGCATGAACGCCCAGGCATTTTCGCCGATCTGGCCGGTGTCGGTGATCGGCAGCACGCTCGGATAGCCGAGCACCGCGACGATGTTGTACCAGCGCCCGTCCCACATGGTCGCAAAATCGGTGTATTTCGGGCTCGCACCGGTCCAGGCGTTCGGGCCCTGCACGCTCGCCAGCACGAGAATGAGCATCGTTGTGACCAGTCGCGATAGCGCCCAGACCACGAGCACTTTGCCCCACCACGGGGTCAGCCTATAGCGGGCGTGCCAGACGGCCGGCAACCGGCGGGCGGGCTGGCGACGAACGGGGTGGCGGCGGGCAGCCTGGGTGCGGGGGCGGAACATCCGCTCAGTCATTGCGCTGTCGCTGCGCTACCGAACGGATGCGCTCAGCCAGTCGCGCAGGCCCTTCTCGCAGGCCGTGATCTCGGCCACGGCGACGCGTTCGTCGTCGGCGTGCGCCTTGAGCGGGTCACCCGGCCCGTAGTTGACGGCCGGAACTCCCAAGGCCGAAAAGCGAGCGACGTCGGTCCAGCCATATTTTGGCGTGGCCACGCCACCGACAGCGGCGAGGAATTCGCGGGCGAGCGGGGCATCGAGGCCGGGGCGGGCGCCCTCGGCCCGGTCGACGACGGTGAGGTCGTAGCCGGCGAAGAGCTCGCGTAGATGGGCGACGGCCTCGTCGCCGCTGCGGCTCGGGGCGAAGCGGTAGTTGACGTGCACCATGCACTCGTCGGGGATGATATTGCCGGCGACGCCGCCGGTGATGCCGACAGCGTTGAGGCCTTCGCGATAGACGAGGCCCTCGACCTCGACCTCGCGCGCCTCGTACCCGGCCAGAATATTGAGGATAGGGGCGGCTGTGTGGATGGCGTTATCGCCAACCCAGCTGCGCGCTGAGTGCGAGCGCAGCCCGAAGGTGCGAATCTCCACGCGCAGGTTGCCGTTGCAGCCGCCCTCGACCCGGCTCCGAGTCGGTTCGCCGAGGATGGCGAAGTCACCGGCGAAGAGGTCGGGACGGTTGCGCGCGAGGCGGCCGAGGCCGTTGAGGTCGTCGGATACCTCTTCGTGGTCATACCACATCCAAGTCACGTCGACCCCGGGGTCGCTCAGTTCGGCCGCGAGCTTGAGCTGCACGGCCACGCCGGCCTTCATATCGACGGTGCCGCGGCCCCAGAGATACTCGGTGCCCTCGATGGTCTCGTACCGGGTGGGCAGGTTGTCGTTGAGCGGAACCGTGTCGATGTGGCCGGCGATGACGACGCGCTGGGCGCGTCCAAGGTTGGTGCGGGCGACGACGGTGTCGCCATCCCGAATTATCTCGAGGTGATCGAAACCTTCGAGCGCGGCCACGATCGCGTCAGCAAGGACGGACTCGTTGCCCGACACCGACTCCATGTCGCAGATTTGCCGGGTCAGGTCGATCGACGTCGCCGTCAGGTCGAGCACGGTGAGCTGTGCCGGCCGTGCGGAGGCGCTGGCTGGAGCGGCGGGGGCCGGAGTCGTAGAAGTCACCCTACTAATCTAGAGGTATGCCCTCCGTTGTTACCGAAAACGCCCCAGCCGCACCGACCCAGGCCTGGGGGTACGGTCTCGCCACCGTCGCCGTCGATGGCACCGTACTCGACACCTGGTTTCCGTCCCCCGTACTGGGCTCCCTCCCGACCGGTCGCGACCGCTGGATCGTTCCGGCGGAACTGTGCGAAGCCGCTGGCGACGACGCCCGACGCGCGGTGCGCCTTGAGGCCATCACCGTGGAAATCACTCTCGATGCGGCGCCGGCGAGCACCTCGGATGCCTACCTGCGGCTGCACCTGCTCTCCCACCTTCTCGTTGTGCCCAACAGCATCAACCTCGACGGCATCTTCGCGCACCTGCCCACCGTGGTCTGGACCAATGCCGGTCCGATGCTGCCGGCCGACTTTGCCCGGCTACGCCCGACCCTGCAGCGCGCCGGCATCCAGGCCAGCGGCGTCGACAAATTTCCACCGCTGCTCGACTACGTCCTTCCGGTCGGCGTGAGAATAGCGGATGCTTCCCGCGTGCGGCTCGGCGCCCACCTCGCCCCGGGTACCACGGTGATGCACGAGGGCTTCGTGAATTACAATGCCGGAACCCTCGGCTCCTCCATGGTCGAGGGCCGGATCTCGCAGGGTGTCGTGGTCGGTAACGGCGCCGATATCGGTGGCGGAGCATCCATTATGGGCACCCTGTCCGGCGGTGGAACGCAGCGTATCTCGATCGGCGCCCGCGCCCTGCTCGGCGCCAACTCCGGCGTTGGTATCCCGATCGGCGACGACAGCGTTGTGGAAGCCGGGCTTTACGTCACGGCCGGCACCAAGGTCGTTCTCGTGGGCGAAACCGTCACAGCCGACGGCATCCAGCCGACGGTGAAGGCTGTGGAACTTTCCGGCGTTCCAAACCTGCTGTTTCGCCGCAACTCCATCTCGGGCGCCGTCGAGGTGCTCGCCCGCAGTGGCAGCGGCATCACGCTGAACGCCGCGCTGCACGCCTAGACTCCTGCCGCCGAGCGGATGTCGGTGGGTTCCGCTAGCATCCGGGTAGCGGCCTCCGCTCGGGTGGGGATCGCACAAGTCGCGAGGGAGTGATGTGGGCACCGACGCACCGCGCAGCAAGGGGCACCGTCGCGTTCGGCGATTAATGATTGTGCTCGGTATCGTCGTCAGCCTGGTTGTAGTCACCGCGGGCCTAGGTGTCTGGACCGTCACGCGGTCCTTTCCGACGCTGGCAGGAACCATCGACATCGCGGGGCTCACCGACACGGTCACGGTCACACGCGACGACGCCGGAATTCCCCAGATCACAGCGAAGACCGCTGCCGACCTCTTTCTCGCCGAGGGCTACGTGCATGCGCAGGACCGGTTCTGGGAGATGGACTTTCGCCGGCACGTGACGAGCGGGCGATTGTCGGAACTGTTCGGAGAAAGCCAGGTCGGCACCGACACATTCGTGCGCACGCTTGGCTGGCGAGCCGTCGCCGAGCAGGAAGTTGCCCTGCTCGACCCGGTGACACTCGGCTATTACCAGGCCTACGCCGATGGCGTAAACGCCTACCTCGACACCTATCAGGGCGCCGACCTCTCGCTCGAGTATGCCGTCTTGGGCCTGCAGAACCCCGGTTATGAAGTGGAACCCTGGACCCCGTCCGACTCCGTCGCGTGGCTAAAAGCCATGGCCTGGGACCTCCGTTCCAACCTCGACGACGAGATCGACCGCGCGCTGTTGTCGTCGACGCTCACGCCCACCGAGGTGAGCCAACTGCACCCGAGCTTTCCGGCCGACCAGCACCCCACCATAACCGGCAGTCAAACCGTCATCGTGCCGTCGGCCGGGGCACCGGCCGCTGCGCCGAACGTTGATTCAACGGATGTCCCCGCCGCCGCCGCCGGTAGCGTCACCTCGAGCACCGCGCCAGGTGCATCCGGCGCCGGTTCCATCGATTCGTACGCGGGGGCCCTCACCGAGTTGCGCGCGCACCTCGGGTCGGTTCCGGAATTGCTCGGGCCGGCCGGCGGGGAGATCGGTTCCAATTCCTGGGTCGTTGCCGGTGCCCTCACCGACACCGGCAAGCCCCTGCTCGCCAATGATCCGCACCTCGGCCCTGCACTGCCCTCGGTCTGGTACCAGGTGGGGTTGCGCTGCCAGTCGATCACCACAGACTGCCCGTTCGACGTAGCCGGGTACAGTTTTTCGGGAATGCCCGGCGTGATCATCGGCCACAACGAGCGCATCGCCTGGGGTTTCACCAACCTTGGCCCCGACGTCGCTGATCTCTATGTCGAGAAGGTCACCGGCGATAGCTACGAATTCGACGGCGTTCTCCAGCCCCTGCTGCTGCGCGACGAAAAGATCTCCGTCGCCGGCGGTGACGACGTCAAGATCGAGATTCGCTCGACCGGACACGGGCCGCTGCTGAGCGGGTTCGAGGGCACCACCTACCCGCAGATCGCAAGTGACTTTCCAGAGGCGGCAGGGTTACCTCCAGCCCCGATCGCCGCGGCGGGTGCTGACCAGACGACCTATGAGCTGTCATTGCAATGGACGGCGCTCACGCCGGGGCGCACGGCGGCCGCCATTTTCGCCCTGAACCAGGCGACCGACTGGACCAGTTTTCGCGCCGCGGCCGCCCTGTTCGAGGTGCCGGCGCAAAACCTGACCTATGCCGACGTCGACGGAAACATCGGCTATCAGGCGCCCGGGCTTATCCCCATTCGGGCCAGCGGCAACGGCACCCTTCCGGTGCCGGGCTGGACCAGCCAGTATGGCTGGACCGGGTACATTCCCTTTGACGCCCTGCCCAGCACGTTCAATCCGCCGAGCGGATACATCGTCACGGCCAATAACGCGGCTGTCGATCAGAGCTACCCGTACCTATTGACCGCCGATTGGGATCTGGGCTATCGGGCGAACCAAATCACGGCTCGGCTGCAAACCCTCATTGCCACGAAAACCCCGCTGACCGCAGAGCTGATGAGCGACATTCAGGGTGACAACTACAGCGCCATCGCAGCGGCCCTGGTGCCGGCCCTGCAGCAGGTGCGACTCACCGGCGACGCCGCCGAAGCGCAGACGCTACTCGACGGCTGGGACTACCAGATGGACGCCGACAGCGCCGCCGCCGCGTACTTCAACGTGATCTGGAGCACTCTTTTGCACGACATGTTTACCGGCAAGATCGACGCCGGCGCTGCGCTCACCGGCGGTGATCGTGCCTTCTCCGTGGTCACGAGCCTGCTCGCTGAGCCGAACTCCCCCTGGTGGTCCAACGGCGCCTACGGAACCGTCGGGCAGGAGAGCACGCTGCGGCGAGTGATGACGGATGCCTCGGTGGAGGCTGTCGACCTCATGGGATCGAACCCGACCGAATGGCAGTGGGGCAGCATCC
This sequence comes from Cryobacterium sp. Y82, assembly GCF_002929495.1. Lineage (GTDB taxonomy): Bacteria > Actinomycetota > Actinomycetes > Actinomycetales > Microbacteriaceae > Cryobacterium > Cryobacterium serini. The sequence goes on from NZ_PJJJ01000036.1 coordinate 123,001, forward strand.
ATACCCTTGAGCTCACCAACCAGAGCTTCGGCAAGTCCGGAATTGCCCCGCTGGAATGGCTCTTCAACCGCGGGCCGTACGAGCTCGCCGGAGGTTCAGCCGTCGTCAACGCGGTCGGCTGGGATGCCACCCAGGGCTACCAGGTGGACTGGGTACCGTCGATGCGACAGGTGGTCAGCCTGGAGAATTTCGACGACTCCACCTGGATCAACCTCACCGGGGCATCCGGGCACGCTTTCCACCCCAACTACACCGACCAGGCGCCGCTCTGGCGCGACCATGAGACGCGGCCGTGGCTGTTCACCCCGGCCGCCATCAACGTCACCGCAACCAACACGCTGACACTGGAGCCGGCCTCTTAGGGCCGCGACCGAGTCCACCGTTCTCCATCGCCGTAGCCTGCGATGTCAGCCACTCGGGTCGTCGTCCTTGGCGCCGTCGAGCTGCACGGGCACGTCCATGAGGGGGTTCTTGCTCGGCAGGGCAATCAGCGCTTGCTCAAGATCGATCTCGACCGGCGGTTGCAGCCAATATTGGTCGTTGAGCATAAGCACCTTCCAGTGCCGATTGTGGAGTAACAGGTGGTGGTGCGCACAAAATAGTATGGCGTGATCGATATTGGAAAGTCCTAGATCAAGCCAGTTTTCGATGTGGTGCGCCTCGGTCCACGACGACGGTTGCTCACAGTCGGGCCAGCGGCATCCGCCGTCGCGCACCGCCAAAGCCCTGCGTTGCTCACGGTTGAAGAGTCGTTGCTCACGTCCAACGTTCAGGGGCTGCCCGGCCTGACTGAACAGAATACCGCGATAGCCCGCATCGCACAGTTGGCGGGAAATCGTCTCCCCCGAAACCGTCGCCGGGTTGCCTTCGAAATATCCGAACGTCTTTCTGATGCGGGCCGCCCGGGCGTTTCCGGTGCCCCGTCCACCAGACTCACCACTCGACGTCCCGCCCGGTGGCCGGCTCGTCACCTGTTTCACTGCCCGTTTCGCTGCCCATTTCGGTGTCCATCATGCTGCCGGTCGCAACGCCCGTTTCACTGCCCGTTTCAACGTCCGTTACGCTGCCCTCGAGCGTGACCCTTAGTGTCTCCCCGCTGATGCCATCAGTCTCGGAGGTTCGTGCGGACGCCGCGCTGTTACCGCTCTTTGCAGCCGTGACGAGCGCGGCGTTCTCGGTTGTCTCGGTGGCTTGACCGGCCTCATTGCTCGCACCACGCTCGGTTGCGGCACTCGCGTCTGCAACCGGAGCGTGGATAGTGGTGGGGCGATCGTGTTCGGTGACGATGACCCGCACCGCCGGGCGGTGCCCGCCGAAGAGTGTGTTGGGGTCAGCATCAGCGCCGAGTTTGAGAAGTTGGGTGAAGGAATCCGCGGCGATCTGATCGAACGTGCGTGGGTCGTCTTTGACGCTCTTCGCCCACGCTGCCCGTTCCGGATCGACAAACCGCACCCCGCCACGCCGCGGACTGGTCAGGGCGTCGTAGGTTGCTATCCACATTTCGCCCTGCTCCGCCGGTAGCAGTGCGTGCAGGGTCACCATGCCGTCGGCCCGACGCCAGAGCGACCACGTCGTATCATCGCGCGCCTGCTTCTCCCTCGCCAAAATACCGGCCGCATCCAGCTCGTCACGCAAGCGCCTGGCTCGTTTGAAGGCCTGCTCGGTATTTATTCCGGGGGCGTCGACGAGCAGCACGCCTAGGCAGAGGCGAGCCTGTCAGCGGTGATGGCCTGGTCGAGGGTGCCCAGCCCACGAAGCAGGGCATCGCCGACGCCGGGTGAGAAAGCACCAGCAGCGACGGCGTGCATGATCGGTGCCTGCCAGGGAACGACGACCGGCTGCAGCACCGGCACCACCGGTGCGACCAGCACGACCGGCACGGCCGGCACGGCCGGGCCCGCTGCGACAACCGGCAAGACCGGGCGGGGCAGGGCGTCGGGGAGCGGCTGATCGGGGTTCAACTCAGCCCGGACTGCCGCCCGATCTGCCTCCCGTGCCTCCCACTGGGCGCCTTGCCACTCCGCCTCCCGCTGTGCGTCGGCCGACGCCACAGCCGCTTCCCTCGCGGCGGCCTCAGCCGCAGCCTGCGTGGCACGCACCGCCCTACGCTCGGCCTCCCGCACCTCGACCGCGCGGCGTTCAGCCTCTTCGGTCTCGCTCATCAGCACCCCAATGGCGAGCAGCCGACCAGCCCCGATGCGGCTGGGACCGGTGGCGTGCTGCACCATCAGTGTCGGGTTGCCATACCCGTGCCGCGACGCCAAACCCGACTGGCCCAGTTGCGGCCGGGCCGCTCGGCGATGGTGCCCGCCAGCAACGCCGCCACCGTGTGGCTGAGTCGCAGCAGATCCGCGATCGGACCACGCGCAGCGAGTACCTCGGCATCATTCAGACCAAAGAATTCGGCACTGGAGCCGCCGAGCGCGGCGACACCGGCCGCCACCCGGGGTGAGCTCCATCGCCAAGTTGGTCATGATTCAACTCAACACCCGACCACCGACACTCCCGAGGAAAAATCACCTATACAAGCACTAAACGGGAGAAATCCGCCAAAGAATACCCATAAAAATGTTCCCAAGGGCCAGAAAGTCACGGCGCTCGTCGTCGACCCAAGGTCGAGAGACCCACGCGGACCAGGCTGCTGACCCGCCAGTATAGCTACCACTTCCATTCAGCACGGGCTCGATACCGAAAGGTGTACCACCACGCACTGGTTGCGCTCGTCCCAGCGGTAGCGCCCCGCCTCCAATTACCGCCACCTCGCCCGAGAACTCAATCGCTCGGACCGTTCCGTGCCCCGCTGTCCGGAGGTAGCGCCCGACTGAACCCGCACTGCGCCGGTTCAGTTCGTAGGCCGCTATCGAGATTTAGACTCGAGGTAGGCTACAGCTTCGGTGGCGGACCAGCCTTGGGGGTGCGCGGCACGAAACGCGTTGACCCCGTCGAGGTCAGTACCGAGAGTGACCAACGGCAACTCCTCGTATCCATCTCGCCGGGTCTGGCTGAGTCCGACGTTGGCCGTGAGGGCGTTGCACAGGCATTTGCGGCCGGCGGCTTCGTCGCTGGAACCGCCCTTGCGCACAAACGTCGCGACCGGTTCGGCCGGGCAACGATAACCGAGCACTCCGGGGGCGCGTTCGTACGGCACCCGCAGATAACCGAGATCGCACAGGCGCGGGCGCTCTTCGTACAGGGTGTCGTCGGACAAGGTTCCGGGCAGCGTCGCGACTTTGAACGGGAATCCCGTCGAGGACGCCAGCGGATCGGTACGAATCTCCAGCCCCTGGTCGTCGATTTGGCGGAGCAGCTGCTCCCGAAGGGTCTCGTCGAGGCCGGATTCGGCCGCGAGGGCGAACAGCGTTCCCACCTGAACGCCGGCGGCGCCGATTGCGAGGGCTTCACTGACCCGCTCGGGGGTGCCGTAACCGCCGGCGACCCAGAACGGCAGGCCGACCGCTGCGACCTTCGCCAGATCGGCGTCATCCCGGGGGCCATAGACCGGCTGGCCGTCGTCGTCGAGTACGCCGCGTCCGCGCGGCGGAGCGTTGTGCCCGCCGGCCCGCGGCCCTTCAATGATGAAACCGTCGGGACGGGTCGACTCCTCCCGGGTCAGGTACACAGCGAGCACATGGGCAGCGACGATCGCCAGAAAACGAGGCCGGTGTAACGGCTGCAGTCCTCCACCGGTCAGGGCTTCTGGATTGAACTCGACGGAGTACCTGGTGGTGGAGTTCTCGACGTGCAGGTCGAGCGCCCGGGTCTCGTGCTGGGCCAGTCCGGTCAGCAGCGCAGGGATCTCGGCCGGAATTCCCGCCCCCATCAGCACATAGTCGACACCGGCCAACATCGCGCCGTAGGCCGCGCTCGGAGTGGCCAACTGCACCTTCTCGAGAAAATTGATACCGACCAGACCATCGTGGCCCTCCTTGGCCAGCCAGACTTCAACGAAGTTGGCCACGACACTCAGCTCAAGCGATTTTGCGAGCGGATGCTGGCTGACCTTGGCGAGGGGAAGGTACGGAATCCCAGGGCCGCGACCGCCGAGGCGAAGGTACTTCCGCAGTACCCGGTCGGCGAGGGCCGGAACCGGGAAGTGAGCCAACGCTCGGCGCACGTGGCCACCCGCGTCGCCGTCCTGCAGGCGCCGAGCGATCACCGTGTCGAGAGCGGTCCCGCTGACGACACCGAGCTGCCCCGCTTTCGACACCGCTCGGGCGAGCTGCCACGATGATACGGCAACGCCCATGCCGCCCTGGATGATAGTCGGCAGGGTCTGCGTCGGGCGCGCAGTCGTGGGGGTTGCCGTCGCGAGTGTCGCGGGCGCAGTCATCTCAAGCACAGTCATGGGCGAACCTTTCAGTGACGGACACCTCGGCTGGGCGCCCTCTCAAAGCGTATTCCCGTGCATATTCCGCCTCCCGAATACGTTCCACCGATCCATTCCAAATCCGACGAAAGGTGAACGACGAAGACGAAAGGTGAACGACGTAGGCGAACGGTGGGCGGCGAAAGGCGACGCATCCGTTGTCAACGAAGTAAAGTCGCCAAGGAACCGGCCGTAACGCCATCAATGCAACGCCCGTGGATCAAGCCGCTGAATAAAAAGCGGTGCTACCGCAGCGGGTAGTCTCGCGCCGGAGAGCCCACATAGAGCTGCTGCGGGCGACCGATCTTGGTAGCCGGATCCTCGTTCATCTCGCGCCAGTGCGCGACCCAGCCGGGCAGACGCCCGATCGCGAAGAGCACGGTGAACATGCGCGTCGGAAAGCCCATCGCCTTGTAAATGACACCGGTGTAGAAATCGACATTGGGGTACAGGCGACGTTCCTTGAAGTAATCGTCGTTGAGCGCGATGTGCTCGAGTTCCTGAGCAATGTCGAGCAGGTCGTCTTTGACGCCGAGAGCAGCCAGCACCTCGTGGGCGCTCTCCTTAACCAGGGTGGCGCGCGGGTCGTAGTTTTTGTAGACCCGGTGCCCGAAGCCCATGAGCTTCACGCCGTGTTCTTTATTCTTGACGCGTTCGACGTACTTTTCGACGCCCTGACCGGATGCCTGGATCTCACCGAGCATCGCCAGCACGGCTTCGTTGGCTCCGCCGTGCAGCGGTCCAAACAGCGCGTTGATGCCGGAGGAGACCGACGCAAACAGGTTGGCCTCGGTTGAGCCAACCATGCGCACCGTCGAGGTCGACGCGTTCTGCTCGTGGTCTTCGTGAAGCATGAGCAGGCGTTCAAGGGCCTTGCTGACGACAGGGTTGATCTCGTAGGGCTCGGCCATGTTGCCGAAGTTGAGCTTGAGAAAGTTATCGACGAAGCTCAGGGAGTTGTCGGGGTAGAGAAACGCCTGCCCGACGCTCTTCTTGTGCGCGTAGGCGGCCATGACCGGCAGCTTGGCCAGCAGACGGATGGTCGAAATCTCGACCTGCTCCGGGTCCTTCGGGTCGAGCGAGTCCTGGTAGAACGTGGACAGGGCCGAGACGCCCGACGCGAGAACGCTCATCGGGTGCGCCTTGTGCGGTAGGGAATCAAAGAACCGACGCATGTCTTCGTGCAACAGCGTGTGATGACGGATGCGATCGTCGAAGTTGGCCAGTTCGCTCGCGCTGGGCAAATCACCGTGAATCAGCAGCCAGGCCGTCTCGAGGAAGTTCGAGTTCTGGGCGATCTGTTCGATCGGATACCCGCGATAGCGCAGGATGCCGGCGTCACCGTCGATGTAGGTGATCGCGGAGCGGGTTGCCGCCGTGTTCACGAAACCGTAGTCCAGCGTGGTGAGGCCGGTCTTCTTCGTCAGGGTGGAGATGTCGATGCTCGACACGCCGTCCACACTGGTCAGGATCGGGAACTCTGCACTCCCGCCGGGGAAAGTGATGGTGACCTTGTTGGGGTCAGCGCTCATCGGTTCGCCGGATGTTGTCTGCTGCGCGACGTCGGTCACGGAGCCTCCTCGGGTATCTCTGCCGGATGAAATGTGGCGACGCGTCACTGAATCGGCAAGTGATGAAGCTGCTGTGGTCGATTCCGCCGCGACTACAGCCTAATCGGCCTGACCACCTACTGTTGCATCAGCTAAGACTTCGCGCGGTTCGTTGGTGGAAGTCTACAGACCTCCGCCCAAACAGACCCTGTTTTAGACCAACAAGCGTGCCACGGCCGCGGCGATACGCTCGTCGGTCGCGGTGAGCGAGAATCGCACGTGCTCGGGGTAGACATCGCCATAGAACGGACCGGGACCGGCCAGAATGCCTAGGTCGGCCATCCGTTCGATGGATTGCCATGCGGGACGTCCCTCGGTCGCCCACAGGTAGAGCCCGGCTTCGCTCTGATCGATGCGAAAGCCGGCCGCCTCCAGCGCCGGACGCAGCGCGGCGCGGCGTGCGCGATAGCGCTCCTTCTGCACGGCAACGTGCTCGTCGTCGCCGAGAGCGGCGATCATTGCCTCCTGCAGGGGCGCCGGAAGCATGAGGCCGGCATGCTTGCGCACGGTCAGCAGCCGCTTCAGTACGCCGCTGCAGCCGGCCGCGAAGGCTGCTCGATAGCCGGCCATGTTGGACTGCTTGCTCAGCGAGTAGATCGCAACGATGTTGCGTCGGTCGCCGTCAATAACTCGGGGGTCGAGGATGCTCGGGATCGCCTCAGCGTCCCAGGGGGCGTCCCAGCCGAGCTCGGCGTAACACTCATCGCTCACGATGACCGCGTCGAGTTCGCGGGCGCGGGCAACAGCAGCGCGCAGGTGATCGACCGACAACACTCGGCCGTCCGGGTTTCCGGGGCTGTTCAGCCAGATCAGCTTGGTCGATTCGGGCCACTCGGCCGGATCGTCAGAGGCCAGGGCCGCCGCGCCGGAGATAGCGGCACCGATCGCATAGGTCGGGTAGGCCGCCCGCGGGTGCACGATCGTGTCGCCCTCGCCGAGGCCAAGCATGAACGGCATGAGAGCCACGAGCTCCTTGGAACCGATCGTGGGCAACACGTTCTTCGGTTCGAGGCCGGTGACACCGCGGCGCCTTGCATACCAGGCGATGATCGCCTGCTGCAGGGCGGGCGTACCGACGGTTTGCGGGTAGGCGTGGGCATCCGTTGCAGAGCGCAGCGCATGCTGTACCACGTCGGGCGTGGCATCGACCGGCGAACCGATCGACAGGTCGACAATGCCGTCGGCGTGTTGCCGTGCCTGGGTCGCGAAAGGCACCATCTGATCCCAGGGGTAATCCGGCAGCGGCTTCAGCACGAAAATCGCTTAGTGCGCAACCTGCGGGGGCAGTGCGGAGATGACGGGGTGGTCCTTGGCGAGCACGCCGATCTTGGCGGCGCCTCCCGGGGAGCCGATGTCATCGAAGAATTCAACGTTGGCTTTGTAGTAGTCGGCCCACTGTTCGGGCAGGTCATCTTCGTAGTAGATGGCCTCGACCGGGCAGACCGGTTCGCAGGCCCCGCAGTCGACGCACTCGTCAGGATGGATATAGAGCGAGCGTTCGCCCTCATAAATGCAGTCCACCGGGCNCTGGGGATTCCCTTCAAGAGCGGACTTCTGATTCTACGCCCCCTCGGTCAGGCCCCTTTTCCGTATGACGCGGTGCGGCTAGGGTCGGCGCGGTGGAAGTTTCGGCCAGGCCAGCACGAAAGCCGCGATCAGCGCAGGAACAACGGTCCACAGGGTTCCGGGCCAGCCAGCCGGCACCAGGACCGACCCTCCGGAACCGCGCAGTGAGAGCACAAAAATGGTCAGGAGCAATCCCGTCGCGGCGAGGCCCACCACGAACCTGTCCCCCACTACAAGCCGCAGCCCGAGCAGTAACGCGCCTATGCCAACGAACGCGATTGCCAGGCCGATCGGAAGCGCCACACCGAACAGGGTCAGGGTGACCTGGTGAGCGATCGTTCCCAGCACACCAAAGAGGATGCCCAGAAGCAGTCCGCCGAGACCGCCCAAAGACCGGTTTGTCAGGGTCGGGCGAGCGGGTCGTTCGGTGGGCGCGGGCAGCGCTGTGCGCGGGGCATCCGTTCTCAGGAACGTTTCGGTGTCGGTGACGACATCGGTGGCCCCGTCAGCCAGGACGCGAGTGCGCTCGGCCAGGGTCCAGCGCGCGGGAAAGTGCGAGAGTGCGCGCAGTTTCTGGTCGAGGTGCGCGCCGACGTCGATTGCGATGAGACGCTGGCCGGCCGCCTGCCGAACCGTGCAGGCCAGAAACACCGGCAGACCGGCCTCGTGCGCGGCGGCCTGCGCGACCACACGCAGACCGTCATCGACGGTGCCGACAACAACTGCGGTCGCGTCGAGTGCGTCAATGGCCCCTCGAACGGTCGATTCGAATTCCTGCGCGGAGGCCTGCGCGGAGGCCTGCGGCAAGCGATGCCAGACACGCGCCCCGAGTTCGGCCAGCGCCGCGGAGATCGCGGCATCCGTTTCGGTGTGAGCGACAGCGTAGAGCACAACCACCCGGGATCCATCGGCGCACAGCCGGGCGATCGTGCCGCCGGTAAGAGCGGATTCGTCGCCGGGCCGGGCATGCACGAACAGGATTCGCTCGCCGCTGCCGGACATGACCATGGGCGTACGCACCGTTTCTGCTCTGCGGGTTGTTCGTCTTGCCGGGTACTATCTGTCCCCGAAATAAATCATAACTAGACACGATCGCGCCGGTCGGACTAGAGTCAAACTCGGTAAGGTTAGCCTTACCAATATGTTACCGAAACTGTCAGCCGAATCATTCAAGGAACCCCGTGCTCGCAAACTACCTGATCGGCCTGCGCGAAGGCCTTGAGGCCGCGCTGATCGTGACGATCCTCATCGCCTACGTCGTGAAGATCAACCGGCGCGACGTGCTGCCGCGCATCTGGCTCGGCGTCGGCCTCGCCGTACTGCTCGCCCTCGGCATCGGTGCTCTGCTCACCTACGGAACCTACGGGCTCTCGTTCACCGCGCAGGAGACCATCGGCGGGGTGCTATCGATCGTCGCGACCGGCCTCGTTACCTGGATGGTGTTCTGGATGCTGCGCACCGCGCGCGACCTCAAGGGACACCTGCAGGGCAACATCGATAAATACCTCGTCGGCACCGGCCTCGGACTCGTGCTCGTCGCGTTTCTCGCCGTCGGCCGTGAGGGCATCGAGACCGCCCTGTTCCTGTGGGCCGCCGTGCAAGCCACCGGCGCAACGACCATGCCGCTGCTCGGCGCTGCCCTCGGCATCGCGACCGCGATCGGCCTCGGTGCTCTGATTTACGCCGGCATGCTCAAGATTAACCTGTCGAAGTTCTTCACCTATACCGGCGCCGTCCTCATTGTCGTTGCCGCTGGCGTGCTCTCCTACGGTGTGCACGACCTGCAGGAAGCCGGCATTCTGCCCGGCCTGCACGCCCTTGCCTTCAATGTGAGCGCCGCCGTGCCGCCGGACAGCTGGTACGGCACTCTGCTCAAGGGCACCTTGAACTTCTCCCCCGCCACCACCTGGCTGGAGATGTTCGCCTGGCTGGCCTACGCCGTGCCCACCCTGACGCTCTTCATCAAAAAGAGCCGCCAAGGTCGCACGAGCACTCACCCGGTTCAGGCCGCACCCCAGACGCCGGCGCCCGTTCCGGTTTCCGCGCACTGATTTCTCGTTTCTCTGCCAAGGATCTCCATGCCTCGTGTCTTGCGTTCTGCCCGCCTGCTCGGCGTCGGTGTTCTCGGCGTCGGTGTTCTCGGCGTCTCTCTACTCAGCGGCTGCGTCGCAAACGACCCGGCAGCCTTGCACACAGCCCTCACCGTAGACAGCAGCGCGACGGAGTGTGCGTTATCAGCGAATGAGGCGCCGGCTGGCAGTATCCGCTTTTCGATCACCAATTCCGGCGATCAGGTGACGGAGTTTTACCTGCTCGCCGACGACGGACTGCGCATCGTCGGCGAGGCGGAGAACATTGGCCCCGGACTCAGCCGCGACCTCGTCGTACAGCTCGACGCCGGCAACTACTTCACCGCCTGCAAGCCGGGGATGACCGGCGATGGCGTCGGCAAGGCCGAATTCACCGCCACCAAAACGGACGCCGCCGCCACCGTCGACGTCGACCTTGCGGCCCAGATCGACACCGCCAACTCCGACTACGCCTCGTACGTCAGCGATCAGATCGACCAGCTCGTCACCGGCACCGACTCGTTCGCCGCCGCCTATATAAATGGGGACGACGACACGGCCCGCAGCCTGTACGCGTCGACCCGGGTGCACTGGGAGCGGGTAGAGACCATTGCCGAATCGTTCGGCGACCTCGACCCCAAGCTCGACCTGCGCGAGGCCGACCTCGAAGTGGGCCAGGACTGGACCGGCTGGCACGCGATCGAGAAGGACCTCTGGCCGACCGAGGCTGAAGCCGGTTTCGAGGCGTACAGCACCGAGAAACGCGCAGCCCTCACGCAGCAGCTCGTCGCCGACACCGCCACCCTGCACTCGAAGGTGCAGGGTTTGAGTTTTACCCTGTCGCAGCAGACCAACGGTGCCATCGGCCTGCTCGACGAGGTCGCGACCGGCAAGGTCACCGGCGAGGAAGAGACCTGGTCGCACACCGACCTCTGGGACTTTCAGGCCAACGTCGATGGAGCCCAGGTGCTCTACGACGGCGTGCGCCCAATCCTGCTGCAGACGGATGCCGATCTGGCCGCTTCGCTCGACGCCGAGTTCGCCTCCCTGCAGGCGCTCCTCGACGTCCAGCGCGTCGGCGACGGATTCAAGCTCTACACCGATCTCACTCCGGCCGAGATTCGTGCCCTCGCCGATCAAGTCAACGCGCTCGGTGAGCCGTTACACCAGCTCACGGCCGCGCTCGTACTGTGACGCGCAGCCTGAAGAGCAGCAGCACGCGCGGTAAGCGGGCCCAGCCGAGTGCGGCGCTCTCCGCCGGGCCCACCTCGGCCGCTCCGGCCACGCCAACATACGGTCTGTCGCGGCGGGGGCTCCTCGGCTTCGCCGGGGCCGGTGTCGCCGGGATCGGGCTCGGTGTAGCCGGGGATAGAGCTGCGGTGGCGTCGTTGGGATCGGAGGCGGCATCCGTTTCGCCGGTCTACCCGTTCTACGGCAACCACCAGGCCGGCATTGTCACGCCAGCGCAGGATCGCCTGCACTTCGCCGCTTTCGACGTCTCCGCCGGCACCACGCGCGCCGAGCTGATCGAGCTACTGCGGGATTGGACCATCGCAGCCGCTTCGATGGCCGCCGGGCAGGAAATCGGGGAGTACGGCGCTGTCAGCGGCCCCTACGACGCGCCGCCCGAAGATACCGGCGAGGCACAAGGCTTGCCAACGGCTGGCCTCACCATCACGTTCGGTTTCGGGCCGACCCTGTTTGAAACAGCGGATGGCGTCGATCGCTTCGGCATTGTCGGCCGCCGGCCGGCCGGTCTGGCGCCGCTTCCGCACTTTCCCGGCGACGACCTCGACGCCGGTCGAAGCGACGGTGACCTGTGTATCCAGGCCTGCTCGAACGACCCCCAGGTGGCCGTGCACGCCATTCGCAACCTGTCCCGCATCGCGTTTGGGCGGGCCGCCCTCCGCTGGTCCCAGCTCGGATTCGGCCGCACCTCATCGACGTCAACGGCTCAGGCCACCCCGCGCAACCTGTTCGGCTTTATGGACGGCACGTCTAATATCAAAGCCGAAGAGCCTGAGGTCGTCGCCGACCAGGTGTGGGTGGCGACGTCCGACGGCCCGGCCTGGCTGGCGGGCGGCTCCTACCTGGTGGCGCGGCGCATCCGCATGACGATCGAGACCTGGGACCGCTCTATTCTGAGTGAGCAAGAGGCCGTGTTCGGTCGCACCAAGGGGTCAGGGGCGCCGCTCTCCGGCGGCACCGAATTCACCGAACCCAACTTTGTTCTGACCGGCCGGGAAGACCGGCCGCTCATCGGCGCCGCTGCGCACGTGCGGCTCGCGCATCCAACCCAGAATAAGGGCATGAAGTTACTGCGCCGCGGCTACAACTTCGTCGACGGCAATGACGAGCTGGGCCGGCTTGAAGCCGGGCTGTTCTTTATCAGCTTTCAACGGTCGCCCGCCCAGTTCACCGCGGTGCAGCTCAACCTCGCCAAGCGCGACGCACTCAACGAGTACATTCGGCACGTCGGCAGTGCCCTATTCGCCGCTCCGGGCGGCATCTCCGCCGGTAGTTACGTCGGCGCGGCCCTGTTTGCCTAACCGAGCGCCGGAACCGGAGTGACGGTGTAGACAACGCCGTCGGGATCACCAGCGACGACGACGCCGTACGCCGCGTTGGCCATCGTGACCACCTCAGCGTCGACTCCGGCTACAACTTCGGTGAAGCCGGCCGCCAGAAACTCAGTGCGCGCCTCCTCCAGGGGGGTCGTTGAAGTGGCATTGACGGTGACCACCCAGCCACCGACTCCACTCTCACCCAGGCCACCGGTCGCGAAGAGAACCTCTCCGTCGACCACGGGAATATCGGTCGGCCAGTCGGCGGGAAGTTGCCCGCCCAGGCTGACGTCGCCGCCCGTCGCGTCCCGCACCGCGCCATTCACGGCACCACTCACAGAGTCGCGCACGTTTTCGCCCAGGGAGCAGCCCGCCAACAGCGGTAATGCGACTGCGGCTACAAGGAGGCCAAGCGTAACTCGTCGTGCCGGTCGGCTGGCAGTCATGTGAAACCTCTTAAATTCAAAACACCGGTATATCGCAGGAGCGCAAAAAGTGCTGCTTCGACTTGGTCAAAGCAGCACTTTTTGCGCTCGCGCAGAGGGGAACTGGCTAGTTCGCGTCCATCTTCTTCACGCGTGAAACCTGGCGTGAGCGAGCGGATGCCGTCAGCTCTACCTTGCGGATACGCACGGCGGCGGGGGTGACTTCGACGCACTCGTCTTCGCGGGCGAACTCGAGGCACTGCTCGAGCGAAAGCACCTTGGGCGGCGTCATCGACTCGAACGTGTCGGAACTGGACTGACGCATGTTGGTCAGTTTCTTTTCCTTGGTGATGTTCACATCCATGTCGTCGGCGCGCGAGTTCTCGCCGATGACCATGCCTTCATAAACCTCACTGGTCGGCTGCACGAAGAACGACATGCGCTCCTGCAGGTTGATGATCGCGAACGGCGTGACAGCACCGGAGCGGTCGGCCACGATGGAACCGTTCGTGCGGGTGTTGATCGTGCCGGCCCAGGGCTCGTAGCCGTGCAGGATCGCGTTGGCGATACCGGTACCACGCGTGTCGGTGAGGAACTGCGTGCGGAAGCCGATCAGGCCGCGCGACGGAACGATGAATTCCATGCGAACCCAGCCGGTGCCGTGGTTGGCCATGTTCTCCATGCGACCCTTGCGGGCGGCGAGCAGCTGCGTGATGGCACCGAGGTATTCTTCGGGCGCATCGATGGTGAGGTGCTCGTAAGGCTCGTGGATCTTGCCGTCGACGCGCTTGACGACTACCTGCGGCTTGCCGACGGTGAGTTCGAAGCCTTCGCGCCGCATTTGCTCGACCAGGATGGCGAGGGCCAATTCTCCACGGCCCTGCACCTCCCAGGCGTCCGGGCGTCCGATGTCGACGACCTTGAGCGAGACGTTACCGACGAGTTCGCGGTCGAGGCGATCCTTGACCATGCGGGCGGTTAACTTGTGGCCCTTGACCTTGCCCATAAGCGGCGAGGTGTTGGTTCCGATGGTCATTGAGATGGCCGGGTCGTCAACCGTGATGGTTGGCAGCGGGCGCACGTCGTCGGGGTCTGCGAGGGTCTCACCAATGGTGATGTTCTCGATACCGGCCACGGCCACGATGTCGCCGGGGCCGGCGCTCTCGGTCGGGTAGCGGTCCAGAGCCTTGGTGATCAGCAGCTCGGTGATCTTCACGTTGCTGACGGTGCCGTCCTGCTGCACCCAGGCCACGGTCTGGCCCTTCTTGATGGTGCCCTGGAAGATGCGCAGCAGCGCGAGGCGGCCGAGGAACGGTGAGGCGTCGAGGTTGGTGACGTGTGCCTGAAGCGGGTGCGTGTCATCGTAGGTCGGTGCCGGGATGTGCTTGAGGATGGCGTCGAACAAAGGCTCGAGGTCGTCGTTGTCGGGCAGCGTGCCGTCTTCGGGCTTGTTCCAGCTAGCCGCGCCGTTACGGCCCGACGCGTAGACGACGGGTACGTCGAGCACGGCGTCGAGGTCGAGGTCGGGAAAGTCATCGGCCATGTCGCTCGCGAGACCGATGAGCAGGTCCTGGCTTTCGGCCACAACCTCGTCGATGCGCGCGTCGGGACGGTCGGTCTTGTTGACCAGCAGAATGACGGGAAGCTTGGCTTCGAGCGCCTTGCGGAGCACGAAACGGGTCTGCGGCAGCGGGCCCTCTGAAGCGTCAACGAGGAGCACAACACCGTCGACCATCGACAGTCCGCGCTCGACCTCGCCACCAAAGTCGGCGTGGCCCGGGGTGTCGATCACGTTGATCGTGATGGGACCGTCCGCAGCGTGGATGCCCTTGTACGAAACTGCCGTGTTCTTGGCGAGAATCGTGATGCCTTTTTCGCGCTCGAGTTCGTTCGAGTCCATCGCGCGCTCTTCAACGTGGGAGTGGTCCGCGAAGGAGTCGGTCTGCTTGAGCATCGCGTCGACCAGCGTCGTCTTACCGTGGTCAACGTGAGCAACGATTGCAACATTTCGGAGGTTATTGCGTGTAGCAATCGCCATAAAAATAGATCCTTACGAAGAATGAGTGCCGCAGAGTCTCGCGCGCGACGAAGAATGGATACCAGGGGTCATAATGTGACCCAAAGTACTATCCTACCGTATCCACGTCAGCGCATCGGTGGGAGTGCCTGCTGCCCCGGTGCTGTCACCCCTTGGCGGCGTGACGGGCCTCGCGACGGAGGCGCTGTTCCACCGGATCCGGCACCGGGACCGCGCTGATCAATCGCTGCGTGTACGGGTCCTTCGGGGCACGCAGAATTTCGTCGCTCGTGCCCTGCTCCACAAGTTTGCCCTTATGCATCACCGCGATACGGTGGGCCAGTGCGTCGACGACCGCCAGGTCGTGGCTGATGAACAAGCACGCGAACCCAAGACGTTCCTGCAGCTCGTGCAGCAGGTCCAGAAATCGGGCCTGTACCGAGACGTCCAAGGCACTCGTGGGTTCGTCCGCGATCAACAGGTCCGGATGCAGGGCGAGCGCGCGTGCGATCCCGACGCGCTGTTTCTGCCCGCCAGACAATTCGTGCGGAAAACGGTTGCGGTAGCTGGTGGGTAGTTCTACCTGTTCCAGCAGTGTCTGTACGCGTTTGTCGAGGTCAGCGCCGCGCGCTTCACCGGACAGATAGAGGGGCTCTCCGATCGATTCTCCGATGGGCATTCTCGGGTTGAGCGATGACGCGGGATCCTGAAAAACGATGCCGGCTTTGCGGCGCAACGGCCGGAGATCACGCAGTTTCGCATGGGAAATGTCGATCCCACAGGAGATCAGCGTGCCGTCGGCGATCGGCAGCAGCCCGACAGCAGCACGACCCAGGGTGGTCTTGCCCGATCCGGACTCGCCGACCAGTCCAACAATCTCCCCGGGAAAGATCTGAAAGTCGATGGCCTCGGCTGCCCTGAATGCTGGAATGCGCCCGCGCTTGGGATAGTCAATGGAAACGTTTTGAAACTCAAGCACCGGTTTGACGCCTACCGGGCGGGCAACCTGCTGCCGGGCGACCGTTTCAATGCCTTGGCCCAGGTGCGGCACCGCGGCCAGCAACTGCTGGGTATACGGATGCTGCGGACGGTTGAAGATATCGTCGATTGGCCCGGCCTCGACCGTGAGACCGTTCTTCATCACCATGACCCAATCCGCCAGGTCGGCGACGACGCCCATGTCGTGCGTAATGAGAATGATGGCGCTGTCGAGTCTGGTGTGCAGGTTGCGCATCAAATCGAGAATTTCAGCCTGCACTGTCACGTCGAGCGCGGTCGTCGGCTCGTCAGCGACGAGCAATATCGGGTCGCAAGAAATTGACTGGGCAATCATGGCGCGTTGCCGCTGTCCGCCCGAGAGTTGATGCGGATACTTGTCGAAAGACAACGTGGGGTTGGGCATCTCAACGAGCGTCAATAACTCAATCGCACGCGTTTTCGCCTCGTGCGGCGACAGGTCGAAGTGCGAGCGCAGGGCCTCCACAATTTGAAAGCCGACCGTGTAGACCGGGTTGAGGGCCGTCATCGGCTCCTGAAAAATGGTGGCCACATCATTGCCGCGCACCTTGCGAATCTCCGACTCGGGAAGACCGCAGATTTCTTTTCCGAGAAGCTTGATCGAGCCGGTCGTGCGTGCATTTTGCGGCAACAGGCCGAGCAGCGCCATGGTCCCCGTGCTCTTGCCCGATCCGGACTCCCCCACGATGGCGAGCACTTCACCGCGGCGCACCTGATAGTTCATCTTGATAGCCGCCGGGTACAGCTCACCCTCGACCCAGAAATCCACGTCGAGGTCGGTCACCTCGAGTACGGCCTCTGTCACGGGCCGGGAAGAAGAGCCGTTGCCGGGGGACATGGTTGCTTCGTTACTCATCAGCTGAGGTCCTGTCTGTGTTGAACGCGTCGTCTGTGAAAATGAACCCATGCCGATCTTCACGTTTCGTCCTGTATTTGGCCGGGTTCTGGCCGCCGTCGTGGCCGCGCTCTGCGCGGCGGGGTGTGTCGGCCTGGTGCTGGCCGACGACATTGAGAATCTGCTGCGCACCGTGCCACTGCTGCTGTTCTTCTCCGCAGCAGCAGTGGCCTTGTTTTGGCAGCCGCATATTGTGGTCGAAGAAGCGGGCATCACGGTCGTCAACGTGCTCCGCACGTTCTTCGTGCCGTGGCCGCACGTGGAGCGCATTGACACCCGTTACACCTTGACGCTGTTCACGGCCCAACGGCGAATTTCGGTGTGGGCGGCACCGAGTCCCGGCATTCGCGGGGCGATCGCGATTGAGCGTTCCGACCTCCGAAATCTCGGCGATTCCGCGTACGGTACCGGTCGAAGCGTGCGGCCGGGGGATTCCGTGACCACCGCGTCTGGACAGGTGGCATTCGTGCTGCGCCAGCGATGGGAAGCCCTGCGCGACACCGGAGCGTTGGACAGTGCCATTGTTGACCCGGATGCTCTCCGCGTCACCACCCATCGGGTCACCATTGTGGTGCTCGCCGGATTGCTCGCCACAGCGATGATCGGTCTTGTTTTGTAAAAGCCTGGGCATAAGCGCTAGACCGTGCTGGCGGCGCGCACGCGACGGGCATCCGCTTTTGACAGCGTCTTCGCGGACGGCATCTTCTTCTGACGCGGGTCGAACGCGTCGCGCAGACCGTCACCGATGAAATTCACGGTCAGGGCGATCACGATGATGAAGATGCCGGGCCACCAGAACAGCCATGGTCGGGTAGCGAAGGCTGCAACATTCTGGGCCACGATCAGGCCCAGTGATGTATCGGGATTGCGCACGCCGTAACCCAAAAAGCTCAGGGCGGTTTCAGCCAGGATGGCGCCGGCCATGAGCAGGGTGGCGCTGACGATAATCACGCCGACCGCGTTGGGCAAAATGTGTTTGAAGATGATGCGCGCGTCGCTGGCCCCGGAAACCCTGGCCGCATCGATGAACTCGCGTTCGCGCAGCGACAGGAATTCACCCCGCACCAGTCGGGCGAGCCCGGTCCAGGCGAAAAGCCCCAGCGCGAGGCCAAGAACCGCTGCGCCGAGTCCGGCAGCACCAATGGAACGCCCGATAACAGCACCCACCACGATGAACGGGATGGTGATGATCACGTCGGTGAAGCGCATAAGGATGGCGTCGCCGATTCCGCGGTAGAAGCCAGCGAGGGCGCCGATCAGCACCCCTATTCCGGTGCCGACCAGGCCGACCAGCAGCATGATCATGATGGATTGCTGGGTTCCGCGCATGACGAGGGCAAAGATGTCCTTGCCGATTTCGTCCTGGCCGAAGGGGTGCGGGCCAATGCCGAAGCCCGGGCCGGGGATCAGGTTCAACGTGGGAATTCCCCGATTAACCAGTGGCGGTGTCGCGTTCCAGTGCCAGGGCCACCACCCGGGGGTGTTTAGCCCCCAGACATG
This sequence comes from Cryobacterium sp. Y82, assembly GCF_002929495.1. GTDB lineage: Bacteria > Actinomycetota > Actinomycetes > Actinomycetales > Microbacteriaceae > Cryobacterium > Cryobacterium serini. The sequence goes on from NZ_PJJJ01000036.1 coordinate 141,030, forward strand.
AATCCCGACCGAACTGAAGGCCAGCACAATCACGAAGGCAAGAACAAAGATCGAGACCACGGCGCCCTTGTGATGAAAAAACCGTTTACGAACGATCTGTCCCTGGCTGAGGCCGATGGTTTCACGTTGTTCGATCGAGGATTCGTCGAGCTGATTGCCAGCTCCCAGCGGGACCTGCAGGGAAGGATTCGGATCGGACATTAGGACACCCTGATTCTCGGGTCGAGGGACGCATACAGGAGGTCGGCCAGCAGGTTGAATATGACGGCGAGGAGACCGGTCACCACGAAGAAGGCCATCACCGGGTTGGGATCAACGTGGTCGATACCGTTTTGGAATAGCCTGCCCATGCCGCTCCACCCGAACACGGACTCGGTGATCACCGCTCCACCAATGAGCGCTCCAATTTCGAGCGCGATCACCGTCGCGATCGGGATGAGTGCGTTGCGCAGTGCATGGCGCACGACGACGGTGCGCTGGGTGAGCCCCTTCGACCGGGCCGTGCGGATGAAGTCCTGGTTCATCACCTCGAGCATGCTAGCCCGTGTGTAGCGCGTCAGGCTGGCAAAGGAGATGAGGATGATTGCGATGGTCGGCAGGAGCAGGTGGGTGAAGGTATCGATGCCCTGAATCCAGAAATTACCGCCGAGGTTAGGTGTTGTCGATCCGATGGTCGCCACCGGCCGCCCGTTGACCCGGCTGGAGTTGACGTAGTCGTTCCAATAGAGCAGATGACCATCAATAACGATCACCACTCCGATGATTACGGCGACGATGGCCGAGGTGCGGGCTGATTGCCACCGATCTCTGCCACCAAGGAAGTACCCGATTGCGCCGCCTACGACGACAGCGCCCAGAGAGAGGGCGAAGAAGAGCGGAAGCGACATACTGCGAAAGACAAAGTAGGTCATCGGATAGTACAGGGCGATACCCACGGCGGCCGTGACGAGGGCTCCACGGACCGCGTTCTTGTCCTTGAGCCCCACCGAGACTGCCGTGACGCCGAGCGCAGCCGCCAGGGCGGTGATCACGACGCCGACGATGCCGACGCTCGGGGTGGTGAACCAGTCGGTCAGTTCGAAGTAGGCCAGCAGTGCAAGCGTTGACGCCGTCGCCACGCCGAGGGTGATCCACCGTCGCCGCGACGCACCACCAAGGAGTGACATCCACAGAAGTCCAGACACGATCGAGATTCCGATCATGATCGGCACTCCGATAATGGGGTCGGATAGCCAGTTATTGAACCCGATCGCGATGTATTGCTTGAGCAGCACCGCCACCCAGAAGATAGGCAGAGAGAAGAAGAGAAAAGAAGCGAATGTGATCGTGTAGTCGTAACCGCTGTACTGACGCAGGGCCGTGGTGATGCCGACGATCAGGCCAACGATGATGGCGATGATCTGGGCACCGGTGACCAACTGCAGTGTTGATCCCATCGCCTGTTGGAGCAGGATCACCACGGGCAGGCCTTGCACGTTGACGCCGAAGTCACAGGCGCCGACGAAACACTGCCCGACGCCGCCGAGCCACAGGAAGTAGCGAAAGAAGGGGGGAACATCGAGGTCGAGCCGCTGGCTGAGCGACGCCATGAGCTCGATCTTGTTTGGTGCGCTGCTCTCGCGGAGTTCCTTTAGCGGGTCCCCGGACAGGGCGACGAGCATGTACATCAGGAACGTTGCTGCGAGGAGCACGATGACGGCGGCAATCAGCCGCCGGAATACGAATGAAGCCATGAGCGGTGGCTACCTGTCTCTGGTCGGGGGAAGGCGCTGGGACCAACCGGTCCCAGCGCCTCAAATAGCACGTTGATCCAACGAAGAGTTTTCTCTTAGCTGGCGAGCTTCCAATCCCAGATGTTCCAGAAGATCGTCGGCGCCAGAATCGACGGGTCAATGCCCGTGACGCTGTCATTGAATGCCGTCACGCCGGGGAACTGGAAAAGGGTCACACCATAGAAGTTCTCCCACAGGATCTTGTCGATCTCCTGCTTCAACTCGATCTGCTTGGCCGGGTCGAACTCAAGGTTGAGCTTGTTGATCGCAGCGTCAGTATCGGCGTTGGAGAAGAAGTTGTGGTTGTTAATGCCACCAGATTCGAAGGTCGGGCCGGAGTCGGTGACGCCCAGACTGGTCGACTGCCACGCATAGAACGACGCGTCGTAGGCACCCGGGGTACCGAGGATTCCACCCCATTCCGGGTTGCCCCCATCGATCACATTGAAGCCGGCGAGTGCTGCGCTGGTCTGGATGAGCGCGAATTCGTTCACGCGTCGCGGGTTGGTCGATGCATACAGAATTGTCACGTCAAGGTTGGTGGCGCCAGACTGGGCGATGAGGGCCTTGGCACCCTCGACGTCGACCTCGGCGTAGTCGGCCGAACCGTTGCCGTCGAGAGAATCGTCGTAGCCCTCGGAACCCGGAACGAACAACTGCGAACCACGTAGAATCGCTTCGTCACCGACGATGGGCTTGATCAGCTTGTCGAGGATCTCCTGTCGCGGAACGATTTTCATGAACGCTTCACGCAGTAGCGGGTCGTTGAACACGCCGCTCTTGCCTTGGTCGAACTGCAGATCGAGGTGCTCGTAGGTGCCTTCTTCACCCTTCAGGACCGTGACGTTCTCGATCGCGTCCAGCGCGGTCACCAGGTCAGACGTGGACTGGGGAGAGATGACATCGACGTCACCGTTTTCCAGCGCCTGCACGGCAGCGAGCGGATCCGTGATAAAGCGCACGGTTACTTCTTCAATAGTGGGCGTGTTCTGGCCCGTGTACTCGGGGTTGGCCGTCATGGTGATGTACTGATCGGCCACGAAGGCCGAGATCGTGTACGGACCGGTTCCGACGTAGAGCTCGGGGTCATCAGGCAACTCGGTGAAGTTGAAGCCGGAGTTCCAGAATGAGGAGATCTTGGCAAGCGATGCGGCGTCGTTGTCCTGAATGGCCGTAACGAGGGCGGCTTTGGCTTCCTCGTTATCGTCGAGTCCGAGGGCGTTCTTCGCCACAACGTGTGCCGGAAGCGGCGCGTAGAGGGCCAGCTCCCAGTCGACGTACGGTGACGAGTAGACCAGGGTCATTGAACGATTATCGTCGCTGATCTCGGGAACGTCACGTACGAGTCCCAGGCCCGAGTCGGCCTGGGCGCCGGAGTCGAAGTAGACGACGTCCTTAGGGAATGCTTCGGTGAACTCACCGGTATCGGGGTCGGTAAAGTCGTCAGGGACGAAATCCGGCGTGTCAAGTGAACGCGAATTGGCCGCCCAGCTCAGCAGGAGATCAGAGGCGTCGACCGCGGTGCCGTCTGACCACTTGACGTCATCAGCGAGGGTGTACTTCACCGTGAGCGGGTCTTCAGAGACCATCTCATAGCTGCCGTATGACTCGTTCTGCTTCAACTCCGGCGTGTTGTCGTAGTAGTTGAACCAGTCGTTCGTCATGTAGGTGATGTTATTGTTCGCCGTGGCATTGCCAAAAGACGTCAGACCGTTGTACGAGAAGAACGGCTGGTTCCACGCGACGTCGACACTGGTTCCCTCATCAAGTCCGGATTCGGCCGTTGGCGCTGAACAACCGGAAAGGACCAGTGCTGCGGCCCCCACGGTGGCAATAGCTGCCCCGATGCGTCTAAATCTCATAGTTCCTCCTGTGCGAAGTATGCACCGACCTAAGGTTTATGGCCCCCGAAGTCGAGCGTGGTTACTCCGACCATAGAGAGGGTCCACCGTCTTCACCTAGCATCGGGCGAAAACTGTTACACATTGGTAACCAGACCAACGAATAATCGTGACGAATGCACGATTATTGCGTTCGGGGGGCGCATTTCCATCAAAACGACCGTAGGCTCCGCAGGTCGTGGTGATTATTGCCGACCCAGACCGCACGTGGTTCCCGGCGAGCGGGTCGGGATTTTAGAGAACCGCACCCGGCGAGTCAATCCAAATTTGGCCGCGAAATACGAGCCCGAGTTTGGGGTTGTGACGACAATCGTGTGTGAATTCTGCCCATAATGAGTAGATTGGCACGAACTGTTCCATGGTGTTATCTACTGCGCACTGGCTGGAGCCACTGGGCACATAGGCTACCGAAAGGGAAGTTGCCGCGGCGGGGCATGCCCGACGCGATCCACAGATTCGCGACCCTATCATTAGGGCACTGGCAGGATAGGGTCATGCCGACAGCATCCGTTTCACGCCTTGTGGGGCCGCACCACACCCGGTATTACTGGGAGATCGGCATTGTGCTCGCGCTGTCGCTCGGGGCGTCGGCCGTGTACTCGCTGGTGTCGATCGTGGCCAGGCTGACCGACACGACACCGCTCGCCGACCAGTCGGCGACGCTGAACGGCTCGCAGTCGACCCGCGAGTGGCTCGATTTCACCTACCAGTTTCTCGGCATCGTGTTCGGACTCGCGGCGGTGGCCCTGGTGCTGTACCTGCTGTGGCGACCCGGGCAGAACCCATTCACCCGGCTCGGATTCGACCTGACGCGTCCGCGCAAAGACGTGCTCGGCGGGTTTGGCCTGTTGCTGGTCATCGGCGTACCGGGCCTCGCGCTGTACCTGGCGGGACGCGCGTTCGGCTTCACGGTGGCCGTGGTGCCCTCGCCGCTCGACACTTTCTGGTGGACCATACCGATTCTGGTCTTCGCCGCGCTGAAGGCCGCGCTGGTTGAGGAGCTTATCGTAGTCGGCTACCTGTTCACCCGACTGCGCGAGCTCGGCTGGTCGACCTGGACCATCATTCTGAGCTCGGCCGTGCTGCGCGGCAGCTATCACCTGTACCAGGGCATCGGGCCGTTCTTCGGCAACGTGGCCATGGGCGTCGTGTTCGGCTGGTGCTACACCCGCTGGGGACGCACCACGCCGCTCGTAGTGACGCACTGGCTCCTCGACATTCTCTCGTTTGTCGGCTACCCCCTCGCACTGGCCTGGTGGCCGGGGCTGCTCGCCCCAGCCAGCTGAGCCCGCGGGTGTGGGCACGCCCGGCTGCGGTAGCGCCGGTTACCGTAGCGGCCACCGAAACCGGGGGCGGTGGCCGCTCACCCCCTACTCAAAAGCCTCGGGTGGCGGGCAGGCGCAGACCAGGTTGCGGTCGCCGTAGGCGTTGTCGATGCGGCGCACCGGCGGCCAGTACTTGCTCCGCACCAGCGAAGCCAACGGGTAGACCGCGGTGGCCCGGTCGTAGGGGTGCTCCCACTCCCCCTCGATCACCGACTGCGCGGTGTGCGGAGCGTTATGCAACGGGTTGTCGTCGGCGGGCCAGCGGCCGGCGGCGACGGCATCCGCTTCGGCCTTGATCGCGATCATGGCGTCGATGAAGCGGTCGATTTCGCGGAGGTCTTCGCTCTCGGTGGGTTCGACCATGAGCGTGCCGGCCACCGGAAAGCTCATGGTCGGCGAGTGGAAGCCGTAGTCGACGAGGCGTTTGGCCACGTCGTCGACGCTGATTCCCGTAGCCGCGGTGAGCGGGCGCAGGTCGAGGATACACTCGTGCGCGACCAGACCGTTTTCGCCCGAGTAGAGCAGCGGGTAACTGTTCTCGAGGCGTTTGGCGACATAGTTGGCGGCAAGCACGGCTGCGCCGGTGGCCTGTTTGAGGCCGTCGATTCCCATCATGCGCACGTACGCCCAGGAGATCGGCAAAATGCTCGGGCTGCCGTAGGGCGCCGCTGAGACCGGTCCGCCGGCGTGCACGACGGTGCCGCTGGCTCCCGCCGGGCCGAGCAGGTAGTGCTCGTCGCTCTGGGCGAGCGGATGCCCGGGCAGGAACGGTGCGAGGTGCGCCTTGGCTGCGACCGGGCCGACACCGGGGCCTCCGCCGCCGTGTGGGATACAAAAGGTCTTGTGCAGGTTCAGGTGCGAGACATCGCCGCCGAAATCGCCATAGCGGGCGAACCCGAGCAGCGCATTGAGGTTGGCACCGTCGACGTAGACCTGACCGCCGGCGGCGTGCACGGCCTCGCAAATGGTGGCGACCTCGTGCTCATAGACCCCGTGGGTCGAGGGGTAGGTGATCATGAGGGCGGCGAGGTTGTCGGCATGCTCGGCGATCTTGGCGTGCAGGTCGGCAAGGTCGACGTTACCGAGCTCGTCGCAGGCCACGACAACAACGCGCATGCCGGCCAGCGCAGCGGATGCCGCGTTGGTGCCGTGCGCGCTCGACGGGATCAGGCAGACCGTACGGCCGGTCTGTCCGTTGGACTGGTGGTACCCGCGGATGGCGAGGAGGCCAGCTAGTTCGCCCTGGCTGCCGGCGTTCGGCTGCAGCGAGACGGAGTCGTACCCGGTGACATCGCTCAGCCACGTTTCCAGCTGGCGCACGAGGTGCAGGTACCCCTCGACATCCGGTCGAGGCGCGAAGGGGTGGATCCCGGCGAATTCGGGCCAGCTGACGGCCTCCATCTCGCTCGCCGCGTTGAGCTTCATGGTGCAGGAGCCGAGCGGGATCATGCCCCGATCAAGCGCATAGTCGTAGTCGGCGAGGCGCTTGAGGTAACGCATCATGCTGGTCTCGGAAGCGTGCGTGTTGAACACCGGGTGGGTCAGGAATGCACTCTCGCGACCCAGGTCGGTCGGCAGCCCGTGCTGCACGGCGTCGAAGTCCACGTGACCGAACGCATCGCGGCCGCCAAATGCGCCGACGACATAGGAGAGGTCGGCGAGCGTGGTGGTCTCATCGACCGACACACTGATGGTGGTCTCGTCAACCTGGTGCAGGTTGTAGCCGCTCGCGGCCGCCTTCGCCACGACGTCGGCTGCGCTCGGCACGGAGACCCTGACCGTGTCAAAGAATGTGTCGCTCCGCACGTCGATGTCGATAGCACGCAGGGCGGCGACGAGGGCGCCAGCTCGCTCATGCACCTGTTCAGCGATTGCGGTGAGGCCCTGAGGGCCATGGTAAACCGCGTACATGCCGGCCATGACGGCGAGCAGCACCTGGGCGGTGCAGATGTTCGAGGTGGCCTTGTCCCGGCGGATGTGCTGTTCGCGCACCTGCAGGGCGAGGCGGTAGGCGGGGTGTCCGGTGGCATCGACGCTGACGCCGACGAGGCGGCCGGGCAGCTGGCGCTCAAGCCCCTTACGCACGGCCATATAGCCGGCGTGCGGTCCGCCAAACCCCATCGGCACGCCGAAGCGCTGGCTGGTGCCGACAGCGACGTCGGCGCCGAGGTCGCCGGGCGATTTGAGCAGGGTGAGAGCCAGTAGGTCGGCGGCCACGACGGCGAGCGCCTTGCGCTCGTGCGCAAGATCGATGACCGCTTGCGGGTTCCAGATGCGACCGGATGCCGACGGGTATTGCACGAAGACGCCGAAATAGTCACCGAGGTCCGCGGCGGTGGTCTGCTCGCTGAGCGCGACCTGGACGAGCTCGATGCCGAGGGCAGCGGCGCGATTGGCGAGCAGCGCGTGGGTCTGGGGAAAAGCATCCGTGTCGACGATGAATCGGCGTGAGGTGGATTTCGAGGCGCGCAGGGCCAGCAGCATGCCCTCGACGACCGCCGTTGACTCGTCGAGCATCGATGCGTTGGCGGTGGTCAAACCGGTGAGGTCGGCAATCATGGTCTGAAAGTTGATGAGGGCTTCGAGCCGGCCCTGTGAGATCTCGGGCTGGTACGGCGTGTACGCCGTGTACCAGCTGGGGTTCTCGAACACGTTGCGTTTGATCACGGCGGGCGTGAACGTGTCGTAATAGCCGAGGCCGATCATGGAACGTTTGACCGTGTTGCGTCCGGCCAGGGCGCGCAGTTCGGCGACGGCTTCGTTCTCGGTCGCGGCGGGCGGGAGGGCGCTGTCGCCATCCTGCCGAAACAGGTCTGCGTGAATCGACGCCGGCATGGCGGCGGAGACGAGGTCGTCCACCGACTTATAGCCGAGCGTGGCGAGCATGTGGGACTGGGCGTCAGCATCCGTTCCGATGTGGCGCTGGGTGAAGGCCGTGAGCATCTGCTGCCGAACCTGCGTTTCCATGAGCTACTCGCCGATGAGGGCCGAGTATTCGACCTGGCTGAGAAGGGTGGGCAGCGTGTCGAATTCAACCTTGATCAGCCAACCTGCGCCGAACGGATCGCTGTTGACCAGCTCGGGGCTCTCGACCACGGCATCGTTGGTGGCGGTTACGGTGCCGTTGACCGGTGCGAACAGTTCGCCGACCGACTTGGTCGACTCGATTTCGCCAACAACCGTGCCGCCGGCGACCGTGCTGCCCACCTCGGGCAGTTCGACGAAGACCACGTCGCCGAGCTTCTCAGCAGCGTAGGCGGTGATGCCGACGGTCGCGATGCTGCCGTCGACCAGAATCCACTCATGCTCGGCGGTGTAGTGCAGTTTCGATGTGTCTGTCATGGTGTTGCCTTTCGCAGGTTGAACGGATTCAGGGCTATTTCAACAGGGCGGAACTATTTGACGCGCTTGTAGAACGGAAGCGAGGTGACAGTAGCGGGAAGGCGGGTGCCCCGCACGTCGACGTAGACCTCGGTGCCGAAGCGGGCGAGGTCGGGGGTGACATAGGCCATGGCGATCGGGTAGCCGAGGGTCGGCGACAGGGCGCCACTCGTGATGACGCCGGTGGCGGTCTCGGCGTCGAGGCTGCGGAAAATCTCGTAGTCGGCGCGACCGGCACGCTTGCCGGCGGCGATCAGACCCACCAAAACGGATGCCCCGGCTTCCGGCCCCGCTTCGATCGCGGCGCGGCCGACGAAGTCGTTCTCCTTGCCAAGGTTGACCACCCGGCCAAGGCCGGCCTGCGCGGGGAAGGTGTCCAGGGTCAGCTCATGACCGTAGAGCGGCATGCCGGCTTCGAGCCGGAGGGTGTCGCGACTGGCGAGACCGGCCGGAACGAGCCCTTTATCAGCGCCAGCGCTCGTGAGTGCATCCCACAGCTCCCGGGCGCGCTCAGCCGCAAGGTACAACTCGAAGCCATCTTCACCGGTGTAGCCGGTGCGAGCCACCAGAAGTGGCTGACCGCGGAAGGAGGCATCCGTGATGCGGTAGTACTTCATGAAGCGCAGGTCGTCGCCGAGGTCGGTCAGGCCCTCGGTAGCGTCAAGAATCGCGAGAGCGTTCGGGCCCTGCACAGCGATAAGGGCGTACTCGTCGCTCTGGTCGACGACGCTCACGGCGAAGCCCTCAGCACGGGCGCGCAGCGCATCGAAGGCGGCGAACCGATTGCCGGCGTTGGCCACGACGAGAAACTTCGTATCGTCGAGGCGGTAGACGACGAGGTCATCGATGATGCCGCCGTTCTCGGCGAGGAGCAGGCTGTACTTGGCCTGCCACAGCTCGATGACCGAGAGCTTGCCGGCCAGCGCATAGTCGAGGTAGGCGGCGGCATCCACGCCCTCGACCAGAATTTCGGCCATATGCGACAGGTCGAACAGGCCGGCTTCGGTGCGCACGGCGTGGTGCTCGGCCAGATCACTCGAGTAGCGCACCGGCATTTGCCAGCCAGCGAAGTCGGTGAAGCTCGCACCGGCATCGACGTGCGCCTGGTGCAGCGGCGAGAATCGCTCGGTATTTCGTGAATCGGGGGAGCCGGGGGTGCTGGAATCGGCCGAGGTCATGAGTTCTCCGGGTGACAAGGCCGAACAGGTGCGGCCGTTTGCGTGCGAGGCTCGGTTGAGCCTCGTGGGAACTCCCCCTCTGTCGTCGTGCCTGAGAGCTTCACCAGCGCAGACGCACTGACTTTCACCGTGGGCGAGATTGTGAAACGCGCCGAGCGCGTTCAATCTACTTTTCAGAGTGGCCAGTTCGATGCGGTACGAGTACCTGAGAGATTGTCGGGGAGGATTGCTCCTTCGGTGTTCGCGCGCCTTCGCGTCGAACTCTCCCGCATCGTCCATATGGCCCGATGTTCAGTTGTGACTTAGTGCCAGCCTAGCCCCACACCCCGCTGCTGCCACGCCGATGACTGTCGACGAGGTGGGTATCGATGATGCCGATCGCTTCCATGAGGGCGAACATCGTGGTGGGGCCGACGAAGACGAAGCCGACCTTTTTCAGTGCTTTCGAGAGGGCAACGGATGCGTCGGAGCTGGTGGGCACGTCGGACTGCGTTCGCGGCGCTGGCGTGGCATCCGGTTGGAATGACCAGACAAAATTCACCAGGCCACCGCTTTCGCGAAGGGCGAGCGTGGCCCGCGCGTTTGTGATCGTGGCGCGAATCTTGAGGCGATTTCGCACGATTTTCTCATCGTTCAACAGCCGCACCACGTCGTCCTCGTCGAAGGCGGCGACCCGCTCGGGGTCAAAGTCGGCGAAGGCCGCCCGAAACCCGGGGCGCTTGCGCAGAATGATCGCCCACGACAACCCCGATTGAAATGCCTCGAGGCTGATCCGCTCGAACAAGCCGTGCTCATCGCGCACGGCCACGCCCCACTCCGTGTCGTAGTAATCGCGCAACATCGGGTCGACCGAGGCCCAGGCAGGGCGGGCGAGCCCGTCGGGGCCGACGATCGCGCCGGGAGCGGGTAATTGATCCATACAAACCATTAGACACCGGACCGCGTCGATGCCCGTCGCCTGGCCGGGACTAGGCGGCCATTTCGGCGGCCGAGTGACACGCTCACCAGGCCAAAGACTCGGCTGCGGCCTCGGTCAGGTCGATGATGTTGTCCAGCAGTGCCGCCATCGTGTCGGAGCGCAGGAGTGCGATCTGGTCGAGGGGACCGACTGGGGCAATCGCGGCGAGCTGCCAGGCGGCGGCGGTCGGATCGTGGGAAAGCTCGACATCGGGCGACCACTCCTGGTCGGCGAATTCACTCGCGAGTGACAGGGTGCGGCGAACGACCTGCTCGGCCTGTTCTCGTCGCGGCAACAGGACGTCGTCCCACGTCAGGTCGGGCAGCTCCCGCACCGTGGCGAGCGGATGCGGGTCCTCCGGCATCCACTCGGTCACCTCGATTCTGCGCTCGCCCTGAACCACCAGCCCCAGGTACCCCTCCGGCGCTTCGAGCTGGGTGACCCGGGCGACGGTGCCGACGCTGAAGCGACGTTCGCCGCCGCCAACTTCCTGCCCGCGTTCGATCAGTACGACGCCGAACTCGGCCGGCTCGGAATCGAGTACCCGGGCGAGCATGATCAGGTAGCGTTCCTCGAAAACACGCAGTTGCAGCGGCATGTAGGGAAACAGTACGGATCCCAGGGGGAACATCGGCAGGGTCGTCATGCACCCAGCGAACCACGTTGATGGCGTTCGGCCAAGCCCCCGAGGGCTAGTTTGCGGTGGGCCGCATCGTTTTCGACGCGTAGCCTAGAAGGTCAGGCGTGCACTTTGCGCCAACGACGAAAGGCTGTTCGTGGACATCACCCTGCTGGGTCACTTCGTGGCCGCCGCTGAGGCACCCGATTTCGCCCGTGCCGCCCAAGCGCTCGGCGTAACCCGCGATACCCTCCGCTCTTCGGTGAAGCAGGTCGAAGCCGAACTCGGCTACGCGCTGTTCGACAGATCAGCCGAGAGCACAACGCTCACCGAGATCGGGGTTGCCTTTCTCGCCGACGCGCACCTCGAGCTGGCACAGGCCGCCGGACGTGGCGCGCAGTCCGGCGGCAATTCGAGCGGTTCAGGTGGCGGCAAGGCCAAAGCCAACAAGGGCAAGGGCCGCGCTCCCACGGTGAAGGGCCAGCCGAAGCTCGGCAAGAAGCGCCAGTCCCGCTGATTTAAAACGATCGACTGGCGATCCACGCGGCCTCGCCTCACCATCTCGTCGGCTGATCAAACAAACGGAGCCTGCACGACCGATTATCGGTCTGGCGGGCCCCATTCATAGCGCAGATTTTGTCGACTATTTCTGGCGATTCTGAACGCTACCGTGGCGGGTCGGCCGTCGAGCGACTGGGTTACGGGAGCTAGAACAAATGACTAGGTAACTCAGCTAGGTATATTAGGACACCTACTCCAATCCATGGAGACAGGTAGCAATTATGAGCAGTTGTTCTCCCGTTGATTCTTTAGCTGTCGCAGCCGACTCGATCGGCCTACGGATTCACCCCATCTCCGCATGTGGTTTAGAGAAATAGAGATCAAATGAACTCTGTCGTAGACGCTGACCTCGTGGTGCTGGGTGCGGGACTGGCGGGGCTCAGCCTGGCGGCCCGGCTGGCGCGCGCGCCATCCAGCCTGCGCGTGGTCGTCATCGAACCGCGCACCGCGTACCAAGACGACCGCAGCTGGTGCTTTTGGCAGTCAAAACAACATGAACTGTCACACCTCGTTTCCCAGCGCTGGACGACGTGGAGCTTTTCTGATTCCGCAGGCAGCGCGGTTCGGCACCACGTTCCGGACTTGTTCTACCAATACATTCGGGGCATCGACTTCTATTCCAGCGCGCAGGCCGACATCGCCCAGTCGCCGCGTGTAGACCTGCGTCTCGGTGTGCGCGCCGAAAGCGTGAGCGCAGTGGCGAATGGTGTGCGGGTCGAAACCAGTGCTGGCACGCTGTTGGCCCGCCAGGTGGTTGATACGCGACCACGGCCCGCTGCGGCGATGCTGTACCAGAGTTTTGTCGGTGTTGAATTCGAGTGTGACGGGCCGCATCCGTTCGATTCGACCGAGGTGACGCTGATGGGTTCGCTTGCCGCCGATGAGGACGGCCTGAGCTTTGTGTACGCGCTGCCATTGGGTCCGAACCGAGCCATCGTGGAGTGGACCCGCTTCGGCGTAGCGCCGATCAACCGAGAACTTCTGGCCGGTGAGTTGGACCATGTTTTGACGGGCCTGGGTCTGGATGACGTTCGTCGGGTGCGCACCGAGGGTGGGGTGCTGGCCATGGGACTGGGCCGCCAGGCCGGGCCGGAGATACCCGGGGTGGTGCGTGCCGGAAATGCGGGCGGTGCTTTGCGAGCCGCCTCCGGCTATGGATTCTTGCGTATTCAACGATGGGCGCAAATGTGCACGGATCGCCTTCTGGCGGGGCAGGAGGCGGTGGGGCATCCCGAAGAACCCTGGCTGCGACGCACCTTCGACCGCATCTTTCTCCAGGCCGTCCGCAAGCACCCCGAACGCACTGCCGAGTACTTTCTCGCTCTGGCCCGCGGTGTGCCGCCAGCTACCCTGGTGCGTTTCCTCAGCGACGGCGCCCGGGCCACTGACTATGCCAAAATCATTTTCAGCCTGCCCTGGAGCCCGTTCATCGCTCAAGTGGCCGCTCCCACGATCTTCACCTCAGCATCGCTCGCACAGGCCAGGCTGGTCGCTACGCCCACTGCGACCACGTGCTCGAGCTGGACTCCATGAAGGAGCAGGTCGCCGCTTCCCGAGTCGGCACCGCCCGCGCAACGGCCTGGCTCCGCCATATCCCCATCGAAACGATGGTGTTCTCCTGTCTGGCCCTGACGACGCTGGGCGTGCTCGCGGTCGGCCTGCCGATGCCCTCGCCTATGCTCCAGGTCGTACTCCTCGGCGTGCTCGTCGCCGTGCTGGGTTTGCCGCACGGTGCCCTTGATCCGCTGATCGCGCGTCGCGCCGGCGTCTGGCGCACCCCGCTGGGTTTTGCTGCGTTCAACACGGTGTACATCGTCATTGTGGTCGGTGTCGTGCTGCTCTGGCTGGTCGCCCCAGTGCTGAGCTTGGTTGCGTTCCTGATCGTGTCGGCGCTGCATTTCGGGTCTGATTGGAACGCTGATCGCGGCGTGTGGCTGCGCTTTCTCGCCGGATTCGGGCTGCTGAGCGTACCAGCCTTCTCACATCCGGATCAGGTGGGCGCTGCTTATGTGGTGCTTGCCGGTGCCGGTGGCGCAACGGTGGCAGGCGTGCAGGCCGAGCTGGCCCCGCTCGCCCTGGCCGGGCTGCTTGTGGCGGCCGTCGCCGCCGTGCGGCATCGGCCGCATGAGAGCGTGGAAATCGTGCTCACGTCGGTGCTCGCATTGGCCTGCGAGCCGCTGCTCTTTTTTTTGGTGTATTTCTGTGCGCTGCACAGCTTTCGGCATCTGAGGGCGGGGTTTGCCGAGGAACGTGGCGGCGGACGGCTACCGACCCTGATCGTGGCGGTGTACACCGTGGCGCCAATCCTCGCGGTCGGTGCTCTGCTATTCGTCATCGGCCCCGGCGGCGTTATACCGGAGCAGATTCTGCAGGTGGTGTTCATCGGTCTGGCCGGTCTCACCGTTCCGCACATGATTGTGGTGACCCACGAAAAACGACACCACAAGAAGTTGATGGCCCTGCCCGGGTGAGCTCTTCGGACCTGACCGTCACACCTCGAGAACCCGGCCCGCGTCGACGTTCCAGTGGCGGTCGGTATGCACGTTCTCGAGCATGCGCCGGTCGTGGGTGACCAACAGTAGCGTTCCTTCATAGGAGGCGAGCGCCTGTTCCAGCTGTTCGATCGCGGCGAGATCGAGGTGGTTGGTCGGCTCGTCGAGAACGAGCAGGTTCACGCCGCGCGCCTGCAGCAGGGCCAACCCGGCCCGCGTGCGCTCCCCCGGCGACAACTCGTCAACGGGCCGGTTCACGTGGTCGGCTTTGAGTCCGAACTTGGCCAGCAACGTGCGCACTTCGGCGGGTGAGAGTTCGGGAACGAGCAACTCGAAGCTGACGGAGAGTGGCCGGGCACCGGCGAGAAGGGCCCTGGCCTGGTCAATTTCACCAATCAACACGCTGGTTCCGAGGTGAGCGCTGCCGGCATCCGCTTTCTGACGGCCGAGCAGGGCACGCAGCAGCGTGGACTTGCCCGCGCCGTTCGGGCCGGTGATGCCGATGCGTTCACCGCCATTGACCTGCAGCGTCACGGGGCCGAGCACGAAGTCGCCTTGCCGAAATTCGGCGTTGCTCAGGGTGGCCACGACGGCGCTCGAGCGCGGGGCTGACCCGATGGTGAACTCGAGTTGCCACTCCTTGCGGGGCTCGTCGACCTCGTCGAGGCGGGCGATGCGGCTTTCCAGCTGGCGCACCTTTTGCGCCTGCTTCTCGCTCGACTCGACCGAGGCTTTGCGCCGGATCTTGTCGTTGTCCGGCGCCTTCTTAATGGCGTTGCGCACGCCCTGGCTCGACCATTCCCGCTGGGTTCTGGCCCGTCCGACGAGGTCGGCCTTCTTGAGGGCGAACTCGTCATAGTTCTCCCGGTTGTGCCGCCTGGCCGTTTCGCGTTCCTCAAGGTACGAATCGTAGCCGCCGCCGAACACCCGATTCGCGCCCTGGGCGAGGTCGAGTTCGAGCACGCGGGTGACGCAGCGGGCCAGAAATTCCCGGTCGTGGCTGACCAGCACGACTCCGCCGCGGAGGCCCCTGACGAAGGCCTCGAGGCGTTCCAGCCCGTCGAGATCGAGGTCGTTGGTGGGTTCGTCGAGCAGCACGATGTCAAAACGGGAGAGCAGCAGGGCGGCGAGCCCGACGCGCGCGGCCTGGCCGCCGGAGAGCGCCGTCATCAGGCTGTTGGCGGTGAGTGTGCTGCCGAGCGCGAGACCGAGGTCGGCGAAAACAAGGAGCAGCCGCTCGTCGAGGTCGGCAGCCCCGCTGGCCAGCCAGCGTTCGAGCGCGGTCGAATAGGTGTCGGCCGGGTCGATTCCATCGGTACGCGGTGAGGTCTCCCCGAGAGCGGATGCCGCGGCATCCATTTCGCGGGTTGCTTCGGCGCAGCCTGTGCGCCGGGCAATGTAACCGGCAATGGTTTCGCCAGGGACTCGTTCGTGTTCCTGCGGGAGCGCGCCGACGAAGGCATCCGCCGGGCTGAGGGTGATAGTGCCGGCTTGCGGCGCGCTGCGCCCGGACAGCAGATTCAAGAGGGTGGATTTGCCGGCGCCGTTGGCACCGACCACGCCGACGACATCACCGGGCGCGACCGTGAGATCGAGCGATTCAAAAAGGGTGCGGTGCGCGTAGCCGCCGGCCAAGCCCTTGGCCACGAGTGTTCCGGTCATTGCTCAATGGTGCCATTTATTGCGCGGGACGCAGTGCAGCTAGCCGTCCGGGCGAGCTATGTGAGCAGCGTTCGCACGGCTTGCCTGGCTTGACTCTTTACGAGCGAGGCGTGCACGACTCAGTAAAGTGAGCTGTAGACGGTGGATCGGCAAAGCGCTACTGCCAGCGCGAGGCCGCAATCAGAAAAGTACACATGATGAACAACGACACGGTACCCGCCGAACCGACGAAGTTTCCGATCACTCCGGTTGCGCACACAGCGCTGCAGAAGCGCGTCGTGCGGGTGCTCATCGCCGGGCAGATCCTCGGCGGGATAGGCATGGGCGCGACCCTGTCCCTCGGCGCGCTGCTCGCTGCCCAGTTGTCGGGGTCGAGTGCCTGGTCGGGCATGGCCGCGACCATGAGCACCCTCGGTGCCGCGATCGTGGCCATACCGCTCGCTCGGCTGGCGCAGGCCTGCGGGCGTCGCGTGTCGCTCGCGACCGGCTCGCTCGCCGCTGGCACGGGCGCGATACTCGCCATCACCTCGGTGTCCGTCGACAGCTTTCCCCTGCTGCTTCTCTCGCTCATGCTCCTCGGTGTCGGCTCGGCCACCAATCTCCAGGCGCGCTTCGCGGCCACCGACCTCGCCACCCCACGTTTTCGGGCCCGCGACCTGTCAATCGTGGTCTGGTCGACCACGATCGGCGCCGTACTCGGCCCAAACCTGTTCGGGCCGGGCGAAGTGCTCGGCGCAGCCCTCGGCCTGCCGGCGATGACGGGTGCCTTCGCGTTTTCGCTCACCGCAACGGTCGCCGCCGCCTTCGTCTATGCGCTCGGGCTTCGACCCGACCCTCTGCTGACCGCGCTGGCGGCGCGAACGGCGAGCGCGGGTATCCGTCGGGCCAGCGGCGGTCTGTCAATTTTGCGCGACAATGCGGCGGCGCGGTATGCCGTCATGGTCATCGCGCTCAGCCACGCCACCATGGTGGCCCTGATGTCGATGGCTCCGGTGCACCTGCGTGACCACGGCGCTACCCTGACCATCGTTGGACTGACCATCAGCCTGCACGTGGCCGGGATGTACGCCCTCTCCCTCGTATTCGGCGCACTCGCCGACCGAGCGGGTCGTCTCCCGGTCATTCTCGGAGGACAGTCCCTGCTGCTCGTCGCCCTCATCATCGCCGCGCTTAGCGACGGATCACAGGGCACGATGACGCTCAGCCTGATCTTTCTGGGACTGGGATGGTCTGCATCCGTTGTGGCCGGTTCAGCGCTCGTATCGGAAGCCGTTCAAATCGAGGATCGCTCGTCGTTGCAGGGATTCTCTGACCTCACCATGAACGCGGCCGGCGCGCTCGGCGGCGCGATCGCCGGTCCAATTTTGGCGTTGGCCGGGTACTCCGGGCTCGGCATCGCTGCCATGGCGCTCGTCGCGATCGTGGCGGTCTGGTCGGTGTTGCGACTGCGCGGCACGCACGCCTAAACTTCGCAACACGCCACGCCGCATGTTCACCCCAGCCTCTAGCGAGCGCTGAACCGCTACAAACGGATGCTGCCGATCGCGGTCAGGCCGAGCGCCGCCGGCCAGTAGCTGCTTCCTGCTCGAGCGGCGTAGCGCGGACCAGCGGAATGTTGAGAAAGTCGACGACCGGCGCGAACGCGCGAAATCGCTCAATGACGAGGTCGGTGAAGTTCTCCTCGAGCGCGACGTCGCCGGGCAGGTGCGCGACGAGTGCCCAACTCCGATTGAGCAACAGGTCGGCCGCCGGATGGTCGACCGGGAAGCCGCGTGGCGGGCGGATGAGCTTGTTGCCGCCAAACGACTGCGCCACCTTCTTGAGCGCGGGCGCGGCGAGCCGGGATCGCAGCACGGTGTGGTGGTCGAGCACATAGTCGCGGATGGCGCGCAGCTGCGGCGGCTGCGGGCTGTAAGCCCCGCCCGCCATCATGACGCCGTGCACGCCGACCTGCAGAAAGAATCCGGCTCCTCCGGCCTTTTCCAGCCCGCGGGGAGGCCAGTGCGCGGCCAGATGAGTCTTGTACGGCGATTTGTCGTTGGAGAACCGCACGTCACGATAGATGCGCATCATGGCTTTGTTCGGCGGACGAACGTAGGCGGCGGCGAAATCCCCGAGCGCAACGTTGAGCGCCTCGATGACCAGGAGCATCCGCTCTTTTAACTCGACCTCGTAGATCGGTTTGTGCTCCTGAAACCATTCGCGTTCGTTGCGGTGCTCGAGTTCGTCGAGAAAGTCGAATGTCTGTTCGCTGAAATGAGGGCCCACTACGCGAGACTACGCTTTCGCTGCAGCCTTCGCGGCCCGCTTGGTCGCGCGCACCCGCGTCAAAGATTCGGGATCGACGATGTCGGCCACCGACCGGTACGCGCCGTCTTCGCCATAGGGAGCGGATGCGTCACGCCAGCCCTCCGCGTCGACCCCGAGTCGTTTGCCGAGGAGTGCGAGAAAGATCTTCGCCTTCTGCTCGCCGAACCCGGGCAGCGCCTCGAGCCGGCGCAGGATCTCGGGGCCAGTCGGGTCGTCAGCGGTCCAGATCGAAGTCGTGTCGCTGTTCCAATCGCTCACGATGACCGCAGCGACTTCCTGTACGCGTTTGGCCATCGAGCCGGGAAATCGGTGCACGGCGGGAGACTGGCGAAACAGCAGGACGAAGGCGTCGGCGTCGTAGGCGGCGATCGCGGCCGGGTCGATCGCTCCGATGCGGTCACGAATTTTGGCCGGGCCGACGAAGGCGGTTTCCATAGCGACCTGCTGGTCGAGCAGCATGCCCACAAGCAGGGCGAACGGGTTCTCGCTCAGTAGAGCGTCGGCGGCGACATCGCCGGTGAGGTGCAGGGTTGTCATTCGCTCATTGTGCCACTGCGCTGCTGTGAGGTCAGCACTCCACCGCGGTCAGCCTGGGGGTTGTGGCCCCCGTCGCACACGATTCCGTGGGGACCAAGCGCGTGTGACCCGATCCCGGCCAAACGTAAAGGGGGAATCTTGGCTGTGAACGAAAATCGAGGGGCAGCCACGACTAACGTGTCGACCCGAATCAGCGTCTTCAACCTCGACTCGGTTGAGCAGCCGAGGTTGTAGCTGAAGGTCGGGCCGACCGAGGCGAAGCGCTCGCTGGTCGGGGTTTTACGAACTTGTGCCCGACTCAGACGATGCGCTCGAACACCATTGTCGCTTGCACACGATCGCCGCCTCCGAAGCCCTTACTGCCCGACGCCGCGGTTGTAATGGTGTGCAGTCGGTAGCCGAGCGCGGCCTGCGAATTAATCGCATTTTCCAGCTCCGTGAGATTGCCGGAGCCAGTGCCCAAAAACTTTTCCTTAAGCACGATCTGGATCACTACGTACATACCCTTTGCCGCCATCTTTGCTTTACCTTCCACCGCCCTGCAGTCGAGGCATCATCAGAGGACTCCGAGGTTACAGGCGTTGAACCCAATCGCCGCGCAGCACCTTCCGTCAGCTGCAATCATCTGGAGCACCGTCCATGCCTACCGGCGTCGGTGTCGATCGAGGCTCGAACCTGGAAAGCCATCGGTCCAACACAGTGCAACCCGTGGCGAGCATCGCGCGAAGCCCGATGCCGCGACGCTACTCCCGGCCGTCCTCGAGCGGGATGAGCATGGTGCGGAACGGACCGGCCACAGCGTGGAGGTCCCAGATACGATCGGCGACGCCATCAATGCCATTGGGCAGCTGCAGCTGTGGGATACCGCCAGGAATCACAAGTTGATTGACACGGATGCCCTCATCCTCAAGTGCATCGTGGAGCATCTCGCCGTAGGCGCTCTCGGCGGGGAAGGCCACCGATGTTCCGGCGTAGCCGGCCCGTGCCTTCACGGAGGTCCCGCCGTTGATCATGATGACGCTGCCGCTACCTGCCTCACGCATCGCCGGGAGCACCGCACGCACCGCGTGGATCAGCCCGAGGGCCGAGAACTGCAGCGCCTCTAACGCCAGCTCGGGCGTCATCTCAAGCACCGGCTTCAGGTAGTCGCGCGATGGGAGTGGGCTATATTGCAGCGCGGTGATGGGCCCGAGCTCTGCTGCGGCATTCGCAAGGGCAGTCTCAAGCGACGCCGGCGTGCGGACATCCGCAGCGTAAGCACTCGCGGTAAAGCCGGCGGCCGTGAGCTCGGCTGCCATGGCGTCTAGTTTCGACTGGTTTCTGGCGATCAGGGCAATTGAGAAGCCTTCGCGCCCGAATTTTCGCGCAACTGCTGCGCCGAGTCCCGGTCCGGCTCCGATGATGGCAATGACAGGCACGATGGTCTCCTTCGATTGATGCTGCTGTGACGACTATCGCGACGAGATTAAGTCTAAACGTTGAAGCGAAATCCACCACATTCCGTCAGGCACTGAAGCTGGAAACCCTCACGTGGCGCCCGTCTACCTGGCATCAGCGTCGAGCGCAGACCGAGCTCGGTCGACCATCCGTGCGAGCGACTTCTGCCAAGCCGGAAGATCAACGGACAGTGTCACCCAGGTCAGTTCGCGGTTGATCTGATCGTACTGATGGATGATGAAGTTTCGGTTGGCGACGGCCAGCGCCCACTCGACTCCATCGGGCGCGAGCACATCGAGCCTCGACATCCGTTTTGCGGCTTCACTGAGCTTCATCATCAGCGAGTCGCCTGCCTCCTGCCTCCTGCCTCCTGCCTCCTGCCTCCTGCAAGAGGTCATCAGCGAGATAGGCATCCTTGCCACGCTCGACAATCTCAGCGGCCCGATCGAGCCAGCCATCGATGTGCAACAGTTGTTTGGCCACCTCGCGACCCATCACAACAGCACCGCGTCACGCCGGATATCATCGTCGATCTTTGGTTTCAGACCGCCGTACGAAATGAGGTCGACTTCCCGGCCGAGGACCTTCTCGATCAGCTGTTTGAACCTGATGAACGCGAATGACGAAGTGCCTGGCGGCGCATCCACGAGAAGGTCAATGTCCAAATACTGGTGGGCCTCGCCACGGGCAACCGAGCCGAACACAGCCAGGCGCCGGTAGTCATATTCCGCCGCCAGGGCCTTCAGCACCGGAGCAGCCGCATCCCGCAACTCCTCGGGACCGATGCCCGCGAAGTCAGGGCTGTACCGGAGCTGCTGGCTGACCGCCGGCTGCGAGACACCCACTGCGTCACCTACCTGCTGATGACTCATCCCCGTGGCGAGCATCGCACGAAGCGAGAGAACGCGGCGCAGGCGAGCACCATCTTCGTCACGGCGCGCACGCGCATACTCCGTCACGAGCGAAATAAGGTAATCTTATGTTCGCAGCACTGCTACGTTCAGCGTCTTTTTGGCCGTGCGTGCACGGGTGTCGGGCACAAGCTGCGGCATTGTCGTGTTCGTCATGGCCATTTGTCTGCCTCCGTCCAATGCCAACCAATGGCCCATACAGGATCCTGATACGTTGAAGCGAAACTCCACCACGTTTCGTCACCGATCACCGCTAGAGAAGTGACTTTGCTCTCGCTGTACAGTCGAATTGAGAGTAATGCAGCAGATATTGTCCAACTTCCGACCGTCCACAAGCGGGATGAACATGGTGCACTGCTCACATCGCGTGGATTAGGCCGAGTGCCGAGAATTGCAGGGCCTCTAACGCCAGCACGGGAGTCAGCTCAAGCAACGGCTTCAAGTAGTCGCGCGCGAAAGGAGCGGGCTATCTTGCAGTGCGGTGATAAGCCTGCACGCCAATATTTCGTTCTCGGACGCATCGCCGCGCAAATGCACCTAACCGAAAAGAAAGCAGCGCGTGTCGGGTGACACCTAGCCCTACGTGGTCCCGAGTCGCTACGCGCTCTTACATCACATAGAACCGGTTGAGCGCCTGATAGCGAGCTAGACGTTGAAGCGGAATTCCACCGCATTCCGAAGTCGAATCACCGGCACCGCGAGCGTGAAGTGCGTTCCCAGTTCGCACACGGTTTAGTCGAGCCCCGTCGTGTTGTCTCGCACGGGGACATGTTGTCGGGTGGTTTGGGGTCCGCCCACTCGTCAAAATCATCCGAGGCAACGGATTCATTCGCCTGCGACCAAAGCCGCGTGGCGGGCTCATAGGTGTTCATGAACATTTCGCAATCGCAACAACACGCGCCCATTGCTGAGAGCCGCGCTAGCAGTTCCGTGGCGCGAGGGGCAACGCTATCTCGATATTGCGAAGCGAACCGGTGGGTGCCTTCGCACCCGAACTCGTCGACTAGGTGAGCCACGAAGCAGACGAGACATTCGCCGGCCGTGGGAGTCATGAGCGTCGAGGCGGCATCGTGAAGGATCCGCTCTGCCCGTTCGGTGATCGATATGCGTTCCATGTAGAAACCCTGCCACGAACCTCCGACATCGGAATTCGACCACGTTCCGACGGTGAGAAACATTTCATCGTTCACCACGCGCGTCCACGCAGATCGATCGTGCCGACGGGCCATGCGGCCAGCTCGGAGGCGACCGGCAGCACCATGAGTGGCTGCCCCTGCGCATCGTCGGCCGGTCGGCCGTCCCGCCCGATAGACCACTCGGCCGCGTAGACTCGACGCCACCCGCACGTTGTGTAGAACGGCACCACTTCTTCCCGGCATCCGAGGTAGCCGAAGCCGAAGCCCCCGGCATCCAGCATCGACTGCGCCGCGCTGGCCATGAGCCGATTCCCCAACCGCTGACCGCGCGCTCGCTCAGATACCAGCACTCCTCCGACGCCTGCGATGGTGACCTCGACATCACCCACCCCGATGACGCGACCGGCCCAGCCTACGTGTCCGACGATATCATCACCGGATCGACAGATCACGTGGCGATCGTGAGGAGCGTAGCCATACGGCTGATCCGGATCCCATGGTCCGAAATCATAGAAATACTCGTCGTTGAACAGCCGCGCCAGCTGGTCGAAGTCTCGCGCCCCCAACGCATTGTGCGCGGCTACCTCGATCGAGCGATCGGTCACGCGACCTTCAGCGGTGTGATCAATGCAACCTTGTCCCGCAGCGCCCGGCGCTCGCGACGCAGCTCGTAGTTGGACTGCAGGTTCATCCAGAACTCTTCCGATGTTCCGAAGTACCGCGCCAGGCGGATCGCCGTGTCGGCCGTGATGCCCCGCTTGCCGTGCACGATCTCATTGATCCGGCGCGGCGGCACCCCAATGCTGACCGCGAGCTTGTTCTGGGTGATCCCGAAAGCGTCGATAAAGTCCTCCATCAGGATCTCTCCCGGATGGATCGGCTCGATCCGGTCGTTTTCAGTGGTAATCGACGGGTTCGACATTGTCCGCTCCTCCTTCTCTCCAGTTGAAGCAGATGCGCCACTGGGCGTTCACCCGAATGCTGTACTGACCACGACGGTCACCGACCAGCCGCTCCAAACGATTCCCCGGAGGGATCCGAAGATCCTCGACATCCGTGGCCGCATTAACCAACTCGAGTTTCCGCAGGGTCGCTCGCTGCACCGTGCGGTCGACACCCTTGACGTACTGCTCATGCCAGATCTTTCCAGTGTCCTTGCCACCGAACGACCTGAGCACAAGATCAGTGTATAACGCAGCGCGTCAATAACGTTAGACGCTAAAGCGGAACTCCACCGGATTGCGTCACCAGGCAACGTGACGACAGAAATCGCTTACCAAGGCACAGCCATGGCCTCAGCGGCACGGTAGCCTTCAGCCACGGCCGGTGAAGCTGCGTCGATTTTGGGTCCACAGGGGGGCGGAACGAGAATGAGCGACATTACTCTGGCACGCGATCTGGTTCTGAATCGATCTACCACTCTTCCTATGCTGCAATTGTCCCTCCCGCTCATCGATACGAACGATCAGGCGCGGCGGTGGTCTCCTGTGACCTCACGATTCAACGACCGGCCCGGTGATTTTCGCCCGAGGCCGATCAGGCCTGTTGGCAGCGCCCGAGCCGGACTATTATGATCGCCATGATCAGTCGCATCGTCGCACGCACACTGTCCGCCGCCGCATTGGGTGCGCTCTTCCTTGCTTCAGGGATCCCCGCAGTCCACGCCGCACCGCAGCCACGGCCTGGTCATTTCGAGGATGTTATCGCGCTTCCCGACGGATTCCAGCCCGAGGGAATCGCGATCGGCCCGCGCGGCACTGCCTACGTCGGCTCACTCGCCGACGGCGACGTCTACGTCTTCGACGTGCGCACCGGCGAGGAGATCAGGACCCTCGAGGGCCCGGGCACTCCGTCGGTCGGCCTGAAGATCGACAACCGCGATCGGCTTTTCATCGCGGGCGGGCCCACCGGCGAGGCGCGGGTCGTGGATGCCGCCACGGGCGACCTCCTGCAGAGCTACGCTCTCACCGATGCGCCAACGTTCGTGAACGACGTCATTGTGACTCGCGACGCCGCATGGTTCACCGACAGCCAGCAAGCGCAGCTCTATAAGCTCCCCCTCGGACCGGGCGGCGCGCTCCCTGGGGCGGATGCGATCGAAGTCGTCTCTCTGTCGGGCAGCTGGATGCAGCAGCCGGGCTTCAACGCAAACGGCATCGCGGAGACCCCCAACCATCAAGCGCTTCTGGTCATCCAGTCATCCACGGGCATTCTGTTCCGCGTCGACCCCAAGACCGGCGTCGCCGCGGTCGTTGATCTGGGCGGGCTCCTGCTCCCCAACGGTGACGGGCTGCTCGTCGCCGGGCGCACCCTGTACGTCGTGCAGAATCAGTTGAACACCGTCGCCGTTATCCGCCTCAATGCAGCCGGGACCAGCGGCGAGCTCATCGACCGGTACACGGACCCCGACTTCCAAGTGCCCACGACTATCGCGAGGTTTGGCAACGGGCTCTACCTCCCGAACGCCCGCTTCGGCACGCCCCCGGCGCCCGACACTCCCTACTCGGTGGTGCGCATCGATCGGTGACCACCGCCTGCAGACGCACTTCCCCAGCGTTTAGGTCACGAACCCCGAGGTGGCGCCAGCGAACCATATGGCATTACGGTCGATCAACCTGAGGCGCCCCAAATCGCACCTCCCAGCGATGGCCGCCTGAGCCGCTTAAGTCAGGGGATGAGGCTGGCCCCCGCGACCCGGATCTGAACCGCCGGTGGCTCGATCAGCATCCATGTATGGGGCTGGACCTTGCTGGGATCGGTGTTCACTCGACTTATTCCCTACGCTTGCCCAAACCCGGCCCGGCGGGGCCGAGTTTTGGGCTCCCTGAATTACACATCCTTCCGGGTGCGCGCGAAGAACCCGATGAGCGGCTCTGCAAGTGCCTCGGGGTGCTTGAGCGGGGCGGCGTGCCCGGCGCCGGGAATCTTTTGGATTCGTGCGTTCGGGACGTGGTCAACCACGTGCTGTGCGCTGATATTGCTCAACCAGACCCGCGACCAGATCCAGCACGGTGCTACTGGTTATCCCGGTGCGGGGCTCCTCGCAACCCTCCGGTCAGCAGTCCGAACCGGTCAGACAACCCCGCCGCGATCTGTCTCGGCGTGAGTACCCGCACACGCGCCGCCGCCGGTGCTGAAGCAACCCGCGAGCCGGAGCGAACGCCCACGGCCTCAACGACGGCCGGCGCCACCCGGCCGGGTTCGCTCACCGTCTGCAGAACGACCCAACGGACCCCGTCGGTAAAGCGTGCCGCGACATCCCCGCTGACCACCATTGCCAGCCGCGTCTTTCCGCAACCACCCGAACCGGTCAACGTCACCACGCGGGTTTCCGCGAGCAGGTCCGCCACCTTGGCGCGGTCGCGGCCGCGGCCGATGAACGCCGCTACCCCCAACGGGAGCTCCGCTCTACGTCGGAATCGACTCGATCCCGGCCCGACCACGCGGGCCGACTGACCTCGTCCTCAGCGCGACGTCGATCGAATTCCGAGATGCATCCGGGACGGCGCAGTCCATCCACGTTCGCCTATTTCCCGCCGGACAAGCTGGTTTCCGCGCAGTCGCTGGCGCTGGGAAGCGCGCCGACCGAAAGCACGTGGGGCGAAGGCGACAAACACCGGGGAATCACTCACGCCTGGCGCGATTTCGCCCTGCTCAACTACGATCCTGTGGTGGGTGGGGAGACACTGAACTGCCCAAATTCCTCGTTCTCAGTGGCAGCGAGAGGGAATTCGGACCGCACGTATTCGGCCCGGCTAGACGCACCTGATCCGCTCGGGGCGATCACAGAATTCTGGGCCCCCTCGGCGGACTGGGGCGCCTAAAGCCTCAGCACGCTCTGAAAAGGTGACGCTGACCTAACTCCGGTGACGCCGTCAGTGCAAAGCGGCATCCGCAACGAGCGCGCATCGACTGCGACGGTTGCGGTCCAGTTCGGCTGTTGCGCCTGTTGAAGTCGACGGGAACTGTCGATCTAGACGCGACTCACCGCAGCCGACAGAGTCAGGGACTACGCGGGCGACGGTGCCTGCTAGACGTTAAACCGGAACTCCACCACATCGCCGTCCTGCATGACGTATTCCTTGCCCTCGATGCGCGCTTTGCCCTTGGAACGAGCCTCGGCGATCGAACCGGCGGCCATGAGGTCTTCAAAGGAAAAGATCTCCGCCTTGATGAAGCCCTTCTGGAAGTCGGTGTGGATGACGCCGGCGGCCTGCGGCGCGGTCCAGCCCTTGTGGATGGTCCAGGCGCGGCACTCTTTGGGGCCGGCCGTGAGGTAGGTCTGCAGGCCGAGTGTGTCGAAGCCGATGCGGGCGAGCTGGTCGAGGCCGCTCTCGGCCTGACCGGTCGAGGCAAGCATCTCGGCGGCGTCTTCAGCATCAAGTTCGCTCAGCTCACTCTCGAGCTTGGCGTCGAGGAAGACGGCGTTCGCGGGAGCGACGAGCGCGGCGAGGGTATCGAGCCTGGCCTGGTCCTGCAGCACGGCCTCATCGACGTTGAAGACATAGATGAAGGGCTTGGCGGTCAGCAGGCCAAGCTCGCGAATCGGCTCGATATCGAGCGTCGCCGAGGACAGCGGCTGGCCACCGTCGAGGATGGCTTGCGCCTTGAGCGCGGTCTCCAAAACGAGTGGCGCCAGCTTGCGGCCCTTGACCTCTTTCTCGAAGCGCAGCACGGCTTTCTCGAGGGTCTGCAGGTCGGCGAGGATCAGCTCGGTGTTGATGGTTTCCATATCGCCGGCCGGGTTGACTTTGCCGTCGACATGCACCACGTCGGGGTCTGCGAAGCCGCGGATAACCTGGGCGATGGCATCCGCTTCGCGAATGTTGGCGAGGAATTTATTGCCGAGGCCCTCCCCCTCGCTCGCACCACGAACGATGCCGGCGATGTCGACGAACGACACCGGTGCCGGGAGCAGGGCCTTGCTGCCATAAATGGTTGCCAGGTCGGCCAGGCGCGAATCCGGCAGGTTCACGATTCCAACGTTGGGCTCAATCGTTGCGAACGGGTAGTTCGCTGCGAGCACGTTGTTCTTGGTCAGGGCGTTGAAGAGGGTGGACTTACCCACATTGGGGAGTCCGACGATTGCAATAGTAAGAGCCACGAGAGATCATTCTACCGGCAGCGCGGGACGCGGGCTCTGTCGGTGGCCCGTGAGAGCATAAGGTGTGCTGAATTTTACCGCGATCGATTTCGAAACCGCCAACTCCTCTGGCGCCTCGGCGTGCTCCGTCGGAATGGTGAAAGTTCGTCACGGCGTCGTCGTCGATTCGGCCTACTGGCTCATTGCCCCGCCTCCCGGCCACGATGAATTCTCGGCGTGGAACACCCGTATCCACGGCATCACCGCAGCGGATGTCGTGGGTGCAGCCACCTGGGCCGAACAGCTTCCGCAGCTGGTCGCCTTCGTCGACGGCGACGATCTCGTGGCCCACAACGCTGGGTTCGACCTCGGCGTAATCAAGACTGCATCGCTCGTGACTGGCCAGCCGGTGCCCGACTTTCGTTATGTCTGCAGCCTGCAGGTGGCCCGCCGCACCTATCACCTGGAGTCGTATCGGCTGCCGGTGGCGGCCATGGCGGCCGGTTTTGAGGACTTCTCGCACCACAACGCGCTTGCCGATGCCGAGGCGTGCGCGGCCATCATGATTCACGCGGCTGGGCGCCACGAAGTTGACACGCTCGAGCAGCTCGCCCACGTGACCCGGGTCAAGGTCGGCGTAATCGGGCCAGTGGCCACCAGGGAGCACGCGTCGACGCACGGTCCGATGGCCCTCAGCTAGTCAGGACCAGCCAGCAATTCGCCTGATCCGAGTGTCCTTTCGGCGATGTCGGTGGGCACTGGCAGACTTCATGCATGGAGCCAATGCTGAGTTTGATTGTCGGTCTCGTCGTCGGTGCCGCGTTGGGCGCCCTGCTCGCGCTGGTGCTCCTGCAGCGGCGCGGCGCGGGCGCTACCGGCCACGGCCCGCTCGTTGACGATCCCGCTGTGCTTGAGGCCCGCCATCAGGTGGCCCTCGCCGAGGCTCGGGCCAGTGAGGCCACCGTTCGCGGCGCACTGCAGAGTGAGCTCTCGGCCGCCCTCGCCACCGTCGACGGCCTCTCCGCGCAGATTGAGCACGACCGAGCCACTGCGCGGGAGACCGGCGAACGGCAGCGTTCTGACCAACAACTGCAGTCCGAGCGAGAGAAACGCGAACACCTCGTACTCGAAGCCCTCAGCCCGGTGCGTGAGACCCTGCGCACCATGCAGGAGAAGGTCACCGAGCTTGAAACCCAGCGCAGCGAACAGTACGGATCACTCTCAGAGCAACTGAAACAAGCCCAGATTTCTGACCAACAACTACGGGTGACCACCGAATCCCTCGCGAGCGCGCTGCGCTCCAACAGCACCCGCGGTGTTTGGGGGGAGACCCAACTGCGGCGCGTGGTCGAAGCCGCCGGCCTGGCACAGTATGTGGATTTCAACACGCAGACCAACATCACCACCGATGCCGGGCTCGGCCGGCCCGACATGGTCGTGCGCCTGCCCGGAAACAAGTCGATTGCGATCGATGCCAAAGTTCCCCTCGAGCACTATATCGAGGCGAGTACCATTCCCTACACGGCCACCGGCGAGGAGGGCGCCCGCCGCAAGTTATTGATCGACAAGCACGTGAAAGCCGTGCGCGCGCACATCGACGCGCTCGCCAAGAAGACCTACTGGGAAGGTTTCGATGCCAGTCCGGAGTTCGTGATCGCGTTCATACCGAGCGAGTCCCTGCTATCGGCGGCGCTCGAAGCCGACCCGTCAATTTTGGATTACTCGTTCAGTAAACGGGTGGCCCTGGCGTCACCGGTGAATCTGTGGGCGGTGCTGAAGACGGTGGCCTTCACCTGGCAACAGCAGGCGGTGACCGATGAGGCGCAGAAACTTTTCGACCTCGGCAATGCCCTCTACCAACGGCTCGGTGCGCTATCGGGCCATGCCGAGTCGCTGCGCAAAGCGCTGGAGCGCACGGTGGACAGTTACAACAAGTTCGCTAACTCGCTCGAATCCCGAGTGCTCGTGACCGCCCGGCAATTTCCCGGGATCGACCAGACCAAGATCGGGCTGCTCACCGAGCCCACCATCATCCACGATTCCCCGCGCAAACTGACCGCGCCCGAGTTGGAGGCGCCAGCATCCGAACGTGTCACGCTGGAGCATCCACTTGAAGTGGACGGCGCTGAATTAAACGAGGCGAGGCACAGTGTGATCAACCGACGTCTCGCTGGTCTCAACGAATCTGATTCCGAGATACACGTGTAAGACGGCGCCCGTAGCGTCATACGCCGTACCGGTGACCAACGAAACTGCACGCCTCACTTCTGAGATCAGAGTCGAGGCGTGCAGTTTCGGTCAAGTTTTAGCGGTCAGTCGCGTGCCTACAGCCACTTCTCGGCGAGGTGCTCGGCGATGACGCGACGAGCCGTGCCCGACCGCGAGCGCAGCACGATGCTTTCGGTGCGGATCATCGGGCCCTTTCGACGCACGCCGTCGACGAGTCCGCCGTCGGTCACACCGGTCGCCACGAAGAACGTGTTGTCGCCGCTGACCATGTCGTCGATCTCCAGCAGCTTGTCGATGTCGAGCCCGGCTGCGACGCCACGGGCACGCTCAGCGTCATCTTTCGGGGCGAGACGTCCCTGCATGTAGCCGCCGAGTGCCTTGAGTGCGCAGGCCGTTGTGATGCCTTCCGGGCTTCCGCCGATCCCGACGCACATGTCGATGCGGGTCTCGTAACGGGCGGCATTGATTCCGCCAGCAACGTCGCCGTCGAGCATGAGACGTGTGCCTGCACCGGCACTGCGAATGGCATCGATCAAGCCAGCGTGGCGCGGACGGTCGAGCACGGCGATGGTCATTTCGCCGACAGGCTTTTTCATGGCCTGCGCCAGATCACGGATGTTGTCGGCGATCGACTGGTCGAGGCTGACGACGCCGCGACCGGCCGCACTGGTGACGATTTTGTCCATGTAGAAGATCGACGAGGCGTCGAGCATGGTGCCACGGTCCGACACCGCGATGACGGAGACCGCGTTCTGGCGGCCGGCGGCCGTAAGGCTCGTGCCGTCAATCGGGTCCACGGCGATATCGCAGGCGGGGCCACGGCCGTTGCCGACGTGCTCGCCGTTGAAAAGCATGGGGGCTTCGTCCTTTTCGCCCTCACCAATAACAATGAGGCCGTCGAAGTTGACGGTGCCCAGGAAGGCGCGCATGGCGTCAACGGCGGCCTTGTCGGCGGCGTTCTTGTCGCCGCGGCCAATGAAGGGCACGGCACGGATGGCGGCGGCCTCGGTGGCGCGCACGAGCTCCATAGCGAGGTTACGGTCGGGGTGTTGAAACAGAGTGGCGGTCTCGGTGCTGTTCAAAAGGTCCTCCCGGACGTAAGTTCGACTTCGATTACGACGGATGCGCGGCGGGTCGCGCGGATTGTCCGCCCGAGTCACCTTATCGCGAGGGACCACGCCGAGGCGGGCGTCGCTAGACTCGGGTCACACCCCCGCACATTTTCGAGGAGAAGCAATGCCTATCGCAACCCCCGACCAGTACGCCGCAATGCTCGACACAGCGAAGACCGGCGGGTTCGCCTATCCGGCGTTCAACGTGTCGTCGTCGCAAAGCATCAACGCCGTTCTCCAGGGCCTGACTGAAGCAGGTTCCGACGGCATCATTCAGGTCACGACAGGCGGAGCTGACTACTTCGCCGGGCACACCGTGAAGAATCGGGCCTCCGGTGCCCTCGCCTTCGCCCGCTTTGCGCACTCGGTCGCCGACAACTACCCGATCACCGTCGCACTGCACACCGATCACTGCCCGGAGGGCGCACTCGGCGACTTCGTCATCCCGCTCATCGAAGCCTCGGAGTCTGCGGTCGCCGATGGCGGCCACCCCATCTTCCAGTCGCACATGTGGGACGGTTCAGCCATCGCCCTCGACAAGAACCTTGGCATCGCCACCGACATTCTGAAGCGCACCCGCGCGATCAACGCCATTCTCGAAGTTGAGATCGGCGCCGTCGGCGGCGAAGAAGACGGCGTCCAGGCCGACGTGAACGAGAACCTCTACACGACCCTCGACGATGCGATCAAAATGGTCGAGGCCCTCGGCCTTGGCGAGCAGGGCCGCTACATGGCAGCGCTCACCTTCGGCAACGTGCACGGCGTCTATCAGCTTGGCAACGTGAAGCTGCGCCCGGAACTGCTCAAGGAGATCCAGACCGGCCTCTCCACCAAGTTCGGACTCGCTGCGCTACCCCTCGATTTGGTCTTCCACGGCGGCTCCGGCTCGACCGATGCCGAAATCGCCGAAGCCGTCGCCAACGGTGTCGTGAAGATGAACATCGACACCGACACCCAGTACGCCTTCACCCGCTCGATCGCCGATTACATGCTGAAGAACTACGACAGCGTGATCAAGGTTGACGGCGAAGTCGGCAACAAGAAAATTTACGACCCGCGCGCGTGGGGCAAGGTGGCCGAGTCGGCCATGGCCGCTCGCGTTGTCGATGCCACCCGCCAGCTCGGCTCAGCCGGGCACTCAAACAGTTAGAGCACGCAGTTAGAGCAATGTCAGAAAACCCGGACTCCGTTCCACCCCCCGCCAACGACCCACGCCCCCGGCCCCAGTACGGCGAACTCGCCCCTGAGGGCTGGACCTGGCAACCTCCGGTGGAAAAAGACCGGGTAGAGGCTGTTCCCGCCCCCGCTTTCGGGGCAGGAACAGCCCTGCCGCCGCAGGCGACCACCCCGCCTCTTCGGTCAGCGCCTGTACCGCGCACCGTGCCCGGCTGGGACCGCCCGTGGACCGTTGGGCTGTTGGCTTTCGGGCTTCTCGCCACTGTCTACGGCGTGTTCTCGCTGGGCGGATTCCCAATCGCAATGCAGGCTTTCTACACCGACCAGGGCTTGGGCACCTACGCCCCGTCGGCGTCCATCGGCGCTATCACGACGACCGGGGCTATTACGCTCGTGTTCGTCTGGCTGGCCGCGACCGCGGTATCCGTGCGGCTGCTCCTTCGGCGTCGACGTGCGTTCTTTGTGCCTATCATCGGTGGTGCCGTGTCGCTCGTGGTGCTGTTCGCTTTCACCATGGCTGCGTTGTTCATCGACCCGACCCTGATCGAGTTCCTCAGCCGTCAGTAGCTGAGGCGATCAAGCCGACTACTCGGCGGGGGCGGCGCGCCCGCCGAAAGCGCGCACATCCGTTTCGCCGGAGAGGTCCTTACGCAGTTCCTTGGGCAGCGAGAAGATGAGGTCTTCTTCGGCGGTCTTGACCTGCTCCACGTCGCTGTAGCCGGCGTCGGCGAGGGCCTCGAGCAGTTCGTCGACGAGTTCTTCGGGAACGGATGCCCCGCTCGTCACCCCGACAGTCGCCGCGTTGTCGAGCCACTCCTGCTTGACCTCGCTCGCGAAGTCGACGCGGTATGCAGCCTTGGCGCCGTATTCCAGGGCCACCTCGACCAGGCGCACCGAGTTGGACGAGTTGGCGGAACCGACCACAATCACCAGGTCGGAGTCGCGGGCGACCTTCTTGATGGCGACCTGACGGTTCTGGGTGGCGTAGCAAATGTCGTCGCTCGGCGGATCCTGCAGGTTGGGAAAACGCGCCCGCAGCCGGCGCACGGTCTCCATGGTCTCGTCGACGCTCAGCGTGGTCTGCGACAGCCAGACCACGCGGTCGGGGTCGCGCACGACGACCGTGTCGGCTTCCTCCGGGCTGCCGACGAGGGTGGTGTGCTCGGGGGCCTCACCGGCGGTGCCCTCGACCTCTTCATGGCCTTCGTGGCCGATCAGCAAAATCTGAAAGTCGTCGCGGGCGAAGCGCACGGCTTCGCGGTGCACTTTGGTCACGAGCGGGCAGGTGGCGTCGATGGCTTGCAGGCCGCGCTCGGCGGCGGCATTGACGACGGCCGGTGACACGCCGTGAGCGCTGAATACGATGTGCGCGCCGTGCGGCACCTCGTCAACCTCGTCGACGAAGATGGCGCCCAAATTTTCAAGCTCGGAGACCACGTGAATGTTGTGCACGATCTGCTTGCGCACGTAAACCGGGGCGCCGTAGTGTTCGAGCGCTTTCTCGACGGCGATGACCGCACGGTCGACTCCGGCGCAGTAGCCGCGTGGGGCAGCGAGCAGCACGCGTTTCTGTCCGACCACCGGGGTATCCTTAAGCCTGTTGCGGGCGCTGGGAATGCGCGGCATGCCCAGGCCGATAGCGGTCGGCTTACTTGTAGTGTGCGCGCTGGTGTTCACCGCCTCAGTCTACGCACGCACGACCGAAGAACTCTGGGAGGACCCGACTGTGCCCACAGCCACCACAACACCCAGGACCGCCGAATGACGGACGCCCCCGCCACCGTCGAAGCACCGTGGCCGGTCGCCCTGCTCTCGGGCAAGATTCGCGGCTACATCGAACGTCTCGGCATGGTCTGGGTGGAAGGTGAGATCACCCAGTGGGGCGCCAGCGGCGGCAACGTCTACGGCAAGCTCAAGGACCTCTCCGAAGATGCCACGGTGAGTTTCACGATCTGGTCGTCGGTGCGCGCCAAGCTCACCGCCGACTTCAAAGCGGGTGACCGCGTCGTCGCGCTGGTCAAGCCCAACTTCTGGGTCAAGGGCGGCACGCTCACCATGCAGGCCTTCGAAATGCGCCACGTTGGACTCGGCGACCTGCTGGAACGGCTGGAACGGCTGCGCAAGCAACTCGCGAGCGAGGGCCTGTTCGACGCCTCCCGCAAGAAGCGCCTGCCGTTTCTGCCGCACTGCATCGGCCTCGTCACCGGAAAAGATTCCGACGCCGAGAAAGACGTCATTCGGAACGCCCAGCTGCGCTGGCCGGCCGTCAACTTTCGGGTCGCTCACGCCGCCGTGCAGGGTGATCGTGCTGTCGGCGAGGTTACCAATGCCATCGCGCGTCTCGACGCTGATCCCGAGGTCGACGTGATCATCGTCGCCCGCGGCGGCGGCGACTTTCAGAACCTGCTCACCTTTAGCGATGAAAGCCTGGTGCGCGCCGCAGCCGCCTGTCTGACGCCGCTGGTCAGCGCGATCGGGCATGAGGCCGACCGTCCGCTGCTCGACGAGGTGGCTGACCTGCGCGCGTCCACCCCGACCGATGCCGCCAAGCGCGTCGTTCCCGACGTCAGCGACGAACTAAACCGGGTGCAGCAGGCCCGGGCGCGTCTCAGCAGCCGGCTCACCGGCATCCTCTCGTCGGAAATCGATCGTATTTCGCAGTTGCGCAGCCGCCCGGTGCTCGTCGACCCACAATGGATCATCGATTCCCGCAGCGAAGACCTCACCCGCTACGTAGCGCGTGGCGCCGAACTGACCGGGCGCATTCTCGAGCGCGCCGGGGCCGCCGTAGTGGAACTGCGCTCCCAGCTGCGTGCCCTCTCGCCCCAGGGCACACTCGACCGCGGTTACGCGATCGCCCAGCTGCCCGACGGCCGAGTGCTGCGCCGCGCCGATGATTCCCCGGTCGGAACCGAGCTGTTGCTCACCCTGGCCAGCGGAACCGTCGCCGCCATCGCGGCTCCCGGCGCCGCGTCGAAATAATTAGAATGGATGCCATGACCTCGCCTGCCCCCGCCATCAGTGATCTCAGCTACGAACAGGCCCGCGACGAGCTCATTCGCGTGGTGAACGACCTCGAGCAGGGCTCGAGCACCCTGGAGCAGTCCTTGGCGCTCTGGGAACGCGGCGAAGCCCTCGCCCGCCGCTGCGAAGAATGGCTGATCGGCGCCAAAGCCAGGCTCGACGCGGCCCGCATCGCTGCCACAGCGCCCACCACCGAAGACGCCGCGCCCACCAGATGAGCCGCGCTCCCAAACCGCCGCGCGTCGTCGCCGAGCTCGGTCGGCCGGAAACTCCGCAGGAGACCGCCGACCGGCTGGCCGAGAATTCGCGCAAGTACCGCTCGCACAAGACCGTGAACAATCTCGTGCTCTCGCTGCTCGTGACGGTGGGCGCCGTGCTTGTACTCGTGCTGCTGGTGCCGCGCAACGATAACCCGATCACTCGCGACGTCGACTACGCAAGCATTGCCGCCCAGGTGCAGCCGGTCGTTGATCACCCCCTGGCCAGCCCCGACCTGCCGGACGGCTGGAACGCCAACGACGCTGAGTGGCAGGCCGGCACCAACGGTCAAGTCCCGTCCTGGTACATCGGATTGATCACACCCGACAACCAGTTCATCGGTTTCAACCAGGCCTTCGACGCGAACCCCACCTGGCTCGCCCAGAAGCTGCCCGACTCCCCCGTCGTCGACACCGCCAGCATCGCGGGCGTCACCTGGGACGTCTACCGCAACAGTGCCCCCGTCGCCGATCGGGGCAATTTCGAGTACGCGCTTGTGACCACCGCCGGCTCGAGCACCTATCTGCTGATCGGTACGGCGCCCACCGGCGACTTCGAAACGCTCGCCACCGCGTTGGCTGCCAATGTGGCAGAGAATGGAGCCCCATGAACCCCACACCGACTGCCACGCCGTCTCCGGCAGAAGCCTGGAACGAACTGCGCGAGGGCAACGTGCGCTTCGTCGCGGGCTCCCCGCGGCACCGCCAGGACGTCGACCGCCGGGCCGAACTGGTCGGCCAGCAAACCCCGCACGCGGCCCTGTTCGGCTGCAGCGACTCCCGACTCGCCGCAGAAATCATCTTCGACCAGGGCCTCGGCGACCTCTTCGTCGTGCGCAATGCCGGCCAGATCATCTCAGAGTCGGTACTCGGCTCCCTTGAATATGCCGTGGCCGTGCTGCACGTTCCGCTGATCCTCGTGCTCGGCCACGACGAGTGCGGTGCGGTGCGCGCCGCCATCGATTCTCAGGCAGCGGATGCCCCGGCCCTGCCAGCACACATCACGCACGTTATCGAAAAGATCGTTCCGGCGGTGCGTCGGGTGAGCGGGCAGCCGGCATCCGCTTTCGTCGACCCCACCCAGATCGATGCCGGCACCGTGGGCCGGGAACATCTCAAAGACACTGTCACCGAGCTGCTCGAGCAGTCCGAGGTGATCAGCGCGGCCATCGCAGAAGGTACATTGGCTATCGTCGGCGCGAACTACGTTCTTCGCGAGGGACACGCCGACCCCAACATCGTGGTGGGCGTCATTTAGACCAGACCATCCGCGCACCCGTTGCGCACAGCACGACTCTCATACAGCACCGAAAGGGAATGCACACAGTGGTGGACACCTCCGCACAAACCGGCTACCGGATCGAACACGACACGATGGGTGAGGTCCGTGTTCCAACGGATGCTCTCTACGGTGCCCAAACCCAGCGCGCCGTCGAGAACTTTCCAATCTCCGGCTCCACGCTTGAGTCGGCGCAGATCGCGGCTCTCGCCCGCATCAAGAAGTCGGCGGCTCTCGCCAACGCGCAGCTCGGCGTGCTCGATGCGGACATCGCCGACGCCATCGCCTCGGCCGCTGACGAAGTCATCACCGGGCAGTTCGACAGCGAGTTTCCGATCGATGTGTACCAGACCGGCAGCGGCACCTCTTCGAACATGAACATGAACGAGGTCCTGGCGACCCTCGCGACCCGCGCCCTCGGCCGCTCGGTGCACCCGAACGACCACGTCAACGCGAGCCAGTCCTCGAACGACGTGTTCCCGACTTCGGTGCACATCGCTGTCACCAGCGCCCTGATCGACGAGCTCATCCCCTCGCTCGACCACCTCGCCGTCTCGTTCGAGGCCAAGGCGGAACTCTGGAAAGAGGCCGTCAAGGCCGGCCGCACCCACCTGATGGATGCCACCCCCGTCACCCTCGGCCAGGAGTTCGGCGGCTACGCCCGCCAGATGCGCCTCGGCATCGAGCGCATCCGCACCGCCCTCCCCCGCGTTGCCGAAGTTCCCCTCGGTGGCACCGCGGTCGGCACCGGCATCAACACCCCCTACGGCTTTCCACAGCTCGTCATCGAATTGCTCGTGCAGGAAACCGAGCTGCCGATCACCGAAGCGCGCGACCACTTCGAAGCGCAGGCCAACCGCGACGGTCTGGTCGACGCTTCCGGGGCCCTGCGCACCATTGCCGTCTCGCTGACCAAGATCTGCAACGACCTGCGCTGGATGGGATCCGGCCCCAACACCGGGTTCGGCGAGATCAGCATCCCCGACCTGCAGCCCGGGTCGTCGATCATGCCCGGCAAGGTCAACCCGGTCATTCCGGAAGCCGTGCTCATGGTCTGCTCGCGCGTCATCGGCAACGATGCCACCATCGCCTGGTCGGGTGCCTCGGGCTCGTTCGAGCTCAACGTTAGTATCCCGGTCATGGGAACCGCCCTACTCGAGTCGATCCGGCTGCTGACCAACGCAACCCGCGTCCTCGCCGACAAGACCGTCGACGGTCTCGAAGCCAACCTCGAGCATGCTCGGGCCCTGGCCGAGAAGTCGCCGTCGATCGTCACCCCGCTTAACCGTGTCATCGGCTATGAAGCCGCTGCCAAGGTTGCCAAGAAGGCCGTCGCCGAGGGCCTCACCGTGCGTGAGTCCGTTATCGCCCTCGGCCACGTCGAACGTGGCGACCTCACGCTCGCCGAACTCGACACGGCCCTCGACGTGCTGAGTATGACGCGCCCCCCGCAGAAGAAGTAGCAGCTCCACCCACAGCGAGTGTTGCCGATGCGCCCGGGCGCTATCGGCAACACTCGCCGGCGTTAACCAGTCGACCTGAGTGCGGTGGCGGGTTGCCTCGGCGGGGATTGCTTGGCACCGAGCCCGACGATTCCCGAGGATGTATCTTCGAGCACGATCCAATACTCTGTGCCATCTGCTCATGGCTCTCTCGACCGAGTAAGCCCCACGTGGCTACGACGGCAACAGAATCGTTGGCCGCGCACTCATCCAAGCGATGTTGCGCGCTGCTCACTCAAAATGTATCCGTTCCGTGTCCGCGGGGTGCTCCACAACACCAGTGGATATTTCGAGTCCCTCAGCGCCTACCGCTTCCGGGGATGTCGCGCGGTAACGTTTGGGAGGCTGCGATGGTGCCCGAAGGAGTGAATCAGTGCGAGCGGTGATTTTGTGCGGAACAGGAGCCATCGGAGGAGCGACGGCGGATCCGCAGCGGGGACGGCACCCCTGGCTCACGGCTCTTCCAATCGTGCTCGACACAACTGCAGCTACTCAGCTGGGTTACGTGCCCGTGGCGACCGGAATCGACCTGCTCGCGGATGAAATCGATTGGGTGGCCGCGCAGCACGTTGCCCCGTCGTCAAGGTTTTTCTGACAAGTCCACGCTGCGGCCCACTCCAGGCCCGCTTGAACCAATGGGCCAGGCGAGCGGATGTCCTGTTGCCTCGAGGTCACCAGCGGCGACGACGCGACCACCGCTCCCCTGCCGAGCTACATAACCTCGTTGCCCTCCAGCATCTCCGTCACCAGCGCCGCGATCGCGCTGCGCTCCGACCGGGTCAGGGTCATGTGCGCGAACAGCGGATGCCCCTTCAGCGTTTCGATCACGCTGGCCACGCCGTCGAAGCGGCCGACCCGCAGATTGTCGCGCTGGGCGACGTCGTGGGTAAGCACCACGCGCGAGTTCTGACCGATGCGGCTCAGCACGGTCAGCAGTACGTTGCGCTCGAGTGACTGCGCCTCATCGACGATGACGAAGGCGTCGTGCAGGGACCGGCCACGAATGTGAGTGAGCGGGAGAACCTCGAGGATGCCGCGCTCCATCACCTCCTCGACCACATTCTCCGACACGATCGCGCCGAGGGTATCGAAGACCGCCTGCGCCCACGGCCCCATTTTCTCGCCCTGGTCGCCGGGCAGAAAGCCAAGGTCCTGGCCGCCGACCGCGTAGAGGGGACGGAAGACCATGATCTTGCGATACTGCTGCCGTTCCAGCACGGCCTCCAAACCGGCGCAGAGGGCGAGCGCCGACTTTCCGGTTCCGGCCCGACCACCGAGCGACAGGATACCGATCTCCGGATCGAGCAGCAGGTCAATTGCGAGGCGTTGCTCGGCCGACCGACCGTGCAGGCCGAAGACGTCGCGGTCGCCGCGCACGAGCTTGAGCGTGCCCCGGCTGGTCACCCGGCCGAGGGCCGACCCGCGGTCGGAGTGGATGACCAGGCCGGTGTTGATCGGCATATCCTGCACCGCGCGCGAGTCGAGCATCTCCTTGTCGTAGAGCACGCTCATCTGCTCGGCGCTGAGGGTGATCTCGTCCATGCCGGTCCAGCCGGAATCGACGGCGAGTTCGTGCCGGTATTCATCGGCAGCGAGGCCGAGAGACGCGGCTTTCACCCGTAGTGGCAGGTCCTTGGAAACCACGGTCACGGTCATTCCGTCGTTGGCCAGGTTGAGAGCTACAGCGAGAATGCGAGAATCGTTGTCGCCCAATTGCAAGCCAGACGGTAGCACCGACATATTGGAGTGGTTCAGTTCTACGCGCAGGCTGCCGCCCTCGCCGACGGGAATCGGAAAGTCGAGGCGTTCATGCTTGAGCCGCAGTTCATCAAGATTGCGCAACGCCTGCCGTGCAAAATACCCGATCTCCGGGTCATTGCGCTTGGACTCGAGTTCGCTGATCACCACTACGGGCAACACGACCGCGTGCTCGGCAAAGCGGAAAATCGCTTTCGGATCTGACAGAAGCACCGAGGTGTCCAACACGTAGGTGCGCTCGGTTTGCGAAGCGGATGACCCCACCCGGTCAGTCGCATGTAGGTCGGTTCGATTAGCGGTCACAGCCACTCCTACCCTGCGTCACACGGACGCGGATCACTTTGGCGAGCTGGCCATCAAGCAATTCTCGAGCCGTACTTATATGGCCGTCTCGATCAGGTGCCGTACCTGATGAAAGCGACGCTACGACTTACCGGGGCAAAAAGAAACCCGACACGCCCACGAAAATCTGGCGTTCACCTGACGTTGAGGCAAACGGTCGGTCTGTACCGCAGGAATGTTAGTACGTGGCGGTGAGGGCGTAAGCGGTGAGGGCCCCCCTCAGCATGGTGACCGTGTCAGGGGCGAGGGCCGCGTGAACGCTCAGCCGCACGGTGGTGCCGCGCGTGGTGGCGGTAATGCCGTGGTTGTGCAGGCTCGCCACGAGTGTGGTGAGCAGTTCCGCCGGCGGTTCGAGTACGACGATGCCCGCGCGCTCCCGGACATCGCGGGGCGAGACGAGGTCGATGACGAATTCGTCGACGAGTTCAATTATTTGAGAGACGTTGTCATCAATGGCTGCCTGGATGACGTCGACGCCGACATCAGCGACCTGTTCCAACGCCGCCGCAAACCGCGCCTGCGCGATGGCGTCACCGTTGGTTACCCGAAATGCCCTGGCGCTGTGGCTGGGCGGGGTGACCTCGTCCCACGGTTCGGCGGTGTCGGTTCCGACATAGCCGGAATAAACCGGCACGAGGCGGTCGAGGGCCCGCTCACTAAGGGCCAGAAAACCGGTGCCCCAACCGGCCCGCGTCCATTTCTGGCCACCGGAAGCGACGACATCCGCTGCCTCAAAGGCTGTGTCAACGACACCGAAGCCCTGGATCGCATCAACAATGAGCAGGCGATCGCCGATGACCTGGCGGATACCGTCAAGGTCAGCGCGATAGCCCGTGCGGGAATCGACGAGACACACCGCGACAGCCGCGACGGCCGGGGTGAGCTGGTCACGGATTTGGCCGGGTGTGACGCGACCTCGTTCGGTCTCCAACCACAGCGGGGTGACCACGTGCAGGGTTTCAGCAGCGCGCACCGCCGCAAACGGCACGCTGGGAAAGTCGCCAGCCGACAGCAGCACGGAACCGGTCAGACCGAACATGGTCTGCATCAGGCCCGAGCTGGTGTTGGGCTGAAGCACAATCTGGTCTGGGGTGAAACCGGTGAGAGCGGATACCGCGGTGCGGGCACGCAAATCCTGCTCAGCCAGGTGGTCGAGGCTGCCGAACCGGGCACGGGACAGGACCTCGTTCTGGCCGAGGGTCTCCGCCATGACGACCTCAGAGAGCGGGCCGACCCGACCGAAGTCGAGGTAACCGGGCTCGTTGCGAAAGCCATCGGTGAAGTTCTGGAGCGAAGTCATGCGGGTCCAATCGGTTGTCAAACAAATATTCCCCCTACTGATCTCACCCCATGACCTCGACTAGCCGCCGAACCGCCGCTGGCGTCGGGAAAAATCGCGGAGGGCGCGCAGAAAATCGATCTGACGCAGGTCGGGTCCGAGAGCTTCGACGAAGTAGAACTCACTGTGCGCGCTTTGCCACAGCATGAAGTCGCTTAGCCGCTGCTCGCCCGAGGTGCGGATAACGAGGTCGGGGTCGGGCTGACCACCGGTGTAGAGGTGCTGGCCGATCAGCTCTGGCGTGAGGGTCTCCGCGAGGTCCTCCAGCGTGCCGCCGTGCGCGTGGTGGGTGGCGACGATGCTGCGCATGGCGTCGGTGATCTCCGTGCGCCCGCCATAGCCGACCGCGAGATTCACGTGTAGCCCTTTGTAGTCGCTGGTGCGGGCATCCGCCGCATCGAGCGCTGCGACAAGCGGAAGAGGCAGGCCGGCCTTGGACCCCATTTGCTGCACCCGCCAATTGCGATAGTGCGAGAGCTCTTCGGCCAGGTCCGCGATGATCTCGATCAGATCGGCGAGTTCATCAGCGGGCCGCTGGGTGAGGTTATCGGAGGAGAGCAGGTACAGGGTGACGACCGAAATTTTGAGGTCGTCGCACCATTCCAAAAATTCGCGCATCTTTGCGGCCCCGGCTCGGTGCCCGTGCGCAGCCGTCTGAAACCCCAGTTGCCTGGCCCAGCGCCTGTTACCGTCGATGATCATGGCGACGTGATGGGGCAGGTGCTCCGGCGTGAGTCCGCGCCTCAGTCGGCGCTGATACAGCCTGTAGAGGAGGCCGCGCGCTGAGGGGACTTGGGGTTTCTGCACACAGTTACGCTAGTCCACTCCGTCGAGCGTTCGCGGCACGCCGGCCGCGCTCTGTCGTATCCTTACAGCATGGCCACCGAGCACGATATCCCCAATCTGCCACTGATCGAGGCGGCTGACGACCATCCGGAGGACGTCAAACCGACCTGGCGCGGCTGGATTCACGCCGGAACTTTTCCGGTGACAATCGTGGCCGGCATCGTGCTGCTCGTGCTCGCCGAGGGGTCAGCTGCCAAGATCAGCTCTGCGGTGTTCGTGCTCAGCTCGATGCTGCTGTTTGGCAATTCGGCGCTGTATCACCGCTTCAACTGGCAGCCGCGCACCCGCATCCTGCTCAAGCGCATCGATCACGCCAACATCTTCCTGCTGATCGCCGGGTCATACACGCCGATCACCGTGCTCGCGCTGCCGCCGGAAAAAGCGACGCTCCTGCTCTGGCTGGTCTGGGGCGGCGCCGGGCTTGGCATCATCTTTCGCGTGTTCTGGATCCACGCTCCGCGCTGGCTGTACGTGCCGCTTTACCTGGTGCTCGGCTACGGCGCGCTGTTGTTCATCGTGGACTTCTTTCAGGCCAACGCCCCCATGATGACGCTCATTCTGATCGGCGGACTCTGCTACACGGTCGGCGCGATCGTCTACGGGCTGAAGAAGCCCAACCCGGTGCCGGGCGTGTTCGGTTTCCACGAGATTTTCCACACCCTGACGGTCGTGGCGTTCCTGTGTCATTTTGCGGCGATACTGCTGATCGCCACGCATCCGCTCTACCCGTAGCGGGC
This sequence comes from Cryobacterium sp. Y82, assembly GCF_002929495.1. Classification (GTDB taxonomy): domain Bacteria; phylum Actinomycetota; class Actinomycetes; order Actinomycetales; family Microbacteriaceae; genus Cryobacterium; species Cryobacterium serini. The sequence goes on from NZ_PJJJ01000036.1 coordinate 183,894, forward strand.
GGCGCGCGACTACTCGGGCTTGTCGTCTTTCGGTGCGTTCGGGTCGGCGTCGCGCGCCGCCAGTTCGGCGTCGAGTCGTTCCTTGATCTCCGCACGGTAGGTGGTGCGACGGATGCGCCGAACCACGTCGAGGCACAGCAGCACGGTCGCCACCGCGACAAAGAAGATAGCCAAAAACCCGACGACACCCGGGGTGACCGTGTTCGGGTCGAAGTCGGGGTCCGGCGTCGGGGTGACGGCAAGCACGACGGAGATCAAGGGGGTCATCATGCATCCTCGATTCCGGCGAAGAGATCTGATTCGGGCATGGCGATGTCTACTTTCGATTCGACGAGTTGGAAGTCTTCGTACGGCCAGGCCTCGCGTACCAGATCATTGGGCCAGAAAAAGAAGCTGCTGTCTGGTGAGACCTGGCTTGCGTGCGAGCGCAGGGCCGCATCGCGTACGTCGAGAAAATCTCCGGCCGGAACGTGGGTGGTGGCGAGCTTGGGATAATTCTCCATGCGCTCCCGCGCCGCCAAGAGGGGTTCCAGAAGCGGAGAATCGGGCTCGGCCACGCTGAGTGCGAGGTACATCGCATCGATGCGCTCGAGGTTGAAGATGCGGTCGTAGTAGAGCTTGTCGATCTGCCAGGGCGCTCCCGAACTCGGGTACCGGTCGGGGTCGGCGGCCGCGCGAAATGCTTCGAGGGAGACTTCATGACAGCGGATGTGATCTGGGTGCGGGTAGCCGCCGTTTTCGTCATAGGTGATCAGCACCTGGGGGCGAAACTCACGCACGAGAGTGACGAGGGGCTCGGCCGAATACTCCAGCGGAATATCGGCGAAGGAGTTCGGCGGCACAGACTCATCCTCGTTCATGCCGGAATCTTCGAAGCCAAGCCAGCGGTGCTGCACGCCGAGCGCCTGCTGGGCGCCCTGCATCTCCAGGCGGCGCAGTCCGGATATGTCTCGTTCGGCCATCGCATGGCCGTCCATCGCGGGGTTCAGAATGCTGCCGCGTTCGCCACCGGTGCAACTCACAATGAGCACCTCAGCGCCGAGGCTGCGGTAGTAGGCGTACGTAGCCGCGCCCTTGCTCGACTCATCGTCGGGATGGGCATGCACAGCCATCAATCGCAGCGTCACCATACTCCTCAGGAATGCCGGATAACCTTAGGCCAGATAACCTAGAGACCAGCCTAATCGCTCCATGGAAAGTGTGAAATCACCAGTGCCCGTAAACAGCACGCCCACCGGAGTCCAGGCGAGCCGTGAGCCCGATCGTCTCGACGAATCGGAGGTCTCGGCGGCCCCAGCGCCGATCGAGAGCCCCGTGATCCAATCACGCTACGGTCGCACGCCCACGCGCAAGCGACGGGACCGCCGAACCCTCTGGGGACTGGGCGGCATTTTTGTGCTGGTGCTGGGGTCGTGGGTGCTGTGGACCGGTCTGGACGGGGCATCCACTCAAATCGAAGCGCGCGATATCGGCTACACCATTATCGACGAGCACAGTGTCAGCGTGACTTTCGAGGTGGCACTGCCGGTGAATCGTACAGCGAGTTGCGCGGTGCAGGCGCTCAACGAAAGCTATTCCGTAGTCGGCTGGAAGATCATCGATCTGCCGCCATCGACGCTGTACAACCGGTCCTTCACCGAGATTCTGCGCACCACCGACCTCAGTAACACGGGTTTGATTTACCAGTGCTGGCTGACCTAAACTGACGTATTCGCCTCGGCAATCGTCGGGGTTTCGGCTCTATTCGCGCAGCCTCACCGGCCTTTCTGCGCTCGAGCGTCAAAAAGGAGATCACTCGTGACTACAGACACAACGGTCACTTGGCTAACTCAGGAGGCCCACGACCGCCTCGCAGCGGAACTGGCGTCACTGAGTAACTTCGGTCGGGGCGATATTGCGAAGAAGATCGAGTCCGCCCGGGAAGAAGGCGACCTCAAGGAGAACGCCGGCTATCACGCGGCGAAAGAAGAGCAGGGCAAGATGGAGGCGCGCATCCGCACTCTCACCGTGCTGCTGCGCACGGCCGAGGTCGGCCATGCTCCCGAGAGCAACGGCGTCGTCGTTCCCGGCACCGTCATCACCGCCATCATTGCTGGCGACGAGAGCCGTTTTCTGATCGGGAGCCGCGAGATCGGCGCCAACAGCGACCTCGATGTGTTCAGCGAGCAGAGCCCGCTCGGCGCAGCCATCATCGGACTCAAGGTTGGCGCGAAGACGAGCTACACCACACCGAACGGCAAGGAAATTTCCGTCCACATCTCCAACGTGGAAACCTTCACCGGAGCCTGATCCGTACCCGGTCGTAGACCTGCACCCGTACCTGTTTACAGGCCTCCGGACCGCAACTCCTGCAATCTGCAGCCGCCGTAGAAAAGTTCCCTGGAATTCCGGGCATCCGTTTGCGAACTATCTCGAATTGCAGGAGTTATGCGCCAACCGGTGGCGCGCGCCGGTACGCGGGCGGTTAGTCGATCTGGGGGTCGTAGCCCGCTGCCCGCAGGGTGTCGACGACGTGCTGGCGGTGCTCGGGCCCCCGGGTCTCGACACTGACATCGAGTTCGACCTCGCTGATCCGCAGTCCAGCCCCGTGCCGCGTGTGCAGCACCTCGATAACATTTGCGGTGGCCTCGGCGAGCAATTCTGAGATGCGGGCCAGCTGGCCCGGGCGGTCCGGCAGCATGATGCGCAGCGTGAGGTAACGTCCCGACGCCGCGAGACCGTGGCTAATCACGCGCTGCATGAGCAGCGGGTCGATATTGCCCCCCGAGAGGATGGCCACTGTTGGCCCGGTCGAAGTGACCTTGCCGGCCAGGATGGCCGCGACCGCCACTGCTCCGGCGGGTTCAACGACGAGTTTGGCGCGTTCGAGCAGCACGAGCAGCGCCCGCGCGGTGTCGTCTTCGCTCACGGTGACGATCTCGTCGACGGCGTCGCGCACAATCTCGAAGTTGAGCAGTCCCGGCATGGCAACGGCGATGCCGTCAGCGATGGTCGGCAGGATGCTGATCATCGTGGCCTCTCCGGCCTCGAGGGAGGGCGGGTAGGCGGCGGCGTTCTCCGCCTGCACTCCGATCACCCGGATGCGGCGCCCGTCCCGCGCAGCACGCTGTTTGAGCGCGCTGGCCACACCGGAGATCAGTCCGCCGCCCCCGATGGGAACGATGACCGTTTCAAGATCCGGAACCTGATCGAGGATTTCCAGGCCCAGCGTGCCCTGACCGGTGACGACATCCGCGTGATCGAACGGCGGAATGAGGATGGCGCCGGTTTCGCGGGCGTATTCGGCCGCCGCGAGCAAAGGTTCGGTGACCGTTGTACCGCGCAGGATGACCTCGGCGCCGTAGTCGCGGGTGGCTGAGAGCTTGGGCAGTGCAACGCCGACCGGCATGAAGATGGTGGCCTTGATGCCCAACTCGCGGGCGGCGAAGGCCACTCCCTGGGCGTGATTGCCCGCCGAGGCCGCAACAACGCCGCGAGCCTTCTCCTCATCGGTCAGTTTTGAGAGTCGGTTGTAGGCGCCGCGAATTTTGTACGAACCGGTACGCTGCAGGTTCTCACACTTGAGATAGACCGGCGCTCCCAACACGTCCGCGAGGTATCGCGAGCTCTCCATGGGGGTCACATCGGCGACCCGGGCGACAACCGCGCGTGCGGCCTCGAATTCCGCGAGAGTGGGTGCGAGAAGGGTGGTCTCTGGCATGTCTTAGTTCTCCGAACTATCGTGCTGGGCGTCAGGCGCGCTGGAATCTGGGGGCGTGCTGCGGGCGGATCCGCCGCGAGGGGTACGGATGCTGCGGGGACGCACCCGGGCCGTGCGGGCTGGCGCAGGGCCGGAACGGTAGCCCGGTCGACTTTGCGGTACGGTCTGCCATAGCACCGAACCCCTCGACGGCATCGTCGCTGGCGGACTCGAGCGCCAGCGGCCGCCAGCGATGTAGCTGGTCATCGCGTTCAACACGGCGGCAACGGGCACGGCGAACAGGGCTCCGGGAATTCCAGCGAGCAGGGCTCCAGCTGCGACCACCAGTACGACGGCCAGCGGATGCACTTTGACGGCTGTTCCCATGATCAGCGGCTGCAGAACGTGCCCCTCTACCTGCTGCACGAGCAGTACGACGCCGAGCATGGCGAGGGCGACGGCCCAGTTATTGAAGATCAGGGCGATAATAATGGCGACGGAACCGGTGGCGACGGCACCGACAATGGGAATGAACGAGCCAAGAAACACCAAAATGCCGATTGGTATGGCCATCGGCACCCCGAGCAGGGCGGCACCGACACCTATGCCGACCGCGTCGATGGAGGCGACCAGTATCTGTACTCGGGCGAAGTTGCCGAGCGTGGTCCAACCGGCGATGCCGGCGCCGTCAACGGCAGCGCGGGCGCGCAGGGGGAAGAATCGTACGATCCAGCCCCAGATCGCTTTGCCGTCGATGAGGATGAACAGCAAACTGAACAACGCGAGCAACAGCCCGGTGAGCAGGTGCCCGAGGGTGGTTCCCACCGAGAGGGCACCACTGATGAACACGGCGCTGTCATTCTGGATTGCGGTCCAGGCCTGCTTCAGGTAGTCGGTGATCTCGGCATCCGACAATTGCAAGGGAGACGCAGCGAGCACCGATTTGAGACTGTCAAAACTCGCTGCGAGGCGATCGCTCAAACCGACAGTACCCTCGGCTATTTGCGTGGATGCCAGCGTGACAAGTCCGGCGACAAGCACCAGCGTACCCAGCATCGCGACGGCGACGGCGAGGCCCTTCGGCCAGCGGTGCCGTACCAGAAAGGCTACGAAGGGAATCAGCAGGGCCGACACGAGAACGGCGACGAGCAGGGGAATGACTATCAGGCGCAGCTGAATGATGAGAAAGATCAAAATGGCAATGGCTGCGGCGATCACAATCAGCCGCCACGACCAGGCTCCAGCCAAGCGGATGCCGGCCGGCAGGTTCTCATCGACGCCATTGAGGGCAGGCGTCGCGGCTACCAGCTCGACCGGCGCAGCGACAAGCTCGGATCCAGACTGATCAGAACGCTCCTGCGTGCCAACGGCTGACCGTCGGCGCCGCAGCCGCAGCTGGGCCCGCGTGCCTGGATTGCCCGTCGATTCGCTCACCCGCTCATTCTAGATCGGCCCGGCCAATCGCACAGGTTGCGGCGCAGGACGGGAAGCAGGAGAGAGAACCGGGTGTTTCACCGCGACCGCTAGAATCAAGGCAATGCCAGAGACCATCTCCCCCGCGTTGGCGCGCCGTATCGCGTTGGCCGCGCAGGGGTTCGGTTCGCGCACCGATACGGCGATCGGCATCCGCCAGCTCACCGGCCTCGTCAACCGGCTTGAGCTGTTGCAGATCGACTCGGTCAATGTCTTCGAACGCAGCCATTACATGCCGGCATTCAGTCGGCTCGGTGCCTACGACAAGGCTCAGCTCGACCGTTTGACCACCGGGCGCGAGGCCCGCTTCACAGAGTATTGGGCACACGAGGCATCGTTTCTACCGGTCGAGGTGTGGCCGCTGTTCCACTGGCGGATGCAGCATTTTCGTGACCGCTCGGCCCACAACACCGACGATTGGTCGCACGCCAACCGTCCGATGCTCGATTGGCTTTTGGCCGAGCTCGCCGCCAACGGGCCGCTGCCGGCGAGTGCGATCGAGCACGATGCCAATAGACGCAGTGGCCCTTGGTGGGGCTGGTCCGACGTGAAGACCGGACTGGAGACGTTGTTCCGCTGGGGCGATGTGGTCAGTGCCGGACGCATCCGATTTGAGCGGGTCTACGCCCTGCCCGAGCAGGTCTTCTCCCCCGACCTGCTCGGTCGAAGCATTTCGAGTGCGGATGCCCACCGCGAGTTGGTCAGCCGATCGGCCCGGGCCCATGGCATCGGCACGATGAAAGACTTCGCCGATTACTTTCGGCTGAAGTCGACGCCGACCCTGGTCGCGATCCGCGATCTCGAAGAGTCCGGCGAGTTAATCCCGGTCGAGGTGGCCGGCTGGGGACAGAGGGGCACTCCGGGGGCGGCCTGGCTACACCAGGGCGCCCGCCTGCCGCGCAGCATGGACGCGCAGACGGTATTGTCACCCTTCGACCCGGTGGTCTGGGAACGGGCCCGTGCCCTGCGCCTGTTCAATTTTCACTATCGCATCGAGATTTACACGCCGGAGCCCAAGCGTGTGTTCGGCTACTACTCACTGCCGGTTCTGCTCGGCGATACGGTGATCGGCCGGGTAGACCTCAAGAACGACCGGCAGGCCGGCGTACTGCGGGTACAATCAGCCTGGGCTGAACCGGCCTCACCAGCGGATGCCGCCGCTCGGCTCGCACTCGTACTGCGGGAGGCCGCCGCCTGGCAGGGGCTCGACGAAATCGTCGTGGTGCCGCGCGGCAACCTCGCGGCGGGGCTTGCCGCGGAGCTGGACTAGGCACCTTTTCGTTTCCGCCGAAGGCCAGTGCAGGTCGATGGCCAGCGTCAATCGGTGCAGTTGGCGACGGCTCGCGGAACACGATTTCGGGCGCCTTCTGCTATTCTCGACAGGAACCGAAGGAGCATCCCGTGGCAGTCATTTCACGTGGCTTCGTCGGTCGCGGTGGCGAAGTAAACCCCGATCTTCCGGCCGGTCAGTACCTGACCGCCGACTTCCCGGTGCTGTCCTCCGGGCCTACTCCACACATCGACACCGTCGACTGGCAGTTCAGCATCCGCACGGACTCGGACACCCTGCACACCTGGAACTGGGAGGAGTTGCACGCGCTGCCGGTTGAGGATATCAACACCGACATCCATTGCGTGACTCGCTGGTCCAAGCTCGGCACGAGCTGGCGGGGCGTCTCTCTCGACACCCTGTTCGCGACCGTGAAAACGACCGATGAATACGTGATGGCACGTTCCTATGGTGGCTACACAACCAATGTTCCGCTGGCCGACCTGCTGGGTGGTCAGGCCTGGATTGCCCTTGAGTTCGACGGTGCCAAGCTCGATCCGGAGCATGGTGGTCCGGCGAGACTGCTCATCCCCCACCTGTATTTCTGGAAGAGTGCCAAATGGATTCACGGCCTCGAGATGCAGAGCCAGGATGAACCCGGGTTCTGGGAGCAGAACGGCTACAACATGTATGGCGATCCCTGGCTCGAACAGCGCTATTGGTGACGGGCACGAGTGAGGCCGGGGACGGCCGCATCGGTAACTGGAAGGTGGGCGTCGTGACCTCGATCCGGCGAGAGAGCGCGTCCGGCCGCAGCATCACCATCGACGTTCCGAGGTGGGGTGGCAACATCGCAGGTCAGCACACCGACGTGCGGCTGACCGCTGCGAATGGCTACACCGCGGTGCGATCGTATTCGGTCGCTTCGGCCGGTGCCGGTGACCGCATCGAGCTCGCGGTCGATCGCCTGCCCACCGGTGAGGTGTCGCCGTACCTGGTCGACACGCTCCGCGAGGGCGACGAACTCGAGCTGCGCGGCCCCCTGGGCGGCTGGTTTGTTTGGACGCCGCAGCAGACCGAGAGCGTGCAGCTCATCGGCGGCGGCTCGGGGATCGTTCCCCTGATGGCGATGATCCGCTCGCACGAGGCATCCGGCAGTACGGCCCCGTTCCGACTGCTCTACTCGGTGCGCACGCCGCTAGATGCATTCTTCCGCGCTGAACTCGAGTCCCCCTCTGCCAACCTCGAGGTGACCTGGATCTTCACTCGCGGCGCGCCAAGCGGATGGTCCCGGCCGGCCGGACGCATCACTGCCGCAGACCTGGAGGCTCATGGCTTTCCGGCCGCTCTATCACCGACGGTGTTCGTGTGCGGGCCGACCGGATTCGTCGAGACCGTCGCGAGCGCCCTCGTCGCCCTCGGGCATGAACCGAACCGCGTCAAGACCGAACGGTTCGGAGGCGCGTAGTGACCGAGCACGTCGACGGGAACGCCCTCGCGGGCCCGCTGTCTGACCTGTTCACGTTCGACCCGACCACGGCATCTGCTCGCTGTGCCGGATGCGGTGACGTCTCGGTTCTCGCGCGTGCGATGGTCTACGGCGAACCCGACACTTTCGTCGTTCGCTGTGCCCACTGCGACGACGTGCTCATGACCATCGTGCAGACACGCGATCGGTTCTGCATCGAGCTGCGTGGCATGACCTGGCTGAAAATCCCACGCTAGCGTTCTGGGCCACGCCGCACGTGGTCGTGCTGCGTTACGGGCAGCTGCAACTGGCTCAGAACTTGCGGCCCATGGCCGTGAGGCGCTCGATTCGCTCTTCGATCGGCGGGTGCGTCGCGAACAGTTTGCCCATGGCGCCCTTCTTTAGCGGGTCGGAGATCCAAAGGTGCGCCATCGAGCTGTTCTGCTTCTGCATCGGGCGACCGTACTGGCCGAGTTTGGCCAAAGCCGAGGCGAGGGCGTCCGGGTGCCGCGTCGTCAACGCGCTCGTGGCATCCGCCAGGTACTCGCGCTGGCGGGAGATGGCGAGCTGCACAACGGTCGCGATGAGTGGAGCCACGATCATGGCGACGAGGCCGAACACCATGACGACGGGGTTGCCATTGCTGTTGTTGCTGCGGCCGAAAAACGCCATGCGCAGGAACATATCGGAGATGAACCCAATCGCCACGACGAGGCCGAACACGACCATTGACACTCGAATGTCGTAGTTGCGCACGTGGCCGATCTCGTGGGCCATGACGCCCTCGAGTTCGGAATCGTCCATGATGTCGAGCAGTCCGGTGGTCGCGGCGACGATGGCGTGTTTCGGGTCGCGGCCAGTGGCGAACGCGTTCGGTGCCGGGTCATTGATGATGTAAACCTCGGGCATCGGGGTGCCGGTCGTGATCGACAGGTTCTCGACGATGCGCCACAGCCTGGGGTGATCGGACTGGCTGTTGACCCTGATGCCGCCGCTCATGGAGATGGCCTGGCGACCCGCTGCGTAGTACTGAATGATGACGTACAGGGCGGTGATGACGACCGTTGCAATGAGAATGCCGTACCCGCCACTGCCGTAGACAGCGTTGGCCAGCCAGCCGAGCCCGGCGATGATCACGAAGAAGAGGATCATGATAAAAACAGTGTTGCGTTTGTTTTTCGCTATCGCGCTGTACATCGAAGCGCTCCCTTAGAACTGCACGCGAGGCGGCTCCGCAATCGCTGCGGAATCGGCCACCTCGAAGAATTCGCGTTCGGTGAAGCCGAGGTTGACGGCGAACAGGTGGTTCGGGAACACCTTGATCTTGGTGTTCATCTCACGCACGCCACCGTTGTAGAACCGGCGAGCGGCCTGAATCTTATCCTCGGTGTCGACGATCGCGCCCTGCAGTTGCAGGTAATTCTGGCTGGCCTGCAGTTGCGGGTATGCCTCGGCAACGGCGAAGATACTCTTCAGCGCGGTCTGCATGTGGTTCTCAGCAGCAGATGCGTCGGCCGGGCCCTGGGCAGACAGCGTCTCGGCGCGGGCCTTGGTCACGTTCTCAAACACGCTCTTCTCGTGTGCCGCGTAACCCTTGACCGTTTCGATCAGGTTGGGCAGCAGGTCGGCACGACGTTTGAGCATCACCGTGATGTCGCTCCAGGCTTCGTCAACGCGCACGTTGAGCGTTACGAGGGAGTTGTAGGTCGACCAGAGGTAGATACCCACGATGGCAACGAGTGCGACAACGATCAAAACCGGGATGAGCCATTCCATGGCAGCGTCTCCTTGCAAATTGGCACGATGTGTACGTTGGCACGGAGACATGAACTGGCCAGACGACCCCCCGTGCGTACTTTCTCATACTATCCGCGACCCCGGAGGCTCCCACCCGCTTCCCATGACACTCCAAGCAAGCTCAAGGCGCGCAGGGATCCTGCGACAGCAGGGCGAGCGCTGGTCAGCCGGGCTCTTCGACGTCGAGCAGTACCTCGTTGCGGCGCAGAAACCACGGCTTGAACGGCGGGTCGAATCGTGCAAATCTCGGTGACCCCAAGACGCTGAACCCGGCGGCGGCGACCGCCCCGCGCAACTGGTCAAGATGTTGTTCATATCGAGTCTGACTCCATCGTCCGCTGAAGCGAAGGGCACCGGCCAGGCTTGCAGGTACCGTGCGCAGGTGCACGGTGGGGTCCGTGGGCTGCGGGGCTGTTTCGATCGTCAGGTCTTTGGGGAGCACGAAAGCGACCCGGAATTGTTCACCGGCTGCGGCATCCTTCACGCCCTCCTGCAGCACTGGCGCGGTCATCGGGATCTTTTCCGCGGCATCCGTTTGCACCACCGGCGCCGTCATGGTGACTTTCTGCAGGGAGCGGTTGGCCCCGGAGATGTACGCGAACAAATAGCGGAAGGCCCGATTACCAGCGTCTTCGAACGGGCCCTCGGTGATAACCTCGGCCACCAGATGCGCTGGGTATCGGCGCAATTCGAAATTGTCGTAGCTTTTGACGACTTGGTAGGGCTGCTGCTCGGTCATGCACCGAAGCTAGTGCAGGTGGCTGGGTTCTCGCTCCCAGAGGTGATCGTGAAGAATTTGCGGTAACTGCTTTTGAGCGTGTTACACCGGGATATGTGGCGCTAATTCATCGTTCGTTGTCGCTCCGGCCGCTTCTCTGGTCGAACAGGATCCGCTTGGATGGACGACATGAGTGAGAACCGTGAGCGCCAAGCCCTAATTGTGATCGATGTGCAGGATGGATTCAAAGACGCAGCGTTCTGGGGTGTGTCGTCTAACCTCGACTGTGGACAAAACATTCGTGTTCTTCTAAGAGAGTGGAAAGCCCGTGATCTGCCCATAATCGTCGTGCGTCACGACTCTTCGTCGCCAACGTCACCGCTTCATCCGGACCAACCCGGGAATCGACTCATGTCCTTCGTCTCAGAAACGGTTCCCGACCTCCTCGTCACGAAGCACGTCAACTCCGCGTTCTACGGAGATCCCGCGCTCCATGACTGGTTGCAGGGTCACGACAAAGAAAAGTCAAAGCAGGCTGAGCCGTTCGACGAGCGTCATGGGCGTCGGCCTACCGAGGCCTGGAAACGGATCAGGTATCCATCCGGGTCCTGTACGAGAAGTTGAGCGACACCAGACTCGGCATCGCCCGTTCGGTACCATGTCGTCTCTGGCTCCATGAAGAGCGGCCAGCTGGCCCCACGAAAGGCACTCACCAGCGGATCAATCGATGCCACAGAGATCTGGAAGTTGATTCCACGGCCGAAGGGACGCTCCAGCGCCCCCGGAAGCTAGTTTCGGCCCGCTCCCCGCTGCTCGATCATGACATGAGCCGCGCCTCGCGCGATGTAGGCAAACCCCTCGTCGGGGCGGTCGTACTGCACCTCGAAACCGCTGAGGCCGCACCAGAAATCCAAACTCTTCACCAGCGATGTGACCGAAAGCGCCGGCACAGGGGCAGGTTCCGGCGCGCTGTGCACGTTGGTCATAAATTCAACACAATTCTTTTCGGAACCAGTGATTCGCGTACGGGTCGGTGTTGTGCGCTTCGCCCTCGATGAAACCGAGCGAGGCATAGAGGCTGCGCGCCTCGACGAGGTCGGTACGCGTGTCTAACCGCAGTGCCGTCAATCCCAATGCGCGGGATTCACTTTCCAGATTCTGCATGAGGAGCCGGCCTACGCCCTGGCCTCGGGCAGCTGGTTCGACAAAGACTCTGGTCACCTCGCCGATATCGCCCAGCCGAATCCGCATTCCGGCACAGCCGAGCACGGCGCTCCCCTGGCGGGCCAGCAACAGAATTCCAGCAGGCGGGACGAGGTCGTCGCTTGGGTACCCGGCCTGGGCGGCGATAATTTCCTGTTGGAGCGCAGCGCGCCCGTGGTAACGACTCACGATGTCGTCGTAGTACCGAAGTGACACCTTCTCCGCTTCAGCGGATGCCGGCGCCGCGGCAGACACGAGGATCGGCAGCGCTGGCATCATGCGACCCACACTACTGGTCGCCCAGCGAGGCGACCGGTGCATGGGCCAGGGATCGCTGCGCCCTTACCGCGAGTCTGCGGTACCGAATCCGGCCCGCTGGGTACGTTCCGGTACGCTCTCAAGCTCTTGGAATACCGTTATCTGCAGACCAGCCGGCGCGTCGAGCCGCGAGTTGAGGGACTTCCACGGCGTCTCGCGCGGCTCGCCGATGATGAATGCCCCTGCTGCTTCCAATCGGGTCGTGACCCCACGCACATCGGATACCTCGAATGCGAGCCGAATGCCGGGGCCCTGTCGCTCGCCGGTTTCGACCTCGTCGATCATGCGCTTCTGCGCGGGGTTTGAAATCTCCAGGGTCGCTCGACCAGCGTCCAGAATCGAAACACGGGCATTACCATCTCCCTCGAACGCGGCCTGTTCGGGCAGCCCGAGGGCGTCACGGTAAAACGCAACGGCCGCATCAAAGTCGTCGGCTTCAACGATGACGCGGAGCTGCAGTACCGCAGCTGGATCGTTCATATGTGTGTCCATGATCGCTACAGTAAGACCTGACATCAATGTGAGGGGCAAGCTTTCGATGCGAATTGGCGAACTCGCTGCACTGACCGGAGCAAGCGCGAGGTCTCTTCGCTATTACGAAGAACAGCATTTGCTCTCGTCGTATCGCACCATAAGTGGCCAGCGGGTGTACGCCAGTGAGGCAGAGGATCGTGTCCGTCTAATTCAACGGCTGTATCGGGCCGGCCTGAGCAGTTCTACGATCGCAGACCTGCTGCCTTGCATGACGAACCCCGCTGCGCGAACGCCGCTGCTACGCGAGCGGCTCATCGGTGAGCGAGCCAGAATCTCGGCACAGGTCGACTCTTTGCAAGAGACGCTGATCTCTCTGGACCGTGTCGTGGACGATCTCGCCGATCCACACGGAGTCTGAGCCAGGCCACGAAGAACAATGGGCGACCGAATGCTCAGACCTCCACGGCATAGTTCAGCAGCAGTTCGTCGGCGGGCACTCCGCGAATTCCCCAGTTCGCACGAGGCGTCTCGGTAATCGCGATTTCCAGATCGTTCGGCGTGACGCCGATATTCGCGACATTACTGATGAGTTGCCGGATGAAGTCCTTCTTAGTAGCCGCCGAGCGGCCCTCGAAGATGCTGACCGCGACGATGGTGTAATCAATCGACCGATCGGAGGGAGTGATGAATTGCTCCGGATCCAGGGTGATGAACCGGTGGAATCGCTTCTCCGCTGGCAGAGGACGCCTCCTATGTCGGCGGGGAGTTGCTGATCATCGGCGCCTGGATCGTGGGGGCCGTGGTGCTCGGCTCGGTGACGCCGCGGCGGCGCACGCCCTAGCTGCGTGCCTGTACGTAAAACCGGTAAATTTGCGACACGCCGATCTCTTCGACCCCGGTGCGCGGCATGTCGTGAAATTTACCGGCATTAGGTACCGCCGGCTCGAGCTACCGATTGGCCAGGGCATGCTGGAGCCAGCGGTAGCTCAGCTTGGGAGTGCGGGTGCGGCGGTCGTTAGCGAAGTCAACGTGCACGAGGCCGGTGGGTTGGGTGTAGCCGGAGTCCCACTCGAACGCATCGAGCAAGGACCAGAAGGCGATGCCGGCGAGGTCGATGGGCGCGGCGGCGTCGAGAGCGGCGAGGAGGTGCTCGGCCAGGTAGTCGACGCGGGCCGTGTCGTTCACGTTGTGACGGGCATCCGCTTTGTCGGCGAAGGCGCCGCCGGCCAGCGAGAGGTAGACCGGCGGGAGGTCGGGGTAACGCTCGGCCAGTTCGGCGAGCGCCACGGCCACGTACTCGGGGGCGTTGACGGCGCCGGCTGAGGTGGTGGGGTGTTCTCGAAACGGCTCGAGGTGGAACGGCCACGACGTGGTGGGGATCGGCTGGCCGTCGGGAGCTTTCAGCACCGTCGGGCCAGCGGCGACGCGGGCGGGTTCGGTGTAGCTCACCCCGTAGAAGTCCAGCGGCTGATGGATCGTGCGCAGGTCGTCGGGGTCGGCCTCGAGCAGGGTTCGTAGTTCGACCGCGAACGGTTCCAGCGGGTCGGGGTAGTGGCCGAGCAGCACGGGGTCGGCGAACAGGCGGTTCGTCAGCAGGTCGTAGAGCGCGGCGTAGGAGCGGTCCTGGTCTCGGTCTGTCGAGGACTGCACCGGCGTGTGGGAGTTGACCAGACCGATGCGCCCGCGCACGTCGGCGGCGCGCAGGGCCTGCACGGCGAGTCCATGCCCGAGCAGCTGGTGGTGCGCGGTCGGCAACGCGTCGAAGAGCAGGGCGCGGCCGGGCGCGTGGGTACCCAGCGCGTAGCCCTTCATGGTGAGCGAGGCCGGGTCAGCGATGGTGACCCAGGCGTCGATGCGGTCGCCGAACGCCTCCGCCACCGCGTGGGCATAGTCGGCAAACCGGCCGGCGGTGTCGCGGTTCAGCCAGCCGCCGCGCAGGGCTGCTGGCAGGTCAAAGTGTGAGAGCGTGGCGGTCGAACGGATGCCGTCGGCCTGCAACGCGTCGAGCAAACGGTCATAGAACGCGAGTCCGTTCCGGTTGAGGGCGCCACGGCCGTCCGGCTGCAGCCGGGTCCAGGCGAAGGAGAACGCGTAGCTATCGACGCCGAGGTCGCGCAACAGGTCGGTGTCAGCGGCGTAGTTCTTCACGTGGTCGGCCGAGACGGAGGCGTTCGAACCGTCGCGGATGCGCCCGGAAACCTGGCTGAAGGCGTCCCAGGCACTGTCACCGCGACCGCCATCACGGGCGGCACCCTCGATCTGAAAGGCTGAGGTCGCCACGGCGACCTCGAACCCGGTCGGTAGGCGATCGCCGAGCTCGCCGGCACGGTGCTCCCAGTCGCGGGCGGCGACAGCGCGATTTGATGAGGCGGCCGGGGTACTGGGCGTGGGATTCATAGGCGAAGACTCTTTTCGGCGGGTGATGCGGGGCATCCGCTTCGTATTAAAGGGTGTCACGTTTGGGGCCGGCTGAAGACGCCTCGAAGAATTCCTCTGGTTTGTTACCGTATTCGGGGCGCGGAAGGTTGACTTTCCCCCGGTCTGCCCCTCAAATTGGGTCAGGGGGTGAGTTGTGTTCCAATCGGCTCGTAGCGCAGTCCGGAGCACTTCCGTGCGCCCGCGACACTCCCGCAGCGTCGAGACTCTCGCCGCCCTCGTTCTCGGGTGCGCCCTGGTTCTGACGACACCCGTACTCGCAACGGCGCAGGCCGACGAGACCGCTACGCCGGCCACGGTGCAGCAGGCGACGCCCGACGTGACCCCCTCGACGACCGAGCAACCGAACCCGAACGCGACGACCGACTCCGCGCAGAGCCCTCGGATCGAGAGCCCGGGCAACGGGCAATTCATCAGCAGCAACCGCACCACTGTTTCAGGGTCGAAAGCCGCCGACCAGGAGATTCAGTTGTTGTCGCCACGCGGCGGAGACCCGCTCTGCATCGTCGACGACTTATCGACCTCCTGGAGCTGCCGCAACGTCTACCTGCAGAACGGCCCTAACATCACCCTGCGCGTAGTGGTAACCGGTTTTCCCAGTCTGAGTGACGACATTGCCGTCGCCGTGCTCGGTGCCCCGACGGTGCTCGGCGGCCTGACCGGTGCGGATTCCAACGGCTGGGTGCGCGGAACCGGACACCCCCAGGCCACGGTGACGGCATCCCTGCCCAACGGAGACACCTGCAACAGCACCGCAGATGGTTCCGGCGCTTGGGCCTGCCTGTTCTCCGGCCTCGGCAATGGCAGCCAGGACGTCACGGCGAGCCAGAGTTCGACGTTCAGCAGCCCGTCATCGTCGAACGCGAGCGCGCCGAAGAAAATCCTGTTCGATGTCACCGCACCGGACGCCCCGGTCGTCACGGCTCCCAGCGCCGGCACGCAGGTTTCGGTCGCCGGTACCCAGTACACCGGAACCGGAGAAACCGGCGCCACCGTCACGGTGTTCGCCGGCGCGTACTCGGTCTGTTCGACCCCAGTGACCGGCGGAACGTGGACCTGCTCGGCCGGAGGCGTGGCCGCCGGGTCGTACTCGGTCAGCGCCGTGCAGAAAGATGACGCTGGCAACGTCGGTCCGGGTAGCACTCCCCTGTCGGTCAGCTACGTCGCCGAGACGACAGCGTCCCCGACGCCGTCTGAGTCCGCCTCGGCAACACCACCGGTCACGCCAACCCCGAGCCCGGTGGCCTCACCGCCACCGGACGGTTCGGTTGCCGTGCCCGGCGTTCCTACGGAGCCTTCGCAGCCGTCGCCCAGCCCGGCACCGGATACCAACGCGCCCGGCCCAGAGGTTGCCGAGCCGGAACACCAGGGGGAAGCGGCATCCGCTTTCCCCGGCCGGTGGAATGACCCGACCCGGTTTGCCGCGGCCATCGGTCCCACCGGCAGCGACTCTCCGTTTTCCTGGTTGCAGGCCGGACTGCTAGCCCTCGGCGCGCTGCTTTTGATCGCGGTGCCCCTACGAATGCTCGCGGGCGCCATCTCCCGCTCCCGCGGCGGTCGGGCGCTGCCGTCACTAGCGGGACGAAACCGAGTGCGTGAAGAATTCGAGGTCGCCCCGACGATAAACCTCAACCGATGGCTGCGCGGCGGTGCGGCTCTGCTGGCCGCCGCGACCTTTGTCATGCTGTCAGGCCCCGTCGTCGACCAGCCCGCCTACCTGCGTCTGCTCATCGCCGTGATCATCGGGCTGGTTCTGGTCAACGCTGTGGCCATCCTGGTTCCGCTGTGGTGGAGTTCGCGAGTGATGCGCCAGCACGGAACAGTCACTTTTTTGCCGCGTTATCTACTGATCATCGCGGCCGCCGCGATCGCCTCCCGGGTGTTCGACGTGCATCCCGCGCTGCTGTTCGGACTCCTCGGCAGCATCACCCTCTCGGCCACAACGGATGCTTCGGGCCAGGCCGGCGCGCAGCCTACAGGCCCGCAGCGCGGCCAACTCGCCGCGGTACGGGTGGGCGCGCTCACAGCCTTCGCCGTTCTCGCCTGGTTTTTCGGGTCGCTGCTACCCGGCGCCAGTGATTTCGTCACGTCGCTCACTGCGGAGACCATCAACACGATCGTGCTCGCTGCCATCGGCTCTGCAGTGCTAATTCTGGTGCCCATCGGCCACACGAGCGGTCGCCGTATCCTGGCCTGGTCGCCTCCGCTGTGGACGGGTCTGACCGTTGTCACCTACGGCATTCTGTTCGCGGCGCTCGCCCCCGTGTTTGAACAGCTGGAGAACGACGGCACCGGAATGGCACTCTGGATTGCTGCCTCCACCTTTGCGGCGCTGTGCGCGAGCGCGTGGGTCTGGCAGCGCTTCGTCGGCCCGACACAACGCTAGCCCGCGGCAAGCGGTATCGTACACATGTGCGCCTTGGAGTTCTCGATGTCGGTTCAAATACCGTCCACCTGTTAGTTGTCGACGCGCACGCAGGTGCCCCGCCCGTGCCGATGGCCGCCGACAAGAGCGTCCTGCGTCTCATGCGCTACATCACTCCCGAGGGCGCCATCAACGATGAGGGTGTCGCAGCGGTTCTGAAATCCGTGCAGCACGCAGCGGATGTTGCCCAGCAACACAACATCGACGAACTGTTGCCGTTCGCGACCTCGGCCCTGCGTGAGGCGACCAACGGTCCAGAGCTGCTCGACCGGGTAGAACGAGAAACCGGTGTGTCCCTCCAGGTATTGTCGGGCGAGGACGAGGCCCGGCTAACCTTTCTCGCCGTGCGACGCTGGTACGGCTGGTCGGCCGGCAATATTCTTCTCTTCGACATTGGCGGCGGGTCGCTGGAGATCGCCGCCGGCGGCGATGAGTTTCCCGAGGTCGCACTGTCTCTTCCACTCGGCGCTGGGCGCAGTACCGTCGGATTTCTGCACCACGATCCCCCGCTCCCGGAAGAGGTGTCTGCGTTGCGCAAGCACGCGGCATCCGTTTTGCACGATGCCGTCGGAGCGTTCGCACAGCTGCCAGCACCGCACCACATTGTCGGGTCGTCAAAAGCGATTCGTTCGCTGGCCCGCTTGGCCGGCACGACCTCGGACGGCGTCGGAGCCTCCGATCGGCTGCGCCTCGGCCGTACCGAACTCGATGACTGGGTGCCGCGGCTGGCCCGGATCCCAGCCGAAGCCCGCCCGGCGCTGCCCGGCATCACCGCCGATCGCACGTTTCAGATCGTGGCCGGCGGCATTGTGCTCGGCGCAGCGATGGCTGCGTTCGGGGCCGCGGAACTCGAGGTGTCGCCGTGGGCACTGCGCGAGGGAGTTATTCTGCGCTACCTTGACCGTCTGCGCTGATCCGTACTAGCATTCCACCGATCTTGGGAGAACTCTGATGCGAAAACTAACCGCCGGCCTGTTCATGTCTCTCGATGGCGTGGTCGAGTCGCCAAACCTCTGGCAGTTCGACAGCTTTGACGAGGAGCTGGGTGGTGAAATGACCGCCATGATGAGCCGCGTCGACACGGTTCTGCTTGGGCGAGTCGGCTATGAGCAGTGGGCCAGCTACTGGCCCAGCCCCGAGAACGACGACCCGTTCGGAGCATTCATCAATCCGGTGCAGAAATTCGTCGCCTCGCGCACGTTGACTGGTGACCTGGCCTGGCAGAATTCAACGCTCATCACAGGCGACCTCAAGGAATTCGTGACGGACCTGAAGAACACAGAGGGCGGCGAGATTTCCCTGGTCGGCGGTATCTCGCTGGTGCGGCAGCTTTTGTTTGCCGGGCTGCTCGACTCGCTCCTCCTCATGACACACCCCGTAGTCGCGGGCGAGGGACGTCATTTGTTCGAGCCGACCGACCCGGTGACTCGGCTGACGCTGCAGTCATCGTCAAAGACGAGCAAGGGCAACGCGCTGCTCACCTACGGCCTCCGCACGCACTGATAAGGCGCGTTCCAGCGGTGACAGAAGGGCCGGCGCCCTGACCGACTACCCCACGCCAATAATCGACCGCTGCTTGCTCTTGTAGCCGCAGGGCTACTTCAGCGGATCGTTTCCCCAGTTCATTAACGAGTAACGCCATCGTGAGTGCTCGACATCGGATTCTGGTCCCTGGGCACCATGCCGCTTCACGTAGCCGACCACCTTATGCATGTGTTCGATATCGGACGCGGTCAGATCGGCTTTCTTGGTTCCAAGAATCGTCACGATCCTGCGGCCGGACCGATGCCCGATGGATTCTCCGCTGCCATCATCTTTCTGCCCGACCTCCCGAGATTCGTCGGTGTCGAGCCACGACGTGATCTCACTGGCGGTCATCGTGACCGCCTTTTTCCAGTCATCCCAGACCGCATCGACATCGTTCGCTTTATCTGCCATGAGTCAATCATCGCGGTGATGGTGCACGGCAACAAGGGGCCGTTCAGGCTCGACACTGCACCGTAAACCCACCCCCTACCGCCTGCACGATACAAACCTGCTCAGCCTAGACTTCGTAACCCAACACGAACGGGTGGGTTGCGGACTCCGCGATCGAACCGTGGTTCATGCGCGGCACCGATAAGCGCCCGGACAACGCGCAAAGAGGCGGCATCATTAGGCGGTCAGGAGCGACCTGATCTGCACCGTTGTTCCGATCAAATGTATGCCGCTGGGTACATCGACCGACCGCTGGCCTGATCGGCCCACGGTACTATCTCACCTGGGTTCGACTCCTCAGGATCCTTCTCACGACTCTTCCGCTAATCACCTTCAGCGGTGCCGCCCTTATCCAATCTCTCTCGAATGGTCCCATCGGCGAGATCATCGCCACAGAGTACGGCATGAGCACGGACATGCTGCGAGTCCTGGCACTGATCGCTGGTTTTGCGATTGTCGGATTCGCAAGCTGGAGCATCGCTGTGGGTTGGCGCAGGGCCTCCGCAACCATCCGAACCCCAGCGTCTCCGCGACGCGCACCGAGGCGTCGTTGGCGGCCTGCGTGCCGAGCACCACTGGCTCGCCGGGCGCGCGCCCACGAACCACCGAAGTGCCGCTGCGCATGCCTCGGTGGCATACCCGTAGCCCCACCTGCGGCAGGAACATATAGCGGGGCTCGGCCTTCCCGCCATCCGGGCGAATGTGACGGAACGGTCAGCGGGCTGCCGAGTCGTGGTGCTTTATGGCGCGGCGCGAGCAGGTGGCCCCTATGCTTGCGTCAGAACAGGACAAGTCACTCCACGGGGGCGGGCTTTGCATTGGGGGACGTGCCATGGCTGCCAGTAGACGCTCTGGTCTCCGCGATCTGGTTCTCGTCGCACTGGTTTTTGGCCTGACTGTTTCTGTGACGGGCTGTGGACCAGCCGCACTGGGCAAACCTCCGCCCTCGGGAAATCCCGCGGTTCGCGCGTACGTGGCATCTGCCCTCGACTTCATGGATGAAAACGGCCTCTACGCCACTGGCAGAAAGTGGAAGGAAGCTCGAGCTCTCGCACTGGCGAGCGCGTCCTCTGCGGAGACCATCGCGGAGATCCACAGTTCACTGATGTGGGCAGTGTGGGCCGCCGGAGGAAAAGTGCATAGTCGCTTCGTCCTGCCCGCCGGCCAGCTGGCCTCGTTCCAGTTGCCGACAACGGGGAAAAATCGGCCGGTCGTCAGCTTTGCCACGGGCAGTATCGCTGCCATCGATGTTCCCGAGTTCAGTAGCAGCGACACGAGAGAAGACCAGGCCTATATCGACGCTGGTGCGCAGGGCATTTCAGACGCAGAAACGCGGGCACAGTGCGGGTGGATCGTGGACCTTCGCGGCAATGGGGGCGGCAATTCCTTCCCTATGCTCGGGGCGGTGACGCCCTTGCTCTCTCAAGGCGCCGTGTTGTCGTTCATACGCGGGGATGGGACGCCGGAAGTTGTGCGCATTGACGGCTCCGACGTAACATACGAAACCGACGGATCAACCGAAACTCTTGTCACGTCACCCGTGGCCGGCTCATCGCAAGCCGGTCGGAACATCGCCGTCCTGCAGGGTCCAACCTCCAGCGCAGGCGAGTCGACACTCCTGGCGTTCCGGGGCCAACCGGGCGTGCGCACTTTCGGAGAAACGACGACCGCGGGTTTCGCGACCGGGAACACGGTAAAGACGATGTCCGACGGCGCGGTTATCGTGCTGACGGGAACCCGCATGGCGGACCGCACCGGGCTCACCTACCCACACGGTATCGAACCCGATCAGCAAACCGGCCCCGCAACTGTTGGCGAGGATCCGACCTGGGCCGGCGCGATCGACTGGCTGAACGCGAACTGCGCCCATCCGTAGGGCGGACGCGCACCGGACCACCAGCGCTGGAAAGCCGAATTCTGCGGTACCGCGCGGCGCCTCCGAGATAGTGCCCGGTGAAGTGGGGACAACCGGGGCAGGAAAGCGCCGTCCATGCACGCCACCCACAGTTGCGCCTCGCCGCAGGCTCAGCAGCACGGGCATAATATGGGCAAACGAGGCACCTGACGGACCTGCCACAAAGTTAGAACAGTGATCAGCGCCGACATATGCGTGGTGCCCCCACTGGGACTTGAACCCAGACTGTGACGATTTTAAGTCGTCTGCCTCTGCCAATTGGGCTATGGGGGCGTGCCCGATGACGGGCGGTTACAGCCTAGATGCTGCCGGGCGATGATCGCGCCCGGCAGCACCTAGCGAGAAACTTACTTCGAAGCGGATGCCTTAGCGGCAGCCTTCTGCGCGACGGGTGTCTGGTTCGCGCCAGCGGCGGCATCCGCTGCAGCAGCCTTAACCGTGGGCTTGCGCGGCGCACGGGGCGCTCGCGGAGCCGTCGGCGCCTTGGCGGCGGGTGCTTCGACCGGTGCCGGCGCCTTGGGACGCGAAGCGAACTCTTCGAACACTGCGCGCGGGTTCTCGGTGGCGCTCAGCGAGACGATATCGCGACCGAGGACCACGTTGTTGACCCAGCCCCAGACGACGCGCAGCTTGCGCTCCCAGCTCGGCATGGCCAGTCCGTGGTAGCCGCGATGGGCGAACCACGCCGGCATGCCGGTGATGGCAAGGTTGCCACTCTGGAACACGCCGACACCGACGCCGAGACCGGCGACGGCCCCGAGGTTCTTGTGCAAATACTGCACGGGCTCTTCGCCGCGAAGCACTGCAACGAGGTTCTTAGCGAGCAGCTTGCCCTGGCGCACAGCATGCTGGGCGTTGGGTACGCAGTTACCGCCCACACCGCCACCACTCAGGTCAGGAACGCAGCTCACGTCGCCGGCGCCCCAGGCGTCAGCGATGATGTCATCTTCGGTTCCGACCCGCAGGTCAGCGCGAACCCGCAGGCGACCGCGCTCCTCGATGGGCAGGTCGGTGTGACGCACGATCGTGGGGTTGGCCATGACGCCGGCGGTCCAGACAATGAGGTCAGTCTCGAAAGTCTCTCCGGTGGAGAGTTCAATCTTGCCGTCGACCGCGCTGGTCAGCTGGGTGTCGAGGTGAATCTGGGCACCACGGCT
This sequence comes from Cryobacterium sp. Y82, assembly GCF_002929495.1. Taxonomy (GTDB): domain Bacteria; phylum Actinomycetota; class Actinomycetes; order Actinomycetales; family Microbacteriaceae; genus Cryobacterium; species Cryobacterium serini. The sequence continues at coordinate 206,204 of NZ_PJJJ01000036.1, forward strand.
GGCCAGATTGTCGATAACCCACAGGCTCGTCTTGAGCGAAACTTCGGGCATGATGCGGCCCATGGCTTCGATGAGGTGAAAGTTGGTCTCTTCGAAGCTGATCTCCGGGTAGAGCGTGAGCAACGAGGTGGCGAAGGAACGCAACTCGGCAAATACCTCGATGCCAGCGAAACCGCCACCGACCACGATGAAAGTCAAAAGGCGTTCGCGCTCGGGTCCGGCCGGCAGCGCGGCAGCGCGGTCGAAGTTGGTCAGCACACGGTCGCGAATGGCCACGGCCTCTTCGATGGTCTTGAGGCCGATGGCCTGGTCGGCGACGCCCGGAATGGGGAAGGTGCGCGACACCGCACCTGCGGTAACCACGATGATGTCGTACGCGAACTCGTACGGCTCGCCGATCGTCGGCGTGATCGTGGCGGTTTTCTCCGCGTGATTGATGTACGAGACCTTGGCAGAGACGACGTTGGTTTTCTTGAGGTGACGACGGTGCGACACGACCGCGTGACGGGGCTCAATGGATCCGGCAGCGACCTCCGGAAGGAAGGGCTGGTACGTCATGTACGGCAGCGGGTCAACAATGGTGACCTCGGCTTCGCCGGATCGCAGCCACTTCTCGAGCTTCCACGCCGTGTAAAAACCGGCGTATCCGCCACCAACAATGAGAATTTTGGGCACGATGAGAAGGCCTCCTACAGGATTATTATTGTGCGAAATCTTTGGGTTTGCGCCGAATTCGCTTGATATGCCGAGTGGCCCCAATGCCTAACAGCGTTACTAGGATACCAAACACCACGAGTACAGCGAGCGGCAGACTGATATAGGTCAATGTCAGTTGGTTCGGCAGCCAAGCCGTGAGCACATTTTGGGCGGGTAGAGCGGGGTCCTTGTCAGCGGCTGCCGGAGCCTCAACGACCGGAACTTCGGTGGGAACCACCTCGATCTCGGCACGACGGTGCAATGTGATCCACTCGGTCAGTAGCGCGCTCGGGGTGGGCCCGGTCGCCGGAGCGACATAGCGGGTCACCGCAGCGGCGGCATCGATCAGGCCATTGCCGTAGATCGGACTCGGCACAGACTGCCCGTTGGCGTGCGCGGTCGCGATGACCCTGTTCATGACGCCCGTCGCATCGAGATCTGGATAGGCTGCCCGCACGAGGGCGACCAGCCCGGACACGATCGGCGCAGCCGCGCTGGTTCCGTCCCACTGAACGTAGCTGGAATCGGGCATGACGCCGACTAGCTTCTCACTCGGAGCGGCGATGGCGATGGTGATGCCCTGCGAGGACGCATCGAAGCTCGCCGTCTTGTTGCGGTCGACACCTGCCACCGTCAGCACGCCGGGGATCGTCGCGGGAGCACCGACCTCGGTAGTGCCACTCCCCCGGTTTCCGGCCGCAGCCACCACGACAACATCATTGTCAAAAGCGTAAAGAAAGGCCTCATCCCAGCTCTCCGGCCAATACAGCGTGTTCCGGGTGAGCGACATGTTGATGACGTCGGCGCCGTTGTCAACAGCCCAGCGGATGCCCTGCGCGATCTGGTCATCGTTGCTGACTGCGGAACGGGTGCTGCCGAACCCCACCGACACCGCCAGAATGGATGCTTCCGGCGCGACTCCGATGAGGCCCGTACCGTCACCGGTGCCGCGACCGGCCAGCAGCGAAGCCACCAGGGTGCCGTGCTCGCCGTCATCGTCGTCACCGGCGACCGGAGTCTGGCCGTTTGCGGAGCCGAGGCCGGAGACATCCGTTCCCCCGGTCACAACGCCGTTCAACTCGGGGACGCTGCCGTTGACCCCGGAGTCGATAACGGCGACGGTGACGCCCGCGCCGCGCGTGGTATTCCAAGCTTCGGTAAACCCGTAGTCGTTGAGCCAGTACTGCAGGTCACGAATCTGGTCGGCATGGGCGGCGGATGCGTCGAGCACGACGGAACCCGCGACAGTGCCTCCGAAGAGCGCTGCAGTGAGGGCGACCGCGAGGCCCGCGCTGACCCGACGCCGACTAACCCGTTGTGCGGTCGGAGTCACTCCGGATCCGTCCCGGCGGTGGCGGCCGTGGCGGAGTAGTCCAGGCAGACACAGATCGTTGGCGACCAGTCCGCACGCGCCAGCGCGAGGTCACCGATCGGGTTAACGCCGGGCCCAGCAGCCAGGGAGTGCGCGGCGAGGGCATGCAGGCATTTGACCCGACTCGGCATGCCGCCTGAGGAGATCCCGGCGATCTCCGACACGGTTCCGAGCTGCTCGCGGTCGAACAGAAAACTCTCGTGAGCGGCTTGATAGGCGGCGCGCACCTCGTCATCGTCGGCGAGCAGGTCGTTGTATTCGTTCATCACCTGGGTAGCTTCAAGCGACGAGATCGCGGCCGTCGCGGCCGGGTGGCAGAGGTAGTACAGGGTGGGGAACGGCGTACCGTCGGCCAGCCGGGGAGCGGTAGCGACCACGGTCGGCGCGCCACAAACACAGCGAGCGGCGATGCCGACGACGTTGCGGGCCGGGCGGCCGAGCTGGGCCGAAACGAGGTCGATGTCGGCCGGAGTAAACGGATCGAACGGCGGCCGGGTCACGGAGCCACCGGTGCGGGGGCATCCGTGGCTGGCGCTGCGGCTTGCGGAGCGAGGCCGGCGGTCATGGTGGAGGCGAACAAGGAACCAAGCCAATCAATTGTGGTGCTTTGAATATCGGTACTGACCGGGCTCGCCTCCGCTTCGAGCGGAGCGACGACCGGCAGGTCGTTGATGACGAGAAAACTGATGTCACCCGGCAACACGTACGACAACCGCTCGCGTGCCTGCGTCGTGACGTAGGTGCGGTCGTTCCAGCGTTCCCGCTGGCTGGTGAGCTGGTCAACCTCGGCCTTCTGGTCAGCGACAGCGGCACTGAGCTGGCTGATCTGCTGCCGCTGCTCGGCGTAGGTGCGCAGGCTCGGCGCGAGGACCACGACGGCGAGGATCAGCACGACCATCATCACGAGCGAGAATCCGGAGAAGCGGATGCTGCGCAGCCACCCGCCCGCGGGCGTTTCGGTCTCTGAGACGACGGGTTGCCGTGGGGCCGGTCGTTTCTGATCCATGGCAACTCCTTTCGCTGGCGCTGAACCTGCTGGTGAAAATCGTACCAAGCGAAAGCTGTGGGCCCCCGACCAGCCGAAAAACGGTGGTCGGGAGCCCGTGGCTGCTGTCGGGCCTTGCTACGCGGTAAAGCGGGGGAACGCGGAGCGGCCCGCGTACACAGCGGCCTCGCCGAGTTCTTCTTCAATGCGCAGCAGTTGGTTGTACTTGGCGACGCGCTCGCTGCGTGCGGGAGCGCCGGTCTTGATCTGGCCCGCATCCGTTGCGACGGCGAGATCGGCGATGAAGGTGTCCTCGGTCTCGCCCGAGCGGTGCGAGATGATCGCGGTGTAGCCGGCGCGCTGGGCAAGCGAGACGGCATCCATTGTCTCGGTCAGGGTACCGATCTGATTGACCTTGACCAGGATGGAGTTCGCGGCCTTGAGCGCAAGGCCCTTGGCCAGGCGCACGGGGTTGGTCACGAACAGGTCGTCTCCAACGATCTGTACCTTGTCGCCGAGTGACGCGGTGAGGTGAACGTAGCCGTCCCAGTCGTCTTCCTCGAGCGGGTCTTCGAGGGAGACGAGCGGGTAGTCGGTGACGAGCTCGGCGTAGTAGGCGCTCATTTCTTCGGCCGAGAACTTCTTGCCCTCGAAGTTGTAGCTGCCGTCCTTGAAGAACTCGCTTGCGGCGACGTCGAGGGCGAGGGCGATGTCCTTGCCGGGAACGTAACCGGCGCTCTTGATGGCTTCGACGATGAGGTCGAGCGCGGCCCGGTTGCTTGGCAGGTTGGGGGCGAAGCCGCCCTCGTCGCCGAGGCCGGTGGACAGGCCTTTGGACTGCAGCAGCGCCTTGAGCGAGTGGTAGATTTCAACGCCCCAGCGCAGCGCCTCGCTGAACGACTCAGCACCGAGCGGAACGATCATGAATTCCTGGATGTCGACATCGTTGTCAGCGTGCGAGCCGCCGTTGATGATGTTCATCAGGGGCACCGGCAGGGTGTGGGCATTCGGACCGCCAAGGTAGCGAAACAACGGCAGGCCGGCTGAGCTGGCTGCAGCCTTGGCCACGGCCAGGCTGACGCCCAGGATGGCGTTGGCGCCGAGGCGCTCCTTGTTATCGGTGCCGTCGGCTTCGATGAGTACGAGGTCGACGATGCGCTGGTCGGTCGCGTCGATGTCTTCGACCGCGGGGCCGAGGTCGTCGATCACTGCTTCGACAGCCTTGAGCACGCCCTTGCCCTGGTAGCGGGCTTTATCGCCGTCGCGCAGCTCATAGGCCTCGAACACCCCGGTGGACGCGCCGGACGGCACTGCGGCGCGGCTGACGGTTCCGTCGCCGAGCAAAACTTCGACCTCGATAGTCGGGTTGCCGCGGGAATCGAGAATTTCGCGTGCGTCTACTGCCTCAATTAGGGCCACAACTGTCTCCTGATTTGTCGGGGGTGAACGTCTGGCTAGACGCCGGGGTACTGGTCGGAATGAAAGTAGGGGTGTGCCGGGGGACCGGGCGATTTCAGTCTAACCAAACCTGTCGACCGATCCGCCGAACCGGCGTCAGGCGCCGAGCGGTTTAAAGTCGAGGTCGACCGCCGCCTGCGTGTCAACGGTTACGAACGCGAAGCGTCCGTAACCGGCCTCTCCAGCCCGGTCAAGCACGGCCTTGAGGTTCTTGGTGCGGCGTTCCAAACGCACCCGCAGCCCCCCGGCGACGAGGTCGCGCTTGAGGGCGACGAGAAGAGCCGGATGGGCGTCTTTCTCGTATACGAGTACGACGGCGTGCTGAGCGGATGCGGCATCCGCTTGCAGCAGGTCGACGATGCGTTCAAAGCCGATCGAGAATCCGCAGGCGGGTACGTCGGTGCCGAGGAACCGGCCGATCATTCCGTCGTAACGACCGCCGCCGCCGAGGGAATAAGCCAGGTCAGGATGGGAAATCTCGAAGATGGTTCCCGTGTAGTAGCCCATGCCGCGCACCAGGGTGGGGTCAAACGCGAGGTCGACGCCGGGCAGGGCGACGCGCAGGGCAGTCAGGTCGGCGAACGCCTCCGCGTTGAGCCACTCCGGCGCGCTGTCGCCGAGGGACCAGCCGCCGGTGCCGAGCTCGGTGAGCAGGGCGGCCAGGTTGGGGGCATCGATGCCGAGGGCGCCGAGCTCCGTGGCAACACCATCAACACCGATCTTGTCGAGCTTGTCGATTACGATCAATGCCCGCTCGGTCAGTTCTGACGCGACGCCCCAGTGGGCGAGCAGGGCGCTGAGGATGCGGCGGTCGTTAATGCGAATGGAGCAGCCCGTGAGGCCGAGCTGGTCGAGGGTCGCGGCCGTTGCGGTGATCAGTTCGATCTCGGCGAGCGGGCCGGCCTCACCGATGATGTCGATGTCGCACTGCATGAACTGGCGGTAGCGGCCCTTTTGCGGGCGTTCGGCCCGCCAGACCGGAGCAATTTGAATCGAACGGAACACGGCGGGCAACGCGGCCCGGTGGGTGGCGTAGAACCGGGCGAGCGGAACCGTCAGGTCAAAGCGCAGCCCGAGATCGGCCAGGGACAGCAGGTCGTCCTGCTCGGCCGCGGCCGCGACGTCGGCTGCGCTGAGGCCGCGCTTGAGCACCGCGAAGGCGAGCTTCTCATTGTCGCCGCCGAGACCGGAGTGCAGGCGGGCGGAGTCTTCCATGACCGGGGTTTCGATCTCGTCGAAGCCGTGCGCCCGAAAACTCTCGCGGATGATGCCGAGGGAGCGTTCGCGTACGGCCTTGTCGGCGGGGAGGAAATCGCGCATGCCGCGCGGCGGGGTCACTGCAATAGCCATGAGGTAATTCTCTCAGTTGCCGTGGGTGCGATTCACCGCCCGCCCCCGAACGGGAGTGCGCCCTAGACTCGGGGGAAACAAGTGGGGGTGTGTCGATGTCGGCGACGACAGTTTTCGGATCTGGCGGGATCGTACCCAGCGGGATCGCGGTGACCGGGGTCAGCCGATCGTTCGGGAGTGTGTTCGCGCTGCGGGGCGCGACGCTGACCGTTCCGGCCGGGTCGGTCACGGCCCTGATCGGGCCAAACGGCTCGGGCAAGACCACGCTGCTACTCATGCTCGCAACGTTGCTCACCCCCGATACCGGCACCATCCGCATTAACGGTCACGACCCCGTTATCGAGCCGGAACGGGTGCGCGCCGTCATGGGCTGGATGCCGGACACACTTGGTTCCTGGCCGAGCCTGAGCGCCCGAGCAGCCCTGCAGACCACCGGCCGGATGTACCGCCTGACCGGCGAGCAAGCCGCCGTGCGCGCCGACGAACTGATCGCGCTGACCGACCTCGGTGACTTCGCTGACCGGCCATCGCGGGTGCTGTCGCGCGGCCAGAAACAACGCCTGAGCCTGGCCAGGGCGCTCGTGCACTCCCCCGGAGTGCTGCTGCTCGACGAGCCGGCCTCCGGCCTCGACCCCGCGGCCCGTGCATCGCTGCGCCAGCTGCTGCGCCGTCTGGCCGGCGAGGGCGCCGCGATTCTCGTTTCCAGTCACGTTCTCGCCGAACTCGACGAAATGGCCGATGCCGCGGTGTATCTCGCCGACGGGCGCACGGCGAGCCCGGAGCAGGTGGCCGCGGCGGGCGCGAGTGCCAGATCCTGGCGTATCCGCTCACTCGATGAGTCAGCACTGGAACGTGCGCTGGCTACGCCCGGCGTGGTCGGCGCGCTCGTGCGGGTTCTCGGCGTGGACCAGCTCGGCACCCTCGTACAGGTTGAAAATGAAGCCTCCGCCGCCGCTCTACTGCACAACCTGGTCCTGAGCGGGGTGCCGGTGTGCGATTTCGGGCCGGCCGTCGGCAACCTTGAGCACACTTTTCTCGACCTCACGCGGGAGCGACCGGCGCGACATAGTTCTGTCGTCGTCAACCCGGAGGTAGCGCCATGAACGACCATAACCGCCTGTTCCTGACCGGACTCTGGTTAATCGTCACGCTGGAACTGCGCCAGCGGGTGCGCGGCGTCTCCTGGTACGTGCTGCTGGGTGTCTTCATGCTGCTCGTGGGCATCGTCACGTTTCTGCTCTGGCTGGCTACCTCGGCGTGGCTATCCGGCGGCGGCGGGGTGTTCTCGACGATCATTTTCTTTGTGCTGCTGCTGGGAACACTGGTGTCACCGGCGCTGTCGGGCAACGCCATCAACGGCGATCGGGATGCCGGAACCCTCGCCACGACGCAGGTTACGCTCATCAGTACCGGGCAGCTCGTGCTCGGCAAGTTTCTGGCCGCCTGGATCACCGCGCTCGCCTTTCTGGCGGCGGCGCTGCCGTTTCTGATCTTCGCCGTCGTTCTCGGCGAAGTGTCGCTCGGCACGATCAGCGTGTCGGTACTGGTGCTCGCGGCCGAGCTGGGCATGATCGCGGCGGTCGGAGTGGGGTTGTCGGGCATCCTGACCCGGCCGCTGTTTTCGATCGTGCTGACCTACCTTCTGGTTGCGGCCCTCAGCCTCGGCACGCTCATCGCGTTCGCCCTGCTCGGCACCGCCACGCAGCAGCAAGCGACAAGCGTGAACTATCAGGTCGTGGAGTCAACCTACGACGAGCAGACCGGCAAGCAGTCGGATATCGTATGCTCCACCGCCCAGACCTCGACCTACCCCGTGCCGCGCTTCGACTACTTCTGGTGGATCCTTAGCGCGAACCCGTACGTGGTGGTGGCGGATGCCGCGCCCGGCAGCTTCGACGCGGGCGGCCACCCCACCGACCTGTTCGGCCAGATTGCCGTCGGCGTGCGGAGCGCGCAGGCCGCTCCAGAGCTGTATACCGAGTACAACGGCTGCGACGAGGCCGCCAATGGGTACGCTGACCAGCAATCCGGCATCGGTCCAACACAGCAGGAGATCTACGACGGCGCGGTGCCCAGCTGGTTCATCGGACTATTCATCCATCTACTGCTGGGCGCCGGCGCCCTCACCTGGGCGTGGCGTCGCACCAGCACCCCCGCGACCCACCTCCCGGCCGGCAGTCGCATCGCGTAGTCCAGCGGGAGGTTAGGACGGCAGGGCGATGATACCGGCGTCGAAGGCATCGTCGGCGGGGCGCTCAGCGCCGCGAATCTCAGACTGCAGATCGCGCACGGCGGTTCGCAGCGCTCGTTCGGCGTCGAGGCCCTGGGCCCGGGCGGATGCCACGATGGCCAGTAACAAGGGTCCAAGATCAGCCTCGGACTCGATCGGAAGCGGGAAACCAGCATCCGCTTCGAGCAGGCCAATCTGTTCGGCCCGGCCGAGCACCTTATCGGCCAGGGCGAGCGCTGGCATGCCTGCCGGGATGCCATCGAGCACGCTCGTGCGCCCCGGCTTCTCCTCAGCCTTGAAACCGTCCCAGGCAGCCGACACCTCGTCGGCTGTCTTGAGGCTGAGGTCACCAAAGACGTGCGGGTGCCGCCCGATCATTTTCTCGGTCAGGCGCGCCGCGACATCCTGAATATCGAAGTCCTCCTCCGGCGTGTGGGCAGCCAGGTCGGAGTGAAAGAGCACCTGGTAGAGCACATCACCAAGCTCTTCGAGCAGGTCGTCCCGGCCGCCGTCTTCGATCGCCTCGATCAGTTCGTGGGTCTCTTCCACCAGGTGGCGCACGAGCGAGGCGTGGGTCTGGTCGGCGTCCCATGGGCATCCGCCCGGCGCGCGCAGCCGCGCGACGGTGGCGATGAGCGTCTCGAGGGGTGTTGCGGCCGGCGGTGCTGCGGCCGGCCAAACAGCGGATGCCGGATCCGCGACGTCTGCCGCCCGCGGCGCTGGCGGTGCCGAGTTCGTTTCCGGCAGCGAGGCTGCGGCACGAGCTGATGAAAACAACGGATCTGTCATGGTTGTACGCTCCTCGATCGGTTCCATCGTAAACGGCCTCCTTGGGGCGGTCAGCTGCCTCGTGTATTCTGGACGTAGGTGAGTCGGGAAGTCTGGTCGGCACATCATGAGCGCGCCGGAAAAACCAGAGGATTTATTATGACCGAACCATTCCGCCAGCCCACGCCCAAATCGGCCCCGTCCACCGCCACCATTCTGCGCCGCGGCAGTCATAGCGAAGTCGTGCGCATCTCCAGTATTTTGCGCAAAGAAACCGTCGGCGGTGCCATTTTGCTGGCTGCGACCGTGGCCGCCCTGATCATGGCCAACTCTGGCTTCGCGGACGCGTACTACTCATTGCGCGACTACAGAATCGGTTACGAGCCGTGGCATCTGGAACTGAGCCTCGGCGCGTGGGCGGCCGACGGCCTGCTGGCGATCTTCTTCTTTCTCGCTGGCCTCGAACTGAAGCGTGAATTCGTCGCAGGCGATCTGCGCAGCGTGAGCCGTGCCATCGTTCCCGTAGCCGCCGCGGTCGGTGGCGTGATCGTCCCGGCCCTTATCTATGTGCTGATCAACCTTGACTCGGGCGCCGAAACACTGCGCGGCTGGGCAATTCCCACCGCGACCGACATTGCGTTTGCCGTTGCCGTTCTCGCCGTTATTGGGTCGAAGCTTCCGCCGGCGCTGCGCATCTTTCTGCTGACTCTCGCCGTGGTCGACGATTTGCTTGCCATCACGATCATCGCCTTCTTTTACACGGACGACATCTCCGTTCTGCCGCTCGTGCTGGCCCTGGTCCTGATCGCGCTGTTCTGGATGTTGACCCACAAATTCTCGTACTTCTTCGGCACCAGAGCCTGGGCCGCGTGGCTGATATTGCTGCCTCTCGGCTTCATTGTCTGGGCGCTCGTGCACGGTTCTGGCGTGCACGCGACCGTAGCCGGCGTACTTCTGGGCTTTGCCGTGCCTGTGCTGCGCAGCAAGCGCGGCGGCGGGCCCAATGCAGGGCCCGGCTTGGCCGAAACTTTGGAACATCGAATCCGTCCGCTGTCCAGCGGAGTCGCGATCCCGGTGTTCGCCTTCTTCTCCGCCGGCGTCACGATCGGCGGCGCCGATGGCCTGTACCGGGCGCTCACCGACCCGGTCGCGGTCGGCATCGTTGTCGCTCTCGTCGTTGGCAAGCCGATCGGTGTGTTGCTCGCGACCTTCATTGTGACCAAGACCACGAAGGCGGCGCTCGACCCCGATCTGTCGTGGATCGACGTCACCGGCGTCGCCGTGCTGGCCGGTGTCGGTTTCACCGTGTCGCTGCTGATCAGCGAGCTCGCCTTCGGCCAGGGCAGCCCGCACGACGACCACGCCAAGGTAGCCATTTTGGTCGGTTCGCTCCTCGCCGCACTCCTGGCCACGGTGATCCTGCGTTTACGCAACCGCCACTATGGGCGCATCGCCGAGAAGGAGGCCATCGACAGCGACGACGACGGCATTCCGGATGTCTACGAGCCGGAACAGGAGTCGAAAGCCTAAGCAGAGCACCACAGGCACGCGCGGGAGATACGCCAGTACGCGGGAGTTCCCGTCTGGCCAAAACTCCCGCGCCACTCGACGCGCTGGACCTGCGCCAGTGCGCGGGAGTTCGGCCTCCCGCGTACTGGCGCAACACCCGCGCACCGCGAGGAGGGCTCTGAGGTTAGGCCGGCCCGGCAACTGCCGGAATGGCCGGCGGGAAAATGGCGGCCAGCAGCGTCTTGGTCCACTCGATCAGGGCGTTGTCATCGAGCGGTTCACCGTTCGGGCGCGGCATCGGCACACTGAGTGCGCCGGTGGCGGACACGTACCGCGAGCCGGGGTACATCCGCTGCAGGCGCACCTGAATCGAATCGGCCAGGTCGGCCGGCGCAACGCGCAGGTTCGAGCCCATGGCCACGACCTCGCTGAGCTTCGCCTGCTGGGCCTGCCAGCGCAGCCGCGATACGGCCACGAGGTTCTGCACCGGAACGGGCGGTTCGCCGTAGCGGTCGGTGAGCTCGTCGAGCACGAGGTCGATCTGGTCATCGTTCGCTGTGGGTGCACTCGCACTGGAGAGCTTCTGGTACGCCTCGAGGCGTAGGCGCTCACTGTCGACGAAGTTGTGCGGAATGTGCGCATCGACCGGCAACTCCAGCCGCAGCTCGGTCTGCCCCTCGGCGACATCGCCGCGGAAGGTGCTCACGGCCTCACCGATCATGCGCAGGTATAGGTCGAAGCCCACGCCGGCGATATGGCCGGCCTGCTCGCCGCCGAGCAGGTTGCCGGCGCCGCGAATCTCGAGGTCCTTGAGGGCCACCTGCATGCCGGCGCCGAGTTCGTTGTTGGCGGCGATGGTGGCGAGACGGTCGTGGGCGGTCTCCGACAGCGGCTTGTTCTCGTCATACAGAAAGTAGGCGTAGGCCCGTTCGCGGCCGCGCCCGACCCGGCCGCGCAGCTGGTGCAGCTGGCTCAGGCCGAACTTGTCGGCCCGGTCGATGATGATGGTGTTGGCGTTGTTGATGTCGAGGCCGGTCTCGATGATCGTGGTGCAGACCAGAATGTCGAACTTGCGCTCCCAGAAATCACCGACCACCCGCTCCAGCTGCGCCTCCGGCAACTGCCCGTGTGCGATCGCAATGCGCGCCTCCGGTACGAGTTCGGCGAGCTGCGTGGCGATGCGGTTGATGGTCGTGACCCGGTTGTGCACGAAAAAGATCTGGCCCTCGCGCAGCAACTCCCGGCGGATGGCGGCGGCAACCTGTCGCTGGGAATACGGTCCCACAAAGGTCAGAATCGGGTGCCGGTCTTCGGGTGGGGTAGCCAGGGTCGACATTTCACGGATGCCGGTGACCGCCATCTCGAGGGACCGCGGAATGGGCGTCGCGCTCATCGCGAGAATATCGACGTTGGTCTTGAGCTTCTTCAGCGCGTCTTTGTGCTCGACGCCGAAGCGCTGCTCCTCGTCGATGATGACCAGGCCGAGGTCTTTGAAGATAATCGATGATGAGAGCAAGCGGTGCGTGCCAATGACGACGTCGACGGTGCCGTCGAGCATGCCGGCGATGGTTTCGCGCGATTCCTTGTCGGTTTGGAATCGTGATAGGGCACGCAGGTGAATCGGGAACCCGGCGAAGCGTTCCTTAAAGGTCTCCATGTGCTGGCTGACCAGCAGGGTGGTTGGCACGAGCATGGCGACCTGCTTGCCGTCCTGCACGGCCTTGAACGCAGCGCGAATGGCCACCTCAGTCTTGCCAAAACCCACGTCGCCGCTGAGCAGCCGGTCCATTGGAATGGGCCGTTCCATGTCGGCCTTGACCTCGTCGATGGTGGTGAGCTGGTCGGGGGTCTCCACGAAGGGAAATGCCTCTTCAAGCTCACGCTGCCAGGGGGTATCCGGCCCGAAGGCATGCCCCTTACTGGCCATGCGGGCCGAATACAGTTTAACGAGCTCGACGGCAATGTCGCGTACCGCCCTGCGCGCCTTGGTCTTGGCGCTCGACCAGTCGCTACCGCCCATCTTGCTCAGGGCCGGAGCCTCGCCGCCGACATAGCGGGTGACGAGGTCGAGCTGGTCGGTCGGCACGTACAGCCGGTCGCCGGTGTGCCCACGCTTCGACGGAGCGTATTCCAGCACGAGGTATTCGCGGGTGGTCTTGACCGGGTTGCGGCCGCCGCTTGACACCTCACGCTGAGTCAGTTCGAGAAAACGGCCGATGCCGTGCGTCTGGTGCACCACGTGGTCGCCGGCCACGAGCTGCAGCGGGTCAACGACATTCTTGCGGCGGCTGGCGAGCTTCTTGATCTGCCGCTCGGAGTACCCGACGGTGCGCCCGTAGAACTCGCTCTCGCTGATCAGAGCGAGCTTGCTCTGCGGCAGCTCAAAGCCGTGATCGACGGATGCCTTCAGCAGGTAGGCGATACCCGGTTCCGGTTCCAGCGGCCACACCTCCACCACCCGCACCGGCAGCTCGCGCTCGGCGAGCACCTGAGCGGCCCGTTCGACCAGGCCGGCACCCTGGGCCACTATGCCGACGACCCAGCCGTCGTGCAGCCGGGAGGCGACGTGACCCACGGCTCCGTCGACGCTGCCGGCGAAGGTGGGAACGGCATCCGCTTCGATGCGAATGGTGAGCAGTTCGTCCATCTCAAGGTGTTCGGGCAAAACCGGCGAATCGGTCGGTGCGGCCTGGAAGGTGCTCAGAGTCCACCAGTTGTGACCGGAGGCCGGCGCGCCAGGCGCCGAGTACTTCACGCTGTCGCGCAGGCGCTCCAGGGTGAGAAAATCACCGGATTCTAAGTCGATCGGGGCGTCAGCACCGGCCGTGGCGGCGCTCCAGGCGGCGCCGAGAAACTCACGATTGGTCTCGGCCAGGCTGATCGCCCGGCTCGCGACCCGTTCCGGCGAGATGACAGCGACGGCGGCATTGGTCGGCAGGTAGTGGGTGACGGGCACCAGCCGGTCGACCAGGGCCGGAGCGATGCTTTCCATGCCCTCGACCGGGATTCCCTCGGCGATCTTGGCGAGCAGACCGGCCAGACTCGGAAATTCGTGTTGCATTTCGCGGGCGCGCTGCCGCACGGCTGGGCTCAGCAACAGTTCACGGCTGGGCGGCAGGCTGACGGATTCGACCGGTTCGGGCAGCGACCGCTGGTCGGCCACGTTGAACAGGCGAATCTGCTCGACCTCGTCGCCAAAGAATTCGACCCGGTAGGGGTGCGAAGCGACCGGCGGAAACACGTCGAGAATTCCCCCTCGTACGGCAAACTCGCCGCGCCGGGTGACCATGTCGACACGGGCGTAGGCGACGTTGATCAACTGCAGCACGATCGCCGCGAGATCGTGGCCGCGGGCGCCGACGGTGAGCTCGATCGGTTCGTAGTCGGTGAGGTTGTCGGCAACGGGTTGCAGGGCCGCCCGTACCGAGGCAACAACGATGAGCGGACGCCGCTTTCCTGGGTCTTGCTCCTGCCATTCGCGCATGCGGCGCAGGGCGTGCAGGCGCTTGCCGACGATCTCGGCGCTCGGGCTCAGGCGTTCGTGCGGCAGGGTCTCCCAGGCCGGAAAGTCGATGATTTCGGCGCTCGTGGCGAAGCAGCCAAGGTTTTCACGGATTGCCTCCGACTCGCGGCCGGTCGCGGTGATGACGAACAGGGCCTGCGCATCATCGCGCCGCAGGTTCAGCAGTGCTGCGAGCAGGGCTGCTCGCAGGCCCTCGGTCAGCGAGAAATCCGCGTCCCGGCTCGCGTAGGCGAGGGCGTTGTCGAACGTGGAGGCGCGCGCGAGCGCTGCGATTAAGCCCTGAAGGATCACTGAATGAGTCTACGCACTGGCACCGACAGCGCCGAACTCAAGACGGCGAGTGGAACTTCTGCTGGGCCGCCACGACGCCGTCGGTGGCAATGAGTTCGATCGCGTCGGAGGCATCCGCTATCAGGTTAGGCAGAATGCTGCGCTCGGCGGCAGCGAAGTCGTGCAGCACGAAATCGGCCGGATTCTGGCGGCCGGGCGGGCGCCCGATGCCCATGCGTAGGCGAATGAACTCGTTGCTGCCGGTGGCGGCGATGATGTCGCGCAGGCCGTTGTGGCCGCCGTGACCGCCGCCAACCTTGATCTTGAGCGTGTCAAAGGGCAGGTCGAGATCATCGTGCACGACGATGAGCCGGTTGATGGGCAGCGAGTAGAAGCGCAGCAGCGCTGCGACCGGGCTACCGGAGACGTTCATGAACGTGGCGGGCTTGGCCAGCACCAGTTTGGGTCCGGCGGGCGCGAGGCGTCCTTCGGCCACGAGGGCGGCCGTTTTGTGACGTTTAAAGTTTGACGCGAGACGGTCGGCGAGCTGTGCGGCCACCATCTGTCCGACGTTGTGCCGGTTGCCGGCGTAGTCGGGCCCGGGGTTACCGAGCCCGACTACGAGCCACAGGTTCGTGTCCAGGGGATTCCTCCGTGTGCGAGGGCGAAAGCCCAGACGGAACCAGTTGAAAATTACAGCTACGCGGCGGGCGTAGCGGCCGGGGTTCCGGCCGTGATGACCTCGGTCTCGGCCTCTTCTTCATCTTCACCGCGCGGGGTGTGGATGTAGACGACGAGGGCGTCTTCATCAGAGATCAGCGTGGCGCCGGAGGGCAGCGGAACGTCCTTGGCGTGAATCTGGGCGCCGTCTTCGAGGCCTTCGATCGACACAGTGACGTTCTCGGGGATGTCGGTCGCTTCGACCTCGAGCAGCAGGGTCTTGGTATCGAAGTCGGCGATCGTGCCCGGGAAGGACTCGCCCGACATGTGCACCTGAACTTCCACCTGCACCTTTTCGCCCTTGCGCACGACGACGAGGTCGATGTGCTCGATGATGGCCTTCACCGGGTCCTTCTGCACGTCCTTGACCAGCACAAGCTGCTTGGCGCCGGCGATGTCGAGCTCGAGGAGCATGTTGGCGCGACGCAGCAACAGGGCGATGCGATGGGCGGGCAGCGACACGTGCACCGGCTCGGTGCCGTGGCCGTAAATGACGGCAGGAATCTTGCCGAGCACGCGCAGCTTGCGGGCCGCGCCCTTGCCAAAGCTTTCGCGCAGTTCAGCGGCGACGGCGGTAACTTCTCTAGCCATGGTATTTTCTCCTTGCCGGGCACGATGCCCGAGTTCTGGTACGGACCGAAGCCCGAAAAGTGGGTACTGATTCAACTCGAACGCATGTCAGCGTGAGGAAAAGCCCAAGGCCTCGTCCGCCGCGTCGATAACGGATGCTGCCGGCCCAAGTCTGGCCCGGCAGGATCCCTCGCCGAAGTTCGCTTCCAAGCTTACACAGTTCGGGACGGTACGGCAGCCCGGGCGTGTCGTTCGCTGCGGCTGCGCCTCGCCAGACGTTAGGGTCGGAGCATGTCATCGAGCCTGCACAACCGCGTGGTCGACGCGGTGGGCACCCTCATCGTCGACGGCCGCACGCCCGCCGGAACGGTCATGCTCTCAGAGCAGATCGAGCGCGCCCAGGGGGTCAGTCGATCGGTCGTGCGCGAGGCGGTGCGCGTGCTCGCGGCGATGGGCCTGGTCGAGTCGGTCAAGCGCGTCGGAATTCGGGTGCGTCCGCAATCGGGGTGGAATGCGTTCGACCCGGTCCTCATCCGCTGGCGTTTGGCCGGGGCGGGGCGGGGCGCGCAGCTGCGCTCGCTCACCGAGCTGCGGGCATCCGTTGAGCCGATGGCTGCCGAGTTGGCCGCCCAGCACTGCCCGCAGGCGATGTCGGGCGAGCTCATGACCGTGGCGGCGCAGATGCGCACGGTGGGACGTTCCGGTGACCTGGAACGATTTCTGGATCTGGACATCCATTTTCACCGCCTTGTGCTGCACGGATCGGGCAATGAAATGTTCGCCAAGCTCGACGAAGTGATCGCCGCCGTACTCTCGGGGCGCACCGGCCTCGGCCTCATGCCTGCCCACCCGCACGAAACCGCGCTGCAGTGGCACGTCGACGTGGCGGACGCCATTCAGGGCGGGCACCCCGTGCGGGCGCGCGAGTCGATGGAACTGATCATGCGGCGCACCATCGCCGAAGTCGAAGAGTCCTGGGCCGATACTGCCCGCATTTTCTTCTAGAGCGCGGGCGGGCGCCGCGCCAACAGATCAGATCAGGCTGGCTACGAGGTAGATGGCCGCGGCAATCGTGAAGCCCACGATTCCGACGAGGGCCTGACCGACCGTCCAGGTCTTGAGCGTTGTTTTGGTGTCCATTCCGAAGAAGCGGCTGACCAGCCAGAAGCCGGAATCGTTGACGTGCCCAGCGAACACCGACCCGGCGGCGAGGGCCAGCACGATGGCAGCGAGCTCGACCGGGTTAAACATGGTGTTGCCCATCACAACCGGTTGCAGCAGCGCCGCTGTCGTGGTGAGGGCAACTGTTGCCGACCCCTGAGCGATGCGCACGAGGGCGGCGATCACGAACCCAGCCACGATGACAGGCAGACCGATTGCGTCAAGCGATTCGGCCAAGGCATTGCCGATGCCGCTGGCACGGAGCACGCCGCCGAACATTCCGCCGGCGCCGGTGATGAGGATGACAGCCGAGACCGGGCCGAGCGCGCTGTCCACAACGGATTCTACGAGGGTGGCCGACTTGCGCTTTTTCCAGCCCAGCAGGGCCATGGCAAGAACCACGGTGATAAGTAGTGCGACCGGAGTCTCGCCGATGGCGCGCAGGACCTGCACCCAGGCGTCGTCAAGGGAGACGAGCCCGGCGGTTGCGGCCATGTTCAGGCCGGTGTTGAAAAAGATCAGTCCGATCGGCAGTAGGAGCAGCGTCATGATGATGCCGATGCGGGGCGCGGAAGCGAACTCGGTGAAGTCACCGGTACTGCCGCGCAGGATGGCGGGCACGGGAATGTCGTACTTGCGACCGACATACCCACCGAACAGGTGGCCGACGACATACCAGGTGGGAAGGGCGACCAGAAGACCGAAGATCAGAACGAGTCCCACGTCGGCACCAAGCAGGCCGGTTGCCGCGACGGGCCCCGGGTGCGGCGGCACGAAAATGTGCATGACCGAGAAAGCCACGGCCGACGGAAACGCATACCCGAGGAACGATCCACCGAGGCGACGGGCTACGGGCTACGGCGAAGATGATCGGCAGCATGACGACGAGGCCGGCGTCGAAAAAGATCGGGAAACCGAGCATGAGCGACGCAACGGCGAGGGCGATCGGCGCGCGCCGTTCTCCAAACCTGGAGATCAGGGCATCCGTCAGCACCTGCGCTCCACCGCTGGTTTCCAGCATCCTGCCAAGCATGGCGCCCAAGCCGACGAGCAGGGCGACCCCGGCCAGGGTGCTGCCGAAGCCTTCAAGCAGGGTGGGCATGAGACGGGCGGTCGGAATGCCGGTGGCGACCGCGGTGAGCAGGCTCACGATGATCAGCGACAGGAACGCGTGCACCTTGAACTTCATGATGAGCACGAGGAGCACCGCGATTGCGCCAGCGGCAACGCCGAGCAAAGCGGGGGTGCCGAGCACCCAGTTCATTTCAAGATCGGTCATCAGTGAGCTATCCCTTTGTGGATCAAGTCGACGAGTTCGTCGGGAGTATGGATAAGGTCGAAGCGGAGTCCCGCTTCGTCGGCCGCGAGAGGTTCGAGCGCCGCGAATTGCGAGTCGAGCAGTGTGGGTGGCATGTACTCGTGGTTGCGGTGGGTGAGACGCTCCGCGATGAGTTCTTGACTGCCGTAAAGCTCGGCAAAGACCAGGGTCGGCACGAAGGCGCGCAGAAGATCGCGGTAGCTGCGCTTGAGCGCGGAGCAGGCGACAACTACGGGGTCACCGAGTAGAGCGGCGTCCGCTATCGCCTCGGCGATGCGGGTGAGCCAGGGCAGCCGATCCTCATCGGTGAGCGGATGCCCGGACGCCATCTTGGTGCGCGCGGCCACGCTGTGCAGGTCGTCACCGTCGAGAAACCGCAGGCCACGCACCTGCGCCAGGGCGAGGCCGACAGTGGATTTACCACACCCCTGAACGCCCATCACGATGATGGGCGTGTGAAAGTGATCAGTCATGGTGCTCCTCGGACGGCCGCTGCTTCATTACCTCGGATCACGACGCGACGAGCACGTAATAAATCTGATTACAAGTTGTACGCTAACATTTATATCTGTTTTTATGAAATCGCGCGTGTCCCCCGCTTGTGGGACTAATCAGGCCCGTGCACTAAACTCGCAGGTGGTCTGTTCAACACAGCCCCAAAGGAGAAAACGTGTCAGAGTCAGGGCAAGCACAGGCAAATATCGGTGTCGTCGGTCTGGCGGTGATGGGTTCCAACCTGGCCCGCAACCTCGCTGGCCGCGAAGGAAACACGGTCGCGGTCTACAACCGCTCCCCCGAACGCACCCGTCTGCTCACGACCGAGCACCCGGAGGCGAATTTCGTCGCCTCCGAGAACATCGCCGATTTCGTCGCTACGCTGACCCGCCCGCGCACCGCGATCATCATGGTGCAGGCCGGACGCGGCACCGACGCCGTCATCTCGCAGCTCTCTGAGCTGTTTGAACCCGGCGACATCATCGTCGACGGCGGTAACGCCGACTTCACCGACACCATCCGTCGCGAAAAGGAGCAAAGCGCCAAGGGCATCAACTTCGTCGGCGCCGGCATCTCCGGTGGCGAAGAGGGCGCCCTCAACGGCCCCAGCATCATGCCCGGCGGCTCGGTCGAGGCCTACAAGACCCTCGGACCCATTCTCGAATCCATTGCCGCCGTCGTCGACGGCGTGCCGTGCGTCACGCACATCGGTACCGACGGCGCCGGCCACTTCGTCAAGATGGTCCACAACGGCATCGAATACGCCGACATGCAGCTCATCGCCGAGGCCTACGACCTGCTGCGCAAGGTCGGCGGACACTCCCCCGAGGCCATCGCCGACGTCTTCACCGACTGGAACGGCGGGGAGCTCAACAGCTACCTGATCGAAATCACCGCGGAGATTCTGCGCCAGGTCGACGCGAAGACCGGCAAGCCGTTCATCGACGTCGTGCTCGACGAGGCCGGGTCCAAGGGAACCGGCGTCTGGACGGTGCAGAATGCTCTCGACCTCGGCGTTCCCGTTGGCGGCATCGCCGAAGCCGTCTTCGCCCGCGCCGTTTCCAGCCACCCGGAGCAGCGTGGACCGGTGCGTGCCAGCATCACCGCCCGACCCGAGCTCGCCGTCGTCGGCCACACCTTTCAGGAAGACGTACGCCAGGCGCTCTACGCCTCGAAGATCGTGGCGTACGCACAGGGGTTCGATGCGATCATCGCCGGTGCGATCAAGTACAACTGGAACATTGACAAGGGCGCCATCGCCACCATCTGGCGCGGCGGCTGCATCATTCGCGCGCAGTTCCTCAACCGCATCGTGGACGCTTACGCCAACGACCCGTCGATCCCGAGCCTGCTCGTCGACCCGTACTTCGCCGAGGCTGTCGCCGCCGGCGAGGCAGCGTGGCGCCGCGTAGTCTCAACCGCGGCGCTCTCTGGCATCCCGGTTCCCGGCTTCGGAGCCAGCCTGAGCTACTTCGACTCGCTGGCAAGTGAGCGGCTTCCGGCCGCCCTGGTGCAGGGCCAGCGCGACTTCTTCGGCGCCCACACGTACCACCGCGTCGACATGCCCGGTACCTTCCACACCCTGTGGTCCGGCGACCGCACCGAGATCGTCACTGAGGCGTCTACGCACTGACCATCCGCGTTGCCGGCCGGCAGTATCCGCTCCTACCCTCGGGTGTGAACGGATACTGTCGGCCAGTTTTTTCACCGGCCGCTTCACACCAAGCTCTGAAAGACTAGGGGTCCCCATGACTGACAATCACCCCGAGCTTTCCGGCTACGAGCCGAATGAGAATTACCGCCCGCTGCGCGGCAAGCATTTCGCAACCATTTTGCGGGTCGTCGTCGTGCTCGGGTTGATAGCCCTGGTGGTGCCGGGTGTACTCACGACCATGCGGGTCGCCTCCGACACCGCCGCCAACGCCTGCGCGACCGCAGTGGCCCAGTACTATCCGTTCGCCGTCGACTTCGACGCTCGCTTCGACCTTGCCGGACCCGGCGGGTTCGGCTGGCAGTGCTACGCCATCGACCAGAACGAGCGCGACACCTTCGTGACGTCGCTCGGAATCATTCCCTCGGCGCCGCGCCAGATCACCCCGGGCACCCCCAGCTAGCAAACCCTTGCGCGCTAAGTGGGCGTCCTCGCGCGCTGGGTCGCCGAGCCGTGAGTTTCACTGAGTCCACACCGTCGAGCCGTGAGTCTTGACCCCAAAATGGCGTCAAATCGCTCCCTACTCACGACTCGGGCATCAAAACTCACCGCTCGGCGAGCGGAACCCTGCGAGTTGCCATTTTCGGCCCCACGCACAGTCCAACGCGCGGGGAGTGAGGCCGCGCGAACGTGCGAATGCCAGCGAAACGGGCGAGAATCGTGCATTCTTGGCGCAGTTGGAGAAGGGCGCAGTTAACGATCGGGAGGCGGCGGCCGCAGCCGACGCCTCCCGAATTCCGCCACTTTTGCGACTTAGGGCGCTACGCGGCACCGTCGAACATCGAGGTGACCGAACCCTCGTCAAAGACCTCGTGAATGGCGCGCGCCAGCAACGGGGCGATCGGCAGCACCGTCAGGGTCGGAAAGCGCTTCTCCGGCGGGATCGGCAGCGTGTCGGTGACGACCACGGAACTGATGGCCGGGTTCTGCAACATGTCAACGGCCGGGTCGCTGAACACGGCGTGGGTGGCGGCGACGACGACTCCGATGGCGCCGGCCTCGCGGAGGGCCTCTGCGGCCAGGGCGATCGTGCGACCGGTGTCGATCATGTCGTCGACGAGCAGGCAGACGCGGCCCTCAACCTGACCGACGATCTCGTGCACAGAGACCCGGTTCGGCACGAGCGGGTCGCGGCGCTTATGGATGATGGCCAGCGGAACTCCGAGGCGGTCGCTCCAGATGTCGGCGACGCGCACGCGGCCCATGTCCGGCGAGACGATGGTGAGGGTGGCCGGGTCGAGCTTCTCGCGGAAGTGCTCGAGCAGCACCGGCATCGCGAACAGGTGGTCAACGGGTCCATCGAAGAAGCCCTGGATCTGGGCGGCATGCAGATCGATCGACATGATCCGATCGGCGCCGGCTACCTTGAACAGGTCGGCGACGAGACGGGCCGAGATCGGCTCGCGGCCGCGCCCCTTCTTGTCCTGCCGAGCGTAGGGGTAGAAAGGCGCGACGACGGTGATTCGCTTCGCGGAGGCCCGCTTGAGCGCGTCAACCATGATGAGCTGTTCCATCAGCCATTCATTGATCGGCGCGGTGTGCGACTGGATGACGAAAGCGTCAGAGCCGCGCACGCTCTGGTCGAACCGGGCATACAGTTCGCCGTTGGCGAAAGTGCGTGCATCGGTGTGGAGTAGCTCCGAACCAAGCTCCGTGGCGATGTCGAGAGCGAGCTGCGGGTGCGCTCGCCCTGAAACCAGTACTAATCGTTTCTCGCCGCTGGTCTTGATTTCCGACACCTATTCTCCAGTCTTTTCGCTGCTTGTGAGGCGCAGGCTTGCTGCCGCCGCTGTATCGGCGGCTGTGCCCGGACGGTTGAGGTGAACCCAACCGTCCATGTTGCGTTGAGGGGCCACGTTGATGGCGAGTGCACCGGCCGGAACGCTCTTGCGAACGACTGTGCCAGCCCCTGTATACGCCCCGTCACCAATTGTAATCGGCGCGACGAACACGTTGTGCGACCCGGTGCGCACGTGCGACCCGATCGCGGAGTGATGTTTGGCCACGCCGTCGTAGTTGGCGAAGATTGTGCCGGCACCGATATTCGATCCCACGCCGACCGTGGCATCGCCAACGTAGCTCAGGTGGGGCACCTTGCTGCCGGCGCCGATCTGCACGTTCTTGGTCTCGACGAAGGCCCCGATTTTACCGTCAGCGCCGAGCACGGTATTCGGGCGCAGGTACGAGAATGGCCCGACAGACGCGCGCGCCTCGATCACAGCCAATGTTGCGTCCGTGCGATTCACCCGGGCTCCTTCGCCGATCTCGCAGTCGCGCAGGGTGGTGTCGGGTCCGATGATGGCGCCAGTGGCCACCACGGTGGCCCCGACGATCTGGGTGCCAGGCAGCAGGGTCACGTCGGGCGCGAGCACAGCCTTCAGATCGATCCAGGTGGTGGCCGGGTCCTGCACGGTCACACCGGCGAGCTGCCAGCCACGCACGATCAGGGCGTTGAGTTTTTGCGCGGTGTCCCCCAGCTGGGCGCGGTCGTTGATGCCGGCCACGATCCAGGCGTCAGCGACGGGAACGGCGCTCACCTCGGAGCCAGCCCGACGCAAAAGTTCGATCACATCGGTGAGGTATTTCTCGCCCTGCGCGTTCGCGGTGGTCAGCTGCGCCAGCTGCTCGCGCAGCGCGGCCAGACCAAACAGGTAGACGCCCGCGTTGATCTCGGTGACGGCCAGTTCGGCATCTGTCGCATCTTTTTGCTCAACAATGCGGTCGAACGCACCCTCGACCGAGCGGATGATGCGCCCATAGCCGGTCGCATCGTCCGGGTAGGCGGACAGCACGGTTCCCGCCGCTGCGCCCTTGCGGTGGGAGGCGATGAACGAGGCGAGGGTTGCGGCGTTCAACAGCGGCACGTCGCCGTTGATGACGAGCACGTCACCGTCGAAATCGGCGGGGAGGGCGGCGAGGGCCTGTTCGACGGCGCGGCCGGTGCCGGGAATCTCATCTTGGTCAACAATGGTGCTTTCGGGCAGGTCTTCGGCCACGACAGCGGCGAGCAGGTCACGTTCGTGCCGCACAACGGTTACGACATGCGCGGCCTCGAGCGCGCGCGCGGTGGCCAGTACGTGGCTGACGATGGGCACTCCGGCGAGCGGATGCAGCAGCTTCGGCAGGCTGGATTTCATGCGCGTACCCTGGCCGGCGGCCAACACAATGATGGCGAGGCGGGCGTCTGTCACAGGATTCCTAACACGTAGAGAGAGTGAGGGCTCCGCCACCAGGATTCGAACCTGGACCGAACAACTCCAAAGGTTGCCGTGCTGCCGTTACACTATGGCGGACCATGCTGGCCGGGGCCAGCAACCAGTCAAGTCTGCCAGATTCTGGCGGCCCGCGACGCCGCTGGCACCCTCTCGGCGCTTCTGCGCGAAGAAACCCCCGGATAAGCGGGATAATGGAGCAATGCCTGGCCATGATGAAGTCGACCGAATCGTCGATTCGTGGCTGCGCGAACGGCCCGATCTTGATTTTGCGCCGCTGCAGGTACTCAGCCGAGTCGCGCGGTTGTCGAAGCACCTCGACCGGGCCCGCCGCACGGCCTTCTCCCGCTCGGAGCTCGCGTCGTGGGAGTTCGATGTGCTCTCGGCCCTGCGCCGTGCTGGCACCCCCTACGAGCTCAGCCCGAAAGCCCTGCTGCAGCAGACCCTCGTTTCCAGCGGCACCATGACGAACCGCATCGACCGTCTCGTCGACCGCAATCTCGTCAAGCGCCGCTCCGCACCCAACGACGGCCGCGGCATCCTTGTGGGTATGACGCCGGCCGGTCTTAGCCGAGTGGATGCCGCCATCACCCGGCTCGTCGACGCCGAAGCCGAGCTGCTTCACACCCTTTCGGTGACCGATCAGGAGCGGCTGGCCGGCCTGCTGCGAAAGCTCAGCCTCGACTTCGACTAGCAGCTGCCCCTAACGACGCAGGGCCTTGCGCGCGAGATAGTTGCCGAAGAACTGCACGAACTGCACCAGCACGATGATCAGCAGCACGGCCGCCCAGGTCACGATGGGGTTGAACTGACGGTAGCCATAGAGCAGCGCAAAATTACCCAGGCCCCCGCCACCGACGTAACCGGCAACGGCCGACATGTCCACGAGCGCGACGAAAATGAACGTGTAGCCGAGAATCAGCGGCCCAAGCGCCTCGGGCAGTAAAACCGTGAAGATGATGCGAATCGGCCCGGCACCGACACTGCGAGCGGCGTCGATCACGCCGGGCGTCACTGTCAGCAGGTTCTGCTCCACGATGCGAGCCATGGCGAAGGAGGCGGCGAGAGCGATCGTGAAGATGATCGCGTTGTTACCGATGCCGCTGCCGGTGACGGCCCGAGCCAACGGTTGCGCCGCCGCCAGAAAGATGATGAACGGAATCGGGCGAATGAAGTTGACCAGCAGGTTGAGCACGAAGAACAACGGCTTGTTCTCGAGGATGCTGCCAGCCCTGGTCAGGTAGAGCCCGAGACCGACCAGCAAGCCGCCCACGCCGCCGAAGAACAGGGTCATCGCGACGATGTACAGGGTCTCGTAGGTGGCCGTCCACAGTTCGGGCAGCAGGTCGATGAGTGCATCCATGTCAGCGCACCTCCGTGACGGTCGTGAGCGTTCGAATGTGGGCGAGCACCTGGTCAATGACCGGGTCTGCGCCAGTGAGCGCGAGGGTGAGGTGCCCGAACGGGCGCCCCTGAATCTCGTTGATGCCGCCATAGACGACCTCGAAGGCCACTCCGGCGCTCGAGAACTCGCCGAAGACGGCCTTCTGGTCGACCGCGCTGTCGCGAAAGGCCAGCGTCACGATGCGGCCCGTGTGCCGCTCACGCAACACGGCGAGTTCGGCGGGCGACGGAATCCCCTTGACCACGGTCGAGACGAAACGAGCGGATGCCGCGGCTTGCGGGTTCGAGAACACGTCGAAGACGGGGCCACGTTCGATGACTCGCCCCTGATCCATCACGGCGACCTTGGTCGCGATCGTCTGGATGACATCCATTTCGTGGGTGATCACGATGATCGTGATCCCGAATTCGGCATTCACACGCTTGAGCAGAGCGAGCACCTCGTGCGTGGTTTCCGGGTCGAGCGCGCTAGTGGCTTCATCAGCGAGCAGAATGCTCGGCTGGGTGGCGAGGGCGCGGGCGATGCCGACCCGCTGCTTCTGCCCACCGGAGAGTTGGTCGGGAAAAGACCCGGCCTTGTCGGCGAGGCCGACGAAGTCGAGCAATTCGGCCACGCGGGCGGCGCGCTCATGTTTGGGGCGCCCGGCCACTTCGAGCGGGTAGGCCACGTTCCGAGCCACCGTGCGGGAGCCGAGCAGGTTGAACTGTTGAAAGATCATGCCAATTCCGAGGCGCACCTTGCGCAATTCGCGCTCCGGCAACACGGCGATATCCTGCCCATCGACGATGATCTCGCCGCTCGTTGACTGTTCCAGAGCATTCACGAGTCGCACGAGAGTGCTCTTGCCGGCACCGGAGTATCCGATGATTCCATAGATGTCCCCGGCCTCCACGTCGAGACTGACCGAGTCGATCGCCGTAACGCTCGGTGCGCCCTTGCTCGCGGGCGGGTACACCTTGCTGACATTTCTCAGGCTTACTAGAGCCATCCGTTGTTCCTCAAAAACCTTCTTGTTGCTGATGTATCGTGATGTCGCGCCGGGGAATGCAAACGGGCAGTCTCGGCTATCGGGTCGATGTACGCCGCAGGCAGAACCGAGACTACTCACGCGGTGACGCTGATGCTTACTTCCGAGCGGTCGTGTCTGCCTCGACCGAGGCGCGCGACGCTTCCAGCTCGGACACGGGCGTCGTCAACAGCACGGCCGTGTCGCCGGAAGCTTCACGAACGCCATCTTGAACGGCCTTCGTGGTCTGGTAGATCTCGACGAGCTTCTGGTACGTCGCGTTGTCTTTGTCCTCCGCGCGCGCTGCAAACACGTTTGCATAGGGCACGGACTTGGCATCGGCCGGATCGTCCTGGGCGATGGCGTCCGAGAAACTAAGCCCGGCCTTTCCCACAAACTCGTTGTTGACGATCGCGGCGGCGACGTCGGGCAGCGACGTCGTAGTGAGCGACGCGTCGAGAGCCGTCACATTCACCCGTGACGCAGCGGTGTCGATGTCGTCGAGTGACGACGAAATCGTGCCGCCGTCGGTGAGCTCGATCAGACCAACTGACTGCAGTACGACGAGCGCGCGGGCCATGTTGCTCTGGTCATTGGGCACGGCCACCGTGTCGCCCTTCTGAATCTCGTCGACGCTGGTGTACTGCGTGGAATAGAGACCCAGCGGGTAGATTGCAGTGGCGCCGATTGCCGAGAGGTCCTGGCTGCTCGCTACGTTGTAGTTGGCCAGGTAGACGACAGTCTGAAATTGATTGAGGTCGATTTCAGCGGCGGTCAGGGCAGGGTTCGGCTGCTCGTAGGTGGCGAAGTTGACCAGGTCGACCGTGATTCCCGCGTCGGCTGCGGCTTGGGTGAAGGCGTCCCAGTACGGTTCGCTCTCGTCGACGACACCGATCTTCACGACGTCGTCACTGCCAGCAGCGCCTGCGCACCCGGCCAGTAGCGCAGCAAGCGGCAGGATCGCGAGTGCGGCCAGTACGGACTTCTTGAGGGGACGGGGCTTTTTCATGGAGGGTCTCTTTCGCTGTGTGAATTCCCCGAGAGCGCCGATGGCGATTATGGGCACAGCGATTATTTGGGCACAGAGCAACCCTGGGTGTTGGGGGTGGGGGTCTGTGCCGCAGCTCTGCGAGGCACTCATTAACGATACGTGCCGAAGCTGCGACCCGTGGCCCGCGCCGACATACTGCGTCACAGCTTCTGCGACGGTAGCCCTCGCTCAGCCCGGTAAGTTCGACCCAGCGGCTTTCGAGCGTGGCGACGGTCTCTTCGAGCTGACTCGAGCCATCCGTTCTGCCTCGCTCACTTCGTCTATTGCCGCTGAACACAACAGCGCAGTCCACGGCTGGTGTTCCATGCAGCTGCGCTGTTCGTGAATCGGATGCTTACTGGGCGGCCTTGATCTCGGCCTGAATGCCGGCCAAGGACTCTTCAAGATCGGCCACCGGGGTGGTCAGCATCACAGCGGTGTCGCCGGACACCGCGAACACGCCGTCTTGCACATCCTGGCTGTTCTGGAAGATCTCTACGAGCTTCTGGAACGTCTCGTTGTTCTTGTCTTCGTCGCGGGAGACGAAGATGTTCGCGTAAGGCAGGGCTTTCGGGTCGGTCGCGTCGTCGGTGGCGATGGCGTCCTCGAACTTGAGCCCGCCCTTCTCGGCGAAGTCATTGTTGATGACTGCGGCAGCAACGTCGGGCAGCGAGGCCAACGTGAGCGACGCCTCGAGGGCCGTGACCTTGACCTTTGAGGCCTCCTCGTCAATGTCATCGAGGCCGGAGTAGATCGTGCCGCCGTCAGTCAGCTCGATGAGTCCGTTGGACTGCAGTAGCACGAGGGCGCGGGCCTGGTTGCTGTCGTCGTCGGGCACGGCGACGGTGTCGCCCGTGACGATGTCGTCGACGTTGCTGTACTCGGAGGAGTACAGGGCGATCGGGTAGATGGCTGTGGCGCCGATCGGGGCCAGGTTTTCACTGCTCGCCTCGTTGTACTCGGCGAGGTAGGCGATGTGCTGGAACTGGTTGAGGTCGACCTCACCGGCGGCGAGGGCCGGGTTCCCCTGTGGGTACTGTGCGAAGTTGACGATCTCGATCTCAATGCCCTCGGCCGCGGCGGCCTCGGTGTAAACCGCCCAGTACGAGTCGCTGGCCCCGACGACGCCGATCTTGATGGCGTCACCGTCGGTACCCGTTGCGGGCCCGTCGGATGCTCCGGCACAGCCGGCCAGCAGCGCGACGAGCGGTACGACGGCGAGGGCGGCTAGCAGTTTCTTCTTCACAATGATTCCTTCGAACGATCTGGGGGTTTAGTCGCTCCCGGGCGCACAGCAACGACCGGTCTTACCAGAGGGCTGCGCTCTCGAAGAGCTGGGTACCGCGGCTGCGCGGGTACCCTTCAACGATACGCGCCGAAACTGCGACGCGTGGGCCTCTAGGACACACTGCGTCACAGCTTCTGCGCCGTCAGCCCTCGATCAGCTCGGTAAGTTCGACCCAGCGGGTTTCGAGAGCGGCGACGGTCTCTTCAAGTTCGCTCAACTTCACGCCGAGCGCGCCGAGACCGGCAAAGTCGGACTGGTCATGCGCGGCGAGCTTCTCGTGCTTGAGAGCGATGCGCTCCTGCAGTTTAACCACCTTGCGGTCGATCGAACCGAGCTCCTTCTGGGCATTGCGCAGTTCCGCGCCGCCAAGAGTAGGGATCTTTTTGGTCGCGCCGCCGGCATCCGCGGGCGTTCCGGAAGCCGGGCCGGCGACAGCCTTGCGACGCACCTCGAGATACTGGTCTACCCCGCCGGGCAGGTGACGAAAGCCGCCATCCATGACCGCGTACTGGTTGTCGGTGACACGCTCGATCAGGTATCGGTCGTGCGAGACAACGAGAAGGGTGCCGGGGAAGGAGTCGAGCAGGTCTTCCATGGCGGCGAGCATGTCGGTGTCGAGGTCGTTGGTGGGCTCATCGAGGATGAGAACGTTGGGCTCGTCGAGCACGATCAACAGCAGCTGCAGGCGACGCTTCTGACCACCGGAGAGGTCCTTGACCTGGGTGGTGAGCTGGGCGCTGAGAAAGCCCATGCGTTCGAGCATCTGGCCCGGCGTGATCTCCTTGCCGCCGGCCATGTAGCTAGTCTTCTGCCGGCCGATGACGTCGCTGACGCGGTCATTTCGAATCTCGTCGAGTTCAAACAGCTGCTGGGTGAGCACGGCGACCTTGATGGTCTTGCCACGCTTCACGTGGCCGGTCGTAGGCTGCAGGGTACCGGCGACCAGGTTGAGCAGCGTGGACTTGCCGGCACCGTTGACGCCCATGATGCCGGTGCGCTCCCCCGGCGCGATGCGCCAGGTGATGTCGTTCAGCACAGTCTTGTCACCGAACTTCACGCCAATGTCGATGAGGTCGACGACGTCCTTGCCGAGGCGCTGCATGGCCATGGACTGCATCGAGACGGTGTCGCGGGGCGGCGGCTCATTCTCGATCAGCACGTTCGCCGCATCGATGCGGAATTTGGGCTTCGCCGTGCGGGCCGGGGCGCCGCGGCGCAGCCAGGCCAGTTCCTTCTTCATGAGGTTCTGGCGCTTGGATTCGACCACGGAACTCATGCGGTCGCGCTCCACCCGCTGCAGGATGTAGGCGGCGTAGCCACCCTCGAAGGGTTCGATCAGGCGGTCGTGCACCTCCCAGGTGATGTTGCAGACCTCGTCGAGGAACCACCGGTCGTGGGTGACGACCACCAGTCCGCCGCTCTGGGCGGCCCAGCGGGTCTTGAGGTGACCGGCGAGCCAGGAGATGCCCTCCACGTCGAGGTGGTTGGTGGGCTCGTCAAGAAAGATGACGTCGTAGTCGCCGATGAGTACGGCAGCGAGGGCCACCCGGCGACGTTGGCCACCGGAGAGGTCGTCAACGAGGGCGTCCCACGGAATGTCACGCACCAGGCCGCCGATGACGTCGCGTACCTTGGCGTCGCCCGCCCAAACGTGTTCTTCGATGCCGCCGACGATGGTGTGGCCGACGGTCTGGCCAGAGGCGAGGTCATCGGACTGGTCAAGCATGCCGATGGTGACACCGCGACGCCGGGTGACCCGGCCCTCGTCGGGTTCCATCCGGCCGGCCAAGAGGCGCATGAGAGTGGACTTGCCGTCGCCGTTCTTACCGACGACGCCGATGCGGTCGCCTTCGTTCAGGCCGGCGGTGACGCTGTCAAAGATGACGCGGGTAGGAAATTCGAGGTGCAGGGACTCAGCCCCGAGAAGATGTGCCATAGCCTCTAAGTTTACGGTACGGTCGCAGCCCCCGGATCAGCGAGCATAACTCCTGCAATTCGCCTACGTGCTGCGTGGCTCCCCCGGAACGACGCGGGCATTTCGCAGCCGTCCGGCAGATTGCAGGAGTTATGCCGGGAGGGGACTAGTCGCTGATGAGGCGGGCACCGTGCACGGGGCCGGTGGCCCGTACTACGCGCAGGCGCGAGGCGGAGAGCGCGACCTGCAATTCGAGAGCGCTGTCGGCATCCGTTACCAAAAAAGCCACGGTCGGGCCAGAACCAGAGAGGATGCCGGCGAGGGCGCCGTTTTCTTCGCCGAGCTGAAGCACCTTGCCGAGGCCCGGGGCGAGGTGCAGCGCTGGAGCCTGAAGGTCGTTGTGCAGCACGTCGGCGAGCATGTGCGGGTCACCGGCGCGCAAGGCCTGCAGCACGCTCGTGTCAACACTGGGTTGATGCTGGGCCGGAAAGATGTCCTGGGCGTGGCGGTCGCGGTGCCGGTCGAGCTCCTGGTAGACCCCGGGCGTCGACATTCCGAAGTCGGCGAGGGCAAGTACCCATTGAAATTTGCCCTTGGCCAGAGCCGGGCTGAGCTGGTCGCCGCGGCCGGTACCGATGGCGGTGCCGCCGGTGAACGAGAAAGGTACGTCGGCCCCGAGAGTGGCGGCAATGGCGAGAAGTTCGTCTTTGGTGGCGCTGGTGCCCCAGAGGGCGTCGCAGGCGAGCAGGGTAGCTGCGGCGTCGGCCGAACCACCGCCCATACCGCCGGCGATCGGAACGTTCTTTTCGACGTCGAGATGCACGCCGCCGCGGTAGCCGGCCTTGCGGGCGAGGGCCCGAGCTGCCTTGATGGCCAGGTTGGTGCCGTCGATGGCGAGGCCGGAGGTATCGATGCTACCGCTGAACTGTACGGAGAAGTCGGTGGCCGGGCTGGCCCTAACCTCTTCGAACAGCGAAACGGCCTGGTAGGCGGTCGCGAGGTCATGGTAACCGTCTTCCATTACGGCGCCGACCTTGAGGAAAACGTTGACTTTGCCGGGGGCCCGTGCGTGCACAACGGAGGTGCCGGCGGTCGTCATCATGCTTTTAACTTAGCCCAGCCGCTTCGCTGCTATCGACGCGGCGAGTACCAGCCACTCCTGCAGTGCTGCCTGCGCCGGCGCAATGTCGGTGGCCTAAGCCGGACTTTGGCGCGCCGGCGAGACGGCTGTCCGCCGCCTCTTGGAAAACACTGCACCAGAAAAATAGAAGTGATTTCTAGTTCTCGGGCCAGACCCGGGCGATGGCGAGAAAGTCATGAACGGTGAGCTGCTCTCCCCGCGTCGTCGGGTCGATACCCGCCGCGCTCATCACAGCGGATGCCGCCGCCGAGTCCCCGAGAATGACCGACAAGGATTGCCGCAGCATCTTGCGGCGCTGCTGAAAAGCCGCGTCGACGAGCGCGAAGGTCTTGAGGCGCAGTTCTTCGGATTCCAGCGGTTTTGTGCGACGTTCGAAGGCGATCAGGATCGAATCAACGTTGGGAACCGGCCAGAATACCTGCCGGCTTACCTTGCCGGCGGTGCGGAAGGAGCCATACCAGGCGGCTTTGACGCTCGGGCTTCCATAGATCTTGTTGCCGGGCGGGGCGGCGAGACGTTCGCCGACCTCGGCCTGCACCATGACAACACCGGCGCGGATCGACGCAAAGTGTTCGAGCAGATAGAGCAGCACCGGCACCGAGACGTTGTACGGCAGGTTGGCCACGAGCCGGGTGGGGTCGCCGGGCAGCTCGGTGATCTTCAGGGCGTCGGCGCGAATGACGGTGAGCTCCGCCCCCGGCTGCATGAGTTCGACAGTCAATGGCAACTGCTCGGCCAGACGGTCGTCGATTTCGACGGCGACGACGCTCGCGCCGACCTCGAGCATGCCGAGCGTGAGCGAACCGAGTCCGGGGCCGACCTCGACGACGGTATCACCGGGTGCCACGGCGGCGACCTTCACGATGCGCCGCACGGTATTGCCGTCGATAACGAAGTTCTGGCCGAGCTTCTTGGTCGGATTGACGCCGAGCATCTCGGCGAGGTCGCGAATCTCGGCCGGGCCGAGAAGGGTTTTGACGGGTTTCGCCGCGTCAGCGGTTGCGTCGGTCACGCAAGACCTCCGCGCGGGGCTTGGTCTGGGCGCTGAACATCGTGGGCCGCGGTGACGGGCTCCGCGTCCCAGCGACCGTAGACCAGCTGGGTATTGGCGGTGATTTGAGCAGAGAGCAGGGAGACATCCGTTTCGAGATGAGCGGCCATGCCGCGCAGCGTGTTGGGCAGCAGGTACGGCGCGTTGGGGCGGCCGCGGTAGGGCAGCGGGGTGAGGAACGGGGCATCCGTTTCAACCAGCAGCAGGTTGCGCGGGGCGGCCGACAGGGCGGCCCGCAGGTTGTCGGCGTTTTTAAACGTGACGTTACCGGCAAAGGACATGTACCAGCCCTGCGCGGCACAGATTCGGGCCATGTCCGCGTCGCCAGAGAAGCAGTGAAAGACGGTTCGTTCGGGGGCGCCGACCTTGAGCAGCGTTTCAATCACTGCCTCGTGGGCATCACGGTCGTGAATCTGCAGCGCGAGGTTGTGCTCCTTGGCGATGCGAATATGAGCTTCAAAGGAGCGGAACTGGGCGGCACGGCCCGCTTCGGGAGTACGAAAGAAGTCGAGTCCGGTCTCGCCGACGGCGACCACGCGCGGCTGCCCGGCGAGTGCGTCGATCGCGGCGATAGCGTCATCGAGGGTGCCGGCTTCGTCAAGAGCAGGCGCCTCGTTGGGATGGATCGCAACGGCGGCGAGCATGCGCGGCTCGATCAGGGCGGCCGCGGCCGACCAGCGTGAGGTTTCGACGTCGCCGCCGACCTGGATCACGCCGCGCACGCCAACGCTCGAAGCCCGGTCGAGCTGTTCCCGATAGTCAAGCGGATACTCGCCGTCGGCGATCTCGAGATGAGTGTGGTTGTCGTAGACGGGTACCGTGAGCGGCTCCGGCAGGGGTGGGTAGCTCAGGTCGCGGCGCGCGATGTTCTCGCGGCGGCGAATGGCGCTGCCGTAGCCGTCGACGCCTCCGTCAAGCCCGGCAAGAGAGTCGCTAGCCATCGGTCGGCTCCACGATCGATTCGATGCGCGGGAACAGCGGTTCGAGCGGGCTCACCTGAGCGCCGCCTGCCCAGTCCCAGGCCCGGTCGACGCGCTGGTCGGCGAGGGCACCGTCGCCGCCGAGAGCGGTCCACAGTTTGGCGGTGGCGATGGGAATGACCGGCGAAAGCAGCACGGCGAGGGTACCGAGACCGCGCACGGCGGTGTGCAGCACTGTTTCCAGCCGCGCCCGCGTTTCAGGGTTCTTGGCAAGCGCCCACGGCTCCTGCAGGGTGATGTAGCCGTTGAGCTCGTCGACGAGTTCCCACACGCTGGCCAGGGCGTCGTGGATGGCGAGGGTCTCGATGAAGGCTCCAGCGGCATCCGTCACCCGCTTTTCGGTGGCCTGGATCGCGAGGTCGGCGGCCGAAAGCTCGCCAGCGGCGGGCACGACACCGTCACAGTAGCGCACGACCATGGCGATCACGCGGGAGGCGAGGTTGCCGAAGCCGTTGGCCAGCTCGGACTGGTACCGGGCCGAGAGATCCTCCCAGCTGAACGAACCGTCCTGGCCGAAGCTGATCGCGCGCATGAAGTAGTAGCGAAACGCGTCGGACCCGAACGTGTCGGTGATCTGGCTCGGGGCGATGCCGGTCAGCTTGGACTTGCTCATCTTCTCGCCGCCGACCAGCAGCCAGCCATGCCCGAAGACCTGTTTAGGCACCTCGATGCCGGCGGCCATGAGCATGGCCGGCCAGATTACGGCGTGAAAGCGCAGAATGTCTTTGCCGACGATGTGGGTGGCGGGCCACCGGCTGGCGAACTCCTCATCGTTCTGGCCGTAGCCGGCTGCGGTGATGTAGTTGAGCAACGCGTCGAACCAGACATAGACGACGTGCGACTCGTCCCACGGCACCTTGATGCCCCAGTCAAAGCTCGACCGGGAGATCGACAGGTCGGAGAGCCCACGCTTGACGAACGCTAGAACCTCATTGCGGGCCGCTTCCGGTTGCACAAAGTTGGGATTCTCTTCGTAGAGTGCAAGCAGCCGGTCGGCAAAAGCACTCATCTTGAAGAAGTAGTTCTTCTCATGCAGCAGTTCGACCGGTTTGGAGTGGATCGCGCAGACGAGCTGTCCGGTGTACTCGCCGGTACCATCGACCAGGTCGCTGGTCTGCTTGTATTCCTCGCAGCCGACGCAGTAGTAGCCCTCGTACTCGCCAGTGTAGATATGGCCCTCGTCGTGCAGGTGCTGCAGAAACTTCTGCGCGTTCACCTCATGGCGTTCATCGGTCGTGCGAATGAAGTCGTCGTTCGCAATGTTGACGGTCTGAAGCAGCGGCTTCCACGCGGTCTCCACCAAACGGTCGGCCCATTCCTTCGGCGTGACGCCGTTGGCGGTGGCGGTGCGCAGAATCTTCTGGCCGTGCTCGTCGGTTCCGGTGAGGAGCCAGGCGTCTCGACCCGACTGCCGGTGCCAGCGCGCGAGCACGTCGGCGGCGACTTCGGTGTAGGCGTGCCCGATGTGCGGCACATCATTCACGTAGAAAATGGGCGTGGTGATGTAAAAAGAGCCTGCGGACATGCGTTCATCTTATGCGGCGAGTGCTTGCGGGTCTGGCCCGGTTACGCCCGGAGTTGTCGGATCAGCCCAGCGGAAAGGCCGAACGGTCGGGTTTCGGCAGCGGCGCGCCAGTCTTGGCCTGCAGGGCGTGCTCGTAAAGTTCTCGCTTGCCGAGCCCGCTGGCGGCCGACACGTCGGCTGCAGCGTCTTTCAAACGGATGCCGCCGGCCACCAGGTCGAGAACCTCGGCAACACCCATGGCCAGGTCCAGTACCCGCACTTCGGCGCCCGCAACGACGATGCAGATTTCGCCGCGCACGCCCGCAGCCGCCCACTCGGCCAGTTCACTCGCCGTGCCACGCTTGACCTCTTCGAAGAACTTGGTCAATTCCCGGCAGACCACGACCCGGCGGTCGGGGCCGAGGGTTGCGGCCAGATCGGTCAGGGAGTCGGCAAGACGGTTGGGCGATTCAAAGAACACCATGGTGCGACGCTCGGCAGCGAGGTCACGCAGCAGTTTGATCCGCTCGCCGTGCTTCCGCGGCAAAAACCCCTCAAAGGTGAATCGGTCCGTCGGAAGTCCCGAGACGGCCAAGGCGGTCAGTACAGCAGAGGGTCCAGGCAGGGCAGTGACCAAAACGCCAGCCGCGACCGCGGCATCCACTAAGTGAAAGCCGGGATCGGAAACGGTGGGCATGCCGGCGTCGCTGAGCACCAAAATGTCGACATCGCGCGCCAGTTCGACGAGTTCGGCTGCCTTGCCGCGTTCGTTGTGGTCGTGCAGGGCGATGAGCTTGGGCCTGTTCTCAATTCCGAGGGCTTTCAGCAGATGGACGGTGACGCGGGTGTCCTCGGCCGCCACGATGGTGATGGTACTCAGGGTTTCGATAAGGCGCCGGGAAGCGTCGCCGAGATTTCCGATCGGGGTGGCGGCAAGGATGATCATGCTGCAATTCTCGCAGCAACAGCCGAACATTCGTTCTTCGCTCGCTCTGTACGATGGTGACGTGCTCGCTACTAGTCGATGGGTTCGCTGGGGCAGCTACCTCGCTGTAATACTGCTGGCCGCCGCGTTGCGTTTGTGGAACCTCGGCCTGCCTCAGGCGCTCGTGTTCGACGAGACCTTCTATGTGAAGGACGCCTGG
This sequence comes from Cryobacterium sp. Y82, assembly GCF_002929495.1. Classification (GTDB taxonomy): domain Bacteria; phylum Actinomycetota; class Actinomycetes; order Actinomycetales; family Microbacteriaceae; genus Cryobacterium; species Cryobacterium serini. The sequence continues at coordinate 242,017 of NZ_PJJJ01000036.1, forward strand.
AGCCTGTTCAACAACGGCTACGAATCCACGTGGCCGACCGACGCCAACCCGCTGTTTGAAGCCGGGCAGACCGACATCTACACGTCGGAGCCGTCCTTCGTGGTGCATCCGCCGCTCGGCAAGTGGCTGATCGCACTCGGCATGAATTTACTTGGCCCTGGCAACCCCTGGGGCTGGCGACTGTCGACTGTCCTGGTGGGGGTACTCGCTGTCGTGCTCATCATGCTCGTGGCGCAAAAACTGTTTCAGTCACGACTGCTCGCCCTGATCGCCGGTTTTCTGCTCGCCGTCGATGGGCATGCCATCGTCATGAGCCGCGTGGCGTTACTCGATAATTTCGTGATGTTCTTCGCCCTGCTGGGTTTTGGCGCCGTGTTGATGGACCGTCAGTGGCATGCGACGCGTCTCGCGACCCGGCTCGCGGGTCAAACCGACCCCGGCTGGGGTCCGGCGCTGTGGTGGCGGCCGTGGTTGCTCGCCGCTGGCCTCGCCTTTGGACTGACCAGTTCGGTGAAGTGGTCCGGCCTGTATTTTCTCGCCGCGTTCGGCATCTACCTCGTCGTCGTCGATGCCCTGGCCCGGCGTCGAAACGGCGTCCCATTCTGGCTCAGTGCTGCCATCCTCAAACAGGCCCCCGCCACCTTTCTCCTGCTCGTTCCCATCGCCGGCGCCACGTTTCTGATGTCCTGGACCGGCTGGTTTGTCACCCGTGGCGGCTACTACCGCGACTGGGCTGACGGGGTGGGGGCTGCCTGGACCGGACCATTGGCGTGGGTACCGCACACGCTCCAAAGCTTTTGGCACTATCAGGCTGCTGCCTATACCTACCATGTGGGGCTGGCCACCCCGCATCCGTACCAGGCGAACCCATTGACCTGGCTTTTCATGATTCGACCGACCAGCATGTACTACCGCGGCTCCGACGCGGCCGAATTCGGCTGCCAGTTTCAGAGCTGCTCTGAGGCCATCACCTCTGTTGGCAACCCGCTAATCTGGTGGGCCGCCACGGCGGCCCTGTTCTATCTCGTCTACCGACTCGCCCGATATCGCGAATGGCGGGTCGGCTACATTCTGATGGGCGTGGTGGCCGGCTATCTGCCGTGGCTCATGTATCTGAACCGCACGGTCTTCCAGTTCTACACGATCACCTTCGAGCCTTACCTGCTGCTCGGTCTTACCTTTGTCATCGGGTTACTCCTCCAGCGGATACCCGACCAGGCCCGACCACGACGCAGGCATTCAGCACATTCACAGGTGCCGGAATATGACCCCCAACCGCGGGCGGGCACCGTTACCGCGGTGGCTGTGGGTCTTGGAGTCACGCTGCTGGTCACGGCTTTCTTCTTCCCCGTATGGACCGGAATGCAGACTTCGTTCGCGTTTTGGCAACTCCACATTTGGATGCCAAGTTGGCGATAGATCGGTCAAATACATTCCATTTTTGGCATATAATGACTGAGAAAAACGTGTGAATTGCGAGCGAACAGGGAGTTCGCGAACGTAGACTGACGGCTATCTGCTCCACGAGTAATTGCTCACTTTCCGACTGAGAAGTCCCGAACGCTGAGAATTTTAGACTCAGGAAGGCCTTATGTCGGAAGCACTAGCCGCACCCTCGGTCCGCATTATCAGGACCCGGCCGGGTGGCGATACGAAAAATCCCACAACAGAATATTCGGCCCTCCTGCACACCGTGCGCAATCTCGGCCTTCTTGGCCGACGCACCGGCTTCTACTGGCTGGTCTTCTCCACTCTCGTTGCTGCCACCCTCGGCGCTGCCGTTGGTTTCGTGTTGCTTGGCGACACCTGGTATCAATTGATCATTGCCGCGGCTCTGGGCCTCATCTTTACCCAATTCGCCTTCCTGGCCCATGAAGCCTCGCACCGTGCCGTGTTTACCTCCGGCAAAGCCAACGACCGAGCCGGCCGGGTTCTGGCCAACCTGTTCGTGGGTATCAGCTACGCCTGGTGGATGACAAAGCACAGTCGTCACCACGCCCAGCCGAACGTCGTCGGCAAGGACCCTGACATCGAACCGGACTTCATCGTTTTTCGTGAGGAAGACGCCAAAAAAGTCAGCCGACTGGGTGCCATCATCACCCGCAAGCAGGGCTACTTGTTCTTCCCACTGCTGATGTTCGAAGGCATCAACCTGCATGTCCAAGGCTTCAAGACCGTCTTTGGTAAGAACAAGGTCAGCGAGCGCTGGGTCGAGATCACTATGCTCGTCACGCGCCTCGCTCTGTACCTTGCCGTGATCTTTTATTTCCTGCCGCTCGGTATGGCCTTCGCGTTTGTGGGCGTGCAAATGGCGGTCTTCGGGGTCTACATGGGCGCAACCTTCGCGCCCAATCACAAGGGCATGCCGCAGCTTCCGGCTGAAAGCCGGGTGGATTTCCTTCGTCGTCAGGTGCTCACCAGCCGCAACATTCGCGGCGGCACCTTCATCGATCACTACATGGGCGGTCTCAACTACCAGATCGAGCACCACCTGTTTCCGAACATGGCCCGCCCGCACCTGCGTAAGGCTCAGGAGATCGCCAAAGAATACTGTCTCTCCCACGACGTGAAATACACCGAAACCGGCGTCTTTGAGAGCTATGGCATCGTCATCGCCTACCTCAACAAGGTCGGTCTGGCGGCGAGAGACCCGTTCGACTGCCCGATGGTGCAGCGCTTCCGCACGCACTAGGCGCACGCAGTAGCCGTCAGGCCGTCTCCCCTCGGGGAGACGGCCTGTTTTTTGTTTTGTGGGTATCCGCCCGCACCCTGCCGGCCTCCAACCTCGTGATCACGCCGGGCACCATCACCACCGGCACCGGATCCGACGCGGCACCGACTGCCGGGGCCGTCACCATCAGCAATGTCGCCCAGTCGCTGGTCTACACCACGACTCTCGGCAAGTGCACCTTCACCCTCGCCCCGACCTTCGATCTGAAGGTCCCGGCCGACACCCACCGTTCCAACTACTCGGCCGCGATCGGTTCCACCGCCGTCGACGCCTATGTGTCGACCATCACGTTCACAATCGCCTAGCACCCGTTCTCGCCGGGCCGGGCGTCTCAATGAGTTGGGGCGCATCAGCTGCGCACTTTTGGGGTCTGGGGTCGACCGGTCTCGGCCACGGAACGCCCGGTGCCGTACTCGCCGGGCTGACCGGCCTCTGCGCGGAAACCTGCGAAGGCGGCTCGCGGGCAATGTCAGCGCAGCTGAGCGCACCACCCCGAACGGGGGTAGTCGACGCAGTGGTGCTGCCACTCGTGCACCCTAAGCTAGCTGAATGCGTGCATAGACAAGGTCACAGCGCGTCTCATCAGGAAGGGTTGAACCATTCGCAGCTCACTCGTACGTCGCCCGTGGGGCATCATCGTTGCCGCTGTCCTGCTCGTGGTGGTTTCTGGCTGTGCTGGCGAACCTGCTCCGGCCGTCACCGTAACAATCAGGCCGAGCGTGACCCCGACGCCCACCCCGAGTCCCACGCCGGCACCGACGCCGGTTGCCATCGAGGAGCCGGCGCTCATTCCCAACCCAACGGTGCCCGACCTCGTTCCCAACGCGGAGCCCGTGCCCCTGCCGCAGGGACCCGCCGCTGACCAGGGCAGCACACCGGGTGCCCGCGGCACAACAACTGCTGACGGTGCGGGAGCCCTGCTCACCTACACGGTCGTCGAGGGCGACGCTTTCTTTGACATCGCCCAACGATTCAACATTCCGGTACAGCTGATGCTGACCATGAACCCCTCGGTGCCCGGGCTCGGCGAGAACATTTATATCAAGCAGATCATCAACCTGGACTGGACCACGACCCGGTAGCCGTATGTCGCCGGATGACTCGCCCCGGCCACGATTCCGCCCCGTGTCAGCGGCCCCCGCTAGCCTTAGTCCATGAGTTCTCCCGTTCCCTCGTCGCCCGTCGTCTCGACGCAGTGGCTGGCCGACCACCTCGGCTCTGACCACCTTGTCATTCTCGACGCCACCGTGCTCGCGCTCGCACCTTCAGATTCCGGGCCGCGCTACCTCAGTGGGCGGGACGACTATCTCACCAAGGGGCACATTCCCGGAGCCGTGTTCGCGGACCTCTTCAATGTCTTCTCCGACCCGGCGGGTGCATTCGATTTCTCCCGGCCGAGCGCCGACCTGTTTGAGGTGGCGGCGGCATCCGTCGGGATCGACAACAGCACGACGGTCGTCGTCTACGACGCCGTGGTGGGACAGTGGGCTGCCCGCATCTGGTGGCTGTTCCGCGCCTTCGGCTATGACGATGTCGCCGTGCTCGATGGCGGTCTCACCAAGTGGCACGCCGAGACCCGCCCGTTCGCCACCGGCGGCACGCGACCGCGGGTCGTCGATGGCTTCACGGCAACGCCGCGTTCCGAGCTGTGGGTCGACAAGAGCTTCGTCGAGTCGATCATCGCCGGCACAGCGGATGCGGCCCTCGTCTGCTCCGTGCCGCCGGCGGAATTTGCCGGCACGGCCGGGTCACGCCCGCGGGTCGGACACATCCCGGGCAGTATCAACCTGCCGGCCGGCACACTCGTCGACCCCGCCACGAATGTGTTCCTCCGCGGCGACCGGCTGCAGGCAACGCTCGCCCCAGCCGTGGCGGCGTCCGCAAACGGGGCCTCGGGCCACCTGGTGACCTACTGCGGTGGCGGCATCGCTGCAGCGGCCAGCGCCCTCGCTCTTATCCGCGCCGGCAACGAGCACGTCTCCATCTACGACGGCTCCCTCAATGAGTGGACCGCCGACGCCTCCGCCCCGCTCCACGCACCCGGCGTGTAGCGCCGCGATCTCGACGGGCGCTCGACGCTACAACCGATTGACACCGGTCACGCGCACGACCGCCGCGCCGAGGTCATCGGAGTCGGCGAGGTTCACGCTCGCGCTGATCCCCCAGTCGTGGTCACCGGCCGGGTCGTCGATAATCTGGCGCACGGTCCACTCCTTTGCGCCCTCCTCGATAATGAGCAGCTCAGAACTGCGCGCGTTACCGCCGGTGAGCACCTCATCGTGCTCGGCGAAGTAGCCGTCCATCGCTTCGGCCCAGACATCGGTGGAGTAGCCGTGCTCCCGGTCGAGCTCACCCAGTTCGTCGTAGTGCTCCAGCGCGGCGAGCTGCACCCGGCGGAACAGCTCGTTGCGCACCAGGATACGAAAAGCCCGTGCGTTGGTACTGAGTCGACGCGGCGGCGGAGGCAGAATCGTGTGGGCTCCCGCTTCGTGCGCGGCGAGATCGGGGTGCAGCAATTCTTCCCACTCGTCGAGCAGGCTCGAGTCCACCTGGCGTACGAGCTCCCCGAGCCATTCGATCAGGTCGAGCAGGTCTTCGTTCTTCGCCTCGTCGGGAATGGTCTGCCGGGCAGCCCGATACGCGTCCGACAGGTAGCGCAGCACGACGCCCTCGCTGCGGGCGAGCTTGTAGAACGCGATGAACTCACCAAACGACATGGCCCGCTCGTACATATCGCGCACGACGGATTTGGGCTTCAGTTCAAAGTCGGCGATCCACGGCTGGGAAGCCTTATAGGTGTCGAAGGTGTAGTTCAGCAATTCTTCGAGTGGCTTGGGGTGCGTGATCTCCTCGAGCAGCGCCATCCGCTCGTCGTATTCGATGCCCTCACGCTTCATCGCGTTCACGGCCTCACCGCGGGCGGCGAATTGCTGCCCCATGAGCACCGGCCGCGGGTCATCGAGGGTCGACTCCAGAATCGAAATCATGTCGAGCGAGTAGGTAGGCGCTTCGGGGTCGAGCAGCTCGAAGGCGGCCAGCGCAAACGGCGACAGCGGCTGGTTCAGCGCAAAGTTTGCCTGCAAGTCGACGGTCAAACGGATGCTGCCGCTCGCGCCCTGCTCTACGATTCCGGCTTCGCGCAGGGTCTTGTAAATGCCGAGAGCCCGCCTGGCCAATACCAGCTGGCGCTTCCACGGCTCGTGGTTGTCGAAGACGAGTTCGTGCACGTGGGCGAAGGCATCGCCGCCGCGTCCGATCACGTTGATGAGCATCGCCGCGGTCATCTGCATGCTCGACGAGAGGGTTTCGGGTTCGGCGTCGACCAGTCGGCGAAAGCTGGGTTCACCCCAGGACACGAAGCCGTCCGGCGCCTTCTTGCGCACGATTTTGCGCTTCTTTTTCGGGTCATCACCGGCCTTCTCGATGGCCTTGAGATTGTCACTCTCGTGCTCGGGCGCCTGAATCACCACGGTGCCGGCAGTGTCGTAGCCGGCCCGCCCGGCCCGGCCCGCAATTTGGTGGAACTCGCGCACGTTCACCTGACGCATTTTCACGCCGTCGTACTTGGTGAGGGCCGTGAACAGCACGGTGCGAATGGGAACGTTGATACCAACGCCGAGGGTGTCAGTGCCGCAGATTACCCGCAGGTAGCCGCGCTGGGCGAGCTGCTCCACCAGCCGGCGGTATTTCGGCAGCATGCCGGCATGGTGCACGCCGATTCCCATGCGGATGAGCCGGGACAGGGTTTTGCCGAAACTGGTGGTGAACCGAAACTCGCCGATCAACTCGGCAATAACGTCACGCTGCTCCCGGGAGGCCACCTTCGCGCTCGCGAGGGCCTGAGCGCGTTCGAGGGCGGCCGCCTGGGAAAAGTGCACGATATAGACAGGCGCTTTATCGGTGTGCAGCAGTTCTTCGACCGTTTCGTGTACCGGGGTCTGCTCGTAGTAATAGCTGAGCGGAACCGGGCGCTCCACCCCGGTGACAACGGCGGTGGCCCGCCCGGTACGCCGGGTCAGGTCATCGCTGATGAATTTCACGTCGCCGAGTGTGGCTGACATGAGAATGAACTGCACCCGCGGCAACAGCAGCAGGGGAACCTGCCAGGCCCAGCCGCGCTCCGGGTCCCCGTAGAAATGGAATTCATCCATCACGACGAGGTCGACTTCGGTGTCTTCGCCGTTTCGCAGCGCGAGGTTGGCGAGAATCTCGGCGGTGCAGCAGATGATCGGGGCATCGGCGTTGACGCTCGAGTCGCCGGTCATCATGCCAACGTTCTCAGCCCCGAAGGTTTCGACCAGCGAGAAGAACTTCTCACTCACGAGGGCCTTGATCGGCGCTGTATAGAAGCTGCGTTTACCGGCCGAGAGCGCCGCGAAATGGGCTCCGACGGCCACGAGCGATTTGCCGGTTCCGGTTGGTGTGCTCAGGATGAGGTTCGCCCCCGAGACAATCTCGATGACCGCTTCCTCTTGCGCCGGGTAGAGGGAAAGGCCCTGTTCGGTCGCCCAGGCTTCGAACGCCTCGAAGAGAACGTCGGGGTCGGTTTCATTTTCGAGGCGCGCAAGCAGAGACATAGTCCCTCAAGACTGCACTACCGCGCGGTCAAGATGTGACGGATGTCTGACGAAACCCGCCGGGGCCGCCGACCGGCGGGTAATCACAGCCGCCCGTTCTAGTCTGGCAACATGGTCTACGTCTCTCCTGACACCGCTGCGATTGCTACGCCACACCCTGCCCGGGCACTCTGGCGCCCGGCGGCCGCCGGTGTAGCCGCCGCCCTGGCCGGCCTCGGCGTGGCCGAGCTGACCGCGGCCTGGATAGCCCCGGGCGCGAGCCCGGTACTGACGGTCGGCGCCCTCATCATCGACATCGTTCCGGCCGCCGTCAAGGACCTCGTTATCGGCTTGTTCGGCACCGCCGACAAGATCGTGCTGATCGTGACCATCGTGTTCGTGCTGCTCCTGGCCGCCGGCCTCGCTGGCATTGTCGAAAATCGGCGCCCGCCATTCGGCCGCCTGCTGGTCGTGGTCATCGGCGCGATCGCCCTGTTCGCAGCGCTGTCCCGTTCGAGCGCCTCGACCCTCGACGCAGTCCCAGCCGTCGTTGCCATGGGTGTCGCGGCGATCGCGCTGACCGTTCTCACGACCAGGCTGCCGGTCGATCGCCGCACCGGGCACGCCGCGACGGCATCGCCACCGGAACAGGTACCGGCACGCCCCGAAGGGAGTGGCGCCGACCGTCGCCGCTTCCTCGTCTACACCGGAATCACCGCGGGCATCGGCGTGCTCGCCTTGGCCGGCGGACAGTTCAGTGCCGCGGCCACCCGTGCAGCGGATGCCGCGCGCGCGCTGTTCACGCTGCCTCGGCCATCCGTTCGCGCCGCCGCCATTCCGGCCGGGGCGAGCCTCGACGTGGCCGGAATCACCCCGTTGATCACTCCGAACGCCGACTTCTACCGCATCGATACCGCCCTGAGCGTGCCGCGCATCGACCCGACCACCTGGCGACTGAAGATCACCGGCATGGTCGAGAATGAGGTCGAGATCGACTTCGCCGAGCTGCTCGCCCTGCCGCTCGAAGAAAGCACGACCACCCTGGCCTGCGTGTCGAACTACGTCGGCGGCGACCTGATCGGCAACGCCACCTGGCTGGGCTACCCGATCCGCAAGCTGCTGGCGCGGGCGAAACCCACGCGCGATGCCGATATGGTGCTCTCGACCAGCCAGGACGGCTTCACCGCCGGCACGCCGATCGGGGCGCTCACCGACGGCCGCAACGCCATCCTCGCCGTCGGTATGAACGGCGAACCGCTCCCCCTCGAACACGGCTATCCGGTGCGCATGGTCGTGCCCGGCCTGTACGGCTACGTCTCGGCGACGAAATGGGTCGTCGAACTTAAACTCACCCGGTTTGACCAGGAGCAGGGCTACTGGACTCCGCGCGGTTGGTCAGCCGAAGGACCGGTCAAGCTCTCCTCCCGCATCGATGTGCCCCGCCAGGGAACCTCGGTATCCGCCGGGTCGATCGTCATTGCCGGTGTGGCCTGGTCGCAGCAGGTGGGGATCAGCGCGGTCGCCGTGCAGATCGATGACGGCCCGTGGCAGAACGCGACTCTCGCTGACGCGATCTCGGTCGACACCTGGCGACAGTGGGCCTACACCTGGGACAACGCGAGCGCCGGCGACCACACCGTCTCGGTGCGGGCAACGGATGCCGCGGGCCTCGTGCAAACTTCGGCCACCGCCGATGTCGCCCCCAACGGTGCCACCGGACTGCACGAAATTTCGGTGTCTGTCTCGGGGTGACCCGCTGGGCAAAAGCTGAAACATGCGCCCCGCCACCAATCCGGCGCCCGCCCCATATATTCGGAGGCAGGCACCACATCGGGCGCAGGTGCTGCCACGCAGGAGAGCCGGGCAGGACCTCGATACGCGGTGGTTACGCCACGGCGGGGGAGTTCTGGTGTGACCCGCACTCCCCCGCCCGGCGGAGTGCGGGAGCTGCGCCTCTGCGCGGGAGGTACAACTCCCGCGCAGCGACGTTACTCCCGCGCCAGGTGACGCCGGTGTTCCCTAGCCGTTGGCGCCACTGGTGTTGATGACACCGTTCACACCCGCCGGGAAGAACCCGCCCGACTTCACCGGCGCCGCATTGAGGTAGGCGATGTTGAGCACCTGGGCGGCACTGCGGCTGTAGACCAGGCCGTTGGCGTCGGTCGGAACCAGGTTCGCCTTCGACGCGTTGCCAATGCCCTGGTCAAGGTCGGTCGGGCCATCGACGGCGTCACGCAAATCGGAGATCGCCTGCGCGGTCGTGTACACCGAGGGAAGTGCGATGCCGAGCGCGTACAGCGTGCTGCGGATGACACCGGCGTGATACGCCTCGACCGCGAGAATCCCGGCGGCCGCTTCGAGGAATGTCTTGTTCGTGATCAGCGGCGCGGCGCCCTTATACGCGGTGACTCCGACATCCTCGAAGATGAACGCCCCAAAGAGGAAGTTCGCCTCGTTGGCGTACACGTCGAATTTCTGGCCCGGCTTGACCAGGCCGGCCGCCAGGGCAGCAGCCGTGAAGCTCGCGTCGAGGTTGATCTTCGGGCGAGACACCGCCACGCTGCCCAGGGCGGACCTCAGGAAGGCCACGTGGGCTTTCTCGTCGGCAGCGATTTCATCGGCGTACTTCTTGATGATTGCGGTCTTGAAGTGCACCATGCGCCCGCCGGTCACACCGCCACGCGTGCCCGTTCCGGTTGTCAGGCTTTCGGGTAGCCCGCGGCCGGTCGTTGCCCGCAGGTAGAACTCGGCCTCGAGGTATTCGAGGTTGAGGGCGAAGTTCAAAATGGCCGCGTCGCTCGGTGCCTCTGCCGGGCCGGTGGATTCGGCAGCCAGCGCCGGGCCGCCGGTGGCGAGCACTGCTGCTCCGACACCGAAGCCAGCCACGCCCGCCGCACGAAGAAAGTTTCGGCGATCCGAAGAATTCTCCGCACTGCGATTGATGGCATTGGTAATAAATCCCTGATCAAACATCCTGGTTCTCCTGACGGTAAGTGAACGTGCCGGGTGTGCCTCAGTAACATCGGTAACGTACCCTCGCAAATCCATTTCGTGTGAGGGTGGACAAAAACTGTAATCAAACGATAAGAAAAATCCTCACTTTTGTGCATGGGCCCGTGCCTAATTTGTTTTGAGCGCGCCGAACCTGGGTGCAGTTTCGGTGGCATCACCGAGTCGGACCGAGTGCAGGTTAGAGCAGCAGACCGTCCGCGCCGACTCGCGGCACCCGGCGGGCGACCCGGCGGTCGTGCAGCACTGCAATTCCGTACGCGGCAAAATAGAGCACCACCATCGGCACGGCGAGCAGGAACATGGACACGACGTCGGCCGCCGGCGTCGCAATGGCCGTGAATAAAACGATCACCAGGATGGCCAGACGCCAGGATTTGATAATAGAGCTGGCACTGACCACCCCGGCAAAGTTCAACAACACAATAAATACCGGCAGTACAAACGCGATCCCGATGGCGATCATCAGTTTGAGCACGAAGTCGAAGTAGTTTCCCGCATTAATCAGCGCGGCATCCTGCTGGGGCGCAAAACTCGTCATGAGTTCAACAACGTGCGGCAACACATACCAGCCGGACGCGCACCCGATCAGAAACAGCGGTACGGCGGAAAAAAAGAACCCGAAGGTGTACTGCTTCTCTTTGCGCGTCAGGCCGGGCATCAGAAAAGCAAAGATCTGATAGAGCCACATCGGGCTCGAGACGATCAGTCCGACGTAGAAGGAGATGCGTAGTTTAAGATCAAAGGCGCTCGTGATATCCGGGTAATTAATCTGGGCGTTGCGGTTTTGGGCACGCACGATGGCATAAATCGGCTCGCGCAGACCATCCCAGACGAAGCCGGAAAGCAGCCAGCCGGCAATGGCACCGACGAGGATGCCCGCAGCGGCGAGAAAGAGTCGCTTGCGAAGCTCAAGCAGGTGCTGCCCAAGCGACATCTTTTTCTTGGCGGGCGCGGTACGCACGCCCTCCACCACCACGATTGCCTAGGCTTTCGGGTTCGGCGTGCCGCTCGGATCGGCGCGAGGACTGTCGGCGCGAGCACTGTCAGCGCGAGGACTGTCGGCGCGAGCGCTGTCGGCGCGAGGACTGTCGGCCGAACTAACCGGTGTGCCGTCGTCGGTGCGTTCCGGGGTGATCTCGCTCTTGAAAATCTTCATGGACTGACCGAGGCTGCGGGCGAGCCCCGGCAGTTTCGGTGCGCCGAACAAGAGCAGGATCACGACGAGAATAATTAGGAAATGCCATCCGGTCAGGTTGCTCAGCATGCGAATTCTCCCTCTAGTGAGTCGGTCGTGCAGCAGTGTAACGGTCTCACCGGAGATAAAACCGGGTAAATCTCATCATTTTCTTCGCCTGTAAGATCTTCCCTCTGCAAGGTGACAGAATTCACGCTGTCAGGGCGTCGACCCGACGGTTGCGAAGCGTTCGAGAACCTCGCCGATGCGCATTTTGCACCCGCCGCATCCGGTGCCAGCTCGAGTGGCCGCACCGATAGAGGCGACACTCGTGTCGCCGGCTTCGACCGCATCGGCAATGGCACCCCCAGTGACGCCGTTGCACCAGCACACCGTTGCGCCCGGGTCGAAGGCGCCGTTAATCGAAGGCTCATAGTCCGGCCCGTCGTAGCGCAGCAGCACCGACCGGTCCGCCGGTAATTCGCTGCCGCGCTCGAACAGTAGCGTCAGCTCGGCGGCGGTGCGCGGCATACCGACACAGACGAAGCCCGTAAGAAATCCCTCGCGGGTAAGCATTTTCACATAGCGGCCGTGTTCGGGTACACGAGCAGTTCGGCGGAGGTCCAACCCTTCTTGCACAAGCCCCCACGGTTGGTCGGAAATGACCGGCCTGCAACTGTCAGTGAGGCGGCCGGCGAGGCCGATGCGGCGGCATCCGCTTCAACCGACGTCGTTTCCACGGGACTGAGGTCCATGGCGCACTGCAGTGCGCAGTACGGGCAGTGCGTGGCGGTGGCAGTCAACGGGCGCCTAGATCTTCTGGCCGGCCGCGGACGAACCACGGCGCAGGTAGACGAAGGCAGTGACACACATCATGACGACGTAAGCGATGGCGAAGGCGTAGATCGCGCTCGAGTAGTCGCCGGTGGTGGTCTTGGAGAAGCCGAGCACCTGCGGGATGATGAACCCGCCGTAGGCACCGACGGCCGAGATGAGTCCGAGGGCAGCGGCAGTTTTGCGCTGCGTACCCACGTCGCCCGAGTTCTGGTGGGCGTCTTTCACGCCGCTCCGCGCCGAGAACACGCTGGGAATCATGCGGTACGTCGAGCCGTTGCCGATTCCAGTGGCGACGAAGATCAGCAGGAAGCAGCCGAGAAATGCCCAGAAGTTGCCGAGTGGAAGCACCGAGACGACCGCGAGGGCTCCGACTGCCATGACGCCGAAGGCGGCGACGGTGACGGATGCCCCGCCAAAGCGGTCGGCTAGGCGTCCGCCGGCCGGGCGGGCCAGCGACCCGACGAGCGCGCCGATGAAGGCGAGGGAGAGCGAGGCCGACGCCACCTGGAAAGTGGAGTACACCGGGAACTGGTCGGCGATGAGCTTGGGGAACACGCTCGCGAAGCCGATGAAAGAGCCGAAGGTACCGATGTAGAGCACGGCGAGAATCCAGAAGTGCGGTTCTTTCACCGCGGCGATCGATCCGGCGAAGTCGGCCTTAGTGTTGGTGAGGTTGCCCATGTACATCCAGGCACCCCACATGGCAACCAGGATGAAAGGGATCCAGAACCAACCGGCGAAGCTAATGTTCAAGGTTCGCACGGCGCCGAGGGTGATCACGATCGGCACGATGAGCTGGGCCATGGAAGCGCCGAGGTTGCCACCGGCGGCGTTCAGGCCGAGCGCATAACCCTTCTGGCCCTGCGGGTAGAAGTAGGTGATGTTCGACATCGAGCTGGCGAAGTTGCAACCCCCGAAGCCGGCGAGAGCCGCGACGAACAGCATGACGCCGAACGGGGTGTCGGGGTTGCCGACGCAGAAGCCGAGGGCGATCGACGGGATCAGCAGCAGTCCGGCCGAGATGATGGTCCAGTTGCGGCCACCGAATTTGGGCACCATGAAGGTGTAGGAAAAGCGCAGGGTGGCGCCGACGAGGCTCGGCATGGAGATGAGCCAGAACACCTCGGTGGTGGAGAAGGAAGGAGAAGCCTGCCGCCGGCAGCGACACGACAACGATGCTCCACAGCTGCCAGATGATGAAGCCGAGGAACTCGGCGAAGATCGACCATTTCAGGTTGCGGGAGGCGATGACTTTGCCGCCCTGCTCCCACTGTTTCTTATTCTCGGGGTTCCAATTGTCGATCCACCGACCGGGACGGTGTACCAGCACCGCGTCGTCGATCGTGGATGCGGCGTGGCCGAATGCTGATCCAACTGTGCTGGATGTCATTGAAGTCCCCTTCGGGATTGGAATGAAATGGCGGGCAACGGTCTGCAGGGAGCCGGGCGGCCTTCCTGCTCCGACGTTAGCCAGCGCGTGTTTCCGGCAACGTTGGTACCCGTTACCTTTCGATCACCAGATGATCACACGCCGTTCGGGGGTTGATGGGGCGCTGTTACACGACGGACACAATCGGCCCTGAGGCCCGACAGTACGGGTAGCGGATGCGGGGAGTGGCAGACTGGTAGGCCCGCGCATCCGCTGTTTGAAAGGCCCCACATGACAATCACCGCCGCTGCCGACGGTTCTGCCCTCGGGAACCCAGGCCCAGCCGGCTGGGCCTGGTACGTCGACGACTCCTGCTGGGCCGCTGGTGGCTGGAAGCACGCCACCAACAACCAGGGCGAGTTGAAGGCCGTGCTCGAGCTATTTCGTGCCACCGCGCACATTGACGACGATCTGCTCGTGCTGTGCGATAGCCAGTACGTGATCAACTCGGTGACCAAGTGGATGAAGGGCTGGAAGGCCAAGGGCTGGCGCAAGGGCGACGGCAAACCGGTGATGAATCTCGACCTGCTCAAGGAGATCGACGAGGCCATCGCCGGGCGTCGGTACCGATTTGAATGGGTGAAGGGGCACGTTGGGCATCCGCTCAACGAGGCGGCCGACGAGCGCGCGCGCGGCGCGGCAGAGGCTTTCCAGCGTGGCCGGTCGGCACCGGCCGGGCCCGGTTTTACCGCGCTGCAGTCAAAGACCCAACCGGTAGGACAGGCGCGCGCTGCAGCCTCCGGCGGGCTGCGCACCTTGGGCTCGTCGACTGCGCCGGCCCTGACCACTGGCCGAACCACGGAGCGGGCGGTTGCCTTTGCGCACGACGAACTGTTCTCGCTCGACGATATCGGCGAGGATGCCGGCGAGGATCACCGCGACCGTATCGATCCGCACGGCCCCGACGCCATGCGCAGCGGGGGCGAAATGCACCGGGTGACGCTGTCACTCAGCGCCGAGGAGCATGGGCGTCTGGTGTCGCGGTCAGCGGACCGCGGCGAGTCCATCGAGGAGTATCTGCGCGGCCTGATCATCTAGCCGGCGCTGCGCAACCGTCCGTTCGCCCACCCGTGTCGATGTCCCAGCGATGCGCCGCCCGGCGGGTTAGCGCACCCCGATGAGAGAGCGCAGGCCGAATTCGGAGACGATCGGAATGCCGTAGTCGCGGGCCTTACCGGTTTTGCCGGTGATCGACGCGGGGTCGGCAGCGACGAGCAGACGAGTGCGCAGGGTGACCGCCGTGCCCAGAGACAGCCCCCGAGCGACCAGTTCTCGGCCCCAGTCGGAGCGGGCCCTGGCCATGTCGCCGGTCAGTACGACAATGTCGCCCTGTTCCAGCAACACAGTGTCGATCGAGGCGATCGGCAGCGCAACCACCGATGGGGGCGCAGCCAGCGCGGCGGCGACGATTGTCGGAGCCACATCGAGCATGCGGGCGACGGCGATCAGGTCGGCAGAATGCGCGATGCTGAGAGCGCCGTTCGACCAGGCAACCTGCACGAGGTCCTGAAAATAGCGGCGATGCAGATCGATGCTCTCGGTGACGGCGATGCCGCTGAATTCGGCCAGGACCCGAAGTTCTCGGGCTTCCTGAGGCGAGAGAACATGATCGAGCAGGCACAAATCGAGCAGGGCAAGGTAGTCGAGGTGTTGTTCGGGGCCGGTGTGGTCGGGGAGTTTCACGGCCGCCCGGGCCAGGAAGCTCGGTGCCGTTGCCGCGTCGTCGGGCGTTACCGGGTCACGCTGTACCCACTCTGCGTCGGTGATAGCGGCGATTCTCGGCCAGGCGGATCGCTCGGCGCGGTCCAGAGCGTCGATCCACGGTGCGACGCTGGGCGAACCGTGCACGTAGGCGGCGAGAAGGCTCGCGCAGGCCACGGCTTGAACCAGGGCACCCGGTCCGGGCTCGATTTCGATGTCATAGGCGGCACAGCAATCGACCAGCAGCCGACCAGCCCCGGGCAGATAGGTGCGGGCCAGGTGCATGGTGCAAACGGCCTCAAGCCCGCGGCCGGGAGCATAACCAATCAGCTCGAACTCGCGCATGAGGAATCCGGTCACGAACTGCGCGTTGTGCGTCACCAATACCCGGCCACGCAGCAGGTCGATCAGGCGCGGCGCAATCTGCTCGAACGTCGGCGCGCGCAGGAGTTCGGCCGTGCTGATGCCGTGGTTCACTACGTCCCCGGCATTGCTTCCCGGGTTCACAACGGATTGCCAGCGTTCAGCAATGCGACCACCCTCGTCGAGGTGCACCACAGCGACCTCGACGACCCGATCCCGTTGATACGGGAACAGTCCGGTAGTTTTCAAACTTATAACGGCGTATCCACGTTCGGGCATGGTCACACTCCACAATCTTGTCCTGTGAAGTTATCCGCAAACCGGTCACATCGCGATAACCCGTTCGGGGGCTTGTGGCTCTCGCCGCGCACTGTCTAGGTGCGAAAGCTTTAACGCCTAGTTGACGGGCGCGGCTTTCCGTGCCGAGTTCTTCGGCGGCAGCAGGGTGTCGGCTTCCTCCAGCGACATTCCGTTGGTTTCAGGCACCTTGCTCAGCACGAACCAGAATGACAGCCCGGCGAACAGGGCGTACATGCCGTAGGTGATAGGCAGGGAGGCGTCCGCCATCGGCGGAAAGCTGACCGTGATCAAGAAGTTCGCGATCCATTGGGCGGCTGCAGCCAGCCCGAGGGCCTTGGCGCGAATCGAGTTGGGGAACATCTCGCCGAGGAGCACCCATACCACTGGGCCCCAGGAAGCTCCGAATGAGATCACAAACAGGTTTGCGGCAACAAGCGCGATCGGAGCCCAGGCACCCGGCAGGCTGAGCGCGCCGTCGACCGTGACCGACTGGCTGAACGCCACCGCCATCGTTGCCAGCGACACCGTCATGCCGATGGAGCCGGCCAACAGGATCGGTCGTCGGCCGATCCGGTCGACCAGAGCGATCGCGACCAGGGTGACCAGGATATTGGTGACCGAGGTGATCACCGAGATGGTCAGCGAGTTGGATTCCTCGAAGCCGACCGCGCTCCAGAGGGTGGTCGAATAATAGAAGATCACGTTGATGCCGACGAACTGCTGGAACACCGACAGGATGATGCCAACCCAGACGATCGGCTTGAGACCGAAGGCACTGCCACGCAGAGACCCCGATTTCTGTGAACGCGCATCGACCTCGATCGAGCGACGCATGTCGCGGATCTCCCGGTCGACGTCGCCGCTCGGCCAGAGCCGGGTGAACACGGCGCGGGCATCCGCTTCTTTGTCTTTGAGAATAAGGAAACGCGGGGATTCCGGAAGGACGAACGCGATGCCGCCGTAAACAACGGCCGGCACGGCACCGACGAGGAACATCCAGCGCCAGGCTTCCAGCCCGAACCAGAACTCGCCGGCTGCTCCGCCCGCACTCTCGGCGAACATGGCGTCGGAAAGCAGCGCGGTGAAGATGCCGAGCGTGATCGCAAGCTGTTGAAGGGAGCCTAGTCGTCCGCGCATCTGCCGCGGCGAAATTTCGGCGATATAAGCCGGTGCGACAACGGATGCGAGGCCGATACCGAGCCCGCCGATGATTCGCCAGATGATCAGGTCGACCACGCCGAAAGCGAAACCTGAACCGATCGAGCTGACCAGAAAGACCACGCCGCCGACCACCATCATGGGGATGCGTCCGTAGCGGTCGGCGAAGCGGCCCCCGAAGAACGCACCGGCCGCAGCGCCGAGCAGCGCGCAGGCCACCGCGAAACCGGTGAGGGTGGCGTTCAGCCCGAATTCCTGCTGCACAGCGTTGACGGCCCCATTGATGACCGAGGAGTCGAACCCGAAGAGGAATCCGCCGAGGGCACCAGCGACGGCCAGCGCGATGACTTTTCTGTTCGATCCGGGTGCCAGGTCAGTCGACTTCGTGGACGCGTTCATCGTGCTGGGTATCGATTGCTCACCTGACTAGCCTACGTCGGGTGTCAGCGGATGCCGCGCCGAGCAGCGAAATAAACGGGTGTGCGTCAGCCCGAACCGGCGTGCAACCCGCGCAACACCAGCATTCGCGGCAGCGGTCAGGGAATTGATCATCCTTTCGGGCGTCGCGAACGGCGCTCTCCCAGACCTGGCCAGGTGGGGCCTCCGCTCGTCGTCCGCGACAACGACCCGCGGGCACAGCAGCGGCTTACGGCGGGTATCCAGCGAGGCGGGGCTAGCATCCGAAGATGGGTAGATTCACAGACAGCTGGCGCTCGCACCTTTTAGTGACCCTCTCGGGCAACAGCGAGGGGCGGCCCAAGTGGGTCAGTCAGATAGCCACGGGGGATGACGTTGGCTTCTTCGGCCCGGGAAGCGCGGCCTGGACCGTGCACGGCGGCATGGCAACCATGGTCGCCGGCATTCGCGCGCTGCTCATGCAGACCCTGCACCCGGGCGCCATGGCCGGCGTGCACGACTGGTCGCGGTACCACGAAGACCCGCTCGGTCGCCTCTCCGGCACGATCCAGTGGCTCATCACGGTGACCTTCGCCGACACCGTCGTCGCCGAGCGGGAATCGGGACGGGTCGCGCACTTTCACGACCGTGTGACCGGCACCTATCTTGATGCGCGGGGTGAGGAACGGCCCTATGCCGCTGATGATCCCGAGCTTCTGTCGTGGGTGCACGTCGTCTTCACCGACGCGTTCCTGCAATCCCACCTCCTCTGGGGCGGGGCTATTCCCGGCGGCGCCGACCGCTACGTCGACGAATGGGCGATCGCCGGCGAACTCGTCGGCGTGCAGGATGCCCCGCACTCAGCGGCCGAACTAGCCGCGCAGCTGGAGGCTTTTCGCAGCGCCGGAACACTCAAGAGCGACGCCCGCGTGGCCGAAGCGGTGCGCTTCATCCGCTACCCGCCGCTCAGCCGCGGAATGCTGCCGTTCTACCGCATCATGTTCGCCGGCGCCGTGGCATCGATCCCGCGCGAGTATCGCGACATGCTCGGCCTGAAACGATCCCTGTTGCCAACTATTTGGAGTACCCGACTGGTGCTCGGTGTCGTGCGTTCTCTGCTTGGCCCCTCGTCGACCTCGGAGGATGCCGCCCGGGCTCGGCTCGCGCGCATCGCCGCAACGGGTGAACGCGGCTAACCTGCCTTACAGCGACCGTTCGCGTCGACGTTCCAGCCCAGCGTGCGAGTTGGCGGCCGAGACGGATCCGGCCGATCAGCCCGGCCTGGTGACACTACTCAACGGGTGTGAAGAAGGCCGCGGTCGCCGCGGCGAGCGCTTGCGGATCGTTGACGTGGCACAGCTCCCGGGCCGAGTGCATCGACAATAGCGGCACACCGACGTCGACCACGCGAATACCCAGTCGGGTCGCGGTCAACGGCCCGATGGTCGAACCGCAAGGAACCGTGTTGTTGGAGACAAATTCCTGGTAGTCGACGCTAGCCTGGGCGCAGGTGCGGGCCCAGAGGGCGGCGCCGTGGGCATCCGTCGCGTAGCGCTGGTTGGCGTTGATCTTGAGCAGGGGGCCCCCGCCGAGAATGGGCTGGTTGGCCGGATCGTGGCGCTCGGGATAGTTCGGGTGCACGGCATGGCCGGCATCAGCGGAGAGGCACCACGACTTGGCATAGGCCTGCAACCGATCCGACCCGGTCGCGCCGAGGCCGTGACCGATGCGGCGGAGAATGTCGTCGAGCAGTGGACCGCTCGCTCCGGAGCGGGACTGCGAACCGAGCTCTTCATGGTCGAAGGCCGCGAGCACGCTGATCGAACCCCCCGTTGCCAGGTGGCTGGTCGCAATGAGCGCGTGCAGGCCGGCATAGACCGACGAGAGATTGTCGAGGCGGCCGGCGGCGAACAGTTTGTCGCCGAGACCGAAGGTAGCCGGCGGGTTGGTGTCGGCGGTGAGGATGTCGTAACCGGCGACATCCGCTGCCAGAAGCCCGGCCAGGCCAGCCAGGTGGGCTACCAGATCAGCCTCGGATGCCTCGCCGACGCCGAAGACGGGCGTGAGGTGGCGTTGCCGGTCGAGCGTCAGGCCGTTGTTCACCTCGCGGTCGAGGTGCACCGCGAGCTGTGGAATGCGCAGGAATGGTCCGGTGCGCACGAGGCGTTCGGTGCCGTCACGCGTGACCAACCGGCCGGCGAGTTCGAGTTCGCGGTCCAGCCAGGAATTCTGCAACGGCCCGCCGTAGACCTCGACTCCGGCCTGCAGCCAGCCGTGCGAGCCGATCGTGGGTTTGGGCTTGAGCTTGAAGCCCGGGGAGTCGGTGTGGGCACCGAGAATGCGAAATGGTGTCGTCGGCCCGGCACCGGCCGGCTGCGACCAGGCAATGACGGCGCCATCACGCACGACGTAGTAGCCGGCAGCCTCCTCGATCGTCCAATTCTCCGACTCATCCCGCCGCGTGAAGCCGGCCGCATCCAGCCGCCGGGCCACTTCTGCAGCGGCGTGGTACGACGACGGTGACGCTTGCAGAAAAGCGGAAAAATCGGCGATGTAGTCGAGTGCTGCGTCCATTCCTCCATCCAACCACCCGCGCAGGGGCAGCGGATGCCGCGCGGCGTGCTTCTACTCGGCGGGCGCGTCGGACTGCAGCGCGGCGCGCGCGAAGGCTGCGCCGCCGACGGTGACCGTTCCGCGGTCACCGTGCCACGCCTCGGTCTGTTCGAACACGCCGAGTCGGTCGAGCAGGTGCCACTTGGTGTCGACGAGGTGCCAGACCGACTGCGTCGTGGGTTCCTGGCCGTCGGACTGTACCCAGCCGAGCGAACCGAGCGCGCGCGCCAGGGTCGTGAGGTAGTCTTCGCGGCGGGCCAGGCTGCGGGTCGCGACAAACAACAGCAGCAGACGGGTGGCGTCGGCGACGGCCGGTGTGCGGCTGTGGTGGATGGTGCGGGCGAGGTGCCACCAGAGTTCGCGGGGAGATCGTGCGAGGGCGCGGCCCTTGACGGTGAGCACGAGCATCCCCTTGCTGACCCGCAGCAGTCCAACGTCGCGCAGGTGGCCGCGCAGTTCCTGCAACGGACGCAGGTGCGCCTCGCGGTTCACGCTGATCGGCCAGCCCCAGTCGAGCTCGGCGGACGCCTGTACAACGACCGCCGGCGGTAGGTGCCCCGCCTTGGTCAATCGGATGCCGTCGGCCCCGACCCGGGTCAGAATCCACTGCGCGGGAGCCACCATGCGGGCCATGGCCCGCTCCTGCAGCAGGATCGAATCTTTCACCCGGGCCTGCCCGATGAGTCGGCGAAAACCGACAACGGCCTGTTCCGCCAGCCGCGTTTCGATCTCCTGAATCACGTTCACCCACCGAGCCTACTGAGCCATCCCGCTCGAAGGCGACGAATGCCCCGCGACACGCACTGTCAGCCCAGCCCGCGCCGGTATGCGCCCAGGAAGTACCAAATACACGACCAGTGTCACTGGTCTATGAAACAGGGATGTCGGTGGCATCTGGCACCCTTGAAGGATGACCGACACCCGCGCATCCGCTCTGGCCATTCTGCGCACCCTCGTGGGGCGAGCCGACGCCTCCTGGCATGACGGACAGTTTGAGGCCATCGAAACTCTGGTCGACCACCGTCGCCGCGCGCTCGTGGTGCAGCGCACCGGGTGGGGCAAATCGGCGGTGTACTTTGTGGCGACCCTGCTGTTGCGACGCCAGGGCGCGGGCCCGACCATCCTGGTCTCGCCGCTGCTCGCCCTGATGCGTGACCAGGTCGCCGCTGCGGCCCGCGCCGGGGTGCGGGCGGTGTCGATCAATTCCTCGAACGCGCACGAGTGGAGCGACGTGCTTCAGAAGCTCGACGCCGACGAGGTCGATGTTTTGCTGGTGTCGCCCGAACGACTGAACAATCCGTCTTTTCGCGATGAGCAGCTGCCCGCCCTGATCGCTCGGGTCGGTTTGCTCGTGGTCGATGAGGCGCACTGCATCTCCGACTGGGGTCACGATTTTCGCCCGGACTACCGCCGCCTGCGCGACCTGATCGCCCAGATGCCGACCGGCGTGCCCGTGCTCGCCACCACGGCCACCGCCAATAGCCGCGTCGTGCAAGACGTCGCGGAGCAGGTTGGCATGGTCGCCACCGGCTTCGATGGCGCTACCGCCGGAACCGCTGAAGTCGTCACCATTCGCGGCCCGCTCGCTCGCTCATCGCTGCGGCTGGGTGTGCTGCGCCTGCCCGATTCGCGCGCCCGGCTGGCCTGGCTGCTCAGCCACCTCGCCGAACTGCCGGGCAGCGGCATCATCTACACCCTCACCGTGGCGGCCGCCGAGGACACCGCCAGGCTGCTGCGCGAGGCGGGTCACGCGGTGCGCGCCTACACCGGCCAGACCGACACGGCCGAACGCGAACAATCCGAGGAGTTACTCAAGACCAACCAGGTCAAAGCACTCATCGCCACGAGCGCTTTGGGAATGGGATTCGACAAACCAGACCTCGGCTTCGTGTTGCATCTGGGCGCGCCGTCCTCCCCCGTTGCCTACTACCAGCAGGTCGGTCGTGCCGGCCGTGCCACCGCTTCGGCCGACGTATTGCTGCTGCCCGGCGCCGAAGATGAGGCCATCTGGCACTATTTCGCCACCGCCTCGATGCCCAATCAGGCCAAGGCCCTCGCCGTGGTCGGCGCACTCGAAGCCGCCGGTACTCCCCTGTCCACACCGGCGCTCGAAGCCAGGGTCGACCTGAAGCGCACTCCGCTTGAGCTGCTGCTCAAGGTGCTCGACGTCGACGGCGCGGTGCACCGGGTCAAGGGCGGCTGGCAGTCGACCGGGCAGCCCTGGGTCTACGACGGGGAGCGCTACGAACGCATAGCGGCCGCCCGGCTCGGTGAGCAGCAGGCCATGCTCGAATTCGAAGGCACCACCGGCTGCCGCATGGAATTTCTGCAGCGCGCCCTCGACGATGAGACTGCGGTAGCATGCGGGCGTTGTGATAATTGCCGGGGCGCCTGGTATTCGAGTGCTGTGGCCGAGGGAGCCGTGGCGACGGCCACGCAATCGCTCGATCGCGTCGGCGTCGCCATCGATGTGCGTGCGCAGTGGCCGACCGGCATGAGCAGCCTCGGCGTCGCGGCCACCGGCAAGATTGCGCTCGGCGAACGGTCCGAGCCCGGCCGCGCGCTGGCCCGCCTGACCGACCTCGGCTGGGGTGGTCCGCTGCGTGACCTGTTCGACCCCCGGGCAGCGGATGCCCCCGCCCCACCGGCCATTCTGGCCGCCTGCGTGCGCGTGCTCGCCGAGTGGGGGTGGGCCGAGCGACCGGCAGCCATCGTCTCGATGCCGACGCGGCGGCATCCACTTCTCATTGATTCGGTGGCACGGTCGTTGGCCGACGTCGGTCGGTTGCCGCTGCTCGGCGCCCTGGACTGGGCGAACGGAGGCCCCACCGGGGAGCCGGGCGGCAACAGCGCTTATCGGCTATCCAGCGTGTGGGACCGCTTCACTGTTGGCGCCGAGCTGAGTGAGGCGCTCGCTGCGTTCACCGGCCGCCCCATTCTACTGATCGACGACCTCGCCGACAGCCGGTGGACCCTGACCGTGGCTGCGCGCGTGCTGCGACAGTACGGCGTCTTGGCGGTACTGCCATTCGCCCTGGCCCTGCGCTCGTAGGTCATTATCAAGCTGAACCGGAATAATTGGGGCTTGCTGCTCCTTGTAAAGTTGAGCGCGCCGCTACCCGCGGCCTCTGCACCATTCGGGGGCGACACGACCTCCACCTAGTTTGTTAGGCGATTGTTCCATGAAGTTCAGACTCATTCCGGCTGCCCTGCTCAGTGTCGTTGCCCTCACCCTCACCGGCTGCTCCGCCTCGAACGGCGATAGCACTCCTGCCGCTGACGACTCGCTGAGCAGCGTGCTCGACTCTGGTACCCTCACGATCGGCACCGAGGGCACCTACCGGCCGTTCTCATTCCACGAAGACGGCTCCGGCGAACTCACCGGCTATGACGTTGAGGTGGCCCGCGCCGTTGCCGCCGAGCTCGGCGTTGACGTCGTGTTTGAAGAAACCCAGTGGGACGGCATTTTTGCGGGCCTCACCGCCGGCCGCTGGGACACCATCGCCAACCAGGTGTCGATGACCCCGGAGCGCCTGGAGGCTTACGAGTTCTCGACGCCGTATACCTACTCCCCCGGTGTCATCGTGGTTCTTGCCGACAACACGTCGATCACGTCGTTCGCGAGCCTCGACGGCCTAACCACGGCACAGTCGCTGTCCAGCAACTGGGACACCCTGGCCACCGAGAGCGGCGCGAACGTGCAGCACATCGAGGGCTGGGCCCAGTCGGTCGCCCTGGTCGAACAGGGCCGAGTGGATGCCACGGTCAACGACAAGCTGACCTTTCTGGACTACCAGAAGACCAACGACGCTGACAACCTGAAGATCGCGGCCGAGACCGAGGAGCGCTCCGAGAGTGCGTTCGCTTTCGCAAAAAACGGCACCGCGCTGGCCGACGCCGTGAGTGAAGCACTGGCGACCCTCAGCAACGATGGAACGCTCGCCGAGCTCTCCGATAAGTACTTCGGCGCCGACGTCAGCCAGTAGCCCGATGATTCGATGATCCAGCCTGATTGGGAATTGTTCTTCGGCTCGTTCTGGCCGATGGTGGACGGCGCGGTGCGGGGCACGATTCCCCTTGCGCTGACGTCGTTCGCGATCGGCCTCGTGCTCGCTCTCGTTCTCGCGCTCATGCGGTTATCGCCGAAGCGCTGGTTGTCGGCCATCGCTCGCGGCTACATCTCGATCGTGCGTGGCACTCCCTTGCTCGTGCAGCTGTTCGTGATCTTCTACGGACTGCCATCGATCGGCATGCTCATCGACCCGTGGCCGAGCGCTATCGTGGCATTCTCGATCAACGTCGGCGGATATGCCGCCGAGGTCATCCGGGCCGCGATTCTCTCGGTGCCGAAAGGCCAGTGGGAGGCCGCCTACATGATCGGCATGTCGAACAATCGGGCTCTTACCCGAATCATCCTGCCGCAGGCGGCTCGGGTCTCGGTGCCTCCGCTGTCAAACACGTTCATCAGCCTGGTCAAAGACAGCTCCCTCGCCTCGCTGATCCTGGTCACCGACCTGTTCCGTGAGGCGCAGCAGATTGCATCCTTCAGTAACGAGTTCATGCTGATCTACCTCGAAGCTGCCCTCATCTACTGGGTTATCTGCTTGGTGCTATCCACCGGGCAGGGTTTTCTTGAGAAGCGATTGGACCGATATGTCGCCCGCTGATCCCCTCGCTACAAACGGCCAAACGGATGCTGACCCCCTGCTTCGCGTGCGAGGCCTGCAGAAGAGTTTCGGCAGCAACAGTGTGCTGGAGTCGGTGGACCTTACCGTGGGCCGCGGCCGGGTGCTGGCCCTGATCGGGCCGTCCGGCTCCGGTAAGACCACCATTTTGCGTTGCCTGAACGGGCTGGAGTTGCCCGACGGGGGCACCATCGAGGTCGCCGCTTCAGTGATTGCTGACCGGGTTGGTAGCGGCTCCGCTAACGGCCGGGGCGCTGGATCATCGGCGTCGATGGCCATTGACTTCGCCGCGAAGACCTCGCCGAAACAGCTCGGCGCCCTGCGCGACCGGTCGGCAATGGTTTTTCAGCACTACAACCTGTTTCCGCATAAGACCGTGCTGCAGAACGTGATTGAAGGACCGGTCATCGTGCAACGCCGCCCGCTCGCTGAGGTCACGGCCGAGGCGCTGGTCCTGCTAGCGCGCGTCGGCCTGACAGACAAACAGGGCAGCTTTCCGTTCGAACTCTCCGGCGGCCAGCAGCAGCGCGTCGGCATTGTGCGAGCCCTCGCGCTGCGCCCGCAGCTGCTCTTGTTCGACGAGCCGACCTCGGCCCTCGACCCGGAGCTCGTCGGCGATGTACTGCGCCTGATCAAAGAGCTGGCCGACGAAGGCTGGAGCATGGTCATCGTCACACATGAACTCGAGTTCGCCCGCGAGGTCGCGCACGAGATCGCCTTCGTGGACGGTGGCATCATCGTCGAGCATGGCGAGCCGAAACAGTTGTTGCAGCACCCGCAGCAGGAACGTACCCGCCAGTTTCTGCACCGGCTGCTGCACCCGTTCTAGGGCAAGCAGCCGGCACGGGAAGAACTAGGGGTGCGGCGTGATGATCACCACGGTGATGCGGTCAAGGCCAGGGCCGTAGTGCCAGTAAATGCGACCGGCCGTCGGCGTTCGATGCTCGATGTAGGAGTCCCAGACGGCCTCACCCTTCTTACCGGCCAGCGACACGTACTTGTGCGAGCGCAGCGCCGGGTCCTCGGGGTTCAACTGCAGGCGACCCAGAGCGGTACGCACTCGTTTGAGTCGTCCGACCAGCTGTGGCTTCGTTTCCAGGAGGGACAGTCCCGAAGCCGCTTCCCGCGTCAGGAGGAGCGTAAAACTCATGACTTGGGCTCGACGGGAGCGGCCGACTCATCGACCGCGTGCTCCTCATCCGCGAATCGGGTGAAGTCGCCACCCTCGGTGGTCTCGTCCTTACTGCTGTGCTCAAGGCCGCGCACCAGGGCGGCACGGATGCCTTCGTCGTCCCAGACCAGAAGTTCACGGCGCGGGATAGACACCAGCGGAGTCAGGAGAATCTCACCCTCGGCGTTGACTGCTACGGCGTAGCGGTCATCGCGATGCACACCCGCTTTTCCGAAAGCCATTCTCGAGCGCTCATCGGCACTCACCTCGCCCATCGGAATGAAATCCGATTTGAGTTCCGTCATCTTCTTCAGTTCCACCATCGTCTTCACCCGATCACTTGGTGGCCCGCACCGGTCCGGGTAAAACACCGAGACCGATCCATGCCTGTCTAAAAGTGAGATTACCCCAGATTCACATGTGGGTAAACCCCTAGCCAAGAGATCACGACTAAGTATTATGCGCCGAGACGTGATTACCGGTCGGGACCGACAGAGGCAGACAAGAAAAGACCAGTCCGTTCGGCAGGGCAATCGGACTGATCTAAGCAAATCTTAATATACAACGCCGCGCGCGCGCGCTCAAGGATCAAGTCCACCTTTTCCGATACGGGATTTGCACACGCGGGTTGTGACCGGTCATGCGGCAGGAGAGTAGCGGAACAGTCGCGGCTATCGAGAAAAGGCGGCCCCGGCCTGTAACGCCGGTCGCTTTCCGGTCCGGCGCGGCGCGGCCGCGTACGGCGAGTTGTCGGCACGCTCAAGCAGGTAGCGCGTCACCGTGTTCCAGTCGGGAAACAGTGGGGTCAGAAACTTGATCAGTTCGCCCTCAAACCCGTCAGCACCGACGGCTGATCCGTCGTCGACGAGAAAGTCGCCGCGATTGAGATGTTTGTGGTGCGACAGAATGAGACGCTTGTAGGCCGGTCCGCCGGCATCCGCCCCGAGGTGCTCCTGCACCCACTCGAGCTTGTGTTGCCAGGCACTCGCGTTGCCCCACGGGGCCATCGAGAGAATATAGGTGTCGAACGATCGGGCGAGAGTGTGGAAGGCGTCGATGGCGCCGCTGATAGGTTCCATGCGGGCGAAAATTCCGGGCACTTCGTCGAGCCTTTTCTCGTAGCGAGAATACTCGGCGTTGGTGAGTCGATCGATTCCCGATTGCACGTTGACGAGGGTGTTGTCGAGGTCGATATAAAGAATCTTTTTCATTCGGTCTCCCTGGCGCGGCTCGCTTCATTGCGGCACCACTCCGATCGTGACAGGCTCACCGCGGATCGGCAAGAGCTGAAGCCAACCTCATGGGGTCAGCGCGGCGGCTCCGCGCGGCGCTGTGGTGGGCGAGAGACCCCGCCAGTCATTCGATGGGCAGGTCAGCCTCAATTCGGCTGTATCCCTGATCGGTGACCGAGATGCGCAGCGTCGCCGGAATCTGCTCTTTCATTGAGTCGACGTGGCTGATCAGTCCGATCGTGCGTCCGCCGGCGCGAAGGGTGTCAAGGGTGCTCATGGCAGTTTCGAGGGTCTCGCTGTCGAGCGAGCCGAAGCCCTCGTCGACAAACAGGGTATCGAGCGTGATACCACCCGCTTGCCCGGTCACCACCTCGGCTAGTCCGAGCGCGAGTGCAAGAGAAGCCAGGAATGTCTCGCCACCGGACAGCGAATGCGTTGGCCGGGCGCGACCGGTGAACTCATCACGGATCGCCAACCCCAGACCAGACCGCGCGCCACCCTTCACGCGCGAGTCATCGTGTTCGAGGGTGTAGCGTCCGCTTGTCATCGTGCGCAGCCTCAGGTTTGCTGCCCCCACGATTTCTTCCAGCTGGGCGGCCAGGACATAGGTCTCCAGCCGCATCCGTTTCGTGTTCGGTTCGTCGCCCTGCATTACGTCAGCCAGCTGACGCACCTGAAAATGCTCGTCTGTCAGGCCAGCGGATGCCGCAAATCGCGTCGTAACTTCCCGCACGATCGCTTGCAGTTGGCCGGCACGTTCGGCGAGTGAGCTGTGCGAGCTCACAGCGTCATCGCGCGCGGTGCTCGCGGCATCGAAGGCTCGCAGGGACGGCTCGAGATCGATCGGAGCTGACGGAAGATCGACCAGCTCAGGATCGGCCACAGCCGCCAGGGCCGCCGCACGTTGGTCGTCATAGGACCGCACGACGTTGGCCAGTTGGATGACCTGGCCCTCGTCAAGCCTCGCCCCGACAGCCGTTCCCTCATCGTCGAAGGCTTCCTCCGCCAGCCGGTTCGCGAGGTCGAGAATGGCCGCATCGCGGGCGTCGGCGCGTTGCTGGCTGAATACGAGGGCGTCATCGAGTGCGCGCGCGCAGTCCAGCTCCTGTTGCAGTGCGCGTACCTGATCGGTCACGGTACCGCTTCCACCACGCTGCGCGCCCACGCGAGCCATGAGCAGGTCGCGCTGCCCAGACCGCTCACTGTGGATGTCGGCCGCCGTATCGCGTGCCGCGCGGAGGCCTAACAGTGCGGTCTGGGCAGTGGTCTGGGACTCCCGAAGGTCGGCCTGTTCCTGCCGAAGCCCGCCGATCAGGCGGGAGGCCGTCTGCGCAGTAGCCAACCGGGCGCGGGAGGCACAGCACTCGGCTTGCAGCTCACCGACGCTTCGCTGCCCGGCCAGCGCCTGCGCCTGACCGAGACGATTCGTCAGCGAGGTCGCGGTCTCCTGGGCATCGGCCAGTTCCTGCTGACTGCCCTCCATGTGCTGGCGGGCCGTGCTGAGGTCGGCTGCAGTGACTAGCTCGCCCTCCGGCGCTGCCGGAGCAGGGTGTTCAATGGCCCCGCACACCGCGCACGGATCACCTTCGACGAGACGGCTGGCTAGTTCAGACGCCTGCCCAGCGAACCGGCGGGTCACGAGCGCCTCGTAGTCGACGGCGGCCGCCGCGTTATCACGACTTCGATCCAGTAATTGCGTGCCAGCCCCCGCCAACTCCCTCAGCAACGCCACCACGTCTTCGGCGGCCGCGAAGCCGATTTCGGCCCGGCGTACGGCCTCGGCAGCGTCTGACTCCCCGGCTGCGGCGAGCGTCGCCGCCGCGAGTTGCTCGCCGATGAAATCTATCTGCTGGGGTAGCTCATCGATTCGCTGCTGGGCACGCGCCAGGCCATCGGCGTGACCGACGAGCGCGTCGAACAAGGCCGTGATCTCTCGGTTCAGGGCGGGAAGCTGTTTTTCTTCCTCAAGCACCTCCGCGAGCGCTCCAAGCCGCCCCACGAGGGCATCCATGATCGGACGAAGCGCCCGCTGTGAAGGGCCAGCGCTGTCACTGGCTGCGCCTTCACTGGTACCGCTGTCACTGGCGGCGCTGTCGCCGAAGGGCAACCAAGCGGTCCTGGCCGTGCCTACATCGGCCAGGGCTGTCTGCCATTCAGCAGTCGCGGTCCGGCTGCTCCGAATCTGCGGCCAGACCCGTGCCGCACGGGCCGCGCGCAGCAGCGTGCCGCGTTGTGCCTCGACCTCGAAGTGGCAGCCGTCGAGGGCGGCAAGAGCGGTGTCAGCCAGAACGCGGCGAGCCTGACGTCGCTGGGTCTCCGTTGCCGCGCTATGTTTCTCGGTTGCAGTAGACAGCCGAGCGGCCGCACCGGTCGCCTCCGCCGAGGCGACGTCAACGGCACTATTCAGGCCAGCCAGAGCGTCGCTAAACCAGCCGAGGTCCGGCGCGACTGGTGCTTCCAAAAGCCGAAGCTGGTGCATGGCAGCGGTGGTCTGTTGTGCGACATCACGCTGCACGTCGGCGAGCCGCTCGTCGAGTGATTTGCGGCGCAGCACGAGAGCTGTTTCCAGTTGTTCGAATCGTGTGGTCCCGAACAGGCTGCGCAGCACAGCGCGCCGTTCATCGGTTTTGGCCAGCAGAAAGTATTGGAACCGGTTTTGGGCGAGCAGGATCACCTGAAGAAATTGGTCAGCCTTCAAGGGCAGGATCGCGCTCAGTTCAAGGCCGACGGCTTGTACCTTGGCCGCAGTTGCCCGCCATTCGGTGCCGTGCAAAATATAAAGCACAGCAGTGGCTGCTGCGGTGGTGGTTCCGGTGCCCTTCTTCTTAGCTCGCTCATACTCCGGGCTGCGCACCAGACGGTAGTCACGTCCGCGCAGGCTGAAGTCGAGTTCGACAAAGGTGGGATCATCGGGCTCGCAGTAGTCGCTGCGCAACGGCTGCTTTCCGTCGGGAAACCGCGGCACCTTGTCATACAGAGCGAAACAGATGGCGTCGAGGATACTGGATTTACCGGCGCCGGTTTTGCCGGTTATGAGAAAGATTCCGTCGGCATCAAAGCGTTCAAAATCGACAACCTGTTCGTTCTTGAACGGTCCGAACCCGGCCAGACGCAATCGCTTGATCTTCATGCGTTGACGTCCGTGGCATTCTGCTCAGCAAGCAGTTCTGCAAGCAGCGCTCGTTCAAATTCGCTGGGCCCGACCCCGTTTCGCACGAACGACAAAAAACCCGCCACGATCTCGGGGTCGCCGGTGGCCGCGCGAATGCGCTCGGCGTAGGTTGAGCCATCCGCTTCGACCGTGATCGCGGGCTGGTGTTCGAGCGCAACCGCGTGCGCAAATCGGGAGTGAAGTGCGCGCATGGCGTCGAGCGGCCGCACCTGGTCGGTGATGATGGCTTTCACCCAGTCGCCCTCGTTGTCGGCGTATGCCTCGTCAGCGAGCAGATCAGCGAGTTCACCGGTGAGAACCGCGAGCCGGCGCGGAACGGGCAGGTCGACCCACTCGATCGGGCCGAGGCCATCGGCTACGAGTTCGACCAGCCAGGCGCCGCGCGGCTTGCTGGCCTCGGCGAAGGAGTAGTGCAGCGGCGCGCCGGAGTAGCGCACCCGTGGGGTGAGGGTAGCCCGCCCGTGAATGTGGCCGAGGGCGACGTAGTCGCAACCGTCGAAAACCCGAAGCGGTACGACGTCGAGTCCGCCGGCGGTGATGTCGCGCTCCACATCGCTCGACTCGGAGGCCGACGTGACGCCGGCTGCAAAGCAGTGCGAGAGTACGACGCTGCGGCCGCCGCACTCAGTGCGGCGGCGCAGCGCCAGATCGTTGCGAATACGGGTCATGGCGAAATTGAGAACCTGTTCGTGCGTTTTCATGACCGCATCGGGATGCCGGTGGCGAATGAGTGCGGGCTCCAGATACGGGATGCCGTAAAAATGCACTGGGCCATGCTCGTCGGTGATGGTGACGGGCGAGGTGTATTGCTCGGGCCGGGTTACCACGTGGATACCGGCCAGTGCCGCCCACTCGGACTGAAAGCCGAGCCGAGTAGCCGAGTCATGATTTCCGCTCGTCATTACAACGGACGCCCCGGCCTCCTTCAACCGCCGCAACGTGTCGGTCAGTAGCGCATAGCTCTCTTTTGAGGGCATCGCGGAATCAAACACATCCCCCGCCACCACCACCACGTCGACAGCGCGTTCCGCCACCACCGCCACGAGAGCATCCAGCGCGAGTCCCAGGTGCTCGAGCGTGGAATGGGTATGGAAGGTGCGCCCGATGTGCCAGTCCGAGGTATGCAGAATCTTCATGCTCTTTACGCTAGCGGGGCCTACCGACAGCGCCGACCGACAGCATTGATTCTTCGTTTATCTTCTTTTTTTTGACAAACAAAAACAAACACAGCTAAAGTCGATGAAACCAACTTCGTGACTCACCTCACTCACCGCCCCGGAGGCATCGTGTTCGCCGAAGAACGTCAACTCGTGATCGCCGCGCTCGTGGCAACCGAGGGTCGAGTCACCGTGACCGACCTCGCCGCGCGTTTCGTCATCACTGCCGAGACCGTGCGCCGCGACCTCGACACCCTCGAGGCCGCCCGCCACCTGCGTCGCGTGCACGGCGGTGCCGTCGCCATCGACCGCCTGAGCCTGTCTGAGCCGAGCCTCGATGAACGGCAAACGCAGCGCCTCGACGAGAAGTCGCGCATTGCCGACGCCGCGATGCGCATGATCCCCACCAGCCGCACCGGTTCGATCGTGCTCGACGCCGGTAGTACCACGGAGCGTCTGGCTGACCGTCTGAGCGGCTTCACGCCCGCGGTTGCCGGAGATCAGTTGCTCGTGATCACGAATGCGGTGCCGATCGCCGGCAAGCTCTCCCGCAACGAGGCCATCCAACTGGACATTCTCGGCGGGCGTGTACGCGGCCTGACCAGCGCCATCGTCGGTGCCGGCGCCGTCGCCCAGCTCGGGGCGCTCCGCCCCGACATCGCCTTCATCGGCGCCAACGGCATCAGCGCCACCTTCGGCCTCAGCACCCCTGACTCGGTCGAAGCGGCTGTCAAATCGGCCATCGTGCGGTCAGCCCGCCGCGTCGTCGTGCTCGCCGACTCCAGCAAGCTCGATCAGGAGACGCTGGTCTGCTTTGCCGCGCTCGCAGCGATCGACACCCTCGTGACGGATGCTGCGCCATCCGCTGATCTCGCCGCCGCCCTTGCCGCGGCCGACGTCGACGTGGTGATCGCATGATCGTCACCCTGACCCCCAACCCCAGCTTCGATCGCACCATCGAGCTGGCCGGCCCGCTGGCGCGCGGCGAGGTGCAGCGAGCCCTCGCCGCCCACGGCGAGCCCGGCGGCAAAGGGGTCAACATCTGCCGGGCCCTCGCAGCCAGTGGCATCGCAAGCCTGGCCATTCTTCCGGGTGATCCCGACGACCCGGTGCTCCTGGCCCTCGCCAACCACGGGGTACCGCACGTCGGCCTGCCGATCGACGCACCGCTTCGCAGCAACGTCGCGATCACCGAACCCGACGGCACGACGACCAAGGTCAATGAACCCGGCCCGGCCCTGAGCCTTCAACGACAGCGTGCCCTCATCGACCTCGTACTAGAGCAGTCGGTCGGTGCCAGCTGGCTCGTCCTGGCCGGTTCGGTGCCGCCCGGCGTGCCCGACGATTTCTATGCCCAGATCATTCGTGAGGTACGCGCCCGACTCGGTAGCCGCGCGCCGAAGGTCGCCGTGGATTCCTCGGGCGGACCACTCGCCGCCGCCGCATTGGCCCACCCCGATCTGCTCAAACCCAACGGCGAAGAACTCGCCGAGCTGAGCGGACTGTTCGACGGTGACACGCTCGAGGCGGACACCGACCTCGTCGTCGACGCAGCGCGCATTCTCATCGCCGGGGGTGTCGGCGCCGTGCTGGCCACTCTCGGATCCAAGGGCGCCGTTCTGGTCACCGCAAACGGAAGCTGGCTTGCCACGACTCCCCCGATGCGTGCCGTGAGTACCGTCGGTGCCGGCGACTCGGCCCTGGCCGGCTACCTGCTGCAAAGCAACCTCGGTGCGAGTGCTGTCGATTGCCTGCGTCAGGCCGCTGCCCACGGTGCCGCTGCAGCTTCCCTGCCTGGTTCCACTGTTCCTGCCCTGCACCAAACCAACCCCAGAGCCGTCACCGTGACGGACCTTGCCCCAGAATCGGTCCCTCGGCCGGTCCTGGCCACACATCCAAAGGAGGATGACCAGTGAGTGCACTGATTACCCCGGAGCTTGTTGCTCTGGATACCCATCTCGGTATCGAGCCGAAGGACGTCATTCGGCAGCTGGCCAAGCTCGTCGTCGCCTCGGGTCGCGCCACCGAAATCGAGGCCCTTTATGCGGATGCCCTCGCCCGCGAAACGAAAACAGCCACCGGCATCCCTGGTGGGCTCGCCATCCCGCATTGCCGCTCCTCGGCCGTGCTGGAGCCCACGCTCGCGCTGGCCCGCCTGTCGTCCCCGGTTGATTTCGGCTCCAAGGATGGCCCGGCCGACCTGGTCTTTCTCATCGCGGCGCCGGAGGGTGCCGACCAGGAACACCTGAAGATTTTGGCCAAACTGGCCCGCTCGCTCATGAAGAAGGACTTCACTTACGCCCTGCGGGACGCGTCGACCGCGGAGCAGATCGTTGACCTCGTCAACAACGTGGTCGCCCCGGTACCGGTAGCCGCTGGTGCCCATACCGGTGACAACGCCAATGCCGGTACCGGGGCGGCGAGCGGCATGAAGCGCATCGTCGCGGTCACGGCTTGCCCCACCGGCATCGCGCACACCTACATGGCCGCCGACTCCCTCGTGGCCGCTGCGAAGGCCGCTGGTGTCGACCTGCAGGTGGAAACCCAAGGTTCGGCCGGCCTCACTCCGCTCGATCCCGCCGTCATTGCTATGGCCGAAGCCGTCATCTTCGCCGTCGACGTCGACGTGCGCGGCCGGGAACGTTTCGCTGGTCTGCCCGTCATCAACGCCCCGGTCAAGCGCGGAATCGACGAGCCCGGCCGTTTGATCGAGGAGGCCCTTGCGGCTGCACTCAACCCGAATGCCCGTCGCGTCAACGGAACCGTCGACATTGGCGGAGCATCCGAAGAAAAGAGCGAGCACTTCGGGCAGAAGCTCAAGCGTGCGCTGCTTACCGGTGTCAGCTACATGATTCCATTCGTCGCCGGCGGAGGTCTGCTCATGGCCCTGGGCTTCCTGCTCGGTGGGTATCAGATCACCGATGTGGCCGACAAGGCCGTTCTGGAGAATAGCCTGTTCAACCTGCCCGACGGCGGCATGCTTACCTACCTCGGTGCGGTCTTCTTCAAGATCGGCAACTTGTCGATGAACTTCCTTGTTCCGGTGCTCGCCGGCTACATCGCCTTCGCGATCGCTGACCGCCCCGGTATCGCCCCCGGTTTCGTCGCCGGAGCGGTCGCTTTGTTCATGGACGCCGGTTTCCTCGGCGGCATCGTCGGCGGCCTGCTCGCCGGCGTCGTGGCCGCGAGCATCGGCAAGCTGCGCGTTCCGCGCTGGCTGCGTAGTCTGATGCCCGTCGTAATCATTCCCCTTGTCGCGTCGATCGTCGCCTCCGGTTTAATGTTCATCGTGCTCGGCGGGCCCATCGCGCTGCTCACGTCCAGCCTGAGTGACTTCCTCAACGGACTCTCCGGCGGTGCAGCAATTCTGCTCGGTGCCATCCTCGGCCTCATGATGGCCTTCGACCTCGGCGGTCCGGTCAACAAGGTCGCCTACGCTTTCGCCGTCGCCGGCCTTGGCACGGCAACCCTTGCCGACCCGGCGCCGTGGCAGATCATGGCCGCGGTCATGGCCGCCGGAATGGTGCCGCCGCTCGCGATGGCCCTCGCCACCGTGCTCGACAGGAAGCTGTTCAGCGTGACTGAGCGCGAGAACGGCAAGGCGGCGTGGCTGCTCGGTGCCTCGTTCATCTCCGAGGGTGCCATTCCGTTTGCCGCCGCCGACGTGTTCCGGGTGATCCCTGCGGCCATGCTCGGCGCCGCCGTGACCGGTGGCCTGTCAATGGCCTGGAACATCACGAGCAAGGCGCCGCACGGCGGAATGTTCGTGTTCTTCGCCATCGACAACTTCCTTTTGTTCGTGCTCGCCGTTGTGATCGGTACTGTTGTATCGGCGTTCGCAGTTGTTGGGCTCAAGCGTTATGCCGTGCGGAAGCGCCCGGTTGAGGCCGCTCCAGCCGCCCTGGTCAACGCCTGATCTGACCAGCGACAACTACCCGAACTACCCGACCAGAGCAGCACGCGGTACCGCAGTACAGCGACACCAGCGAAATGCTGGGGATGAAGAAATCGAGGACGATCGTGCAGACGCTTTCCAACAGTGCCGATGCGAGTCGGGCACCTGCAGGCGAGACCGAAATCGGCCGCTCCTTCGTCGGAGTCGGAGTCAGTCCCGGCCGCATCATAGGCCCCGTTCTCCTGATGCCGACAGCCGTGCGTGAACCCGCCGTGGGCGAGCAGCTAGCCGAAGGAACGTCGTCGGAGGAGGCATCCGCTACCCTGCGCACCGCAGCGAAAGCCGTGCAGAGCGACCTCACGGCGCGCTCGGCCGGTGCCTCGGGTACCGGCCGGGAGGTGCTGGAGGCGACAGCTCTGATGGCGAACGACCCGATGCTGGTCAAGGCCGCCGTCAAGCTCATCAACAACGGCGCCTCGCCTGAGCGGGCCATTTGGGACGCAGCGGCGTCGGTGGCCGAGATGCTGCACAACCTCGGGGGCTACATGGCCGAGCGAGCAACTGATGTACTTGACGTGCGCGGGCGCATCGTCGCCGAACTGCGCGGCGTCCCGGCCCCGGGCATTCCCTATTCTGATTCCCCGTTTATTCTGGTTGCCGAGGACCTCGCACCGGCCGACACCGCCACCCTCGATCCGGCGAAGGTGATCGCGCTGGTCACCTCGAGCGGCGGGCCGCAGTCCCACACCGCTATCATCGCCCGTGCTCTCGGGCTGCCCGCCGTGGTCGCTGCGGTGGGGGTCGACGCCCTCACAGATGGCACCCGCATCTTCGTCGACGGGGCTGCCGGCACCATTCTGGTCGACCCCGGCGCCGACGAGGTCGCGCTCGCCAAGGCTTGGGAGACCAGCACCGCCGCTCTAGCGGTGTTCGACGGCACCGGGCGGCTCCAGGACGGCCACCTGGTTCCGCTGCTCTCCAACGTCGGCGGCGCAAAGGATGCGGTCAAGGCCGCGGCTGCCGGCGCTGAGGGCGTCGGCCTGCTGCGCACGGAGTTTTGTTTTCTGGAACGCGACACCGAGCCGTCCATCACTGAACAGGTGGAGGCTTACCGCGGGGTGTTCGATGCTTTTCCCGGCAAGAAGGTCGTCGTGCGCACCCTCGATGCCGGCGCCGACAAGCCGCTGCCGTTTCTGACGGATGCCTCCGAGCCGAACCCGGCCCTCGGCGTGCGCGGCTACCGCACCGATTTCACCTCGCCCGGCGTGCTCGAGCGTCAGCTTTCCGCCATCGCGCAGGCCGCAGAGGGTAGCGAAGCAGACGTATGGGTGATGGCCCCCATGATCTCCACGGCAGAGGAAGCCGAACACTTCGCTTTACTCTGCAGTGCCGCCGGCCTCACGACCCCCGGCGTCATGGTCGAAGTGCCCTCGGCCGCGCTGACCGCTGCGAGCATTCTCGAGCACGTCGACTTCGTGAGCCTCGGCACCAACGACCTCACCCAGTACGCCATGGCCGCCGACCGCCAGCTCGGCCCGCTCTCCGCCCTCAACACGCCGTGGCAGCCGGCCGTTCTGCAGTTGATTCGTCTAACCGTGAACGGGTCGCACGACGAGGGGCACAACAAACCGGTCGGTGTTTGTGGCGAGGCCGCAGCCGATCCCGCCCTGGCGGTCGTTCTCGTCGGACTCGGCGTGGCGACACTGTCTATGACGGCGCGGGCGCTCTCGACCGTCGCCGCGGTACTCGCGAGCGTGACGCTCGCGGAGGCGCAGCAGCTCGCCAAACTGGCCTTGACGGCGCACTCGGCAACGGATGCCCGTCGTTTGGTTCGCGAGAAACTACCCATACTTGATGCGCTGGGTCTCTAACCCGGCGCACCCCGTTTCATCGCACCAACTTTTCACACACTTATCCAGGAGGATCCCATGTCTGAACGAACCGCCGTCATCGCCAGTCGCGTCGGCCTGCACGCTCGCCCGGCCGGTATTTTCGTCGCCGCCGTAGGCGAGTTGCCCATTGAGGTCACCATTGCCATGGCCGGCGAACCGGCCGACGATGCCATGGACGCCTCGAGCATTCTCTCGATCATGAGCCTGGGCGCCTCCAATGGCGACACAGTGGTGCTGCGCGCCGAAGGCGACGGCGCCGACGAGGCCCTCGCCTCCCTCGTCAAGATTCTCGAGACCGACCTCGACGCCGAATAATACCGGTGCCCCGTTTGCGTGGAATCCTTTACGTCGCACAACTAGGTACCTAAGCTAGGAAAATCTCGAGGTTCTTCCTCGGGACCGGTGCACCTACCGGAACCGGCAACATTCTTTCTGCGAGCGAAAAGGAACCTACCGTGACCGAACGACAGACGTACCTGGGTAATGTCGAAAGCTCCACTGACAACGCGGAGCACACCATCAAAGACTGGACCGACCTCGGCCAGGAAATGTGGTCTTACCTTACGGGCAAGGGCGCCGCTATCAACTACAGCTTCGTTGATATGGTCGTTGAGGTTCCTCGTGACATCGGCCCCGACGCCCCGCGAGCAGTATGGAAATTCAACGGCACCCTACGGGTCACGACCAGCGACGAGAAGTCAGCCGGCGCCGACCCTTTCCGGAACTAGTGTGAACGCCTCAGCGGGCTCTGCGAATCGGGACTCGAAAGTACCGATCGTCAAACCAGCACCGTCCCGCGTCAAACTGAACATCGATCTCAACTTCTCCCTGGTCGAGCCCACCGGCGCAGTCGGCGCCTCCAAGGCTGACCCTGATACAGAGTCGACCGGTTCAGCATTCGGTGACTCCTTCGGGGCAGAGGATGCCATGCACGGCACGGTGACTGCCAATGGCACGGAAATCACCGTCTTCACGAGCAACCCCGAAATGTTCGTACAGGGCCGAGCCCTCAATCTGGAACCGTTGCGCGCGCTCGCCTCCGAGTTGGCCGGTCGCGGTCTGACCGTCTCCATCACCGGGCCGGTGGGGCTGATCGCCCGACTGGGCGACGTGCAGGCATCCGTTACGCAACGTCTCGTGACACGGTCGCCGCACATCGTACTCGGGTCTCGATCCGCTCTGGGCCCGCTGGTGCAGGCGCGGATGCGGGGCCAGTCACGGATGCCCGTGGCGATTCCGCTTCCACCGTCGACCGTGTTCCCGCTCGCTCCGACCTTCGACCGGCGCAGTCGCCGCCGAGTCACGACGACCCACTACACGCCCGGAAGCGGGCGTCCTCGCCTCATATTCGTCGTCGGGTCCAAGAACTGGAACGGGCAGATGCCCCGGGAATTCAACCTGCTGCCGGGCACCACAACGATCGGGTCCTCGGCCGAGGCGGACCTGCAATTGCCGGGACTGAAACCGTTACACGCCGAGATTCGCCACGACGACAACGACGAGTACCGTCTGTTTGCATCGGGCGACGTCGCGGGCAGTTCTCGACCGTCCGAAGACGGTCTCAGTGTCGGCAGCGGGCAGATTTTGCGCACCGGTTCACGACTCGAAATGGGCCCGTGGCGAATGGGCTACTTTCGTGAGGAGTTCGCCGACCACGGCCGTCCGTTCGGCGGACGAGTGGGCGGCGAACTAGCCGTGCAGAAGCCTCAGCCACCCAGGCGTCAGGCCTGACCAGAAGCCGAGATCGGGGTGCCGCATTTCGGTGCGGCACCCTTTACGAGGTGAAGAGGCCGGTCCAGACCGCCCGTGATCCCGATTCTCCGATTAGCGCCACGGTGACCACCGATCCGATTGCGCTCGCTAAAACCACGAGGTCGAGAATGACGGTGGCAATCAGGCGCCCGGTACGACTCCGCAGAACGGCGGTGAAACGGACACCGTCGCCGGCGATGTAGCGATACCAGCCCCATTGCAGCAAAGCCATGAGAAACAGAGCGATTACCCACGGCAGCAGGGTGCTACCAAGGGATGTGTGCGCACCGAGCAGCGGTGTGACAATGACGAGGCGTGACTGCAGCCATTCGCCCGCCTGCACAGCGAGGGGAACCAACACGAGCGCGCCGAGGGCGATGAGCGGCGTCACGATGCCCAGTCGCCGCCGAGCGGCCGGCCAGAACGCAGTGAGCACCGCGCACAGCGCGGCCAAGGGCACGACGATCACGACCGCGTGCACGATGAGCACGTGCAACGGCAATCCATTGAATTCCCAGTCAAAGTTCATGGTGCGACTTCCTCGTCTCGGGTTGCGCAGCTGTCGGGCATCCATCCTGGACACAGCCTGCGACGACAGACCCGCATGCTCACGGCCTGATCATGGCATGAATCGAGCGAATTCGAGGCAAATAATGCGAAGTATCCGGCCGTCGGCATCTTCTCGTCAGCGCATGGCGCAGCACTCGTGCAAGGGTAGGGGAGTGACCTATACCGCACCGAACGTCTTCACCACCCGGCCGACACTGCAGGGAACCTTCGGAATGACCGCCTCCACGCACTGGCTCGCGACGGCGTGCGCCCAGGCCGTGCTCGAACGGGGCGGCAACGCCTTCGACGCGGCCGTGGCCGGCGCCTTCGTTCTGCACATCGTGGAACCGCACCTGAACGGACCCGGCGGCGATATGACCGGCGTCTTCGTGACAGCGAGTGAACCGGATGCCCCGCGCGTGCTGATGGGGCAGGGCCCGGCCCCACAGGCAGCCACCATCGACCACTACCGCTCAGAGGGCCTCGACCTCGTTCCCGGATCGGGAGCGCTCGCAGCGGCAGTTCCCGGCGCAGTCGACGCCTGGCTCGTGCTCCTGCGCGACTTCGGCACCTGGGAGCTGCCAGAGGTGCTCGCGTTCGCCCTCGGCTACGCCCGCGACGGGCATCCCGTTCTGGGCCGCGTCGTCGCCACGATCAGCTCGGTCGCAGCCCTGTTTGCCGAACACTGGCCTACTTCGGCAGCACAGTGGATGCCGAACGGCCACCTGCCCGCAGCCGGTGACCTCGTGACCAATGAAGCCTGGGCGAGCAGTCTCGACCGCCTGCTCGCGGCCAGCGCCGCCGCGGCCGTCGCGACCAGGGAGGCGCGCATCGACGCGGCCCGGCGCGAGTGGCGGGCCGGGTTCGTGGCCCGTGCCATCGTCGACTTCGGGCAGACTGCGCACCGGCACTCTTCCGGAACCGACCATGCCGGCGTCATGACCCTTGCCGACCTGGCCGGTTTCGAAGCGAGCATCGAGGAAGCCACAACGGTCGTTTTTCGCGGTCACACGATCGCTAAAACCGGCGCCTGGGGGCAAGGACCAGCGTTGCTGCAGACCCTGACAATTCTGGAGGGGTTCAGCGACGCCGAGCTGGACCCCTCGACCGCGCTCGGCGTGCACACCATCCTGGAGGCCCAGAAGTTGGCGATCGCCGACCGGGAGGCCTACTACGGCGACGCCGAGGTACCGCTTGACACCGTACCGCTGGATTACCTCCTGTCGGCCGACTACGCGGCCACCCGTCGAGCGCTCATTACGGGCGCTGCCTCGCACGAGTTTCGCCCCGGCCTCGTACCCGGCTACACCCCGTACTACCCGGTGCTACGCACCGAGTACACGACCGAGGCGCTCACGCAGCAGGGTACGGAGGCATCCGCTGCAGTCGGCGAGCCCACGGTCGCCGCACCGGCCCGCGCCGAAGCTGAGCCAGAAACCCTCTCGACCGGTGAAATGCGCGGCGACACCTGCCACATCGACGTCGTCGATCGCTGGGGCAACATGGTCTCAGCGACACCGTCTGGCGGCTGGCTGCAGTCCTCGCCGACCATTCCCGAGTTGGGGTTCTGCCTCGGTTCACGCCTGCAGATGACCTGGCTCGAGCCCGGCGCACCGTCGGCACTGACCGGCGGTAAGCGCCCGCGCACGACGCTCACCCCGACCCTCGTGCTAAAGGACGGGCACGCTGTCGCGGCGCTCGGCTCCCCCGGCGGCGACCAGCAGGACCAGTGGCAGTTGCTCTACCTGCTGCGCACGATCATCGGCGGATACACGCCGCAGCAGGCGATCGATGCGCCCGCTTTTCACAGCACCTCGTTTCCGGGCTCATTCTGGCCGCGTACCTGGGAACCCGGCGGCGCCGTCGTCGAGGATCGCCTCGGCGAGACAGTCATCGCCGAACTGGAAGGGCGCGGCCACCGGATCACCCGGGCCGGCGACTGGGCGCTCGGTCGCATTTCAGCGGTCACCCGGGACCCGCAGAGCGGGCTGCTGAGGGCGGCGGCGAACGCCCGCGGTGCCCAGGGATACGCGGCCGGTCGCTGACCCTGCAGCAAAATACCACCGTTTCGGGTATTTTTCTGTCCCCACCTATGGGGAGGACATTGACCTGTCTATCCCCACTAGATTGAAGCTATCGAACCGATTACCTGAGTCGGCGATGGGACGGACAATCATGAAAATGTTGCAGACAGAGTGCCCAGAATGCCAGCAAATGGTGTGGATCACGTCGGATACCAGATTTGCGACCTATCACTCGCTGGCCAACTCGACCAAGGATTGCCCCGGCTCCCGAATGAACGTCCCCGTACCCCCCAAACAGACGGCCGCGAGCCGTCGACGAGCGCAGGCAGATCTGCTCGCCTGGGCGCACTCTACGACCGAGGTTGGCGCCGACAAACACCAGGCCGCCTGATCCGACTTTTTGAT
This sequence comes from Cryobacterium sp. Y82, assembly GCF_002929495.1. Lineage (GTDB taxonomy): Bacteria > Actinomycetota > Actinomycetes > Actinomycetales > Microbacteriaceae > Cryobacterium > Cryobacterium serini. The sequence continues at coordinate 284,221 of NZ_PJJJ01000036.1, forward strand.
CCCTCGATCGATACCATCGATCACCAGACGAGGCGGCGCCCCCGGAGCGTCGGGGACGGCACCGTCTCATCTGGTTTAACGCTGCCCGCCCACCGACGTGCGGACCGAGCACGATGCCTCGTTCAGACCATGGTTACAACGGATGCATAACAAACCGAACGACCGGGAGTTGCCGATCGCACAACCGGGGTAGACTGGGCGTTCCATTTTTATCAGCCTCTTCTCAGGCCATCCCACGTACCGTTACACACGGAGTTCCCCCACTCCAACGATTGGCCCCGGCATAGTTCTCACCTCCCCCCAGGCGAGAAGTGCCGGGGCTTTTTCGTAGTCGGCACCGGCCCGCGTTCACCCCCTGACGCGTAACGTTCAATGGCGGATGCTGCGGCGGGTCTAGCGTGGAGGAATGACCTCTCGCACCGAACCGACCCCCGCCTCGAACCCGGCACCACGGCCGAACAAGCACGATCCGGCCACGCTGGGCTTTCAGACCCAGTCGGTGCACGCGGGCAACGCGATCGATGTCGGATCAGGGGCGCTCCGCACACCGATCGTGATGGCCAACTCCTACGCACTGCCCGACGACCCGTCCACGATGAGCTGGTCGGGCGCGACGCCCGGTCTCTACACCCGCAACACCGGTACAAATCAGCAGGGCCTGCAACACAAGCTCGCCGTGCTCGAGCGCGCCGAAGACGCCGTCGTCTTGGCCAGCGGTGTCGCCGCCCTGCACGCCGTGTTCTTCACGCTGCTCAAGTCCGGCGACCACGTCGTCGTCGCCAACGTCACGTACGAGGCCTCCTATCGGCTCTTCACCGAGCTTTTGCCGAACAAATACGGAATCGAGGCCACCTTTGTGGACGCGACGGATCTGGCTGCGGTGCGGGCCGCCATCCGCTCTACGACGCGTCTGATTCATATTGAGACGGTCGGCAACCCCACGACCGCGGTGACGGATGTCGCGGGCGTCGCGAGGATCGCGCACGATGCCGGCGCGCTGTTGTCTATCGACAACACGTTCACGCCGCCGCCGCTGTTTCGTCCCCTGGAGCACGGAGCCGACCTCGTCGTGCACTCGTTGACGAAGTACATCAACGGTCACGGTGACGCAATGGGTGGCGCCGTCATGGGCAGCGCGGCGCTGATTCGGCGAATCAAGCTTGACGCGATGGTAGACGTGGGCGGTGTGATCAGTCCGTTCAACGCCTGGCTGATCATGCGCGGCTCGGTTACGCTCCCGTTGCGCATCCGGCAGCACTGCGAGTCCGCGCTCGCCATAGCCCGCTTCCTCGAGGCCGACCCGCGGGTCGCGTACGTCGCCTACCCGGGGTTGGCCTCGCATCCGCAGCACGCCGTGGCCCTGCGGCAGCTGCCGAACGGTTTCGGTGGGGTGCTCGCCTTCGCCGTCACTGGCGACAAGGCCACGCAGAACCGGTTTGTCGCGAACCTGCGCGTGATCACCTCGGCCGTGTCACTCGGGCACGATGAGTCGCTCATTGTGCACGTCGACAACTCCGGGCCGCGCGTCGCGGCCTACCCGGCACCGTTCCGCGAGTTCGGGCACCTGCGCTTCTCGGTGGGCCTCGAAGACACCGCCGATCTGGTGGCAGATCTCGCGGCGGCCCTCGATGCCACCTGTGACGCCGCCGTTCTCTAGCCGGTCTAGGCGGCGAGCGCGCTCGTGACTGGGGCCTCGACCCGCACCCGGGCGTCGTGCTGAGCCGTTAGACCGGCCAGGAGCAGGGAGAGCTGGTCGGCCGGGGAATCGGGCGCTTCGGGGTGCCACTGCACCCCAACGATCGGCGCGCTCTCGTGTTCGAGGGCTTCGATCAGGCCGTCGGGGGCGTGGGCAGCGGCCAGAAGTCCAGCGCCCAAGCGGTCGACGATCTGGTGGTGGGCGCTCTGCACCGAGATGTCGACCCGGCCAAGGCTCCACGCGAGCGTGCTACCGGCGGCCAGTGTGACGTCGTGGGTGGAGAGGATCTGGTCGATCGGCACGTCGATGTTCTTGTGGATACCGTCGTCGATGTGCTGCACAAGAGTGCCGCCGAGGGCGACGTTGATGATCTGCAGGCCGCGGCAAATGCCCAAAAGCGGCGTACCGAGCGCGAGCGCACGCTGCACGAGGGCGATCTGGCCCTCATCGGCCGTGGCAAAATGTGCCGTCTCACCCTCGTAACCGATTGTGCCGCCGTAATAGCTGGGGGTGATATCTTCGCCGCCGACGATCACGAGGGCGTCGGCATCCGCTGTCAGGTGCGACAGATCGGCGGGTGTGACGTCGGCGGCTGCGACGCGGGTAACAGACCAGCCGGCTGCCTTGGCCTCAGCAACGACGCGTGAATTGAGCACCTGCACCTTGGCGTGGTACGCGGGCCGGTCAGGACGCGCGGTCGTGACCTCGACGACGACGAGCATGCGGTTCGTGAGTTCTTCATTCATGCGGGGCTCCCGTCGGTGTCGATTGCGCTGCGCTGTACCAGGGCCGCGTTCGTTCCATTTTGGGCGGCACGCGCGTGGTGTGCGAGCGGTCCTGTAACACGGGGCAACATCGCGCTCCGGGCAAATTTTGGAAGGTTCCCAGACTCGCGTCTGCCGGTCACCCTAAACTTTGCAACAGACACGCACTTTCCTGGCGGAATCCGTCGGCCAGGGTCACTCTTTGTGAAAGGACCTCCGAATGACTAAGCAGTCCATCTTCGGCCGTATCTCCCAGCTCGCGAAGGCGAACATCAACGCCATCCTGGACTCGGCGGAAGACCCGGCCAAAATGCTCGACCAGATGGTGCGCGACTTCTCGAGCAGCATCTCCGATGCCGAGAGCGCGATTGCCGAGACCATCGGCAACCTGCGCCTGCTCGAAGACGACCACCGCGAAGACCAGGAAGCCGCCGTGGAGTGGGGCGACAAGGCCCTCGCTGCGAGCCGCAAGGCCGACGAGCTGCGGATGGTTGGCAATGCTGCCGACGCCGACAAATTCGACAACCTCGCCAAGGTCGCGCTGGGTCGGCAGCTGACCTCTGAAAAAGAAGCGAAGACCGCCGAGCCGCAGATTCAGGCTCAGACCGCCGTCGTCAACCAGCTCAAGACCGGCCTGAACGCCATGAAAGAGAAGCTGGTGCAGCTCACCAACAAGCGCGCTGAACTGATCGCGCGCTCCAAGACCGCCAAGGCGCAGGCGCAGGTGATGGACGCCGTCAAGAGCATCGACATGATGGACCCGACCAGCGAGGTCAACCGCTTTGAAGACAAGATTCGCCGCGAGGAAGCCCGCGTGCGCGGTGCCCAGGAACTCGCCGCCTCCAGCCTCGATGCCCAGTTCGAAAGCCTCGACGACCTCGGCGAACTCACCGAAGTGGATGCCCGCCTCGCCGCTCTGAAAGCCGGCAACACCGCCGCCATCGAGAGCTAGACGGGCACTCGGCCGTCGCGGACCGGGCCCGGCTGTCACAATGGATTACCGCGTCGACCAGTCTGAGTGTCCGCTTCGCCGAGTCGCTGCGAGAAATTCGCTGCTGGAAATTCGCTGCTGGAAATTCGCTGCTGGCGAAGCGGATGCTGACCTGCCCGGTCACTGGGCCATACTGAGGTATGGCTCCCACCTTCGTTGTAGTGCCGCAATGGCAGGGTTCAATTTCTCCGCGCGCAATGCGTTTGGTCGACGGGGCGGCGGCCATCCAGGGCGACCTTCCTTTCTCAGCCACGCGCCTGGTCGACGTGCCGGTCGAAGCCGGAGATGCGCTCGATACCGGGGTGCACCGGTTCTCAGCGATTCAAGTGGTGCGCGAGCGCCACACCAGGATCTTAGAGGACACCACCGACTGGGCACTCTCGATCGGTGGTGACTGCGGCATCGCGCTGGCCGCGGTGGAACACGCGGCGCGCACGCATCCGGGCGATCTGGCCGTCGTGTGGTTTGACGCCCACCCCGACCTGCACACGCCAAAATCCTCGCCGTCTGGCGGATTTTGCGGCATGGTCTTGCGCGCGATCAGCGGCGAGGGGCCGGCCGAACTTGACCTGGCCGTCGCGAGCAGCGTGCAGCTGCAGAACGTCGTTCTCGCCGGCATTCGTGACGTCGACGATGCCGAGGACGAGCTGCTGAACCAGCGCGGCCTGGTCAGTGTGTCGTGTTCCGAGCTAGCCGACCCGGCCGCGCTCATCGCTGCGGTTGCTGCAATCGGCGCCACCCACGTTTTCGTGCACATCGACCTGGACGTGCTCGATCCGTCGGCGCTCGATGGACTGAGCGATCTCATTCCGTTCGGGCTGAGCGTGACCGACCTCGGCGGCGCGATCACCGCCCTGCGCGCCAACTTCACCCTCGCCGGCGCGACCATCACCGGGTTCGCTCCCGCCTCCCCCGCGGCGGCGACCGACGATCTGCCGAGCATTCTGCGCATTATCGGCGCGCTGACCCGCTGAGCCGGCGTGGGCTAGCCGGGTGACCGGACTGAGTCAGCGGGAAAGGCCATAGATGCCGCATAACTCCTGCAAATTCTGGCCGGCCAGCAACACACCCGCGTCGTTCCGGGCAACTCCCGGTGACTCCCACGCGAATTGCAGGAGTTACGCGCGTGCGCGGGACCACCCGGACAACTAGTCAGACCAAATGCACGAATTCACCCCAGCCGATGGAGGCCCCCATGACCGACCAGCCCCGCATTCTCACCGAGCGTCGCGGCCATATTCTGCTGATCGGGTTTAACCGGCCCGAGAAACGCAATGCCGCCGATTTCTCGCTGCTGCAGCAACTCGCACTCGCCTACGGTGAGCTTGACCGCGACCCCGAACTGCGCGTCGGACTGGTCCACGCGGTCGGGGAGCATTTTACAGCCGGACTCGACCTCGCCGATATCGGCCCACGGCTCGGCCCGAACGGGCTCGAAATGGTGCCTGAGGGCGGCATCAACCCGTGGCAAGTGGATGGCCAATCCCTCAGCAAACCGGTCGTCATCGCTGTGCAGGGGACCTGCCTGACCCTCGGCATCGAGCTGATGCTCGCGAGCGACATCGTGATCGCCGCCGAATCGACCCGGTTCGGTCAGATCGAGGTCGCCAGGGGTATTCTGCCGTTCGGGGGCGCGACGATTCGATTTCCGCGCGCGGCCGGCTGGGGCAACGCCATGCGCTGGCTGCTCACCGGTGACCTGTTCGATGCCGCCGAAGCGCGCCGCTTGGGCCTCGTGCAGGAAATCGTGCCCGACGGCGCCCAGTTCGACCGGGCGCTCGAGCTCGCTGAGAAGATCGCCACCCAGGCCCCACTCGCCATCCAAGCCACCCTGGCCAATGCGCGACTGGCCCAGCGGAGCGGTCCGGCATCCGCTGAAGCAGGACTGCAGCCGGCTCTCGCCCGCCTGGTGGCGACCGAGGACTCCCGGATCGGAATGCAGTCGTTCCTAACCCGAACTCCCGCTGTGTTCCTCGGCCGCTAGCGCCCCCGCCCGACAGGTCTGCACGGGGCCTGGGCCCCCATGTTTTTCGAACCGGGTGAAACACTTCCCTCTGGAATATGCGGGTCGAACCGAGCAAAGATGGAGGCAATCGTGCCGTTCGCTTCGGTGTTTTCATTCAGTTCGGTGATGTGTTCGTTGCTCGCAGCAAAGGGCCGCAGGCTCGGCGGAAGCATATATTTTGCGTAGCTCGAACCGGAGAAGGGGGCAGCTACGGCGATCATTCCGGCAATGCGCGAGTCGGCGTCGAGCCCGATCATCACAAATTTTCCGATGAGCCCGCCCTTGCTGTGCGTAGTTTTCGACCCAGAACCGATGTCGCGGTTGACTCATCCCGCCAAAACCGGGCAAATCCAACGAATAGGTGCCACGCCTGGCGGCGATCGCGCGGTGCAGTGGAATGGAATACCGGTGTGAGGTTCCAGTGCCGTGCACGATTACGAACACGGGCGCGGTGACCGCTACTGACGGCTCCGGTGAGTACTGAACGCCGAATTCGTATCCGTCAATTCGTATCCGACCGGTCTTCGGGGCCAGTCGCGGGGATGCCGGAGTCGTCATGCGGTCGGTGGAAACTTGATGGTCAGGCCGGACGGCAGCACCTGAACGTCGAACCCCCTCGCTTCCCCAAAACCGTCGCCGTCGAGTTCGATCTGTTCCGCTCGTTCGAGTCGAACGCTGAGTTCTTCGGCCCGCACATAACGCAGCGCGCTGACTTCCTTGGTCATGAGAGCCCGACCGGCCTTCGTGCGTCGGAGAACTCCGTTTTCCCAAATGACCTTAACGAAAATTTGCACCCAGCCCACGAATCCCTCCGGTCGAAGCAGCGCGACGTCGAACTGCCCGTCATCGACGGCAGCGTCGGGCAGCAGCACGATGTTCGAGGGGAGGGATCCGCAATTGGCGATAATAATGGTGTGCGCCCGGGTGGCACGAAAAGGGCCACGATTGAGCGAGTACCGAAACCTCAGCTCATTTTTGTCGCGCAGAGTCGTGGCGAGAGCCGTGACGTAGGCGAGCCAACCGGCCTTCTTCTTCAGGTCGTCATCGGTGTTCGCCAACATTTTCGAGTCCAGCCCCAGCCCGGCCATGACGAGGAAGACGTGACTCGTCTTAGCGCCGTCTGCACGCGTGATCGCGATCAGGCCCAGGTCGATCTTGCGGTCGACACCCGTGAAGGCGGTGTGTACGGAGAGCTCAACGTCATCCAGACTCAGGTCAAGATTTCGCGCCAGAAGGTTTCCGGTTCCAGACGGAATCAGCGCCATGGCAATGGAGTCGTCCTTGAGGCCCTCGGCGACGGCGCGAACCGTGCCATCGCCGCCGGCAACGATGACTACTGCAGCGCCCGACTCGAGCGCTTCCGCCGCGCGACCCTGCCCTGGATCATCCTCGCTCGTTGACAGCCAGATGGTCTGATCCCAGTCGTTTTCCGCTTCCACCCGCGCGACGATAGCTTTCAACGCATCCAAATCGACCTTAATGGAGTTGTATACGACAACAGCGCGCTGGCGTTGCGCATCGGGAGATATCGGTTGGGCTGGCATGCCGACACATTAGCTGGCTTTGAATGGCATTTGAAGAGTTTGCGGCAGGCGTCAGCGTGCCAAACAAACTCACCCACTGAGTAAGAACGTCAGGGTAGGCTGCTCAGATCCAAGCTCTCCGAGTCCCGGCCCAGCGACCACCAGCCCGAGCAGCCGTGACCAGTTCTTTGTTGCCAGGCCGGTACGCCCCGAATCAAGGAGAATCAATGTCGAATCAGATCTACGACGTCATCGTGATCGGCGGCGGCGCCGTCGGGGAGAACGTTGCCGACCGCACCGCCCAGGGCGGACTACGCACGGTCGTCGTCGAGAGCGATCTGGTGGGCGGCGAGTGTTCGTACTGGGCCTGCATGCCGTCGAAAGCGCTGCTGCGCAGCGGCGCCGCCCTCGCCGCGGCCCGCCGGGTTCCGGGCGCCGCCGAGGCCGTCACCGGCAGCATCGACGTGCGCGCCGCCCTCCAGCAGCGCGACTCCATTGCCAGCAACTGGAAGGACGACGGCCAGGCAAAATGGCTTGAGTCGGCCGGCATCGGCCTCGTGCGCGGCCATGCCCGCCTCACGGGCGCTAAAGAGGTCACCGTGACCGCTGCGGATGGCGCGGTGACCGTTCTGACCGCCACCCATGCGGTCGTCGTCAGCACCGGGTCGGCGGCATTGCTGCCCGACATTGACGGTCTGAAAGAGATCGAGCCCTGGACCAGCCGCGATGCGACGAGCGCCCAGCAAATTCCCGAGCGTCTCGCCGTGATCGGCGGCGGCGTCGTGGCAGCCGAGATGGCTGCTGCCTACGCCTCGCTCGGCTCGACGGTGACCGTGATCGCCCGCAGCCCACTGCTCGGCGGTCAGGAACCCTTTGCCGGCGAACTCATCACCGCCGCGCTCGAGGAGAATGGGGTGACCGTGCTCGTCGGTCCGTCCACCACGAAAGCGCACCGCGATGAAAACGGTACAGTCACGCTCACTCTCGATGACGGCACCTCCGTCGCGGCCGACGAGGTTCTCGTGGCCATCGGGCGCACCGCGCGCACCCACGACCTCGGCCTCGACACGGTCGGCCTCGACACGGGTGACTGGCTCGTCGTAGACGACACATTGCTCGTGCAGGGCGACTCCCCCGCGCTGGGCGGCGACTGGCTCTACGCCACCGGCGACGTCAACCACCGGGCACTCCTCACGCACCAGGGCAAATACCAGGCCCGCGCGGCCGGCGACGCGATCGTGACCCGCGCGGCCGGCAGCCCCGTCGATGATGCGCCGTGGGGGGCGCACGTGGCGACGGCCGACCACGCCGCCGTTCCGCAGGTGACCTTTACCGACCCGGAGGTTGCCTCGGTGGGACTGACCGCCGCGTCCGCCGTGAAGGCGGGGTATCGCATCCGCATACTGGATTACGACCTCGCCAACCTCGGCGGCGCCTCGGTCCTCGCGGTCGGCTACGTCGGCAAGGCCCGGGCGATCGTCGACCTCGACCGGGAGATTCTCCTCGGCGTCACCTTTGTTGGGCAAGACGTCGCCGAATTGCTGCACTCGGCCACGGTCGCGATTGTCGGCGAAGTCCCCATCAACCGCTTGTGGCATGCCGTGCCGAGCTTCCCGACCCTGAGCGAGGTGTGGCTTCGCCTGCTCGAAGCCTACGGACGCCCGGGGTTCACCGACGAGGCTTCACGGTAAGGCATGCGTCGCATCCTCTTTGATTCGCCGGTCAGCCGGGCTGGCTACCTCTACGCCACCGCAGTCGGGCTGGTCTGGGGGTCGATCTGGAGCACTGGGCGGGTCGAGAAGAGGGCAGGCTTGTTCGTGTTTCGCGGAATGCCACCGTGGACCTTCGGTCGCGGCGGTTCCTGCGTTGGCGGCTGCTACCTCACCAACCAGAACGTCACAGGCGCTGTCCTCGAGCACGAAGCCGTGCACAAACGGCAGTGGCAACGTTTCGGCATGGTCTTTCCGCTGTTGTACGCGGTCGCCGGGCGCAATCCGTTGAAGAATCGTTTTGAGATCGAAGCTGGCCTAAAAAAGGGTGGCTACCTGCGCTAGGGCAACGGCTGAACGCACCGCCGCGGTCATGCCTCTGAACCGGGCCCATCCGCCGTGTGAGAGGTCGCCGAACGGCCTCCCTACCCCGCCAACGGTCGATTGCGACCCTCGCGAGCCGAAAGAGCATAGAAACCGCCCGGCCTGCAAGCAGGCCGGGCGGTTTCTATTCGTGCGGGGCGACTACTCGCCGGCGACGTACGCGGCGTCGACCGCTGCAGCCTCGGCGAAGACGGCGAGGTTCGCGCGCAGCTTGGTACCGAGGTCGGCGTCAACGCTGGTCCAGTACCAAATGGCCCGCTCGGTCACCTCTGGACGGGTCACTCCGCTGATGGCACCGGTGATGGTGTCGAGGAACCGCGCCTTGGCGGCGTCGTCGTAGACCTCCCGGTACAGCGTTCCGGCCTGGCCGAAATCGCTATCCTCGCTGCGCAGGGTCGCGGCGGAGCGCAGCAGCTCGCCATCGCTCTCCCAAGACCCCTCACCAGCAGCGGCGGGGTCGGCGACCGGCCCGCCGAGGGAGTTGGGCGCATAGTTCGGTTCGGTCGGAGCGTTGAAGTAGTGACGCTGCGCGCCATCCTGCGAGTAGTTGTTGACCGGGCTCTTGGGAGCGTTGATCGGCAGCTGCGCATAGTTGGTGCCGACGCGGTAGCGCTGGGCGTCTGGATAAGAGAAGATGCGCGCCATGAGCATCTTGTCCGGGCTCGCCGCGATTCCGGGAACGAGGTTGGCCGGCGAGAACGCCGCCTGCTCGATCTCGGCGAAGAAGTTCTCCGGGTTGCGGTTCAGGGTGTGCGTACCGACGGGGATCAGCGGGAAGTCGGCGTGCGGCCAGACCTTGGTCACGTCGAACGGGTTGAACCGGTAGGTGTTGCCCTGCTCGTAAGGCATAACCTGCACGGAGACGTTCCACGAGGGCAAGTTGCCGGTGGCGATGGCGTCGAAGAGGTCGCGACGGTAGTAGTCAGCATCCGCTCCGGCGAGGAGTTCGGCCTCTGACCCTTCCATCTCGACGTTGCCCTGGTTGGATTCAAAGTGGTACTTCACCCAGAAACGCGCGCCAGCGGCGTTAATCCACTGGTAGGTGTGCGAGCCGAAGCCGGGCATTTCGCGCCAGGAGCGCGGCAGGCCGCGGTCGCCCATGAGGTAGGTGACCTGGTGCGCCGACTCCGGAGACAGGGTCCAGAAGTCCCACTGCATGTTGGGATCGCGCAGGCCCGAGCCCGGAAGCCGCTTCTGCGAGTGGATGAAGTCAGGAAACTTGATGCCGTCACGGATGAAGAACACCGGGGTGTTATTGCCGACGATGTCGTAGTTACCCTCGGTCGTGTAGAACTTGACCGAGAAGCCGCGCACGTCCCGCCAGGTGTCCGGGCTGCCCTGCTCGCCGGCGACACTCGAGAAACGCTGCAGGGTCGGGGTCGCCGTGCCCGGCTGGAACATGGCAGCGCGGGTGTACTTCGAGACGTCACCGGTGACGACGAACTCGCCGTGCGCTCCGCCGCCCTTGGCGTGCACGATGCGCTCCGGAATGCGCTCGCGGTTGAACTGGGCCAGCTTCTCGACCAAATAACGGTCGTGCAGTGCGGTCACACCGTCGGCGCCGACGGTGAGGGAGTGCGCATCGCTGGCGACGGGCGTTCCCGTCTGGTCGGTAGTGGGCTTGATAGTCATAGTGCTCCTTGAGTGTGGATCAGCAACGCGACGTTGACGGAAAAGGTTAGGGGAGGGCGCTTTCGGCCTGGCACTGTGCGCAGAGGCCCCAGTAGATGACCTCGGCGGCGCGCACGTCGAAGCCGAGGGCATCCGCTGGGGTGAGGCAGGGCGCGTGACCGACGGCGCAGTCCACGTCGTGAACGACGCCGCAGTGGGTGCAGACGATGTGGTGGTGATTGTCTCCAACCCGGCGTTCGAACAGCGCGGGTGAGCCGGCCGGTTCAATCTTGCGTACGAGCCCGGCAGAGGTAAACGACGCCAGCACTCCGTAGACCGCCTGGAGTGAGGTGCCCGGCAGGTCTGCGCGCACCACGCCGAACAGGGCGTCGGCTGTTGAGTGCGGCCGGTCGGTGAGGGCCCGCAATACGGCCAGACGCGGCGCGGTCACCTTGAGACCAGCCGAGCGGATACCGCCCTCGAGCAACCCGGCGTCGGCTGCGGCTAGGCGCAGCCCCTCGCCGTCGCTCAGATTGGATATCGTCATGCTTCGACCGTAGCATTTTGTTTTGAGTAAATCAAAACAATTCCAGGATAATTTAGCTAGCTAGGATAGCGATCAGTGACATTCTGGGAGGAATAGTGCTCGCGATCACCCGCTTCATCTCCGGCAGACGCACCGCTTGGGCGGTATTGCTCGGCACAATCGTGGCCGTCGGTTTGCTGTTCACCTTGCTTCCGGCCAATGACTCCGCAGATTTTCCGGCCGCAGGCTTGCCGGAAAGCAGCCAGGCCGCCCGGGTCACCGAGCTGCTCACCACGTTTCCTTCCGCCGACCAGACCGCCGCGATCGTGGTCTGGTCCAGGGACGGCGCCGACCTGACCACGGCCGACAAGACGGCTATCACCGCCGCAGCTGCGAATCTCGGTGCCGCATCGATCGCCCCGCGCGCAGCAACGCCGCAGTTCAGCGACGACGGTCAGGCAGCGCTGAGCGTAATACCTCTGGAGGCCCTCGGGACGACGGCCGATATTGAGAAGGCGGCCACCGGTATCCGCGCTACGGCGTCGACCGCGCTACCGGGCGGACTGACCGCTTATGTCACCGGGCCGGTGGGTTTTCAGGCCGACATCACCAACGCCTTCGCCGGAGCCGACTTTCGCCTGCTGCTGGTGACCGTGATCGTCGTCGCGGTGCTGCTCATCGTGACCTATCGCAGCCCGGTGCTGTGGATCGTGCCTCTCGTCGTGGTCGGCCTCGCTGACGGCCTGGCCGGCAAGGTGGCTGGCGCGCTGGCCGAACCGCTCGGTTTCGCCCTCGATGCCTCGATCTCGGGAATTCTCTCCGTGCTCGTGTTCGGTGCCGGCACCAACTACGCCCTGCTGCTCGTTGCGCGTTACCGCGAAGAACTGCTGCACACCGAAAATCGCAACGTCGCGATGCGCACCGCAGTGACGAGCGCCGGCCCGGCAATCGCGGCCAGCGGTGGCACGGTAGCGCTGAGCCTCCTCACCCTGATGTTCGCGGAACTCGCCGGCAACCGGGCCCTCGGTATTGCGTGCGCCATCGGCGTGATCATCGCCATCCTGTTCGCCCTGCTCGTTCTGCCGTCGGCCCTCGTGGTGTGCGGGCGCGGACTGTTCTGGCCGTTCATTCCGCGCGTGCAGGCTCAGGGCTCGTCGGCGCGCACCGGATTCTGGACACACCTCGGCCGGGGCGTGTCCAAACACCCGGTGATCATCACGGTCGTCTCCGTTCTGGCGATCGGCTCTCTCGCATTCGGGCTGAACGGCGCCGCGGTCGGGCTGTCCCAGGCCGACCAGCTGCTCGGCAACCCGGAGTCGGTCGTTGCGCAGCGCATCGTGGACGCGTCGTTTTCGGCGGGACTGACCAGCCAGACCGTCGTGTTGACGCCGGAGGCGGCATCCGCTGACACGGTGGCGGTCGCTCTGGCAACCCCCGGAGTTTCTGCGGCGGTGGCCGGTGAGAACGCCGGCGGCCTGACCCGCATCGACGTCACTCTCGACAGTGAACCGGGCAGCGACGCAACGTTTGCGACCATCGCCGCACTGCGCACCGATTTAGCGGATGCCCCCGACGCCGTTGCGCAATCGCTGGTCGGTGGCAGCGATGCCACGGCCCTCGACACGAAGACCAGCGCCGAGCGCGATCAGCGCCTGATACTGCCGCTGATCCTCGGCATCGTCTTTCTGATCCTGGCGCTGTTACTGCGCTCGCTCGTGGCACCGGTTCTGCTCATCGCCACGGTGCTCGCCACCTTCTTCGCCAGCCTGGGCGCCTCCAATCTGATCTTTCAGAACCTGCTCGGATTTGCCGCATTCGACACCAACGTCGTTTTGTTTGCGTTCCTGTTCCTGGTGGCGCTCGGAGTTGATTACAACATTTTCCTGACGACGCGCGCCCGCGAAGAGGCGCGGCGCTACGGTACCCGCGAGGGCATGGTGCGGGCGCTCTCCTCGACCGGTGCCGTGATCACGAGCGCCGGCATTCTGATTGCGGCCGTTTTCGCCGTGCTCGGGGTGCTGCCCGTCGTTGCCCTCACCCAGATCGGCGTGATCGTCTGCATCGGTGTGTTGCTTGATACCCTGGTCGTGCGCACCGTGCTCGTGCCGGCGCTGGTTTTCTTGGTCGATGACCGGTTCTGGTGGCCGTCCAACCCGGTGGCGACGCGCCAGTAGCGGGCCTTGCCAGACGCTCTACGCCGGCTCGGGCGGTACTCGATCCTGCCAGCGGATGCGCCGCTCCAGCTGCGCGCCGAGTGCGAGCAGCGTGGCCTCGCCACCAGGCCGGCCGATGAGCTGCACCCCCATCGGCACGCCGTTCTCGGTCTGGTGCACCGGGAGCACGATCGCCGGCAGTCCGCTCACGTTGATCATCGAGGTGAACGGCGTGTACTGCACCTGCTGGGCGAAGTTCGCCTCGGCGTCGTGCGCATCGTACCATCCGACCGGCCGCGGGGTCATGGCCATGGCCGGGGTCAACACGGCATCGAATTTCGACAGTTGCTGAATGAAGGAACGCTCAAACGCGGTCAGCGCGGCGAGCGCTTCAGCGAGGTCGCGCGCACTGAGGTTTCGGCCCCGGGTAAGCAGCCACTGGGTCAACGGTTCGAGCAGGGCGATCTCGGCCTCGGTCTCGGCCGGGATGCTCGCCGCGCCTGCCTGCCAGATGGTGCGAAACGCCGGCCCGTAGCTCGGGTCGGGCACAAGCGCCGTCTCTTCGAGGCCGTGGTGCAGCGCGGCGAATCCGGCGACGGCCAGGTCGAGCGCCTCCTGCGCTTCGGGGGCGATTTCGATGGAATAGTCGTTGTCCCAGGCCGAGGTCGTCATGACGCCGAGCTGAAATCGGCCCTCGCCGCGCACGGCGGCTGCCAGCAGCGGCATCTCATCGCCGGGGGCCCGCAGTGCGTAGTAGTGGTCGGGGCGACCGTCTCGGGGCGCGATCATGGCGTCGAGCAGGAGGGCGGCATCCGCTACCGTGCGGGCGAGTGGGCCGCCAACAGGGAGGCCGCCGAGCTTATCGATGCCAGAGGCGGCGGGCACCCGACCGCGGCTGGGCTTGAGGCCGACGAGGCCGCAGGCGGCCGCAGGAATGCGGATGGACCCGCCTCCGTCGGAGCCCGGCGCGAACGGCAGCAGCCGGGCGGCGACCGCGACGGCGGCGCCGCCGCTGGATCCGCCGGCACCGAGCGCGAGGTTCCACGGGGTACGGGCGGGCGGTGAGGCGAGGCTTTCGGTGTAGGAGGTGAGCCCGAATTCGGGCGTGTTGGTTTTACCGAGGCTGACTCCCCCGGCATCATCGAGCGCCTGCACCAGGTCGTCGGACCGATCGGGCAGATAGTCGGCGAACAGGCGCGACCCGAACCCGGTGTGCACCCCGGCACGCAGGTGCAGGTCTTTGTCGGCGAACGGGAGGCCCCAGAGCGGCGCGGTGCTGGGCATCCGCTCTTCGACGAAGCGAGCCCGGGCGCGAGCAGCATCCGCGGTCACGGTGACGAAGGCACCGAGCGCTGGATTGAATTTCTCGATGCGGGCCAGGTAGTGCTCTGTCAGCTCGCTCGGGCTGATCTCGCGTCGCTGCAGGGCCTGCCATTGTTCCAGGGCGGTCATTTCGTGTGGATCAGCCATGATCCGAGCCTAGTTCGACCGGGCCCGGCGACGAGCCACCGCTGGTCATGCACGATCAGGGAGGCTACCCTCTTGTCATGGCCCGCGCTTTGTACAATCCCATCGGCACCACCGCGCTCATCACCGGAGCGTCGAGCGGACTCGGCGTCGGGTACGCGCACGAGCTTGCCCAGCGCGGCGCGGATCTCGTGCTGGTCGCCCGTCGGCAGGCGCGCCTGGAGGCGCTCGCGGTCGACCTGGCCGAGAAATACGGCACCGTCTCCACCGTGATTCCGCTTGATCTCACCAGAGCGGATGCCGTCCCCGAGCTGGTCTCCGACCTGCGCGAGCGGGCGATCAGCCTGGGCACTCTCGTCAACAACGCCGGCTTCGGTACCTTCGGCACCGTACTCGACTCCGACCAGGACCGGGAAACGGAGCAGGTCGCCCTCAACGTGCACGCGCTGACCGCGCTGACCCATGCATTCCTGCCCGATCTGGTCGAGACGGCCTCGCTGCATCCGCACACCGCGGCGCTCGTAAATCTGGCGAGCACAGCAGCGTTCCAACCGGTGCCGCGGATGGCGGTCTACGGAGCGACGAAGGCCTACGTGCTCAGCTACACCGAGGCGGTCAGCTACGAAACCCGGGCGAGCGGCCTCAAGGTGACCGCGATCTGCCCGGGCCCCGCCGATACCGAGTTCTTCGAGGTCGCCCAGACCAGCAGTCGTAAGCTGGGCTCACCGCTGACCGTCGACGAGGTCATGCGTGCCTCCTTCGCCGCCCTCGACCGGTCGGTGACGCCGTCGGTCGTGTTGGTCGGTGCCCGCAATGCGCTGCTCGCCCGCGTGGCCGGCATCTACCCGAGGCGTGCCGTGCTGAACGCCGTCGGGCGGATGAACACGCCACGCGTCACCCGCTAGCGATACCGACGATCGCTCCCTGCGACCCGGGCGGTTCTTCTGCTGCACGGGGCACCGCGCGGATGCGCGAGACTGGACGCATGCCCGATCTCACTTTGCACGGCGGCGTCGGCAGCCGTGTTGACGCTGAGATCGAAGTGAAGCGATCGCGATTTCTGTGCCGCCTGGTCAGAACCGAGACCGAGGATGCCGCGCGCGCTGCCGTCGATGACGCACGAAAGGCGCACTGGGGTGCTCGCCACCACTGCTCGGCATTCGTACTCGGCTCCTTCGGAGCTCCCGATCAGGTGCGTCGTTCCAATGACGACGGCGAACCGTCGGGTACTGCGGGGCGGCCCATGCTCGAAGCCCTGTCCGGGCGAGGTTTCGTCGACTGCGTCGCCGTTGTCACCCGCTACTTCGGTGGCACCCTTCTCGGTGCTGGCGGCCTGGTGCGCGCGTACTCGGAGGCCGTTCTCACGGCGATCGACACGGCCCAGTCTTTAGGGCTGGTGGTGGAGCGCGAGCGCCGGGAACTGTTCACGCTCGCCCTGCCCCACGCGGATGCCGGTCGCATCGAGGCCGAGTTGCGCCAGCGCGGAGTGCTCATCCTGGGCACGGATTATGGGCTCGACGCGGTGCTGAAGATTGCCGATGACGACGCCGCACGGCTCGCCGCGATCGTCGCCCGGGTGACGGCCGGAACCGCGCAGCTGGAACCCCTCGGCCACGAATGGGTCGACGTCGAACAGTAGTCAACGTCAGAAGGTCCTGGAGCGCCCGGGCATTCGTCGGCAGTGGCGGCATAGCTCGCTGGGCACGCACGCACCCGCGACCGGTCTACTTCAGGCTTTTTTGCAGCAGGATCGTGCCGAGCCAGCGCTCAAACTTAAACCCGACCTTGCCCATGCGGCCGATCTCGTCGAAGCCGAAATCGCGGTGCAGCTTGATCGAGGCATCCGCTCCCTGGTCGGCGATGACGGCGATGATCTCCTTCAGGCCGGCAGCTTTAGACCGTGTGATCAGCTCGCCAAGCAGCTCGCGGCCGAGACCCTTACCCGTCGACGCCGCGCCGAGGTAGATCGAGTTCTCTACCGTGAACCGGTAGGCCTTCTTCTGTTTCCATGGGCTGACCAGGGCATAACCGAGAATCTGACCGGCCGGAGAGACGGCAACGATGAACGGCATGCCCTGTTTGTTCAGATAGTAGAACTTGTCGCGCCACTCGGCGAGCGTCATGGCATCTTCATCAAAGGTCACGGTGCTGTTGGCGACGTAGTAGTTGTAAATCTCGCGTATGTGCGGCAGATCCGCTGCTCGAACCTCGCGCATCGTGTATTCGAATGGCGTCTCGGGAGCCACGTCCGGCCGCAGGTGGCGGGGCAGCCGACGACGAGGCTCGTATTCTTCCTCAAGCACCCGGCACTCCCCTTTCTGATTGGTTCCAGATTACCGGAAGAGCCCACTGCACCGGTGCCGCTCCCTGCACGGTGAGCAGCCGGTTGGCGCCACTGAATGGGCGGGAACCGACAAAGCCGCGGCGGGCTGAAAGGGGGCTCGGGTGCGCGGATTCAATGACGGGAGTGTCGCCGAGCAACGGCCGAAGCGCGCCGGCATCCTTGCCCCACAAGATCGCGACGAGCGGATGCTGTCGCTCGACGAGCGCACGGATCGCCTGGTCGGTCACGCTTTCCCAGCCGCGGCGGCGATGCGATCCGGCCACCCCGGCCCGAACGCTGAGCACCCGGTTGAGCAGCAATACCCCCTGATCGGACCACGCCGAGAGGTCGCCATGCTCCGGGCGCTGCAAGCCCAAATCGGCCTCAAGCTCGGTGTAGATGTTGCCAAGGCTCCGCGGCACCGGCCGCACGTCGGAGTTGACGGCGAAGGCCAAACCGATCGGATGCCCCGGCGTGGGGTACGGATCCTGGCCGACGATGAGCACCCGCACGGCATCGAACGGTTGCCGAAACGCGCGCAGCAGGTGCTCGGGCGCGGGTAACACCGTGTGGCCGGCCGCCCGTTCGCTCGTGAGGAAATCACCCACCCGGGCCAGGTCGTCGGCCACGGGAGCGAGCGCTCTTGCCCAGCCGGGGTCGATCTGCCCGGTCGCCGCGAGCGCATCGAGGTTCACGAGCCGGTCAGGCGCCGATGGTGCTCACGAGCACGCCACCGTCGGCCTGGCTAACATTCCAGACGCTGCCGGCTCCGAGCACGCGGAGGGCGCCCTCACCGACTACGAGCACGGTGTTCTCGTCAATGGCGAGGCCGCCGTCGATCAGGCCAGCCTCCGTCGCCGCAATCAGCCGGGACAGGCTGCCGGACTGGGCAGCATGCACATCGACCGTGACATCGAGCAGGCCGATCCCCTGGGCCAGGGTGATTTCATCGAGGCCCTCCGAGACGTGTTCGGGCGTAACCTCGACACTGCCGATGCGCCAGCCCCCGATCAGGGCGCGTTCGGAGGCGATCATCGCGCCGGCCGAAAAACCGAGGTAGGGCACGCCGCTGGACACCTGGCGGCGAATCTCGCCGGCAATCGGCAGCACGGCCGCGAGGTAGTCGGGCGTCACCCCGCCGCCGATGATGATGCCGTCGACGGCGGAAATCGCCGTGAGGGCTGCGGTATCACCCGGAGTGAGCGTGCTCCGGCGGGTCTGTACGGTGTCGCCGAGCGACTCGGCCAGTTCCTCGGCATGCGCGCTGCCAGGACCCACGGTGACGATCGCGACAATCGGTTCGTCGCGGCTGGCCAGGGAGGCCTGCGCCGTGACCTCGGAGATAAACGTTCTGAAGATTTCGGCGTCGTGCGCGGGGTCGCCCCCTCCGCCGACCAGATGTACGCTCACGCGGCGACCTCGGCCGTCGCGGCGGCGAGCGCTTCCGGCGCGATGCTGGCGGGGGCGCTCGCAACCGGCGGCAGCGCCGACCAGGGGAACACGATCCACTTATCGGTCTCGCGCCAGGTGAAATCAGGCACGTGAACCGTGCGCGGCTTGGTATAGAGGGTCGCGGTGCGCACCTCCATAGCCGTCTCCCCGAGCAGGCGCAGCACCAGGGCGAGGGTGTGTCCGGAGTCGGAGACGTCGTCGACGAGCAAAACCCGCTTACCGGCGAGGGCCGGAGCGTCGAGCATCGGGGCCGACAGCACGGGTTCTGGCAGTCGTTCGTCGATGCCCGTGTAGAACTCCACGTTGATGCTGCCGCAGTTCTTCGTGCCAAGCGCATACGACACGGCGCCGGCCAGCAGCAGTCCGCCGCGGGCGATGGCAATCACGACATCCGGGTGAAAACCGCTCGCCCGCACGCGGGTCGCCAACTCGCGCGACGCCGCAGCGAAGTCAGTCCACTGCAGAATTTCACGGTCGATCACGGGCGGAGTTGGGGCATCCTGGGCATCAAGTGTCATCCGTCAATGCTAGCGACGATCCAGGCTGCACAGAGCGGATGCAGCGCGCACAGCCGGCCGCGCAGCATCCGCTTACGAAAGAACCGCTACGGCACCTGCCGCTGATCGACCCCGTTATAGGCCGACAGCGGTCGAATGAGCGCGTTACTCTTCTTCTGCTCCAGGATGTGAGCCGTCCACCCGGTGATTCGCGCCGCGACGAAAATCGGCGTGAAGGTGAGGGTGTCAAATCCCATCAGGTGGTACGCCGGACCCGAGGGGTAGTCGAGGTTGGGCAGGATGGCCTTGCGCGTGGTCATCGCCGTCTCGAGGGCTTCGTAGAGTTCGAGCAGTTCCGGCTTCTGGTAATGGTCCACCAGGGTGACGAGCGAGGCCCGCATGGTCGGCACGCGCGAGTCGCCGCTCTTGTAGACGCGGTGTCCGAAGCCCATGATCTTGCGCTTGGCGGCCAGCGCCTGCTCGAGCCACGGTTCTGCCCGCGCGGCCGAGCCGGCTTCGAGGCCGATCTCGGCGAAGGTATGCATGACGGCTTCGTTGGCGCCGCCGTGCAGGGCTCCCTTGAGCGCTCCGACCGCACCGGTCACGGCCGAGTACAAATCGGACAGGGTCGAGGTGATGACCCGCGCGGTGAACGTGGATGCGTTGAACGAGTGCTCAGCGTAGAGAATCATCGACACGTCGAAGGCGTTGACAACGACGAGTTCCGGCACCTCGCCGAAGGTCATGTGCAGAAAGTTCGCGGAGTAGCCGAGATCGTCGCGGGGTTCGACGAGATCCTGACCGTGGCGGCGACGCTGGTCGTAGGAGACGATCGCGGGCAGCTGGGCGAACAGGCGAATCGATTTGGCGAGGTCGGAATCCGGCGAGGGGTCCTCGGCCTCCGGATCGCTCGCGCCGATGACGCTCACCGCGGTGCGCACGACATCCATCGGGTGCGCGGTCAGTGGCAGCTCATCGATGATGCGCTTGACAACCGGGTTGAGGTGGCGCAGCGAGCGCTCGAGGGCCTCGAAGTCGGCGAGCTGCTGGTCATCAGGAAGCTCCCCGTGCCAGAGCAGGTAGGCGACCTCTTCGAAGCTCTTTTTGGCCGCGAGCTCTTGCACCGGGTAGCCCCGGTACAGCAGCGAGTTGGTCTCCGGGTTGACCTTGGAGACCGCGGTGGTGTCGACGACGACGCCGGTGAGACCCTTATAGACGTGTGGTGCCGGTGTTTCGGGGTCAGACATTGTGCTCCTTTAGACCGTGCGCCGAACTGCTGGGCGTCTGGATGTGTGGGTTCAGGGTGAAATCGAAAATACCCGAATCGAACTGACTGTACGACGCATAGTCAAGCAATTCGTACAGGTCGGCGCGGTGCTGCATCTCGGGCAACATCGTAGTGAGGGAGCCGTGCTGCTCGATCGCGTCGAGTCCGCGCGCTGCGGACCCCATCGCGAGGCGCAGCAGCGACACCGGAAAGATCACCAGGTTCATGCCGACGTCTTCGAGCTGCTGCACGGTGTACAGCTCGCCCTTGCCGAATTCGGTCATGTTCGCCAGGATCGGCACCGACACGGCGGCCCGAATGGTTTCGAACTCGGCCAGGCTGCCCATCGCCTCCGGGAAGATCGCGTCGGCCCCGGCATCCTGCAATTGCTTGGCCCTGGTGACGGCGGCATCCAAGCCGTCAACGGCACGCATGTCCGTGCGCGCCATCACGAGAAAGTTCGCGTCTCGCCGCGCATCGACCGCGGCGCGGATGCGCTTGATCGCGGTGTCGGCGTCCACGACCTGCTTGCCATCGAGATGCCCGCAGCGTTTCGGGTTAATCTGGTCCTCGATGTGCATGCCGGCAAGTCCCGCGTCTTCGAGGGTTTGGATGGTGCGTGCCACGTTCATCGGCTCGCCAAATCCGGTATCGGCATCGACGATCGCCGGCAGGTCGGTCATGCGGGCGATCTGCTGCGACCGGCCAGCCACCTCGGTGAGGGTGGTCAGGCCGATATCGGGCAGGCCCAGGTCGGCCGAAAGCACGGCGCCCGAGATGTAGACGCCCTCGAAACCCTTCTGCTGGATCAGCTTGGCCGAGAGCGGGTTGAACGCGCCGGGGTAACGCAAAATCTTTCCGCTCGCCAGACCCCCACGCAAGGCAATGCGCTTGTCAGCGGCGGTCGTGCCGGCGTACAGCATTAGAAGATTCCCTTCGGGGTGGCGAGGGAGGACAGCAGTCCAGGCTTGGCCACGATGGTCAGGCCGCCGAGGTCGGCAGCCCCAAGCTCCGGTAAGCGCTGAGCCAGGGCGAGGAAGCGTTCGATCTCGAATTCCTCCATCACCGGTGCGGCCAGCGTGCGGAACTTATTGATGTACTCCGCGCGAGCGAAGGGACGAGCCCCGAGCGGATGCGCGTCGGCGACGGCGATCTCGTCAACCAGGCGGGTTCCATTGGTGAGTTCGATTTCGACGCGACCGCCGAATGCCTTTTCGGCCGGATCGAGGGAGTGGTAACGACGCGTCCACTCCTTGTCTTCGGTCGTGGTGACGGTATTCCACAGCGCGATGGTATCGGGGCGGCCGGCACGCTCGGGGCTGTAGGAGTCCACGTGGTTCCAGGTTCCGTCCTGCAGGGCCACCGTGAAGATATACGGAATGGAGTGGTCGAGGGTTTCGCGGCTTGCGGTCGGGTCGTACTTCTGCGGGTCGTTGGCGCCAGAACCGATTACGTAGTGCGTGTGATGGCTGGTGTGGATGACGATGTTCTTAATCGCGCCGGCCACGAGCAGTTCGGGGTGCTCGTTGTGCAGCCTGCGGGCGAGGTCGATCCATGCCTGCGCCTGGTACTCGGCCGAGTGCTCCTTGGTGTAACTGTCGAGAATAGCGCGCTTGATGCTGCCGGCGGCCGGCAGCGAGACGTCATAGGAGCCGTCTGGTCCGTCGAGCAGCCAGGCGATGACACCGTCCTCGCCCTCGTAGATCGGAGTCGGGCTGGTCTCACCGCGGAGCGCCCGGTCGACCGCTTCGACGGCCATCTTGCCGGCGAAAGCCGGGGCGTGGGCCTTCCAGGAGGAGATTTCGCCCTTCCGCGACTGGCGAGTGGCGGTCGTGGTGTGCAGTGCCTGGCCGACGGCCTGAAAGATGATCTCCTTGTCGAGGCCGAGCAGGGTTCCGATACCGGCAGCGACCGACGGGCCGAGGTGGGCAACATGGTCAATCTTGTGCGCGTGCAGGCTGATCGATTTCACCAGGTCGATCTGGATCTCATAGCCGGTGGCGATGCCGCGAATCAGGTCGCCGCCGGTCAGGCCGCGCGACGCTGCGAGGTGCTGGGCAACGGCCGTGATCGGTGGGATATTGTCGCCCGGGTGCGAGTACTCTGCGGCCAGAAACGTGTCGTGGTAGTCGAGTTCGCGAACGGCGACGCCGTTGGCCCAGGCGGCCCACTCCGGGGAAACCCGGCGTGCCGGTGCGAGCCCGAACACGCTCGCGCCGTCGCCACCGTTGGAACGCGGGTGTGCGAGTGCCTGCGAGCGAGCAGCGATCACCGGGCGACGGGTCAGGCTGGCCGCGGCAACGGAGGCGTTGTCGATCACGCGGTTGATGACCATCTCGGTCACTTCCCCGGAGACTGCAGCGGGGTCAGCTGCGACCTCGGCGATCTTCCAGGCCAGCTGGTCCTCGCGGGCCAGATTCTCGTCGCTCTTGTGAACTCGAACGTGGTGAAGCTGCACTGTGGATCCCTTCGTTAGTCGGCCGCAGTCGTTGATCGACTACTGGCCGAGTCCTCATCGATCGCCGCGAGGACGCTCAAGAGGCTTTGGTGAAGATGAATATGGGTGGCATGGGCTGCCAGCGACGGGTCGCCGGCAATAATGGCGTCGATAATCAGCAGGTGCTCGGCGGCTGCGGCACGAAGCCGCAGCGGGTTTCTGCGGGCCAGCCGACGGATGCGTGCCAGATGGGTGCGAACGGCGCGCAGGGCGCCGACAAGAAAGGGATTTTCGACGGCCGCATCGAGGGCGTCTTCGAGTTCGTCGATGAGCACGTAGTAGCGGCGCACACCGATATCGCCCTGGTCCAGAAGCTCAGGAGCAGTCACAAAGGCATCGCGGAGTGCCAGAAACGGTGCCGGATCGCGGCGGGTGGCAGCCAGACGTATGGCCTGCACCTCAAGGGCCTGGCGCAGTTCGTACAGTTCGGAGATACTGTCAACGGAAATGTCGGTCACCTCGAAGCCACGACCGCGGCGTCCTACGACCAAACCGTCGGCGATCAATCGAGCTACCGCTTCGCGCAGCGGAGTGCGGGATACGCCAATACGCTCTGCCTGTTCGACTTCGAGCAGGGCCGTTCCGGGGGCGAGGAGGCCACTGACAATCTCTCCGCGCAGCTGACGGTACGCCCGCTCGCTGGCTCGCAGCGGTGCGTCTAACCCCAACATTGCGGTTTCTGTATACACAAGAGTGATCCTATTCCACATTGCCGGGTTATATGCAATACTTCAACCACTCTTTGTATACAGAGAAACTTCGATGAAGAAGGTTTAGATGATCGGCGAATCAGGTGGGGGCTACCGGGAGGCTTGGCGACGCAGCATTTCGTCACCCGAAGACTTCTGGCTGGAGGCTGCCGCCGGCATCGATTGGATCACGCAGCCGACGAGCGCCCTTGCCCTTGATGGCCCGGCAACCGGAAGTTGGTTTCCCGGGGGGACACTCAACACCAGCTACAACGCTCTCGACCGGCACGTTCTGGCCGGCCGCGGCGCGCACACAGCATTGATCTACGACTCCGCGATGACCGGCACCCGCGTGCAGCTCAGCTACCTCGACCTGCTCGGTCGGGTCGCTAAATTCGCCGGCGCCCTTCGCGCCAATGGCGTCGGCACCGGCGACCGGGTCATCATTTACCTGCCGATGATTCCCGAAGCCGTCGTCGCCATGCTCGCCTGCGCTCGCATCGGAGCGGTGCACTCCGTGGTCTTCGGCGGTTTCGCCGCGACGGAACTCGCCGTGCGCATTGATGACGCCCGTCCCAGGGTCATCGTCACGGCATCCGGTGGCCTTGAGCCCGGCCGCATCATTGAGTACCTGCCGCTCGTAGAGAAGGCCATCGCCCTGAGCCAGGGCTCGGTGCACACGGTCATCGTGCGGGACCGAGAGAGCATTCCTGGCTCAGCCAAGGAGTACCACGACGGTTCCACGGATACCGTGTGGCTGGACTGGGCCGACGAGGAGGCCAAGGCCGCGCCGGCCGACCCGGTCGCCTTGCGATCCGAGGATCCGCTGTACATTCTCTACACCTCAGGCACGACCGGGAAGCCCAAGGGCATCATTCGCGACACCGGCGGCCATGCTGTCGCCCTGAACTGGTCGATGCGCAATGTCTACAACGTGGGATATGGCGACGTGTATTGGGCCGCTTCCGATGTTGGCTGGGTGGTCGGGCACTCTTACATCGTCTATGCGCCACTCCTGGCCGGCGCTACCACGGTGATCTACGAGGGCAAACCCATCGGGACCCCCGACGCCGGGGCTTTCTGGCGTGTCGTCGACGACTACAAAGTGAAGGTGCTGTTCACGGCGCCCACCGCCATTCGAGCCATCCGTCGCGTGGACCCCGACCTGCTGGAGCTGAAGAACCACGACGTGTCCAGCCTGACCAGCCTGTTTCTGGCGGGGGAACGCCTCGACCCCGAAACCTTTCACTGGGCCAACGACGGGTTGCACTGCCCGGTCGTCGATCACTGGTGGCAGACCGAGACCGGGTGGGCGATCTGCGCCAACCTGCTTGGTATCGAGGAGTTGCCGACGAAGCCGGGCTCTGCCACCGTTCCGGTGCCCGGGTACGACATCGCCATCCTCGATTCCAAGGGCCGGCCGATCGAGAAGATCGGTAAGGACGGCAACATCGCCATCCGACTTCCGCTGCCACCAGGCACACTTCTCGGGGTCTGGGGCAGCGAGGAACGCTTCAACAGTTCCTACCTGTCCGCTTTCCCCGGCTACTACGCCACGGGTGACTCCGGCCATTTCGACACCGACGGCTACCTGTTCGTTATGGGTCGCACCGACGACGTCATCAACGTTGCCGGGCACCGGCTCTCCACCGGTTCCCTCGAAGAGGTCCTCACACTGCACCCGGCTGTCGCCGAGTGCGCAGTACTCGGCGTGCACGACCCGCTCAAAGGCCAGCGTGCCGCTGGTTTCGTCACCCTCAAAGCGGGCAGTACTATCGATCACGACGTACTCGCCGCAGAACTTGTCGCCCTCGTTCGGGAGCACGTCGGGCCGGTCGCAGCCTTTCGCGACGTCACCATACTCGACCGACTGCCCAAAACGCGGTCGGGCAAGATTCTTCGCAAGACCATTCGGCAAATCGTCGATGGAGAGGAGTATTCCGTCCCGCCCACCATCGAAGACCCCACCGTCCTCGACGATCTGAAACGGGCGCTGTCAGCATCCGTTTCCTAACCCGGTCACGAACATTCCTCTCCCCCGCGCACCACGTTTGTTCCCAGACCCGCATTTTCCGTCCCTGAGGCAAGGAAGCCCCATGAGTGAAGCAGTGAAAGACGCCCCACCGAAGTCCACCATCGATTACGAGGCGTACGAGAAGACGCCACAGTTCCTGCACATGAAGAAGACCCGCAATCGCTTCGTCGTGCCGCTCTCGATCTTCTTCCTGGTCTGGTACATCGCCTACGTTCTCGCCGCAGCGTATTTGCGCGACTTCATGGCGACGCCGGTGTTTGGCAGCATCAACATCGGTCTGCTCCTCGGCCTCGGGCAGTTCGTCACCACCTTCGTCATCACGATGAGCTATGTGACCTTCGCCAACCGCAAAATCGATCCCCTGACCGAAGAGCTGCGCGGCGAACTTGAGCGGATGGAACAGCGATGAACGCTTTGCAGATTCTGGCCGAAACGGTCAAGCCGGTCGAGAACAACCCGGTACTGAACATCTCGATCTTCCTCGCCTTCGTGGCGGTGACGCTGATCATCGTGATCCGTTCGGGACGCAACAACAAGACCGCCGCAGACTACTACGCGGGCGGCCGCTCCTTCACCGGACCGCAGAACGGCTTCGCCATTGCCGGCGACTACCTCTCGGCGGCATCGTTCCTCGGTATCGTCGGCGCGATCGCCGTCACCGGCTACGACGGTTTCATGTACTCCATCGGATTCCTCGTTGCGTGGCTCGTCGCCCTGCTGCTGGTGGCCGAGCTGATGCGCAACACGGCCAAGTTCACCATGGCCGACGTGCTCTCCTTCCGGCTGAAGCAGGGCCCCGTTCGCATGGCAGCAGCCACGACCACCCTGGCCGTCTGCTTCTTCTACCTGCTCGCCCAGATGGCTGGTGCCGGCGGACTCGTCTCACTGCTCCTCGGTATCAACGACAAGCTCGGCCAGTCCATCGTGGTCACCGTCGTCGGCGGCCTGATGATCGTCTACGTACTCGTGGGAGGCATGAAGGGCACCACCTGGGTGCAGATCGTCAAGGCATTCCTGCTCATCATCGGTGCGTTCGCCATGACTGTCTGGGTACTCGCAATCAACGGCTTCAGCCTGTCGAGCCTGCTCGACAGCGCGGTCGCGGTCTCCGCTGCCGGCGCCGACATCCTGGCGCCGGGCCTGAAGTACGGCGCCAACCCGCTCGACTTCATCTCGCTCGCCCTCGCCCTGGTGCTCGGCACCGCCGGCCTGCCGCACGTGCTCATGCGCTTCTACACGGTCCCGACCGCGAAGGAAGCTCGACGCTCGGTGGTCTGGGCCATCTGGCTCATCGGCGCGTTCTACATCTTCACCCTGGTGCTCGGCTTCGGTGCCGCGTCGCTCGTCGGTGCGGAAACCATCGAGGCCGCACCCGGCGGAGTGAATTCGGCAGCTCCCCTGCTCGCGCTCGCCCTCGGCGGACCGCTGCTGCTCGGCTTCATCTCGGCCATTGCCTTCGCGACGATCCTGGCCGTCGTGGCCGGCATCACGATCACGGCGGCCACGAGCTTCGCGCACGATATCTATGGCTCCGTCATCAAGAAGGGCAAGGGCAACCCCGACGACGAGGTCAAGGTCGCCCGTCGCACCGTCGTCGTCATCGGAATCCTGGCCATCGCCGGCGGTATCGGCGTGCAGGGGCAGAACATCGCCTTCCTGGTAGCCCTGGCCTTTGCGGTCGCGGCGAGCGCCAACCTGCCGACCATTCTCTACTCCCTGTTCTGGCGTCGTTTCACGACCCGGGGCGCGGTCTGGAGCATGTACGGCGGACTGTCCTCGGCCGTTCTCCTGATCATCTTCTCGCCGGTGTTCTCGGGCACACCCACCTCGATGTTCGGTGAGGCTGTGGACTTCGCGATCTTCCCGCTCAGCAACCCCGGCATTATCTCGATCCCGCTTGGATTCTTCCTGGGCTGGCTCGGATCGGTCACCAGCACGGTGAAGGAGAACCCGAAGCTCGCCGCCGAGATGGCAGTGCGCTCGCTCACCGGTCACGGCGCCGAAAAGGCCGTCGAGCACTAGCCCGCTACAACGAACGGGCCGGCCAGGATCTTCATCCTGTCCGGCCCGTCTTCTGTGCGTGTCTTCCCGCGCGCCGCCACTTCGGGGTGCGCGGGAGTTGCGCCGCTGCGCGGGAGGCGGAACTCCCGCGCACTGGCGCAGCTCCCGCGCGGCGAGGTACGCGGGAGTTCGGGCCAGGCCACAGCGGCCGCGCACTGGCGCAAAACCCGCGCAGCGAGCCCGGCCAGCACCACCCCCGTACACGAACTCCCGCGCACTGGCGCAGCTCCCGCGCGAGCAACTGCCCGAAGCGTGGGCAACGAGAAGGCCACTGCCAAGACGAAGCGGCGACGACGGGTTTTCCGCGGGGTTGCGAGTTTTGAGGGTTTGCGGGGGCCGCCGCACGCTTTTCGCGGTGGTCCCCGCAAACCCTCAATGTTTGAGCGAGGAGCGGATGACGCCGACGCCGCGGGCCGCACCGACAAGCTGCGGCCGCGCCGAGAAGACCGAAGCCCGAAGCCCTACTCCTCGCGCACCTTCAGCTCGCCACGGGCGATGCGGGTCGGAGCAGCCTGGGCGACCGGCTTGATCACGATCAGGTCGAGATTCACGTGCGCCGGCCGCTCAACGCTCGCGACGATGGTCTCGGCGATGTCCTCGGCCGAGAGCGGGTCTGGCACGTTGTCGTAGGCGGCGAAGGCCTTGTCGGCGTCACCGTCGAAGCGAACCAGACCGAATTCATCCGTTTTGACCATGCCCGGCGCGATCTCAATCACCCGAATCGGCTCGCCGGAGAGTTCAAGGCGCAGCACTTCGGTCATGGCGTGCGCGGCGAACTTGGCCGCGTTGTAGCCGCCACCGCCGAGGTAGGCCACGTGTCCAGCAATCGAGGTCACGGTCACGATGTCTGCCGATCCGGCCCCGGAGTCGATGCCGGCGCGCAGCAGTGGCAGGATGGCCGTGGTCACCCGCTTGACGGCGAGCACGTTGATCTCAAACATCCAGGCCCAGTCTTCGATGCTGCCGCTCTCGACCGAGTCAAGACCCTTGGCGCCGCCGGCATTATTGACCAGGGCGTGCACCGGGCCGCTGGCGGCGAGGTAGTTGCGCAAGGCGTCGACATCCGCCTGTACCGTGAGGTCGGCGGTGAAGACATCCGCTCCCGTTTCGGCTTGCAGGGTTTTGAGGCGGTCGGCACGCCGCGCGACCCCCACCACATTCCAACCATGCTCACGGAACAGGCGCGCCGTCGCCGCTCCAATTCCTGAACTTGCTCCGGTCACAACCACGCGTCGAGTACTCATTTCTCCATTGTGGCGGGAGAATGGTACCAATGAGCGCACTGGAGACCGCCACTCAAGCGCAGAAGCGTCGCGTACCCCTCTGGGACAACGCGCGCTGGGTCGCGGTCACCCTCGTACTGGTCGGCCATGCGATTCTCAAACTCATCGGCGAGGCGGATGTCGCCTATGCGCTTTATCTGTTCATCTACGCCTTCCACGTGCCGGTTTTCGTGGCTGTGAGCGGCTACTTCGCCAAATCGGGACCGCCAGATGCTCGGCAGATGCACCGGCTGCTCACCGACATCGTCTTTCCGTACCTCATCTTCGAAACGATTTGGACGGTGGTGCGCTGGATCCTCGGCGGCAAGTTCGTGCTGGACTATTCCACAGCGAGTTGGACGCTGTGGTTTCTGCTCGCTTTATTGATGTGGCGAATTGCCCTCCCGTACCTCGTTTTCCTGCGCTATCCCCTTATCATCAGCATTCTTATCTCGATAGGGGCCGGTTACCTGCCCAATATCGACGGCACGTTCACCCTGTCCCGCACCCTCGGGCTGCTGCCGTTCTTCGTTTTCGGCTGGAAAATGCGCCAGTGGTTGCTGACCGAGACCTGGCTTGAGCTCCGCGCCGGCCTGGTCTGGCGCTGGCGTGCCGGGGCGATCGGATTGTTCGCCCTGTTGTATCTGTTGATCGCGCTGAACATCGAAACTCTCCGCACCCTCCAGGTGCGCCGATTCCTGCTCTATGACGAGGCGTATACGACGTTTGACTATTCCGCGTGGTGGGCCGGCAGCCTCCGTTTGGCCGTCATGCTGCTCGCATTTGCGCTCATCGTGGCGTTCCTTATGCTGATTCCGCGGCGCACGACCTGGTTCACCGAGCTTGGCGCGGCGACCATGTACATCTATCTGCTGCACACCTTTGTGCTGTACCCGCTCCGCGAGACTGGTGTGCTGGACGGCCCACAGCCCGCGTGGGTGTTGCCGGGCATGATCGTGCTGAGCGTGGTCACGTCGATCGTACTGTCACTGTCCGTCGTTCGACGGCTGGTTCAGCCCCTGGTCCAGCCAAAAGCACGGTGGCTGTTCCGGGCAACAGCGACGACTCCGACCGGCACGATCGTGTTGCCGCATCGCGATCGCAAGTAGGCGCTCACGCAACATGACGTTCTGTTTCGCCCGCCCTTGCACGGCCATTCGAGCCTCTTTAGGCTCGGGCCAGAGCGCTGGAGAGTCCGCGCTCGATGACGCGGAGGCTATCGTGACCGACAATTCTTCATCGTGGAAGTTTGAGACCAAACAGGTTCACACCGGAGCGCACCCGGACCCGACCACCAACGCGCGGGCCACCCCGATCTACCAGACCACGTCATACGTGTTCAACAGCGCCGAGCACGCCCAGAATCTGTTTGCGCTGGCCGAGTTCGGTAACATCTACACCCGCATCCAGAACCCCACGCAGGCCGTCGTTGAAGAGCGCGTCGCCGCGCTCGAGGGCGGAACCGCGGCGCTGCTGCTGTCCAGCGGCCAGTCGGCATCCACTTTTGCGGTGTTGAACATTGCGCAGGCCGGCGACCACATCGTGTCGTCGAGCTCGATCTACGGCGGCACGTACAACCTGTTTAAGTACACCCTGGCCAAACTCGGCATCGAAACCACTTTTGTCGAAGACCAGGATGACGCGGACGAGTGGAAGCGCGCGGTGCGCCCGAACACCAAGCTGTTTTTCGCCGAGACCATCGGCAACCCACGCATCAACGTGCTCGACATCACTCTGGTAGCGGATGTCGCCCACGCCGCTGGCATTCCGCTGATCGTCGACAACACCATCGCCACCCCGTACCTGATTCGTCCGTTTGAGCACGGCGCCGACATTATCGTGCACTCGGCCACGAAGTTTCTTGGCGGCCACGGCACCATCATCGGCGGAGTACTCGTCGACGGCGGCACGTTCGAGTGGTCGAAGAACGTGGAGAAGTTCCCCGGCCTGACCGAACCGGACCCCTCGTACCACGGGGCCAGCTACACCACAGCGGTCGGCGACGGCATCGCCTACATCATCAAGGCCCGGGTGCAGCTGCTCCGCGACCTCGGAAGCGCCATCGCCCCGGCGAGCGCCTGGCAGCTCATCCAGGGCATCGAGACGCTCAGCCTGCGCATCGAGCGACACGTGCAGAATGCCCAGGACATCGCCGAGTGGCTCGACAACCACGACGACATTGCCTCGGTGAACTATGCCGGGCTTCCGTCGAGCCCCTGGTATTCCAACGCCAACAAGTACGCCCCACTCGGCGTCGGAGCAGTGCTCTCGTTCGAACTCAAAGGCGGTGTCGCGGCCGGCCGCGCTCTCGTCGACAACCTGAGCCTGTTCAGCCATCTCGCCAACATCGGTGATGTGCGTTCCCTGGTCATTCACCCGGCCTCCACCACGCACTCCCAGCTGACCCCTGAGCAGCAGCTGACCGCCGGAGTCACGCCCGGCCTGGTGCGTCTGTCCGTCGGCATCGAGAACGTCGTCGACCTCAAGGCCGACCTTGAGTCCGGCTTCGAGGCAGCTCGCGCCATCGTCAAGCACCACCGCGCCGACGCCTGACGGGCTCTCTTCGCCCGGGCGTACGACGTAACATACGCCCGGGCTGTTCATTCGACCGACAGAATGGACGAGTATGGAATGGCAATCGTCAGCAGACACGGTCCCGTCGAGCTTCATCACTGAAGCCCAGGCGCGCTCGGTGCTTGGCAAGCCTCCGGCTACCGGTGCCTGGCGTGACGGTGACCCGGTCGGCCACCGCCAATTCCTAAACCTCGGCCCCCTCAGCTTCGAGGCCGGGGGCAGCCTGCCAGCGGTCCGCCTCGCCTATGAAACCTGGGGCACGTTGAGCCAGACCGGCGACAACGCTGTGCTCGTGCTGCACGCCCTCACCGGCGACAGCCACCTGGCCGGCACCCCCGGTCCAGGCCAGGAAACGGGTGGCTGGTGGGATGGCATCGTCGGACCTGGCCTGGCCATCGACACCGATCGGTGGTTCGTGGTGGCGCCGAATATGCTCGGCGGCTGCCAGGGCAGCACCGGCCCGGCCTCGCTTGCACCCGACGGGCTGGAGTGGGGCATCCGCTTTCCCTATCTGACTATTCGCGACCAGGTGAGCGCACAGCGAGTGTTCAGCGACCGGATCGGTATCGATCGCTGGGCGGCCGTCATCGGCGGTTCGATGGGCGGCATGCACGCGCTCGAATGGGCGATCGAGACCCCCGACCGGGTTGAACGCCTCATCATTTTGGCCGCGCCCCCAATAACGACCGCAGACCAGATCGCGCTCAATTCGGTGCAGATCGAGGCTATTCGCACCGACCCGGCGTTTCGTGCCGGCGACTATTACGACGAAGCTGATGGCGATGGCCCGACGCGCGGGCTGGCCCTCGCCCGCAGAATGGCCCTGCTCAACTATCGAAGCCCGGCCGAGCTGAACGCTCGTTTCGCGCGGGGCTGGCAGAGCGGCATCAGTCCGCTCGGCGCCAACGGCCGCTTCGCCGTGGAGTCGTACCTCGACTTTCACGGTAATAAATTCACTCGGCGTTTTGACGCCAACAGCTACATCGTGTTGGTCGAAGCAATGAACTCCCACGATGTCGGACGCGGACGCGGCGGCGTCGCGGCCGCCCTCGGCCGGGTCAGCGCCCGCTCGGTCGTTGTCGGAATCGACAGCGACCGGCTCTTTCCGGTCGATGGCCAGCGCACGATCGCTGCGCACCTGACCAACAATATCGATGGACCCACCGCGGTGGTTCTAAAATCCGGCTATGGTCACGATGGCTTTCTCATTGAGAATGAGGCAATTGGAGCCCAGATTCAGCGGGTGTTGCACTAAGTCGGAACCACGCGTGCGTCGCCCGGTATGGTGCTGATAGAACACGTTCATCTCCAACCGGACAGGCACCCATGCAACGCATCGTCAAGGAGCGCGACCGTCTCCTGCGCAGAGCGGTGCAGGCAGGCGGGCTCGTTGGTTCGGCAACAACGCTGGCGTGCGTGCTGGTTCCTGGCGGCCTGGAGGCCGACGCACGCCTCGGATGTGTCGTGCTCGTGCTGCTGATGGCCGCTGGCCAATACCTGCTCGGAAGCACCGGGGCGCTGCGCTGGGCTGTTCTGACCGTTCTCAGCGGGGAAGCGATCATTCTCATTGTGGGTTTCACGAGCCATCCCGGTGTTCCGCTGAATTTGATCGAGGAAAGCGTCATCGGCATGGTCTCCACCGCGCCGATGTGCGCTGTCGCTTCGGTGCTGCTCACCAGCCCGCGCCGGTTGTTGTTGCTCGTGGCATGTTTCGTGCTGACCGTCACCAGCGTGGCCGCGGTGACGGTCGATGCGCCCGACCGCACGGTGCTTCTGGCGCTGACGGTGAGCATGTGGCTGGCGTTCACCCTCGCCTCCTGGTGGATCGCACAGAGCGTGCCCCGGGTTATGCATCGCATCGCCGCGATCGGCCGCGCCCACCGGGCCGAGCGGCATGCGAGCGAGCTGGAGGCCCAGCGCCGCCAGGATGCCCGCCTGTTGCACGACACGGTGCTCGCTACGCTGACCCTGCTCGCCCACTCCGGTGTCGGGGTGAGCCCGATTGCACTGCAAAAACAGGCAGGAGATGACGCGCGGCTGCTGCGCCAGCTGCGCCTCGGCGGGCTGCCGACGCCGCGTCGTTCCGGGGTCTATAGCCTGGAATCGGCGTCGGTGCTCACTCTCGGCGATACCCTGGACGCGGTGCGCCAGCGCTTTGAGCGCCTGGGGCTCACCGTCAACTGGCACGGCAGCGGCCAGGTGCAGCTGCACAGTACTGTTCTGGATTCCTTTCTCCTGGCCCTCTCGGAATGCCTCGAAAACGTGCGCCGTCACTCCGGTGTCGACCACGCAGACGTGACGATAACGGATGACGACAGCACCGTTCGCGCGATGGTCACCGATACCGGGGTCGGCTTCGACCTCGGCCAGGTGGGTTCTGAGCGGCTCGGCGTTGCTGAATCGGTCATTGCCCGGCTTCGGGATATCGGAGGCAATGCTCGCCTATTCTCGTCGCCAGGGGCCGGAACCACTGTGGTGCTGGAGGTTCCGAAATGAGCCAGTTCAACGACACCGCGCCCATTGCAACCCACCCGCGGGCACGCGGTGTCGGTTTGCGTTTGCTCGGCGGGTCCTCCGAACGCAGCTGGCCACCGGCATCCGCTGACCGGCGCACCCGAGCTGACCTGCTGCCCCTGCGTTTTCCACGCACCATTCTGCGCGGTGACGGCCGCATCACCGTCTTTCGGTCGGACCAAAACGGTTTAGGCGCCCGTCACCTCGGTATCGGCATGACCGTGAGCGGGGCGTTTATCGCCGCGTTCCTGCTCGTGCGGTTGATCATTGGGTGGGACCCCGCGCGGGTGCCGGTGCTCAGTATTCTGGCCTGGGTCATTCTGCTGGCCACCGCGGTAATCGTGAATATCGCGGTGCACAAGCTGGGGCCCCGGTTGCCGCTCTGGCTGTTCCTGGCAGCCCTTGGAACCTGCGCGATCGTGGTGGCACTCGATCTGGCCGGATCCTGGGGCGCGGCCGGCACGGGAGACTTTCCCACAGCGGCGCCCGCCGTCGGCGCTTTCCTCCTGTCGATCGTGACGCTGCGCGAAACCGGCGAAATCACCATGGCTGTGGTGGCCCTCGGTCTGTTCATGAGCGCAGCGACACTGTTCAAGTCGCGCCCGGACCTGCTCACCCTCGGCCCCGACATTCTCTCCATCGCCCTCGCGGTCGCGCCCCCGCTGGTCGGTGCGAGTATTGTGCAGGCCTTTCGGCGCATGGTGCAGCGCGAACTCGACCTCGTGCTGGTGCAGAGTACGGTCTCCCAGCCGCGATTCGCGGTCGGGATGCTCGCCTCTGAGCAGTTGGCCCGGCTGGATCTCGACGCCGAGACCCTGCTCGACGACGTAGCCCAGGGCCGCACCGCGCTGCCACTCGCGCCGTCGGCGGCGGCGACGGCCGCTTCCCTGGCCACGCAGCTTCGACTGCACCTGATCGAGGGGCGCACCGAAACGTGGCTGCACCATGCCATCACCGAGAGTGAATTTCTCGGCCCGGTTGTCGCACTCAGCGATCCCGCCGGCCTGGCCGGACTGCTCTCTCCGCCGCAACGCGATGGGCTGCTGCTGACGATTTGGCTCCTCATCGGGGACACGGCGCGGTCAGGGGCATCCATTTCGCTCCGCCTTGGGCCAATTACCCCCACACATGGGGTGGGCCCGCACCACAAGGTGCGTTTTCCGATCGAATTGACCACAACGGGGGTGTCCAGGCGGCGTGTCGATCCAGAAACTTGGCAGGCAATCAGGGCCGTTGGACCCCATGTGGATTCAAATCGCGCCGGTAGTCTGAAGGTAGACATCGAGTGCAGCGTAGACAATCCGGCAGATGCCTAATGTGGGGCAGTTTGCCGCTATGGTGCAGATAGTAGGAGGCAAAAAATGACGACGACAGACCGTCCCATCCGATTGGCCTTGGTCGATGACCACAGGATGCTCTTAGGCGCACTCACCGAGTGGATCCGAAGCGCAGCTGACGACATCGAGATGGTAGCGGCGGTGACCACCTGGCCCGAGTTGCTGACTCACCTCGAGTTTCCGGTGGATGTCGTACTGCTCGACCTCGACCTCAAGGACAACATTCCGGTGTCCCTGAAGATTTCCACGCTCAAGACGACCGGGGTGAAGACGGTGCTCATGAGCACCTATTCCGAGCCGGCCCTCGTGCGCGAAGCGCTCGCCGCCGGCGCACTGGGCTACCTGGTCAAGAGCGAAGAAGCGAGCATGATCGTCGACGCCATTCGCGCAGCCTACAACGGCAAGTCGTATATCTCGGCCGAGCTCGACTATGCACTCAACTCCACCGAGAACGTCGAAGGTCCCCGCCTCAGCGCGCAGGAACGCCGCGTCATGGCGCTCTACGGCGCCGGCGAGCCGGTGAAGGCTGTCGCTTACCAGCTCGGCATCTCTGAGGAGACCGCCAAGAGCTACCTCAAGCGCATTCGCGAGAAGTATCGCCTGGCCGGTTACGACGTGGGCACCAAGGTCGCGCTGCGCAAGCGCGCCATCCACGACGGCATCCTGCTGCAGACGGACTAAACGCGCAGCATCCCTTTCACCACTGACCGGCCAACAATTCGATGCTGGCGGTCAGGTGCGTGAGTGCTGCCGGACGACGGGGATCAGCTGGGTTCCGTACGGCACGTGGTGGCCACGGTGGCGGCGGCGGCGGTCGATGCTGAAGGTCAACACGGTCAGCAGCACGCCGAACGCACTGAGCCCAACCCCGATCCACACCGGGGCGAGATACCCGAGCCCCGCAGCGATGGCCACACCGCCGAATGCCGCGCCGAGTGCGTTGCCCACGTTCAGCGAGGAATGATTGAGCGCCGCCGCGAGCGACTGGCTTTCGTGCGCCACGTCCATCAGCCGGGCCTGAATGGTCGGCGACAAAGCGGATGCCGCAGCGCCGACCAGGAACATCCCCACCAGCAGCCCGGCCAAGAACTGAGCCGACAGGCCGAGGGTGACGAGCGCCAGGATGAGCACACCGAACGAGATGTACAGGGTACGGCGCACGCTCCAGTCGGCCATGGCTCCCCCGGCGAAGTTGCCGGCCGTCATGCCGAGGCCGACGACCACCAGGATGAGCGGCACCGCTGCTGCGGATAGTCCGGTGATCTCGATAACGAGGGGAGCCACGTAGGTATAGACGGCGAACAAGCCGCCGAAACCGATCGCACCGATCGACAGGGTGATCCAGACCTGCAATTTGCCAAACGCCCGCAGCTCGGCGCGCATGGTGGCTTTCGGGTTGCCGGCTTGGAACGGCACGAAAACGGCAACGGCCACGAAGGTGAGCGCGAAAATAGCGGCGACAACGAGGTAGGCGACGCGCCATCCGCTCATCTGGCCGATCCAGGTGATCGTGGGCACCCCGATGACGTTGGAGATGGTCAGGCCGCTGAGCACGATCGCGATGCCGCGAGCACGCTTGCCCGGGCCCATCAGATGCGCGGCGACGAGCGAGGCGATGCCGAAGTACGCCCCGTGCGGCAGTCCGGCCACGAAGCGAGCAGCCAGCACGGTCTCGAAGGTGGGCAGCAGGGCTGATGCAATGGTGCCGAGGGTGAACGCGGTCAACAGGCCAAGCAACAATTGTTTGCGCGGCCAGCGGGCGGCTGCAGCGGCGATCGTCGGCGCGCCGACGACGACACCGAGGGCGTAGGCCGATATGAGCCAGCCAGCCTGCGCATTGGCGGCATTCGGTGCGCTGGCATAGAGTCCCGGCAGCAGATCTGCGGCGAGGTTCGGCAGCAGACCCATGGCCACGAATTCGGTCGCACCGATACCGAATCCACCCAGGGCCAGGGCGAGCAGGGCAAGACGAATACGGGTCGACGACAGCCGCGTCGACCCGTCAGCAGAGAGGGGCATGTAATAAGCCTAAGCCCCCACCCACCCGCACGGGAGGTCTACGTGTCGAGGGCGGTCTCCAGGCGCTCGAGCTTGCCGGTGAGCTCACCGGTGTGGCCAGGGCGGATGTCGGCCTTTAACACGAGGGAGACGCGCGACCCGAAGGCGCCCACCGCCTCGGTCGCCGCCTTGATGACGGCGAAGACTTCGTCCCAGTCGCCCTCGATCGTGGTGAACATGGAGTCGGTGTGGTTGGGCAGGCCGGAGTCCCGCACGATGCGCACGGCAGCAGCGACCGCGTCATGCACCGATCCCTGCGAGTCGGCGGCGACGGACGGTGCGACAGAAAATGCTACGAGCATGGTGGCTCCCTAATTGTGGTGATCTGAGCTGGACTGGTGAGACGTTCTATTGGGCTGGCCGAGCCGGCGGCGGTCGAGAGCCCGCATGATGGCCTTACCGATTTCCTCCACCCACAGGGCGGAGGATCCCACCAGCACGGCCATCCCCCACTGAGGCGCGGTCAGCCCGGTGGTGTCGAAGAGCCCCTGCAGAACCTCGAGCTGCACGACGCAGACCTGCAGGATGATGACAGCAACCAGTGCCACCCAGATGCTTCGGTTCGTCAAGGTCTGGATGGAGAAGACGGAGTGGGTGTCGGACCGCACGTTGAGCAGGTTGAACACCTGATAGAAAACGAACGTGGTGAACGCCAGGGTGCTGGCAAATGCGGCATCATCGGCGCTGTCAGGGAACAACATCGGAGCCAGGATGAGTACGGCGAGGGTGCCGCCGGCCATCACGATGCCCAGCCCGAGGATTCGAAGGAGTCGGGCTCGGGTCAACAGCCGTTCATTGGCCGGGCGAGGCTGGTGCTTC
This sequence comes from Cryobacterium sp. Y82, assembly GCF_002929495.1. GTDB lineage: Bacteria > Actinomycetota > Actinomycetes > Actinomycetales > Microbacteriaceae > Cryobacterium > Cryobacterium serini. The sequence goes on from NZ_PJJJ01000036.1 coordinate 322,435, forward strand.
ATTGTGCCCGGTTCGGCTGGGTCCACGCCAAGCGCGAGGGCGGGCGGTCCGTCCATGATGATGTTGACCCAGAGGATCTGCAGCGCGGTGAACGGCGCACCGCCGGCCAGCCCGGTGACACCGGCGACCAGGAAGATGAGCACGAATCCCCAGGCCGTGGTGAGCTGGAATCTCACGAACTTCAGGATGTTGGCATAGATTCCGCGGCCTTCCCGCACCGCAGCCACGATGGTGGCGAAGTTGTCGTCGGTGAGGATCATATTCGCGGCGGCCTTGGACACATCTGTACCGGTTATGCCCATGGCGATTCCGATGTCGGCCTGTTTCAACGCTGGAGCATCGTTGACACCATCCCCGGTCATGGCCACGACATGGCCCCCTCTTTGCAGAGCCTTGACCATTCGGATCTTGTGCGCGGGGGTGACCCGGGCTAGCACGCCATACCCGGCAGCACGTCGGCCGAGCTCGCCGTCGTCCAGTTCGTCCAGCTCGGGGCCGGACGCGGCGTCGCCGGGGATGCCCAGGTCCTTCGCAATGGCCGAAGCAGTGACCAGGTGGTCCCCTGTGATCATGTGCACACTGATGCCGGCTCCGCGGGCCTCCGCGATGGCCGGGGCAGCTTCGGCGCGGGCCGGATCGACGATTCCCACGATCGCGTAGATCGTCAAACCGGTGACCAGCGCCTGTAAGGATTTCTCGTCGTCCGGAAGTGCCGTATTCAGGCGCCGCCCAGCGATCATGAGCGTGCGCAGGCCGTCTCCAGCCAGATTCTGGATGGCATCGTGGATACGCTGGCGATGTTCCTCGGTCAGCGGCTGGATACCGTCAGCGGTGAGCACCGAGTCGGTCAACTGCATCACCGCGACCGGCGCCCCCTTGGCCAGACATCGGTAGACCGGCACCGACGCGGACGGGTTCGAATTCGCCGCCAGCCGGTGAAAGGTGGCCATGTATTTGTACTCCGAGTCGAACGGGATCTCCGCCACTCGCGGGTAATCTCGCCGCGCGCCGGCGACATCGAGACCGCCTTTCTCGGCCAGCACAACCAGCGCGCCCTCCGTCGGATCTCCCACGAGGAGACCGTCATCGATGACGGCATCGTTGCACAGCGCCATCGTCAATAGCGCTTCGGTCAAATCCGGTACCGGCAGGGTCTCCGGGACCAGGATTTTTCCGGACGTCGAGTAGCCCGTTCCGGTGACCTGAAAGTCGTGTCCAGGAATGTGCAAATGGTGCGCCGTCATCTCGTTCATGGTCAGCGTACCGGTCTTGTCCGTGGCGATATGGGTGACGCTGCCGAGGGTTTCCACCGCCGAGAGCTGCTTGAGAATGGCCCCCCGCCCAGCCAGGCGCGCGGCACCCATCGCCAGGGTGAAAGCGACGACCGCCGTGAGTCCCTCGGGAATAGTTGCTACCGCCAGGGACACCGAGGTGATCAGCAGGTCGGACCACGACTGCCCGCGCACCACGCCCAGTACGAAGACAACCGAGACTACGATCAGGGCCACCAGCGTCAGTAGTTTGGCCAACTGGTCGATGCGTCGTTGGAGTGGAGTGCGTTCGCGCTTGACCTCACTGATCAACGCCGCAATGGCACCGACTTCCGTGCGCATACCTGTAGCGGTAACGATCATGGTCGCCCGGCCACGGGTGACTTCGGTATTCATGAAGAGCATATTGTCGCGATCACCAAGCGGCAGGTTCTCGGCCGAAAGTGGCGTGGTCGACTTGGCGACGGGTTCTGATTCTCCGGTCAGCGTGGCCTCGGCCACCTGCAACCGTGACTCTTCCACGATGCGGCCGTCGGCCGGAATGGAGTCCCCGGCATCGAGTAGAACGATGTCCCCTGGCACCAGTGCCCCCCGGGGAACCTCCAGCTCGGTGCCGTTTCGTCGAACCACGGCTGTCCCTGCCGACATGGTGCGTAGCGCCTGAAGGCTGTTTTCGGCCCGTCGTTCCTGTAGGTAATTTAAAGCCGTGTTTAGAATGATCACGGCCAGGATGACGACGGGTGTCTCCCATTCCCGCGAAACGACGGCGCTGACCACCGCGGCGATCACCAGCACCAGCGTCATCTTCTCTGCCAGTAAACGAATGACTTTGCGCCAGGCCGGTACCTTTTTCGGCTCGGCGAGAAGATTCGGCCCGTATTCCTGCTGCCGGTTCTCGACCGACGCGTTGGTCAGACCCGTTGCGGGATCGACCGCCAACCGGGTGGCGACGAGCGTGGCCGAAAAAGTGTGCCGCGCCGGCTGTGGTGCCGTGGGCTCTGAGCCGGCACCGGCGGCTGGCGTCGCACGCAGTCTGGCACTCACAAGAACGCTCCTGACGTCGGTCGGTACAGTGCCCGGAGCGCCCAGCCGAGCAGCACGAACTCGAGCAGGTTGCGCACGGTCAGCACGAGCACCATGAGCGGATGGGCCGACAGCACCCAGTCATAGAGGTACGGGTAGACCAGTTGGGTGAGCGCGGCGAGCGCGAGGCCGAGCAGCGCGGGGGTGCGCCAGACGCGGCCGTTCAGAACGAGTCCGAGAATGATCGGTGCGGCCAGCCAGCTGATGAATTGCGGCGAACCCACTTTGTTGAATGCGATCAGGGTCACCGTCAGCGCGAGCGTCAGCGCCGGTAGTACAGCGAAAGTGTCCGCTCCCCGGCGCTGGGCGCGTAGCCCGAGCAGCAGCACTGCTGCGGCGGCCAGGGCCAACAGCGGGGTCATCAGGGCGCTCATTGCTGTGGCGCCAGCACCGATGACCTGAAACGTGAGGATCTCGCGGTCGTAGTAGATAAAACTCCCCGGAACGTGCAGGGCGATCTGCCAGAGCCAGGGCACGGCAACGGGCGATTCAATCTGGATCCCCCGGTCCGCCTGTTCAGCCACGAAACTCAGCACGTGAATGCCGCTGCCCCGGCTCAGGCTGAACGCCCCCGCAACCCCGATAACCGCCGCGGACATCGCGGCGGCGAGCAGGAGCATCCGCCACCGGCGTTTCGACGCCACGAACAGGGCGGCGAGCGCGGCGACCGGCCAGATCTTGATCCAGGTCGCGATCGTGAGCAGTGCCGTGCCCCAGAATGGACGGCGGCGCAGCCAGAGCAGGGAGACGATGCACAGCGGCACCGTGACCGCGTCGATTCGCAATAGCGCGATAGGGCCGAGCATCGCCAGGAAGGCCAGCCACCACCAGGCCACGGTCCGGCGCGAGCGCACGAGTACCCAGAACGCCGCCGCGTTCAGCCCGCTCACGAGCACGAGCCAGGTTGTGAGGTAGGCCGGTCCACCGAAGGCGAACGCACCCAGAATCGGCACGAGTGCGAGAATCGGGTAGACGAAATTGTCGGTGACTCCCACGATGCTGCCCGCGGCCGCGTTCGCGGCCCAGCCGCGGTAGACGATCTCGACGTCCCCGAGCGCGTACCCGGCGCCGAACAGGGCCAGCAGGATCAGCAGCACATGCACGAGCGCGAAAGCCGACCACAGCGTGGCGAGCGAATGCCGCAGCACCGGCCGCGTTCGTGCAGCACTGCGGGTCTCGTCGTGAATTCGCACGCTTTACTTTCGCACAACCGAGCGCATCCTGTGCTGTTCTAGCCGGTTGCACGCTGACCGGGGTCGATCCCGTGTTCGAGCAGGGCGACGACCGCCCGCGGTACAGCATCCGCTATGTCGAGGGCCGCGATCGGACCGCCGGCCGAGGCGAGAATCGCAGCGTTGGCGTGCAGCAGCGCTGCGGTGGCTGCGAGCGGGGCGAGGGAGGCGGCATCCGTTTCGAGTTGGTCGGAATGGGTGGCCAGGAGCGCACCGAGGATGCCGCCGAGCACGTCGCCCGACCCGGCCGTGGCCAGCCAGGCCGGTCCGGTCGACACGGTCAGGCGGGCGCCCGACGGCGAGGCGATGTGGGTGACGGCGCCCTTCAGCAGCACCGTGACGTCGAACAGGCGGGCAGCGCGAATAGCCCACTCCCCCGCGTTTGCGGTGATCTGCGAGGCGGAGCCGGGTTTGGCCTCATCCGCGAGCATCGTGGCCAGTTCGCTGGCGTGCGGGGTGATCACCGTCGGGCCGATGGCCCGCGCCACCAGGTCGAGGGCGCCCGCGTCGAGAACGGTGGGCAGTCCCTCGGCGAGGGCTTCCGCCAGGGCCGTGCTGACGGCATCCGTTCTTGTGGCGGCATTGATGCCGGAGCCGAGGAGCCAGGCCTGCACCCAGCCGGGCACGGTGACTATTTCGGGCCGGCGCTGGAGCACGAGGTTGGCGGCGCGGCGCGGGCCGAGGTAGCGCACCATTCCGAGGCCGGTGCGCACTGCCGCGTCGACACCGAGTACCGCGGCGCCCGGGTAGTCCTTGGAACCGGTACGCACGCCGAGCACGCCACGGGAATATTTGTCGTCGCCGGCCTGGGGCCGGGAGATCCAGTCGCGGGCCTGTTCGGCCTCCCATTCAAGCCAGCCGCCGGAATTCACCATGCCCCCACGATAGGTCGTTTTCGAGATCTGCGCAGACGGATGCCGCCACCCGCCCCGCCGGGTCGGCAGCCGCCCTGGCGGGCATCAGTTGGCGGATTGCAACCCTTCCCGCTCGCGCCGCGAAAGCCCCTCCACCCGGCTGGTCTGTGACACGCAGATGATGTTGCCCTCGGTGTCCTTGAATCACGCCGCGCGATCCTCGCTGGTTGTCGCGATGCCGTTCTCGGTCTTCAATCCCGGAAAATCGTAGTCCTCGAACGTGACGCCAAGGCCGCGCAAAACGGTGACCTCAGCCTCGATATCGTCGGTGTCGAAACCGATCGCCGTGTGCCACGGCGGCCCTGGTCGCACACGGAGTGTGCGACGGAACCATGCGCGTTTGGGCGCAGCAGTTCGGTTCCACCGAATGCGTATAACCGCGTAGCCCTCGCCGCTTTGGCGCGCTGTGAGGGACTTTCGCATTCGCGGAAGTCCCTCACAGCGTCGTTGGGAACCCCTGGTCACTGGGAGCGAAAAGCAGCTCAACACTCGTATTCAGCTCACGGGCAATCTTAATTGCCAGAAGCACAGAGGGCGAGAATTTGCCCCGCTCGATGGAGATGATGGTCTGGCGGGACACTCCGACCAGTGCCGCGAGCTGCAGCTGGGTGAGCGAGGTTGCCAACCTTCTTTCGGCCACTCTACGATCCATTGCGAATCCTCAATATCAGGTACCGGATCCAAAAATCACAGACCAGCGCAATACTGAACAGCATGAGGGCGACCGAGGCACTGAGCGTCACGTCGACGATGGGGAGAACGACGCTAACCGTTACCCCACCGAGGACCGCATCAAAGAATACTCCGGCCTGGGCCCCGCGGGCCAGGCTTACCTCGATACCATCACGCGCCCCTGCCCCGGATTGGCGCTCCCGCGCGCGTCGCAGCAGATAAGCACTCGTGCCTGCCGCGACGACCACTGGGATGGCTAACCAGGCGACCACACTTTCGCCGCCAGCCTGATCACCGATCAGTGCTGAAATAAGAAGTCCCAGCGCCACGAGGACGACGATAATTCCGTAAATAAAGCCCGGACGCATGGTTCGCATAATCCCTCTTCCCTGAACGCACTAGTAAAGCTTGCTTTACGTAAAGTTAGCGATACGTACAGTGAGCTTTACAAATCGAGGGCGCGACCGGTGTCGAGCGTTGTCGGGCGTTGTCGGATACGGCTAGTCGCGACGGGTGGCGTCCTGCACTTCGCCGACGAGTTCCTCGATGATGTCCTCGAGAAAAAGCACCCCGGTGGTCTCACCCTCGGCGGTGAACGACCGCGCGAGGTGGGCGCCCGAACGACGCATGGTGGCGAGGGCGTCTTCGAGGTCGGTGTCTTCGAAGATCGAAATCAAGGCACGGATGCGCTTGGCGGGGATCCGCCCCGCGTAGCTGTCGGGCGCTGCCAACGTTGCGGCACTGGCCGAGGCCCAGGGCACATCGAGGTCGAGCACATCTTTCAGGTGCACGTAGCCGGTGAGGTAGCCGTCGGCATCGGCGAGCACGTAGCGGGAGAAGCCGTGGCGGGTCACGGCTTTCTCCACGTCGGCTGGCGTGGCCGACTCCGGCAAGCTGACCAGCTTGCCGAGGCCGACAGCCACGTCGCGCACCTTGAGGTTGGTGAACTCGAACGTCGCGCTGAGCGCACCGGTTCCGTCGCTCAACACACCCTCACGGGTGGACTGGGTGACGATCGTCGCCACTTCGTCCAGGGTGTAGGCGCTCGTCGCCTCGTTCTTTGGCTGCACTCCGAACAGGCGCAATACTCCATTGGCGCAGGCGTTGAGGCCGACGATCAGCGGCTTGAAAACGCGGGCGACGAACACCAGCGGCGGCGCGAGCAGCAGCACAGCCCGGTCTGGCACCGAAAACGACAGGTTCTTCGGAACCATCTCGCCAAACACGACGTGCAGGTACGAGACCAGCAGCAGCGCCACGATGAAGGCGATCGTGCCGATGTAGGCCTCCGGCAGTCCGGTCAGACCCAGCGGCACCTCGAGCAGATGGTGGATCGCCGGCTCCGAGACGTTCAAAATGAGCAGCGAGCACACCGTGATCCCCAGCTGGGAGGTCGCGAGCATGAGCGTCGCATGTTCCATCGCCCACAGCGCAGTTTTGGCGCTGCGTTTTCCGGCCTCGGCGAGCGGTTCGATCTGGGAGCGGCGGGCCGAGATGACGGCGAATTCCGCCCCGACGAAGAAGGCGTTGGCGGCGAGAAGCACAACCAACCAGGCAAGTCCGGCCCAGTCGCTCATTTGTCGCTCACCTTCTTTCGATCGGACTTGGTTTCAACGGCCAATACGGCTTCGGGCACGGCCTCCGGAGTGAAGCGCAGCCGGTCGATCCGGCGTCCCTCCAGCCGCTCAACGGTGAGGAAGCCGTCGCGCACCGGTACCCGATCACCGATCACCGGCAGCCGGCCCAGATCGCTCATGACAAAACCGGCCACGGTCTCGTACGGGCCCTGCTCCGGCACGACGACGCCCGTGCGCTCCAGCAGTTCATCGGGCCGCAGCATACCGGGAAAAGTCAGTGAGTTGGGCGAGCGCACGACGCCGGCGCGGGCCCGGTCGTGCTCGTCGGCCACCTCGCCGACCAATTCCTCGACCAGGTCTTCCAGGGTGACGACGCCGGCGGTTCCGCCGTACTCGTCGACGACAATGGCCATCTGGTAGCCGCGGCCGCGCAGCTCACCGAGCAGATCGTCGAGCTTCATGGTTTCGGGCACGCGCACCGGGTCGGTCTGCAGGGCCGACACCGGAACATCCGCTCGCCGCTGGCGCGGCACAGCCACCGCCTGCTTGACGTGCACGATGCCAACGACGTCGTCGACACTCTCGTCGACAACCGGAAATCGTGAATAACCGGTGGATCGTGTGAGGTCGATGACCGCCTGCGCCGAATCTGTGCGGTGGATGCTCGCCACGCGCGGACGCGGCGTCATCACGTCGGATGCCGTATGCCCGGAAAACAGCAGCGTGCGGTGCAGCAACGTGGCGGTATCTTTTTCCAGCAGTCCGGCGCTGGCCGAACGGCGCACGAGAGAGGAGAGTTCCTCGGCTGTGCGGGCGCCGGAAAGCTCTTCCTTCGGTTCGATGCCGATAAAGCGCAGCAGGCCGTTGGCGCTGTTATTGAGCACCAGCACCGCCGGTTTGAAAACGGTCGTGAACACGGTCTGGAACGGAATCACCAGCCGTGCGGTCTGAATGGGCAGGGCCAGCGCGAAGTTCTTCGGAACCAGCTCACCAATGACCATCGACACGAGGGTCGCCGTCACGATGGCGATCGTGGTGCCGAACACCGGCACGAGGTCGACGGGCAGGCCCATCGAGGTGAGCGGTCCGCGCAGCAGCGACGACAGGGCGGGTTCGATCGTGTAACCGGTGAGCAGGGTGGTCAGGGTGATACCCAGCTGTGCGCTCGACAGGTGCGTCGAGGTGATTTTCAGAGCGGAGATGGTCAGGGCGAGGCGGGTCTCCCCGCGGTCGCGGCGCGCTTCGAGGTCGGCGCGGTCGAGATTCACCAGGGCGAACTCACTGGCGACGAAAAGGCCCGTTCCGACGGTGAGGATGAGGCCGACTCCGAGCATGATCAGCTCAGACAAGGAATTCACCGACAGCGACTACGGGCGAGGGTTTGTGGGACGAGGGTTCAGCGGTGGGAGGGTCATCCATTATTCAGCCGAGTATACCGGGCGCACCTGCCCGCGCACCGGGCAGCCAAGTGGATACCGCCCCGCGAAATACCGCCAGCGCTACCAGCGCTGTACCAGCACGTCCGGCAGCGCCTGCCGACCATTGCTAGACCGGTCCTACCAGGACACCGGCAGTGCCTTACCCTCCTCATAGCCGGCGGCCGACTGAATACCCACGAGCGCTTTCTCGTGAAAGTCCGCGACGGTGGTGGCTCCGGCGTAGGTGAATGAGGAGCGCACCCCCGACGTGATCATGTCGAGCAGGTCCTCGATCGACGGTCGCAGCGGATCGAGGTAGATCTTCGAGCTCGAGATTCCCTCGGCAAACAGGGTCTTACGAGCGAGGTCGTAGGCGTCGAGGCGCTCGAACCGCGCCTGAACGGCCTTGGTCGACGCCATTCCCCAGCTTTCCTTGTAGACCGCGCCGCGGGCATCCACATTTAGCGTGCCTGGCGCTTCGGTGGTCCCCGCGAACCAAGAGCCGATCATGACGGATGCTGCGCCAGCGGCCAGCGCCAGCGCTACGTCGCGCGGGTAGCGCACCCCACCATCTGCCCAGACGTGAGCGCCGAGCTCGCGGGCGGCGGCGGCGGTTTCGAGCACGGCCGAGAACTGGGGCCGGCCGACGGCGGTCATCATGCGGGTGGTACACATTGCCCCGGGACCGACTCCGACCTTGACGATGGTCGCGCCCGCACCGACCAGATCACGCACGGCGTCCTTGGTCACGACGTTGCCGGCCACGATCGGCAGCCCGAGGTTCAGGTCGGCGACGATGCCGAGCGCGCGCAGCATGCCATCCTGATGCCCGTGCGCGGTGTCGATCACCAGAATATCGACGCCAGCGTCGGCGAGCGCGCGGGCCTTGGCCGCGACGTCACCGTTGATGCCGATCGCCGCAGCAACCTTGAGCCGTCCGTGGGCGTCGAGCGTGGGCTGGTACAGCGTGGAGCGCAGGGCGCTCTTGCGACTGAGGGTGCCAACCACGACGCCGTGGTGCAGTACCGGAGCGAAGTCGATGTCGGCCGCGGTCATCAGGTCGAAAGCCCGGCGCGGCCCGTCCACATCATCGGCGTCGAGCGCGGTCAGGTCACCGTGCAGCAGATCACCCAGGCGAGCGTCGGGCAGAGCTGTCGCCAGCCGGCTGGCGACGATGCAGCCGAGGTAGTCACCGGCACCGGAGTGGATCACTATTCCCTGCCCGGGAACGGCCGGAACCTGCTGACGTGCGAGCTCGACGGTGTCGTCGGGGCCGAACACGAAGGGCGTGTCGAAACGAACCGACTGGTCCTTTACCCAGCGGATGGCTGCGTCCAGGTCTTGCAGGTGCATGTCCTGCGGCAGCACCCCCAGCCCGCCACGTCGGGCGAGCGAGGCCGCCAGACGAGGCCCGGTGACCGAGTTCATATTCGCCGACACGATGGGTATCGTGGCGCCGGTGCCGTCACCGGGGGCCAGCGAGACATCTAAACGGCTGGTGACGGCCGATTGGCCGGGCACCAAAAATACGTCGGAGAAGGTCAGATCGTGGCTGGGTGTCGTTCCATAGAACTGCATACCAAGAACGCTAGCCGTTCGGTGGGGTGTTTATGGCGGCGCGGGATGGGATTAGGCTAGACGGGCAGACTGACCTGGCGGTCGACATCGTCAGCGGCAGGCTCAATGAAAGCGCAGATTGACCCGGCGATTGACCCCGCCGAGGGCATCCAAATTCAAAGCAGAGAGTGGGCGATCCCACGGTGTCAAGCCAGGTAACCGGTGGAGCTTCTGACGAGACAACGTCAGGCGAATTCGGAGCAAACGAGTGGCTCGTTGACGAATTGTACGAACGATACTTGATCGACAAGCAGTCGGTGGATGAATCGTGGTGGCCGGTGCTCGAGAGCTACCACCAGACCGCGAACACCCCGGCAGATACCGCTGTGGCACCAGAGGCCGCCGCGCAGACCGCTCCCGCCGCCGCAGCGCCAGCCGCCCCGACCGCTCCCGCAGCACCGGTCGCGCAGACCGCTCCCGGGGCCGCAGCGCCGGCTCCGGTGACCGAGAACCAGCCGACGGCCCGCACCACCTCGAGTGCACCCAAGCCGGCCCCGGTTCCCGCCGACGCCCCCGTGACAAGCCCGCAGGCCATCGTCGTCAATGCTTCCGAGCCGGTCAAACAAGATCAGGTCTCGCCGCTGCGCGGCATGGCGAAGTCTCTTGCGACCAACATGGTCACCAGCCTGACCGTGCCGACGGCCACCAGCGTGCGCACCATTCCGGCCAAGCTCCTCATCGACAACCGCATCGTCATGAACAACCACATGAAGCGGGCTCGTGGTGGCAAGGTCTCCTTTACCCACCTGATCGGTTGGGCGCTCATTCGCGCCCTCAAGATGTTCCCGAGCCAGAACGTCTACTACGACGAGGTCGACGGCAAGCCGTCAGTCGTTGCCCCTGCCCACGTCGGCATGGGACTGGCCATCGATATGCCCAAGCCCGACGGCACCCGCGCCCTGCTCGTTCCGGCGATCAAGCGCGCCGACACAATGACCTTCGGTGAGTACCTCGCCGCCTACGAAGACCTTGTCACCCGCGCACGCAAGAACAAGCTCACCGCCGATGATTTCGCCGGAGCGACCCTCTCGCTGACCAACCCAGGTGGCATCGGCACCGTGCACTCGGTACCCCGCCTCATGAAGGGCCAGGGCTGCATCATTGGCGCGGGCGCCCTCGACTACCCGGCCGAATTTCAGGGTTCGAGCGTCAAGACCCTCACCGGCCTGGCCATTTCCAAGACCATCACCCTCACCAGCACCTACGACCACCGGGTTATCCAGGGCGCCGGTTCGGGCGAATTCCTCAAGATCGTGCACGAGCTTCTGATCGGCCAGCACAACTTCTACGAGGAGATCTTCTCGGCCCTGCGCATTCCATACGATCCCATCCACTGGGCACCGGACATCAGCGTCGATCTCACGACCGCCGTCGACAAGACCGCACGTGTGCAGGAACTCATCAACTCGTTCCGCGTGCGGGGCCACCTGATGGCCGATATCGACCCGCTCGAGTACTCGCAGCGCAGTCACCCCGACCTCGACATCGCAACCCACGGGCTCACCTTCTGGGACCTCGACCGGTCGTTCGTGACCGGCGGTTTCGGAGCTAAGCGCCAGATGCTGCTGCGCGACATTCTCGGTGTGCTGCGCGACTCGTACTGCCGCACCACGGGCATCGAGTATATGCACATTCAAGACCCGGCCCAACGCAAGTGGGTGCAGGAAAAAATCGAGAAGTCCTACGTCAAGCCCACCCACCACGAGCAGATGCGTATCCTGGGCAAGCTCAACGAGGCCGAGGCTTTCGAAACGTTCCTGCAGACCAAGTACGTCGGCCAGAAACGTTTCAGCCTCGAGGGCGGCGAGTGCACCATTCCGCTGCTAGACACCATCCTGCAGGGCGCTGCGGAGCAGGGCCTCGACGAGGTCGCGATCGGCATGGCCCACCGTGGGCGCCTGAACGTGCTCACTAACATCGCCGGCAAGACCTACGGCGAGATCTTCCGCGAGTTCGAGGGAACGCAAGACCCCCGCACCGTGCATGGTTCCGGTGACGTGAAGTACCACCTCGGTACCACGGGCCTGTACCGCGGTGAAGACGGCGCCGAGATTCCGGTCTCACTGGCCGCAAACCCGTCACACCTCGAAGCCGGCGACGGCGTGCTCGAGGGCATCGTGCGCGCCAAGCAGGACCGCAAGCCGATCGGCACCTTCTCCACCCTGCCCATCCTCATCCACGGCGACGCCGCAATGGCCGGCCAGGGCGTCGTTTTCGAAACCCTGCAGATGTCCCAGCTGCGCGGCTACCGTACCGGCGGAACCGTGCACATCGTGGTCAACAACCAGCTCGGTTTCACGACCCTGCCGCAAGATGCCCGCACCAGCGTCTACGCCACCGACGTCGCCAAGACCATCCAGGCGCCAATCTTCCACGTCAACGGGGACGACCCCGAGGCAGTGGTGCGTGCCGGCGAGCTCGCCTTCGCCTACCGCCAGGAGTTCAAGAAGGATGTCGTCGTCGACCTCATCTGCTACCGCCGTCGTGGACACAACGAGGGCGACGACCCCTCGATGACCCAGCCGCTGATGTACAACCTGGTCGAAGCCAAGCGCAGCGTGCGCAAGCTCTACACCGAGGCGCTCGTCGGCCGTGGCGATATCACCGTCGACGAATACGAAGCCGCCCACCGCGACTTCCAGGACCGCCTCGAACGCGCCTTCCTCGAAACGCACGCGGCACAGACCGCGTCGATTCCGATCATCACCGCGGAGATGGCGGCCACGGCGAAGGCTGAAGCTGAGGCACAGGACCGCGAAGACGCCGCTGGCGAGCCAGAGACGACCGGTGTTCCAGAGAGCGTCATTCACCTGATCGGTGACGCGTTCAACAACAAGCCGGTCGGTTTCACGGTGCACAACAAGCTGCAGCAGTTGTTGCAGAAGCGTCTCGACATGAGCCGCAACGGCAACATCGACTGGAGCTTCGGCGAGCTGCTCGCGCTTGGCTCGCTGCTGGTGGAGGGCACCCCGGTGCGTTTCGCCGGGCAGGATGCCCGCCGCGGCACGTTCGTGCAGCGTCACGCCGTTCTGCACGACCGGGTGAACGGCCAGGAATGGCTGCCACTGGCCAACCTCAAGGACAACCAGGCCCGATTCTGGATCTACGACTCCCTGCTGAGCGAATACGCTGCCATGGGCTTCGAGTACGGCTACTCGGTGGAACGCGCTGACGCCCTCGTGCTCTGGGAAGCCCAGTTCGGTGACTTCGCCAATGGGGCGCAAACCATCATCGACCAGTTCGTCTCGTCCGCCGAGCAGAAGTGGGGGCAGCGGTCATCCGTTGTGCTGCTGCTGCCGCACGGCTACGAGGGCCAGGGCCCCGACCACTCGTCGGCTCGCATCGAACGGTTCCTGCAGCTGTGTGCCGAAGGAAACATGACCGTGGCGCGCCCGTCGACGCCCGCATCGTACTTCCACCTGCTGCGCCGCCAGGCGTACATGCGTCCACGCCGTCCATTGATCGTGTTCACGCCCAAGTCGATGCTGCGCCTGCGCGGCGCGACGAGCGCCGTGGCCGAGCTGACCAGCGGTAAGTTCGAGACGGTCATCGATGATGCCCGTCTCGCCGACAAGAACGCCGTCAAGCGCGTTTTGTTCATGGCCGGCAAGATCTACTACGACCTGCTGAACGAGCTCGAGAAGAACCCCAACCCCCAGATCGCCCTCGTGCGCGTTGAGCAGTACTACCCACTGCCCGCCGTGGAACTCAAGGACGTAGCCGCCCAGTACCCGAACGCCGAACTGGCCTGGGTGCAGGACGAACCAGAGAACCAGGGAGCCTGGCCGTTCTTCTACCTGGAGACCAGCAAACTCGGCCCGCGCGCCATGCGCTTGTTCTCCCGTCCAGCATCGGCGTCACCGGCCGCTGGATCGGCTAAGCGCCACGCAATCGAGCAGGCCAAGCTGCAGCGCGACGCTCTGACTCTCTAACGATCACAGCAACGCTGTAGCAATGGAGGGTGACGAGAGTCACCCTCCATTGCTGTCTGCGGGGCGATTGGATTTGCGGGCCCGCGCGGTCGCGACAACTGCGAGAACCGTGGGATTCCAACTTTGGAACCTTCGCTTGGGTATCGGATGCGACGGGTGCCGCGTTCCTGCTCGGACAGGTCGAACCGTCGCCGGAATCTTGTCTAGTGCGACGCTTGCAGGGAGCGCAGTTTTAACAAAACCTGATCGCGCAGGTCTTCGGGGGCGGTTTCCTTGCAGGCACGCTGCATGACCTCGGTCATGGTGCGTCCAACCAGGTGTTCGCTGCTGCAGTCAGGGCAACTAGCGAGATGCTCCCGAATATCGGCCGCATCATTCTTGCGGAGTTCGTTGTGCAGGTATTCTTCGAGTTCGGCCTTGGCCTTCTCGCAACCACAATCGGTCATTTTTCTGTGCTCCTGGATGTTTTCTGGTTCTGGCCCATGCCTAGCCCGCGTTCGGCCGCGTAGCCAGCCAACAGCTCGCGCAGGAGTCGCCGGCCACGGTGCAGGCGACTCATTACGGTACCGATGGGGGTTTTCATGATTTCGGCGATCTCCTGGTAAGAGAACCCTTCGACGTCGGCGAAGTACACGGCGAGTCTGAAGTCTTCGGGAATGGATTGCAGGGCGTCTTTGACGGCGCTGTCTGGCAGATGGTCGATAGCCTCGGCCTCGGCCGAACGCCCCGACATAGCGGTGGTCGATTCCGCGCCGCCGAGCTGCCAGTCTTCCAACTCATCAATCGTGCCCTGGTAGGGCTCACGCTGCTTCTTGCGGTACGCATTGATGAAGGTGTTGGTGAGTATGCGGTATAGCCACGCCTTGAGGTTGGTTCCCTGCTCGTACTGCGCGAAGGCGGCGAAGGCCTTCACAAAGGTTTCCTGCACGAGGTCCTGCGCATCCGACGGGTTGCGCGTCATGCGCATGGCCGCCGCATACAGCTGATCGAGAAAAGGCAACGCCTGCTCCTCGAACAGTCCGCGGTTCTGCTCGCGCAGTTCGGCCTTGGTCGGGTGCAGTGTCGTGAGTTCTGGGTCGCTACTCGAAAGGTCTTCCGAGTTCGCGGGCGTGTCTGAAGTCATCACGAATGATTCTAAGCCGTTACCTACGGCCAGGGGTCGCTCCAGAAGCACTGACACCGTTACGGATCTCCCTCATATTGTTATCACCGACTATTCTGATAACCGATGCTGATCTCGAGATATTCCAAGCCGGAGTTCGATCCGTACGGCGACAATTCACCGACCGAGGAAGAGGTCTGGTGGCCGGCGCCGAGCACGGACGCGCCATTGCAGGCTGTGCTGGCCTTGCCGGGCTCGAAATCGTTGACCAACCGGGAGCTCGTCGCATCCGCTTTGGCCAGCGAACCATCCCTGTTGCGGTCGCCGCTGCACTCCCGCGACAGCGACCTCATGGTCGATGCGCTCCGCCAGCTCGGCGCCACGATCGAGGCGGTGGCCGGCGCCGGCGCGTTCGGCTCCGACCTGTTGGTGACCCCGCCCGAGGAACTGCTTGGTTCCACCACGATCGACTGCGGCCTGGCCGGCACCGTCATGCGTTTTCTGCCGCCGCTGGCCGCCCTCGCCCTCGGCCCGACCACGTTCGACGGCGATGTCGGTGCCCGCCGTCGCCCCATGGGTCCCATCATTGGCGCGCTGCGCGACCTCGGCGGTGACATCAACGACGATGGCAAACGCACTTTGCCCTTCACCGTTCACGGCCGCGGAGCGGTGACTGGAGGCGCAACCACCATCGACGCGGGCACGTCCAGCCAGTTCGTCTCCGGCCTGCTGCTGGCCGGGGCACGGTTCGACCAGGGGCTGCACCTCACCCACTCCGGTGAACGGCTGCCCAGCCTGCCGCACATCGAGATGACCATCGAGGTACTGCGCGCTCGCGGGGTCATCGTGGCCACGCCGAACGTCGGCGAATGGATCATCGAACCCGGTCTTCTCGCGGGTCGTACGGTCGACATCGAGCCCGATCTTTCCAACGCCGCACCGTTCCTCTGCGCCGCGCTCGTAGCCGGCGGCAGCGTCAGCATCACCGGCTGGCCGCAGACGACCACTCAGGTAGGCGCCGACCTCGAGCAGTTGTTGCCACTATTCGGCGCGACGGTCACCCGCGTTGGCGATCGCCTCACCGCCACCGGCGGCCAGCGCATTCTCGGCGTCAACCTGGACCTTTCGAGCGGCGGCGAGCTCGCCTGCACCCTCGTCGCCCTCGCTGCCCTGGCCGAGACGCCGAGCACGATCACCGGAATCGGGCACATTCGCAACCACGAGACCGACCGCCTCGCCGCGCTGGCTACCGAGATCAATCGGCTCGGCGGAAAAGTCACCGAGCTGCCCGATGGCCTGCAGATCGAGCCGGCTCCCCTGCACGGCGGCCAGTGGCTGAGTTATGACGACCACCGCATGGCGACAGCCGGCGCGTTGATCGGTCTCGCGGTACCCGGCGTCGACGTGGAGAATATCGGCACCACCGCAAAAACCCTCCCCCAGTTTCCCGAGCTGTGGCATGCGATGATCACCGTAGCGGCGCTGTAGATGCCCGTGACGGGTAACCAGAGTTCCCTGGGCGAGGGCGACGATCTGGATCGGATCAGCGAGCATGTGGTCACCGACGCAGCGTCCACGGATAACGCCGACACGGATTACGCCGACCTCGCCGGAGATCCCGGCGACACCTGGTGGGCCTCCGCCGACGACGACGAACCCGAGTTCGACGAGTCCAGCGTCCACGTGCGTCCCGGCCGCAAGGGCAGTAAACCCCGCTCCAAGACCCGTCCAAGCCATGAGGACGCCCTGACCGGGCGCATTCTCTCGGTCGACCGCGGCCGTTACACGGTCATGCTCGATGAAAACCTGCCCACCGAGCGGCGCATTACGACCGCCAGGGCCAGCGAACTGCGCAAGCAGGCCGTCGTCAACGGCGACCGGGTCGACATCGTCGGCGACACAACCGGGGCCGAAGGCAGCCTGGCGCGCATCGTACGAATCGTGCCGCGGGGCACCCTGCTGCGGCGCAGCGCCGACGACACCGACGCCGTCGAGCGCGTGATCGTGGCCAATGCCGATCAAATGCTGATCGTGGTCGCTGCAGCCAACCCCCAACCGCGCATCCGCTTGGTGGATCGGTATCTGGTCGCGGCCTTTGACGCCGGCGTGAAGCCCATCCTGTGCGTCACCAAGACCGACCTGGCCGACCCCTCAGTATTCCTGGCCAATTTCGCCGGCCTCGACTTGCCCGTGTTTCAAAGCGGCGAGGGCGGCATGCCGATCGAAGCGATCTCGGCGGCGCTGGTCGGCCACGACACCGTCTTCGTCGGGCACTCCGGAGTCGGCAAGTCCACTCTCGTAAACGCGCTGGTACCGGGCACCAACCGGGCTATCGGCGTCGTCAACACCGTCACCGGGCGTGGCCGCCATACCTCGTCGTCGACCGTGTCGCTGCGCCTTCAAACGGATGCCGGCCGCGGCTGGGTCATTGACACTCCCGGTGTGCGGTCCTTCGGCCTTGGGCACATCAACACCGACAACATCCTCAAGGCCTTCACAGATCTCGCAACGATCGCCGAGCGCTGCCCGCGCGGCTGCACGCACCTGCCGAACTCGCCGGACTGCGCCATCATCGAGGCTGTCGAGGCTCATGAACTCGGCGAGACCGGCCGGGTGCGTCTGGACTCCCTGCAGCGCCTTCTCGCCACCTTCGCGCCCGCTCGCTGAGCTCGTATCGCCGGCGCAGTTACGATGGAAGGATGACGAATTCAGCACGCCTTGCAGTCGGCGACACGGCCCCCCAGTTCACCCTGACCGACCAGGACGGGGCATCCGTTTCGTTGGCCGACTTCGCGGGCAGCAAGGTCGTAGTCTATTTTTACCCGGCCGCGATGACCCCCGGGTGCACGACCCAGGCCTGCGATTTTCGCGACAACCTCGGATCGCTCAAATCGGCTGGCTACCAG
This sequence comes from Cryobacterium sp. Y82, assembly GCF_002929495.1. Classification (GTDB taxonomy): domain Bacteria; phylum Actinomycetota; class Actinomycetes; order Actinomycetales; family Microbacteriaceae; genus Cryobacterium; species Cryobacterium serini. The sequence goes on from NZ_PJJJ01000036.1 coordinate 340,159, forward strand.
GTACTCGGACTCTCGAAAGACGCTCCGGCCAAGCTTAAGAAGTTTCAGGAGCACGACGCGGTGAACTTTCCACTGCTCAGCGACACCGACCTCGCCGTGCACCGCGCCTATGGGGCCTATGGGGAGAAAAACCTGTACGGCAAGATCGTGACCGGCGTGCTGCGGTCGACGCTCGTGCTTGATGAGGCCGGAATCATCACCCACGCCCTGTACAACGTCAAGGCCACGGGCCACGTAGCGAGCCTACGCAAGAAGCTCGGCATCGACTAGTCGGGTGCGGCCTGATCGGGTCTTCACGGCCCGCACAGCGCCGCTCAGTCGGCTTCGGGCTTGGGTTCGTGGCTCGTCGCGGCGACGACACGCGGGTTGAACACCAGTATGAGCACGATGATGGACGGCAACAGGAGTGCCCAGCCGACGTCAGGCCGAGCGTAGATCCCTTGAAAACAACCGATCGCGATCATGACCAGTACGAGCTGCCACGTAACTGCAGCGCCGCGAATCCACGGACGCCGACGGAGAGCGCCGACCGTGATCGCACTGACCCACAGGGCAGCGACAACGATGAGGGCCAACAGGGCGAGCGAGGCTCCCACCGAGTTCGGCGTGGCGATGAGCAGTTCGAGCACCCACCAGGCGCTTAATGCCCACACGGCGAGGGCTTCCAGGGCGAGGAGTGCGATCAGTACCCCCAATAAGGGGGTACGCCGAATAGCCCGGAGGTCGATCCGGGCTGGGCGCCGCGCACCAGAGTCGCTGTTCACAGCGAAAAACCATACAGAACTATTGATTTGATACCTCTATTATGGGACGATATTTGAGGCCCGGTTGACGCTCACAGGGACGTGAGCTGTTTCGACGCGGTTATCGCGCAGATTCCACTTTCCTGCAACCGGCCATCACCCCTGCAACTCTGGCCACTCGGCCGTGCACCCATGTAATAAAAGGAGCATCCCTATGGACTGGCGCGATAAAGCTGCCTGCCTCACCGCTGACCCGGAACTTTTCTTTCCGGTCGGCAACACTGGACCCGCAGTGGACCAGATCGAGAAGGCAAAATCAGTGTGTGCTCGATGCAACGTCACCGAGGTGTGCCTCCAGTACGCACTCGAAACCGGCCAGGACTCGGGAGTCTGGGGCGGTCTGAGCGAAGACGAGCGCCGCGCACTCAAACGTCGCGCTGCACGCGCCCGCCGCGCTTCCTAGTAGCCAGCGCAACCCAGAACGCGAGCCTACGGCCGTCCGGTACTCCCGGCGGCCGCTGGCTCGTTTTTTTGTGCCCGCCAGCAGGCCATGCGACCGCGCGCATCCGCACCCGCACCCGGGCCCGGGCCCGGGCCCGGGCCCAACTTATGGCCGCGGGCCCAGTCTATAAACTGGTCTCGCGGTTCGGGCCCGGGCCCCATCCCAAAAGAGGCGGGGACTAGCCTTCCTGCATGAACCGCAGGGGGATCTCGATCGTCACCTCGGTACCGCTACCCATCATGGTGTGCCAGTCGATGGTGCCACCAAGTTCGCCCTGAATGAGTGTGCGCACAATCTGCGTGCCGAGGCCGGAGCCCACCTTGCCCTCCGGTAGGCCAGCACCGGTATCGCGCACCATGACGGTGAGGGTCTCGTCGCTGCGCTGCGCCTCGATCGACACTTCGCCCTCACGTCCGGCGAGTCCGTGCTCGACCGCGTTGGTGACAAGCTCCGTCAACACGAGCGCGAGCGGCGTCGCATAGGCGCTTGGCAGGGTGCCAAAGCTGCCGAAGGACTTCGGGTGCACGGTCGTATTGTGAGCGGATGCCACCTCCACCGTCAACAGCAATACCCGTTCAAAGACGGCGTCGAAGTCGACGATCTGGCTGAGCCCCTCCGACAGGGTGTCGTGCACAACGGCGATGGCGGCAACCCTCCGCATCGCTTGGGTCAGTGCCTCGCGCGCCCGGTCGGACTGGGTGCGCCTCGCCTGGATGCGCAGCAGGGAGGCCACGGTCTGCAGGTTGTTCTTAACCCGGTGGTGGATCTCCCGGATGGTCGCATCCTTGGTGATGAGCTCACGTTCCTGGTGGCGCAGCTCGCTGACGTCGCGGGACAAGATGATTGCACCAACGCGTTCTCCGCGATTGCGAATGGGAATCGCGCGGAGCGACACCGTCACCCCGCGCGCCTCGATATCGGTGCGCCACGGCGCCCGCCCGGTGACGACCAGGGGCAGCGACTCATCGACGACGGCGGTGCCGGTGAGCAGGCTCGTGGTGACCTCGGCGAGCGACTCCCCCTCGAGCTCTTCGGCGAAACCCATGCGGTTGAACGCGGAAAGCGCATTTGGGCTGGCAAAGGTGGTCAGGCCGTCGACGTCAAGACGCAGCAGGCCGTCGGACGCGCGCGGCGCGCCGCGGCGCGGACCGGTCGGCGCCCCGAGATCGGGAAAGTCGCCGGAGGCGATCATAGCGAAAAGGTCGTTCGCGCAGTCATTGAAGGTCAATTCCTGACGGCTCGGCGTGCGCGCCTCACTCAGGTTGGTGTGGCGGGTGAGCACCGCCACCGGGGCAGCCGTCACTTCGGACCCGCTCGTGCTCAGCCGGCGCAGCACCGGAATGGCCCGCACGCGGGTGGGAGTCTCCTCGAACCAGGCCGGCGCATTGCGGTCGACGATCTTCGCGGTCTCGAAGGCTTCAGTGACCTGGTTGCGCCACTCCGCCTTGATGTGCTGGCCTACGAAGTCCCGATAAAACAGGGTGGCCGCGCTCGATGGACGCGCGTGCGCTACCGCGACGAAACTGTCGGAGGTCGTCGGAACCCACACGACGATATCCGCGAACGCGAGGTCGGCCAGCAGCTGGCCGTCCGCGACCAGCATATGCAGCCAGTCCACGTCTTCCGCGCTGCTGCGGCCCTGGGCAAGTACGAGATCACTGAGCGTCGACACTCTCCATAGCCTAGGTGTAACCGTGGGTTCACATCGCCGTGGCCTCACATGACCGGGGCTGCCTTTCGTGCCCGCCACTTGACGCGCCGCGGCATCCGCGTGGATTCCGTGGCAGCAAGAACGATCAGGTCCTCCAAAACAAAACGACGGATGCTCACGCGCGCCGGAGACTTCGGGCTCGCGTCCCGCAGGGTTCGGCCGGTCAATACCGCCGCGTCCAGGGCACCCTGGTCGTGCGGCACCAGAATCGATGATTCTATGCCGCCGAAACGCAACAGCATTGACGTGACCTGTGCCCGCGGATTCAGCCCGACAGCACTCGCCCGCACCTGATTCATCACAACGCTGACCGTACTGGCGCCGATCACCTCGGTGAGATCGCTCCAGGCACGAAGAAACCGGGCCATCCCCACCGGGTCCGCCAGCCCGCAGGCGACGACGTGGTCGGCCGCGCGCAGGGCAGTGACGGTGGCGGCGTTCCGCCTTGGTGCCAACACGTCACTGGTCAGTTCTTCATCGCTTTCCAAACTGAACCCGGTATCCACCACCACGTAGTCCACCCAGTGGCGTAACGCGTCGATGGTGCGGGTGACCCGTTCGGTCGACAGTTCCGGCCAACGCGACGGCCTGCCGAGGCCGGTAAGCACCCAGAATGCTCCCTTGGGCGAGTTGTAGCGTTGCGCGATGCGTTCAAGCTCGGACTGGTTGAGGCTGTCGCTGCCAGCCAGCCGGCACGCGGCAGCGAAGCCCGGTGCTTCATCGAGCATGCCAAGGCTCGGGGCGATCGAGGCGCTGTAGGTGTCGACGTCGGCCAGCACGACAGTGTGGCCAGCTGCCGCGATTTCCGCCGCGATGTTGATGGCGAGCGTGGTGCGCCCTGGGGCGCCGCACGGGCCCCACACCGCGATCACCGAGCCGGTGTTGAGCGCGCCGCCGGTGAAATGCCGTTCCCCCACCCGCAACGGAACGACAACGCCCGACACGAGCAGGTCTTCGATCTCCGACCAGTCGCAGGGTATCGCGACCGTTTCGTACAGGCCGAGCGTGGCCGCGTGTCGCCGCTCCTGTTCGGTCGCGGTCAGGGCGACGACCCGGATGCCGCGCTCGTCGCACGCGGCGATCAGCTGGCCGGTCAAGGATTCCCGGCGACCGCTGACGACGACGACGTGCGGCTGCCCATGCGAGAGCGTCTCGAGGAACTCCCGGGCGGTATCAACGCGCGTGACAACGCTGTGCCCACAATCCACGATCTCAGCCAGCATCTGCTGCTCGGTCGCTCGGTCCAGCACGAGCGCGAGCCTGGCCATCAGGGCACCACCGGGGTGTTCACGGGCACGATCGCGAGGGCATCACCGTTCATGATCGCTTCCAGCACCGCACCCACACTGGCCTTGGGCACGAGCATCTCGACGGATTGACCGTTGTCGGCCGCGATGATGCCGGTCGGTTCGACGATACGTACGACAACGGCCTGCCCCACCAGAATCGTCGGCGGAGCGTATTCGCTGGGCCCGGTTGCCCGCGCCGACCAGATATCGACGACGGAGCCCGCCACGATGGACGCAGCCAGCCTTCCGGGGATATCAACGACGACACTGGTCACGTCCCTTCCCAACGCTTGTCCGACCGCGGACCGTGCCACGAGTTCGCCGGCCAGAATGGTCTGGGTGACAAGCAGACCGCGCTGGAGGTCGGCCGCCGGCACAAGATACAGGTCGGCCGTGCCGCCGAGCTGCACCCGGCTCTCCACGAGGTCGGCCGACCTGAGCTGGTCTCCGACGGTCAGTGTGTGCCGTGCGGTGTAGACCGCCGTGGTGCGATCACTGCCGGCGACGATCGCGCCGACTCCCGCGATCGACGCAGCGACCAGCACCAGCCCGATAACAAATCGGGGATCGACCCAGAACCGGCGGCGCGTACGTGTGGGACGCGTTGTTTTCATCCGTTACCTCGCTTGTCTGTAGCGCTTCTGATGGTGCGTTGGGCACTGTCGTGCCCGACCGCGGAAAATCATGGAAAAGTTATCCACATCTATCCGAGCCGGATGACGTGAATTTGCCATAACGGCACGAGACGATAATGCAAAACTTCCGGCGCGCGGCGCAGCGTTCCGAGCGGATGCACCGCCAGATCGAGGTGGTCACGCGCGACGCGGTCGATGGTGCCGGCCAGGACACCACCGCGGGTCTCGAGCTCTACGCTGCGCCGCCGCCGGCACAGGTCCCGGAGCACAAAGGGGAATCCGACGCGGTCGATTAGCTTTCCGGTGGATTCAGACTCGACCGCGATCGAGGCCAGATTCTGCTCGTCGCTGAGTACCACACCGGCGATAGCCGAGAGAGGGATCACACACTGAACTCGACCGTTCCCGGCGCCCGGTAAATCGGCCGCGAGCCAGTCGCGACCGAGTGCCGTCGGACGAACCGCGATAGTTTCACCGGAGACCAGCACGATGCGCAGCTGCAGCGTGCCACCGAGGCCGACCGACCGCACCACGTTACTCAATCGCGTGCGCAGGGAGAGCTTGTCCAACCGCGCACGTTCTTCCTGCAGGCGTAGGTCAGTAGCTTCGGAGTGCAGCTCGCGTTCGAGTTGCCCTTCGAGGTCATTAAACAAATCGTCCCAGCGCACACGTCGAAAGTAGCCGACCCCGGACGATCTCGCTCGCGTTGTGCACAGGCTCTTTAAGCGCTAGACAGCGCGGTAATCAAGCTGATTAGGTTTTGCGCCACAAGAGTTGCACGTTTGATATCAGGAGGAACAATGACGTCATCTGGTTCCGGCGCTTCCAGCGCGCAGGTGCCCCCCTTGGAGGCCCGCATCGATGCACGCGGAGTCAGCTCACAGCCGATTGGACAGTCGCACCGGCCCGAAGCGGAGAAGGTCCTGCGCGCCCTGGCCTTGCGGGCTGTCGAAGTCATCGCCGGAGCCAGGGACCTCGAGCAACTGGCGCGCTGGGTCACCGACGACGTCTACGCTCGTCTGCGAGTGCGTGTGTCGATCGCTGCTCGCGCCAGAGCAATCACAGGAATCGACGCTGAACGGCCACGGTTGTGGATCGACCATGTCAAGACCTGGCCAACCGACACCGGCGGTTTCAACGCAGTGATCCTGGTGTACGACAAACGCCGAGCGCACGTCGTCTCGGTGCAGTTGGAGGGCCTGGATCAGCGCTGGCGCGCCACTGTTCTCGTAGTCATGTGACGTACGGGCAGCACCGCCGGCAGACGAATGCGCAGCACGCCCCAGGACAACGCACGCCACGACTGGGCGTGCGTTGTCGCCGTTCGCCGGGACTAGATCGTCTTCTTGCCCTGGGCGCGGCGCTCGGCGCGGTTCACCGGGGCGGCACCCTCGGCTTTCTGCCCAAACGCTCCGCGCTGGGGCGGGCCAGCCGCATCTGCCGACTCATTATCGCTCGCCGCGACCGTCGCCGTGCGCCTGGCCCGATCAGTGGCAGCCTGCTGAATCTGGCCGCGCTGATTGCGCACCTCGACTCCGCCGGAATCGCTCGGCGCGGTGTAGCTGAGCTTCTCGTCGGATGAGTCCGCCGGGCTGAGTCCCTTTGCCGCGATAGCCGGCCCGTCGACGACACCAGCGCCGGCAGTCACCTCAACGTCGAGGTTGAATAGGAACCCAACGGTCTCCTCGCGAATCTGGCCCATCATCTGCTGGAACATCGCGAAACCCTCGCGCTGGTATTCGACCAGAGGGTCGCGCTGCGCCATCGCACGCAGCCCAATTCCATCTTTCAGGTAGTCCATCTCATAGAGGTGGTCGCGCCAGCGGCGGTCGATCACCGAAAGCACCACGCGGCGTTCCAGTTCACGCATCGCTGGGGCCCCGAGGGAGTCTTCACGACGTGAGTAGGCGAGCTTGGCGTCGGAAAGAATCTCCCGGCGCATGAAATCGCGATTGATTTTGCCCCTGTCGCCGGCCTCAGAAACGACCTCGTCGATGGTCAGTCCCACCGGGTAGAGGGTCCCCAGTTCGGTCCACATCGCGTCGAAGTCCCAGTCGTCACCGTTGCCGTCGCCAGCGTGCACGTCGAGCACCTCGTCTATGACGTTGGTGAGGAAAGTCTGGGTGCGTTCGTGCAGGTCGTCACCTTCGAGGATGTGGCGACGATCGCCGTAGATGGCCTCACGTTGACGGTTGAGAACGTCGTCGTACTTGAGCACGTTCTTGCGAATCTCGGCGTTACGACCCTCGACCTGTGACTGCGCGCTGCGGATGGCGCGGCTGACCACCTTGGATTCGATCGCCATGTCGTCTGGCACGCCCTGGCGGCCCATCAGGGCTTCGGCTGCACCGGCGTTGAACAGGCGCATGAGGTCGTCGGTGAGCGAAAGGTAGAACCGGCTCTCGCCCGGGTCGCCCTGACGTCCGCTCCGTCCGCGCAGCTGGTTGTCGATGCGGCGTGATTCGTGCCGTTCGGTACCGAGCACATACAGACCGCCGGCGGCGATGACCTTCTCAGCCTCTTCGCTAACGTCGGCCTTGACAGCGTTGAACACGTCGTCCCAGGCGAGTTCATACTCGTCGGGGGTTTCTACCGGGCTGAGGCCCTTCGCGTTCATCTCGGCGACAGCGAGGAACTCGGCGTTACCACCGAGCATCACGTCGGTGCCACGACCGGCCATGTTGGTGGCGACGGTCACCGAGCCCAGCCGACCGGCCTGCGCGACGATCGCCGCTTCACGGGCGTGGTTCTTGGCGTTGAGGACCTCGTGGCGCACACCCATCTTGGCGAGCAGCCGGGACAGGTATTCGCTCTTCTCGACGCTGGTCGTGCCGACCAGAACCGGCTGTCCGGCTTCGTGGCGCTGGGCGATGTCTTCAACGACCTGACGAAACTTGGACTCTTCATTCTTGTAGATCAGGTCGGACTGGTCGATGCGCTGCATCGGCTTGTTGGTGGGAATGGCCACGACGCCGAGCTTGTAGGTGCTCATGAACTCAGCGGCTTCGGTCTCGGCCGTACCCGTCATGCCGGAGATCTTCGAGTACAGGCGGAAGTAGTTCTGCAGGGTGACGGTGGCGAGGGTCTGGTTCTCGGCTTTCACCGCGACGCCCTCTTTGGCCTCGATCGCTTGGTGGATGCCCTCGTTGTAGCGGCGTCCCATGAGGATACGGCCAGTGTGCTCGTCGACGATGAGCACCTCGCCGTTCATGACGACATAATCCTTGTCCTTCTTGAACAAAGAATTCGCTTTGATGGCGTTGTTCAAAAAAGAGATCAGCGGCGTGTTGGCCGATTCATAGAGGTTGTCGATGCCGAGGTAGTCCTCGACCTTTTCGATGCCGGGTTCGAGTACACCGATGGTGCGCTTCTTCTCATCGACCTCGAAGTCCTCGTCGGCGATGAGGCGCTTGGCCAGGCTCGCAAACTCGTTGAACCAGCGGTTCGCTTCACCCGATGCCGGCCCGGAGATGATCAGCGGGGTCCGAGCCTCGTCGATGAGGATCGAGTCGACTTCGTCGACGATGGCGAAGTAGTGCCCGCGCTGCACCATATCGCTGGCCTGCCACGCCATGTTGTCGCGCAGGTAGTCAAAACCGAACTCGTTGTTGGTGCCATAGGTGATGTCAGCGGCATACATTTCGCGCCGCTGCGCCGGAGTCTGACCGGAGACGATGCATCCGGTTGTCATACCGAGGGCACGGAAAACGCGGCCCATGAGCTCGCTCTGGTAGCTCGCGAGGTAGTCGTTGACCGTGATGACGTGCACACCGCGGCTACTGATCGCGTTGAGGTAGGCCGCAGTGGTGGCGACCAGGGTCTTGCCCTCACCGGTCTTCATCTCGGCAATGTTGCCCAAATGAAGAGCGGCGCCACCCATCAATTGCACGTCGAAGTGGCGCAGCCCCAGGGTGCGGGTGCTCGCCTCACGCACGGCGGCGAAGGCCTCGGGCAGCAGATCATCGAGCGATTCTCCGTTGGAGTACCGTTCCCGCAGGGTGACGGTCTCGTTTTTGAGCTCCTCGTCGGTGAGCTCGTGGAAGTCTTCTTCCAGCGCGTTGATGGCTTTCGCGTAGTTTTCCAGGCGGCGCAGAACGCGACCTTCACCAACGCGAAGAACCTTTTCAAGAATTGACGCCACGAATGTACTCCACTAGTCAAACGGTGCAGGCACGCGCTGCGACAGCCCAATCGGACTGCCGCAGCACAAGCCTGCGCCTCTCGTCTGGCAGATGCCAGAGCACCGACCTGGTCGGCGGCTAAGGCAATGCTAGTTGGTCAGTTGGCACGCCCGCTGGTAGCGGGCACAGTCTCCTGCAGCTCACTGGCCGAACCGTCGAGTTCGATGACTCCGTAGTCCCAGCCCTTGCGGCGGTAAACCACACTGGGACGCTTGGTTTCGATGTCCTGGAACAGGTAGAAATCGTGGCCGACCAACTCCATGAAATACAGGGCATCATCGACGGACATGGGAGCCGCCGCGAAGACCTTACGACGGATGACGACGGGGCAGTATTCCTCCTCGGCGGAGGCTTCGGGGGCATCCACCTGCACGATGGGGATCGCACCGGTGCGCACCCGCTCGAGCGTCTCGGGGTTGGCCGGTGTGATGTCGATGACGCTGAAGCCGACCGCGGACGCCTCGTGCAGCGAGGTGGGCCGGTGGGCGCCGCCGCGGTGCACCTTCTTGCGATCCTTGGCACGGCGAACGCGCTCAAGCAGACGACCCAGCGCCACGTCGAAAGCGGCGTACTTGTCGGATCCGTCTGCTTCGGCCCGCACCAACGGCCCCTTGCCGATCAGGGTGAGTTCGACCCGGTCGTTACCGACGGCCGCGCCGTTCTTCTCGTGGTGGCGACTGACCTTGATCTCGAGCGCGAGGGCCTTGTCGGCGAGAACGGCAATTTTCTCGGCCTTCTCGGTCGCGTAATCCCGGAAGCGATCAGTGATCCCAAGGTTGCGTCCGACGATGTTAGTTTCCATGACGACCTCCAGTTTGACGGACCGCCCTCAAACTGGGCGATCATTGCGCGCCTTTGACTCCACCGTAGCCGTGAGAGTCAGATAAGTCACAATATTGGTCGATCAGTTTTCCCAGACTGCGGCTACGGGGGCATCAGACGGCGTGTTTCTGCCAGTGCCGCGAGGCCGACGACGATGCCGCCAGCAGCGAACACGGCGCGCCGTGCCTCGAGCAGGGTCGCTCCCGTCGTCACGATGTCGTCGACGAGGATCACCAGCACCCCGTCGAGCGGACGCCTGGCGACGAGGCTGTTGCTTTTGTTCGCGGCCCGCGCCGCCCGGCCGAGGCCTACCTGGTCGAGGGCCTCGATGCGCTGCGCGAGCGCCGGAAACGGGTGCAGGCCGGCGCGGTGCAGGAGGGCGTCGACCGGGTGGTAGCCCCGAACACGCCAGGCCCGACGAGACGACGGGATGGTCACGAGCTGGATTCCGCGGCCGGAGTCAGAACGCACAGCATCACGACCGTCACGGCCAGCGGGCACGGCGGCCAGCGCGGCCACGATGGCCGCTCGCAGCGGCGCCGCAAGCGCGGCGGCAGCATCCGTTCGGCCGCCGTCTTTGTAAGCGGCGATCGCGTGGCGGGCAGCACCCTCGTAGGTGAGTGCCGCCCAGATGACGGCGTCGTCACGGGCGACCGGGTGCACGCAAGGCGCCAGCGCCCGCCGGCAGGCGGCGCACAAAGCACGGTCCACGACACCACAGCCGCTGCACTCGGTCGGCAGCACGGTTGCCCAGGCATCCCGGCCCGCGGCGGCCAGACGATCGCGCAGTTGACGGCTCATGGCCTCAGTGTGCCGCCGGATACCGGCGGGGCCGACCCGAACTCGCCAGCGGTGGATGAGCGCGCCTCGGAGCCTCCTGGGGAGGAGTGGGCGGTTGCTTAGCCGCCGAGGCCTTGCTGGGTGGCCAGCAGGGTGACTTTATCGATGCGAGCCTGCCAGCCCGCTCCACGTTGCACCTCGAGGCTGCCCGTGTCGGTGAGGGCTCGCAGATCGCGCACCGAGTTGCTGCCGACAATGAAGCGACTGCTCAGGGAGGATTCGAGGATGGTACTGACGCCACCAATCTGTTGCACGACGATGCGGGCTTCGCCGCTGGGCAGCGTGCTGAGCGAGGCGACGGTCAACTCATCGATCCAGGTCGCGTCGCGCCCGACTCCGCCGCCCGACGCCAGCAGTACGGGCGCACCGATTCCGGTCGGCACTGCGCCGGTGCGAATGATGGAAGCGATGACGAATCGGGTCTCGGCACCGGTGCCGAGGAGTGCGATCAGTCGAGAGCCGTCTCGGGACACTTTCAGTGCCGCGATCGACGTGGCCTCTGGCCAGGGCGTCGGCAGCAAGGTTGCTTCCCCGGTGGGGCTGTAGACAACGAGTGCACTCGGATCGTTTGCCGGCACCGACCAGACAAAGCGGTCGTTGTCGATCGATGGTGCGAGCAGCCCCGCCCGCGCGTCGAGCAGCTTGGGGTCGTCGCCGGCCCGGACGACGTAGACGCCGTCGCGGGCGAGTACGGCCGCCGATGCCTGGCCCGATGCGAGCGTCACAGCGGTTGGAGCAAGCTGGGCGATAGTGTCGGAGAGCCCATCCAGCGCAGTGATGCTCTGCCCGGTCGCGGCGAGAAATCCGAACTCGTCACCGCGCAGCACGAGCGCCCGGGCATCCACCCGTGGGTCCACGAGCGGGGCTCCTGATTCCAGAGCAGTGATGGACTGGGAGTTCTGGTCAATGGTGATTTCAACTGTCAGGCCCCTCGGCAGACTCGCCACCAGCTGCGCCTTCATGCGTTGAAGGGTCTGCCGATCGGCATTGAGGGCTTCGCTGTTCAGATCGACCATGGCCTGACGCCCGACGACCTGCACGGCGTCGGCGGTGAGCTCGGAGCCTTCGGGAAAGGCCGTGGCCACGGCGCCGGTCAACCAGGCGCTCGGTCCGCTCAAGACCGCGTTGACCAGTTTCGTCGGAGCGGATGCGCCGCGCGGAAACCAGCGCAGGTCCGGCACCAAAAACCGAAATCCAGGGTCATAAAAGTAGACCGGCTGGGCGCTGAAAACATCATTGAAGGTGTTTTCGTCGATCACCGTACCGTCGGGGGCCGCACTAATGCGCCACTGGCCGCCGATCTGCGCAAATTCGTAGCGCAACGGTACCGGGCTCGCGTCGACCTCGCGGTATTCCCCCGACTGGTCCACTTCGGCGATCGGTGTGACCGCCACGAGGGTGGTGGTGGCGTCGTCGATGACGGTCAGGGTACGCCCAGAACCGTTATCGACGGTGACGCCTACGGTGGGATCCCAAATGGACTGAAACGCCGGAGCCAGAAACTGGCGGGCGATGTCGTAGTTGTTCTCCGGGCTGGACGACGCGTCGATGAAGCCGCGCAGAATAGACTCCGGCGAGGCGTCCTTCTGCGGTAGCGCCGGCAAAAAAACCGGGGCTGGATTATCGTCCGGCGCGATGTCATTGCCGGCGTGCACCACACCGTCGCGAGGGATACCGGTGCAGCCACCGAGCCCAACGGCGAGACTGACTGACACGAACAGTGCCGAAACGACCCGCCAGGCTGAACCGCGCGCTTTGCGATCAGTCATGCTGACCTCCGCCCATCCCTGGAACATGCCCAATCTCGCCCAGCGCGGCCGTGGCGTCGTCGGGTGGCAATGGGATCGGGGACGATTCGAGCATGGCTCCGGCCGTGCGCGGCAGGGTCAGCCGAAAACACGATCCCTCTCCTGGACTCGACCAGACCTGTAGCCAGCCGTTGTGCACGCTCGCGTCTTCGCGCGAGATGGCCAGTCCGAGTCCGGTGCCTCCGATCGTGCGTTGGCGAGACGGATCCGCACGCCAAAACCGGTCGAACACGTGCGCGACCTCGGCCTGGGTCATGCCGAGACCGTAGTCACGCACGGCGAGCGCAACCGCGTTCGCATCGCTGTCGACGGACACCATGACGGGTTTTCCCTCACCGTGTTCGATGGCGTTGCCAATGAGGTTGTGCAGAACCCGCCGAATGCGCCGCGGATCAACGTCGGCGTTGAGGTACCCGCCCGGCGCTACCAGCCGCAAGTCACTCCCCTTGGACTCGGCCAGTGACCTCAGACTATCGATGGCGTCTTCGGCGAGATAGACGAGGTTCGTCGGTTCACTCTCGAGTTCTACCGAGCCGGCGTCGTACCGGCTGATTTCGAGCAGGTCGCTGAGCAGCAACTCAAAGCGTTCCACCTGAGTGTGCAGCAGCTCAGCGGTGCGACCGGTGGCTGGCGGAAAAGTCGCTCGCTGGTCGTACAGCACATCGCCGGCCAAGCGGATGGTCGTGAGCGGCGTTCGCAATTCGTGTGATACATCCGACACAAAACGTTGCTGCACCTCGGACAGGTCGGCGAGCTCACGAATCTGGCTCTGCAAGCTGTCGGCCATGCCGTTGAACGAGCGGGCAAGCGTGGCGATGACGTCTTCGCCCTTCTCGGGTATGCGCACTTCAAGGTCGCCGGAGGCAAGTTTCTGGCTCGTTTCGGCGGCCACCCGCAATGGCGTGACGACAAACCGCACGACGATCCACGATACGGCCCCGATCAGCAACACGAGTGCGACACCAGCCACCCCGAGCGTCTGCTGCACGAAGAGCAGCGTCGCTTCGGAATCCTGCAGACTATAGGCAATGTACAGCTCGTAACGGCCGGCCACAGGAACCGTGATCTGCGACCCGACCACGATGCCGGGCATGGTCGTGGCCGCGTCACCGGTCAGGGTGACGGATTGCCAAAACTGATCACCGTCGTTCGCCTGCACCTCGGTGCGCAGGTCGGCGCCGACCACGCCGGTCGATTGCCCAAACGTCGACGAATCGAGCGGCGCGACGGTCGACGGCTCCTGGCCAGGTACCCGCAGCACTGCGACCAGTCGGCTCGACGAGGCAGCGGAGATCGAGGTACGGGCCGAACTGAGCAAGTTCTGAACCTGCACCCGGTCGGTGGCATCGGAGGAATCGAAGAGGCTTTGCGCGGCACTGGTTGCACGGTCTGATTCGAGCAAGACCTGGCTCAGCCGTGATTGAAACAGGTCATTACCGATGCTGACCGACATGTACACCCCTACGATCAGAATGGCCAGCCCGGAAAGCGCGACCGAAACCGTCACGGTACGAAATTGCAGGGACGAACGCCACGACGCGCGCACGAGCCTCGGCCAGTTACGCGGCCTGCTCCAGTAGGTCAGCTGTGGCACGGCTCGGGAGACCGATTCAGCGGGTGTCGCCGGGAGGACATCTGTGGTCGGGGGTCTCTAGCTGACCGTACCGGCGCGATAGCCGACGCCGCGTACCGTCATGACGATCTTGGGATTGTCGGGATCGTGCTCGACCTTCGCGCGCAGCCGCTGCACGTGCACGTTTACGAGCCGGGTATCGGCCTTATAGTGGTAGCCCCAGACCTGCTCAAGCAACATTTCGCGGGTGAAGACCTGCTGGGGTTTGGAGGCGAGGGCCAGCAGCAGGTCGAATTCAAGCGGCGTGAGATTGATCGCGGTCGTTCCGCGGGTGACTTCGTGGCCGACCGCGTTCACCACGAGGTCACCGATGTGCAGGGCTAGCGCACCATCGGCGGCGGGCGGGCGCAAGCGGGTGCGAATGCGGGCGACGAGTTCCTTGGGGTTGAACGGCTTAACCATGTAGTCGTCGGCACCGGACTCGAGCCCCTTGACCACGTCGGTGGTGTCAGACCGGGCGGTGAGCATGATGATCGGCACCCCCGATTCTGCGCGGATCAGCCGGCACACTTCGATGCCGTCGAGGCCGGGCAGCATGAGGTCAAGCAAGACCAGGTCAGGCTTCTCGACACGAAACGTCTCGAGGGCGAGCGATCCATCGGCACAAAAACCCGGAGTGAAGCCCTCGCCGTGCAAAACGATGCCGATCATCTCGGACAGGGCGGTATCGTCATCGATAACCAAAATGCGTGCAGTCATGGGTCTCTTTCCAGAACCTAAGTCACGAGTGTTCTGATGTCGTTCGCTCAGCAGATTGCCCGATGAGTAGGGCAAAGTCTGGCATAAGAGTAGCTGAGCCTGCTGACAGAGTGCCTGCGAGCGCATTTCTCCATCCACCTGTGCCAGCATTGAATGGTGACAGACCCCTGGCAAGCCCCCGACGCCCCCGTTCCGCCGCGTTACGGAGAGTTCGTCCCACCCGTCGCGCCCGGTCAGGACGCGCCGAACCAGACCGGACCGTATGCCAGTCCGTACCCGGGCAGTGCCCCTGGGCAGGGCTGGACGCCGCCGCCCAAGCCAGGTTTGATTCCGCTGCGACCGATCGGATTTGGCACCCTGCTCGGCGCATCGTTCCAGGTTTTGCGTCGCAATCCGAAGGCAACCTTTGGCAGCGCTCTGATCGTTCAGGCCGCGATCATGCTCGTCACCGTGTTGATCGTCGGGCTGGTCACATTCTGGGCCATCGACCGCATCGACAGCGCCCCGCTCGACCAGAAGGATGCCGTCACTGCCGGCTCGGTACTGGCCGGCGCGCTGTCCGCCATCATTCCCATCGCCCTGTCACTCATCGCTTCGACCCTGCTGCAGGCCGTCATCGTGGTCGAAGTGGCCCGCGCCACCCTCGGTGAAAAGCTGCGGCTCGGCGCGCTGTGGCGCACAGCGGCAACCCGCCTCTGGCCGCTGGTGCTGTGGACCGCGCTGCTGACCGTGGCACTGTTCATTGGCGTGGCCGTGATAGCCGCCTTCGTCGTGCTGCTGATCAGCGTCGGCGGTACCGCCGGCTTCGTGGCTGGCGTTCTGGTCGGCATCTTCGGCGGCCTGATGCTCGCAGCCGCGAGCGCGTTCCTGTACACCAAAACCAGTGTCGTCCCAAGCCTGATCGTGCTGGAGAAGCTCAGCGTGCGGGCATCCGTTGTTCGGTCGTGGTCACTCACTCGCGGCTACTTCTGGCGAACCCTGGGCGTGCTGCTGCTGATCGGTCTGATCGTGCAGGTGATCACCCAGATCGTCACCACGCCCGTGTCACTGCTCCTGGGTCTCGGCGCGATGCTGATCGATCCGAACGGGACGCTCAGCGAGGAGACGACCTATATCATCACCGCTCTCACCCTGATCATCGCTATTCCGGTGGCCGCGGTGGCGGCCGTCGTGCAATCGGCGGCGATAGCGCTGATCTACCTCGACCTGCGCATGCGCAAGGAGGGCCTCGACCTTGAGCTGGCCCGCTACGTGGAATCGGCGGCGCAGGGCGGCGACGTGCCCGACCCGTACCTAACACCGACCGCTGCCAGCACCGGGTATCCGGCGGCATGACCGCGCTGGGCGTGGCACAACTCGGATCACTAGTTGACCGCGTCACGCTGGGCATGTCGCGTGATGTTCCCGTTGTTCCCGACGCGCCAGAGGCACGCCAGTGGCTGCGTGAGGAACTCGCCAAAGCCCCGTACGCTGCAGCCAGGCCGACCTGGTTCGACCGGGCATCTCAGGCATTCCTGGACTGGCTCCAGTCGCTAACGGTCAACGGCGACGGCAACCTGAAAGACTGGCTGCCGATTGTCGCGGTCGTGCTGGCGCTTACGGCGCTCGTGGCGGGCTGGCTGTTGTTCGGCGCCCCCAGGCTGGCCCGACGACGCCGGGCAGCTCCCGACCTGTTCGGCACAATTGACCAGCGCAGCAGCTCCGAGATGCGCACGGCAGCCGACGCAGCGGCCAGTCGCGGCGACTGGAGCCTGGCCTGCGAGGAAGTTTTTCGCGCCCTGGCCCGCGGCCTGGCTGAACGCACGGTACTCTCGGTCACGCCCGGCACGACCGCGCATGATTTCGCTGCCCGCGCTCAGCTGGCGTTTCCGGCCTTCGGCCGGGCACTGGCCCTCGCTGCGGACACCTTCGACCGGGTACGCTACCTCGAACAGGTCGGTCTCGAGCCCGACTACCGTGCCCTCGCCGCCCTCGAGGCCGAATTGCGGGCTGCGGCGCCCGCCACGCTCGCCCCACTGGCCGAGGCGGGTCGGTCATGAGCGCAACGCTCGGCTCCCAAACGGATGCGCCTGCTCTCTTGTCCGGTGCTGCCGTCGGCGCTGCCGGCGGCACGACCGTGGCGACCCCGACCCTGCGCGCGTTGCTGGGTCGCTCCTCGTTCTGGGTCATCGCCGCTGCCGGGATCCTGGCCATCGCGATTGTCGCCGTGCTCGTGTCCGGCGGTACTCAGGCTGCTGGCCGGGCCCTCGCCGGGGACAACGTCTCTCCGGCCGGCTCAATGGCGCTCGTCGAGGTACTTCGCCAGCAGGGCGTCACCGTGACGCTCGCCAGTTCCCTGGCCGAGGTGCGGGCCGCGGTCGGAACGGATTCAACCGTGTTCCTGTATGACGAGAACAGCTACCTCGACCAGTCCCAGCTGGGCGAACTGGGTGACCTCGCCGCGCACACCGTTGTCGTGGCACCGGATTTTCTAGCCCTTCAGGCGCTGGCCCCGACGGTCGGCTTCGGTGGCGTGTCCGAATCCGACACTCTCACCGCTGACTGCTCGGTGCCGGCCGCGAATCGAGCCGAGGAACTCACGCCGGGCGGGGACACGCTGTCCATTCCGCCCGATGCTGGGAATCCGCTCCTCACCGGATGTTTTGCCAGCGGGACCACTACCTTCTCGCTGGTTCAGGTGCAGAACGACTCGACCGGTGGGATCATCTCCCTCGTGCCTGACGCAGACCTATTCAATAATGAGAACATCGCGCACTACGGCAATGCAGCGCTCGCGCTGGGGCTGTTAGGGCTGAGCGACTCGCTGGTCTGGTACCTGCCGACCCTGGCCGATCTGCCCCGAACCGGGCCCCCGTCACTGGCCGAGTTGACACCCGGCTGGGTCACTCCCGTGCTCGTTCTGCTCATGCTCGTCGCCGTCGCCGCCGCGTTCTGGCGGGCTGCGCGGTTCGGACCGCTCGTGGCCGAGAACCTGCCGGTCACGGTGAAAGCGAGCGAGACAATGGAGGGTCGAGCCCGGTTGTACGCGCGCAGCAATGCCAGGCTGAGGGCGCTGGACGCCCTGCGGGTCGGCGCTGTGCAGCGACTCGCCCTGGCTGTGGGCCTCGGCCGCCTCGCACATCTGGACGAGGTCATCGGATCGGTCGCCCATTTCACCGGTCGCGCTCCCGACGAGGTGCGGCGCGTGTTGGTGGGCGCGATTCCTGAATCCGACGCGCAGTTGATGGCGCTCTCGGACGCTTTGCAGGCTCTCGAACACGCGACCGGTCAGGCCGTGCAACCCGGGTCCGCGCCGGCTGCTCGGGCGTCGGCATCCGTTTCTGGTGAATCATCACCCCCTCCAGCCGAAAGAATGGACCCATGACCACTCCTGCCACCCCCATCACGCCCGCTGACTCGCTCGCTGCCGTGGCGCCCTCAACCGCAGAGGATGCCGCAGCGCTGCGGGCCGCGCTCAACCGGGTACGCTCCGAGGTCGGCAAGGCGGTCGTCGGGCAGGACGGCGCAGTGACCGGGCTGATCATCGCGCTGCTCGCGCGCGGCCACGTGCTGCTCGAGGGTGTGCCGGGGGTGGCTAAAACGCTGCTGGTGCGCACGCTCAGCCACGCGCTGAGCCTTGACACTAAGCGCATCCAGTTCACGCCCGACCTGATGCCAGGGGACGTGACCGGGTCGCTCATCTACGATGCCCGCGCGGGGGAATTCGAGTTCCGGCAGGGTCCGGTGTTCACCAACATCATGCTTGCCGACGAGATCAACCGCACGCCGCCGAAGACGCAGTCCGCGCTGCTTGAGGCCATGGAGGAACGGCAGGTGAGCGTTGACGGCGAATCGCTCACGCTGCCGGAGCCGTTCATCGTGGCGGCGACCATGAACCCGATCGAGTACGAGGGCACCTATACGCTGCCGGAGGCGCAGCTGGACCGGTTTCTGCTCAAGCTCGTGCTCGACGTCCCCCAGCGGGTTGACGAGATCGAGGTGCTGCGCCGGCACGCCGCCGGTTTCAACCCGCGCGACCTGGCGGGCGCCGGTGTGAGCGCGGTGCTCGGCGCGGTTGA
Organism: Cryobacterium sp. Y82; assembly: GCF_002929495.1. GTDB lineage: Bacteria > Actinomycetota > Actinomycetes > Actinomycetales > Microbacteriaceae > Cryobacterium > Cryobacterium serini. Next base: position 359,080 of record NZ_PJJJ01000036.1, read on the forward strand.
ACTCGCCGCGGCGCAGGCCGCAGTGTCGCGGGTCGGTTCGAGTGCGGATGTGCTCGCCTACATCGTCGACCTGGCCCGCGCTACGCGCACGAGTCCCTCGGTCAAGCTCGGTGTCAGTCCCCGCGGAACAACCGCGCTGCTCGCCGCCACCAAGGCCTGGGCCTGGCTGAGCGGCTACGACTCGATCACGCCCGATCATGTACAGGCCATGGCGTTGCCGGTCTGGCGACACCGCCTGCAGCTGCGCCCGGAGGCCGAACTCGAGGGTGTCTCGGTGGATGCCATCCTGCGCGGCGTGCTGCAGCAGGTTCAGGTTCCGATCTAACGATGACGCTCAGCGGACGGTTCGTTCTTCTCCTCGCCCTCGGCGTGGTGCCTGTCGTGCTGTTCGGGCTCGATACCGTGGCCGCCACGGGCGTTCTCCTTCTCTGGCTGCTCGTGGTGTTCGTGCTTGGCGCCCTTGACCTCGTGTTGGCGGCGTCTCCGCGTGCCGTGACGGTCGAACGGATGCTGCCCGCCCGGGTTCGACTCGGGGAATCCGTCACGAGCGAGCTGTACCTCACCAACACCGGACGCCGCCGCCTGGTCGGCGTGGTGCGGGATGCCTGGCAACCGTCGGCGGGCGCCGGACACAATCGCAGCCGGGTTGTGATCCCATCCCGGGAACGGCGGCTCGTCTCGCTCACGCTCACCCCGTTTCGGCGCGGGGAACGACGGGTCGAACAGGTGACGGTGCGCTCGCGCGGGCCGCTCGGCTTGTGGAACCGCCAGGCCACGCTGAACGCGCCGGGGCGCATCCGCGTATTGCCTCCCTTTCACGCCCGTAAACACCTGCCCTCGAGAATTACGCGACTCAAGGAGCTCGACGGACGCACGAGCGTGATGGTGCGCGGGCAAGGCACCGAGTTCGATTCGTTGCGCGAATACGTGCGCGGCGACGACGTACGCTCGATCGACTGGCGCGCCACTGCCCGGCGCAACGATGTGATGGTGCGCACCTGGCGACCGGAGCGCGATCGCCGCGTCGTCATTCTGCTCGACACCGGTCGAACCTCGGCGGCGCGGGTCGATAACGAGCCGCGCCTCGACACCGCCTTCGAGGCTTCCCTGCTGCTCGCCGCGCTCACCTCGGTTGCCGGCGACCGGGTGGACTTTCTCGCGTTCGATCGCCGGGTGCGCGGCCGGGTGCAGGGTGCCAGCGGGGCCGCTCTGCTCTCGCAGATGGTCGATTCGATGGCCCTGATCGAGCCGGAGCTCATCGAGATGGACTGGGCCGCCGTTCCCGGGCAGGTGCGGTCCATCACCAGCCAGCATGCCCTGGTCGTGGTGCTCACCTCGGTCGACGCCGCGGGCGCGTCGACCGGGCTGCTGTCGGTGCTGCCCCAGCTCACCAAACGGCACACGGTAGTCGTGGCCTCCGTGCTCGACCCCGCCACCGTGCTCGCCGCAGCCACCCGCGGCGGTCGTGACGAGATTTACCGGGCGGCGGCGGCGGAACGGGCCCTGCTCGACGTGGCTCGCGTGTCGGCCGCTATCCGTCGACTGGGAGCGGATGTTGTCACCGCCTCGCCAGAGCAGCTCCCGCCGGCCCTGGCCGACCGTTACATCGCCCTGAAGGCTGCCGGCCGGCTCTGACGTCCCGACTGCTGCAAAGAATCGTCTGTGTCAGAATCAGTCCCATTGGTCGATCCCGTGGGGCGCCAGAGATGACCGTGTCAGATCTCGGCAGTCCGGGCGTCAGGCTGCGTAGATTCGGCTGCTTCCGGCCTCAAATTCGCTCAGGTCGCCGGTTTCACCAGCGCGAGTGGCGCGGCCGCCGAGCACGATCATGTACGTCAGGAATGCGCCAAGCGCGATGGCTCCGATACCGATCTTGATCGGCCATGGCCACGGCTGCGAGGTGACGAATCCCTCGATGATGCCCGAGACCAACAGTACGAAGACCAGGCCGATTGCCACCGTGAACAGCGCGCGGCCGTCTTCGGCGAGTGCCTGCCCGCGGGTGCGGGCACCGGGGGCGATCCAGGCCCAGAAGATGAGCAGCCCGCCGGCCGCTGCCACGAAGATGGCGGTGAGTTCGAGCAGCCCGTGCGGAGCGATGTAGAGAAAGAATACGTCGCCCTTGTCGTAGGCGAACATGATCGCCGCTGTGGTGCCGATGCTCACGGCGTTTTGAAGAATAATGAACGGCACGTAGACCCCGGTAATGCCAAAGGCGATGCACTGCGCGGCGATCCAGGCGTTGTTCGTCCAGACAAATCCGGTGAATGACGCCGCAGGGTTCGCCGAGTAGTAGCCGACGAAGTCCTCGTTGGCCAGCTGCGCGAGTTGGGCCTCCGTTCCCAGATTCGCGAGCACGTCTGGATTGTTGTACGCCCACACCGCGTACAGGCCCGCGACCAAGAAGGTGACCGCGGCGACCGCGAGGGTGAGCCAACGCAGCCGAAAGAGGGCTGCAGGCAGCTGGGCAACGAAAAATCGCGGAATTTGCGCCAACACATTGGCACTCACCCCCGTGAAACGCAGCCGGGCGCGAGAGAGGCCAACTGACAGCCGGTCGCCTTCGAGAGTAGACCCGGCAGTCGACTTGATCGCTGACAGCTGGGTGGCACCGGCCTGATAGCGCTCGATGAGTTCGTCAGCTTCGGCACCGTTCAGCGCCCGCCGGGCCCCGAGCTCGGTCAGGCGGTCCCAGTCGGCGCGATGCGCAGCCGTGTAAGCGTCGAGATCCATCTGGTTCAATAGTAGACATGAACACGACCGATCGTGCCGACCGCTACAGCGATCTGACTCGCGACGACGAGCTCGTAACCGGCGAGGCAGTCGCGCTCGACGTGCGCCCTGCCAGCGTCATTCTGCGCGCTGCCGGCTCGATCATCGATACGATCGCGTATCTCGCCCTGTACCTGCTCTTGGCCTTCTTTATGACCGTCGCGGTTTTTACCGACACCGCGCTCACTCAGGCCATCTCGGTTGCGGCCCTCGTTTTCTCCGTTCTGATCGTGCCGGTGCTGGTCGAAACCCTGACGCACGGTCGATCTCTCGGCAAACTCGCCATCGGCGCTCGCATCGTGCGCGACGACGGCGGAGCAATCTCCCTGCGCCATGCATTCATTCGAGCCCTGACGGGCGTGCTCGAGATCATCATGACCGTTGGTGGTCTCGCCGCCATTACGGCCCTGCTCAACGGCCGATCGAAGCGCCTCGGCGACCTCCTGGCTGGCACGTACAGCCAGCACGAGCGCGTCCCGCGCAACAAAGAGGTCCCGCGAACGCTGCCTGAATCACTGCTGCCGTGGTCGCAGACCGTCGATATCGCCAGGCTGCCCGACCAGCTCGCGCGGCGCGTGGCCCAGTTCCTGCGGCAGTCACCTCACCTGACCCCGCTGACCCGCGAACGTCTGGCCCAGACCCTGGCTGCGGAGGCCACTCCGTTCGTCTCCCCACTACCCGATGTCCCGGCTGAACTCTTCCTCATTGGAGTCGCCGCCGTGCGCCGAGAACGTGAATACACCGCTCTCCTCCTCGAGCGCGAACGTTTGGCTCGCCTCGCCCCGGTCCTGACCGGCCTCCCCCACGGCTTCCCGAATCGCTAATTCGACAGTACGGACCGCACGGAGTGCGTGATCTGGCCAGGATCATCGGCCGCTCTTTCGACGATTCGACATGAACCAGGTTCTCCGTACCTCCCGCCCCGCTCGTGGGGATGGCGTAGAAATTCGCCGGTGGCATTTAGTCAATTCGCGGCGTGGCCTGCTCGGTGTCAAACTTAAATCATGGCGCTTTCACTTCCAATCCTTGATTTCTCTCAACTCGACGCTGGCGAGGCCGAAGCTACGGCATTCCGCGCTGAACTCCTGCGTGTCACCCACGAGGTCGGGTTCTTCTATCTGACCGGCCACGGTGTCGACCCGCAGCTCAGGAAGGAGCTCCTCGCCGTGTCGCGCGAGTTCTTTGATCTGCCAGCCGAGCAGAAACTCAAGTTGGAAAACATCCACAGTCCGCAGTTTCGCGGTTATACCCGCGTCGGCGGGGAGCTCACCGCCAACGCCGTCGATTGGCGCGAGCAGATCGACATCGGGGTAGACCGCGAGCCCGTGCCCCGCGCCGCTGGAACTCCAGATTATTGGCGCCTCGAGGGCCCGAACCTTTGGCCGGAGTCCTTGCCCGAGCTGAAGACCGTCGCCCTACGCTGGAATGAGGAGCTGAGCCGCATCGCGCTTCGCCTGCTGCGCGCCTGGGCGCTCGCCCTCGGCAGCCCCGAGAACGTCTTCGACGCCGCTTTCGCCGAAAACCCCTTTCTCTTGACCAAGATCGTGCGCTATCCCGGTCAGCCTGAACGTGCCCAGGGTGTGGGCGAGCACCGCGACGGCGGAGTTCTCACGCTGCTGCTCGTCGAACCGAACAAGGACGGTCTGCAAGTCGAGCACGACGGTGAGTGGATCGATGCTCCCCCGCTCGACGGTGCCTTCGTCGTGAATATCGGCGAAATGCTGGAACTGGCAACGGATGGCTATCTCAAAGCCACCCTGCACCGCGTCTTCTCCCCTAAAGACGGATCCGACCGCATCTCCGTGCCGTTCTTCTTCAACCCCGCACTGGACACCGTCATGCCGCGGCTGCAGCTCGACGAGAGCCTGTCTCGTGAGGCTCGCGGGCTCTCCGCCGACCCAACCAACAGTCCCATTCTCGAAACCGCCTATGGTGACAACGCACTGCGCTACCGCCTACGCGCCCACCCCAACGTGGCCGCCGCCCACCACGCCGATCTGCTCTAACCCCATATGACGGATGACGTCCAGGCCGAGGCATCCGTCCCCATGTCACGCCCCGGGTATCGACGATTGTGGCGGTCTTTACGGAAATGGATGGTTGGCCTGGTGTAAATGGGTTTTCAGGAAAAGGGCTGTTTGCTCGAATGCGTCTGCTGCCTCGTCTGCGGCGTGGCGCGGAAGGTCCGGGTCCAGGGCGAAGCCGTGGCGGACTTTGGGATAAACCATCACCGCGGATTGCGTGGCGCTGTTGGTTAGGACTTCGCGCATCCGTTGAATGTCACGGGCGGGGGTACTGGCGTCTTGGCCGGCATATATGCCTAGCCAAGGTGCTTTGAGCACGCGTGCCGCATCGATTCCGCTGAGGACACCAGGCCAGCGCGGAGAAGCCAAGTTGCCGCCGTAGAAGGTGACTGCGGCATCGATATGCAATGTTGCTGCCGCCCACAAGGCGAGGGTGCCTCCCATGGAGAACCCAATTACCGCTATTTTCTGTGCTCCCTGGGCACGAATCCAGGCCTTTGCGCTCTCGATGTCAAGTATGAGCCCCGCTCTCGTGAGGGTGTTGTGGTATCGGCGGGCTTGTGCGAATTTCCCACTGGTGACGACGGGGTCTGCGATGCGGTGGTAAAGGTGCGGCGCTGCGGTGATGTAACCGCAATCGGCCAGGCGGACGACGAGATCGGCAACTGGCGTGGAGAGGCCCCAGATTTCGTGAAGCACGATGACTCCAGCCCGTGCCACGCTGGCTGGCACTGACACTGTCAGTGGGACACCACCATCCCCGGCAGTTTCAATCGCGCGCGAATGGTCGAAACGATGCGGGATCGGTTGCATGCTTTCTCCGTTCGTTCAAGAACTCCCTTGGGCAGCGGTGTTATCAGGGATATCCGCGCCTGGCTCGTGTGAACCGGCGGGCTGGAGCGAGGAAGCTTCGTCACTGATCAGGTTAGCGACGGCGTCACGCTTCCGCACGTGCGGTTCAATGGGAGCATGGCTGGAACCTGTGTGTACACGATCGGGCACTCGACTCACCCCATTGATGAGTTCGTTGGAATGTTGAAAGCCCGGAGCATCGAACGACTCATCGACGTGCGCACCGTTCCGGGGTCTCGTCACAACCCACAATTTGGGGAGCACGAACTTACCGTGAGCATGCCGAAAGCAGCTATCGATTATCAACGACTCTCCAAGCTTGGCGGATTACGGCACACCCCGGCGTCCGAAGAATCTATCAACGGAGCGTGGCGCAACAAAAGCTTTCGCAACTATGCGGACTACATGCAAACGCCCGAGTTCGTTGCCGGTATCGACGAGTTGATGGCGCTGGCGAGGACGCAGACTGTGGCGGTCATGTGTGCTGAGGCCGTGCCCTGGCGTTGTCACCGATCACTGATCGGGGACGCGTTGTTGGCTCGGGGCTTTCAGGTTGCCGACATCATGAGCCTGACCTCGACCAAGCCGCACACCCTGACCAGCTTTGCCAAGGTCGATGGTGATCGCGTCTGGTACCCACCGGAAGAGTGATCGATAAGGGGACAAATCCAGATCGGGTCGACGGAGTGCTGCGAATATGGTGGAGAGATTCGGCAACAGTGTGGCAGCGGAAGGTACACCTATGATGAAAAAATTCTCAGTCGACGATCACGTGCGCTGGAACTCCGAGGTCGGTCATGTGCACGGCACCATCACGAAGATTCATACGAAGGACGTAAAATTCAAAGGCCGCATTCGCCGTTGCAGTCTTGATGATCCGCAGTACGAGATCACGAGCGACACGACCGACCATGTCGCGATGCATAAGGGCGAGGCACTGACGAAAATCTAGCCGTGCGCGGCAACCGAGTGGATACCAACGCGAACGCGCAAACGTCCTATACCTGCGGGCAGCGCGGCGGGCATCGATCAGCGCCGCCTCGACGTGCTAGCTGGCTGGGAAGGCTTTTTTGGGAAGAGCGGGCCCGTTGACGGCGGACCGCGCCGATGGGATTGCGCACGCGTATGCGGAACTTCAGATTCAGGTCGTCAGCTATTTGTAACGGCCGATCCGAAGCGAAACCCATTAAAAAGCAATTTGATTCTTTTATTTCCACTAGCCTCAAAGCACGGCTATGACCCGTCTGGGGAGCCGTGAGGCAAGAGGGAAGGTTCCCCGCGTGGTTCGAATTCGAGCAAAAGCAAAACAGGTGCGATCTGAGTTGATGGTCTCCAAGGGGTGGATCCAGGGGGTGGCCTTGGTGATGGTCTTTGGTTTTGCCGTCATGGGTTTTCTCGCATTGAGGACCTACACCGATTCGATGCCCCAGCCGAAACAGGTGGTCGACTCGCAGGGTGAGGTTGTTTTCACGGGCGCTGAGATCACTGATGGGCAGCAGACGTTCGCCGGTCGCGGACTGCAGCAGTACGGCTCGATCATGGGTCACGGCGGGTACCTGGGACCGGATTACACCGCCGACTATCTGCGTCGCTCGGCCGAGTTCGTGCTGGAGGCCCTCACCGCTTCGGGTGTGCAGGACCCGCAGGGCGAACTGGTCGAGATGATGCGCACCAACCGCTACGACGCCACCTCGGGTGACCTGATCTTTACCGACCTGCAGATCGCCGCCTTTGAGGACATCACTCAGCACTACGCTGAGTATTTCGGTTCTCCGACCACGCAATACGGGCTCATTCCCAACGTCATCACCGACCCGGCGGAGGTGCACGAGCTCACGGCTTTCTTTGCTTGGACGGCCTGGGCATCCGCTGCCGAACGGCCGGGACACGACTATTCCTACTCGAATAACTGGCCAGCGGAACCGCTCGTTGACAATGCGCCCACCGCCGACATCATCGTCTGGAGTGCGCTCTCGCTGATATCCCTGCTGGTCGCCCTCGGCGCGCTTTTTGGCTTGTACGGTCGGTGGAGCAAGAAAATGGGCTGGCAGCACGGGGAAGAGACCCCAGCGTTGTCATTCCGGCAGCCGGGCGAGGTGAAGGTGACCCCGGCGCAGTCCGCCACAGCCTGGTTCTTCTTTGTCGTCGCACTGATGTTCCTCGCTCAGGCGTTTCTCGGGGCTGCCATCGAGCACTACCGGGCCGACCTATCCAGCTTCTTCGGTATCGACCTCGCGCAGATTCTGCCGTTCAATCTTGCGCGCACCTGGCATGTGCAGCTCTCGTTGTTGTGGACGGCCGCGTCGTTCCTCGCCGCTGGTATTTTTCTCGCGCCATACATCTCCGGGCGCGAACCGAAGCGCCAGCACTGGCTTGCCTATGGGTTGCTTGGCGCGCTCGCTGTCGTTATCGCGGGCTCCTTCGTCGGCGAGGCGATGAGTGTTTTCGGTGTCGAAGCGGCTAAGGACTCGATCTTCTGGGGTATGCAGTGGGAGTACATTGACCTGCCGAAGGTGTGGCAGGGGATGCTCGTTGTTGGCCTGACGCTGTGGATCGTGATTATCTACCGTGGTATTCGGGCTCGGCTCAAGTCAGAGCACCGTTTCAACTTGCCATGGCTGTTTTTCTATTCGGGCCTCGCGATTCCCGCGTTCTACGCGGTGGGTATGCTGGCCGGCACCGAGGTGCACCTCAGCGTGGCTGAATTCTGGCGTTTCTGGGTCGTGCATCTCTGGGTTGAGGACTTCCTGGAATTGTTCACGACCGTCATGGTCGCGTACATCTTCGTGATGCTCGGCGTCGTACGGCACAAAATTGCTATGCAGATCATTCTGCTCGACGTTATTCTCTACTCCGCCGGCGGAATCCTTGGCACCATGCATCACCTGTATTTCTCGGGAACCCCGGTAGAGCACATGGCGCTGGGGGCGTTCTTTTCCGCCCTCGAAGTGATTCCGCTGACCTTCCTGACCATCGAGGCGTGGAGTTTTCTGCAGCTCGGGTCGCGGCAGGAGTCCCGCAGCTCGGCCCCGTTCCCTCACCGCTGGGCGGTCATGTTCCTCGTGGCGGTCGGGTTCTGGAACTTCCTCGGCGCGGGGATTTTTGGATTCCTGATCAATTTGCCGATCATTTCGTACTACGAGATCGGTACGGCCCTCACGGCCAACCATGCCCATGCCGCCATGATGGGTGTCTACGGGATGCTCGGGGTCGGCTTGGCTCTGTTCGCCTTGCGTTATCTGATTCCAGCGAACCGCTGGCCCGATCGGCTGGCAAAATTGTCGTTCTGGTGCCTCAACCTCGGGCTGGCGTGGATGACGTTCGCGACCCTGCTGCCGCTCGGTGTCATTCAACTGTGGCATTCCATCAACGACGGGTACTTCGAGGCGCGCAGCCTGAACTTCATCACCGAACCCGGTAATGCCGTGCTTGAGTGGCTGCGGTTGCCCGGTGACGTACTCTTCATCGTCGGCGGTGTTATGCCGTTTGTTTGGATCGCATGGCTCGGCGTGCGCTACCGCATCAAGGGCAGTACCCAGGATGTACCCATGGAGGCGCTGTTTGTGGAAGCGCAGCCGGCGGCATCCGTCTCGGCGTACCGTGCCGAACCGACGATCGAAGACGGGTCCCCGGCCGGAAGCACGAGCGGATACGCCTCGGACAACCGATCGGCCACCGAATCAAACACCGACGATGGTACCCGCCCGGTGGACGGCTCCTGATGGGGGCCATCGATTCGGAGGTCTGGTTCGCGCTCACCTACGGCGGATTTCTGCTGATGGTGGCGCACATCCTCGACCTTCTCGCGCGGCGGACCGCTACCAAGACGACCGCCGCGCGGTCGGGGGGCTTCACCTACCACGAAGACCACGACGCCTGGAAATGCTCGGAAGACCAGTGGCTGTGGCCGATCTCCTTCGACCCGGACAACCGGGTGACGCGCTATCAGGCTAGTGCGACCGTGTGCAATCCGTGCCCGGTGAAAGACACCTGCACGACCTCGGACACCGGCCGTCAGGTTGCCCGCAACATCGACCCCTGGCCGAGTTCGGAGGCGGAGCGATTCCACCGGGGAATCGCCTGCGTCGTGGTAGTACTCGGCCTGGTCTGGCCGCTAGCCACGATGCTGCAACAGCGCACCGGGGTTGAACTCGTGATCCTGGGGGCGGCAGCTGTCACCATCGCCGTGTGTAGCTGGCCGCTCTGGTCGCACCTGCGGCGCAGCCCGGCCGGGTTTCCCGCACACCTGCGCCACGAAGGTCTCGACGAGAGTGTCGCCACTCGGGAAGCCGGCCGCCTCAGGGAAGTCGCCCGCGGCTACGGCAACATCAGAAAAACCGGTCCGAGACAGGTTCCCGGCCCCGCCAAAACGACAGGAGACACCGTGCATTCACCGTATTCCACCCACTGGACCGAACGGGAAGCGGAAGCCGACCCCGGCCTACCCGGCGCGGCCACCGCCGGGACCCGAGAGAAAAATCGCTGATGGCGTGGCTGATTGTGCTCCTGATCGTGCTCGGCCTGGTATTGATCTGGTTCGCGGCCTCGTTCAAGGTCTTGCAGGAATACGAACGGGGCGTCACTTTTCGATTTGGGCGGTTGCGTCCAATTCGCCAGCCCGGAGTGCAGATCGTCTTCCTCGGGATCGACACCATGGTCCGCGTCGATCTGCGCATCGTGACGCTCACGATTCCGCCGCAGGACGTCATCACCAAGGACAACGTACCCGCCCGGGTTAATGCGGTCGTGCTGTTCCAGGTCACCGACCCGGTTCGGTCGGTGATGGGAGTGGAAAACCACGCTGTTGCTACCTCGCAGATGGCGCAGACCACACTGCGGTCCGTCGTCGGGCGTGCCGACCTCGACACCCTGCTGGCGCACCGCGCCGATCTCAACGAGGATCTCGCCCGCAACATCAACGCCCAGACCGAACCGTGGGGCGTTCAGGTCAAGGTCGTCGAGATCAAGGATGTGGAGATCCCGCAGGCGATGCAGCGGGCGATGGCCCGCGAGGCAGAAGCCGAGCGGGAGCGTCGCGCGAAGATCATCAACGCACACGGTGAGTTGCAGGCCTCGGAGGAACTCGGTCAAGCAGCCGAGATCCTCAGCCGCAACCCGGCGTCGTTGCAGCTGCGCTATTTGCAGACGCTGCTCGAGCTCGGAGCCGACCATAACTCCACGGTGGTCTTCCCGCTGCCGATGGATATCATCGGGCCGTTCCTGAATAAGATCCCGCGGTGGCTCGACAAGCAGGCGGCCACCGGGTCTCTGCCGACTGCCGGCAGTGTCCCGGCGCCCGCGGCGGCACCGGCCTCCCCGCCGGTTGCCGTTCCCGTTCCGGAAGGGAGTTACTCATGAGTGAGGTCCTGCGGGAGAAGAACCGCACCGGCTCGACCGCGCACCGCACCCGGTGCATCCGACTGATGCTCGTTGGATCGTTCATCGGCTTGTTCACGCCGATCCTGGGTTTTCTTATCGGCACGATCGTGCGGGCCGACGTGACAGTTGGCGGACTGGAGCCGCTGCTGTTCTGGATGCTCATCGGCATGTTTGTCGGCATGGCCGGAACAGGCGTCGCCATTCTGGGTGCCCTGCAATGGGTCTCCGGCAAACGATGCGCCTGATCTTGCGCGACAGAGTGGCAGTGGTGCCGGGTGTGCCCGACACCACTGCCACTCTTCACTCCTTTTAGCTGACAACCCTCGGTAGTTCGTCTACCGCGCTTCCGGCGGGTGACTTCAACGCGTCACCCTTTGGTCGCGGCATTTTAGTGATGATGGGGACGATCACCGACATCAGGGCAATAATGCCCATGACGGTGTAGCCCAGCGTGTAGTCCTTGTCCGCGCCGATAAGGGCGGCGATGATTGGCGAGCCGATGATCCCGCCGAGGCTCCACCCGATGATCATGAGTCCGTAGATCGCACCAGCGTGTTTGACTCCGAAGAAGTCGCCCGCCGTTGCAGGCATCGTGCCGAACCCGCCCCCGAAGCAAAGGTAGACGATGGCGGCGAGGACGAAGAACAGCACGGCGTTGCTGGCGTGGGGGATGACCAGCAAACAGACACCCTGCAAGCCGAGCATCAGACCGAATGTCGTCATCCGACCGGTCTTCCCAGAAACCCACGCCCAAAAGACACGGCCACCTCCATTGAACAGCGCCAGCACTCCGACGAGCGCTGCAGCACCACCGATGCTATAACCGGCGATGTCGATCGCACTCGAGTTGGCCTGGGCGACCAACGCAATACCGACGGTGACGTTAAGGGTGAGAATTGCCGCCAGAAAGTACCACTGCGGTGTCCGTAGGGCCTCTTTTTCGGTGAACTGCTTGTAGCTGTCGTGCGCCTTGCCTGTTGACGCAGACACCCACCCCGGCACCGTGTATCCGGCTGGTGGGTTACGGAAAAACGCCGCGCCAATCAGCGCGAGCACGAGGTAACTGATACCGAGAGGCAGAAAAGCTCGGTTTGGTTCCGTCGGAGTCATGGCGATCAGCCACTGGGCGATGGGCGCGGTCAGGACCGCACCAAATCCGAAGCCGGCGACCGCGAGTCCGGTAATGAGACCGCGCTTGTCGGGGAACCACTTCTGCAACATTGCAATCGGCACGATGTACGCCAAGCCGAGGCCGAACCCGCTGATGACTCCGTAGCCGAGGATCAGGAGCCACAGCTGGGTGTTGTCATGCGAGAGAGCAAACGACGCAAGGATGCATCCGAAACCGTAGATGATGCCGCCGCTAAGCGCCACCGGCCGCGGCCCCTTCTTGTCCTGGATCCTCCCACCAATGTAGCTGCCGATGAAAATCATGCCAATTGTCACGGTAAACGGCAGAGAGGCTTCCGGATTGGTGAGCCCCATAGCGTCCGGGCTTTGCAACGCTGAGCTGAACACACTCCACGCGTAGACGGCGCCAATCGAGAACTGCAGCAACAGCGCTGCGATCACAATCCCCCACCGTCCCGCCGTCGGTTTTTTTGTCGTTGCACCGATCACAGTGGCTGATGAATACATAGTTCTACCCTTCTGATGGTTTTGAATAAGTCCCCCATGAGAACACTTATGGCGCACGGCCCATCACTAGCCCGGCTCTGCGCAACCGCGACCGCAACTACATTCCCGCCAACGTTTCTTCTGGCGTCGCCAGTTCTGCGGCGCAGGAGACTGGAGCCAATACGGCGGCCGGCATCGGTCTGGCGGCGGGCGCCACAAGAAGTCGTGGCGTAGGAGTTAAGCTCCAGACGCGGATTTCGGGACACCAATGGCCAGCGTGACATTTAGGACGCTATAGGTGTTCAGCCGCTCTCAGACGGCTTCTTTCACGAGTAACGAATCGTTACGCTAAGCAGGCGACTTTTCGTCGAGTCGTTACCCACTCACCTTTTTAGTCTTATCACCTAACTGAGAGCTTCGCAAATGTTCGGTCCCGACCTGAAGGAGACAAGAACCATTTTCACTATGTCTGCAGATAGTCACGCGCCCGAATCCCCTAGGCCGCAGGCGGGTCCCGGCAGCGCCCACCACTGTCGATCCCGATCTGCTCCGATCCAGGTAAAGAAATTAGCAGGCCCGCAGGATATGCGGCCCTATCATGCGCACTCTGTGACGCGGAAAGCTCTTTTAAATAACAGATGTCCGAAAACAATGTATGTCCATATCGTCGAAAATCTTTTTTCACGGGGTTTCATTGTTTCGGCGATTATTTTTTGGGGGCAGGATAGAAGTATGAAACGTGCAGCACCGGTAAAAGACATCAACGAAGCTAATCTCATCGTCAAGAAACCCAGAACTCACGCAGCGGGCGTCGAAGCCGTCGTGGTGGCGCTGGACCGCGGCATCGCTCAGGCCGGACTGTCCCGCACAGCCCGCTCCTTGCTTCGACTCAATCAACGTGACGGGACCGACTGCCCTGGATGCGCGTGGCCGGAATCCCAGGGGCACCGCAAGACAGCGGAATTCTGCGAGAACGGTGCCAAGGCCGTGGCCGAGGAGAGCACCACGCGCACGGTGGGTCCCGATTTCTGGGCGGAGCATTCCGTCGAGGAGCTGGCGACCAAGACCGAGTACTGGCTGGGCAACCAAGGCCGTATCACGCACCCTGTGGTCATCCGTCCCGGTGACACGCACTATTCTCAAATCAGCTGGGACGACGCCTTCGAGCTCGTCGGGCAGAAAATTCGCGAAAGCACTCCGCAGCGCACGGTGTTCTACACCTCGGGTCGCACGGCGAACGAGTCAGCGTTCATGTACCAGCTCTTTGCCCGGTCGATTGGCACCAACAACCTGCCGGACTGTTCAAACATGTGCCATGAATCCTCTGGGTCGGCGCTGAACCCCACGATCGGTATCGGCAAGGGCACGGTGTCGCTTGACGATATCCACCAGGCCGAGCTCATCTTCGTTGTCGGACAGAACCCCGGCACAAACCATCCCCGCATGCTCTCGGCATTGGCCGCATGCAAGGATAATGGCGGAAAAATCGTCGCCGTGAACCCCCTCCCCGAAGCCGGTCTGTTCAACTTCAAGGACCCGCAGACCCCCACCGGGCTGATCGGAACCGGCACGAACCTCGCCGACGAATTTCTGCAGATCAAGGTCGGGGCCGACCTGGCCCTGTTCCAGGCACTGGGGCATCTCCTGCTTGAGGAAGAAGAGCGCGTTCCGGGCTCGGTCGTGGATCACGCTTTCATCGCCGAGAACACCGATGGGATCGACGCTTACCGGGCCGCCCGCAAGACTATCGACTGGGAGCAGACCGAAGCTGCCACCGGTCTTTCCCGTCTGCAAATCGCGACCGTCGCCCAGATGCTGGTCGCTTCCAAAGCCACCATCATCTGCTGGGCGCTCGGCCTTACGCAGCAGCCGCACTCGGTAAACACGCTCAAGGAGATCATCAATCTGCTCCTGCTCCAAGGGAATTTCGGCAAGCCCGGCGCTGGAGCGTGCCCAGTGCGGGGGCACTCCAATGTGCAGGGCGACCGCACTATGGGCGTCTGGGAGAAGCCGCAGGAACCAATGCTCGCGGCCCTCGACAAAGAATTCTCAATTGAATCTCCACGCGAACATGGCCTCGACTCAGTCGACACCGTGGACGCGTTCGAGAAGAACAATGTTGACGTCTTCATCTCCATGGGCGGAAACTTCGCGTTGGCGTGCTCGGACACCGATCTACTCGAAGCAGCGATGCAGCGCGTAGGCCTGACAGTGAGCGTGTCGACCAAGCCCAACCGGTCGCACGTCCGCCACGGCCTGACCTCATTGATTTTGCCGACCCTTGGCCGAACGGACACGGACGACAAACATCCTGGTGGCCGTCAGGTGCTCAGCGTCGAAGACTCCATGTCCGTTGTGCGCACCACCCAGGGGCGCCTGAAGCCGGTCTCTGAGCACATGCTGGCCGAACCTGTGATCATCGCTCGCATGGCTAACGCCACCCTCGGCGCCGACCACGTCATCGACTGGAAGGCTATGGCCGAGGACTACGACGTCATCCGTGACCACATCTCCCGGGTGCTGCCAGGTTTCGCCAACTTCAACGCCCGGCTCAAGACCAAAAACGGCTTTGTATTGCCGAACCCACCGCGCGATACCCGTAGCTTCAAGACCGACATTGGCCTGGCCCGCTTCACGGTGAGCCCGCTGGAATATCTCACCCCGCCGGTCGGCCACCTGATCTTGCAGACCATGCGCAGCCACGACCAGTACAACACGACGTTCTACGGCCTCGACGACCGCTACCGCGGTATCTCCAACGGTCGCCGGGTGATTCTCATCAACGCCGAGGATGCAGCGCAGATGGGGTTTTCCGATCGTGCGCCGGTCGACGTGATTAGTACCTTCCAAGGCGCCGAGCGCCGCGCGGATGACTTTCGTCTCGTGTTCTACCCGACTCCGCGCGGCTGTGCGGCGGCGTACTTCCCCGAGGCCAACGCGTTGATGCACCGCGAGCTTGTGGCGCGGGAATCAAACACCCCCGGCTACAAGGCTATGGCGGTGCGCTTTGTGGCTCGTGCCGAGTAATCTTTTCCGCTGAGCTAACCGACTGAACCGGCCGTTCCAACCGCAAGGGTGGGCGGCCGTGTTCGTTTCATGCGCTGGCGGTGATGGCGGGCGCGTAAACCATGCCTTCCACGCTGTGAGTACTGCTGCGACCCAGAAGAGCTCTACCCGCCACGACTCCTCGAGCGAATGACTCGACGCCAGCGAAACGCCGGCTATTTCAGCTATCGGTACGTGCCTCCCCGCCACGATGAGACCACCAGGAGCGCTCCGGCCGGCGCAGCACACTGGCCAGTCGCGAATTCAAGGACTACCGTGGTTTGTCTACAGGCTGATGAACGTCGCGCCTAGATCGTCCAGTCTTTGACGCGCGCAAACCCAATGCTCCAGTCCAAAGAGGAGAAGACAGAATGACCCACGAAAACGAAACCCAAGACGAACCCGTTCAAGACCAACATTCCCAACCGGATGACGCCAAGGCGGCAGGGATTCTGATGCAACAAGAAGCCGACCTGGCGGGTCATGACGAGGCGCTCGTTCTAAACGCTCTACATCAGCGCTTTACGGACAGCGGATTACACATCGACGAGGACACGCTCCACGCTCATGCGCATCGCATCGCCAGCCTCACACCGAATGATTTTTCGAAAAAGTAAACGTGCTGCCACCGCTTAATTCTTAGTGACAGCGGGCCACGCACACTGCGCGTGGCCCTTATTGTTCGGGTGGCGGGCGTGGCGTCGGGATATTCGCGGGGTGACGAGTTTTCGGGGTTTTGCGGCGGGCTCCGCACGCTTTTCGCGGAGCTTACCGGAACAACCGAATGTTTCAGCTGAGGAGCGAGTGTTCCGTCGCCCCGCCGGAGTTTAGACCTCCTCCCAACCGACCCTCAAGACCTTCGGGTTAACGCAGGAAAGCCATCCCGTGAGGGATGGCTTTCCTGGTGTTTCTAAGTTAAGTCCGGCGGTGTCCTACTCTCCCAC
>NZ_PJJJ01000013.1 GCF_002929495.1 Cryobacterium sp. Y82
CACGGAGATGGGCGAAGCGAAAACAGTGGGGGAGGTCATGGTTCACATTTCGTCTAGAGCACAGATTCGGGAGGGTGCGGGGGCTGGAGGAAGCCGCGACAACAAAGATGACTATTGCCCACTATGGGTATTGTTACAACCGAACTCGGGTCTTTCTCAGGTTCACCCCTCGTTCAGGGGCAGACAATGCGCACGAAATAGGCGCAAAAAAGCGGCCGGACCTGCGATAACAGGCCCGACCGCATCCCACGAACAAATTTCGAGTTTAAGCATTACAAACGCAGTAGCTGGTTTACGACCGTCAAGGATCCATCGCCAGTACAGCGATGAGGACTACCCCTTTTTGATCGTTACGAGAGTGTCGTCGGGTACGTAGTAGTTGTTCGCGAAGTCAATCTTCGTGGTCGTCGGGGCTATCACTGCGCAGTTGGCCAGGCGAGAATCACGACCGAAACCGTTGTCGGTAATGGTTGCTCCCATGATCGGGCCGTAGGACTTTTCCGCGATGTTCACGGTGCAGGCCCCACCATTGGCGAAGTTGTCGCTAAAAGTGAAGTTAGAGACCGGTCCCCGGTCCTGCGTGATCTGCACGGCAGCGCTGTGTGAATCAGTGAGTCGGTTGCCGGTAACGGTCACGTTGTTTCCAGCTTGAATCTGGATGCCATCGTCATGACTGGGCGAACCGCCCTGATTGGGGTCATTGCGATAGTGCATGTGGTCGTGGATCCAGGAGTCCTGCAGGCTCACATTGCTTCCCGTGATGTGAATTCCATCGATGACGTTATTGATGTCCAGACGCGTTGCCGTGAAGTTATAGCCATAGATTCCATTGGCGTCGGGCGAAGCGGTGCTCGGAGATAGCTCGGTGTCGGTAACGACCAGGTTCCGGTGTCCGCCGAGGTTATTGATGAGCGCTCCTGGACCGTTCATGGTGCGACCCCGAATGATGGAATTCTTGATGGTCACATCGGGGGCGCTGATCTTGATCAGGCCGCGAACATCGAGGCCACTCAGCACGGTGCCCGGCTTGGTTACGTTGATGTCACCGTTGTGCACGGTCAAAGCAGTTCCAGAGGGAACTCCCGTGTTGGAGGCACCGGGCGTCCCGCTCGTCACTGGAGCGGGAGCCGGAGCGGGAGCCGGTGTCGGAGTTGGGATAGGTGTGGGCTCCGGAGTCGGCGCCGGCGTTGGAGTTGGCGCGGGCGCCGGGGTCGGCGCAGGCTCCGGACTGCTTTCGGTGCGCTCAAAACCGACAACCGAAAGGTTGAGCTTGACATCCGCGTCGCTGCTGACGGCGGTGACCGTGCCGTCCATCTCGGGAGTCACTGGAACCGTTATGGTCTTGGTTGGGCTGGTCCCAGCCGGCGCGGTGAACGAGTATGATTTCGAGCCCTCCGGACCAACTGCAAGCTTTACTTGGGTTCGGGACTCGACCTCGGAGGTGAAGAACTTCACATCGACGGATTTCAGGCCGGACGGCACGCTGCCCAAGTCGCGGGTGACTCTTTCGCGCTCGGGAATCACGATAGAGGCGGTCAGGGCCTCGCCGCTCGTGGCATCAGCTTGAGCTGGAGTGACGGCGAGACCGGAGAGTGCGACGACGGAAACTGCCAGAACCGAAAGAACGGCCTTCTGTGGTTCCGTGCGCCTGAAGCCAGTTCGGGTGGTGCCAGTTGGAAATTGATTTGAAAGGGGTGTGCGGGTATTTCTCAATGCCATTAGTTAGTTACGTATATTCTTTGTCGCGCACCAGTCCGGGAACGTGCGGGTGATCGGCCGTAGGGGGCCACAATGTACCTAATGAGCATTGCCCACTTAGGGTGCGCACGCAAATCGAGTGACCTCATTTTCCCTACTGCGACGAGCACTCGGCAACCAAAAAAGGCGGCCGGACCTGCGCTAACAGGACCGGCCGCTTGGAGTCTGCGAATCTAGCGTTTGCGCTTCTCGCGTACGCGCATGCTGAGGTTGATCGGGCTGCCTTCGAAGCCGTAGATCTCGCGAAGGCGTCGCTGGATGTAGCGGCGGTAGCCCGGGTCGAGGAATCCGGTGGTAAACACCACAAACGTCGGCGGGCGGCTCGAGGCCTGGGTGCCGAACAGGATGCGCGGCTGCTTGCCGCTGCGCACGGGGTGCGGGTGGGCGGCAGCGAGCTCGGCCAGGAAGGCGTTGAACTTGCCGGTGGCGATGCGCGTGTCCCACGATTCGAGCGCGAGCTCAAGCGCCGGAACCAGCTTTTCCATGTGACGACCGGTTTTGGCCGAGATGTTCACGCGCGGGGCCCAGGCTACGTGGGCGAGGTCTTGCTCGATCTCGCGTTCCAGGTAGCGACGGCGGTCGTCGTCGATCTGGTCCCACTTGTTGAAGGCGAGCACGAGGGCGCGGCCCGACTCAATGACAAGATCGATGACGCGAATATCCTGCTCGCTGATGACCTCGGTCACGTCGAGCAGTACAACGGCAACCTCGGCCTTTTCAAGAGCGGCGCTGGTGCGCAGGGAGGCGTAGAAGTCGGCGCCCTGCGAGAGGTGCACACGACGGCGAATGCCGGCGGTGTCGACGAAACGCCAGACCTTACCGCCAAGTTCAACCTGCTCGTCAACCGGGTCGCGGGTCGTGCCGGCAAGCTCGTTGACGACGACGCGCTCCTCCCCCACGACCTTGTTGAGCAGGCTGGACTTGCCGACGTTCGGGCGTCCGAGGATGGCCACGCGACGCGGGCCACCGACCTCCTGCTTGGCGACGTTGGAGATTTCGGGCAGCACGAGCAGAATCGCGTCGAGCAGGTCGGCAACACCACGCCCGTGCAGGGCGGAGACCGGCCACGGCTGGCCGAGGCCGAGCGACCACAGGCTGGCCGCTTCGGGTTCCTGGCGCACGTCGTCGACCTTGTTGGCGATCAAAAAGACCGGCTTGCCACTCTTGCGCAGCATGCGCACGACGGCCTCGTCGGTCGAAGTCGGGCCCACGTTGGAATCGACGACGAACATGACCAGGTCGGACAGGTCGATGGCGATCTCGGCCTGGGCGGCGACGGAGGCGTCGATGCCCTTGGCGTCTGGCTCCCAACCACCGGTGTCGACGAGGCTGAACTTGCGCTCGTGCCATTCGCCCTTGTACGCGACGCGGTCACGCGTCACACCGGGGGTGTCCTCGACGACAGCCTCGCGGCGGCCGAGTATGCGGTTGACCAGCGCCGACTTGCCCACGTTCGGGCGACCGACAATGGCGATCACCGGAACGGCAGGCAGGTATTGGATCGCGTCAGGGTCGTCGGTGACGGCCTGGAGTACGTCGAGGTCTTCCTCGTCGAGGTCATAGTTGTCGAGGTCCGTGCGCAGCGCGGCGGAACGCCGGGTGGCGAGTTCCTCATCGAGGTTGGCGAGTCGTTCGGCCAGCTCAATGTCGAGCGCTGTGCTCGTGTCGTCGTATTCGTTACTCATTCAAAGCCTGCTTCATGCGTGTGTGGTAGACGTCGATGACCGCTTCAATGGTCTGCTCGAAGTCGAGATGGGTGGAGTCGACGGTTATGACACCGTCTGCAGCGCTCATGAAATCGACAACCTGTGAGTCAGCGCGATCGCGTGATCGCAGCTGTTCTGCCACGGTTTCAGCCGATTGGGTCGTTATTTCCGCAGAGCGTCTAGTCATTCTAGCCTCCTCGGATGCCGTGAGTAGAATGCGCACCTCCGCCTCCGGGGCGACGATCGTCGTGATGTCGCGTCCTTCGATGATGACGCCGGGCCGATCCACGTTCTCGGCGATGCTCCGAAACAACTCGGTGAGCGCCTCGCGTACCGCGGGAACGCGGGCGACGGCACTGACCGCGGCGCTGACCTCCGGCGAGCGGATGGCGTCGGTCACATCGGTCTGGCCCACCGTGACGAAGTATTCGTCTGGGTCGGTACCGATCGCGTAGTCGAAGTCTTTGAGGAGCGCGGTGATGGCATCCGCTTGGGTGTTGTCGGTGTTGCGTGTGAGCGCCAGCCAGGCCAGCGCGCGGTAGGCTGCGCCGGTGTCGAGGTAGGCGAAGCCGAGGCGGCGTGCGGCTGCACGGCTCACGCTCGATTTGCCGCTGCCGGCCGGCCCATCGATGGCGACGCGGGTGGGGAGAATGTGACGTGCCATGTAGGTTAACCAGCAATCCGCCAGCCGCGCGCGGCCAGCTCTTCGGTGAGGCGAGCAACGACGCCGGGCAGTACAGAGATTTCGGCGAGACCGATCTGGGCCCCCGGCGAGTGTTCCAAGCGTAAGTCTTCGAGGTTAACATCGAGCTCTCCGATGTCGTTGAGCAGGCGGGCGATCTGGCCGGGCTGGTCGTTGACCATGACGACCATCGAGGAGAACCGGCGGTCCTGCCCGTGTTTGCCGGGCAAACGGGCCACCCCGGCGTTTCCACCGGCGAGTTCTTCGGCGACCTGGCGCTGCGCTCCGGGCGCGGCCGGATCTTCCAGGGCGTCGATGAAGCGGTCAAGGTCGTCGCGATAGGCCAGGAGCACATCGCGCACCGGGGCGGCGTTAGCGCTGAGAATTTGCACCCACAGGTCGGGGTCGCTCGCGGCGACTCGGGTCACGTCGCGCAGGCCCTGACCGGCGAGGTTGAGCGAAGAATGTGCTGCTCCGGTCAGGCGGCGGGCCATCAGGCTGGAGATGACCTGCGGCACGTGCGAAACCAGCGCAACGCCGAGGTCGTGCTCTTCCGGCGTCATCTCGACCAGGATCGCGCCGAGGTCGAGGATGAGGTCGTCGATCGCGCCGGCCTGCTGATAACTGATCGCGTCGTGAGCGGCCACGACCCACGGGCGGCCGATGAACAGATCAGCACGGCCGGATAGCGGGCCACCCTTCTCCCGACCGGCAAGCGGATGCGACCCGATATAGCGGCTGATATCGGCTCCGCGCTCGCGCAGCTCGGCGAGGGGCGCGAGTTTGACGCTCGCGACATCCGTCACGATCGCGCCCGGGTAAGCCTCGAGCTCGCGGGCGACGATCTCGGCGGTGACATCGGGGGGCACGCACACTACGATCAGCTGCGGTTGGTCGCCCGGCTGCGCGGCGCGGCCGGCGCCATAGTCGATGGCAATGCGCAGGTTGGTCGGGGACGCGTCGGCAAGGATCGTCTCGATTTTGCGACCCCGCAGGCCGAGACCCACG
Organism: Cryobacterium sp. Y82; assembly: GCF_002929495.1. Taxonomy (GTDB): domain Bacteria; phylum Actinomycetota; class Actinomycetes; order Actinomycetales; family Microbacteriaceae; genus Cryobacterium; species Cryobacterium serini. Next base: position 5,155 of record NZ_PJJJ01000013.1, read on the forward strand.
CTGGTTCCGAGCAGGCCGACGCCGACGATGCGCACCGGGCCGACGAGGCGGCTTTCAGCCATGGTTGTGTCCTACCGTCGTTGTCGTTAGTTCGCGTCAGGGCGCGCGCTCGGCGCCTGGCGCGACACGGTGAGCAGTTGGCCGAGTTCTTCGCGGGTGAGTTCGCGCACGGCGCCCTGCTGCAGGGTACCGAGGTTCAACGGTCCGAACTGGCGACGCACGAGGTCAACGACGGGGTGACCGACCGCGTCGAGCATCCGTCGCACGATGCGGTTTCGGCCGGAGTGCAGGGTGAGCTCGACCATGCTGTGCCCACCGCCGGGAGGGCTCGTGAGGATGCGGGCCTTGTCGGCATGGATGGGGCCGTCGTCGAGCTCGATGCCGCTTTGCAGCTGACCGATAGTCTGCGGCGAGACACGACCCTCCACCTTGGCGATATAAGTCTTGGAGACGCCGAAGGAGGGGTGCGCGAGCACGTGCGCGAGGTCACCGTCGTTGGTGAGAATGAGCAGGCCGCTGGTCTGGGCGTCGAGCCGGCCCACGTTGAACAACCGTTCGTCGAACTGGTCGGTGAATTCGCGCAGGTCGGGGCGGCCACCCTCGTCTTGCATCGAGGAGACGACGCCGACCGGCTTGTTGAGCATGAGGTAGCGACGGGTCGTGTCGAGCTGCACGGCCACGTTATCGACGGCAACCTGATCGGTTTCCGGATGCACACGGCGGCCGAGCTCGGTAACGACCTTGCCGTTCACGCGCACGCGGCCGGAGGTGATCAGGTCTTCCGAGACGCGGCGGCTGGCGACTCCGGCCGAGGCGAGCACCTTCTGCAGCCGCACACCGTCGGCTGCAGCCTCTGGATTGAAGTTGGGGTCGCGGGGCGCACTGTCATTGGTCGGATTGGCGCTGGGCGTGTTGTCCTGGGTCAAAGTAAATCCTCGAATCCGTCGGTGCCGCCGTCGAGTAACGGCGATAGGTGGGGTAACTCGTCGAGCGAGTTGATTCCGAGCTGGGTGAGCAGCAAGTCTGTGGTGGCGTAGTTGATCGCGCCGGTTTCACTGTCGGTGAAGGCTTCGGTGATGAGGCCGCGACCGAGCAGGGTGCGCACGACGGAGTCGACACTGACGGCGCGAATGCTCGCGACCTGCCCACGACTGATCGGTTGCTTGTAGGCAATCACGGCGAGGGTTTCGAGCGCCGCCTGGCTGAGCCGGCTGGGATTCTCGGTCAGCACGAAGTCGGTCACGAGTTCGTCGTGCGTGGCGCGCACGTAGATGCGCCAGCCGCCGGCGACCTCGCGCAGTTCAAAACCGCGGCGCACCGTTGACGTACCGTCCGGTGCCGTAACGCCATCGAAATCGGCGACCAGCCGGGCCACGGCTAGCGCCACCTCCGTGATCGGCCGCCCCACGGCGGTTGAGAGGTGCACGAGGCCCTGCGGCTCATCGGCGATCATGAAGACGGCTTCGAGTTGGCGGTCGAGGATGTGGAATTCGTGCGAAACAGATGCTGCGGCATCCGTTTGCCCGGTACGCGACCGCATATCGGTGGCCTGCTGTGCGTTATTTCTGAATTCAGTTGTCATAGTCAGCTCCGAGCGAAGCGAGATTGTCGTCTGACCACTCGCGCCCGTCGAGCGACCGGCTGCTCCAGCGCAGCATGAGCTCGCCGAGGGGCTCAATTTGGTCAAAAGAAAGGGCACCGTGGCGATACAGCTCGAGCACCGCGAGAAAGCGGGCGATGATGACACCCTTCAGGTCAACGCCGGCGATGAGCGCCCGGAACGAGACCGGCTCCCCCGGCTGGAGCATGGCGACGACGTAGGCGGCCTGCTCGCGGATACTGACCAGCGGCGCGTGCAGGTGCTCGACGCCCACAACGGGCAGCTCGCGCGGTGCGAGGGCCAGGGCCAGGGCGGCCAGCGCAGCAAAGTCGGCGAGCGAGAGCGTCCAGACCAGCTCTGGCGTCTTCTGACGGTATTTCTCCTCGAGCCGCACCGACCGCACGTGGCGGCGGGTCTCGGTGTCGAGTTGGCCGGTGAACCAGGTCGCGGCTTCTTTGAAGGCGCGGTACTGCAGCAGGCGAGCGAACAACAGGTCCCGCGCTTCGAGCAGGGCCACGTCCTCGGCGTCGACGAGTTCACCCTGAGGCAGCAGACCGGCCACCTTGAGGTCGAGAAGCGTCGCGGCAACGACGAGAAACTCGGTGGCCTGGTCGAGTTCCTCTGCCGCGTCGAGGCCGCGCAGGTAGGAGATGAACTCGTCGGTAACCTGGCTGAGCGAAATCTCGGTGATATCGAGTTCGTGCCGGGTGATGAGTTTCAACAGCAGGTCGAACGGGCCCTCGAAAACGCCGAGAGCGACCGAAAACGCGGGCTTCTCGGCCGCGCTAGGCGACTGCGCCACGGTGGATCAGTTCGCGGGCCACCTGCAGGTAGGCTTTGGCGGCCGCGTGCTCGGGTGCAAAGTCGGTGATGGGTACCCCGGCCACGCTCGCGTCGGGAAATTTCACCGTGCGGCCGATGACGGTCTCCAGCACGCTGTGGCCGAAGGCGTCGACGACGCGCTCGAGCACCTCGCGGGAGTGCAGGGTGCGGGAGTCGTACATGGTGGCGAGAATGCCGTCGAGTTCGATGGCGGGATTGAGCCGGTCGCGCACCTTATCGATGGTCTCGATGAGCAGGGCGACGCCGCGGAGCGCGAAGAATTCGCACTCGAGCGGGATCAGCACGCCGTGGCTGGCGGTGAGCGCGTTCACCGTGAGGATACCGAGCGAGGGCTGGCAGTCGATGAGGACGACGTCGTAGTCGCCCGAGACCTTGCGCAGCACCCGGGCGAGAATCTGCTCGCGGGCGACCTCGTTGACCAGGTGCACCTCGGCCGCGGACAGGTCGATGTTGGCCGGGATGACGTCGAGGCCCTCGACCGAGGTCGACTGGATCGCGTCTTTCGGGTCGACCTTGCCGTCGAGCAGCAGGTCGTAAATGGTGGTGACGTCGTGGGTGGGCACGCCGAGGCCGGCTGAGAGTGCGCCCTGCGGGTCGAAGTCGACGGCGAGCACGCGACGGCCGTAACTGGCCAGGGCTGCGCCGAGGTTGATGGTCGTCGTGGTCTTACCGACGCCACCTTTTTGGTTGCAGAGGGAGATGATGCGGGCGGGACCGTGGCTTTTCAGCGGCTCCGGTTCGGCGAATTCGTGTTTTTCACGTCCCGTCGGACCTACCGGAGCGTCGTCGAAACCGGGTAGCGAAATTCGCTCGCTCAACTTACGCGTCACTGGCCCGTCCTTGATTTGTCCTGCACCCATCACTTGGTCGATTGTAGCGAGTGGAACGGCTGGTCGCCGCAAGGATCGCCGCGCGGGCCGGTCTCGGGTGGTCAGCGCGCCCGCGGATGAGCGGTCGTGTACATGTCACGAAGGGTGTCGACGGTCACGAGGGTGTAGATCTGAGTGGTGGCGACCGAGGAATGCCCGAGAAGTTCCTGAACGACGCGCACATCGGCGCCACCGGCGAGCAGGTGCGTCGCAAAGGAGTGGCGGAGGGTGTGCGGCGACACGGGCACGGAAAGCCCAGCACGCTCAGCGGCAGCACGAATGATCAGCCATGCGTTCTGCCGACTCACCCGCTGTCCGCGCAGGCCGAGGAAGAGCGCCGGTGTCGCGCGTCCGCGCGCCGACAGCATCGGCCGGGCGCGCACGAGGTATTCCGACACGGCTGCGCGAGCAAAACTGCCGACCGGCACGATGCGCTGTTTATCCCCCTTTCCGGTGAGTCGCACCGAGTCAAACACCTCCACGAGCACATCATCGACATTGAGGTTGACCACCTCGCTCACCCGCGCTCCAGTCGCGTAGAGCAGTTCGAGCAGGGCCTTATCGCGCAGCCGCTGAACGTCATCGCCGTCGGTCGCCGCCAGCAGCGCACTGACCTGTTCGATTGAGATCGCTTTGGGCAGGCGCAGCGCGAGTTTGGGCGGTTTGGTGTCGTGCGCCACATCGGCTTCGACGACGCCCTCATCGAGCAGAAACCGGTGGAATCCGCGCACGGTCGAGAGAACGCGGGCGATGGACGCCGCCGTCAACGGGGCTTCCGAGCGCAGGCCGAGGTGCTGCACAAACGACGAGATGTGCCGCCGAGTGATCAACCGCAGGTCGGTGATCGGCCGGAGTGGGTCGACAGGAGAATCAACCGCCAGCCACGCCGTGTACAGCCCGAGATCGCGGCGGTAGGCGGCGACGGTGTTCACGGCGAGGCCGCGTTCGATCGCCACGTGCCGCAGGTAGGAGTCCACCGCCGACTCGACGGTCGTCATGCTCAGGCCGTGATGTGCAGGCCGCGCGACTGACTGCTGCGCGGATGCCGCGGCCACGGTGAATCCGCGGGTGCAAGCGTGCTCCAGCCGCGTGAACGAGCCACCTGGGCGGCCAGAATGCCCACGATCAGAATCGGGTTGGAAACGCGCCTGGCCATCACGGCGTCGACGCACTCGTCGAGCGATACCCAGCGCGGTTCGATATCGGCTTCTTCGTGGGTGCGATCGAACGCGGCGATCGCCGAGACGCCCCGCGCGAGATAGACCCGAATGGCTTCGTTACTGCCGCCCGGCGAGGTATAGAACTCGGTCAGCAGCGCCCACTCGGTGGCGACGACATCCGCTTCTTCAGCCAGTTCGCGCTGGGCGCCGACGACGGCATTCTCACCGGCAATGTCAAGCAGCCCGGCCGGCAGTTCCCAGCCGCGCAAACCGGTCGGCTGCCGGTACTGCTTGATCACGAGCACGCGGTCCTGCTCGTCGAGGGCCAGCACAGCGACCGCGCCGGGGTGGTCGATGTACTCGCGGGTGATGCTCGCTCCGTTGTAGGCAAACGAGTCGCGGCGCACGTTCCAGATGGCGCCGTTATAGGCAACGTCGCTCGCTGTGACATGGACCGGCACAACGTCATCCCGCAGCAGATCTTCAGGCACTGAGCTCTTCCTTCACCTCGAACAAGCGGCTGGCCTCCTGGCGGTCGAGCGCGGCCTTGATCAGACCGCGAAACAGCGGATGCGCGTGGTTCGGCCGTGACCGCAGCTCCGGGTGGGCCTGGGTTCCAACGTAGAACGGGTGCTCGTCGCGCTTGAGCTCCACGTACTCGACCAGGTGGCGGTCGGGGCTGGTGCCGGAGAACCACAGGCCAGCCAGTGCGATCTGGTCGCGGAATGCGTTGTTGACCTCATAGCGGTGGCGGTGGCGTTCGGATGCTTCGTTGGCGCCGTACAGCTCGGCGACAAGAGACCCTTCGGCGAGGGTCGCCGGGTACAGGCCAAGGCGCATGGTTCCGCCGAGGTCTCCACCAGCAATGATCTCGACCTGCTCTTCCATGGTCGCGATGACCGGAAATTCAGTCTCCGGGTCGAATTCGCTCGAGGATGCGCCGGGCAGGTTGGCCTTGTTGCGGGCGTACTCGATGACCATGCACTGCAGGCCGAGGCACAGGCCGAGAACGGGGATGCCGTTTTCCCGGGCAAACTTGAGGGCGCCGAGCTTGCCCTCGATGCCGCGGATTCCAAACCCACCAGGCACGCAGATGCCGTCGAGTTCGCCAAGCAGCCGGGCGGCTCCCTCGTCGGTTTCGCAGTCGTCGGAGCCGATCCAGACAATTTTGACCTTGCTCTGGTTGGCGAATCCGCCGGCTCGCAGCGCCTCGGTGACCGAGAGATAAGCATCCGGCAGGTCGATGTACTTGCCGACCAGGCCGATGGTGACCTCGTGCTTGGGGTGGCGCACGGCTTCGAGCAGGTTCTTCCAGCCGGTCCAGTCGACCGTGTCCGCGGTGAGGCCGAGGGCGGTGACGATGTACTTGTCGAGGCCCTGGTCGTGCAGCATGGTCGGGATCTCGTAGATCGAGGCGACGTCGACGGCGTTGACGACGGCGTCTTCGTCGACGTCGCACATGAGCGCGATTTTGCGCTTGTTCGACTCGGAGACGGGCCGGTCGCTGCGCAAGACGAGGGCGTCGGGCTGGATTCCAATCGAGCGCAGGGTGGCGACGGAGTGCTGGGTGGGTTTGGTCTTCTGCTCGCCGGCTGCGCCGAGGAACGGCACGAGCGAGACGTGCACGAAGAAGACGTTGCCGCGGCCGAGTTCGTGACGCACCTGGCGGGCGGCCTCGAGGAATGGCTGGGATTCGATGTCACCGACGGTGCCGCCGACCTCGGTGATGATGACGTCGGGGCGCACCTCGTCGCTGGCCTGCAGGCGCATGCGACGCTTGATCTCGTCGGTGATGTGGGGAATGACTTGAACGGTGTCGCCGAGGTACTCGCCGCGACGTTCCCTGGCGATGACCTGCGAGTAGATCTGCCCGGTCGTCACGTTGGCCGACTGGCCGAGGTTGATGTCGAGAAAGCGTTCGTAGTGTCCGATGTCGAGGTCGGTTTCGGCGCCGTCGTCGGTGACGAAGACCTCGCCGTGCTGGAACGGGTTCATCGTTCCCGGGTCAACGTTGAGGTAGGGGTCGAGCTTTTGCATGACAACCCGCAGGCCGCGTGCCGTGAGCAGGTTACCGAGGCTGGCCGCCGTCAAGCCCTTACCGAGCGAGGAGACCACACCCCCGGTCACGAAGATGTGCTTGGTCGTGCCGTCTGATCTGTCCGTAAGTATATTTTCCACCACGGGCTTCAATGCTATCACCAGAAAATTTGTCGCTTACTTTTTAGAGATACGAGAGTGGGACTGCGCAAGGTCGAGCAGTTCCCTGGCATGTTCGAGCCCGCTCTTCGAGTCGGGCAGGCCGGAAAGCAGGCGGGCCATTTCAGCGGCACGGTCATCGCCGAGTAGCTGGCGCACGCTCGAGGCGGTGACGGATCCATCGCTGTCTTTGACGACGCTGAGGTGGTTGCCGGCAAAGGCGGCGACCTGGGCGAGATGGGTGACGACGATAACCTGGGCGGTTTCGGCCAGTCGAGCGAGTCTGCGACCGATTTCGATCGCCGCGGCTCCGCCCACACCGGCATCGATCTCGTCGAAGACAAAGGTGGGCACCGGGTCGGTCGCGTTGATGACGACCTCGATGGCGAGCATCACCCGAGACAGTTCGCCGCCGGATGCCCCACGCGCCAGAGCTCTTGGTTCGGCGCCAGCGTGCGGTTGTAAGAGAAGACGCACAAGGTCGATACCAGTGACGGTGAACTCCGGGCCAGCTTCAATTTCTACGAGCAGCACGGCGTCCGGCATCGCCAGCGCACCGAGCTCGGCGGTCACCCGAACACCGAGTTGCACCGCGGCCGCCCGGCGTAAGGCCGTGAGGGCAGCGGCGAGATCGGTGACGAGCTTTCGGTCGGCATCCGCTTCGGCGCTGAGCTGCTCGATGCGGTCAGAGTCAGAATCGAGCTCGAGCAACCGGGCGCTGCCGGAATCGAGGAACCCAATGGCTTCCTCGAGACCACCCGGGTATTTGCGGGCGAGAATGCCAAGCTCGGCCCGCCGCTCCTGCACGATTTCGAGTTCGCGGGCACCATCGGCGTCAAGGCCGGCCAGATAGCTCGAGAGTTCGGCAGCGATGTCGGCAACGACGAAACCAGCGTTGGAGATGGCGGCGACGAGCGGCGGCAGGGCCACGTCGTGGGCGGCGACCCGGTCCAGGGCGCGCCTGGCGGCTTCGAGCAGGGCCACGACGTCCGGCGCGTTATCGGGGTTGTCTTCAGCGGAGACGAGCTGGCGGGCCTGCTCTGCCGCCAGGCGTAGTTCTTCCAGGTTTCCGAGGCGTTCGGCGCGTTCACCCAACTCGGCGTCTTCGCCGGGTTGCGGGGCAACCGTTTCAATCTCGGTCAGCGCCGCGCGCAGTTCGTCGGCCTCGCGGGCTCGCAGGTCTCGTTCCGTGATGAGCCGGTCGAGATCGACCTGGTTGGCCTGCCAGCGGTGGAAGGCATGCTGGTAGTCGCCGAGCACAGCGGCGAGTTCGGGGCCGGCGAAACGGTCGAGGGCATCACGCTGGGCTGCGGCGGAGCGCAGGCGCACCTGGTCGCTCTGGCCGTGCACGACGACGAGGTCGTTGCGCAGGTCCCCGAGCACGCTCGCCGGAGCGCCACGTCCGCCGACCATCGCGCGGCTGCGTCCCTCGCTTGAGACGGATCGTCCGAGGATGAGTTCGGGTCCGTCGAGGTCTCCCCCGGCGTCACGGACCCGGTCGGCGACCGCGCTGGCGGGGTCGATCACCCAGCGCCCCTGGACGAAACTCTGCGGCTGGCCCTGGCGCACGGTTCCGGCATCCGCTCGATCGCCGAGCAGGAGTCCGAGCGCGGTGACCACCATGGTCTTACCGGCGCCGGTTTCTCCCGTCACTGCTGTAAAGCCGGGGCCGAGCGGCAGCGTCGCCTCGGCGATGACGCCGAGGTCGCGAATGAACAGCTCGTCGATCACTCGCGGCCGACCGGGCCGCGCCAGCCGGTGACCGGCAGGTTGAACTTGTTGACCAGACGGTCGGTGAAGGGGCCGATGTGCAGGCGGGCCAATCGCACCGGGACTCCCGAGCGGCGTACTATCACGCGGGCACCGGTCGGCAGGTCCTGGGTTCGGCGACCATCAGCGCAGAGCACGGCACGTGCACCGGTGCGGGAGAGTACCTCGACGGCCAGTGACGAGTCCGGACCGACCACGAGTGGCCTCGCAAACAGCGCGTGCGCGCTGAGCGGAACCAGCAGCAGCGCTTCAACGCCGGGCCAGACAATGGGGCCGCCGGCCGAGAATGAGTACGCGGTCGAGCCGGTCGGGGTGGAGAGTACGACACCGTCGCAGCCAAACGACGAGAGCGGGCGGCCATCAACTTCGACGACAACCTCGATCATGCGTTCGCGACTGGCTTTTTCGACGGTGACCTCGTTCAATGCCCAGGTTTCATAGACAACCTCGTCGACCACCTTGACCCGCACCGACAGGGCGAGTCGTTCTTCGACCTCGTAATCGCCCTTGAGGGCGCGCCGCACGGCCTCGCCGAGGTCGTCCCGCTCGCTCTCGGCGAGAAACCCGACGTGGCCGAGATTGATGCCGAGCAGCGGGGCCGAGCAACCACGCACAAGTTCGGCTGCGCGCAGAATGGTGCCGTCTCCGCCGAGCACGATGACAAGCTCAAGGTCGGCAGTTCGCACCGTATCACCGAGAATTGCGATATGACCATTCAACTCCGGGCAGGCGGCCAGAAGGTCAGCGCGTTCATCGCTGGCGAGCACCGGCACAGTCCCAGAGGCCAGAAGCTGCTTACACACCGTCGAGGCGGCTTCGACAGAGTCAGCCCGGCCGGTATGGGCGACGATAAGAAAGTACCGCGGGGTCTCGCTCACTTCGTCACGCCCCCACCATGGTTTCGATCCGGTCCATCCATTCTGTCGGATTTGTGCCGGTCGTGGCGCTCATCCAGCACAGATACTCGTGATTTCCGGCCGCCCCAATGATGGGCGAGGCGATGACTCCGCAGGTTTTCAGCCCGAGGTCCCAGCCGGCCCAGAGTACACCGGCCACGGAGTCGCTCCGAAGGCCCCTGTCGTGCACGATGCCCTCACGAACACCGCCGCGGCCTACCTCGAACTGCGGTTTGATCAGCAGTACGAAGTCGGCGCCCGGCGCGGCCGTGGCCACGAGGGCCGGCAACACGGTGGTGAGCGAGATGAACGACAGGTCGGCCACCACGAGGTCAGGCCGGGTGTCGATTCCGGATGCCCCGGCGAGGGTTTCCGGGGTCGCATAGCGGATGTTGTACCCCTCGACCAGTTTCAGCCGCGACTCGGTCTTCAGTTGCGCGGCCAGCTGGCCGTGGCCGACATCGGCGGCGATCACCTGGGCGGCACCGCGTTCGAGCAGTACCTGGCTGAAACCGCCGGTACTCGCCCCGGCATCGAGCGCCGTGCGGCCGGTGACGCTGAGGGTGAAGGCGTCGAGCGCGGCGTTGAGTTTGTGGGCGCCCCGGCTGACGTAGTGGTCGGTCGCGGCCACCTCGAGAACGGCGTCCGCTGAGACTTTGGTACTGGCCTTCACGACCGGGACACCGTTCACCGTGACGAGGCCGTCGGCGATGAGTTTGGCGGCGACGGTTCGGGAACGAACCAGTCCGCGGTCGGCCAGGGCGGCGTCGAGGCGTGAGTCGGGCATCCGTTCTGGAAGCCCGTCAAGCGAGTCGGCGTCATTCAGTTCGGAGTCGTGCTCAGGCATGGGTGTGTCTGTTTCATGGTCGTGGGGAGTATCAGCGCCGGTCATGCCCGGCCCGCCGCGTCAATATCAGCGTCTTCGAGTTGTTCGCGCAGCTGCTCGTGCAGCGCTTTGAACGCTTCGGCGCGCATCTCAAGCGGCCGGGCCTCGATGTCGGCCAGCTGCGGCGCGAGATCCACCGATTCTTCTTCGGGTATGACGGGCTCGGGATTCACAGTGTCTAGGCTACTGGGCGAGATACAGTCGCTCCGGAACGTTGAGCCCGTAGATCGCGCGCCCGGATTGGTAGATCGCGGCGCACGCGGCCCGCAGCAGGTTGATGCCGCCGTCGCCCTCCTTGACGATTTGCACGTCGTTACCGTTGACGCGCACGCTCGCGCCACTCACCGTGGCGGTCGAGCCGTCCTTAGAGAACACCGTCTCCGGGTACGGCTCGTGCAACTGTTGTAAATTTTCAATGATGAACGTCGGCCGAGAGTCTTTGTCGGCGGCGAGGGCCTGCTTGGCCCGGTCGATGCCGGTGAGCACGAGCACGGCCGGGATTCCCGCCCGATTGGCGCCCAGAATATCGGTGTCCAGTCGGTCACCAATAAACAGCGCATTCTGCGCGCTGAAGCGCCGCGTGGCCTCTAGAAAAATGGCCGCTTCGGGTTTACCAGCTACGACTGGAAGTCGACCAACGGCGGCGTGCACGGCGGAGACGAGCGTGCCGTTGCCGGGGGCGATACCGCGAGCGACCGGAATGGTCCAGTCGGTGTTGGTGGCGATCCACGGAATACCTATGCCCACTCCGTCGGCGTTGAGCGCGAACGCAGCCTCGGCGAGGTGTACCCAGCCGAGCTCTGGCGCGAAGCCCTGAATCACGGCGGCGGGCTTGTCGTCGGCCGAGCGGGTCACGACGAATCCGGCCTTGAGGACCTCGTCGACGAGCCCATCACCACCAACGACGAGGATGCTCGCGCCGGGTTCCACCTGCTCTGCCAGTAGCCGCACGGCCGCCTGGGGCGAGGTGACAACATCCGCTGCCGCGACGCTCAACCCGAGCTGGGTGAGGTGGTCGGCGACCGACTGGTCGGTGCGGGAAGCGTTGTTGGTGATGTAGCCCACTCGGATGGTCTCCGCGGCACGGTTCAGGCTCTCGACGGCGAAGGGAATCGCCGCTGGGCCAGCATAAACCACACCGTCAAGGTCTGCCAGAAGTACGTCTACACCGGCCAGCGGCGTCGCTGACTCAGGCTTTCGGCGATGTAGCATCCGGCTCCGTTTCGTCGTCTTGCGAAGCGGATGCCACGGTGTCGGCCTCAGCGTCGGTCACGTTGATCTCAACGCCATTTTCGGCGCCGGCCTCGGAGCCCGCGTCTTTGGCGTCGATAGTTTCGGTGACGATGCCATCAGCATCGTCGTCATCCCCGGCGTCAGCGGCGAAGTACGCGAGGGCAGCATCGTCATCCTCTTCCATTTCTTCGATTTCAATGGTTTCGTCATCGTCACCGGAAGCCCCGAATGCAGCATCGGCTCGCGAAGCGCGTTCGAGCCATTCGTCGGCTTCGCTCTCCCGGCCGAGTTCGGTCAACACCTCCGCGTAGGCGGCGAACAGTTCGGGGCTGTAAGAGAAGGCCGTATTGGGGTTGAGCTGCGGAATTTCAAGCTCGACGAGTGCGGCATCTGTTTCGCCGAGGTCGAGGCGTGCACCAGACATGGCAATGGCCAGGCCCACCTGGACGGATGGGGACAGTGTGGCGCGATCGACCGAACGACCAAGCTCGAGGGCGCGGTCGGGGCGGCCAACGCCGCGTTCGCTGTCGACCATAAGGGGGAGCTGATCATTGGAGCCGGAGATGCGACGGTAGGTGCGCAATTCGCGCAGGGCCAGAGCGAAATCACCCGTGGCATACGCGGTGATCGCAAGGCTTTCGCGCACCACACCGATGCGGCCAGCCCGGCGGGCAGCGCTCATCACGTGTAGGTGGGCGAGCTGGGGGTTCTCGTCGATGACACGGGCAGCCATGGCCAGGTGGCGCCCGACGGTCTCGGCGTTTTCCTTGGTCAGGGTCTTGAGCTCGTTGCGGGCAATGCGGTCCAGGTCGTTAGCCGAAATGTCGTCGGGAAGTTCCGGGTCATCGTGGCGCGGGCGCACCGAACGCAGCTCACGCTGCATGCGCTGCTCCTCGGTCATCTCCTCCTCGACGACACGGGCATCGCGGTCGTTACGGGCCGGGGCGCCGTCGCGGGTCCACAGTTTCTTGCCGGCATCCACTCGTGGGGCGCCAGCGCGGTTCGGCGAACCGCCGCGCTGGGTCCACGGCTTGCTGTCGTTGGCCGAGCGCGGCCGATCGCTGTTGGACCGGTCAGGGCTGGGCCGATCGCTGCGCTCAGGGCGTGCGCCATCCCTGGCCCATGGCTTGCGGTCCCCGTCCTGCGCGGGCCGGTCGGAGTTGCCACGATACGGCGGACGCTCCCCCTGCGACGGACGATCAGAGTTGCCCCGGTACGGCGCTCGGTCGTTACCGGTGGAAGGCCGGTCGGAGTTACCCCGGTACGGGGGACGCTCACCCTGGGCCGGACGATCCGAGTTGCCACGGTAGGGGGGACGCTCACCCTGAGCCGGACGATCCGAGTTACCCCGGTACGGAGCGCGGTCATTACCGCCGGACGGGCGGTCCGAGTTGCCACGGTAGGGCGGACGCTCACCCTGAGCCGGACGATCCGAGTTACCCCGGTAGGGCGGACGCTCACCCTGGGCCGGACGATCCGAGTTGCCACGGTACGGGGCACGGTCATTACCGCCGGACGGGCGGTCCGAGTTGCCACGGTATGGGGGACGCTCACCCTGAGCCGGACGATCCGAGTTGCCACGGTAGGGGGGACGCTCACCCTGAGCCGGACGATCCGAGTTACCCCGGTACGGGGGACGCTCACCCTGAGCCGGACGATCCGAGTTACCCCGGTACGGGGCACGGTCATTACCGCCAGACGGACGCTCCGAGTTACCACGGTATGGGGGACGCTCACCCTGGGCAGGGCGGTCGGAGTTGCCACGGTAGGGGGGACGCTCACCCTGAGCCGGACGATCCGAGTTACCCCGGTAAGGCGGGCGCTCACCCTGAGCCGGACGATCCGAAGTGCCCCGGTACGGAGCACGGTCGTTGCCACCGTACGCAGGCCGGTCGGAGTTGCCCCGGTATGGAGGACGTTCGCTTCCCTGGGAGGGTCGGTCGCTGTTACCGCGATAGGGAGGCCGTTCGCCATCGCGCTGCGGACGGTCGGAGTTGCTGCGATATGGCGGCTTGGCGCCATCGCGACCGCCGGAAGGTCGCCCGTTCGAGGGTCGGCCGCTCTGGTTCGAACGACGGTCATCCTGACCGTTGTTACGGGAATCGCCGTCGCGGGGTCCTGAAGGGCTCACTGTATCTCCTGTGTAATTAGTCCGGCATTTCGACAGACGTTCTAAGCCTAACCTCTCACGCAAATTGGCGCTCCGTGCCCACACAAAGTGGATGCCGCTTCGGCATAAGTCACGTGGGTGGGGCGTCGGGATATTCGCGGGGTGTCGAGTTTTCGGGGTGTTTTGGGGGTCTCCGCACGTTTTTCGCGGAGGCCCCCAAAACACCCCGAATGTTTGAGTTGAGGAGCGAGTGTCCCGTCGCCCCGCCAAAGTTCAGTTCCTGGTCTCGGCCATCCCGAAAACGCGCCTTAACGCAGGAAAGCCGCCCCCTGCGGGATGGGTCGGGTTAACGCACAACGGCCACCCGAAGGTGGCCGTTAACGCAGGAAAGCCATCCCGTGAGGGATGGCTTTCCTGGTGTTTCTAAGTTAAGTCCGGCGGTGTCCTACTCTCCCAC
>NZ_PJJJ01000035.1 GCF_002929495.1 Cryobacterium sp. Y82
CACGGAGATGGGCGAAGCGAAAACAGTGGGGGAGGTCATGGTTCACATTTCGTCTAGAGCACAGATTCGGGAGGGTGCGGGTGGGGCTGGAGGAAGCCGCGACAACAAAGATGACTATTGCCCACTATGGGTATTGTCACAACCGAACTCGGGTCTTTCTCAGGTTCACCCCTCGTTCAGGGGCAGACAATGCGCACGAAATAGGCGCAAAAAAGCGGCCGGACCTGCGATAACAGGCCCGACCGCATCCCACGAACAAATTTCGAGTNATCCCACGAACAAATTTCGAGTCCGAGCACAATCCGGCGCACGTGCGCGGTAGATCGGTATGCGGTAGCCGCGGTAAAGGACGCACCAGCTACCGTTCGGACGTCACCTTCGATCCCACGGCGTCCTTGTCAATGTGCAGGTCGCTGGGGCATAATGGCGCTATCGGCACGCTGGCCTCCAGTAACCGAACAATTTAATATTCACCGTCGTGTCACAACCCTGAGTTGAAGGCGCGGTCGTTCCGAGGTCGTTGGGGAAGACGAACCTACTAGGAACGGAGAAACACGATGGATGCATTACCCAACTGTCGGGCGCCGATCGCGCGGGGGGTGTTATTTGTGCATTCTTCTCCGCGAGCGGTCTGCGCTCACGTCGAGTGGTCTGCCGGTCGTGCCCTCGGCGAGGCCGTCAACTTCGACTGGTCAGAACAACCAGCCCTGCCCGGCTCCCACCGCGCCGAGTATTACTGGGAGGGATCTCCGGGCACCGGCGCCGCGCTCGCATCCGCTCTGCGCGGCTGGGCACAGCTGCGCTTCGAAGTCACCCAAGACGCCGGACCAGGTTCGGATGGTGGACGGTGGTTACACACGCCCGAGCTGGGTATCTTTTACGCTCAGACCGACAGCGTGGGTAACGTGGTCGTTCCGGAAGATCGCATTCGATCCGCTATGGAGGGTGCGGGGGCTAACGCCATCGAATTGCACCGGCAGTTACGCCTGGCCCTCGGGCAATCCTGGGACGACGAACTCGAACCGTTCCGGCAGGCGAGCGACCTGAATGCTGTCGTCTGGCTGCACCAGGTCGGCTGATCAGCCAATTTTCAAGCGTGCGGTTCGCTCAGGACGGCGCGGCCCGTCGACCGGCGATATTCCCGGCGACAATCCCACGAAGTCAAGTGAATCCCCTCACAGAAATGACCCCGTCCGAACCGGGCGGGGTCATTGTCTTCTGCTGAACTTTTAGACTGACCGGAACGCCACGACAGCGTTGTGGCCGCCGAAGCCGAACGAGTTGCTCAGCGCGAGCAGGTCACCGGTCGGCAGGGCGCGCGGCGTGGTGACCACGTCGAGCGGAATCTCTGGATCCTGCGACGTGAGGTTGATTGTCGGCGGTGCAGTGCGGTCGGCGAGAGCCTTCACCGTGAAGAAGGCCTCGAGGGCGCCAGCCCCGCCGAGCAAGTGTCCGGTTGATGCCTTCGTGGCCGAGACCGGGATGCCGTCGAGCAGATCGCCGAACACTCGCCTAAGGGCGTTGTACTCGGCGATGTCGCCAACCGGCGTACTCGTAGCGTGAACGTTGATGTGTGAGACATCGGCGAGGCTTGCTCCGGCGTTCTCAATGGTCGAGAGCATTGCGCGGGCGGCCGCCGATCCTTCGGGGTCCGGCGCGGTCACGTGGTAGGCATCACTATTGACAACGCCGCCGAGAATCTCGGCGTAGATGTGGGCGCCGCGCGCCTTAGCGTGCTCCTCAGTCTCAATAACGAGGGCGGCTGCACCCTCGCCGAGAACAAAACCGTCGCGAGTCACATCGTACGGGCGGCTCGCGGTAGCCGGGTCGTCATTACGGGTCGACAAAGCGTGCATCGCTGCAAACGAGGCAATCGGCAGGGGATGAATGGCAGCCTCGGAGCCTCCGGCGATAACGACGTCGGCCAGTCCAGACTGCAGGCGCTTATAGGCGTTGATCAGCGCTTCGGTACTCGACGCGCACGCGGAGACCACCGTGGTAATGCCGGCACGGGCGTGCAGGTCCATTCCGATGGCCGCCCCCGGACCATTGGGCATAAGCATCGGCACGGTCATCGGCAGTACGCGACGCGGGCCGCGTTCGCGCAGGGTGTCCCAGGCATCCAGCAGTGTCCACACTCCGCCGATCCCGGTCGCCCAGTCCACGGCAAGCCGTTCAGGCTCGACCTCGGGGGAGCCGGCATCGGCCCAGGCTTCACGTCCGGCGATCAGCGCGAATTGGCTGGACGGATCAAGGCGCTTGACCTCAAATCGCTGCAGCACATCCACGGTTTTCACCCGTGCCTGTGCGGCGAAAGTTACGGGGATCGCTGTTTGCGCCACCCAGGCCTGCTCGAGGGTGGTAGCACCCGATTCGCCGGCCAGAAGGGCCGTCCAGGTGTCGACCGCCGTGCCGCCCAGCGGCGTAGTGGCACCGATGCCGGTGATAACGATTTTCTTGGTCATAAGTCAACTCTCCATGGAACGACAAACGTGTGGGCCGGTGCGTTGTGGCACCAGCCCAATGAACAGGTCGGCCGTTGTCCGACCGACCCGGTTCAGGCTTGGGTCTAGTCCTGTGCCTTCACGATGAACTCGACGGCATCGCCGACGGTCTTGAGGTTTTTAACCTCTTCGTCGGGAATCTTCACATCGAACTTCTCTTCTGCGTTGACGACAATGGTCATCATCGAGATCGAGTCGATGTCCAAGTCGTCGGTGAACGACTTACCGAGCTCAACCGTGTCGGTTGCAATTCCGGTTTCGTCGTTGATGAGCTCGGCCAGGCCGGTCAGAACTTCTTCGGTGGACAATGCCATGTTTTTTTCTCCTTGAGGGGTGTCTCGGTTGACCGAGACTTAGTTTAGAGGGTGGATAGGTTAGGGCAGCACAACGACTTGCGCACCGAACACAAGTCCGGCACCGAAGCCGATCTGCAGCGCAAGTCCGCCGCTGAGCTCTGGGTGTTCCTCGAGCAGGCGGTGGGTGGCGAGGGGGATCGAGGCCGATGAGGTGTTACCGGTGGTGGCGACATCGCGGGCGATGACGACGGATTCCGGCAACTTGAGCTGCTTGGCGAACTCGTCGATGATGCGCATGTTGGCCTGGTGAGGAATGAACGCGGCGAGGTCGGCGCTTTCGATACCGGCGACTTCAAGGGCCTTCTTGGCTACCTTTGCCATATCCCAGACGGCCCAACGGAAGACGGTTTGTCCTTGCTGACGCAGGGTTGGCCAGTCGGCCTCGCCGCGACGGTACTCCTGCAGGGTGTAATTCATGTGAATCGCGTCTGCCTTGGAACCATCCGATCCCCACACCGTGGTGGAGATGCCCGGGTAGTCACTCGGGCCGATGACGACAGCGCCAGCACCGTCGCCAAGCAGGAATGAGATGCTTCGGTCTGTAGGGTCGACCAGGTCAGAGAGCTTTTCAGCGCCAACGACGAGTGCGTAGTGCGCAGCCCCCGTACGGATGAGCGCATCCGCCTGGGCGATGGCGTACGCATATCCGGCGCAGGCTGCATTGATGTCGTAGGCCGCAGCCGGATTGCTGCCAACGCGGTCGGCCAAAACGGCGGCCATGGATGGTGTCTGGCGGCCGTTGCTGATGGTGGCCACAATCACGGCATCAATGAGCGCCGGGTCAATGCCACTTTTTTCGATGGCTTCGCGGGCGGCATCCGTTGCCATGTCGACAGCGTTGACGTCTTGGCTGGCACGCGTGCGGGTGATGATGCCGGTGCGCTGCTGGATCCACTCATCGGAGGAGTCGATCGCTGCGACCAGTTCGTCGTTGGGTACGACGAGGTCACCGCGGGCGGCGCCGATCGAAAGGATGCGGGTGTACTGCGGTCCGTGGGACTGCTTCAGTGT
Source organism: Cryobacterium sp. Y82 (assembly GCF_002929495.1). Lineage (GTDB taxonomy): Bacteria > Actinomycetota > Actinomycetes > Actinomycetales > Microbacteriaceae > Cryobacterium > Cryobacterium serini. Next base: position 3,872 of record NZ_PJJJ01000035.1, read on the forward strand.
TGGCACAGTTGCTTTTGTTGGCTTTGGCATTGTCTCTCTTATCAGATTCAGGACTGCTGGTCGATCATGGCCCAGGCGGCGGGCAAGTCGTCCGGGGTCTTGATGGCGACGGTGGGTACGCCTTTGAGGGCGCGCTTTGCGAGACCGACGAGCGCGCCGGCGGGCGCGACCTCGATGATTCCGGTGACTCCCGCTGCGGCGAAAGCCTCCATGCATCTGTCCCACCGTACCGGCGATGACACCTGACCCACGAGCAGATCCACAAAGCGGATGCCCTCGGCGATCTGACCTCCGTCATGATTGGTCCAGATGGGGAGGGTGGGGTTGGTGGGGGTGAGCGAGTCGGCGACCACGGTCATCCGTTCGACGGCCGGCTGCATATAACGCGTATGGAATGCGCCGGCGACCTGAAGGGGAATGACTCGGGCCCGGTGCGGGGGAGCCGCGGCGAGTTCGGCGAGAGCGTCGAGTGCCCCGGCGACGACGATCTGACCACTGCCATTGAAGTTGGCGGGTTCGAGGCCGAGCTCGGCCACTCGGGTGAGTAATTCGGTCTCGTCTGCACCGATCACGGCGCTCATTCCGGTGGGAACGAGGGCGGCGGCGGCCTGCATTGCCAGGCCACGCTCGCGAACAAATCGCACCGAATCCGTGGTTTTCAGGATGCCCGCGCCCGCGGCGGCAGTGAGCTCTCCGACCGAGTGCCCGGCGATCCCGGCGAGGCGGTCTCGGCGACCATCCGCGAGCAGCGCTTCAAGCGTAAGGATGCCGGCAGCCACGATGAGGGGCTGGGCAATCGCCGTGTCGCGGATGGTGTCGGCGTCGCTGACCGTGCCGTGGGCGACGAGATCCAGGTCGACGTCGTCCGAGATTTGCCGGAGACCTTCATTAAAGGCAGGCAAAGCCAACCAGGGTTCGAGGAATCCGGGAGTTTGGGAGCCCTGACCCGGGCAGACGACAACGATCATTTACTCAGTCTTCCAATCTGGTGACGCAAATGAATGTACAGATGGCACTAAGTATTTCGAGAACCTTTGTAGATTCCTGCAGGCGCATTCCTCGGGGAGGGATTTTGATTTGTCACATCGTGATCGATGGCGGGATCATTTTTGGCTGTTGTGCGATTCAGAATGCACCTTGCCGACCATCGGTTAGGTGTCCCCCACGCCGCTCCCTCCACGCCCGCCTCGGTAACGCCACAGGCTAACACCCATGAGTGACCCGGCCAGCAAGAGGGAAAGCCCAAGGGATTCCCTCGTTTCCGGGATGATCAACATCCCAACGAGCAGGGCGAGGATGCTGAGGATGGCGAACCAGGTGAGGTAAGGGAACAACCACATCTTGAGCGAGAGCGCCTTGGCGGCATCCGGTCCCATGCGGCGGCGCAGGATCAACTGCGAGGCGGCAATCACGAGCCAGACGAACAGGGCGATGGCGCCGGAGGTGTTCACCAGGAACAGGAATACGGTGTCTGGGGCAATGTAGTTGAGACCGACGGTCACAAACCCAACGATGGTCGAGGCGAGCACGGCGCTGCGCGGCACCCCCCTGGCAGAGATCTGTGCCCAGGAGCGGGGAGCATCGCCGCGCGTCGAGAGCGAAAACAGCATGCGGCTGGCGGTATAGAGCCCAGAGTTGAGGCACGACAGCACGGAGGTGAGCACAATCACGTCCATGATCGTGCCAGCGCCGGGAATCCCATAGAGCTCGATGGCCGCCACGTACGGGCTCTTTGCCACGGAGGCGCTGTCCCAAGGCAACAGGGTGACGACAACTGCGATCGAGCCGATGTAAAAGATCAGGATTCGCCAAACGGTGGATCGCACGGCCTGCCGAACAGCAGCGACGGGATTTTGCGACTCCCCGGCGGCGATCGTCGCGATCTCAGCGCCGAAAAAGGAGAAAACGACCACGAGCACTCCACCGAGTACTGCTCCGGCACCGTTGGGGAAGAACCCGCCACGACCGGTGAGGTTGTCGAGACCGGGCGCAGCCACGCCGGGCATGAAGCCAAGAATCGCCACGATGCCAAGCACCAGGAAGACCACAATCGCCGCGACCTTGATCGAGGCGAACCAAAATTCAAATTCCCCAAACGACTTCACCGAGGCCACATTCGTGAGGGTGAGCAGCACCATGAGCAGGAGAGCCCATACCCACTGATCGACCTCGGGCACCCAGCGATGCACGATCGCCGCGCCCGCGGTTGCCTCGATCCCGAGGACGATGATCCAAAACCAGGCATAGAGCCAGCCGATGCTGAATCCGGCCCAGCGGCCGAGAGCCCGATCGGCGTAGGCCGAGAACGAGCCGGTCTCCGGGCTCGCCGCCGCCATCTCACCGAGCATGCGCATAACGAGAATGACTACGAGGCCCGCAGCCGCGTAGGCCACAAGAATTCCGGGGCCGGCCTGCTGGATCGCCGCTCCTGATCCCACGAAGAGGCCGGCTCCGATAACTCCCGCGATCGCGATCATCGAGAGATGGCGGGGTTTGAGGCTGCGGGTCAGTTCGGGAGCCTTCGGAGCGACGCTGGCGGCTGCAGTGGGTTGTGCAGAACCTTTGATCGCGGATTTTGGGGATGGCGGCGTGACACGCTCCAAGTCTGAATACGGGCAACTCTGTTTCACGCGAGACGGCTGATGGCCATGGCAACGGATGCCGGTGTAGCAACGACGCCCACCAAGTCGTTTCTCACATTGAGAGGAACGTCACGACGACGTGACGATCGAATTACACCGTATACCCCCGCACATCAGCAAAATCGCCCGACTTGATTAGCGGCGGCGGCTGGACCCATCGTGGTCGCTGATGGAACCGATGATCAGCGCGGACTGCAAGATGAGCGCCTCGCGGGCTCCAGTGGCGTCGTAGCCGATGACTTCGGACACTCGTTTCAGGCGGTACCGCACGGTGTTGGGATGAACGAAGAGTTCACGTGCGGTGGCCTCGAGGGAGCGGCCGTTATCGAGGTAGCACCACAGGGTGGTGAGCAGTTCGGTGGAGTGCGCTTGCAGGGGCCGATAGATGCGATGGATCAGCGTGGCGCGGGCGAGCGGATCGCCGGCCAGGGCCCGTTCGGGGAGCAGATCGTCGGCCTGCACCGGCCGTGGGGCGTTGCGCCACGAGCGGGCGACGGCAAAACCGGCCAGCGCCGCCTTTGCACTCTTAGACGCGTCAACAAGGTTGGGTACCTCGTGGCCAAGCACCAAATGTCCGGGGCCGAAAATCGGCTCCAACTGCATGGCGATCTCCATAAAAGTGAGGGCAGCGGCCGTGCCGACGTCTTCGCTGTCAGCCGGCGCCGGACGGGCCCGGCCGATTACGAGCACGAGGCGGTTTCCCTGCACGCCGATGAGTACGTCGGCGGCCATGTGCCGGGCGGCCCGGCGCAATTGGTCGACGTCGAGCATCTGCGGGGTGGTGCCGACCAGTACGCAGACCTCACCGTGGCCATGCCAGCCGAGGGCCGCAATCCGGCTGGGTAGTTCGTCGTCATATTCACCGCTGAGAATGGAGTCAACGACGAGTGCTTCCAGCCGTGCGTCCCAGAGGCCGCGTGCTTCGGCTGCGCGTGCATAGACATCCGCTGCCCCAAAAGCGATCTCGCGCGAGTAGAGCAGAATCGCCTCCCGCAGGGCTTCACCGCCGTCCTTGACGCGTTCCTCGACGACCTCAACCGTCACGCGAATGAGCTGCAGCGTCTGCTGCAGGCTCACCGAGCGCAGCAACTCTCGCGGGGCGGCACCGAACACGTCCGCGGCGATCCACGGCGTTGACCGTGGATCGTCAAACCACGAGATGAAACTCGTGATCCCGGCCTGGGCGACCAGGCCGACAGCCGACCGCCGCCCTGGTGGCATATCGCCATACCAGGACAGCGTGTCCTCTAGTCGCTTGAGTGTCTGGGTCGATAGCTCACCAGAGATGGTGCGCAGCCAGTTGAGAGTTTGTTCTTTCGTCTTGGGCGCCGGTGCCACGGTTTCTTAGCTCTCGCCCCCGGCAGAGCCGGTGGTGCCCGCGCTCACATCGTGCAGGCGATACTTTGCGATCGCCTGGCCCGCGAGGGTGCGGTCTACTTCACCGCGACGAGCGAGCAGCTCCAGGGTGCGCACGACCATTGACGGACCGTCGATCTTGAAGAATCGGCGGGCCGCCGGACGGGTGTCCGAGAAGCCGAAGCTGTCGGCACCGAGCGTCGCGAAGTCGCCTGAAACAAACTGCCGAATCTGGTCCGGAACGGCGTGCATGAAGTCAGACACGGCTACGAAGGGGCCGGCAGCGCCTTCGAGCTTCGTGGTGATATACGGGATACGCGGCTCGTCGTCAGGGTTGAGAAAGTTGTGCTCCTCGGCGGCCAGACCATTGCGGCGCAGTTCAGTCCACGAGGTGACCGACCAGACGTCGGCCGAGACACCCCAGTCCTCGGCGAGCAGTTGCGCAGCTTCCAGCGCCCACGGCACGGCGACGCCGGAGGCGAGCAACTGCGCCTTCGGTCCGGTGAGCGCGGATGCGCTAACCCGGTGGATACCGTGCAGAATGCCGTCCACATCGACATCGGCGGGCTCGACCGGCTGTACGGCCGGCTCGTTATAGACCGTTACGTAGTACATGACGTTCGGGTCAGTGTGGGTGCCGCCGTACATGCGCTCGAGTCCGGCGCGAACGATGTGGCCGATCTCGTACCCGTACGCCGGGTCGTAGGAGACGACGGCCGGGTTGGTCGATGCCAGGAGCGGCGAATGACCGTCGGCGTGCTGCAGTCCTTCACCGGTCAATGTTGTGCGACCGGCGGTGGCACCGACAATGAACCCGCGGCTCATCTGGTCGCCGGCGGCCCACAAAGCGTCGCCGGTGCGCTGGAAACCGAACATGGAGTAGAAGACGTAAACCGGAATCAGCGGTTCACCCTGCGTGGAGTAGGACGTGCCTACATTGGTGAAAGCCGCGGCAGCACCGGCCTCGTTGATGCCGACGTGCAGGATCTGGCCCTGCGGGCTCTCCTTGTAGGCGAGCAGCTGGGCGTGGTCGACCGAGGTGTAGTGCTGGCCGTTGGGGTTGTAGATCTTCGCGTTTGGGAAGAACGCGTCGATGCCGAAGGTGCGGGCCTCGTCGGGGATGATCGGAACGATGCGGTTGCCGAAGTCCTTGGCGCGCAGCAGCTCCTTGAGCAATCGCACAAAAGCCATCGTCGTGGCAATTTCCTGCGTTCCCGATCCCTTCTTCGAGACGGCGTAGGTTTCATCGCCGGGCAGGTTGAGCTTGGTGTGTGTGGTGCGTCGCTCCGGTAGGTAGCCGCCGAGCGCACGACGGCGCTCGTGCATGTACTCGATCGCCTCGTCTTTGTCGCCGGGGGTGTAATAGGGCGGCAGGTAGGGGTTTTCCTCCAGCTGGGCATCCGTGATCGGCACGTGCATGCTGTCGCGGAACGACTTGAGGTTGTCAAGGGTCATCTTCTTCATTTGGTGGGTCGCATTGCGGCCCTCGAAGCTCGGACCAAGGCCGTAGCCCTTCACCGTCTTCGCGAGGATGACGGTGGGCTGGCCCTTGTGCTCCGACGCGGCCTTGAACGCCGCATAGACCTTGCGGTAATCGTGGCCGCCGCGCTTGAGGTTCCAGACCTCATCGTCGCTCAAGTGCTCGACAAGCTTGAGTGCTCGCGGGTCCCGACCGAAGAAGTTCTCGCGCACGTAGGCGCCGCTTTCGGCCTTGTAGGTCTGGTAGTCACCATCGGGGGTGACGTTCATCAGGTTGATCAGGGCGCCGTCTACGTCGTTCTTGAGCAGGTTGTCCCACTCGCGGCCCCACACCACCTTGATGACGTTCCAGCCGGCACCGCGGAAGAAGCTCTCCAGTTCCTGGATGATCTTGCCGTTACCGCGTACCGGGCCGTCAAGGCGCTGAAGGTTGCAGTTGATGACGAAGTTGAGGTTGTCGAGGCCCTCGTTGGCGGCGACCTGCAACTGGCCGCGGCTTTCCACCTCGTCCATTTCACCGTCGCCGAGGAACGCCCAGACCTGCTGGTCGCTGGCATCCTTGATGCCCCGGTTGGTCAGGTAGCGGTTGAGCTGCGCCTGATAGATCGCGTTGATCGGGCCGAGGCCCATGGAGACGGTGGGAAACTGCCAGAATTCCGGCATCAAACGGGGGTGCGGGTAGGACGAGATGCCGTCGGGGGCGTGCGATTTCTCCTGACGGAACCCGTCGAGCTGGTTCTCGGTCAGCCGGCCCTCGAGGTAGGCACGAGCGTAGGTGCCGGGGGAGGCATGGCCCTGAATGAAGATCTGGTCGCCACCGCCCGGGTGGTCCTGGCCGCGGAAGAAGTGGTTGAAGCCGACTTCATAGAGGGCAGCGGATGACGCGTAGGTCGAGATATGACCACCCACGGCAATACCCGGGCGCTGCGCGCGATGAACCAAAACGGCAGCGTTCCAGCGAATCCAGGCGCGGTAGCGACGCTCAATGTCTTCGTCGCCGGGAAAATCTGGTTCGTTCTCCGGCGCAATGGTGTTGATGTAGTCGGTTGTCGGAACCATGGGAACGCCCAGATGCAGCTCTTTCGAACGCTTCAAGAGGCTCAGCATGATCTCGCGGCCGCGCTCGTGGCCGTGTTCGGCAACGAGCGAATCGAGGGATTGCGACCACTCAGCCGTTTCCTCCGGATCGGAGTCGGCGTTGTTCGTCGAGTACGGGTCCTGGTCGTTGACCGTCACAGTCGACCTCTCTCTGGGGTTTATGCAGCGATGGTGCTCCGTGGGGACATTCCGCCACTACGAGGGCACGTGCCGTAGGCAAGCAGGTTGGATTGCAACCAACGGCACCCCGTAAGCCTACTGATTCCACTCGACGTCCGCGTACGGGGGTTTCACCGGCTAAAAACTCGCGCGGTCGGGTGGCGCGGTCTGTGAAACCACGCACGTTGCCGGGCTAGAGTGTGTCACCGGCCAATCCGTGCGTCAACGACGCACGACGAAAGGAGCATTTATGGCTCTCCAGAACGATACCCAGGCACCTGATTTCAAGCTCACCAACCAGTTCGGTGAGAGCGTGCAGCTCAGTGCGTACCGAGGAATCAAATCGGTAGCACTCGTCTTCTTTCCGCTGGCATTCTCCGGAATCTGCAGCGGAGAGCTGTGTGAGCTACGCGACAACCTCGCGATGTTCGAAGACGGCGGCGTCGAGTTGATTGGCATTTCGGTCGACTCTCGACACGCCCTGCGCGCGTTCGGGGAGCAGGAAAAGTATTCCTTTGACCTGGTCGCTGATTTTTGGCCCCACGGCGCCGTCGCGAAAGAATATGGTGTCTTTCTCGAGGAGAAAGGGTTCGCGAATCGCGCGACTTTTTTGATTGATCCGAGCGGTATTATCCGTGCCAGTTTCATTACCGCACCCGGTGAGGCGCGTTCGATTGACGCCTACATGGCGGCCCTCGAACAGCTCGTACCAGTCCTGTGACCCTTCCGGGTCGCCAAACCTGCGTCAACACTGACCTATACTGAACAAACCCGCACAGCGAGACGTCGGGGCCTTTAGCTCAGTTGGTAGAGCGCCACGTTTACACCGTGGATGTCATCGGTTCGAGCCCGGTAGGGCCCACAATCACTGTTTTTAGCCGCCACCTGCAAGTTAGGCCCAGTGTTTTGGGGTGTGCACGCCGGCGTTCGCCGTACATCCCACCGCACGAAAATGCGAGATCGCCGAATTTTCCTCTTGCGGGGGTAGACCGGGCATATACTGGCGTGGCGACCCTGGACCTTGGACGTACGTGAACTTTCTGCGAGCTTCGAGGGGCGATCATGAAACGCATATTTCACCCGGGCGGTTCGGTAATAACCGGCAGCGATCTTGCTGATGCGGTGCTTCTTTACGCTGAGGCGCTGTGCAATCGTCGACAAGTCGATGTCGTCGATATTCCCGTGATGGGCGACAACGGACTCCTGCTGCGGGCCCAGTTTTTAATCGGTTCCGCCAGTCAGCTCGTGAGCGTCACTGCTGACGGCGTGTCGCCCGAGCTGGTCGAACCGGAGACCACCGATTTTCTGCAGCGCAAGGCGCAAACCGGGGCCATGATCCCGGCGGCGTGGACGAGGGAAGAATCGGCTGCTGCGCAGTTCGACGATTTCGACTACTGACCCTTTTCGTCGGACACGGGGTATCGGGTAGCTTCGTGTCCGACGAAGCCCGACGCCGGTCGCCCAGTAGGCTGAACGAGTGTCATTCTCGCTAGCCGACTTCACTCGTGTCGTCCATACCCTGTGGCCACTGGACGGTGCTGAAGATTGGGATCGGCCGGGCCTGGCCAGCGGGGACCCGTCGCGCCCGGTGCGTAGTATCCACCTCGCAGTTGACGCCACTTCCCAAACCGTCGATGAGGCCATCCAGGCCGGGGCTGACGTGCTGCTGACGCACCATCCGCTGCTCTTGCATGGCATTACAAGCGTTGCTGAAGATCGCTACAAGGGCGCGCTGCTCAGCCGACTCATTCGGGCCGACTGCGCATTAATATCCGCGCATACGAACGCCGACGTTGTAGCAGACGGCGTGTCGGATATTATTGCCACGCACCTCGAGTTGGTCGAGGTGACGCCCATTACGGAGAGCACCGCACCCGGTACCGGCATCGGTCGCGTGGGACAGCTGACCCAGCCAACAACGCTGGGACACCTCGCGCACACCATGCTGGCGTTACTTCCCGCTACGGCGTCCGGCGTGCGTGTCGCGGGCGACTATGCCGCAGCGGTCACCACGATCGCGCTGTGTGGCGGCGCGGGCGATTCGCTATTGCGCCAGCCCAAGGTAATCGCAGCGGATGTTTACATCACCTCAGATCTGCGTCACCACCCTGCTTCCGAAGCTCGAGAGCAGGCGCTCTGCGCGGGTGGCCCCGCCCTCATAGACGTGTCGCACTGGGCCAGCGAGTGGCTCTGGCTGGAGCCAGCTGCCGCACAGCTGCGGGCGGCCCTCCCCGGAACCGTTGTCACGGTGAGTGAGCTAAACACCGATCCGTGGGACTTTGCCGTAGTGCACTGACTCGTGCACTAACCTCCGAGTCACCCTATTTTTTCGAACCACATCTCATTTTTTAGCGTTAGGTCAGGACATCGTGAAGGCATCACCACTCCACCAGAAGGAACTTCTGCGGCTTCAAGCCCTGGATATCAAGGTTCTTCAGCTCAGCCACCAGTCAAAGTCGCTCGCGGCGCACGCCGAGCTGGCCGAGCTCAATCGTGAAGCGGAAGCCAGCCGCATGAAACTGCTTGGCCGGTCGGGCGAGCTTGACGACGTGCGCACCGAACTGGGACGCATCGAGAACGACGTCGAGGTCGTCGAAAAGCGCATCGCGCGCGATACCGACCGTCTGCAGCACACCTCGTCAATCAAAGACATTCAGGCGCTTGATTCTGAGGTCGCGTCGCTCAAAAAGCGCCTGTTCGATCTCGAGGAGATTGAGATTGCCGTTTTGGAACGCCAGGAGGAGCATGAAGCGGCCGTCGCCGTGGTGGCACGGGAACGTGACGCCATCGCCGCACGGGTCAGCGCGACGGAATCAGCACGCGATGAGGTGCTGGGCGACCTCACCCGCCAGCTCGGCGAGCTCACCCGCGACCGGACGACCGTCGCGGCCACCATCCCTGATGACCTCGCTGCGCTGTACGAGCGCCTGCGCATCTCCGGCCACGGCAACGCGGCAGCGCTGCTGCGTGCCCGCACGTGCAGCGGCTGCACGATGACCCTGACGGGGAGCGACCTCGCCGACGTTCGTCAGGCGCCCACTGACGATGTCATTTTCTGCCCCGACTGTGGTGCCGTACTAGTGCGCACCGAAGAGTCCGGAATCTAGTAACGGTTCGCGGCGGACGGCTGGCCCGGTAGACTAATTTCTCGGAATGGGTCGGCAAGACGGTCGCGTCATTCGGGAGATCTTCGGGTCGAGCGGATGCCGAGGAACGTCCGGGCTCCACAGAGCAGGATGGTGGGTAACACCCACCCGGGGCAACCCGCGAGACAGTGCCACAGAAAGTAGACCGCCACCGGTGCGCGACCTTCGGGTTGAGCGTGGTGGTAAGGGTGAAACGGTGGTGTAAGAGACCACCAGAGGCCAGGGTGACCTGGTCGGCTCGGTAAACCTCGTCCGGAGCAAGGTCAGACAGAAAGCGCTAAGGCTGCTCGCCGAGCTTTCGGGTAGACCGCTAGAGGGCTGCGGCAACGTAGTCACGAGATAGATGGCCGTCGACGGTGTGTGAACACTTGGACAGAACCCGGCGTACTAGCCGGCCCATTCCACCTCACTGTGCCGACGGACCCATTATCCCACCCGGCGCGGCGGTGCGGACCTGACCGGGTGGGGTTCTGCGGTCGGACTAGCCGGGAAAGCGGGCAGCCAAAGCGGCCGCGCCAAGAATTCCGGCGTTGTTGCGGTGAACTGCGGGAATGATGCGCGTCTTCAGATTGAGCAAGGGCAGAAAGTTCTCGTGGTGCTTGGAGACCCCACCGCCGACGATGAACAGGTCGGGGGAGAAGAGCAGTTCGAGCGTCGAGTAATACTTCTGCAGGCGTGCAGCCCAGTTCTCCCAGCTGAGGTCGTCACGTTCCTTGGCGGAGTAGGCCGCACGAGTTTCGTAGTCGTGCCCGTCGATCTGCAGGTGGCCCAGTTCAGTGTTGGGCACCAGCACACCGTCATTGAGCAGCGCCGAACCGATCCCGGTACCGAGCGTGGTCAGCAGCACGACGCCAGCGACGCCCTTGGCCGCACCGAACTGCGCTTCAGCGTAACCGGCAGCATCCGCGTCATTGACGAAGTGAATGGGCAGGCCAAGACCTTTTTCGAACAGGGCTTCAGCGGCGAGACCAATCCACTTCGACGATACGTTTGCCGCTGACATGGTGTGACCATTTTTGACGACGGCAGGAAAACACACGCCGACCGGGAGGTCACCGACGCCTTTCGAGACGGTGGAGAGTAAAGCTCGGGTCGTCTCGACGATGTCCTGCGGGCGTCCCCCCTTAGGCGTGGGCAGCTTCACCCGGTCAGTGAGGAGCGCACCGGTAACCAGGTCGACCACGGCGCCCTTGATTCCCGTGCCGCCGATGTCGATTCCAATTGCCGTCGTTGCAGTCATGTGTGATCCTCTATCTGTTTGAAAACCGTGTCAGGCTAGGGTCAGAATCTCGGCGCCGCGCTCGGTCACTACGAGTGTGTGTTCAAATTGTGCGGTCAGGCTTCGGTCGCGGGTGAGAACCGTCCAGTCATCACTCCAGATGTCCCAGTCACCGGTTCCCAGGGTCAGCATCGGCTCGATGGTGAAGACCATCCCGACTTCCATAACCGTGTCGTACTGCGGTGCGTCGTAGTGCGGAATGATGAGGCCGGAGTGAAAGGCTTCGCCAACGCCGTGCCCCGTATAGTCGCGCACAACGCCGTAGTTGAACCGCTTGGCATAGGACGCGATGGTGCGACCGATCACGTTGACCTGGCGCCCGGGGGCAACGGCTTTGATGCCGCGGGCGAGCGCTTCCCTGGTTCGTTCGACCAGCAGCGTCACCTCCTCGGTGGCTTCGCCCACAATGAATGTGACGTTGGTGTCGCCGTGCACGCCGTTCTTGTACGCCGTGATGTCGATGTTGACGATGTCACCATTGTCGAGCACCGTGTTGTCGGGGATTCCATGGCAAATAACCTCATTCACCGAACTGCACAGCGATTTGGGGTAGCCGCGGTAACCCAGGGTCGACGGGTAGGCGTCGTTGGCCACCAAATAGTCATGACCGATCTGGTCCAGTTGCTCGGTGGTGACGCCCGGAGCGATGGCCCGCCCCACAGCAGCAATCGCCTCGGCGGCGATGCGGCCGGAGTCACGAATGAGCTCGATCTTCTCGGTCGAATAGACGTCGGAGCCGGTGAAGGGGCTCGGCCCTTTTTTGCCCACGTACTCCGGGCGAACGATGTGGGATGGAACGGAACGGGTCGGTGACACCGTTCCCGGGATGAGGTGACCGATGGAATCCTTAGGCATAGGATCAAGCTTATGGCCGTCGACAAAGAACACGCATTCTGGTACAACATGCGCACGGGCGAAGTGGAGCACGGTCTCCAGTCGACATCGCTGGATCGGGTGGGGCCATTCGCTACCCGGGACGAAGCAGCCCACGCCCTGGAGAAGCTGCGCGCGAACAGCGCCAAGTGGTCAGAAGACGACGCTCGGGATGCCCGCTAACCGTTGAACTCTTTCTACTCGTAGCTGTGTTCTGGTGCCGGATAAGCACCAGAGGCGACGTCAGCCGTGAACCGCTGCACGGCATCCGTCAGCACTGCGCGAACATCGGCGTACTGACGCACGAACTTCGGCACTCGACCACTGGTCATGCCGGCAAAGTCTGTCCAGACGAGCAGCTGGCCGTCAACGGATGGCCCCGCCCCGACCCCGATAGTCGGGATGGACAGCCGCTCCGTGACGAGTGCGGCGACCGACGCCGGTACCATCTCCAGGACGACGGCGAAGGCACCGGCGTCTTCCACGGCGAGGGCGTCCGCGATGAGTGTCTCGGCGGCGTCTCCCCTGCCCTGAATGATATGGCCTCCCAAACCGTGTTCGCTCTGCGGGGTGAATCCCACATGGCCCATCACGGGGATGCCGGCCGAGACAATGCGCCTGATCTGCTTGTGGCTGCGCTGGCCGCCTTCAAGTTTCACCGCGTGCGCCTGGGCTTCCTTCATGAACCGGACGGCGGTTCCGAGGGCCTGATCCGCGCCGCTCTCGTACGAACCGAACGGCATATCGGCCACGACGAAGGCACGGGTCACTGCTCGCGCAACGGCACGGGTCAGTGGGATGAGCTCGTCGACCGTGACGGGGAGGGTGGTCTCGTACCCGAAGACGTTGTTGCCGGCGGAATCGCCGACCAGTAGAAAGTCGATTCCGGCCGCATCGAAAATCTGGGCGGTGAGCATGTCGTAGCTGGTCAGGCCCGTAATGGGGATCCCCTGGGCTTTAGCGTTCTGAAAGTGCCGCGTGCGCACTCGCTTAGGCCCGGAAACCGCTTTATTCGGATGCTGCACGCCGGCGTCGCCGCCCGTCGCGTCGGGCTCTGGTGCTGTCAACTCGGGCATGCGATAAGTGTAGTCAGGCGAGCAATCATGCTCGGAGCCAGTAGCCTAGATAGGACGTGTTGAGGACGGTAGCTATTTCGGTACGTCCCCGTTGGAGCAATCAGAAAGAGCGTGAATGGACAAGCAGCGCGACTTCGTTCTTCGGACCATCGAGGAGCGAGGAATCAAGTTCGTTCGACTCTGGTTCACCGATGTCGTCGGTACCTTGAAATCAGTTGCTATCGCACCCGCCGAAGTCGAGGGCGCATTCAACGAAGGCCTCGGGTTCGACGGCTCCGCCATCGAGGGCCTCACCCGTTCTTTCGAAGCGGATGTCCTGGCACACCCGGATCCCACTACCTTTCAGATTCTTCCGTGGCGGGGGGAGGTCGACCCCACCGCCCGCATGTTCTGCGACATCACCACGCCGGACGGCCAACCGGCCGTTGCTGATCCGCGCAATGTACTCAAGCGAACCCTCGCCAAGGCGGCCGAGCGTGGTTTCACGTTCTACACCCACCCCGAGGTGGAGTTCTACCTGCTCAAGTCGTCCAAGTACGGCAAGAACGGTCCGATTCCGGTCGACTCGGCCGGCTATTTCGACAATGTTCCCGGTGGAACCGCCCACGATTTCCGTCGCCGGTCGGTGCGCATGCTTGAAGACCTCGGTATTTCCGTTGAGTTCAGCCACCACGAGGCGGGGCCAGGCCAGAACGAAATCGACTTGCGCTATGCCGACGCTCTGACCACCGCCGACAACATCATGACCTTCCGGACCGTGGTCAAAGAAGTTGCGATCGAGCAGGGCGTGTACGCCACCTTCATGCCCAAGCCCATGTCGGAGCACCCCGGATCGGGCATGCACACGCACATGTCTTTGTTTGAGGGTGACGCGAACGCGTTCTATGAGGCCGGTGCGAAGTACCAGCTCTCCAAGATCGGCCGGCAGTTCATTGCCGGGCTGCTCAAACACGCCCCCGAGATCACCGCGGTGACCAACCAGTTCGTCAACTCCTACAAGCGGCTGTGGGGCGGCGACGAAGCTCCAAGCTTTGTCTGCTGGGGTCACAACAACCGCTCAGCCCTGGTGCGCGTACCGCTGTACAAGCCGAACAAGGGCCAGAGCGCCCGCGTGGAATATCGAGCGATCGACTCCGCGGCCAACCCGTACCTCGCCTATTCGCTCATGCTGGCCGCCGGCCTCAAGGGCATCGACGAGGGTTACGAATTGCCGCCAGAGGCGGAAGACAATGTGTGGAGCCTGAGCGACACCGAACGTCGTGCGCTCGGCTACACGCAGCTGCCAGCCAGTCTTGATCACGCGATTCAGTTCATGGAGGAGTCCGAACTCGTCGCGGAGACGCTCGGCGAACAGGTCTTCAATTATGTTCTGTTGAACAAGCGTCAGGAGTGGCGGGACTATCGGTCACAGGTCACCCCGTTCGAACTTCAAAAAAACCTGGAGATGCTCTAACTCGCCAGTGTGTCGATGATCGAAGGAATCACCCGCAATGGAGCGTTTGCACTTGTCCCTGACCGAACTCGTTCGGGTAGGATTTGTAGACCTTGCCGAGATCCGTGTTCGACTCGACGAGGTTGCCCAGCTCGGTGCGGGCAGTCCGCACCGAGGTTTTGGTCCAGCCGTCCGGTTGACCGATACGCGGGCATTGCTGCCGTTGCTCACGAAGACGGCCAGCCCGGATGCCGCGCTGGTCGCGCTGGTCGCGCTGCTGCGGCAGGGTTCGCCTGAACTGTTCGACCTGCTCCAGTCGCCGAGTACGGCCGGGCGGCTGCTGAAGGTCGTCGGCGCTTCCAGCGGACTCACCGAATTCTTCCTCCGGCATCCGGCGGAACTCGCGGTTCTCGCCACGCCGCTAACCTTGCTGCCCGGCGTCGACGAACTGGTCAACGACCTGCTGGACTCTGTCGGCGCAACCGAGGGTTTCTCCGGCCTGGTCGATGATGCAGCCTGGATCGCCCTCAGGGTACGCTACCGTCGCCGTCTGGCGCAGCTCGCCGCCTTCGACCTCGAACAGGCCGACCCCGTTGCCGGGCTCGACGGCATCGCCCGTACCCTGTCCGATCTGGCCACGGCGGCGCTCGAAGCCGCCCTCGCGGTGGCCCGCACCATGTGCAGCGGCGACGCTGCGGGGCGCGTGCTGTTTGCTGCCGATCAGGTGCGCGCAACCCGCCTGGCCATTATCGGCATGGGTAAGGCCGGGGCGAGCGAGCTCAACTACGTGAGCGACGTCGACGTTATTTTCGTCGCCGACGGCGACGAATCAGCCGGTCTTGAAAGTTCTCGAGCTGTAGAGATCGCGACCCGCCTGGCCATGCTCGTCATGCGAGGCCTGGGCGAATCCGGCATTGAACCGGAGCTGTGGGAGGTCGACCCCAACCTTCGCCCGGAAGGCAAGAGCGGAGCCCTCGTCCGCTCGATCGAATCCCATCTCGCCTACTACGACCGTTGGGCTAAGAGCTGGGAGTTTCAGGCGCTGCTCAAAGCCCGCACGCTGGCCGGTGATCGCGAGCTCGGAGCCCGCTACATCGATGCGGTCACGCCCAAGGTCTGGAGCAGCGCCGGCCGCGAGAATTTCGTCCAATCGGTGCAGCGCATGCGGGAACGCGTCACCGACAACATCCCCGACGATGAGGTTGCTATTCAGCTCAAGCTCGGGCCGGGCGGACTGCGCGATATCGAGTTCACGGTGCAGTTGCTTCAGCTCGTGCACGGCCAGACCGATCCAGTCGTTCGACAGGCCGGCACACTCCCGGCGCTGACCGCCCTGGCCGCCGCGGGGTATGTGGGTCGGGTCGAAGCCACCGAATTCGCTCAGGACTATCGCATGCTGCGCCTGATGGAACATCGGCTGCAGCTGCAAAAACTGCGCCGTACCCACCTGATGCCGCGGGATGAGGCAACTTTGCGGGTGCTGGCCCGGTCAACCGGTCTGGCCACCAGCGCCGCCGGGCTCACCCTCCGCTGGTCGGAGACAAAACAGCGGGTGCGCGGCTTGCACGAGCGACTGTTCTACCGTCCCCTGCTAACGGCGGTGGCGTCCCTGCCGGCCGACGGGCTGAACCTGACAAGTGCACAGGCCGAAGCTCGGCTCGCCGCAATCGGCTTTCTGAACGCCAAGGGCGCTCTGGCCCACATCGCCGCCCTCTCCGGTGGAGTCTCCCGGCGCGCGGCCATCCAGCGGCACCTCCTTCCCGTGCTCCTGCAGTGGCTGTCGCAGGGGGCAGACCCGGACTACGGTTTTCTGGTTTTTCGACGCCTGAGCGACAGCCTCGGTTCGACCTATTGGTTTCTGCGCATGCTGCGTGACTCCTCGGGTGCCGCCGAACGCCTCACCAGAGTGTTGTCCGGAAGTCGTTTTATCGGCGAGCTGCTGGAGAAAATCCCCGAAGCGGTGGCGTGGCTCGAGGACGAAGCCGACCTGCAGCCACGGCCGCTGAGGGCTCTCCAGGACGAAACCCGGGCGGTCCTTGGCCGGCATGAAAGCCCGGATGCCGCCGCGACTATTCTGCGTGCGGCCCGGCGCCGTGAGATGCTGCGATTGGCCTTCGCAGCCCTTCTCGGTCAGATTAATCTCGACCAGCTGGGTCAGGGCCTGACAGATGTCAACGCCACGTATATTCAGGGCGTCATCGCTGCCATTCGTGGGGGAGAGCTGATTGTTCAGGGTGGTCATGATGGTTCCGACAACAGCGCGTCGAGCGGTGACGGCATTGAATTCGGTGTGATCGGTATGGGGCGGTTCGGCGGTGCCGAGCTCGGTTTCGGTTCCGACGCTGACGTCATGTACGTATTCCGCGCTGGAAGTCTCGACAGCGAAGCGGCCAACGAGCGTGCCCGGTACATCGTGCGCGAACTTAATCGGCTTACCGAAGACGGCCGTTTGCCGCTCGATCTGGACATCGGTTTGCGGCCGGAGGGCAACAATGGGCCGGTCGTGCGGTCGCTCGACTCCTATCAGGCGTACTACCGTCGCTGGTCCCTCACCTGGGAAGCTCAGGCGCTCCTCCGCGGTCGCGGTGTGGCCGGTGATGTTGCGCTGCTGCGGGACTTTGAGGCAGTCGCTGACGAGGTGCGGTACCCCGCAGGCATTAGCGAACAGGCCGTGCGGGAAGTACGTCGCATCAAGGCTCGGGTTGAGAACGAGCGTCTGCCGCAGGGCGCGGACCCGAACCGGCACCTGAAATTGGGGCGCGGCTCGCTCAGCGACGTGGAATGGCTGGTTCAGTTGCTTCAGCTGCAGCACGCCGCGGCGATTCCGGCGCTGCGCACGACGTCCACACTGGCGGCGTTGGACGAGGCAGTCAGGGCCGCATTGATACCAGCAGTGGATGCGGCGGTGCTGCGCAGCGCGTGGATCTTTGCGTCCCGCGCTCGCTCGGCCATCACTCTCTGGACGAACCATACCTCGAATGTGTTACCGACCGATCGTGCCGCCCTCGAGGGTATCGCCCGGGTCATGGAATACCCGCCAGGGTCGGGTAATCAATTGGAAGACGACTATCTCGCTGTGACTCGGCGTTCCCGCGCCGTATTCGAGCGCCTGTTTTACGGCCCCGTGGAACGTCCCGGCCCGACCGTCGGCTGACGATTCCACAAAAATCTGATCCACCAGGTCAGGAGCAACACAGACAGGGACCGCATCCGAAGATGCGGTCCCTGTCTGAGTGCCGTGTGGCCTATGGGCAGTGCGGTTTAGACCCCGTAGTACAGTTCGAATTCGAACGGGTGCGGACGCTGGGCGAGCGGCTTGATCTCGTTTTCGCGCTTGTACTGGATCCAGGTTTCGATCAGTTCAGGTGTGAACACGTTTCCGGCCAGCAGAAAGTCGTGGTCAGCTTCGAGGGCCTGCAGGGCCTCCTCGAGCGAAGCGGGAACCTGGGGGATGTTCTTGGCTTCTTCGGGGGGCAGTTCGTAGAGGTCCTTGTCGACGGGCTCGTGTGGCTCGATGCGGTTTTTGATGCCGTCGAGCCCAGCCATGAGTTGCGCGGCAAAGGCGAGATACGGGTTGCCAGATGCGTCGGGAGCGCGAAACTCGAGGCGCTTGGCCTTCGGGTTGGTTCCGGTAATCGGAATGCGGATCGACGCCGAACGGTTACCGGCCGAGTAGACCAGGTTCACCGGGGCCTCGAATCCGGGAACGAGACGGTGGTACGAGTTGACCGTCGGGTTTGTGAACGCGAGCACGGCCGGGGCGTGCTTGAGCAGGCCTCCGATGTACCAGCGAGCCACGTCGGAGAGTCCGCCATAACCGGCCTCATCGTAGAACAACGGCTTGCCATCGGCCCAGAGTGACTGGTGCGTGTGCATGCCGGAGCCGTTGTCGCCGAACAGCGGCTTGGGCATGAACGTTGCGGTCTTGCCCCAGTCGTGTGCCGTGTTCTTGACGATGTACTTAAATTTCAGCAGGTCATCCGCTGCGTGAACCATCGTGTCGAATCTGTAGTTGATCTCGCCTTGGCCGCCGGTGCCGACTTCGTGGTGGCTGCGTTCGAGGATGAGGCCCGATTCAATGAGCTTGAGGCAGATGTCGTCTCGCATGTCGACGTGCTGGTCGACCGGGCTGACCGGGAAATAGCCGCCCTTGAACGGCGTCTTGTTGGCGAGGTTTCCGCGTTCTTCTTTCTTTCCAGAATTCCAGGCGCCTTCGCCGGAGTCGACGGAATAAAAACTCGTGTGCTGGTTCACTTCGTAGCGCACGTCGTCGAAGATGTAGAATTCCGCTTCGGAACCGAAGAGCGCAGTGTCGCCAATACCCGTGGACGCGAGGTATTTCTCGGCCTTCTTAGCTACCTGGCGCGGGTCCTTGGAGTAAATCTCACCGTTACGCGGGTTGTAGATGTCGAAGAGCATAATGAGCGTCTTCTCGGTACGGAACGGGTCCAGGTACGCGGTCGAAACGTCGGGAATGAGCTGCATGTCCGATTCGTGGATCGACGCGAAACCGCGGATGGATGAACCATCGAACATTTGGCCAACGGTGAAGAACTCCTCATCGACGGTGGATGCCGGAATGTTGAAGTGCTGCTGCACACCGGGAAGATCTGTGAAACGGATGTCAAGAAATTTGACGTCATTTTCTTTGATGAATTTGAGCACTTCGGACGAATCGCGGAACATGCGGACTAACTCCAGACGACGGGGGCGTAGAAACGGCCGAATCGGACACATCGGCTCCCCTGAGATTAGTATCGCCGCGTTACTTCTCCGTGACGCTTATGTTTCCCCCATGTTACAGGGAGGGCTCCTCGGTAGACTCATCGGGTGCCAGACTCCAACCCCCGCCCGAACACTTTTGGTCAGCTTCCGCCCAGTAAATGGCCGGGGGAGCGACTCGGACTACCCCAGAGGGGACCCAATTCCATCGGCCGTCCCGGCAGACGGATGCTCGGCTTCGCCATTGATTGGGCGATCGCCATCGGGGTCTCCAAGGTCTTCTTCAACTATGACCCGGCCGCCAACCTGATCATTTTCGTCATTCTGCAGATCGTCTTCATTCCCACGATCGGCGCCAGCATCGGTCATCGGCTGGTCGGGTTGCGGATCATCTCTATCCACGGGGGGTGGGTCGGGTTGTGGCGTCCCATTGTGCGCTCTGTGCTTCTTGGAATTGCACTCCCCGCGCTGGTCTGGGATTCCGACCAACGTGGCTTCCACGACAAAATCGCGGGAACAGCTCTCATTCGCCGCTAGCCCGAAAGTCGGGAAACGCGGTCAGGCCGAACAGAGAACGGCCGGGCGCAGAGCGCCCGGCCGTTCATTTATTTACGGAGACTAACCGCGCTGTGGACGGGCCTTCATCGGGTCGACGCCCTTCGGAATGGGAAGTTTTGTACCCATGGAGTTGAGCCGGTTATTGACGGCGAGAACCTCAGCCTTGGTCAGTATGGGCTTGATTCGGGTCAGGCGGCGTGCCAGCTTGTGCAGCGGCACGGCGTCCTCGTCGGGTCCAACCGAGATCACCGTGACGCCGACGTTGCCACCGATGCGCACGATCTTGCGCTTTTCTTCGTCGAGCATGCGAGCGGTGCGCGTCTTGGGACCCTCGCTGATCAGCACGACACCGCCGCGACCGACGGCGCGATAGACCGCGTCCTGGGTCTTGCCATTGACGGCGACCGGCATCTCGCTGCCGACCCAACCACGCTTCAGTGAGCTGCGCAGCACGGCCCCGACGGCACCGGGCTGACCCTCAATCTGCGAATACGCTGCCTTCTCCGCGCGTCGACCCAGAATGATCAGCATCGCCAGAATGCCGGCAAGTACACCGGCGATGATCCAGAGCACCATGGTGAAGACGTTGCTGCCGGGAATCAACAGGGCCAGGGCCAGGCTGATCAGAACGGGTATGAGGAAGGCCAAAACCAGAATCCAAACGATGTTCGAGTCGTAGCGCCTCGTCATCTGGAAAACCTGCCACATTTGCTTCAAGCGGCCGGGCTGTTTTGGTTTTTTGGGGGTCTTTTCCTTGCTGCGTGCCATGGGTATAAGACTACCCAGTCACTTGAATGCCGCATGACCGAATTTGGTCACGACGCGGCTTGGGCAAACCCGAGCTGGGCATCGGCCAGCTGGCGCAGTTCAGCGGGGATCTCTCGACCGGTCGCGACCATGGACTGGGCCCAGAGTCGACCGGCACGATAAGAAGAACGCACGAGCGGGCCCGAGAGAACGCCAAGAAAGCCGATTTCCTTGGCTTCCTCGTTGAGCTCTACGAACTCCTCCGGGCGCACCCAGCGAGCGACCGGCAGGTGCCGGGCGCTCGGGCGCAGGTATTGCGTAATGGTGATGATGTCGGTGCCGGCCTCGTGCAGGTCGTGCAGCGCCTGGGTGATCTCAGCGCGTTCCTCTCCCATGCCGAGAATGAGGTTGGACTTGGTGATCAGTCCGGCGTTGCGTCCCTGGGTGAGCACGTCGAGCGACCGGTCATACCGAAACGCCGGGCGGATGCGTTTGAAGATGCGCGGCACGGTCTCGACGTTGTGGGCAAATACCTCCGGCTTGGCGTCAAACACCTGGGCCAGGTGCTCCGGATTGCCGGAGAAGTCCGGCACGAGAATCTCGACACCGGTGCCAGGGCTCTGCTGGTGAATCTGCCGAATGGTTTCGGCGTACAGCCAGGCCCCCTCATCGGGGAGGTCGTCGCGGGCGACGCCCGTGACGGTGGCATAACGCAGGTTCATGGTGACAACGGATTCGCCGACACGGCGCGGTTCGTCGGTATCGTAGTCGGCCGGTTTTCCGGTATCGATCTGGCAGAAATCACACCGTCTCGTGCACTGTGAGCCACCGATGAGGAAGGTCGCTTCGCGGTCTTCCCAGCATTCAAAGATGTTCGGGCACCCCGCTTCCTGACACACGGTGTGCAGATTTTCACTTTTGACCAGGCTTTGCAATTTCTGATACTCCGGCCCCATCTTGGCGACCGTCTTGATCCAGGCGGGCTTGCGTTCAATCGGCGTCTCCGCGTTGCGAATTTCTAATCGCAACAGTTTGCGACCTTCGGGTACTGCGCTCATGCGTTCGTCCTGACGTTGTCGAGGCTGGCGGAGGTCGTGTTGGCGAGGTTCACGCTCGCCGAGCGTCGGAAGGCGGCCGTGATGGGGTCAATCAACTCGCTTGGGTCAACCGTGTGTCCCAGCACGCGCGACATGGTGGTCACACCGGCATCGCGAATGCCGCAGGCGATGATGCGCGAGTAGGCTTCCAGCGAGTTGCTGCAGTTGAGAGCGAAACCGTGCATTGTGACGCCCTGGGCGACGCGGATGCCGATGGCGGCGATCTTGTCTTCATGTCCGGCCTCGCCGACCCAGACCCCCGAGCGTCCGGCCACCCGCACGGCGTCGATGCCGAACTCGATCAAGACCTCGATCAGGATGCTTTCAAGGGACCGAACATAGCCGACGACATCGACGGGTTCGTGCAGGTGCAGAATGGGATAACCCACCAATTGACCAGGTCCGTGCCAGGTAATCTTGCCACCCCGGTCGACGTCGATCACCGGGGTATCGTCGACGGGCCGTTCCTCAGGCAGGGTGCGTTTTCCGGCCGTATACACTGCTGGATGCTCCAACAGAAGGACGGTGTCCGGTCGTTCACAAGCGACGACGGAACGATGGACTGCGCGTTGGAGCTCTAGGCCCTCAACATACGGCACGGAGTTGGCGCTTAGCCCCGCGACGACAAAGTCGAGCATGTGCCCCAGTCTAGGGCGCCGTGGGCAATCTGTGTGCAGCGAACACCGTGGGTGCGAGGTCACCGGTGCGAATACTTCGACTCCTCCACAACGGCACGGATCGCTCGCGCTGCACTGATGAAAGATGTGCGGGTCGTTCAGCCGGTTATGCGCACGAACATGGTCCAGTGAGACGACGCGCTGAACGGTCCCCGGCTTCGGTCGACGAAACATATTGCCATGAGTCTGCTCAACAGGTCTCACACCAAGACGCCGACGATGCTGACGTTGATCCGAGCACTGTGGCATCGGTGCACACGGAGGGTGTCGTTGCCGGACACCGGGTAATCCGCCTTTTGGGCGCTGGGCACCGCGCCGTGGTCTACCTGGGACATTCCGGTGCCGGGAGCCTCGTTGCTCTCAAGGTCTTCCACGCCGCCACCGAGACGGCAAGCATTGAACTCGACATCACCGTACTGACGTCGGCCGCAGCGCCGGGACTCGTGCGTCTGCTCGACGTCGCGCAAGTTAGCGATGGCCGCATCTGTCTGATCCTGGAACGGCTCGCCGGGGGTTCCCTCGCCAGGTATCTGGTCGAACACCCGTCCTTGTCACCGGGCGAGGTCGTGACCCTGCTGGCACCGATCACTGTGGCCCTCAACGCGATGCACACGGCCGGGTTCGCGCACGGCGGCGTCACCCAGTCAACAATTCTGCTGGATGCGAATGGCCGGGCAGTGCTGACCGGTTTTGGTGCTGTTTTAAACCTCAACGACGTGCCCCGGGACCGAATACAGAGGCTGCGCGCCGACTACAAACGCTTGGCAGTTGTAATGGTGGCCGTCTTTGAGTCGGTCGCGAAAACGGACCCGCACCGCGAGAGCAGTGCCGCACTGATGCGACGATTTCAGGCTGCCATCAATCCCTCAGCACCTCCAGCACGTCCAGCACAGGCACCTGACGCCGCACACCCCGGATCGATCCTGGGCAGGCTCGAATACGACCTTTTTGATTGGGCCGACGCTGAACCACTTCACGGCTTTGACCCCGACGACCGACGCGATGCACAAGGAGTCACGGCGAACCCTGCCGCTGTCGAGACGAAAGCTGTGCAGGTCAACGGGGTTCAACTCCGCCACAGCGCTCTGCACACAGACCCGGCCGGACCGCGGGCTCCCGACGACAAGGACTTTGGCCATGAAACCCCCGCCGACCCAACGGGCGGCAAGCTCGACAACGAAGTAAGTTCACAGGCTTACCGCCCCGACGAACGCGCCGACGAACTCGTCGAAGACTTCGACGCGAGCTTCGACGATAGGTGGCCGCGCGATCGTTTCGCCGTCAGTGGCGGTGTTCTCCGCAACCTCTCCGGTCGGGGAACCACCCTCCTACGTGCACTACAGCCGCGGGCACGCCTCGGTCGGGTAATCGAGAGCGTGGTCTCCTCTGTGGTCGACTCGCATCCGCTCAACTCCGCGGGGCACGCACTACGTAAACGACTGCACGGGCACCATCGTCCCCTGCTGGTGGCCGCTATCGGAGGCGCCAGCATTCTCATGCTCGCCCTGACCCTGTTCCCCGTCTCAGGCCGTGCCGGGGAAACTGGGCCACCGCGTGTTGCGGCTACAGCCGGTGCTGCACCTGTCAACGACACTCCAGGGCCAACCGACGGTCCGACAATACCGAACGGTTTACCAGTGGATGCCGCAGGCTCCGCCAGCCAGGCGGCAATAGCGGGGGATGACCCGGTAGCGGCCGTGCTGGCCCTGCTCGGGCGCCGGGCCGCGTGCCTGTTGGCCGCGTCCCTGGTCTGCCTGGTCGACGTCGACCAGACCGGGTCGGCCATTCTGGCTTCAGACAGCTACGATGCCCGTGAGCGGCAGCAGGGTCTGTCCGGCCGGGATATCGCAGACTATTCGGACTATGTGCCGTCACTGGTCGAACGCAGCGGCGACCTCGCCGTCGTCGCATTGACCCCGGCGTCCGGGGAGCAAAAAAGCCAGCCGGCCTCGGTCCTTGTGGTTAAGGGCGAGGACGGCTGGCGTCTTCGTGAAATTTTCGACTACTGAACTGCGCCATAACCGCGGGTGGTCCAGGGCCGTAAGT
This sequence comes from Cryobacterium sp. Y82, assembly GCF_002929495.1. Lineage (GTDB taxonomy): Bacteria > Actinomycetota > Actinomycetes > Actinomycetales > Microbacteriaceae > Cryobacterium > Cryobacterium serini. The sequence goes on from NZ_PJJJ01000035.1 coordinate 28,259, forward strand.
TCAAGCTGTTAGATTCCGAGATTGCCCTCGAACGCACCGGCCTCAAGCCGCGCCTTCATCGTAGCGAGGAAGCTGGCTGCATCCGCACCGTCGATGATGCGGTGGTCGTAAGACAGGGCCAGGTACACGCTCGATCGGATCGCGATCGAATCAAGGCCGTCGTTGGTGACAACAAGCGGCTTCTTGTAGACGATTCCGGTACCAAGGATGGCGCTCTGCGGCAGGAAAACGACGGGCGTATCGAACAGGGCACCACGCGAACCGGTGTTGGTCAGCGTGAACGTTCCACCACTCAATTCGTCGGGCTTGAGCTTGTTGTCCCGCGTGCGAGCGGCGAGGTCCGCGATTTGAGCTGCGAAACCGGCCAGGTCGAGTTCCCCGGCGTTGCGTACGACCGGAGTCAGGAGACCACGTTCGGTATCAACAGCAATGCTGATGTTTTCCTGGGCCGGGTACACGATCGTGTCGCCGTCGATCGTGGCGTTCACGATCGGGATGGCACGAAGCGCCTCGGCGGCAGCCAGAGCGAAGAACGGCAGGAACGAGAGTTTGTTGCCGGTCTTCTCGGCAAAAGCTGCCTTGACCCGATCGCGCAGCAGGGCTACACGAGTGACATCCACCTCGACCACTGTCGTGAGCTGAGCGGATGACTGCATCGAGATGACAGCACGCTCGGCGACAACCTTGCGCAGGCGGGACATCGGCTGAGTCGTTCCGCGCAGCGGTGAGACCTCGATAACGGGCGCCGCTACGGCAGTGCCGACCGCGGAAGCGGCCTGAACGATGTCTTCCTTGCGGATGCGTCCGCCCACGCCGGTGCCGCTGATCGTCGACAGGTCAACGCCGGCCTCGTTCGCCAGCTTGCGCACAATCGGCGTGACGTAACCGCTGGTTCCAGCGTGTGAGCCTCGATTCGCCGGCGCAGCAGCAGGAACGGGGGCCGGCGCAGCTGGTACCGGGGCAGGGACCGGATCCGCTGCGACGGGTGCCGGGGCAACGACCGGAGCCGGGGCAGCGACCGGAGCGGCTGCGACGGGTGCCGGGGCAGCGACCGGCGCCGGGGCAACGACCGGATCCGGGGCAGCCACCGGAGCGGCTGCGACGGGCGCCGGCGTAGCGACCGGCGTCGGGGCGGGCGCAACGGGCTCGGGCTCTTCAACGGCAGCCGGTGCCTCAACGACCGGTGCCGCTGCACCGGAGCCATCGCCGATCGTGACGAGCGGGGTTCCGACCTCGACAGTCTCGTCTTCCTGCACCAAAATGGCTTCGATGATGCCCGCGACCGGGGACGGGATTTCCGTGTCCACCTTGTCGGTCGATACCTCGAGCAACGGCTCGTCGACCTCCACGCGGTCGCCCACGTTCTTGAGCCAGCGGGTGACCGTGCCCTCTGTGACACTCTCTCCGAGTGCCGGGAGGCTGACGGATTCGCTCATGCGTATGTCTCCTTCAAAACCGTTTGGTTGTCTGAAAATTGGTAGAAAATGGTGGGAGCCGACTACATCGCGTGAAGCGGCTTGCCAGCAAGCGCCAGGAACGCCTCGCCCAGCGCTTCATTTTGCGTCGGGTGCGCGTGCAGGAACGGTGCGATGTCCTCCGGGTACGCTTCCCAGTTCACCACGAGCTGGCCTTCACCGATGAGCTCACCAACGCGGGCACCGATCATGTGGATTCCCACGATGGGGCCGTCCTTGACACGCACCAGCTTGACCGAACCGGCCGTGCCGAGGATCGAGCTTTTGCCGTTTCCGCCGAGGTTGTATTCGTAGGTGGAGATCTGGTCAGCGCCGAACTTGTCGGCGGCCTTGGCTTCGCTGTAGCCGACGGAGGCGACTTCAGGATCCGAGTAGGTGACCTTGGGGATATTCAGGTCCTCGACGATGATCGGGTTCAGCCCGGCGATTTCTTCGGCAACGAAGATGCCCTGCTGAAAACCGCGGTGGGCGAGCTGCAGGCCTGGCACGATGTCGCCCACGGCGTAAACGCCGGGGATGTTCGTGGCGAGGCGATCATCGGTGATGACAAATCCGCGGTCCATGGTTACGCCGACCTCGTCAAAGCCAAGACCGGCGGTGACCGGGCCGCGCCCGACAGCCACAAGCAGCAGGTCGGCCTCAACGGTCGTGCCATTCTCGAGCGTGACGACAACGCCGGAGTCGGACTGAGTGACGCTCTGAAAGCGGATGCCGAGAGAGTACTCGATACCGCGCTTGCGGAACGCGCGCTCGAGCTGCTTGGAAATCGACTCTTCCTCGTTGGGCACGAGGTGCGGAAGTGCCTCGATGATCGTGACCTCGGCGCCGAATGACTTCCAAACGCTCGCGAACTCGACGCCGATGACGCCGCCGCCGAGCACAGCAACCTTCTTCGGAACATAGTCCAGGGCAAGTGCGGTCTCGCTCGTGATGACACGGCCGCCGATCTCCAGGCCGGGCAGCGAACGGGAATAGGAACCCGTGGCCAGGATCACGTTCTTGCCGACGATCAAGTCGTCACCGACCTGAACGGTCGTCGGGGATACCAGATGCCCCTCGCCCTCGATCACGGTGATCCCGCGCGCTTTGACCAGGCCCTGCAGCCCCTTGTACTTGCTCGCCACGATGCCCTCGCGGAACGCGGTGACGGCAGCGATATCGATGCCCTCGAACGCGGTCTTGACGCCGTATTTGGCGGCTTCACGGCTGACGTCGGCGACTTCGGCCGAGTGCAGGAGGGCCTTGGTGGGGATGCAACCGACGTGCAGGCAGGTGCCGCCGAGTTTGCCCTTCTCGATCAGACCAACGGTGAATCCCAGCTGCACGGCACGCAGCGCTGCTGCGTATCCACCGCTTCCGCCACCGAGAACGACAATGTCAAAATTCTGTTCCGACACTCAGCTACTCCCTCGCGCATTACGCTCTGTCACGACGGCCGACGGATTATGCTCATCGGCCACGTGGTTTGACAAGCTTTTTCTTGCCCCTTCGACTGTACTACGGGCGTGAAAAGTCCTCGGCCAGTCGAAGAAGCGCCCGAACGGACACCCCGGTTGGTCCCACACCGGTGAAACCCCAACCGGATCCGGAATTCTGAGCCGGCCCGGCGATGTCGAGGTGAGCCCACGGAATGGTTTGGCCAGCCGTGCCTGTTCCGATGAATTCCCTCAGAAATACCCCGGCGAGAAGCATCCCGCCGGCCGTGCTGCCGATTTTCGCATTTGCGATGTCGGCGACGTCAGAATTGAGGGTGGCGCGCAATTCCTGCGGGAAAGGCATGGGCCAGGCCGTCTCGCCGGTCGCGGCGCTGGCTGCGAGCACGTGCTGCACGAGAGTGTCATCTCCCATCGCGCCGAAATACCGGTTGCCGAGGGCCACGACAGCGGCGCCGGTCAGGGTTGCGACGTCGATGATGGCGTCGGGATGTTCTTCACCCGCGGCGACGAGTCCGTCGGCGAGCACGAGGCGACCTTCGGCATCCGTGTTGAGCACCTCGACGGTGCGTCCGCCGCGCAGGCGCAGCACGTCGTTGGGACGGATGGCCGATCCCGACGGCATGTTTTCGGCGATACACATCCATGCGGTGATTCGAACAGGGAGCTGGAGCCGGGCTGCGGCCACCACCACCGCCAGCACGGTGGCGGCGCCAGTCATGTCGTACTTCATGCCCACCATCGATGCCGGCGGCTTGAGCGAGAGTCCGCCGGTGTCGAACGTTATGCCCTTGCCAACGAGGGCGAGGTGTTTGGCGGCACCGCTCGGGCTGTAGCTGAGCTTGACCAGGCGCGGCGGGCGAGTGGAACCCGCACCGACGCCGGCAATGCCGCCGAACCCGTCGGCTGCGAGCTGACGCTCATCCCAGACGGTCACCTCAAGCGGCAGGCCACGTGCGGCGTCGACGGCCAGGTCGGCAAGCGCGGCAGGGAATAGATCGAGCGGCGGCATATTGACAAGGTCCTTGACCAGAGCAATCGCTTCGGCGCTGACCCGGGCGCGTTCCACAGCGGATGGCGCCGGGGTCGTACTATGCACGATAACGCTCCGGGCCGGCAGTTGCGCCGCAGCCAACGAACTGTGCCGGTAGGCCGTGTAGGAATAGCCGCCGAGGGCAGCTCCCTCCAGTACAGCTTCGACCTGGTCGGCATCGTCCATGGGTACTGAGAAGGCCACCGAGGCTGCACCGGTCAGCTGCCGTACGGCAGACCCGGCCGCGTGTCGAAGGGCCTCGGTGTTGAGCAGGCTTCCCAGTCCGACAACGGCGATACTGCGCGGTGTCCCGACCGTGACGACCAGGCGCACCACCTCGTCACGCGCGCCGGTCGCATTCAGGAGCGGCAGCTGGGCCGTCACCGACTTGATCAGATCCTGACCGAGTGTGACATCCGCGAGCAACTGCACCCCGTCATCCGTTTGGAGTGAAGCCAGAATGAGGATATCGGCGGTGGAGGCCTGCGCGGACTCGGTGGACAGGGACAGGGAGGGAACAGTCATACCTCGATGGTATCCGTGGCGCCCCTGGCCACCCGCTCTGGGCTGTTCGCTCAGGGCACGATGGTGAAAACCCTAAAAGACGGCAGGAACGGGCGCCTCGGATTACAGTTAAGGGATGTCAGACCCCGAGGATCTCTACGAACTCACTGCCGACGCTGAAGGCGTCCCGGAGGGACTACACCTGATCATGGGTCTTACCGGCTTTGCGGATGCCGGTGGCGCGGTAGCGCAGTTCACAGACTACTTGCTGACAACGCTGGATCACACCGTCGTTGCGTCGTTCGATACCGATACCCTGCTGGACTATCGTGCCCGGCGTCCGATCATTTACTTCGATCAAGATCACCTCACGAACTACCAGCCGCCTTCGCTCCAGCTGTACCTTGCCCGCGACGAGATCGGTCAGCCATTCCTTTTTCTGACCGGCTTCGAACCAGACTTTCGCTGGGAGCAGTTCACTGCGGCCATGCTGCAGCTCGTCGACCGATTCACGGTTTCCTCGACGACCTGGATGCACGCCATTCCAATGCCCGTTCCGCACACGCGCCCGATCGGTGTAACGGTCAGTGGCAATCGTTCCGATCTCATCGAAAATCGATCGGTCTGGCGACCGCACACGCAGGTAGCCGCCAACGTTTTACACCTTCTGGAGTTCCGCCTGCAAGAACGTGGCGCATCTACCGTCGGCTATGTATTGCTCGTTCCGCATTATCTGGGTGATACCGAGTTTCCGGCCGCAGCCCTCAGCGCGCTGGAGAGCACGAGTGCGTCAACGGGTTTGATTTTTCCGACCGATCGGCTACGCGAAGCAAACAGAGAATTTGTCGCGCGCATCGACGACCAGGTGCAGAGTAATCCGGAGCTGGCCAAGCTTGTGGGCACCCTCGAGCAGCGCTACGACGCCTATATGGAGGGGAGCACGCTGCGTTCGCCACTCACCGACGAAGACGGCGAGTTGCCGTCAGCCGATGAGATCGCCGCAGAACTCGAGAACTTCCTCGCCCTGCGCCGCAGCCGCGATGACGGCGCCAACAGCTGAAGCCAGCTCACGTAACGCGATGACCCGCCGTGAAGTGCCGGTCGGGTTGAACGCGATAGGTTAGAACCAGTGAACTCGTCTCGATCCACCCTGATCTTTATCGTCGGGTCGTTCGCGTACCTGTCGGCCGTGCTTCAGCGCACGTCAATGGGAATTGCCGGGGTGGCCGCTACGGAAAAATTCGGTGGCTCGGCCGCTATTCTCTCGAGTCTGGCCGTCGTGCAGCTCATCGTTTACGCCGCCGCGCAGATTCCGGTCGGGGTGTTGATCGACCGGTACGGTCCGCGAGGGCTCATGATCACGGGAACCACGCTCATGGTCACCGGCCAAATCACCCTAGCCTTGGCACCGGATATCTCGATCGCCGTCATCGGCCGCATTCTCGTCGGCGCGGGTGATGCGACCATTTTCATCTCGATGATCCGCCTTATCAGCTCCTGGTTCAGCGGTCGCATCGTTCCCCTGTTGAGCCAGTGGATGGGTAACATCGGCCAACTCGGTCAGGTGCTCTCCGCGGTGCCCCTGGCTTGGCTGCTGCACGCGCGCGGTTGGACGCCGGCCTTCCTCTCGGCGGCCTCCGTGGCCGTTATCGCCCTGATCGTGATCATCATTTTCGTGCAGGACCGACCCAAAGACACCACTGCGCGCGTGCATACCAACAGCCTCGGAATGGCGCTGACCCAGCTGCGGCACAGTTTTCGGCGCCCGGGAACCCAACTCGGGTTCTGGTCTCATTACGTTTCGCAGTCTTCCGGTACCGTGTTCAGCCTGTTGTGGGGCTATCCATTCATGGTCTTCGCCCTCGGCTACGAACCCGCGTTTGCGGCCGGCATGCTCACCGTTTTGGTCGGTGCAGGCCTGATATTCGGACCAATTCTGGGCCTGCTGACGGCGCGCCACCCGCTGCGCCGCAGCAATATCGTGCTCGCCATCGTGACCGGTATCGGTGTCGCCTGGGCGATCGTGTTGCTCTGGCCCGGCGTTCCACCACTCTGGACGATCGTGCTGTTGCTAGTCGTGCTTGGAATCGGCGGGCCCGGATCGCTGATCGGCTTCGATTTCGCGCGCACTTTTAATCCACAGCGAAGCCTGGGATCGGCTAATGGTGTCGTCAACGTCGGAGGCTTCACCGCGAGCTTCGTCATGATGTATCTAATCGGGCTACTGCTCGATCTTCAAAACGGATGGCGCATCGCCGGGGGAGCAGCGAGTGACCTGTATGCGCTCGACGCATTTCGGGTGGCCTTCGCAGTGCAGTACCTCGTCGTCGGACTCGGCATCGGCTTTCTGGTGCACGCCCGCCGGCGTACCCGGCGCCAGCTTTCCCGCGACGAAGGAATAGAAGTCGCACCTATTTGGGTTGCACTATCACGTGGCTGGAAACGGCGTAATCCGTAATTGTAGTACCGATTGTGGCTTGTCGTCCAGACAAACCGTGCAATAATTGATCCTAGGACCCGTTCTGGTCCGGGGCATTCCGAACTCACTTCGGCATGGGCATCCCGGGACTTGACATGGGTCCAAGTTCTGCCCAAAAACGCTTCTGGCTCCCTTGAGGTTTTCAGAAGCAGGTACGACTCTGCATGAGAGGTGTTCGAATGGCAACCACCGTCAAGACTGAGGTGACCGATGAGTCTGTCGCGACTCCGGTAGTATCGCCGGCCAAGAAAGCCGTCACTAAGGCCGCCGCAGCGAAGGCCGCTGCCGCCGAAGCTGCCGCGACGAAGAAGTCTGCAGCGGCTGACCTGGCTACCGAAAAGCCGGCCCCCAAGAAGCGCGCGACGAAGGCGAAGGTCGTCAAGAAAGACGACGAAGCCGACGTCGTCGGCGGTTCAGAAGCCGATGACGACGAGTTAGATGAGGACAGCACTAAGCGTTCGGCGTCGACCGAGCCGCTCCCCAGCGGGGCCCTCGTGCTCTCGCTCGTTGACGACGACGACGAGGTTCCGGTCTACTCCAGCGCCATCACCGGCGCCACGGCTGACCCCGTCAAGGACTACCTCAAGCAGATCGGTAAAGTCGCCCTGCTGAACGCCGCCGAAGAGGTTGAGCTGGCGATGCGCATCGAAGCCGGCCTGTTCGCTGAAGACAAGTTGTCGGAGATGACCGACGTTGAGAAGAAGAACACGCTGGGCCGCGAGCTGCAGTGGGTCGCCAAAGACGGCGCCAGGGCCAAGAGCCATCTCCTCGGCGCCAACCTGCGCCTCGTCGTGTCACTCGCCAAGCGGTATACCGGTCGCGGCATGCAATTTCTCGACCTGATCCAAGAAGGCAACCTTGGCCTTATTCGTGCCGTCGAGAAGTTCGACTACACCAAGGGCTTCAAGTTCAGTACGTACGCGACCTGGTGGATTCGGCAGGCCATCACCCGCGCCATGGCCGACCAGGCCCGTACGATTCGAATCCCCGTGCACATGGTCGAGGTCATCAACAAGCTCGCCCGCGTTCAGCGCCAGATGCTGCAGGACCTCGGTCGCGAGCCAACTCCGGAAGAACTTAGTCGCGAACTCGATATGACGCCTGAAAAGGTCGTCGAAGTGCAGAAGTACGGACGCGAACCGATCTCCCTTCACACCCCGCTCGGCGAAGACGGCGACAGCGAATTCGGTGACCTCATCGAAGATACCGAAGCCGTCGTTCCCGCCGATGCCGTGGGCTTCACGATGCTGCAGAAGCAGCTCGAGAGCCTACTTGACTCACTCTCCGAGCGCGAAGCTGGGGTGATCCGTATGCGTTTCGGCCTCGGTGACGGAATGCCGAAGACTCTCGACCAGATCGGTGACACCTTCGGTGTGACGCGCGAGCGCATTCGCCAGATTGAGTCTAAAACGATGGCGAAGCTTCGTCACCCGTCCCGGTCGCAGTCCCTACGCGACTACCTCGAGTAAACGTGACAGTGGCAGGTCCCGCCCCGGCTATGCAGTGCGCTTCGTGAGTGCCCTCCGGTTCGCCCCCGCGATTCTGGTCGGTCGAATCGTTCGAGTGCTGGCACGATGGCGCAAACCGGGCGGCGGCTCTGCCATCCCCGGAGTCGTCGTCAACCGCATCGCCCCGGGCTTTCTGGCCGCGACGCTGAACGGTTTTCCGCTCGGTCTCGTGATCGTGACCGGGTCAAGCGGCAAATCAACGACGACCAAGATGCTCGTCGCTATTCTTCGCGCCCACGGCCTCTCCGTGTTCACCAACCAGTCGACAGCCAACATCAGCCAGGGTCTGACCAGCGCCCTTCTGGAACAGGTCAGTCTCGCTGGCACGATCGCCGACGATGTTGCCGTGCTTGAAATGGATGAAGGACACGGCGCGTTTATCGCCAGGTCCCTGACTCCGCGAGTCGTTGCCCTGACCAACGTCATGGTCGACCAGATCGATCGGTTCCACGATTCCGAAATGGTCGCTGCCCTTCTGGAGAAAATCGCCGCTCGGGCGACGGAGTCCGTCGTGCTCAATGCCGATGACCGGTACCTGGCCGACCTAGGCTCTGCCCTCGAACCAGGCATTGCGGTGTCCCGCTACGGTGTGACGGCCGAGGTTCTCGCTGAGTATCCTCGTGGACTCGGTTATGCCGACACCGCATCGACTCGCCTGCCGGCCGGAAGCGGGCTACAGCTCACTCGGGTGGTCGGCCGAGACGCCGACGTGCAGTTTGCCACGGGTATTCACAGCATCCGCTTACCTGCCCGCGGGATCCACTATGCCGTCGACGCGCTGACCGCCTTGAGCACGGCTAGCGTGACCCTCGGCGAACGCTTCTCTCCGGAAATGGCCTGTGCGGCGTTGTCGGCTATGCCGGCCGTGTTCGGCCGCGGCGAAATGGTGACCGTCGGTGGCAAAACCATCGAGTTTGTTCTGGTGCAAAACCCGTCGAGCTTTCAGCTCAATGTCGACAGTCTCGTATCGGGCACAGAGCAAATTCTGGTGATTATCGGCTCGGACGTTCGCGACCCGTCGTATTTCTGGCCGGTGGACACGTCCGGGCTCGGCCACGTGCTTATGGCTTCCGGACTCAAGGCGCACGAGATCGCCCTGCAGCTGGCCTATGACGACGTTGCCGTTGACCGCATTGAACCGGATGTACCGACTGCCCTCGACGCGTTTCTGGCGCTGCCCGATCCCACATCCGGGGTGAAAACCATTATCTTTTCGGCCGACGGAATGCGGCGCACGCGCGCGCACCTCGGCCTCGTCTCCAACTCTGAGGACCCGGTATGACCGCCACTTCGCCTGACCGGCCCTTCACGGTCGTTTCGCTGCTGCCGCGCCTGCTCAATACGAATGGCGATGCCGGTAACGCCAGAGTGCTCGCGCAGCGCATTCGGTGGAGCGGCCACGACGCGCTGGTGGTCGAGGTGCATTCTCGCGCTGACCTGCCCGAACACGTGGACGCGGTGTCAATCGGTTCAGGTACGGACGCTGACCTCCTACCGGCCAGGGACGCACTGCGGACACTGGTCGAAGAACTGCGCGTCTGGTCCAACTCCGGTGTGCCCATTCTGGCCGTCGGAACTGGCTGGGAATTGCTGAGCTGGGGCATCGAGCTCGCCGATGGTTCTGTGCTGGAGGGTCTCGGGCTCGTGGCCGGCCACGCCGTACCGCGTGCTGCACGCGCAACCGATGACATCATCGTCGCGTCGAGGTACGGGCGGTTGATCGGGTTCGAGAACCATGCCCGCGACTATGTCGGCGCCGACGCCAGTCCGCTCGGGCGGGTGATCTACGGCATCGGTAACTCGGATACCCGGGCGAGCGGACCGCAGATTGAGGGGCTGACCATGGGCGAGGTGTTCTGTACCCACCTGCACGGGCCGGTGCTCGCGCGCAACCCGGCCCTGGCCGATCACCTGTTACAGGCAACTTTCACTCGATCCGGACTCGACTATGTACGCGGAGCACGGTCAATGTCCGTCGATGAAACCGCGCGGGCGGCACGCAATCAAGTGGCCGTGCGGCTCGGACATTCAGCCGAATAGCGCCCACATAGACGAAGCACGACCCTCAACAACGAGAAAGCCGCGCAGGCCGCTGGCCGAAGCCAGCCGCCTGCGCGGCATTTGTTTTGAAGTCGCTCAGTCAGCTAGGAACGCTGATCTTCGAGCAGCCGGCTCGATTCGTCGTGCCAGCTTTCAGCGATGGCCGCGAGCTTCTCCTGATGCTTCCGGCCGTGGTGCGCGCAGAACAACAGTTCGCTGTTCTTCACGACGACACGAATGTAAGCCTGGGCACCGCAAGCGTCGCAGCGGTCGGCTGCGGTGAGCTGATGGGGGGTACCCTGGTTGGCTACGGCACCATTATCGGTGGCGATCTGGGACATTTTCTCCTCCTCCAGATTGAATGCATGAACCCTGTTAATCAATGTAAACACGCCGAAGGAACTATGACGAGATGATTGGCCGGTATTTCGCTCACCGCGTAGACGTGTTGTGGTCAGTGGCGAGTCGCGACCAGCCGGTTCCGCGCGAAAACTTGCTAGTCGGTGCCGGTATTCTTAGATGTTGTGAACTCTGATTACTCCGCGCGCCACCTGTCCGTCCTTGAGGGACTCGAGGCGGTGCGCAAACGCCCCGGCATGTACATCGGTTCCACCGACTCGCGCGGGTTGATGCACTGCCTGTGGGAGATCATCGACAACTCCGTCGATGAAGCCCTGGGCGGACACGGTGCCAGCATCAACATCGAGCTGCACCCAGACCACAGCGTCGAAGTACGCGACACCGCCCGGGGAATCCCGGTCGATATCGAGCCCAAGACCGGACTGACCGGCGTTGAAGTCGTGTTTACGAAACTGCACGCCGGAGGAAAGTTCGGCAGCGGATCGTACGCGGCGTCCGGTGGTCTGCACGGAGTGGGAGCATCCGTCGTCAATGCTCTCTCCGAACGTCTGGATGTCGAAGTCGACCGCGACGGCAAGACCTGGGCCATGTCGTTTCACCGGGGCGAACCGGGCCTGTTTGCCGACGCGGAGCAAAAGAGCCCCGATGCCCCGTTCACTCCGTTTGAGAACCAGAGCGAGCTGCGGGTGATCGGAAAGGTCAAGCGCGGCGTCACGGGAACCCGCATCCGCTATTGGGCCGACCGTCAGATCTTCACCAAGGGCGCCACGTTCCAGACCGACGAGGTACTGGGTCGCGCCCGTCAGACCGCATTCCTCGTGCCCGGCCTCGCGATCGAGGTTGCCGACCGGCGCACCGATGTGCCCGTGATCAGCCTGTTCCAGTTCGACGGTGGCATCTCCGAATTCGTCGAGCACCTCGCTACGGATGCCCCAATCACCGACACCTGGCGACTGACCGGCAGCGGTACCTTCAGCGAAACCGTGCCAGTGCTCACCGACAAAGGTGCCATGGTGCCCACCGAACTCGTTCGCGACTGCCAGGTGGATATCGCCCTGCGCTGGGGGACCGGCTACGACACGATCGTGCAAAGTTTCGTCAACATTATTGCCACGCCTAAGGGTGGAACCCACCAGGCCGGCTTCGATGCCGGTCTGCTTAAATTTCTTCGCGGTCAGGTCGAACTGAACGCCCGACGACTGAAGGTCGGCAGCGACAAGCTCGACAAGGACGACGTGATGGCCGGCCTCACCGCCGTACTCACGGTGCGTTTGCCTGAACCGCAGTTCGAGGGGCAGACGAAGGAAGTGCTCGGTACGCCAGCGGTTCGGGCAATCGTCGCCAACGTGGTCGCCAAGACCATGGCTGAGCGCTATGCCTCGCCGAAGCGCGACGACAAGACCCAGTCAGCGTTGCTCCTCGACAAGATCGTCGCCGAGATGAAGTCGCGCATCTCCGCCAGGGCACACAAAGAGACCCAGCGGCGCAAGAACGCCCTCGAGAGTTCTTCCCTGCCGGCAAAGCTGGTGGACTGCCGCAGCAACGACGTATCGACGAGTGAGCTCTTTATCGTTGAAGGGGACTCAGCCCTCGGCACCGCCAAGCTGGCTCGCGACAGCGAGCATCAGGCGCTTTTGCCGATTCGGGGCAAGATCCTGAACGTGCAGAAAGCGTCGGTTGCCGACATGCTCTCCAACACGGAGTGTGCCTCGATCATTCAGGTAATCGGCGCCGGTTCCGGGCGCAGCTTCGACCTATCGGCTGCGCGCTACGGCAAGGTCATTATCATGAGCGACGCCGACGTCGACGGCGCCCATATTCGTACCCTGCTTCTCACGCTGTTTTTCCGCTATATGCGTCCGATGATCACCGAGGGCCGCGTGTTTGCCGCCGTACCGCCGTTACACCGAGTCGTCGTGATGAACCCGGGAAGCAAGCCCAACGAAACCATCTACACCTACTCGGAGATCGAACTGCACGGGGTCCTCAGCGCGCTCGAGAAGAAGAACCAGCGTTATCAAGATCCAATCCAGCGCTACAAGGGCCTTGGGGAAATGGATGCCGACCAGCTCGCCACCACGACCATGGAACGCGCCCACCGCACGCTGCGGCGGGTGCGCGTCGCCGATGCCGAGTCCGCCGGCAAAGTGTTCGAGCTACTGATGGGCAACGACGTTGCCCCGCGTAAAGAGTTCATTATCGACAGTTCCGACAAACTCTCACGGGACCGCATCGACGTCTAACCAGTCGCTATCGCCCCGACATCGGCTAGATCTCGGCGCCGATCGCTCCAATCATGGCGTCGAGCATTACTCCGGAGGCGTCGCGGCGGGAGCCGGAATCCGGCAGGGTGCGCGGAGTTCCGTCCGGGGCAACGGCGCGGGCAGGGGAGCGGCCGACCCAGGCCACCGCGAGGGTATCTTCACCCTTCAGGAAGCGTTGGGCGCGCACGCCGCCGGTGGCGCGTCCCTTGGCCGGATATTCCGAGAAATCGCTCTGCTTCGCGCTGCCGGGGTCGGTGCCTGGCAACGTTTGACTGCTCGATGCCACTGTGGCCACGACAGCCGTGGTGACGTCGTCGGTCGACAGGCTGGAAAAGAACACGACGTTTTCGCCCGGCGTCAGTTTGATGCCGGCCATCCCTCCGGCCGCTCGGCCCTGGGGGCGCACACCCGACGCGGTGAACCGCAGCAGCTGCGCATCCGACGTGATGAAAACGAGGTCGTCGTCCTCGGCGCCCTGCACGGCACCGACCACCTCGTCCTTCGGCTTGAGTGCGATGATCTCGAAGTCGGGTTTGTTGGCCCAGTCACCGGGAGTGACCCGCTTAACGACGCCTTGCCGCGTGGCAAGCGCGATTGCCCGATCAGAGTCGAGCGAGACAACGGCCAGCACGCGTTCCTTTTTGTCGGGCAGCACGAGGTACTCGCTGATCCGCACGCCAGCCGCCAACTGGATGGACGTGGGCGGCATCACCGGAAGGTCGACGGGGGAGAAGCGGATGAGCCGGCCCCGGTTGGTCACGGCGCCTACCTCCGTGCGGCTCGTTGTGTCGAGCGTCGACAGCACAGCATCGTGCTTACTGCGGCGCTGTGGCGGCTGGATCCGAGGAGGCACGGCGTCGTCGACCGCGACCAGATCCACACGGGCAATGCGCCCGGTCACGCTCAGAAAGACCCGGGTGGGAATGTCCTGCACCTCGAGGACTGCGGCTTGGCGTTTGGCGGCGGCGGCCGACAGCCCGGCGATGCTCGGCTTGGCCTCGGTCAGCACCGTGCGGCGCGGAGTACCGAACTTTTCGGCCACAGCACCGAGCTCTTGCGAAACGAGCGTGCGAATGGCCGCTTTCGACGACAGCAACTTCTGAAGTTTCGCGATCTCCGCGAGCAACTGGTCGCGTTCAGTTTCGAGTTCAATGCGAGAAAACTTAGTCAAGCGCCGCAAGCGCAGTTCGAGAATGTACTCAGCCTGGATCTGGCTGAGGTCGAACACATCGATCAGCTTGGCACGAGCCTGTTCGGTGTCGTCGCTGGCACGAATGACTTGGATGACCTCGTCAATGTCGAGGATCGCGACGAGCAGACCGAGCACGAGGTGCAGGCGTTCCTTTCGACGGGCCAGCCGGTACGCAGAGCGCCTGGTGACAACCTCGATGCGGTGGTTCACATAAACGTGCAGCAGTTCGAGCAACCCCAGGGTTTGCGGGGCGCCACTGACCAGGGCCACAGCGTTGATGTTGAAGGAATCTTCCAGCGGCGTGTACCGATAGAGCTGCTCGAGCACGGCGTCGGGGCTGAAGCCGGTCTTGATTCCAATGACCAGCCGCAGTCCCTTCATCCGGTCGGTGAGGTCGGTGACGTCCGAGATACCGCTGAGCTTCTTGGAGTTGACGCCGTCCTTGATCTTTTCGATCACTTTTTCCGGGCCGACCAGATAGGGGAGTTCGGTCACGACGAGTCCGGTCTTGCGGGCGCTGATCGCCTCGATTGAGACCCGGGCGCGGGTCTTGAAGCTGCCGCGGCCGGTGCTGTAGGCATCTCTGATCCCAAGTAGGCCAACAATCGTTCCGCCGGTGGGCAGGTCGGGCCCTGGCACGAATTCCATAACGTCGTCGAGGGTCGCGTTCGGGTGGGCCAGTAGGTGCCGGGCTGCCCCGACGACCTCGATCAGGTTGTGTGGGGCCATATTGGTTGCCATGCCGACGGCGATGCCGCTGGTGCCATTGACGAGCAGGTTGGGGTAAGCGGCCGGCAACACGTCGGGCTGGGTCAGCTGGTTGTCGTAGTTGGGCACGAAATCCACGACGTCCTCGTCGAGATTCTCGGTCATGGCCAGCGCCGGAGCAGCCAGTCGGGCTTCGGTGTAGCGCGGTGCGGCCGGTCCGTCGTCGAGAGAACCGAAGTTGCCGTGCCCGTCGATGAGCGGCACGCGCAGGGAAAATGACTGGGCCATGCGCACGAGGGCGTCGTAGATGGCAGTGTCGCCGTGCGGGTGGAGCTTGCCCATCACCTCACCGACGACGCGGGCACTCTTGACGTGACCCCTGTCGGGGCGCAGTCCCATTTCGCTCATCTGGTACAGGATGCGTCTCTGCACCGGTTTTAGGCCATCCCTGGCGTCGGGCAGGGCCCGGGAGTAGATCACCGAATAGGCGTACTCGAGGAAGGATCCCTGCATCTCCGCCGACACATCGACGTCTTCGATGCGTTCGGTGCTGGCTGTGCTGGCGGCTGGTGGGGTGCTGTCTGAGCGGCTCATTGAAAAATTCTGCTTCAAGCGTGCGGCGGAAACCGATTGAACCGGCGACCTCTGCACTATGTAGGAAGCGCTCTCGGGAGCGCTGGAGGGCCCGGGTTCATCCCTGTGAAAGAATGAGACCCGATGCCCACCATGCTACCGGCCCGCCAATTCAGTGCCCTGCGCCTTGCCGATGTTCTCGCCAGTTCCCTCAGTGCTGTTTGCGCCCGGCCGAACGCGCTGGACTTGCCCCCGGTGCGCAAGGCAGTCGTGATTCTGGCGGATGGGCTCGGCGTCAGCTCTCTTCGAGCACGCGCCGGGCACGCCCGATTCCTGTCGTCCCGGCTCAACAAGTCGAGCATCATCGATGGTGTCTTCCCTGCCACAACGGCCGCGGGAATTGCGTCGCTCACCACCGGCGTGGAACCGGGCCAGCACGGTCTGGTCGGCTATCAGGTTCTCGACCAGGCCAACGACCGCGTGGTCAACCAACTCACCGGTTGGGACGACGGTATGCAGCCAGCCACCTGGCAGCGGGCCCGCACCGTCTTCGACCGTGCTGCCGACGAGCACGTGCCGAGCTTCGCCATCGGCCCTAGGCGGTTTGTGGACTCCGGCTTCACCCAGGCGGTGCTGCGCGGCGCCCAGTACGTTCCTGCCGAGAAGGTGGCCGATCGATTCGCGGCCGCGCGCAACATCCTGAACGACAACCCGACCGCGCTGATCTACCTGTACGTGGCCGAACTCGACGTCGCAGCGCACGCTCTCGGTTGGGAGTCCGACCGGTGGCTGGCCCAGCTGGAAAACCTCGATTCCGAAGTGACCCGCTTTGCGGCGACGCTGCGCTCCGACGAGGGCCTGTTGCTCACCGCCGATCACGGTGTGATCGACGTACCGAACACACGACATGTACTCTTCGACACCGAACCCGCCCTCGTGTCCGGTGTGCGTCACGTGGCGGGGGACCCGCGCTGCGTACAGCTCTACCTCGATCCGCTGCAGTCCGCGGTGACCGCTGATACGCTGGCGGATGCCTGGCGCGCGTCCCAGGGGGACCGCGCCTGGGTCTATACCCGCGCTGAAGCCGTCTCGGCAGGCTTGTACGGACGCGTTGCCGCCGGGGTACTCCCGCGGATCGGCGATGTACTCGTCGCCGCCCGCAAGTCGATCGCCTACTACGACTCCCGTCCGACCGACCAGAGAGCCCGCAGAATGATCGGGCAGCACGGCTCCCTCACCGATGAGGAAGTGCGTGTGCCGCTGATCCGCGCGGGCGCCTTCGCGCGATAACTCGCCCACGCTGCGCGCTGGGAACCCGGCTGGTTAGACCGGGTACTGGCGGCGCTTGACCTGCGGCTTGGGCAGACGCATCGGCCGCAGCTGCAGCGCACGCATGGCTGCATACCAGCGAATGCGTTCGGCTTTGTCGGCTCCAAACTTGGCCTCAATCTTCTTGGTGAGAACGAAGCCGAGAACGACGCAGTCGATGACCGCGAGAATGAAAAACGCCCAGAGCGCAATCAGGGACACGCTGGCAAGGCTGGGAACCGTCGTGAGAAGGATAGCCAGGAACATTACCGGAATCATCAGCTCGCCGACGTTGAACCGTGCATCCACGTAGTCCCGGGCATAGCGCTTTTGCAGGCCGCGTTCGCGCAGCGGCAGGTATTTGTCGATGCCGGCGGCCATGCCGACCCTGGCCACGTCACGCGCAGCGGTCGACTTGGCGCGTGCCTGCTTAGCGGCCAGCTTGCGGTCATCGGGAACCAACGGGCGTTTGTTGGCCGCTTCCTGCTTCTTCCGGGTGGGGGTCGCCTGACCCTTACCCGGGTTAGGCGTGACACCGAGGCGCGCTGCGGTCTCGTGGGAACTTTCAATCGACGGCTGGGCGTCGGGGTTTACGGGAGGCTTAGCCACATCAAATCCTTGCAATTGGGTGCCTTAAGATTACCGGTATGACTGGTAACCCACAGACAAATTCTCATTCCAACGGCCTGGCGCCCGATTCGGCGACCGATTCGAGTGCCACTTCACAGACACGGGCTGCGCTCCGCGACGCCGTCGAATTGGGCCTTCCCACCACGATTGCTGACCTGTGCGCGCTGGTGCGCATTCCTTCTGTGTCATGGGCAGCGTTCGATCGTGCGCAGGTCGCGGCCAGCGCCGATGCCGTAGCCGCACTGGTGCGGGGCCTCGACGTGTTCGAGTCGGTCGAGATCGTGCAGGCCGGCATTGGGCCGACCGGAACTGGCGGCGGCACCGAATTGGGCCAGCCCGCGATCCTCGCCTCGCGTTCGGCCCGTAACGGCCGCCCGACCGTCTTGCTGTATGCCCACCACGACGTACAACCCCCCGGCAAGGACGAGGACTGGGAATCCGACCCGTTCACGCCGACCGTGCGCGGCGATCGACTCTACGGCCGCGGCGCTGCCGACGACAAGGCAGGCGTCATGGCCCACGTCGCGTCTATCCGCGCTCTCGTCGCGGCCGTCGGTCCCGACTTCGATCTGGGGATCGCACTGTTTATCGAGGGCGAGGAAGAATTCGGCAGCCGCTCCTTCGCTACCTTCCTCGACGAGAACCGCGAGGCCCTGCGCGGCGACGTGATCGTCGTGGCTGATTCGAACAACTGGGACATCAACACGCCCGCCATCACCACGGCCCTTCGCGGTAATGTCACTCTACGGTTGACGGTGCGCACCCTCGCGCATGCCTCACACTCTGGCATGTTCGGCGGAGCAGTCCCCGATGCCATGCTCGCCACCATCAAGCTGCTCTCGACCCTCTATAACGAAGACGGTTCGGTGGCCGTCGCCGGCCTGACCAGCATCGACGTTCCCACCCCGGACTATTCTGACGAGCAATTGCGCGCAGAAACGGGCCTGTTGCCCGGCGTCAGCCCGATCGGCCACGGCTCTATCCTGAGCCGAATCTGGTCGCAGCCAGCTCTCACCGTGACGGGAATCGACGCACCCACCGTCGATAACGCCTCCAATACACTCACCCCGGCGGTGACGGTTCGGCTCAGCACGCGGATCGCCCCCGGCCAGTCCGCCGTAGAGGCCGCAACGGAAATCGAAACGCACCTTCAGGAGAACGCGCCATTCGGCGCGATTATTGAGATCGACGATGTGGATA
Organism: Cryobacterium sp. Y82; assembly: GCF_002929495.1. GTDB lineage: Bacteria > Actinomycetota > Actinomycetes > Actinomycetales > Microbacteriaceae > Cryobacterium > Cryobacterium serini. The sequence continues at coordinate 46,966 of NZ_PJJJ01000035.1, forward strand.
CCGGTGAGCCCTTCCTCGTCGATACCAGTGGATGGGCCGTGACCGAGGCTCGTTCCGCCATGACAGATGCCTGGGGCGTTCCACCGGTCGACATCGGCGTAGGTGGTTCGATCCCGTTCATCGCCGATCTGGTACGGGTCTTTCCGGCTGCCCAGATTCTCGTGACCGGAGTCGAAGACCCGGATTCGAGGGCCCACAGCCCAAATGAGTCCCTGCACCTCGGCGTCTTCAAACGCGCCGTGCTCAGCGAGGCCTTCCTCTTGGGGAGCCTGAACGCACGCACCGGGCAGTGAGCGGACACCGTATCAGCGGCCGACGATCAAAGAAATCGTGACAGCGTGGGAATGCACCCGTCGAATTTATGGTTGTCGGGGGTAGGCTTAATGACATCGCAATCTATGAGATCGCACTGTGCGTGACTGCGTGAACCGAGGAGAAGCATGACCGACACCATGACCGAAACCGTCAGCACTGCTGACACCGCCCACGTCCCTGCCGCTGCGCATGGCGTCGGACTCACCGACACGGCCGCGCTCAAGGTACGCAGCCTGTTGACTCAGGAAGGGCGCGAAGACCTGCGCCTGCGCGTCGCCGTCCAGCCCGGGGGTTGCTCCGGCCTGATCTACCAGCTCTACTTCGACGAACGCGTGCTCGATGGCGATGCCCTCGTTGATTTCGATGGGGTCGAGGTCGTTGTCGACAAAATGAGTGTTCCCTATCTCGATGGCGCCTCAATCAACTTCGAAGACACGATCGAGAAGCAGGGCTTCACCATTGACAATCCCAACGCTGGCGGCAGCTGCGCCTGTGGTGACTCTTTCCACTAATAGTCGGCGCTCCAGCGCGCGTTTGTCCAGTAACTATTGCGGGGACATCATCACTTCGATGATGTCCCCGCTTTTTTCAGCCCAGAATGTACCGGATTCGCCCAAAATGACACCATCACGACAGTGCCAAGTGCACAAATCGTGTGCGACCCGGCCCGGAGTGCACTTCGTATGCGCTCTCGCGGAGTAGGCTAGGAATCGATCAAAACGCTTCCTGAGAAGCGTCCTCGAATCTCCCGAAAGGTCCCCCGGTGCGCAATAATCACCGCCTTCGTTGGGCTGCCATTCCGCTTGCAGCGACGTTAGCCGTTGTACTGGCAGGATGCACGCAAGCCCAGCTCCACGGTTTCCTGCCCGGTTTTGAAGAAGAGGGCGAAACGGCGGTGACCAATCAGACCGATCGCATAGCTGGTCTGTGGACCACCTCGTGGATCGTGCTCCTCATCGTAGGTCTCATCACCTGGGGCCTCATTATCTGGACGATTGTCGTCTACCGACGACGGAAGGGCCAGACTGGCCTCCCGGTTCAGCTTCGGTACAACATGCCGATCGAAATCTTCTACACCATCGTGCCGTTCATTCTCGTCATCGGTTTCTTCGCCTTCACCGTGCGCGACCAAGTCGCTATCGAGGCTCGCTACGACAATCCCGACGTGACGATTGAAGTTCAAGCCAAGCAGTGGGCTTGGGACTTCAACTATGTCGACGAAAATGTCTATTCGCCCGGCATCCAGGGCCAGGTTGATCCCAACGGCGAGGTCGGTGCGATCGACCAGTCGAAACTTCCCGTGCTGGTGCTCCCGGTCGACAAGACCATTGAAATAGCGCTTGAATCTCGCGACGTCATCCACTCGTTCTGGGTCATCGACTTCCTGTACAAAAAAGACGTCGTCCCCGGCAAGACGAACTACATGTCGGTCACCCCGGAGCGCATCGGCACATTCGCGGGCAAGTGTGCCGAGTTGTGCGGTGAATATCACTCCCTCATGCTCTTCAACGTCGAGGTCGTCTCCCAAGAGGACTACGACATCTACGTTCAGACACTACGCACTGCGGGTTACACCGGTCAGCTCGACAACGAGTTCGACCGGAATCAGAATCAGCCGGGCACGAGTGCCCCGACGGCACCGGAGGGCAACTAAGCCATGACAACGACAATCGCACCCGTTCCGTTACGCCCGGCTGCACCGGTTTCGAGCTCTGCCGAACGCAAGGGCAACGTTCTCGTCCGGTGGATCACCTCCACCGACCACAAGGTCATCGGGTACATGTACCTGATCACCTCGTTCATCTACTTCTGCCTCGGTGGCGTCATGGCGCTCATTATTCGTGCGCAGCTGTTCGCTCCCGGGCTCGACGTGGTGCAGACAAAGGAGCAGTACAACCAGCTCTTCACCATGCACGGCACGATCATGCTCCTGATGTTTGCAACGCCGCTCTTCTTCGGCTTTGCCAACTTCCTGGTTCCCCTGCAAATTGGTGCTCCTGACGTTGCATTCCCCAGGCTGAATGCGCTCGCGTACTGGTTCTTCAACTTCGGTAGTCTCATTGCCGTAGCCGGGTTTCTTACCCCTCAGGGCGCGGCATCCTTCGGTTGGTTCGCCTACCAGCCGTTAGCGAGCACCACGTTCTCGCCCGGCGTTGGAGGGAACCTCTGGATGGTCGGCCTCGGACTTTCCGGATTCGGTACCATTCTCGGGTCCGTGAACTTCATCACGACCATCATCACCATGCGCGCTCCGGGCATGACGATGTGGCGGATGCCGGTATTCACCTGGAATTCGCTCATCACGTCCCTGCTGGCCCTTATGGTCTTCCCGGTTCTCGCGGCTGCCATGCTCGCCGCAGCCTCCGACCGAATCTTCGGCTCACACATCTACGATCCGGCCAACGGTGGCGCCATCCTCTGGCAACACTTGTTCTGGTTCTTCGGCCACCCCGAGGTGTACATCATTGCCCTGCCATTCTTCGGCATTGTCTCCGAGGTATTCCCGGTCTTTAGTCGCAAGCCAATGTTCGGCTACAAGACGCTCATCTACGCGACCATTTCGATCGCGGCCCTGTCGGTATCGGTCTGGGCGCACCACATGTACGTCACCGGTTCGGTGTTACTGCCGTTCTTCTCTCTCATGACGATGCTGATCGCGGTGCCAACAGGGGTGAAGATCTTCAACTGGATCGGCACCATGTGGCGAGGGTCAATTACCTTCGAAACGCCCATGATCTGGGCCATCGGCTTCCTCGTCACGTTCACCTTCGGTGGACTTACCGGTGTCATCCTGGCATCGCCGCCGCTCGACTTCCACGTGTCGGACACGTACTTCGTCGTCGCGCACTTCCACTACGTAGTCTTTGGCACCGTGGTCTTTGCAATGTTCAGCGGGTTCTATTTCTGGTGGCCCAAGTGGACCGGCAAGATGCTCAACGAAAGCCTCGGCAAGTGGCACTTCTGGCTGCTCTTCATCGGATTCCACACAACCTTCCTGATCCAGCACTGGCTCGGTGTCATGGGCATGCCTCGCCGGTACGCAACGTACTCACCGGATGACGGTTTTACCTGGATGAATCAGGTATCCACCGTTGGCGCAATGGTTCTTGCCGTATCGATGATCCCGTTCTTCCTGAACGTGTACATCACTGCACGCAAGGCACCCCAGGTCACCGTTAATGACCCGTGGGGTTATGGTTCCTCACTCGAGTGGGCAACGTCCTGCCCGCCGCCGCGCCACAACTTCACCTCTATTCCAAGAATCCGCTCCGAGCGTCCCGCGTTTGACCTGAACCACCCTGAAGCCGGCATACCCGTCGGTATCGGCCCTGGTAAGGACGCGCCCGACATTGCGGTCTACGACATCGACTCGAACCAGGTTAAATAAATGAAGACCAACGTCAACATCCTCTGGGTCCTCACCGCGTTCTTTGTCGTCGTCGCAGCTGTGTATGTTGCGTGGAACGTGTTGGACCATGGTCGTGTCGAGTGGGCCGGCACCTTCATGCTCGCATTGACGGCGCTGCTCGTAGCGTTCATTGCTTTTTACCTCGACAGGGTACACGCGGCTCAAGCGGGGGAGCTGCCCGAAGACCGTCTCGATGGCAACATTGATGATGGTGATCCAGAGATGGGCTTCTTTAGCCCCTGGAGCTGGTGGCCCATATTCCTGGCCGTTTCAACGGCGCTACTTTTCCTCGGTTTAGCCGTGGGCTATTGGATTTGCTTCATCGGTCTAGGTATCGGTCTTGTTGCCCTTACCGGTTGGGTCTACGAGTACTACCGGGGCGTGTTCGCCCGCTGAGCACATAACTTTGTCGATACCGATCTCCCTTAAGGGGGGGTCGGTATTGTCGTTTAACCAATCAGCCGCGTCGCATCACGGGGATGCATGACGCAAAGAAACAGTCGGATGCTCCGCACTGTTCTTTCAGCGTCGCCGAAAACCAAAGATGTCGAAGGCGACTGTAACGACTCGATCCGTTGCCGCTGAGTCCACCCCCGCCAGCCCTGAGTGATGCGCGGACGGCCCCATACCGATCAATGAGATCACTTCTACTGCCGTTAGCTGCACGGTACGGCCGAGCTGCTCGTGCACCTCGAGAGTGAACCAGGCGGCGAGACTCGCCGTCAAATGAGCAGCCTTGTCGGCGTGCATTTGCACGGCGAGTCCCGACTCGCGCAATTGCTGCAGATGGGTCGGCTGCGGAACCACGACCAGCAGAAGCCCGTCCGCTCGCAGCACGCGGGCGAATTCAGCGGCATTGCGGGGTGCGAAAACGTTGAGGATGATGTCCGCGACGCCATCGCGTACCGGGAGCGGCGACCAGACGTCCGCCACGAGCCCGTCAACGCGATCGCTTGAGCGGATAGTACGACCCACGGCAGTGGGGGACAGGTCCATTCCCAGCGCCCGTTTATCGTCTCCTGGGGGCAGCGCTGCGCCCAGGTAATAACCAGTGCCACAACCCACATCGAGGATGCGGTGGGGCGCCTCATCGGCGACGATGTCGCGGATGCTGTCTCGAAGCGGCTCGTACCACCCGGCATCGAGGAAATGGTCCCGGGCATCCAGCATTGTCGCGCTATCGCCAATGAATTTGCGCTGCCCGCCAAGAAGATTAACGAAGCCCCGCTTGTTCACGTCGAAGGAATGCCCGTGGTCACAGCCCAGCAGAAGCGCACCGCTGGAGCGTAACGGCAGAAAACAGTTCGGGCACCGAAGCCACTCCGATAGTGTCTGGAGTGACATCGATGCCCGTTCTGTTGGTTTCGCTCTACTTTTCAGTGATCTCCGCTGGATGATCACCGTGGGCTCTGCTGAGCTCAGTCTGCGTAACCGGAGTGATCCGGTCCTCGAAGAACCACCGGGACAGGCCGGCCCGGACTTTCTCAGCCGCGCCGATCTTGCCCTGAGCGTTGGGACGCAACATGAGCGGCTTGAAGTCGCTGTAGCTGACCAGCTTCCAACGCTCGTACTCGTCGACGGGCTGATGCACCTCGACGAATTCGCCACCGGGGAGTCGTACGATGCGGCCAGACTCATAACCGTGCAGCACGATCTCGCGGTCCTTCTTCTGCAGGGCCAGGCAAACCCGCTTGGTGATGAAGAAGGCCAGGAACGGGCCGAGCAGCGTGGTCACCTGGAGTGTATGGATGACACCCTCCATGGTGAGGTGGAAATGCGTCGCCATGATGTCCGACGATGCTGCTGCCCAAAGCGACGCGTAGAACGTCACACCGGCCGCGCCAATGGCCGTGCGAGTGGGGGCGTTGCGCGGACGGTCGAGCACGTGGTGCTCACGCTTGTCGCCCGTGATCCACGCTTCAATAAACGGATAGACCATAACGGTCACGATGAACAGTCCGACCACGACCAGCACCACGAGGATGTTGAGCGAGTACGTGTGGTTCAGCCAGACGAACTCCCAACCGGTAGGAATCAGCCGCATGGCACCGTCGGCGAAACCGATGTACCAGTCGGGCTGAGTACCGGCCGAAACCGGTGACGGATCGTATGGCCCGTAGTTCCAGATCGGGTTGATCGTGAACAACGAAGCGATCAGCATGACGACACCGAAGACAATGAAGAAGAATCCACCGGCCTTGGCGGCGTAGACCGGCAGGACCGGGTAACCCACAACGTTCTCATTGGTGTGTCCGGCAGCGGGGTACTGAGTGTGCTTGTGCACGACAATGAATAAGAGGTGCATGGCAATCAACGCCACGATGATCGCTGGCAACAGCAGAATGTGCAGCGAGTACAGCCGTCCGACGATGTCCGTACCGGGGAATTCTCCACCGAAGAGCAGGAATGAGACCCAGGTGCCTACGACTGGAATGCCCTTGATCAGGCCGTCGATGATGCGCAGCCCGTTACCGGAGAGCAAGTCGTCGGGGAGGGAGTAGCCGGTGAAGCCTTCGGCCATGGCCAGGATGAAGAGGATGAAACCGATGACCCAGTTGAGCTCCCGCGGTTTGCGGAACGCACCCGTGAAGTAGATGCGAAGCATGTGCAAGCCGATGGCTGCAACGAAGAGAAGCGCTGCCCAGTGGTGGACCTGACGCATGAGGAGGCCACCGCGAATGTCAAACGAGATGTCCATCGTTGATGACATGGCAACGGACATCGGAATGCCCTTGAGCGGGGCGTACGAACCTTCATAGACGACTTCGGCCATCGATGCCTGGTAGAAGAACGTCAGGAATGACCCCGACAACAGAATGATGACGAAGCTGTACAGCGCCACTTCTCCCAGGAGGAACGACCAGTGATCCGGGAAAATCTTGCGACCAAGTTCTTTGACCGCACCCGAAATGCTCGTTCGCTCGTCAATATAGTTGGCCGCCGAGGCGGTGAATCCGCCGGACTTCTTCGCTCCGACGCTTTGATCGTCAGCGGTATCGCGGGTGGTTAACGTTGTCATGCTCGCTCCCAGAAACTTGGGCCGACTGGTTCAGTAAAATCGCTTTGTGCGATCAGGTAGCCCTCAGCGTCCACGGCGATCGGGAGCTGGGGTAGTGCCCGTTTGGCCGGTCCGAAGATGACCTTGCAGTGGTTCTCAACGTCAAACTGGGACTGGTGGCATGGGCAGAGCAGGTGGTGCGTTTGCTGTTCATAAAGTGCGACCGGGCAGCCGACGTGAGTGCAGATCTTAGAATATGCCACGATGCCGTCATACGACCAAGACTTGCGGTCTTCCTGCTCGGTTAGGTCGTTTGGATCCATTCGAATGAGCAGAACAGCGGCTTTGGCCTTCTCTTCCAAACGACCGTGACCCATTTCGGACAATCCCTCGGGGATGACGTGGAACGACGATCCAAGCGTGACGTCTGCTGCTTTGATCGGGGTTCCGCTCGGGTCCATGGTCAGACGAACGCCTTTTTTCCACATGGTTTCATGGAGTAGGGCTACCGGGTCCTGATCCATCGGGCCAAGGCCACGAAACAAAACGACGGCCGGCAACGGAAAGACGACGAGGGCGCCGATCAGGCTGTTCCGGATGAGCGTACGGCGGCCAAAACCTGATTCCTCGTTGGCCTGCTGGAAAATCTCTACGGCGCGGGCGCGAACCGGTTCGGTTCCCCGAACGGGATGGCGTTCGTCAACGCCCTCGTGATCGCTCATGAGGGCTTTGCCCCAGTGCACCGCTCCGATGCCGATCGCCATCAGGGCGAGAGTCAGGCCGAGGCCGATGAAGAGGTTGTTCAGGCGAACGGAACCGGGATCTTCGGCAACGATGGGAAAAGCCATGTATGCGGCGATCGCAAAAACGCTGCCCACGATGGACACGTAGAACAACGTGTAGACGGTGCGCTCGGCCTTGCGCTCTTCCTTGTGGTCAAGGTCGGTGATGCGCGGACGGTGCGGCGGGAATCCCGGGTTAACCAGGGAATCCCGTGTAACGACGGCTGTGCTTGCGGCAGATGTCGCGAGCTGCGCGCCAGGCGAGTCGGCGGCGGTTACGTGCTCCGCGCCGTTATCGTCCTTGGCCATTGTTCTCCTTCGTGGGTGTAAATACTTTGCGCTGTGGTGCTACGCAGCGTTCGATCGGTACCGAATGGCGTGTCAAGGCCGGATACCGCGTTCTAGTTTGATTTTGCGGTGATCCACACGGTGAGGGCCACGATTGCGCCCAATCCGAAGATCCAGATGAAGAGGCCTTCAGCTACCGGTCCCAAGGAACCGAGGGCTAATCCGCCCGGAGACGGATTGTTCTCGACGTACTTGAGGTAGGTGATGATGTCGCGCTTATCTTCGGGGGAGATGTTCATATCGTTGAAGACCGGCATGTTCTGCGGACCCGTGATCATGGCTTCGTAGATGTGCTGGGCCGATACGTTCTCGATTGCGGGAGCGAACTTTCCCTCCGTCAGAGCGCCACCGGCGCCGGCAACGTTGTGGCACATTGCACAGTTGATGCGGAACAGTTCAGCTCCGCTTGCGGCGTCTCCAGCTGCGTCGAGCACCTCGCCGGAGGGGATAGCCGGACCGGGGGCGAGCGAGGCGACGTAGGCGGCCAGTGCGGCAGTCTGCTCGGCCGTGAACTGCACCGGCTTCTTCTGCGCCTGCGGGCCCTGCATCTGCAGGGGCATGCGACCGGTACCGACTTGGAAGTCGACCGAGGCTGCTCCGACTCCAATCAGGCTGGGGCCTTCTGACGATCCCTGAGCGTTGAGCCCGTGGCAGGTGGCGCAGTTCGCCGCGAAGAGTTTTTCACCCTGGGCAATGGTCTGCTGGGAGGACGCATCCGTTGTCGCAACGGCAGTACTCGTGCTGAAGGCGACGTAGGCGCCTCCAGTGAAGAGCAGTCCGACGGCAATGAGCGCAACACTGGCGAGAGGATGGCGACGTCCGGTCTTGCGTGGCCGGCGTGCGCGAAGGGTTTTGATCTTGGTCATGCTGGACTAGTCCGCTCCCGTTTCTGAGTATTATCTTCTATTTTAGAACGTAGATGACCAGGAAGAGCCCGATCCAGACGACGTCGACGAAGTGCCAATAGTAGGAAACCACGATGGCGCTGGTGGCCTCTTTGTGGCCGAAGTTCTTGACCGCGAAACCGCGCCCAATCACAAGAAGGAAGGCGAGCAGTCCAGCAGTCACGTGAATGCCGTGAAAGCCAGTCGTTATGTAGAAAGCCGAACCATAGGCGTTGGAGGATAGTGAAATTCCTTCGGAGACCAGCGTGGCGTACTCAAACACCTGGCCGGTGACGAAGATTGCGCCGAGGGCGTAGGTGAGGAAGAACCACTCGACCATGCCCCACTCACTCGGCTTCCAGCCCGTTGAACGAGCCTGCAGCCGTTCGGCAGCGAAGACTCCGAACTGGCAGGTGACCGAAGACGACACCAGGACCAACGTGTTGATCAACGCGAAGGTGAAGTTGTGCTTGTCGGCCTCGAACAGCCACTGCTCGGGGGCGGTTGAACGAAGCGTGAAGTAGATTGCGAAGAGCCCCGCGAAAAACATCACCTCGCTGCCCAACCACACAATGGTGCCCACAGCCACGCTGTTAGGCCGGTTCACGACGGGCGCTGCCGTCTGAGTAATTGAGGTGCTGGTCACCCCTCCATTATGGCCGATATTCCCACAGGTTTTTCTCAATCAGGCATGCGAGAGGGACTTTTTACCCGATCTGAGCGTGCAATTTCCGTCTGGAGATGCGGTGAATTCCGGGAGTAGGTCCAGTTCTCCTATGATCGGGACCATGCTTGAATCGCAGTCTTGGCCCAACATATTAAATTCTCTTCTTAGCGGAAGGGACCTGAGTGTGGCCGACGCCGCCTGGAGCATGGAACGCATTATGCTCGGCGAGGCTTCTCCGTCCCAGTTGGGCGCTTTTTTGGTGGCTCTCCGGGCTAAGGGGGAGACCGTCGACGAGATTGTCGGATTTCGTGACGCGATCCTCGAGCAGGCAGTTGCGCTCCCAATTCATCCGATGGCACTCGACATTGTCGGTACGGGTGGTGATCAGTTCGGGACCGTAAACATTTCGACGATGGCCTCGATCGTCTGCGCGGCAGCGGGTGTGCCGGTAGTCAAGCACGGTAACCGCGCCGCCAGTTCAGCTTCCGGCTCGTCCGACGTTCTCGGCGAATTGGGGATCGACTTGTCGCGGGACGCGACGCGAGTGGCCCAGATATTCGAGGAGACCGGGATCACCTTTGCCTTCGCTGCCGCCTTCCATCCCGGGTTTCGCCACGTGGCCCTCACTCGCAGGGAGTTGGGTATTCCCACCGTGTTCAACTACCTCGGTCCGCTGTGCAATCCGGCGCGGCCTGAGGCATCCGCCGTCGGCGTGGCTGACCTCAATCAGGTGCCCCTCTTCGTCGGTGTGTTTCAAACTCGCGGTGCAACGGCCTTGGTCTTTCGGGGGGATGATGGCCTCGACGAAATGACGACCACCGGGCACAGCCATGTCTGGGAAGTGTCGCGCGGCCTGGTCACCGAACACGATATCGACCCGCGTGACCTCGGCATCAAGCGAGCGCAAATTAGCGATTTGGTCGGCGGTTCGCCCCAACACAACGCAGAAATTGTGCACCGTGTCCTCGCCGGGGAGCCAGGACCTGTTCGTGACATCGTGTTGCTCAATGCCGCGGCCGGGCTGGTGGCCTTCGACTTGGCCAATGATGCTTCCCAAGTTCAGGTGGCTATTTTGGAGCGCTTTCGCAATAAGTTGGCCGTGACCGCCGAAGCAATTGACTCTGGCGTGGCCACGGCCAAATTGTCGGCGTGGATTGCGGCGGCCCGGGTCTGAAACCGAGGCCGCCAATCACATGACGCTCGCTAGAGAACGTCCTCGTCAACCCACCCAAATGTCTTCGTGACCGCTTTTTTCCAGTTGCGCAGCTGGCGGCTGCGTTCGGCCTCGTCCATCTGCGGCGTCCATCGGCTGTCTTCCTGCCAGTTAGTGCGTAGTTCGTCAAGACCGCTCCAGAAGCCCACTGCAAGGCCGGCAGCATAGGCTGCGCCCAAGGCTGTCGTTTCCGCAACGACCGGCCGCACCACGGGCACGCCGAGGATATCGGCCTGAAATTGCATGAGCAGGTTATTTGCGATCATGCCGCCATCCACCTTGATCTCGGTCAGGGGAACACCCGAATCGGCGTTGACCGCGTCGATCACCTCCCGAGTCTGAAACGCCGTCGCTTCAAGAGCCGCGCGGGCAATGTGACCCTTGTTCACAAACCGGGTGAGTCCGACCAGGGCGCCGCGGGCGTCGGAACGCCAGTACGGGGCGAACAGTCCCGAAAACGCCGGTACGAAGTAGGCTCCTCCGTTATCGTCGACCGTTTTTGCCAGGCTCTCAATCTCGGAGGCCGAGCTGATCATGCCGAGGTTGTCGCGCATCCACTGCACCAGTGCTCCGGTCACCGCGATAGACCCTTCCAGGGCATAGTGCGGAGCGCCGTCACCGAGCTTGTACCCCAGAGTGGTCAACAGCCCATTTTTGGAGTGCACAATCTCGGTACCGGTGTTGAAAATCAGGAAGTTGCCGGTGCCATAGGTGTTCTTGGCTTCACCCTGGTCGAATGCAGCCTGACCGAAGGTCGCTGCCTGCTGGTCACCGAGGATGCCGGCAACAGGAACCTCACGCAGCAGGCTCGAGGTGTGCGCGGTGCCGTAGACCTCAGAGGAGGAACGGATTGAGGGCAGCATCGACTTGGGCACGTCGAAGACGGCGAGGATCTCGTCGTCCCATTGCAACGTTTCCAAGTCCATGAACAGGGTACGGCTCGCGTTGGTCACGTCGGTGGCATGCACGCCGCCGTCAACGCCGCCAGTGAGATTCCACAACACCCAAGAGTCCGTTGTGCCAAAGAGTAGGTCACCAGCATCGGCTTTAGCCCGGGCTCCCTCCACATTTTCGAGGATCCAAACGATTTTCGTGCCGGAGAAGTAGGTGGCCAGGGGCAAGCCGACCTTCTTCTTGAACCGTTCGACACCGCCATCAGCGGCCAGGCGGTCGACGATCGGTTGGGTGCGGGTGTCCTGCCAAACGATGGCGTTGTAGACGGGAACACCGGTGGTCTTGTCCCACACCACGGCCGTTTCGCGCTGATTAGTGATTCCGATGGCCCTGATATCGTGTCGGGTGAGGTTGGCCTTGGACAGTGCCTGCCCGATCACTTGACGGGTGTTGTCCCAGATTTCTTTCGGGTCGTGCTCGACCCAGCCAGCCTGGGGAAAAATCTGCTCGTGTTCGAGCTGACCGGTCGACACGATTGATCCGGCCCTATCGAAAATAATGGCCCGGGAACTGGTCGTTCCCTGGTCAATGGCGAGAATGTAATCAGTCATTGGTGAGTGTCCTCCTTGTGAGTGTGCGAAAAGTACAGATGTGGCCGCAGGACAATGGGCCGATTCGCTCAGGGAACCGGCCCGTTTGTTCGAGTCAGGCGGCGAGCAGTGGCAGCAGAATCAACGCGGCCCAACCAGCGAGAAGCCCCCCGATGATCGGCCCCACGACGGGCACCCAGGAATACGCCCAGTCGGAGCCGCCCTTGCCCTTGATCGGCAGGATGAAGTGGGCGATGCGCGGCCCGAGGTCCCGAGCCGGGTTGATGGCGTACCCGGTCGGGCCACCGAGCGAGGTACCGATGACGATCACGAGCAGAGCCACGGGGAGGGCTCCGAGAGAGGCCAGTCCACCGGATTCGCCCTGGCGGTCACCACCGAAAGCGATGACGACAAAGACCAGCACGAAGGTGCCGATGATCTCCGTGACGAGGTTCCAACCGTACGAGCGGATGGCCGGCCCGGTGGAGAAGACACCCAGTTTGTTGGCCGGGTCTGGTTCGGCGTCGAAGTGTTGCTTGTAGGCGAGCCAGCACGCGACGGCGCCGAGGATGCCACCGATCATCTGTGCGGCGATATAGGCGAGGACCGAGACTGCGTTGACGGGAACACCCATCCCGAATTCCTCGGCACCGTTGGCGACGAGGCCCAGGGTGACGGCAGGATTGAGGTGCGCTCCCGAACGGTAGGCGACCACGACACCGGCGAACACCGCGAAGCCCCAGCCGATGGTCACCATGAGGAACCCACCCCCGAGGCCCTTATTCTTGGCCAAAGCGACGTTGGCAACCACGCCGGTTCCAAGGAGAACCAGCATCGCAGTGCCCACGATCTCCGAGACGAATACAGCTCCGATATTTTCCACGAGAACCTTTCTGGTCAGACAAGGGACGCTGCAGCTTCCCCTCTGCGGTGAGCGGACGGCAATAACATAGCGCGGGGCGTCACCAAGGGGAATAGGCCATGCGAGTTCGCCCTGGTATTTACTGACCGTGGTCAAAGCGCGTATGTTGAGCTTGAGAAAATTCGCCTGTGAGAGGCACCCGAACGAATCCGCGGCATCACCGAGTGAATGGCTATTCATGAAGAAGCTCATCAATGATCCGAAGAACGTCGTCAACGAAGCCGTAGCCGGGTTCGAGATGGCGCACGCCGACATTGTGCGGGTCTCCCACGATCCGGTCTTTATCCTGCGAGCGGATGCGCCGCTGCGCGGCAAGGTCGGAATCGTCAGTGGTGGCGGCAGCGGACACGAACCCCTGCACGGCGGTTTTGTCGGTTTTGGAATGCTGGATGCCGCCGTTCCCGGCCCCGTTTTCACCTCGCCGACACCGGACCCCATCCTCGCGGCGACACAGGCCGTCGATGGCGGCGCGGGAGTGATCCACATCGTGAAGAACTACACCGGCGATGTGCTGAATTTTGAGACCGCCGCCGATCTTGCTGCCGCTGAAGGCATCGAGGTTCGCGCGGTCATCATCAACGACGATGTCGCCGTGAAGGACTCGCTCTATACAGCCGGACGCCGCGGCGTGGCTGGAACGGTCCTAGTCGAGAAGATCACCGGAGCTGCCGCTGAGCGCGGCGATGATCTGGACGCCGTTGTCGCCGTGGCCGAGAAGGTGAATTCACGCGTGCGCACCATGGGTGTTGCGCTCACCCCGTGCGTTGTGCCGCACGCGGGGGAACCTAGTTTCACCCTGGCCGACGACGAAATCGAAATCGGCATTGGCATTCACGGCGAGCCAGGGCGAGAGCGAATCAAGCTCGAACCCGCCGACGCGATAGTTGACCGGCTACTCGGCCCGATTCTGGACGACCTGCCGTTTGCCAATGGCGACGAGGCCCTCCTCTTCGTCAACGGTATGGGCGGCACACCGCAGATTGAGCTGTACATCGTTTTCCGCCGGGCTGCCGAAGTTCTAGCGGAGCGAGGTATCACAGTCACCCGGAGCCTAGTCGGCAATTACACGACGAGCCTCGAGATGGCGGGAGCATCGATCTCCGTTTTGAAACTCGATGACGAGCTCACCGCGCTCTGGGACGCCCCGGTCCAGACGTCCGCGCTACGGTGGGGACGATAGAAGGAGATTCGATGGCCCCGAACGATGAACCCGGCGCAGCTGGCTCTGGCGCCGCCCTCTCCAACGCAGTGCCCCGGCTGGACACCGGCTGGACCATTCGCTGGATTCGACGAAGCGCCGAGGTACTCGCCGCCAACCGGGCCGCCCTCAACACCCTTGACCGCGACATCGGCGACGGCGACCACGGGGAGAACATGGATCGCGGTTTCCAAGCGATCCTGCCCAAACTTGAGGGACTCGACGACGAGACAACGCCAGGCTCCGTGTTAAAAATTGTTGCCACAACCCTGATCTCGACGGTCGGCGGTGCTGCCGGTCCGTTGTACGGTACAGCCTTTCTTAAAGCTGCCGGTGCTGTCGGCGCGACGCAATCGTTGGATTCGGCCGCACTGGTCGCCCTACTCACGGCGGCGCGGGACGGCATCGTGCTGCGGGGCAAAGCAGTGGAGGGTGACAAGACCATGATTGACGCCTGGACCCCGGCGGTGAATGCGGCGTCGGCAGCGCAGACGGCTGGCTCGCCCATTGGCGCCGTCTTGCTGGCCGCAGCGGATGCCGCAGCACAAGGCGCGCAGGCTACCGAACCGCTGGTTGCACGCAAGGGACGGGCGAGCTATCTCGGAGAGCGAGCGATCGGTCACCGAGACCCGGGCTCCCAGTCGACATCACTGCTGCTGCGCGCCGCGGCCGACCTGGTCGCGCAGCATTGATGGCGGCGACATCCGCTGAACGAGTCGGCATCATTTTCGTTTCGCACAGCGACAAGATCGCAACGGGTTTAGTCGAATTGGTGCGCCAAATGGCACCGACGGTGCGTCTTGTCGCCGCGGGTGGTACAGATTCCGGGGGAATCGGTACGAGCTTTGAGAAGGTCAGCGCCGGAATCAGCGCGGCAAACGGCGGTGTTGGCGTGGTGATTCTCTGCGATCTTGGTTCGGCCATCCTAACCGCGGAAACTGCGCTCGATTTTCTCGAGGAGACCGAGCAAGACCAGGTGCGGATTGTCGACGCACCCCTCGTCGAAGGCGGAGTGGCTGCGGCGGTGGCCGCAGAAATCGGGGGAGGCCTTGACGAAGTTGTCGCGGCGGCGCAGTCAGCGCTGCACGTGATGAGTAGGGCCACGCTGGCCACCAAGCCATCGTCGGCCGGGGTGTCGCGCACGGTAATCCTCGTGAACAAAGACGGTCTTCATGCACGGCCAGCCGCAGAATTCGTGAACTTGGTGAGCACATTTTCGGTCCCGATTACCCTGAACGGCACGGACGCCAGCAGCCTGCTGAGCATAATGTCGCTCGGCCTCAGTCGGGGGAGCAGCGTGCACCTCGCGTCGCCAGACCCCGCGGCTGGACCGGCGATCAACGCCCTCGCGCACCTGCTGGAATCAGGCTTCGGTGAGAAGTGAGCCGCCGGCGCGAACGTGCGGGAAGCTCTTAGCAGTTTCGTGCCTTATTGTCCAATTTGGCGTATCGTAATGGCATGATTCAGGACAAGAACACCTCAGGAGGTCCCGAAGAGCGGGCCACGACCGATTCCTCGGCGTGCCCGATCTGCGGTCAGGCCATGCGCGAACACACCATTGACCACTCAACCCGGAATACCGTGGTTAACTGCCCGGTTTCCCATCCGGGCGCGTGGGACCGCGATGCTTTCGAACCGGTCAACGAATTTGGCATGGTCATACATCGAGCCCACACCTGACGCGGCAGGGCAACCAGCCACCGGGGGAGGACTAGCGCCCGAACCGACAGCCTGATCGGCCGGGCGCGATCAAGGCCGTCTCGCGTTGTGCATCACGTTTAAGGATGCGCCCGGCCATTCTGATTGAGAATGCCAGTTGTTGCAGGCTAACCTGCGAGGCCGAGTTGTTCGAGCATGCCCGTTTGGTCGCTACTGCCCCACCGCTCGACAAGTTTCCCGCTCTCGAAACGGCTTATTTGCATGCCGCGTACCGACATCGTTTTACCGCTGGCGGCGTGGCCCATGAGTGGGCCTTGGTGGGTGCCGGTGAGGGTATAGGCGAACGCGACATCGGTGTCGTTTGCGACGAGGCGTTCGACTTCGATGTGCAGGTCGGGGAAAGCGGCAATCATCTCGCCAAAGAAAGCTTTGTAGCCTGCCGGGCCCGGGCCCTGGCCAGGCGCCGGGTCGTTGTCGACTGCGCCTTCGGCCACGAGGTCGTCTAGAAGGTCAAGTTTTCCGCTGTTTACGGCTTCACCAAACTTTTGCTGTGCGGCGATATTCGTTTCTTTACTCATGTGTTTCCTCTTTTCTTAGGGTGTGACACGGAACACTTTGTGAAGGCGACGGGATGTCCGCGCCCGCTGGCGCGAGACGCTACGGCTACGGCTTCGGCACAGGGGGCCTGTTAAATTAGACCGACAGGGGCCGCAACTTCGGCACCCTTCTGCACAGCTACGAACCGTAAAGAGACGAAGAGGGTCTGCGCCTCCCCTTCGTCCCGGCGGCGCGAACCCTTTCGGGTTCGCTACTTCGCGAGGAAGGCGAGTACGTGCCGGTTCCACTCCTCCCGATGGGAAACGGTAAGACCGTGAGGGGCGCCTTCGATTACGACGAGCTCACTGCCGGCAATGGCTGCGTGAGTGCGCTTGCCGCTGACCTCGAAGGGCACGATCATGTCGGAGTCACCGTGTATCACCAGGGTCGGTACGGTGATTTTCGACAGATCGTCGCGGAAGTCCGTTGTGGCGAATGCGGCCGTGCAATCAAGCGTGCCCTTGGGCGACGCCATTTCGGCCATATCAAGGTTGTATGCAATCTGCGCGGAACTAACCTTCGGCTTATTGACCAACGACGACTTACCGGCGGTGAAGAACATCTGAAGAAATTCGTGCAGGAATGCCGGTCGGTCTCCGGTCAAGCCGTCGTGGAACCACTTGGCCAATTCGGCATCGACACCTCCATCAGGGTTGTCATCCGATTTCCAGAGGTACGGCGGCACTGCGCTGGCGAAGACGAACTTCGCGATGCGGTCGGTGCCGTAGGTTCCCGCGTAGCGAGCAAGCTCGCCGCCTCCCATCGAAAAACCGATGAGAGTGACATCCTGCAGGTCGAGGGTGTCGAGAACGGCCTTCAAATCGGCGGCAAGCGTGTCATAGTCGTAGCCGTTCCACGGCTGAGATGACTGGCCGAACCCGCGACGATCGTACGTGATGACCCTGTGACCGGCGTCGACCAGCGCGGGTACCTGACCTTCCCAGGACCTGCTGCTGAGGGGCCAGCCGTGAATCAGCACAACAGGCTTACCGGCACCAACATCTTCGTAGTGCAGTTCGACGTCGGGCCCGCTCTGACCAGGGACGGTAATGAAAGGCATGTTCTCTCCTCGTACTCGGGATGTTCGTTGGAGGTAACTGAGTTTGTGGGATCTAGACAATCGAGGTCCGCTGGGAAAACGCTGAAATGATGGCGCGGGCGGTCCCGTCCGGCCGGTCGAACCGCGGTATTCTGCGCCACGCAGTCGTTTAGGGGCTCGGTGGCGAGATGTCCGGAGCGGCTCTCCCGCGCGCTGTGACCTGTGCGAGAGCTTCAGCAGGTGGTTCAAGGTCTACGGCACACGTTCGCGGATCGCTGGCCCCGCAATTTGTCTTAGGGTCTCGGTGATGAGCGGCCAGGTTTGTAGGTCGAGACGGATGACGCATCCGCTAACCAGTATCGCCACGGGAAGTCCGTCGCATTGCCGCCGGGCCCGCTGACGCCAACTCTGGGTCCGGTTCGGTGCGGTAAAACCACACCGGCATCCGGAATAAAGAACTTCCACTGTCCGCCGAAAAGATCGTCACCGTCGTTGTCCAGGGTTGCTCCGAGGCTTTGGGCCAGGCAGCCAGGGCCTCGCGCCAAACTGCTATCAAGGAGAGGAATTTTTCGAGGCGTGCGTTCTCGCCGACTGCGGGCGATATCGGAACCTTCGATCACGTCTCCCGCCCTGATGAGACAACCGTATGGCTGGCCTGGATCTCCGGTGACGAGGTTGACCGCATGATGCATTCCGTAGGTGAAATAGCAGTACAGGTGTCCGGCGGGGCCGAACATTGTCCTATTCCGATTCGTCATGCCCCGATAGCTGTGCGCGCCGGGGTCTCGTTCACCCGCATACGCCTCTATCTCGGTTATACGAATGGTCACAGTGCCATCGTCATCGGTACGTTGAAGGATGCTGCCGAGAAGTTCCGGCGCAACATCGAATACCTCGCGGGAGAAGAACTTTCGGTCCGCTCGGTGAAACCCGTCCAAAACGCCCATCTGTTTAGCGTATCCACTCCGTGTGATCAGCGCTCGCGCCAGTCCCTGCGAGAATCCCAGAAGTAGGCGTGCGACAGCAGCGACATACTCGTGGCTGGTGTCGACCGCCCAACGACCAGCGGATGCGCCGGAATCCGTTGCCTGGCCCGTCTGCACAGGGATCGTCCAGCGGACCTGCTTAGTGTCGGGGGAGGCCGTGCACTGCGACCCCCGGACGACGGATCAGTACCCGGAACGCGACAAGACTGGCCGAGGAGTATCAGATATGTCGTGGATCGTACTTATCGCGTCCGGAGTGCTGGAAGCCGTCTGGGCGACGGCCCTCGGCAAGTCCGAGGGTTTCACCAAATTATGGCCGACTGTTATTTTCGGTGTAGCGCTTGCGCTCAGCATGGCAGGTCTCGCCTGGGCGATGCGCGAAATCTCGATCGGAACGGCCTACGCCGTGTGGGTGGGCATCGGCGCAGCTCTAACCGTGGCCTGGGCCATGATCAGCGGGGATACCAGCGTGTCCTGGGTGAAAATCGCTTTGCTCGTCGGGCTTATCGGCTGCGTCGTCGGCCTCAAGCTCGTGGACACGCCAATCGAGGCGGCAGCCCTTGGCGGCACATCTCCCGACGTGTCGACGAGCGCGCGCTAGCCGAGGAGCTCGTCAACGTAACACCAACGCCACAATTCGCGCGGCTCGGCGCTGCACATGATGGGGTGGCCGGACTCGTGAAAATGCCGGGTTGCGTGCTGACCAACGGATGAGTCGCAGCAACCTACCTTGCCGCAGACCAGGCACATCCGAAGGTGAACCGGGGTGGTGCCTTCGCGCACACAGTCGCTGCACTCCGGGTCCGGCGGCACTGGATGCTCACCCACGGCCCGTAGGTGCTCGCAGCCGCCGGCGCCCAGGGGCACCCCAGCAGTGTCGGGCCGGGTCGCGGAACGGCTTTCGGGGCTGAAATCGATGCCCAGGTCGTCGGGCGAGGTATCCAGCATGGATTCCTCCACATCGAGCATCTCAAGCACGTCGCTGATCACCTCGTGGGCATAGGCGCCCGAATGGCGCAGTTTTAGAACCCGGGCGCGCTCCGCGTCGAGCATGGCCAGCCGCAACTGTACGTAGCGCTTACTGGGAGTACGGTCGGCCAGCTCTGAACGTCCGAGGCGCTCCCAGGCCGCCCGGTTGCGTTCCTGTGTGCGGCGTTCGAGCATGTCGAGCACCTCCGGCGGATCGTCGGGCCGGGTGTGCTGGTGCAGGTTTTCTATGCCCGCAGCGGTGGCCTGATCCATCAGTGCGGCCTGGCTGAGTGCATCCGCTTTGTTGTCTGGACCATGCACCCCCAGGATGCGCACCAGCCACGGCAGGCTCAGGCCCTGCACAACCAGGGTTCCCGCCACCACGACCAGGGCCGCCAGAACGAGGACGGGACGGTGCGCGACGTCTTCTGGCAGCGCGAACACTGCAGCCAGGGTGACCACACCACGCATGCCGGCCCACGACACGATGGTGGGTAACTGCCAGGGGGGTGCGGGGTCGGTCTTTCGAATTTTGGGTATCAAGCGGGGGAGATAAATCGCGGGGAACACCCAAATCGGGCGCAACAGGAGAACTGCGACGAGTATGACAGCACAGGCACCCCAGATTCTCCCGGCACCCAGCGAGTCGCCGGAGGTCGCTTCAATAATCGACCGCACCTGCAACCCGATCAGCAGAAAAACAGAATTCTCGAGCAGGAACTGCACTGTGGCCCAGTTGCTGCGCTGGCTCAATCGCGACGCGCCGCCCGGCATCGCGGGCGTCTGGGTGCCGATCACGAGGCCGGCCACAACGACAGCCAACACACCGGATGCGTGGATCACCTCGGCGGGGATATAGGCCACGAACGGCGCAGCCAGGGACATGGACGTGTTGATGGCCACGTTGCGCACACGTTTTCGAATCTGCAACAGGAGCCAAGCAGCAATCAAGCCGACGACGACACCACCAGCGGCGGCAAAAGCGAGATCTGACGCCACTTGCCAGACGGTCACACTGCCGCCAATGGCAACGATCGCCGTGCGAAGAAGCACCAGCGCGGTCGCATCGTTGACCAGCGACTCACCCTCCAGAAGACTCACGACCCGGCGCGGGAGCCCGACTCGGCGTGCGATCGTGGTTGCCGCCACTGCATCCGGGGGAGCGACCACCGCGCCAAGGGCGAACGCCGCAGCCAGGGGTATTTCCGGAATCAGCCACCAGACGATCAGACCGATGGCGACGGTACCGAAAATGACATAACCAACCGACAGCAGGCCGATAGACCGGAGGTTTGTGCGGAACTCGACCAGGGAGGTACGGATGGCGGCTGCGTAGAGCAGTGGAGGAAGAATTCCCACCAACACCAGTTCCGGATCCAGCTGTACCGCTGGAATAAACGGCAGGTACGAGCCGACGACACCGACAACGACCAGCAGTAGCGGAACAGATAGGTTCAAGCGTCGAGCGAGGGCGCTGGCCGCGCAGACAACGACAACGAGAGTGAGAAGACCGAGTGAGACATCCATTTACTCCGCCAAAAGTTTCGGGGCCCAACTACGGCAAGATATGTCCAGCGGCGGTGAAGAGTCGATACCATTCTCCCCGCGTCAGGGGGATATCAGATCCCGCGGCCGAATCAAGAAGATGCCGCACGCTGGTCGTTCCGAGCACCACCTGCATGTGAGCAGGATGACGAGTGATCCAGGCCACGGCGATGGCGGCCGGGGGAGCATCATAGGTTCGAGCGAGGTCGTCGATGACATCGTTCAACGCGGCGTAGTTTTCTCGATCATTTAGAAAGATACCGTCGAAGAAACCCTTCTGAAACGGCGACCATGCCTGCAGCGTGATGTTGTTGAGTCGGCAGTAATCGAGAATGCCGTTGTCCCGATCGATGGACTGGTCAAGACCCGCCATGTTGGCCGAAATGCCGGCGGCGATCAGCGGCGCGTGCGTGATGCTGAGCTGCACCTGGTTCACGATGAGCGGCTGGGCAACCGAGCGTTTCAGCAGCTCGACTTGCCCCGGGGTGTGATTGGAGACGCCGAAATTGCGCACTTTACCCGTATCGTGCAAAACGTTGAAGGCCGCGGCGACCTCGTCGGGTTCCACGAGGGCGTCCGGGCGGTGCAGCAACAGCAGGTCGAGGTAGCCCGTTTTCAACGCCGTGAGTGACTCGTCGACGGATTTAAGGATGTGCTCCTTGGAAAAGTCCCAGAAGCCGGATCGAATGCCGACTTTTGACTGGATGGCCACACGTGCCCGATCTTCTGCCGAAAACGTCACCGCGTCACCGAAACGCCGCTCGCATTCGTGGGGCTCGCCGCCATACACGTCGGCGTGATCAAAAAAGTTGATACCGGCGTCTCGAGACGCTCCAACCAAGGATCGGATCTCTTCGTCGCTGAGAGGAACGATCCGCATCAGCCCGAGTACGATGTTCGAGACTTCCAAGTGGGTATTGGGTAATGTCATTGTCTTCATAGCTTCAGTGTGGGTGCAGACGAGTCAGAAGAACACCCCATCAACTGTTTGTACAAGATCGGGACGTGGAGTTGCGGTTGCCCGACACCAGCGCGGTGAGATCGCGGCACACTTCTATCGAGTTATTGACATAATGTGCATTATCGGTCACCTGGTGGACGCTGTGCAGGCGAGCTCGATGGGCTTGGCATGTCTAGAATTCGACAGCCGGAGTCGGTACGTAATGAACGCGGAGTCCGAGTGCTTCAAGGTGCTCACGGAGCTCCGGCGCGAGTTCGGCGTTGACGACCACGTCGTCGAAGTCGGCCAGGTCAGCCACGTGGTACAGGCCCTTGGCCTCGAACTTGCTGTCGTCAAGCAGCAACACCTTGCGATCGGCTCGAGTGAGCAAGGCTCGCTTCGTTTCGGCCGCCGCGGCATCCGGGTGAAAGAGAGCGTCATTTTTCACTGTAGTGGTGGACACGAAAACCACGTCGGCCGAGACCCGGCTGAGCTGCTCGACCACGACGGCACCGAGAAATGAGTCTGTCTCGTGCACGTATTGGCCGCCGAGGCCCACGAGCGCGATCTGCGGATGCATCAGCGTCAGTTCACGCATCAGCCCCAGCGCGTGGGTGACCACCGCGCTCGGCGCCCGCGCGGCAAGCTGGCCAAGCATGGCTGCGACCGTAGTCGAGTCGTCGAAAGCCACAACGTCGCCAGTCCGAATCAGCAGGGCTGCTTCTGCGGCGAGAGCCTTCTTGAGGCCGACCCTGGTAGCCCGGCGCAGGCGGACATCCTGTTCGGCAAACGGGTGCGGCTTCGCACGCGCCCCTCCCCGCACGCGTTCGATAAGTCCATCACGGGCTAGCAGATCAAGGTCGCGGTGAATGGTCATGGCGCTGACGCAAAAGGTCTCGACAAGCTTTTCGAGTCGCACGGGGCCGTGTGCCTCGATGTGACGTACCAGTTCGCTGCGCCGCACCGGACCGGTCAGGCCGTCGCGCGTGAGGGAATCGTCGTCGGTGACGTGGGCAAGCTTCATGACCGCCATACTAGATGCCCCGAGGCGTGTTGTTAAATCGATGTGAGCATCTGCCTTTTTTCATACCAGACTTAATGTTAAATAAGTCAGAACATGTGTTAGTTTTGGTGCGCTCGATCTCTGGACCATCGTAAGGACGCGAAGAATGGCAGCTCAGGCTCTCACCCACCCAGACGCCCCAACACGCACCCCAGCAGGCGCGACCGACGGCCTCGTCAGGCACGGGGTGCGTGACCGACTTGGACTCCCCCGCCCACTGCTCTGGGGGTACATCGGACTGGCCCTGTTTATGGTCGATGATGGCGTCGAGACCAACATTCTCGCGCCATTTCTCACCGGCGATCACAGCTTCAGTATCCCCCTCGTCGGCACCCTCGTCACGGTCTACGGCGTGGCCGTCGCCATCGCCGCGTTCCTCTCCGCCGCACTCTCGGCCGTGTTCGCCGGTCCGCTCCTCGTGGCCCTGCTCTACGGCACCCTCGGCGCACTCGGACTCGTGGTGCTCTTTGCCGTGCTGTATCTGGTCGCTGCCGTGATGGCATCCGTTTTGCGGGGAACGCAGCCCGGCTTTCACGGTGTGCCCGCTCGCATTCCATTTCATGACGCTCGACTGAATTGAGGCCCCTATGACCACGCTCACCACTCCCCCATTTTCCAACGGCACCGCCCTTTCGACGGATGCCCTGCCCGCCCTCGCCGCCACCGTGCGCGTTCCGTCCTACGACCGCACCGGACTGACCGCGGGCATCATGCACTTCGGTGTCGGCGGGTTTCACCGGGCGCACCAGGCACTCATGATCGATGACCTGCTCAGCCAGGGTCTGGCCCGCGATTGGGCCATTTGCGGAGTCGGCGTGCTGGCCGGTGACGCGCGCATGCGGGACGTCTTAGCTGCCCAGGATGGCCTCTACACTCTGGTCGAAAAGCACGCCGATGGGCATCTGGAGGGACGCGTCATCGGATCGATCATCGATTTTATGTTCGCCCCCGACGACGTCGATGCTGTCATCGAGCGGATGGCCAGCCCCGAGGTGAAGATCGTCTCGCTCACCGTGACCGAAGGCGGCTATAACATCAACCCGGTGACCGGGGCTTTTGATCTTAGCAACCCGCAGGTCCAGGCCGACCTGGCGCCTGGCGCCGCGCCGGCCACAGTCTTCGGCATTGCCGTTGAGGCTCTGCGACGCCGACGCGACCGCGGAGTGACCCCGTTCACGGTCATGTCCTGCGACAATCTGCAAAACAACGGTGAGGTTGCCCACCGCACCTTCGTGGCATTCGCGACCGCCCGCGACGCCGAACTTGCCACCTGGATCGACGTCAACGTGAGCTTTCCGAACAGCATGGTCGACCGCATCACCCCCGGCACAACGGATGCCGACCGCGCGCTGGTCGCCGCGACCTTCGGCGTCCTGGATGCCTGGCCTGTGGTGTGCGAGCCCTTCTTCCAGTGGGTATTACAGGATTCCTTCACTGATGGTCGACCACCGTACGAGCACGTGCGTACCCAGCTCGTCGCCGACGTCGAGCCCTACGAGCTCATGAAGCTGCGGTTGCTGAATGCGAGCCACCAGGGCCTGTGCTACTTTGCACATTTGATGGGCTACCGGCTCGTGCACGACGCCGCGGCCGACCCGCTGATTGCGCTCTTCCTGCGCGCCTACATGGATCGCGAGGGCTCCCCCACCCTCAAACCGGTACCCGGCATCGACCTCGAAGCTTACAAAGACGAGCTCATCGAGCGGTTCTCGAACCCGAGCGTACGCGACACCGTTGCGCGGCTGTGCAACGAGTCCTCTGACCGCATTCCCAAGTGGCTCGTGCCGGTGATCGTCGACCAGCTCGTGGCTGGTCGTTCGGTGCAGCTGTCAGCGGCGATCGTGGCCAGCTGGGCCCGCTATGCGGAGGGAACGGATGAGCAGGGCCACCCGATCGAGGTCGCCGACCGTCTGAAGGAACGGGTCATGAATAACGCTGCCGGATTCGCCGCTGACCGACATTCGTTTTTGCGCGATCGCGACCTGTTCGGCGATCTCATCGACGACACGACGTTTGTCGGGGCCTACGACCAGGCGCTTGACCTGCTGCACACGGTCGGTGCTCGTCAAACGCTGGTCGCGCTCCTCGCCTAGCCCGCGCTGGCCGGGGTCGAAGGCACGGCACCAACATAGGCCGCAAGGTACTCGCCGGTGAGGGACGACCGCGCGGCCACGAGATCGGCGGGCGTGCCCTCAAAAACAATTTGGCCGCCGTCGTGACCTGCGCCCGGACCGAGGTCGATGATCCAGTCGGCGTGCGCCATAACGGCTTGATGGTGCTCGATGACGATGACCGACTTCCCTGAATCGACGAGCCGATCAAGCAGGCCGAGCAGATTCTCGACGTCGGCCAGGTGCAGGCCGGCGGTGGGCTCGTCCAGCACATACACCTCACCCTTTTCGGCCATGTGCGTGGCAAGCTTCAGCCGCTGGCGTTCGCCGCCGGACAGCGTCGGCAACTGTTGGCCGAGGCTGAGATAGCCGAGCCCGACCTCGGCGAGCCGGCCCAGTATCGCGTGCGCTGCCGGAGTACGTGCCTGGCCCGTACCAAAGAATTCCCTGGCTTCAGTTACCGACATCGCCAGCACCTCACTAATATCGCGCCCCGCGAGGTGGTATTCCAACACGGATTCCTCGAATCGCTTTCCCTCGCACACCTCACAGGGTATTGCGACGCCGGCCATCACACCCAGGTCGGTATAGATAACGCCGGCGCCGTTGCAGTTAGGGCAGGCTCCCTCTGAATTGGAGCTGAACAGTGCCGGTTTGACGCCGTTGGCTTTGGCGAAGGCTTTGCGGATTGGTTCGAGCATCCCCGTGTATGTCGCCGGGTTGCTCCGCCTGGAGCCCTTGATCGCGCCCTGGTCGATGGAGACCACCCCGTCGCGGCCCGTTACCGAGCTCTGGATCAGTGAGCTCTTTCCCGACCCGGCCACGCCGGTCAGCACGGTGAGCACACCGAGTGGAATGTCCACATCGACGTTGTGCAGGTTGTTGGCGTTGGCGCCGCGAACCTGCAAGATCCCGGCAGGTCTGCGCACGCTCGCTTTCACAGCGGCCCGGTCGTCCAGGTGCTGGCCGGTCAGTGTACCGCTCGATCGAAGACCGGCCAGAGTGCCCTCGAACACGATGTCACCGCCGTCCGTTCCTGCACCCGGGCCGAGGTCGACGACGTGGTCGGCGATCGCGATCATCTCCGGCTTGTGCTCGACGACGAGCACGGTGTTGCCCTTGTCACGCAGCTGGAGCAGCAGGGTGTTCATTCGTTGGATGTCGTGCGGGTGCAGGCCGATCGTCGGCTCGTCGAAGACGTAGGTGACGTCGGTGAGCGACGAGCCGAGGTGGCGGATCATCTTGGTGCGCTGCGACTCACCGCCGGAGAGTGTACCGGAGGAGCGGTCGAGCGAGAGATAGCCCAGCCCGATCTCGACAAAGGATGTGAGCAGGTGCTGCAACGATTCCAGGAGCGGTGCGACGGAGGGGTCGGCCAGACCCCCTGCCCACTCGGCGAGGTCGCTGATCTGCATCGCGCAGGCATCGGCGATACTGATCTCGTTGATCTTCGACGAACGCGCCCCTGCGCTGAGTCGGGTGCCGTCACACTCTGGGCAGACGGTGAAAGTCACCGCCCGTTCCACAAAAGTTCGGATGTGCGGTTGCAGCGAGTCGACGTCTTTGGAGAGCATCGACTTCTGGATCTTGGGAATCAGCCCCTCATAGGTGAGGTTGATGCCCTCGACCTTGATCTTGGTCGGCTCCTTGCGAAGTAGGTCGTCCAACTCTCGTTCGGTGAAGTCTTTGATCGGTGTATCGGGGTCGAAGAATCCGCAACTATGAAAGATGCGGCCGAACCAGCCGTCCATGCTGTAGCCGGGAATGGCGAGCGCGCCGCCGTTAAGAGACTTAGTGTCGTCGTACAGCGCGGTCAGGTCGATGTCGGTGACCGAGCCCCTCCCTTCACAACGTGCGCACATTCCGCCGGTGATGCTAAAGCTGCGCCGCTCCTTGACCGTCTGACCGCCGCGTTCGATCGAGACAGCCCCCGCGCCGCTGATGGAGGCGACGTTGAAGGAGAACGCCTGGGGAGAACCGATGTGCGGCTGGCCGAGCCGGCTGAACAGGATGCGCAGGAGCGAGTTGGCATCGGTGGCGGTCCCGACGGTCGAACGCGCGTTGGCACCCATCCGTTCCTGGTCAACGATGATGGCCGTCGTCAGCCCGTCGAGTAGGTCGACGTCCGGCCGGGCGAGGGTGGGCATGAACCCCTGCACAAACGTGCTGTAGGTTTCATTGATCATGCGCTGGGACTCGGCGGCAATCGTGCCGAACACCAGCGAGCTCTTGCCAGAGCCGGACACGCCGGTGAATACGGTCAGACGCCGCTTCGGAATCTGCACGCTTACGTTCTTGAGATTGTTTTCGCGGGCACCGTGCACCCGGATCAGGTCGTGGCTGTCCGCGATCTCCGGTTCAGGTGACGGGGTGTCCGTTTTCATTGTCGTGCTCATCGGATCTCCTGTGATTGGCGGCACTGGGCAGAAATCGGGCCCACCAGTCGAGAATAATCTCGAACCGTTGCAAACGGTGCCGTGGACGACCGGTACGGCTGAGTTCGTGGTTCTCCCCCGGAAAGATAACCAGTTCGGCCTGAATCCCGCTGCGTTTAAGCGCGGCATAGTAGCGCTCACCCTGCGACAACGGGCAACGCAGATCCTGCGCGGAATGGAGGACGAGGGTCGGGGTTTGCACCTGGCTGACCAGGAACTGTGGGCTTTGGCTTCGCACCAGGTTGGCATCCGTTCCTGCATACTCGTCACCGAAGAAATCGCCGATGTCGCTCGTACCAACAAATGCGTCGGGATCCAGAAAACCGCGTTCCACGATGGCGGCGGCAAAGCGGTGATCGTGCGCGATCGTCCAAGCGGTCAAATAGCCCCCGTAAGACCCACCCATGATGCCGACACGCTCTGCATCGAGAACGGGCTCGGCTGCGAGGGCACCGTCGAGAAAGTCCAACACGTCAGCCAGATCGAGCGTGCCCATCCGCTGGCGGATGGCGCGCCCATGGGCTTCGCCATAACCGGACGATCCGCGCGGGTTGCAGAGAACCACCGCGTAGCCTGCGTCGACGTAGACCTGGGTCTCATCGAGGAGCGCGCCGGTGTACTGGGAGTATGGGCCTCCGTGGATGGTCAGGAGCACCGGGTGCGGGCCTGGTCCTGGCGGGGTATGCACCCAACCGTGCACCGGGTAGCCGTCTCGCCCGGTGATCGTGAGTTCGATACCCGGCACCAGACCGGTAGCGCGAAGGTGCCCGGAGAAGTCGGTAAGGCGTTTAGGTTCGAGGCACGGCGTCTGCGTGCCGGGGAGGTTCGTGTGAACGAGAACGAGGTCACCGGACGTACCGCCGGACTGCACGGCGACGACCACAGATTCCCCGCTGGCATCCGCTGAGCTCGCGACGCTTGCACCGCAGTCGAGTGGCTCCACGCGCCCGTCGTGGGAGACGCGGAGCAAATCGACGCGGCCGCGACTGCCACGCAGCACGAGCACGGAACCATCCGCCAGCACGCTGATTCCCCCGGTGGCCTCCAGATCAAGTAAATCCTGCCCGGTCTGGTGCGGGTGCGTCACGCGTATCGGTGTCGAAGCGTCACCCGGGTAAACACTGCGGTACAGAGCGCTCACCCGTCCGACGAAATCTCGACCGGTCGCACCGACGTCGGTGGCGAGCAGCCAGAGCGCACCGTCATCGGCACAGGCGAGAGCCGAGATGCTCAGGTTCTTCGTCGAACGCACGACGGTACGAGCTGGAGCGGGTAATTCATGCGTCTTGGAAGCGTCTTCGTCGAGGCTGAGGTTGAGTTCAATGACTTCACTGCGTAGGTCGTTGTCACGGTCGGCATGACGCGCCGAGATAGTGAGGAGTCTGGACCCCGCAGACGCAAAGGCCAGGCCGGAATGATCGAAATTCCCCTCGGTCACCTGGCGTGCGACCGGAAGTCCGGACGGCAGGCTGGCCTGCACCGGGAAAACGGGGTTCCACCCGGTACCCGGTTGGACTCCGGACTCAGCGCGAGTTGCATCGGCCAGAACAGGTGCGAGAGCGGGCATTGGTGCGCCCCAGACGTTGGGCACCACAGCCAGGAACACGTGCACGCGCCGATCGTTGGTGTAGCCGACCCCGTTCGAGCGGTATCGCAGGGTGTCGATGCGACGGGCTGGTTCTGCGTCCGCCGACAAGCCGACGACCGTGCCGTACCTTCCGCGTTCGGGAACCCGGGCCAGGAAAGCGATCCGGCCACCGTTTGGATGCCAACGGAAGTCAGTCACGCCGAGAGCCGCGTCGGTCATTGCCAGGGGCTCGCCGCCGGCCGCGTCGACGACGTGCAACTGCGCGGTGCCACCGGCATCGGCCCTGAGAAACGCGATCAGGCTGCCGTCCGGGGAAAACCGGGGCTCCGTATCACGAAAGCCGCGGGTGATTCGGCGGGGAGCGGGCTCCCCCACCAGCGCGACGGTCCACAATTGGCCGACGTAGTCATCCGCTGCGAAGTCGGCGTTCACCCGCGAGAAAACCGCCCGCGAACCATCAGGATGGATCGTCGGGCGCGACACCGTCCGGAGCAGCGGAAGATCGGCAGCCTTCATTGCTTACTCACTTTCTAGGCGTTGGAGAACCCGGTCGTGTCGCCGACCAAACGGGTATTTCCCACTGGAACCGGATCCACCGCAGCCGAGACAATCTCCGCGGCAAACTCGCTGACGTTGTAGAGACGCCCCGCTGCCTCTTTGCGGGCGTTCAGGGCGCCCGGGTTGGACCGTTCGAGTAGCGTCGCCGTGATGGTGCCCTCGATCATGTCGCCGGAAACGACGACGAATCCGATACCGGACTCTTCGAGTTCGGGAATGACGGCGCGCAGGGCGTCTTCGCCCGCGCGCTTGCTGCGGGCGACCGGCTCATATTCCGGCATGGTGCTTGTCGTCTCAATAAAGTGCGCCTGGTGGCTGGTGACAAAGACAACCCGGGATTCGTCACCGAGCAACGGGATGGCACCGTTCAACAAGTTGACTTGGGCGTCGCGATTGAGCTTGATGGCGTAGTCAGCGGCCATCCCACTTTCCATACCGCCCGATGCGTTCATCACGAGGATGTCGAGGCCCCCGTATTCGGCCCTGATGGTCGCGAACATCGCGGCTACCGATGCCGGGTCGGTCAGGTCAGCTCCGACCGTGATGGCTTGCCCACCGGCGGCGCGAATGGCATCGGCGAGTTTGTTCGCTCGCGCCTCCTTATTGCGGTAGTTGATGACGACCCGCGCTCCAGCCTGGGCAAAATAGCCGATGGTATCGGCGCCGATACCGCGGGACGAGCCGGTGACGAGTACGCGCTTGCCCTCGAGTGATCCTGCTGCAAGTGGATTGGTCACGCATGCTCCTCTAAATTCGGTCAACTTTATTCCGTGATGAAGTGTGGCCTGATCGGCCACTCCCATACTTTCGACCTTATCAACAAGCCACAGTCGCTCCCTCGGCGTGTTGAACGCGGTACCTGCTAGTTTCAAGGTGAAACTGAATGTGGAAGGTGTCACACATGGTCGACCTGACCGACTATCTCTGGATTTTGTGGCTCGTGTTCATTCTCGTGGCCATTACCATCGAACTGCTGAGCCTGGAATTTACCTTCCTGATGATCTCCATCGGCAGTCTGGGCGGTTTGGCCGCCAACCTGCTCGGACTGGACTGGTGGCTGCAGATCGTGTTCGCCGCTGGACTGTCAGTACTTCTGCTTCTGACCATTCGCCCCTTCTTACTGCGGGCCCTTCGCAAGGGAGGCGATCCGGCGCTCAGCAACATCGACGCGCTGATCGGAATGACCGGCCGGGTCATGTCCACGGTCACCGAAACCGGGGGGCTGGTCAAACTAGCCAACGGCGAGACCTGGACCGCTCGGCTTCTGCTGGCGCACCCCGACAGCAGCGCCGCTTCCCGGCCTGGTGTGGAGCCCGGCCAGCCAGTCACCGTGCACCTCATCGAAGGCTCCACCGCCGTCGTCATCTCCGCCGAAAGGACCCAGAACAATGCTTGACCCCACAGCTTTTATCGGTCAGATTTTCGTGATTGCACTTCTCGCAGTGTTGGCGGTGTTCGTCATCGTCATCCTCGTGCGCGCGATTCGCATCATTCCCCAGGGCAACGCCGGGGTGGTCGAGCGCCTCGGCAAGTACCACAAGACACTGCTTCCCGGTTTGAATCTTCTTGTGCCGTTCGTCGACCGGGTACGGCCGCTCCTCGACATTCGCGAGCAGGTGGTGTCTTTTCCCCCGCAGCCCGTGATCACCGAAGATAATCTCGTCGTCTCCATTGACACCGTCGTCTACTTTCAGGTGACGGATGCCCGCGCCGCCACCTACGAGATCAACAACTACCTCGGTGCAGTCGAACAGCTCACCACGACCACCCTGCGTAACGTGGTCGGCGGGTTGAACCTCGAAGAGGCTCTGACCAGCCGGGACAACATCAACAGCCAGCTGCGCATCGTGCTCGACGAAGCTACCGGCAAATGGGGCATCCGGGTGGGCCGAGTCGAGCTCAAGGCGATCGAGCCGCCCCACTCCATCCAGGATTCGATGGAGAAGCAGATGCGCGCCGAACGCGACCGTCGCGCGCTCATCCTCACAGCGGAGGGTACCAAGCAGTCTGCCATTCTCACCGCCGAGGGGGCGCGCCAGGCAGCGATCCTCGAGGCTGAGGGTGACGCCAAGGCTGCGGTATTGCGCGCGCAGGGTGAGGCCGAAGCCATCACCACCGTGTTCAAGGCTATTCACGACGGAGATCCAGATCCGAAACTGCTCGCCTACCAGTACCTGCTGACGTTACCCAAGCTCGCGGAGGGCAGCGCCAATAAGCTCTGGATTGTGCCGAGCGAACTGACCGAGGCGATGAAGGGCATCGGCAGTGCGTTTGGTGCGAATGCTCACGACCCAAAGCCGGGGGCAGCCGCTTCACCGGCGACGTCCGCGCGCGCCGCAGCGCCGCAGGCCTAGGCGGTGGCGGAGAGCACACAATCCGTCTTTCTGAGTGCGCCGCATCCCCGGGTTTTCGCTCACCGCGGTCTGGCACTGGACGCGCCGGAAAACTCCTTGCTCGCCTTTGTGAAGGCCCTGGCGGGAGGGGCAACCCATCTCGAGACCGACGTGCACGTGTCGCTTGACGGTGTGGCCGTGATCAGCCATGACCCAGACCTGGCTGCGCTCGGACGGGACGTACGCATCGACCAGTTGACCATGCCTGAGCTGAGGCGCATCAATCTTGGCTACGGCCAATCGTTTACATCCCTGGCCGATACCCTCGAAGCTTTCCCAGCGGCGCTGTTCAATATCGACATTAAGACGGATGCCGCCGCCGACCCGGCCGCCCAGGCGATTCGTGACCAGCGAGCCACGCCGCGAGTTCTCGTGACCTCGTTCAATGACTCGCGCCGCCGCCGCGTGGTCGACCTGCTCCCCGGTGTGGTTTCCTCCGCGTCGTCGCCGCTCGTGGTGCTGGCCGTAACGGCGACGAATCTAGGCCTTACCTCTCTCGTTCGCCGGACGCTTGCTGGCTGCGTCGCCGTGCAGGTACCCGAGCGAGCAGGACCGGTTCGCGTTATCACGCCCCGATTCATCGAAATGATGCATAGAGTGGACGTCGAGGTGCACGTGTGGACCATCAACGACCCGGTAGAGATGATTCGACTGCTCGATTTGGGAGTCGACGGCATCGTGACGGATCGCACGGATCTTGCTGTGGAAGTCGTCACTCGTCGAACCTGAGAATTACCTCCCAGAACGGGGGGTTTGGGAAGGTTAACACCCAGCTTGATGGTTTACAACTGTCTAAGCATCGTGGTCGTTTTGTGATCGCGACTGAGAGGAGACCACACTATGGCTGACCGCAGTTTGCGTGGCATGAGATTGGGCGCACAAAGCCTGCAGAGCGAAGAGGGCGTCACCTTCTCCCCCCGTGTTACTCACACCTACCGGTGTGAAACATGTGGGCGAGAGACGGTAATGATTTTTTCGGCTGAAGCCGAGGCTCCGGACGAATGGGAATGCAAGTACTGTGCACGAACGGCGACCCGACTGGTCGACTCCCTGCCGGTGATCGTTGACCACTCCGACGAGAAGATCGCTCGGACCCACTGGGACATGTTGCTGGAACGACGGTCCAGAGACGAACTCGAAGAGTTGCTCGAAGAGCGCCTCTCAGTGTTACGTCTGCGGCGTGGTGGCCAGCAAAAAATCGGCGCCTAACCGCCGGCTGCACCCGCACGACCCCGCACTCTGTGCCGGGGTCGTTGTTGGTTTAAGGGTCGTTTTGTGACTTGCGTTGCTTTACCGGCGCCGTTGGCGCCGGTCGAAACGCGCGCACAGGGCCAAGCCAGCCAAGCCGAGCCCCGAGACGAGCCATTCCAGTCCGCGGCCGGCCACCATCGCCGGCGTGATGGTGTCGCTGAGCGGGACGGTCTGCACCATGGCTCCCGCTGTGAAGGTCGGCAGGCTGTCGAGCGTTGCCCCGTCTGGCGTGATGATCGCGCTCGAGCCGACAGTCGAGATATTGACCACCGTACGGCTTGTCTCCATCGCGCGCAGCCGGGCGATAGCCAGTTGTTGTACGCTCTCATCGGTGTGCCCGAAATCGGCGTTGTTGGTTTGGGCGAGAATGATTTGGGCTTCGTCGTCGATCATTTCGTGCACCAACTGATCGTCGGCGATGTCGAAGCAGATCGCTATTCCGGCCAGAACCCCGTTGATATCGAAAATATTGTCGCGGGTGCCGATGCCGTAGTCCCGGCCAATGAGGTCGATCAGGTCCGGAGCGAATGGTCGCCAGAACGCCCGATCCGGCATGTACTCGGCAAACGGCACCGGGTGCACCTTGTCATAGACGTCCACGGCACCACGACCGGCCTCCCAGAGCAGCGAGCTGTTGTAGTAGGTGTCATCGGGCCTGGTAATGGTGCCGGTGACGAGCGGGGCATCCATTTCGGTACTGATGTAGTCGAGTACTTGCGCGGCTGCCTCGGAAACGGTGGGGTCGATGTCACTCGAGTTTTCCGGCCAGACCACGAAATCGACCTTCTGGCCGATCAGCGGCAGGGTGGCCGAGGTGTGGTCCTGCAGAATCTGACCCGGCGCATGCTCGGCAAACAGGCCGGCATCCGCGTTTCCCTGCACCGCGGCCAGGCGCACCTCGCCGCTTTGCAGCGTCGGCCACGCCGGAACTGCAAGGACCACCGCGACGGCACCGACGGCGATGCCCGTCCGCAGCGTGCGCGCCAGCTCCGGTTCGCGAAATACTTGCACAGCGAGAGCGCTCAGCCAGACCAGAATAAAGCTCAGACCGGACAAACCCACCCAGGCCACGAGCGGACCGAACGGACTCTCGGACTGTGACAGGGCAACTCGGCCCCAGGCAAAGCCGCCGTAGGGCCAGACTGCACTGATCGCCTCCCTGGCCGTCCACAAGCCGGCAACAACAACCGGAACAACGCCGAGACGACCCCACGCACTCGGCCATACTTGAGGACCGTGCCGGAGGACGACGGCGGTCACGCCGAGCCCGACGGCGAAGAACAGGCTCTCCAGTCCGCCGAGCGCGAACCACGGCACAAGACCGAGATACAGGGTGATCCAGAAGATATGGATCAACCAAAAAGACAACCCGGCGACCAGACCCACGAGCAGTCCCGTCGCCAAGCTGCGACCGAGCAGGGACAGGAGCATGAGGGCGACCCCCACCGGAGCAAGATACCACCAGTCGCGATCCGGGAAACCGGCATCCAGAACCGCGCCGGCGCCGCCCGCGACGAGAAGGGCCGCCCACAAAGGCAGGCTGAACGCGCGCTCATTCCCCCACATGATGGGTTCAGGCCACCGAAGAGTAGGCGACGATGCCGCGGCGGATCGCATCCATGGCGCTACGAGCTGTCGGCCCAACCTGTCCGTCGCCGGCAATGCTGAGTTGGTCGAGCAGATCGATGGTCTGTTTCGTCCAGCGCACAAAGTCACCGGCGGCCATCTCGGCCTCATAGAGTACGTCGGCCAGCGACGCGCCGCGAGCCCACTTCCACATGGCGAGGCTGAGGCCGACCGCGAGCGGATTACTGCCGGGAAGCTTGTGGTCCCGCTCAAGATCATCGATTCGGCTCCACAGGTCCTGGGTTTCATCGAGGGCCGGTCTGAACGCCCCCTTCGGCAGGTAGCGGGCGTCGATCAAGCCTTCTTCACGTCTCGGCTCGAAGACCAGCGCACAGGCCATTGCGGCGAGGCTCGCGGCATCGAGTTCGTTCCACAGGCCTCGGCGCAGAGACTCAGCCACCAGCAGATCCCTTTCCGCGTAGATTCGGCGCAGGATGCGTCCGCTCTCGCTGAGCGCAATGGCGCCGCTCGCATCCGATTCGAGGTAGCCGTAGCCGAGCAGAACGTCGGTCACCCGATCGAAGACGCGGGCAATGGCCCCGGTGCGCTCCGATATTTGCTGGTTGAGGGCATCCGTTTGGCGTTTGAGCTTGAACCATCGTTCCGCCCAGCGGGAATGCGCCTCTCTATCGGGACAGTGGTGGCAGCCGTGGGCTCGCATCTGCTTGCGCAGGCTGGTCACCTCCCGCTGGCGTTTGTCTCGTTCCCCGCGCAGAGAATTGTCGGCCTTGGTACCCTCCCGCTCCACCTCGGTCAGACGTCGACGAATGGCCGAATACTCTTCAAAGTCGCCCAGGTTACAAGTCATGCTGACCTTGAACCCGGCTAGGGATTCTTCTTGCTGACGCACAGTCCGGGCCAGGTCGACGACGGCCCGATCGGCCTGAAACTGGGCGAATGACGACTCGAGCACGCCGCGCGTGCGCGTGACGCCGAACTGATCGATGAGGTTGACGGCCATATTATAGGTGGGCTTGAAGCTGGAATTCAGCGGATACGTACGTCGGGAAGCGAGCGAGGCCACTGCTTGCGGATCCAGTCCCTGTGCCCACTGAATGACCGAGTGTCCCAGGGTGTCGATTCCGCGGCGACCGGCACGGCCCGTTAGCTGGGTGTACTCCCCCGGAGTGATCGGCACGCGGGCCTCGCCGTTGAACTTCTCCAGTTTGTCAAGAACGACAGTGCGGGCGGGCATATTGATTCCCAGGGCCAGGGTTTCGGTGGCAAAGACAGCCTTGACCAGCTTCTTCTGAAACAGTTCTTCAACGACTTCCTTGAACGCCGGAAGCAGACCAGCGTGGTGGGCGGCGACACCGCGTTCGAGTCCGTCGAGCCACTCGAAGTAGCCGAGCACGCCGAGGTCTTCGTCGAGCAGTGTGCGGCATCGATCATCGACGATTTGACGTATTTCCTCGCGCTCGTGTTCCTGTGTCAGGCGTACCCCCGAGCGGAGCACCTGCCGCACGGCTTGATCGCAGCCGACCCGGCTGAAAATGAAGAAAATAGCCGGCAACAGGTGTTTGCCATCGAGCATGCGCACAATATCGCCGCGATCCATTCGGCCGCCGTCGAACTGTGCGCGTTGTTTGTCATGACCCCGGTAGTCCGCGGACGAGCCGCCCTGGCGACCAGAACCGCGACCACGCCCACGCCCACCGGCCGAGCGTCCGCCGGCATGCGCCAACCGCACGAGCTCGGGATTGACCCGATGCGCACCGATCAATCCAGAGGAGTCGAACAGGTCGAGCATATTGTTCTTGACCAGCACGTGCTGTTCGAGCGGAACCGGCCGCTCCTCCGAGACGATCACGTCGGTCTGACCGCGAACTGCCTGCAACCAGTCGCCGAATTCTTCGGCGTTCGACACGGTGGCGCTGAGCGACACCATGCGTACCGGCTGCGGTAAGTGGATGATTACTTCTTCCCACACGGCACCGCGAAAGCGGTCCGCCAGGTAGTGCACCTCATCCATCACCACGAAAGCGAGGTCTGTGAGTAAGTCGGAATCGGCGTAGAGCATGTTGCGGAGCACCTCGGTGGTCATGACCACGATGCGTGCTCCCGGGTTGACATTGCTGTCTCCGGTGAGCAGCCCAACCTGGTCCGCTCCGTACTCGGCAACGAACTCCTGGAATTTCTGATTGCTCAGCGCCTTCATGGGCGCGGTATAGAAAACCTTCGCCCGCGGCTTCTGCATGGCCAGGTAGATGGCGAATTCGGCAACGATGGTCTTGCCTGCTCCGGTGGGCGCAGCAACGAGTACGCTGTTGCCGGCCTCAAGGCACGCGCAGGCCTCACGCTGGAACGGGTCGAGATCGAATTTGAGGCTGCGATCGAAAGCCAACAACTTCGGTTGGCTTGCTCGGGTGCGCGCTGCCGAATACCGTTCGGCCGGCGATTGCGTGTGCGTCACGTGATCCTTAACAATTGCTACGAACGACTCTCAATACAGACTAGAGCGCGAATTCTTTCTCGAAAGCCAGCACTTTCTTGGCGGCTCGACGGTCGTGCAACCAGGCGATGCCGTAGGCGGCAAAATACAACATGACCATGGGAATGGCCAGCAAGAACATCGAGACCACGTCAGCGGCCGGCGTAGCGATGGCCGTGAAAAGCACGATGACCAAAATGGCGATTCGCCAGGATTTGATGATCGACGCCGCACTGATCACGCCGGCGAAGTTGAGCAGCACGATGAAGACAGGAAGGACGAAGGCAATACCGATCGCCACGACGAGTTTGAGTACGAAGTCGAAATAGCCTTGCGCATTAATGAACGCTGAATCCTCGGTGGGCGCGAAACTCGTCATGAGCTCGACCACGTGCGGCAGCACGACCCAACCCGCCGCACAGCCGGCCAGAAATAAAGGAATGGCCGTGAATAGAAACCCGAACGTGTATTTCTTCTCGGTACGGGTCAGACCAGGCACCAAAAATGCGAAGACCTGGTACAGCCACACCGGGCTGGAAACTATCAGACCGACGTAGAGCGAAATTTTTAATTTTAGATCGAAGGCGCTCGTGATGTCCGGGTAATTGATCTGGGCGTTGCGATGCTGCGCATTGATGATGGCGTAGATCGGCTCTCGCAATTGATCCCAGACAAAATCGGATAGGAACCAACCAGCGATAGCACCAATCAGAAGGCCGGCTGCAGCGAGATAAAGACGCTTGCGCAGTTCGATCAGATGCTGCCCCAGCGACATCTTTCCCGCTTCGGTCGCACGCCGTCCCGCACGGACCATTCGCGGCTAAGGCTTCGAGGTGGGGTCGGCCGGGCGGGGCTCGGTCGGGAGGGACGTCTTTGCCACGCCGTCACCCGTCGTGCTCGTCGACCGCGGTGCGGCGTTGGGATCAGGGTCGACAGTGTCGCTCTTGATCTCGCTCTTGAAGATCTTCATGGACTGCCCCAGGCTACGTGCGAGTCCAGGAAGCTTTGGCGCACCGAAGAGGAGCAGTACAACGACGAGGATGATCAGAAAATGCCATCCGGTCAGGTTTTGCAGCATGAGGGTGTGTCCTCTGTGTTAGCTAGCGGGCGTTTCGCATCAGTTTACCCCGCACGATCCGCGCATCGCGACGCACCTGACTCCGGTGACTGCGGTCAGCTCGATTCTGCTCGACATTGCGGAGTACCACGGCCACGTCCGCGAATACGGCGGGGATGAACGAGACGGACACCGACGGCACACCGAGGTCCACTGCGGAAACTTGATCGCTGAGGACCTCAATCGCCCGCAGGGTCGTTAGGGCTTTACGGTAGAGCGTCACCGCGCACCAGCCCAGGACCACGAGGAGACCGGCCACCAGAACGCTCCAAATGAGCAACCAAGACCACCACGGCATGCGCTACCTCTCGTCCGTCTCGGGCTGAACGTCGCCGGAGTACTGCGCCAGTCCGGCTGTCGCCCAGTCGAAAACGACCTTGCGTGATTCTGCCGGTTCAAGCACTGTGACAATGCCAGCGAGGCTGGTGACGAGGCGTTTCAGAACGTGGGCATGAGCGACGCGCAGTGTGGTGCGCGTGCGTGCACCTGCTCCGACCACCTCGGACCGCTCGGGTCGGTAGTCGGCCAGCAACGGCAGCGCCGCGGTTGGGAGCTCGAGTCGCACATCAACATCGTCGCTCGACGGCTGAAACAGGGTGTCCGGCAGCAGCAGGTCAAGCGTATGTGAACTGCGCGGCGCGGCGGTGATGAGGGGACCGGTCATCCGGTCGAGACGGAAGGTTCGCACGGCTTCGCGAAGGTGGCACCAGCCCCGAAGGTACCAGTCGCTGTCGACGGATTCAATGCGCAAGGGATCGACGAGGCGGTGTTCCTGGTCGCCACGCGCATTGAGATAGTCGAACTCGACCTGCATCCCTGTGCTGAGGGCAGCCTGCACAATCTCGCGGGTCATGCCGGCGTCACGCTGAGCGACGGCGACCTGGGTGGGTGGCGCCGACGCGCCGCGGGTCAACTTAGCCATCAGCGATGCGATCGCATCGGTGTCGGCGTTGTGCGGCAAGGCGGACAGGTACTGCAGACCGGCGATGAGTGCTGCGGCCTCGCGCGCGGAAAAGCGAGGGGAGTCATCGATGGCGACCTGATGGGTGAGCACGATCCGATCATTGGTTTCGAATTCGTCCCAGAGAATGTCGAACAGGTCGCCGTGCAGGTATTGACGTGTTTCCCCGGGAATTCCTGACAGGGCAATGAGGCTGACCAGTGTGCGCACCCGTTCCACTGCCAGTCCGAAGTGCTCGGCCACCTCGGTGACGGTGACCGGCCCCCGGTCGATCAGGTATGGGACGAGGGAGAGCAAGAGTGTGAGCTGGTCTCCGGCGACCCGAGGCTGGCTGGCTGCCTGGGAAGTCTGCGCGTGCAGCGGCGTCGGCCGGCGGCGCTGTGCGCGGACGGGCGGGGACGCGGAGGCTGCGCTGGCATGAGCGTCACGAGCGGCAACCAGTCGATTGTGCACGGCGGTGCGTAAGGCGAGTGGACTTTCGACGAACACCTCGGGCCCGAACCCCGCCAGTTCGTCGGCGAGGATGTTCACGTCGGTGAAGTGCAGGCTGCGTTCAAGCGTCGTTGGCGGGTCCGGCTGGGAGGCGGGGTACTGGGCAGCCTGCCGCGCGGCGAGCCGCACGGCAGCGTCGGATCCCGACACCACGACGATGTGGGCGACATTGCTAACCCACAGGGCATCGAGTTCAAAGAGCGCACGTGCGCTATCGGTCACGTTGCCCGGTTCGCCAACGCTAATGGGAGTCGGAGTGGAGTTCGCCAGAACTGTCACCGTGCCCACGATGCGAGCCAACAGGAAGGTGCGCGGGGCGTGAGCGACCTCATCCGTTGCGTAAAGGTGCCAGCGGCCTTCGTGCTGCACCAACGCACGCGGAGAAACCTCTCGACGGGCCGGCTTGGTCTCCCCCTGTTTGAGGTAGAGAAATGCCACGACCTGCGCGCGGTCGAGGGCTTTGCTCAACGGTTCGAAGCTCTGGTCTTTCGTGCGCAACAGCGGGGCGTAGCCCAACACCGGTTCGCTCGATTCGACACCCAGGGAGTTCAACTTCATCAGAGCCCGGCGGGATTCCCCGGACAACGATCCTTCCCGCCAGACCGTGCCGGCAAGTTTAAGTAGGGATACCTCGTCGGGAGTGAACGTCACATCGGCGGGTAGGTCATACAAACCCTTGGGAATTCGGTACCGCAAAAAGTGATTGCTGCCCGGATCATCGGGCGACTCAATTGTTTCGAGCGGAATCCCCAATTCGCGGATATCATCTTTGTCTCGCTCGAACTGGCGCTCCAGACTCTCATTCGAGCCGCCGGACGAGAATCGCTGTCGGTAACCCTGCACGTTCGCGAGAATATCGGACTTGGTCAGCCCTGATTCCGTTGCTACGAGGGCGAGAACCAAGCTGAACAGCCGTTCCGGGGCCGTCACCAGCAACGGCTTGGCCTCGCTCGCGCTTTCTGGAGGTTCCGATTCAGGCGGGGTAGACATGCGGGCCAGCCGGCTTAGTTGACGCCGAGAATATCGACGACGAAGACCAGCGTTGACCCGGCCGGAATAGTGGCATCCACCGCGTCACCGTAGGCCTGGTCGGGAGGAATGACGGCGACGATCTGTGAGCCGACCGTCTGTCCGATGAGTGCCGTTGCCAGCCCGGGGATGACCGCGTTGGGGACCATTTGAACGGGGCTTCCGTTGGTCCAGGTCGAGACGAAGTTTGTCTTTTCCTTCCAGAGCATGCCCGCGAGATTCGCCGTGACCGTCGAACCCTCCTCGACCTTCTCGCCGGTACCCTGCTTGAGCACACCGATTTCGAGCGTGGTGGGAGCGTCCCCGTTGGGCACGACAATGCCCGGGACACCGTTTTCATTGAGCACCACGGCGGGAAGGCCATTGGCCACGATCTGGTTGGCTCCGTCAGCTCGCGGCAGATACGCCTTGACGATGTCAACGACAACCACGAGGGCATCCGTCGCTTCGACGCGGAGCTGCTCGTTACCGCCGGCCGGACCAAACCCATCATCGGGGGAAATGACGACCGCGATGCGCTCACCTTCGCGGGCGCACAGGAGGCCGGCGACGATTCCGGGAAGGGTGGTCTCGGCGAGGGAAGTCGGAAAGGCAACGCTGCCGTCGAACGGCGCCTGTTGAATGGCAGCGCCGGTCG
Organism: Cryobacterium sp. Y82; assembly: GCF_002929495.1. GTDB lineage: Bacteria > Actinomycetota > Actinomycetes > Actinomycetales > Microbacteriaceae > Cryobacterium > Cryobacterium serini. Next base: position 88,613 of record NZ_PJJJ01000035.1, read on the forward strand.
TTCCGTTGTACATGGTCATGACTGCGGAGATCATTTGACCGGCGACAAGCTTCTCGCCGGAACCCTCGATGATTTGTGTGCGCTGAGTAGTTGATGACTTGAGCGGTGTCGGAAAGCTGACGTCTGGTGCCGAGCCGAAATCGCCGACGGCCGAGACCAAGGTCGAGGCCGCACCGGACGTAGCCGGGGTTTCACAGGAGGCCTGGGCCGTGCCTGGGCCGGCGCACGCGGTCAATGCCGTCATCACGAGGCCGGCGGTGACGATCAGCGCGGATGCTTTGCGCACAAGTCCTTCTTTCGGTACGGGGTTGCTGCAGCATGGATCTGCTGCGCGGGTGTGAGGTTGGTGCAGGTATTGCTGAGGCCAGACGGTTGCGACTTCGGCGCGATACAACCAAAATGGGCCGGGCCCTATCCTAACCGGCGTCGAGGTCGCGAGCCTTGGAAAGCTCGGCGCTCGTGCCAGCGGCCCGCACACGTTTGCGCATGACCTTGGCGCTGACGTTGCGTTCACCGAGCGCCCCCGGGGTCCAGGCCTCGACATCCGCGTCGCTGAAGTCCGTCTTTGACGGACGTCGCTTCAGCTCGGGCAGGATCGTATCGGGGGCGAGCCGACGTGCCGTTATCAGGAAACCGGTGTGGCCGATCATGCGGTGGTCCGGTCGCACTGCCAAACCCTCCACGTGCCAACCGCGAATCATCGTTTCATGGGAATCCGGATTCGTATAGAAACCGGTGCCGCGGATGGCCTCAGCCACACGGGATAATTGCGTCACCGTGGCGACGTAGCACAGCAGCACCCCTCCCGGCTTCAGGGCTTCGGATACGGCGCCCAGGCATTCCCAGGGCGCCAGCATGTCGAGGACCACCCGGTCGACACTCTGCGACGGCATCGTATCGGGCAACGTCTCGGCAAGATCGCCCAGGGTGATGGTCCAATTCTGCGGGTCATTCCCGAGGAAGGTAGCGATGTTGTCACGAGCGACGTCAGCGAATTCTTCGCGCCGTTCAAAGGAGGCGAGCCGGCCGGCCGGCCCGATCGCGCGCAACAGCCAGAGCGACAGCGCCCCGGAACCAACGCCGGCCTCAACGACTGTGGCGCCGGGAAAGATGTCGGCCTGCGCCAGAATCTGCGCAGCATCCTTGGGGTAGATGATGGCTGCACCGCGCGGCATGCTCATCACGAAGTCCACCAGAAGCGGCCGCAGCGCCAGGTGCTCGACGCCAACGTTGTTGGTGACGACCGACCCGTCTGGCTGCCCGATGATGTCGTCGTGCGCGAGTATGCCGCGGTGGGTATGAAAGGTCAGACTTTCCTGAAGGGTGATGGTGTTCATCCGCCCTTTGGGCCCGGTTAGTTGTACCCGGTCGCCGACACGAAAGAGTCCACTGTTTTGAATGACCTGGTTGTTGCTCATGCGAGTGGTGCGCTTTCGTTTCGGGCGGACACGGTGGGGGCGAGATAATGAACGGGAGAGGACGCTTCGGTACGCTTTAAATCGTGAAACAGTGCCGCGATATCGTGGATCGTTCGCCCGTCGAGCGTCGACCACCGCGTGTAGAGCATGCTCTCCGGCAGGTCGATCTGGTGGGGAACGGCGATGGTGATCGTGCCGGCGGCAACAGCGGATTCGACACCCGGCACGGAATCCTCGATTGCAATGCACGATGTCGGGTCGACGCCGAGTTGCTCGGCGGCGACCAAATACGGGTCAGGATGCGGCTTGCTGTTTTCGACCATATCGCCAGCGACTACAACGTCGAATGCTGCAAAGTCGATGAGGTCGATGATCTGGCGCGCCATGCGCTCCACCGACATAGTGACGAGTGCAGTCGGGACGCCGGCGGCTTTCAGCTGCCGCAAAAGCTCACGAGACCCCGGTCGCCAGGGAATCCCGTGTTCGGCCAACTGCTGCTGCACGCGGTCGGTCAGGCGCGCAACAATCGCGTCTGCAGTGAGATCGACGCCCCGTGCTTGCAGAATTGCCGCAGAATTCCACAATCCTGATCCGATCAGCAACATTCCATCTTCGTGAGTCCAGACACCGCCGAACTCGGCCATGAGCTCGGTCTCAGCACGCATCCAGTATGGTTCGGTGTCGACGATCGTGCCGTCCATGTCCCAGAGGACGGCGGCGGGCAGGGTAGCGGGCGTGGGCAGGGGCGGAGAAAAAATATTCACGGGGTTCAAGTCTAGGGCCACCGCCTATCCTTGACTGAGGCCCTTCACGCGGAAGGCTCAAGAATTGAGGACATAAACGGTGGCTGACGGTAATGGGTTTCTGGGCGGACGGCTGCTCGTCGTCGCTTTCGAAGGCTGGAACGACGCCGGAGAGGCCGCAACGGGGGCGGTTCGCGCGCTAAAAGAATTACTCGACGTTGAGATGATCACCGAGGTTGACCCGGAGTTGTACTTTGACTACCAGTTCAACCGACCGACCGTGTCAACGAACGAGGACGGCGTGCGCACTCTCGGTTGGCCGAGCGCGATTATGTACGGTCCGAAAACCCCAGGGACGCTGAGCGTTCCACTGGCAGACGACGCTGAACTGCGGGTCAGTGGCACGAACGCGGGCAATATCTTTCTGCTGATCGGTACGGAGCCGTCCCGCAGTTGGAAGAGCTTCGCCGCGGAGATACTCGACGCAGCCCTGGCCGCCGATGTCAGCGGCGTAGTATTTTTGGGCGCCATGCTGGCCGATGTTCCGCACACCCGCCCCATCTCAATCTTCGTCTCGAGCGATAACGCTCAGGTGCGCACCGAACTGCAAATTGAACGCAGCAACTATGAGGGGCCGGTCGGCATACTCAGCGTGTTGTCCGATGCTGCCGAGACGGTGGGAATTCCTACCTTGTCGATTTGGGCATCCGTGCCCCACTATGTGCATAACGCACCATCGCCCAAGGCAATGCTCGCCTTGATCGACAAGCTCGAAGAGGTCATCGACGTGGTCATCCCCCGTGGCGCACTCGTGACCGAGGCGGCTGAGTGGGAGACCGGTATCGATGTGTTAGCAGGCGAGGACGAGGACATGGCCGCGTACATCGCCCAGCTCGAGCAGGCCAGAGACACCGTTGACTCGCCGGAGGCGAGTGGCGAGGCGATTGCCCAGGAGTTCGAGAAGTACCTGCGCAAGCGCGGCACCGACGGGCGCGATGGGCGCGCAGACGGCCGGCCCGATGGCCCCGGAAGCCGGCCCGACGGGCCACGGCACTAGGAACGCAACGGGGCAGCCGAGGAGTCCGCTTCGCTCTAGAGTGTGACGCCGAGCAGCGCGCCGATGGCACGATGCACCAGGCTCACGTCATCGAGCGGGCCGGCGGCCGCGTCGTCGACGAGCTTCAGTGCCTCGGGGGTATTCAGGTCGTGGCGGAGAGCAAGGCGCAGGGATTGCACGAGCGAAGCGGCTGATCCAGGCGTCCCCCCGTTGGCAGCGCTCTCGGCTGTGCTAAGAGGTGCAGCACCGAAGGCTGCGGACCACACGGACAGACGCGCGACGGCCTCCTCGAGAAGCGCGTCGGTCCATTCCCAGTCGGTGCGATAGTGGCGGGCTAACAGGGCCAGTCGAATCGCACGCGGGTCAATACCCTGGGCGCGTAGCCCTGAAACCAGAACGAGATTCCCGAGCGATTTGCTCATCTTCTCGCCCTGGTAGGCGACCATGCCGGTGTGGCTGTAGACCCCGGCGAGCGGATGTCCGGACAGCGCCTCTGCATGCCCGGCGCTCATGTCGTGGTGTGGAAAGATCAGGTCGGAGCCGCCCCCTTGCACGGTGAAGTCTGTGCCAAGTTCTTTGAGGGCGATCACCGAACACTCAATGTGCCAACCGGGTCGCCCGGCGCCGACCGGAGATTCCCACGCCGGTTCCCCGAAACGGGCAGCCCTCCAGAGCAACGGGTCGAGTCGGTCGCGTTTGCCCGCACGGTCGGGGTCTCCCCCGCGCTCGGAGAATAGGCGCAGCATGCTGTCCAGGTCGAGGTTGCTCTCGTCACCGAGCGCCCATCCGGTGCTGGCTTCGGCGGCACGGATGTCAAAGTACAGGTCGACGGCGATTGTTCCGTCTGCCCCGCCTATGGCGTCGTCCGTCTGCACCGAATAGGCGAGTCCGGCCTCCTGCAGTAGCGCCACCGCGGCCGCTATCTCGTCGATGACCTCGGTCACAGCGACGAAATCATTCGGCGGAATGATTCCCAAAGCTTCCATGTCGGTGCGGAAAAGTTCAACCTGCGATTTGGCCAGGTCATGCCAGTGGACGCCGGTGGCGGTTGCCCGCTCCAGGAGCGGGTCATCGATATCCGTCACATTTTGGGCATAGTGCACGCGGTAACCGGCGTCGATCCAAACCCGCTGGAGGGTATCGAAGGCGAGGTAAGTGTTGGCATGGCCGATGTGGGTCGCATCGTACGGCGTGATGCCACAGACATAGAGTCGGGCTGAAGCGAGCGGCTGGGCCAGCACCAGGCTGTCGGTTTTTGTGTCGTGGAGCCAGGGGGCACTCGACTCGCCGGGGACAGAGACAATTTCGGGTCGTTCCCATGCACGCATGTTTCAAGCCTAGCTTCAGGAAGGCCATCGCTTTGCGAGGGGGGTTCGATGCGACGTTCGTCGCGCGAGCCGACTACGCCGAGATGACGTTCGTTCCAAGGAGCACGAACAGCACGATGCCCAGCAGGATGCGATAGATAACGAACGGCAGAAAACTGTGTCGCGAAATATAGTTCATGAAGAACGCGATCACGGCGAGGCCCACAACGAAGGCAACGATAGTGGCCACCAGGGTTTCGAGCGGTCCGAAAATTTCGAGAGTGCACGTGGTCGCCCCCGCTAGACAGGGATCAGCGACGGACTTGTACACCTGGTAGAAGCCGCTGCCGAGCACGGCGGGAATAGCTAGCAGGAACGCATACCGGGCCGCTGCTGCGCGTTCGTAGCCGAGGAACAGCCCGGCAGTGATGGTACCGCCGGACCGTGACACGCCGGGGATTAGTGCGAGAGCCTGCGCGAACCCGTAGATCGCGCCGTGGCCGACCGTGATGTCTTGCAGCTGACGCCTTTTGGCGCCGACATGATCGGCAATGCCGAGCAGAACGCCGAAGACGATGAGCATGGTCGCGGTTATCCAGAGTGAGCGCAGCACGGTTTCAATCTGGTTCTGGAACAACAGGCCGAGAATGATAATCGGCAGCGATCCCAGAATGATCAGCCAGCCCATGCGGGCATCCGGATCTTTACGGGACACCCTGCCGGTGAGCGACTTGGCCCACTGGCCGATGATGCGCACGATATCACGCCAAAAGAACATGACGACAGCAGCTTCAGTGCCAATCTGGGTGATGGCCGTGAATCGGGCACCCGGGTCTGCGCCGGTGCCGAGAAACTGGCCGACGATGGTGATGTGCGCGCTCGACGACACCGGGAGGAACTCGGTCAACCCCTGAACGAGGCCCAGAATGATCGCATTCAGAAAGTCCACACGCTTCGCTTTCTCGGATTACTCAAAATACTCGGGGAACCCGTACTGACGGTGTCGGGCGGCGCTTTACAGCTTCACTATTGTGACAGCAGGTCGGTCAAAACCTGCCTGCCAAACACTAGTGCGTCAAGCGGTACCCGCTCGTCCACTCCGTGGAACATTGCTGGAAAGTCCAAGTCGTCCGGTAAGCGAAGCGGCGCAAAACCGTAGCCCTTGATGCCGAGGGTGCTGAGCGCCTTATTGTCGGTTCCCGCGGACAACAGGTAGGGCAGCACGGGTGCGCCGGGATCGTGGCGTTCCAGGGTACTCACAACGGCGTCGATCAGCGGCCCCCTGAATTCGGTCTCGAGACCGATGTCGCGGTGCATCGTCACGATGCCGATGTCCGGACCAACGATCTCCTGAATTTGGGCGAGCACGAAGTCTTCTTCCCCCGGCAGCGAGCGGATGTCAATGAGGGCTTCGGCCGTGTCGGGAATGACATTGTGCTTGTACCCGGCGGTCAGGCCGGTGGGGTTGGTTGTCGTTCGCAGGCTGGCCTGGATGAAGCCGGACGCCGTGCCGGTTGCCAGGGCGAGCTCGTCCGGGCCGGCCTTCTGCGGATCAACACCGAGAATTCGAGCAATTTCACCGAGTAATTGCTCGGTCGTGTCGGTCAGCCGAATCGGCCATTCGTGTCGACCCAGTTTCGCCACTGCCTCGGCGAGCCGAGTGACGGCGTTGTTCGGGTGGATGCGAGAGCCGTGCCCGGCCTCGCCGCGCGCGACGAGTTTGACCCAGATCAGCGCCTTTTCGCCGGTTTGCAGCAGGTAGGCGCGTTTGCCGCCGAGAGTGATCGAGTACCCGCCGACCTCGCTGATGGCTTCGGTCGCTCCATCGAACAGGTGGGGATGCTCGTGCACAAGAAAGTGCGAGCCGAGCACACCGCCGGCCTCTTCGTCGGCGAAAAAGGCGATAACGAGGTCACGCTCTGGCGCACCATTGGCACTAATCACGTCCTGCAGAGAAGCCAAAATCATCGCGTCCATATTTTTCATATCGACAGCGCCTCGCCCCCACAGCAGGCCGTCTTTGATGACGCCGCCGAACGGGTCGACGCTCCAGTTCGCCGGGTCGGCCGGCACGACGTCAAGGTGGCCGTGCACAACGAGCGCTGGCCGGGACGCATCACGGCCCTTGACCCGGGCGATGACGCTGGTTCGGCCCGGTTCGGAATCAAAGAGTTCCGGCGCGAGGCCGAGGTCTCGCAGTTTCGCGGCAACGTACTCGGCGGCATCCGTTTCGCCGTTGGAACGGCCTCCCCCGTAGTTCGTCGTGTCGAAACGGATGAGATCACGCGCGAGTTCGGCGGTCAGGTCGAGTTTCTGGGGGATGTCTGCGGTTGAGGTACCCGCTGAATCAGGGATACTCGAGGCCGGGGGCACGTTCGAAAAGGAAGCCATGAATAAACGCTACCCGTCGTCGCCATCGGCAGTGACACATCGGGGGTTCTAATCCGTGCTAAGTTATTACCTCGGCAGCCGGTTCATCCGGAGGCCGTTTCACCCAGTCCGGGTGGCGGAATTGGTAGACGCGCTGGCTTGAGGTGCCAGTGCCCGTTAAGGGCGTGTGGGTTCAATTCCCATCTCGGACACGGAGATTTCTTTCAAGAGATCAACGAGGACTGGTTGAGACAGTTCACAAAGCCGGATCCTTTGGATCCGGCTTTGTCTCGTTAAGCGATCGCCCTACGGTCGCGTGGATGGTCAGGACAAAATGTCCTTGGTCACAAACCTGCTGTACGCCAACGCCCCGAAAACTGCCAGGTAACAGACCTGCACGATCGCGTTCTGGCCGAACGAGCTGAGGTCGAGTGGTTGCCGGAGCAGGTCGGCGAAACCGAGCCAATAGTGGCTGAACAGCCACGGATGCAGCCAGGACAATTGCGGAATGACATCGAGGATCTGCGCGACGACCGAGACCACGATCGTCGCCGCCATAGCTCCCACGGGAACATCGGTGAGAGTGGAGATGAACAGCCCGATCATCGACAAGCCAAGCAAGGATACGGAGACATAGGCGGCGACCAGCAGCGAGCGCAACAGCGACTCGGTGACACTGATGGTGTCGCCCGACAAGAGCGTGACCGGTCCAACCGGGAACAGGGCTGCCCCGATGAGCGCACCCGAGACGGTGAGGGTCAGCGTCGCTACGAGACAGAACAGAGCCGCGCCCGCGTACTTGACCAACAACAGCCGTACCCGGCCGGCTGGCGCTACCAGCAGGTAGCGGAGGGTACCGAGGCCGGCCTCTCCGGCGATCGTGTCTCCGGCCACCACACCGATGGTGAGCGGCAGGAACAGGGGGATGGCAACGACCATTGCGGTGAAGCCGACGAACAGGCCGTTCTGGGTCACCCGATCAAGAAACGGCGGCCCCTCCCCCGGGTTCAGCGTGGAGGACGACAGACGAACGGCGACGGCAAGCAGTACCGGGATCAGCGCCACGGCGACCAACATGGCCCAGGTCCGGCGACGGCGAAACAGCACGGAAATTTCGGAACCGAGCAGGTCCCAGCCACCCCCGCGGCGCACCGGGATATCGCTGCGGCCGGCCGCTGGCAGAACATCACTGAACGACATCAAAACCCTCCCCGGTCAGGGCGACAAAACGTTCTTCGAGGCTCGGTTCCTCGATGGCGAAGCCGCGGATACGCACCCCGCCGGCGACGAGCGCCGTCACGATGGCCTCGGGCTGCCAGTGGGTACCGACGAGCGGCGCGACCACGACCGGGTCAGCATCATCAAGCACGCTGCGCGCGGGCTCCAGCCCCAGGTGGGTGAGCACGCGGATCGCGCCCGGGACATCCGGCGTGCGCACACGCACCCGGGTCTCACCGACCTGTCGCAGCGCGGCCAGCGTGCCCTGGGCGACGAGGCGACCAGCACTCATCACGGCGGCGTGCGTGCACATCTGCTCAACCTCGGCGAGCAGATGGCTCGAGACGAACACGGTCGTTCCCTCTGCGGCCAGTGAGCGCACGAGGCTGCGCACCTCCCGGGTGCCCTGGGGGTCGAGGCCGTTCGTGGGTTCATCGAGTACGAGAAGTTGTCGCGGGAGCAGCAGGGCGTTGGCGATGCCGAGCCGCTGCTTCATGCCGAGCGAGTACGCATGAACCTTCTTGTCCGCCGCATGGGAGAGCCCGACCCGTTCAAGGGCCTGCTGCACCCGCGCACGCCGGGTACTGCTCTGTGCGTGCCGATCGGCGGTGTCGAGGCGGCGCAGGTTGGCCGCTCCGGAAAGAAAGGGATAGAACGCCGGTCCTTCGACGAGGGCGCCTACCTGGGGCAACACCTCGTGCAGGCGGGCTGGCATGCTGTGGCCGAGCACGTTGATTGAGCCGCTGGTCGCCTGGGTGAGTGCCAGCAACATGCGAATGCTGGTGGTCTTACCCGAACCGTTCGGACCCAGGAAGCCAAAGACCGAGCCACGGGGAACCGCGAGGTCAATGCCGTTCACGGCGGTTTGCGGGCCAAACCGTTTGGTGAGACCCCGGCTCTCGATCGCGAGGTCGAGAGCCGGGGTATCGCCGGTCACAGTGTGATGCGCGTCATTGCGGTGACGTCATTGCGGTGACGATCACTCTGCGGCTGCCTGGAGCTGGGCAAGCGGAACCGAGCCGGCGAACACCCGCCCGTCCGTGGCCAAGAACACCGTCATGAGGGATGTCGTCAGGGCGCGACCTCCCTCGACAGCGCTGGTCAGCTGGTCGATCAGGGGGTTGTCGCCGAGCTCGGCCGGTACGGCGGCTGCGGGCACCTCAACGATACTGGACCAACCGTTTCCCGTGACACGGGGCAGTTCATCCGCTGTCGGGCTCTGCGCCTCCGTGTGGTCACCGATAGCGCGGTCGGGCAGGGCCGGAATGGCCTGCTCCGTCACCGTGGCGTTGGTCGGTGGCACGAAATCGAACAGGTCGGCGTCGGGAGCGGCAAAATCAATGGCCGTGAAGCCGACCTGCAGCGCCGGTGCGCTCTGGCCCTCGGCCAGCACGGTCACCTGAACAGGTAGACCGGTCTCAGAGTCGACCGCGATTGAAACGGATTCGACGAGGCTGTCAGCTGCTTTCGGCGTGAGCACCAGCTGGTACACACTGCGTCCAGCAACCCGGGCGTCCGTGCCGACCGAGACCATCGTACTCGGGTCCAGCTCGCTGAGAAAACGCTCGGCGAGCTGCGCCGGGGTCGAGAGGTCGGTGGGGAGTTGCGACTTTAGCTCGGCGAACTTCGACTCAGCGGGAGCAGCGAAATCGGCCGGCACGCTCAAGTGGGTCGCTGCGTTGCCGTTCGAGTCATACAGCCACACATCGTTCCCGTTGTGTACGACATCACGCTCAGCCATGCGGTCCTTGATTTGCACGCGCGACTGGCTTTCACCGCCGACATAAACTCTGAATTCATGGGAGCCGCTGAGCAATTCGAGAGCCGTACTCAGTGCCCCGATGGTCGACTCTCCGGGGACGGATTCGGCCGCGCCTTCCGGCATGGACTCAGCCATGGATTTCTGCATGGATTCGGTCATGCCCGCACTGAGATCCAGTGCGGGGAGTCCGAGATCAGACGATTGGGAGACCGTTCCGGAGAAGGCCGACACGGTGCTGTCGTTCACCAGGAGGAGAACCTGCTCGGGTGTCTTATCGGGGAGATCAACGGCGGCACCGGCCTGGAGCGGCACGGCGATGACCGCGGCGACCACGACCGCCGGTACGACAACGGCGGGGAGCCATTTGAGAGAATTGCGTGACACGATCAACGCTCTGGCGCATTCGGATTCATATGGCGATCGTACGCCTCGGGCATGCGCCTCGGTGGTGAGATCAGCGTACTTTCAGGTGCCGGAAGAGGATCAGACGGATTCGCCCTGGTCAGGTGCCGCGTCGGTGATTCCAATGAATTGACTGCCGATACCATCGCACTCGGTGCGGCCGAATCCGGCGGCCGGCTCGGGCAACTCGTCGAAGCCGTGATTCGAGCAACTGATATAGGTGAACGTCGGCCACCATTTCTTTGGACGCACGGCTTCGGTGTACCCACAGATACTGCAGGTGAGCTGCACCCAGACGGGCTTCTTGCCGGTGCGATTGGCGCGCGACTGCACCAGCCAAACCGGCGGCTCGGCTTCGAGTTTAGCCAGCTGGCCCTCGCTGAGGCGCGAGGGAATCCCGTGACGTGTCGCCATTTCCAGCGGGATATCCAGGCGCAGTGCTACTTCTCGTCGCGTAATCATCACAGACAACGATAAGCGCTCGCGCGCGTGGGCGCAGCATCCGCTGGCCCGATCGATGCCGGAATCTCTTCCGCCTCCTATGGGACAATGGCAAAATGTCAATTCCCGTTTCCCCGCTCGGACTTCTCCTCGACGTTGACGGCCCAATTGCAAGCCCGATCACGCGCAGTATTTCAACGCCGAGCATCCTGGCCGATTTGATCACACTGGCGGCCGGGCACGTGCCGATCGCGTTCATCACCGGGCGGTCAGCCGAATTTATTCGCGAGCAGGTGGTCGCCCCGCTCGTCGCGGCCGGCCTGCCAGAGACCTTTCGAATGTACGGCGTCTGCGAGAAGGGCGCGGTGTGGTTTCCAATCGGAGCGAACGGCATGGGGGACGTCGTCGTCGATCAGAGCGTTGCCCTGCCGGTGGCGGCCATTGACGGGGTGCGCCAGCTGGTCTCCGACGCGTTCGCAGCCGAGATGTTCTTTGACGAAACCAAGCAGGCGATGATCTCGGTCGAACAGCGCACCGATGTGAGCCATGCGAAATTTCTCGCAAGCCAAGTCGAATTCAACGAGGCCGCCTTTGCCATCATGGTGCAACACGGGCTCGGTGTGCGGTTCGACGATCGCCGGTCGCCCGACGAATTCGGTCGGATACCGTTTCGGCTCGACGCCACGATCATCTCAACCGACATCGAGTCGGTCACGCTCGATAAGGACCATGCGGCAAAGCGTGCCCTTGCCTACTTCGCCGAGAGCGGACCGTTGCCCCGGCTGTGGCGATCAATGGGCGATTCCCGCAGCGACTATCGCATGGCCGATCACCTGTACGAAGCCGGCTACGACGTCTCTCACGTTGACGTACGGCCATCGGATGGCATTCTGGACCGTCCCTACCCGGTGATCGTGATCGGCGACCAGATCCATGATGAGGCCGGGGCAACATTTCTGCGCTACTGGGTCGAGAAGCTAGCCCTGCCTGCGTGATCACTGCGGTGACCGAAAAAACTAGGTATTGACGAAACGGATGCCGTTTTGCAGGGTGCTGCGCAGCTCGAAGACCTTTTCAAAGCTGCCGCGTTCCATGCCGGCCAGTCCCTCACGCAGCACGCCGACCAGGCGTGACCGCGGAATCACGATAATCATCGGCCGTCGACCACGCTTGGGCAGCGATACCGGTTGGTCAAGGGCGATGTCGGGCAGCACGACGATGAGCGCGGTGAAGCGCACCTTCAGTGCCCGGCTGATCGAGCGCGCGGCAGCCTCGAACTGGTGGATCGGGCGATCCTCCTCCGGCAGTTCGTCGCCGACCAATTCGCCGCGGCGAAGCTGTACGGGTGCGCCCCAGTCTTCGGACAAGATTCCAAACAGTCCGGCCGGCCCGAGGATAATGTGGTCAAGTTTGTCGGTCTGGCTACCGGTGTCGATGTCGTGCCACGCGGTGAAACCGATACCGAGATTGGCCACAAGCTGGGCTGTGACCTCCTCTGCCAGAGCTTTCGCGAGGCAGTGCCGTACGAGTTTCGGGGTGCTACGGATGAACGCGGGGGCATACGGGTCATCGATGATCGTACCGCGGCCAGCCCATTCGCGCACTAGATCGAGATATCTCAGCCTCGCCTGGCCACCGGGATGACCGTGCATGCGGGTTTTCAGGCTGGATTTTGTGGCGGGGCCGCGGCCGGAGGGGGCGGCGTAGGCATCCGTTGGAGCGGCCTGCTCGGGGTCACCGAAGCGACGACGATCGTAAACGGCCCGGTTTTGTGGACGTCCAACGCGTTCCCAAGCGAGTTGCACGGCGTGAAATCTGATCGCGCTGCCGCCGACATCGGGATGGGTTTGGCGTAACAGCAGTCGGTAGGCACGACGTAGCTCATCCTCGGTCGCCGTCGGACTCACTCCGAGAACCTCGTAGGGGGTGGATGCGGCCGGGCTGTCTTGCATCCTGGGCGGGACCTTTCCGTGTTCGAAGACGACCAATACGAAATCGATCAAAAGTCAACGATACCGCGTGATTCTGATACCGCGCCGAGGGTGGGCTGGGTGGGTTACGGGCCATTCTGCGCCACAATCAGATACGCTACCCGTATAGATCCGTAGTGGGTAGTTGTAGAATATTGAACCCTGCTGGCCGGGCTCGCGAGTCTCTCCACGACCAATGCGGCCGGTGCCTTCGCGGTTCTGGCCGGCCCGGTAGCCAAATCCCTGCCTTGATGAGTTCAGCCGACTCACGAAAACGAGCCGGTGGCGACTTAGTCGCGCAGCAGGTGGAATGGGATTGCCATGGCGATGGACACGCAGAGGATTCCGGCAATGAAGATCGGTCCCATCATGGCCGTGACCGAGAAAGCCAGGCCGAACAGCCAAAAACCGAAAACGAAAATCGCAAAAGCGACGACGAAGGCGACAATGTTCATGGGTGTTCCTTTCACGGCAGCGCCCGGCAATTTCGCCAGTCACTGGTTTGAGCGTACGGCTTATTCGTACTGAATTGAGCGTACCGGTTAGGGCCTGATGCAATTACATCGAGTCGTTGGTGATCGGCTCGATCAATTCAGGGCCGTTTCCGGTCACGGGGCCGACTTCATGGAAATTGAGCGACTCTACGACTATCCGGGAGGCTACGACGGCGGCATCAACGAGGCCTTGGTCGCCCGCGGTAGCCGGGTCCAACCAGTGGTCCCACCACTCTTCTGGGAGGGCAACGGGTGTACGGTCGTGGATCTGCGCGAGCGGGCCCCGGGCATCAGTCGTCAGGATGGCCGCGGACAATACCCAGCGCGATGGATCGCTGTCGGCGGCGGCCGGGTTCTTCCACCAGGAGTACAGGCCCGCGAAGGCGAGGGGAAGTCCGTCATCGGATTGGATGAAATACGGGGTCTTCACGGCGCCCTCGGTGTTCCACTCGAAGTAGCCCGTGGCCGGAACCAGAGCGCGCCGCGACCGCACGGACACCGTGAAGGTTGGCTTCTCGGCGGCCGTTTCTGCCCGCGCATTAAAGGTTGGAAATTTCGACGTCGACTCCGTTGCGAAAGACGGGATCAATGACCAGCGTGCTGATTCCAATCGACGCACTGGTGGGTCGCTTTTGGCCGATTCAAGCACGATTGGAATCTGGTCGGTCGGACGGATGTTCCACGACGGTTCCGGCAGATTTTCGCCTTCATGCTCGATATCGAACATGGCAGCCAGATCGGGCGCTGAATCGGTAATGACGAGTCGACCACACATGCATTCAGAATACCGCGTCATGCCGGGCGCGATCGCGGACTTCCGCTAGCGTCGATGCAATGGACGATCGATATAGTGCAGACGTGCTTTCCCCCGGGTGGCGCGACGCGGGCCGCATCATTATTCCGACGCAGGAAGCCGTCCGAGACCTGGTTGTAGAAGAAATCACCACTGGGTTTTGTGGTGCCGTCATTCGTGTGGAAAAGAAGATTGTCACCCTCGAAGACAGGCATGGCAAGCTGCGACTGTTTCCGCTCGGTTCTGGTTTTCTGATCGACGGACGTCCCGTCACACTGATTGCACCGACCATGGCCGCCGCCCTGGGTCGGGTGCGCACGGCTTCAGGCTCGACCGCCGTGCCCAACGTGCCCGCTCGCGTCGCGCGCGCCAGTCGCATCTTTGTCGAGGGGCGACACGATGCCGAACTGGTGGAAAAGATCTGGGGCGCGGACCTGCGCCTCGAAGGCGTCGTCGTTGAATATATCGAGGGGGTCGACAACCTCGATGCGATCCTCCGTGAATTCCGACCGAGCTCGTCACGTCGGGTGGGCGTGTTGGTAGACCACCTCGTGCCCGGGTCCAAGGAGAGTCGCATCGCGGAGGCCGCGGCGCGCGGGCCGTTCGCTGCGAACGTGCTCGTGGTGGGGCATCCGTTCGTCGACGTGTGGCAATCGGTAAAACCAGCCCGGGTCGGCCTCAATGCCTGGCCCGAGGTCCCGCGGAGCATCGAGTGGAAACACGGCATCTGCGACGCGCTCGGCTGGCCGCACGAGGAACAGGCCGACATCGCCAGGGCCTGGCAGCGAATTCTCGGCCAGGTGCGCACCTTTGCCGATTTGGAACCACAACTTTTAGGGCGCGTGGAGCATCTGATCGACTTCGTGACAGCAGAATGACACGCCGTAACCAGTTTCGGCCAACGGGCGTTCGGGACCGTGCCGGGCACTGGTCGCCCCGGAGTTCAGGCGAATTTGCTCGTAAACGTAACACTTTCATGTCAAAAAGGCTGGGAACTTTGAAACCGTCCAGACTTGTGGGCTAGTGTTGGACACGAAGTTGTAGTGCTTGCACGTCTTAAACGCATCGACTGTGATTCAACTGGATCGCGGTTTGTGCGCCACATTCCTTTCGGAAGCGGACGACGAATACCGCGACGAACGGTCCCGACAGTCGGGGCCGGTCTTACACTCCTGGAGGAGTTTTACAAATGGCAACAGGTACCGTGAAATGGTTCAACGCTGAAAAGGGCTTCGGCTTTATCGCACCCGACGACGGAAGCGCCGATGTTTTCGCGCACTACTCCGCGATCGCGTCGAATGGCTACAAGTCCCTCGATGAGAACCAGAAGGTCGAGTTCGAGGTAACCCAGGGCCCCAAGGGTCCTCAGGCCGAGAACATCCGCGCCCTCTAAATAGAGCTTGCGAAGAACGCCTCCCGCTTTTGCGGGGGGCGTTCTTGCTTTAATGCTGGATGGGTATGAGCACGTGCTGTTTGAGGGCGCCCGTGGCGTCGGTAAACGCGAGCGGGCCCGGCCGATCCGCCCTACTTCACCAGGTCTTGCCAACCGTCGCCATCGACATACTCGAAGATCAGGTTCGTTTCGGTGTGAGCGACGGCCGGATGCTCCGCGAGGTGTTCCAGCACAAAGTCACGCAGGTGTGAGGCATCCGCTGCGGCAACGTGCAACAGGTAGTCGTCGGCGCCGGCGGTGTGGAACAGCCCGATTACGCCCGGCCAGTGCGGGGCGGCGTTGCGAAAGTCATCGATCTGCACCCTGGCGTGCTTGGCCAGTCGCACGGAGATGAGTGCCTGCAGGCTCGCACCGAGCGCAGCCAGGTCGATGTTGGCCCGGTAACCACGAATGTGACCGAGCTGCTGCAGGCGGCGCAGGCGCAGGGACACCGTGGACTCGGCGACGCCGATTTCGCTCGCCAGGGCCGCCCCCGAAGCCCTGGCGTTGACCGACAGGGCGCGCAACAGCGCGCGATCAACCCGGTCAAGTTCCGGCTTCTTCGATTCCATTAACAAACTCCCTCGTTACCAAGGAGTTTATGCGATTCGAGCAAAAGAATTGCAAGGGTCTGCAGTGACACCTGTGTGAGGACATAGAACCTGTTTCTGTGTGGGGACGCTGCCACCGTCGTCACATATTAAGACTCTTGTCGTGCATACCGGGATGGCCCCCCGTCGTTTGATCGGGCGACAATGTGCGGTCGCCAGGTCGCTACCTCTAACGCACTGATTAGATCGGTGTAGCCGCGGCCCGGACCAGCGCTAGCTGCGCCCGAGGCGGCGGCGGAGCAGGTCAATGCGCATCTGTAGCTGGGTGACGCTAGCCTGGGCGACGGCCGGGCCACCGCACAGCCGACGGAGTTCGGCGTGAATCATGCCGTGCGGTTCGTTGGCGAGTTTGGACCACATGCCTACAAGACTCGACAGCAGCGTGCGCTGTTCTTTGAGAGTGCGATATAGGGGCGGCGGCTCGAGCGGGGCGATGTCGCCCGTCACCGGATCCTTGCGCTTGTCGGTCGACCGTTTCGACTGACGGGACTGGCGTTGCCGCAGCAACTCCGACACCTGTTCCGGCTCGAGCAGACCGGGAATACCGATGAAGTCGAATTCTTCGTCGGTGCCCGGCTCGGCGAGCTCTCCGAACTCGTCTCCGTCAAACATGACCATGTCAAAGGTCGCCTGGGAGTCAAGCGCCTGCCAGGTGAGATCGTCCTCGCCGAGATCGTCGGAGGCCTTGTCTTCCTTGTTCGCTGCAGCGACCATGGCGTCTTCGGGGTTGTACATACCGTCGCCGTCGTCGTCACGGTTGCTGCGGTCGAGGGCGTGGTCCCGCTCGAGTTCGAGCGCGTTGGCAAGGCTGAGCAGGCCGGGAACGTTCGGCAGAAAGATGGATGCCGTCTCACCACGCCGGCGAGCCCGCACGAACCGGCCGATCGCCTGTGCGAAGTACAGCGGGGTGGCCGCAC
This sequence comes from Cryobacterium sp. Y82, assembly GCF_002929495.1. Lineage (GTDB taxonomy): Bacteria > Actinomycetota > Actinomycetes > Actinomycetales > Microbacteriaceae > Cryobacterium > Cryobacterium serini. The sequence goes on from NZ_PJJJ01000035.1 coordinate 105,548, forward strand.
TGGTGGCGTAAACGCCGACGGCGAGGCGCGGAACGTCGACGCCCTCCGACACCATGCGCACGGCAACCATCCACCGACGGGTGTTCTTGGAAAACTCGTCGATGCGGTCACTCGACTCCTTCTCGTCGGAGAGCACGATCGTGACGGGTTCACCGCAGATGTCCTCGAGAATGACCGCATAGGCACGAGCGGCGGTCTGGTCGGTGGCAATGACGAGACCACCGGCATCCGGGATGCCGTGCCGCACCTCGGTCAGACGAGAGTTCGCGGCGCGCAATACCGACGGAATCCATTGCCCGCTGGGCTCGAGCGCCGTGCGCCAGGCCTGGCTGGTGATGTCCTTGGTATTGCCCTCGCCGAGCTTGGCTTCCATTTCATCACCGGCCCTGGTGCGCCACTTCATATGCCCCGCATAGACCATGAACATCACCGGGCGAACCACGCCATCGGCGAGGGCGCGGCCATAGCCGTAGGCATAGTCGCTTTGCGACATGCGGATACCGTGCTTGTCAGGCAGGTAACTGACGAAGGGAATCGGCGCGGTGTCGGACCGGAACGGGGTACCGGTCAGCGACAGGCGTCTGGCAGCCGGACCGAAGGCCTCCCGGATCGCGTCGCCCCAGCTCAGGGCGTCTCCCCCGTGGTGGATCTCATCGAGGATGACAAGGGTGCGACTCGACTCGGTGAGCTGTTTGTGCAGGGCGGCGCGAGCCGCTACCTGCGCGTAGGTCACGACGACACCGTGATAGTGGCTGCCATAGCTGCGGTCTGCGTTCTTGAACATCGGATCGAGACGGATGCCCGCGCGCGCTGCGGCATCTGCCCACTGGTTCTTGAGATGCTCGGTGGGCGCAACGACAGTGATGCGGTCGATGGTGCGGCGGGAACGCAGTTCGGCGGCTAGTCGCAGGGCGAATGTGGTCTTGCCGGCGCCCGGCGTAGCCGCGGCCAGAAAGTCGCGAGGTTCGTGCACGAAATAGGCTTCCAAAGCTTCGGCCTGCCAAGCGCGCAACTTGCCGGCCGTACCCCAGGCCGCGCGTTCGGGGAAGGACGGCGACAGGTGTTCGGCTGCACTCGTTCCCTGGGCGGGACCGAAAACCGATGGAGTATTCACTTCTTACAAATCTACCAAAGCCCACCGGCGTTCGCGTGCGCCGGGTTCGACCAGCGGGGGCTGTTCCGACAGACTGGGTCGATGACGACGCAACAGCATCCATGGTCGCGCTACGTCGCCCTCGGCGATTCGTTCACCGAAGGCATCGGTGATCCCGAACAGAAGAGTCCCGGCGGGCACCGGGGCTGGGCCGATCGGGTGGCCGAGATCTTGAGCGACGGCACCGAGGATTTCGCTTACGCCAACCTGGCTGTGCGCGGCAAACTCATTGGCCAGATTGCCGACGAACAGATCGAGCCGGCCCTGGCCCTGCGCCCCGACCTGATCACAATTTCGGCCGGCGGCAACGACGTGATTCGGCCAGGAGCCGACCCGGACCTTATAGCCGCCCGCTGTGAGGCAGCGATTTCGCAGCTGCGCCGGGACGGCGCGACGGTCGTGCTGTTCACGGGAGCCGACCTGGGATTTTCTCCCGTCTTTCGCAGCATCCGCGGTAAAGTCGCGATCTACAACGAGAATCTGCGGGCCATTGCCACGAAGTACGACTGTCTCGTGGCCGATATGTGGCAGCTCACGGAAATTCGGGACCCGCGGATGTGGGCGCCCGACCGGCTACACCTGAATGCACTTGGGCATCACACCGTGGCACGCATGGTCCTGGACACCCTCAACGTGAAGAATTCACTCGCGCCGAGCGAACCAGAACCGATGCTCGGTACCAACTGGCGCCAGGCTCGCACAGAAGATCTGGCCTGGGCGCGGGAATACCTTGTTCCCTGGGTACTGCGCCGGATACGTCACCAGTCCTCCGGCGACCATGTGACGCCCAAACGACCAGACGCCGGCCCCTTCACCCGGCCGACGGTCTGACCCGCTGCGCCGGCGCCGGACGTTTGCGAAAACGGCGAGTTCGGCGCACTGAGGTCAACCGGCGGCGAGCTCGCCGGGGTGCCCCATGCGCCAGGCCGGACCGGGATCCGTGAGGGTGCGCTGCAATTCGAGCGGCACGGTCACCGTAGTGGGCATTGCAGTACCGATCGTGAAGGACACCTCGCCGACCTCGTCGCCGGCCCGGCCGAGTTGCACGTCCTTGGCCGTGGCGGCCCCCGCGATCGGTGAGTCCGACCAGACCAGAACCGATGCCGCCCGCTCGGCGACAATGTCGCTCACGTCGCCCCACTGAGTCGTGTAGCTGCCGAACACTGCGCCTTCTTCGGCCAAGACGACCTCGTGGAAGCCAGGCTGGATGCTTGCGATCAGCGCGGCGATCGCAGAATTAAGCTCGGAGTGCGTGTCCCCCCCGAGAACCACGCCAACAAGGGTGACCGCGCTGCTTCCGATAGTGAAATCGGTCGAGAACAACAGGCAGGCACCGGCAACATCCGTTGTGCCCGTCTTGATGCCGTCGACGCCACCGCGGCCGAGCAGCTTGTTCGTGTTGGTAATGGTTCCGATGACCGGTAGGACCGCCGACGGGAGGGCTACGATTTCGGCGAGTGCCGGGTGGCCGACGACGAGCTTGCCGATCTCCACCAGGTCGGCCAGGCTGCTCACGCTCGACGCGGAGAGGCCGCTCGTGTCGGCGATGCTGGTCTGGGTCAAGGCGTTGTCGGCCAGCCAGGTTTTCGCGGCCTCCAGGTAGTTGTCCACGGATCCGTACGCCCACACTGCGAGGGAAGACGCATAGTTGTTAGCCGACGGCAGCAGCATCGCCTCAAAAGCCTCACGTTGAGTGAGCACCATTCCAGAGACGACGGGTGCCACCGAACCATTCTCGGCGAGCGCGTCGTAGTATCTGTCCACGTCGGCGTCGGTAAAGGTAATTTCGGGTCCGCCCTCGCCGGCACCGAGTGGCTTGGCATCGAGGATGACCAGGGCCGTGACCATTTTTGCAATGCTCGCGATCGGCACCGTGTCCTGCTCGCCGGTCGAGGCCAGAACACCGGGAAAACCGACCGCGCCGATAGCGCTCGCGCCGAAGGCCGGCCAGGCCGGTGCAGCCGCCGGTTGGGAGAGAGCGCCCGGCTGCACGATCGATGCGGTGCTGGGCGGTACAGGAGCCAGGTTGGTGGCGCCGACGTAGCCGATTCCGCCCAGCACAATGAGGAGAACGCTGAAGACGGCCAGTCTTCTGCGCCGGAGGAGCACACGCCGGGAGGGAGACATCCGATTAGCCTAACTTCTTCGTATCGTGCAGCCGGCCCGCCGAGATCACGAGCGCACTCGCAGGGCGTAGAGCGCGACCGCGCTGGCCGAAGCAACGTTGAGCGAGTCGACGCCGTGCAGCATGGGAATTGTCACGACCGTGTCGGCGGCAGCCAAAGCGTGCTGGCTGAGCCCATCACCCTCGGCGCCGAGGATGATGGCGAGTCGTTCGGGCACCGCCTCGGCGAACATGTCGAGGGAGACCGCATTGTCGGCCAGCGCCAGGGCGGCCAGATGAAATCCCGCAGCGTGCAACAGCGGGGTGGCCACGCTCCACTCCGGCAGACGAGTCCACGGTACCTGCAGCACCGTGCCCATGCTCACACGCACGCTTCGCCGGTAGAGCGGGTCTGCGCAGCGCGGGGTGATCAGCACGGCATCAGCACCGAGCCCGGCAACCGAACGAAATATGGCGCCAACGTTGGTGTGGTCGACGATGTCTTCGAGGATCACGATGCGGCGGGCGTTTGTCAGCAGTGCTTCGACCGGTTCCAGCACCGGGCGGTGCATGGCGGCGAGGGCGCCACGGTGCAGGTTGTAGCCGGTGAGCTGCTCCAGCACGCCCGGCTCCCCCACGTAGACCGGCACGTCGGGCCAGTCGACCAGCAGTCTCTCGGCGTCAGGCATCCACTGTTCCTGAATAAGCAGGGACCGGGGCCGATGCCCGGCGTTCAGCGCCCGCGCGATAACCTTGGGCGACTCAGCGATATACAGCCCGCCGGCTGGTTCGAGAACCCGCCGCAGGGCGACATCGGTCAACCGCGAATAGTCGGCGAGACCCGCACTGGACAGGTCGGTAATGCGGGTGATCTGCACGAAGAAGTGCCTTTCGAGACGAGTGGTTGAGCTCAAGCCTGACAGGTGGGTAGCCAAACAGGAAAACAGACGAGTTTAGAATCAACTCACGGGCATATGGTTCATCCCGTCCCTGCGTGAAAGGAGCACCGATGACAGCCGACTCGGCCCCGCCCAGCGAAACAACGCTGGTCGACGCGCTCGAGCCCGTGGGCGGTCCCAATGCCGCCGCTGTGCTCGCCTCGACGGTCGCCCTTGACTCCGAGCGGGCAGTGGATGCTGTGGCCACCCTGTTGCGCGGCAAACGTGCCGCCGTACTCACCGGCGCCGGCCTCAGCACCGATTCCGGCATTCCGGACTATCGCGGTGAGGGCGCGCCGATCCGCACTCCGATGACCTTTCAGACTTTTATTGCCGACGAACGATCGCGGAAACGCTACTGGGCTGGCAGCCATTTGGGTTGGCGAGTGTTTCGCCAGGCTGAACCCAACCTCGGGCATCGCTCGCTGGTGTACTTGGAAAACGCCGGTGCCATCGCCGGTGTCATTACCCAGAACGTAGATGGCCTGCATACCCGGGCCGGCTCACGCCATGTCGTCGAACTGCACGGCTCCCTCGACCGGGTGATCTGCCTGGCCTGTGGCCAGGCGTTCGGCCGAGACAGTATCGCTGCGAGACTCGAAACCGATAACCCCGTACTCCGCGACCCGGAGAGCATTCGGATAGCTCCCGATGGCGATGCCGACGTGGGAAACATCGATGACTTCGTCGTGCCGAACTGCACGGTTTGCGGGGGCATGCTCAAGCCCAACGTCGTATTTTTCGGTGAGCTCGTTCCCACGGAAACATTTCTTGAGGCATCCGCTTTGATTCAGGGTGCCGACGCCCTCATCGTGGCCGGATCTTCGCTGGCCGTGAATTCCGGCATCCGCTTGGTGGAACAGGCTCGCCGGCGCAAGCTGCCCATCATTGTCATCAACCGCGGCGTCACCAAGGGTGATGGGCGTGCGCTGCACAAACTCGAAGCCGGAACCTCCGAAACCCTCGCGGCCCTGACCGAACGTCTGCTGGGCTGACCGTTGGTGTCCGCCCCGCGAAGCGCCGATCCGACTGGTGGACCACGTACGACTATTTTCTCAATCGTGCGCCACGGCCAGACCGATTGGAATCTGCACCACCGCATTCAGGGCCGCACGGATATCCCGCTCAATGCTGCTGGGCGGGCGGAGGCTGTTGCAGCAGCGGCACGCCTGAAGAACCGACGTTGGAATGCGATAGTAACCAGCCCGCTGCTGCGCGCCACTGAATCGGCCACAATCATTGCCGCCGAACTCGGACTGGACGAACCCGAAGTGGTTGCCTCCCTCACCGAACGCCACCACGGCGCCATCGAGGGGCTCACCTTCGCTGAACGCCAGCACCGGTTTCCCGACGGCATGGCCGTTCCCGGCCTCGAAACTCGCAGCGACGTCGTCGACCGGGTACTCGCATCGTTGGCGGCATTGGCCGACGTTCGCGCCGGGCAGTCCGTTCTGGTGTTGAGCCATGGCGGGATCATTGGAACGTTGCTGCGTCACCTCACCGACGGCGATCGCCCGAGGCACGGCGAGTTCATCGCCAATGGCTCGGTGCACGACTTTCGGTGGGAGAACGATCAGCTATCACTGACCCACTTCGAGGCGACGACCCGATCGCCCGGCGAGCGCGGCGAGACCGCACCGCCGATAGCGTCCTGACCCTCGACGTCTAAACGTCCGGAGGTGCTGTGTCGGAGGGAGGCACTCGGTCTCCCGTTCCGCGACGCGACCGGTCGAGTTGCGGTACCCGCTACGCGATGGGTTTCGTCCCCGCCAGCACCCGGAGCAGCGTGCGAGCTGACGCCGCCCAGGTGAACCGAGCGGCCTGTTCGATCGATAGGGCCGAGCGCGTTTGCCACTCCCCCTGCATCGCCAGGCGACGCACGGCTGCAGCGAGTGCGTCAGCACTGCGCGGATCGAAGTACAGCGCGGCAGCTCCGCCGATCTCACGAAAGATGGGAATATCACTGACCACGACGGGTATGCCGAGGCTCATCGCCTCGACCAGGGGAATTCCAAAGCCTTCATCGAGCGAGGCGGTCACGAGTGCCGTCGCCGAGCGCACCAGGCGGTGATACTCCTCATCGGTCACCCCGTCATGGAAGACCAGCCGGGCTTGCGGTACCAACCGGGTCAGCCGCGCCCGTTCGGTCGCCGATACCCGGCTGAGCAGGTGCAGCTCGTAATCTGGCAGGTCGGCCAGAGCCATGACCAGCGTGTCGAGGTTCTTGTAGGGCATGAAAGACCCCATGTAAATCAAGCGGGTCGTTTCCGGGACACTTCGGTGGGTGGGGACGCCGGGAACGGTGTTGGCGGCGTTCGGCACCACGGTGACCGGCCGCCGGGTGAGGTGATGCTCGGAAATCAGTGAACGGGTGGTCTCGGAAACGGTCACGATGCCGTCGGCGCCGTTCAGCAGCATCCGTTGTGGCCACCAGGAGAGGTGGTAGGCGCGCCAAAGCAGTCGGATCCACGGTGAGAGGTCATGCGGGGGTGTGCGGTTGCGGTAGTAGATGAGGTCGTGCACGGTCAGGAACAGCCGGTATTTGCGGCCCCAGGACCCCATGGTCTGCATGGGGCTGAACACAACGTCAGGCTGCAGTCGGTTGACCGTCAGGGCGATGAGTGGTTCGAACAGACTGGTCGGGGCACGCACGAGCTGCCAGGGCAGGGCGGGCAGCATCCCGAGTTGGCGGTGGTCACTGATCAGCATGGTCAGCGGATGCAACCGACCCAGTTCGGCGACCAGGCCAGCAGTGTATCGGCTGATGCCGTCGTGGTGATCCAACCGCACGTAGCGGCAATCGACAACAATTCTCATGCTGGTCGAACCTCAGCGAGAAATTCACGGATGAACTCGGCGGCAGGTTTCGGCTTCTCGTAGTGGATGAGGTGGCCGACCCCGTCGATGACCCGCAGCGTCGAGTTGGGAAACAGCGACTGCAGTCGGTGCTGCGCGGCAAGCGGCGTGATGTCATCTTTGTCGGCCGCGATCAACAGCGTGGGCTGCCGGATTCGCGCAGCGAACTCGCTCACGTCGTGACTGACCGAAGCAGCGAACGCCTCCATCACGACCCGCCGGTTGGCGAAGGCACTGAAGTACCGGTCGTGCTGGTTGTGAATCCAGCGCCGCAGGGCCGGATCACGCGTCTTGGCCATGCTCACGCTCATGATGCGTACGATGGCCCGGTTCTGCAGCAGCGCATAGCCCCAACGATCCGGCAGACTCGCGGCACTCCAGTAGTAGAACACGGCCAGTCGGGTCAGCACACCGCGCGGCCCGGACAGTGCCGGCGCGGCGATCGGATTGACCAGTATGACGTCGTGCGCGACCAGTCCGTCGGCCACGGCCGCAGCGACCACGATTGAGCCAAAGGAATGACCCAGCACGACCAGCCGCCCAGCCGGCGCCAACAGGTGGATAAACTGCTGGAGCCAGTTGGCGTATGCCTCCAACGAGTGCACGCCGCCGGGCAGCGGCACCGACTCGCCAAAACCGGGCAGGTCGGGTGCCACGATGCGCAGGTCAGCCGGATTTACGCCGTCGCCCAACAGTTCAGCCACGACCAATTGCAGACCGTGGTGATCTCCCCGAAACCCGTGCACCAGTACGAGGGTTGTCGCTGCGGCGGGGTCGCCGTAGTCCCAGTACCGCGTGTCCGCACTCTGGCGGTCACTGCCGGGAACGGATGCGGTGAGCTCACGCACCGGCAGGCGCCGCAAAAGCTTGTCGTAGGGAGAAGAAACGATCATCGGCCCTAGTTTAGGCGCGACACTTACGCAAGGCTGGACGTGCATCGGGGTGGCCGATCTAGACTCAAGCCACCACACGCGTCGAGAGAGCCCTTTCGCGCGGACGGAAGGAAAGCCGTGAGCTTCACCGCACCCATCCAGCTGCCCGGTTTGGCCCTCGATCCGCGGTGGTACCGCCGCGCCGTCTTCTATGAGGTGATGGTTCGGTCGTTCGTCGACAGTAATGCCGACGGTTCCGGAGACCTGTCCGGCCTCGTGTCGAAGCTCGATTACCTGCAATGGCTCGGCATTGACGCACTGTGGATTCCACCGTTCTTCAGCTCACCGTTGAAAGACGGCGGCTACGACGTGGCCGATTACCGCACCATTTTGCCGGAATTCGGCACCCTCGAGGAATTCAAAGACCTCGTGACCAAGGCACACGAACGCAACATGCGCATCGTGATCGACTTTCCACTAAATCACACGTCCGACCAGCACGAATGGTTTCAGCAATCCCGTGAGGACCCTGATGGGCCCTACGGAGATTTCTACGTGTGGAGCGACACTGACGAGCGGTACCCCAACATTCGCATCATCTTCACGGATACCGAGGAATCGAACTGGGCTTTCGACCCGGTGCGTCGGCAATTCTTCTTCCACCGCTTCTTCTCGCACCAGCCCGACCTCAATTTTGAGAACCTGGCCGTGCAGGAAGCCATTTTTGATGTCATACGGTTCTGGCTCGATCTTGGTGTCGATGGCTTTCGACTGGATGCGATTCCGTACCTGTTCGAGTCCGACGAGGGCAACGGCGAGGGTGAACCGCCCACCCACGAGTTCGTCAAGCGGCTACGCGCCATGGTCGATCGGGAATATCCCGGCCGAGTCATGATCGCCGAAGCCAATCAATGGCCGCGCGAGGTTGCCGCATTCTTTGGTACCGACGAAGAACCGGAATGCCACATGGCCTTCGATTTTCCGGTGATGCCGCGCATCTTCTACTCCCTGCGTTCCCAGCAAGCCAACGAACTCGTGCGCGTTCTCTCCGAAACGACCGACATTCCTGATGGTGCCGGCTGGGCCGTGTTTCTGCGCAACCACGACGAGCTCACCCTGGAAATGGTGAGCGAGGAGTACCGCCAGGCCATGTACGGCTGGTACGCCTACGATCCACGAATGCGCGCCAATATTGGCATTCGCAGACGACTGGCCCCCCTGCTCGATAACTCCCGAGCCGAACTCGAGCTGGCCCATGCCCTGCTCTTTGCCCTTCCCGGTAGCCCGTTTCTCTATTACGGCGACGAGATCGGAATGGGCGACAACATCTGGTTGTCTGACCGGGACAGTTCCCGTACGCCGATGCAATGGACCCCTGATCGCAATGCCGGCTTTTCCGATGCCGATCCCGGCAAACTGTTCCTGCCCATCGTGCAGTCCCTCGTCTACAACTTCACGCAGACCAACGTGGAGTCACAACTAGCCCAATCCGGTTCACTTTTGCACTGGATTCGCAACGTGATCCATGTACGCAAAGCACATCCGACCTTCGGGCTGGGCGGCATCCGTGTGCTCAACACCAACCACGAATCCGTACTCGTTTTCATCCGGAACTATGCCGGCTCCGGTTCCATGTTCGGCGATCAGCCAGAAACGGTGATGTGCGTGTTCAGTTTCTCCCACAACCCCGTCGCGTTCACGATCGATGACGTTGACATGGCCGGGACGCGGCTGTACGACCTGTTCGGCGGCGCAGTCTTTCCCAGTTTCGATAATGAAGGCTCTCTCACCCTCACGCTCGGGGCGCAGAGTTTTTACTGGCTGCACTGCGGCTGACCACGTCGGCCGTTTCGCTGGCCCGATCGGGCTGAACTCCGCGGGAACATTCATTGTCACGATCGTGCGCAGGACGTATCCTTGAAGTACGCAAGCCATCCAACGCCTGGAGGCAGGTCGTGGCTGAATGGACCAGTACCGAAGTCGGTGTCGAGGACACTGCTTTGTGCGCCCATTTTCTTGAGGCCTTGCCCGTGAACGGCGCTGCCGTCTCGGTTTTCGGCGGCGCCGTACCCGAAACCATTGTCTGTGCCACCGATCGCCTCGCCGCTCGGCTCGACGAACTGCAGTTCGATCTCGGCGAGGGACCGCGTTGGGAAGCCGCCCGAACGCGACTTCCCGTCTTGGAGCCTCGGGTTCGCGAGGTGGAGCATCCGTTGTGGCCGGTATTCCACATGGCACTGATGGACACTACGGTCCAAGCGCTCTACGTCTTCCCCCTCATTCTCGGCGCGCTCAATGTCGGTATCGTCGAGCTGTACAGCACCACCCCGGGAGCATTTGATCGCACAGACCGTGCAAAAGCATTGGTACTGGCCAACGAGACCGCCTGGAACCTGCTCGACCATCTGCTCCGAGTGCAGGAGGCCGCCACCGGTGCAACGTCGTTGACGTCCACAGCCCCTGCGGAGTCTCCACTGTCGCGCCGGGAAATTCATCAGGCCACCGGCATGGTGCTCGTGCAGATGAACGTCACGCCGACGGATGCCCTATTGCTGCTGCGCGCCCACGCCTTCTCCCACGGTAAAACGGTGCGCGCCATTGCAGGTGACGTGGTCGCACGGCGTCTGCACTTCAGCCCGCAAAACACCGAGTTATAGTCTTCCTCGGTGCCAATTCACCGGTGCCAATTCACTCGGTACTAATTCACTCGGTGCGAATTCACTCGGGACAACTGACTAATTTTCAGTAAAGGTTCTAGACTTTCTTCATGGTCACCATGGCTCGCGCCTCACTGGTGAGCGCCGCCTTCATGAAGTTGACGGACACTCTCGTGGGCGAATATGACGTTTTTGATGTGCTTCATACCCTGGTCGAGGCGTGCGTCGAAGTGCTCGACGCCACCGCCGCTGGCATACTGCTGGCCGACCCGGGTGGGGAGCTCCAGGTCGTAGCCTCTACCAGCGAAGAAAGCTACCTGGTGGAGGTTCTGCAACAGCGGGCTGGCGCCGGTCCGTGTGTGGACTGCTATCTCACTGGCAAAGTCGTCACTCTGGGCGACATCAGAACGTATTTGGACACCTACCCAGACTTTGCGGCCGCCGCTTTGTCGCAGGGATTTCGCTCAGTGCATGCCATTCCGATGCGGGTCCGCCATCGGTCAATCGGTGCACTCAACCTGTTCCGCTCCGATACCGGCGACGTCACCCCCGAAGACGCCGCGATCGGGCAGGCCATGGCCGATATCGCGACCATCAGTATTCTGCAGGAACGCACGGTGCGAGAAGACGCCGTCGTCAATGAACAGTTGCAGCGCGCCCTGAACAGTCGCATTCTGATCGAACAGGCCAAGGGGGTCATCGCCCAGGTCAGCACGGTCGACATGGACGAAGCTTTCAAACGACTGCGAGCGGATGCTCGGGCGAACAATCGCACGATGCGCGAGAGTGCCGAAGACGTTATCAACCGTAGCGTGCAACTTTGATTTCACCCCACAACCCCCGCTCCCCGGGCCGCCGAAGCAGAGCCCCGGCTCGCGCAGCAGAACGTGTCGGCGGTCGCCCCTAGGGTGGGGGTATGAGCACTTGGAGCGATCACCTCGCCGTATTCGACCTTGAAACTACCGGCATCGACGTAGAAACATGCCGCATTGTGTCGGCCACTGTCGCCGTTATCGACGCGAGCGGTACGGCCGTTGAGCGCATCGACTGGCTGGTCGATCCGGGCATCGACATTCCCGCCGGCGCGACCAACGTGCACGGAATCACGACAGAGCATGCCGTAGAGCACGGCCGCACGGCAGCCGAGGCGGTGGCCGAGATCGTCGGCGCACTGCGTGGTCATCTGAGCGACGGCCTGCCGATCGTGGCCTACAACGCCCCCTACGATCTCACCCTGCTCGACCGTGAAGCCCTGCGCTATGGCATCGCCCCCCTGATCTCCCCCAGCCCGGTCGTTGATCCGCTCGTCATCGACAAAGCCGTCGATAAGTATCGAAAAGGCAAACGCACCCTGGAGGTCACGAGCGCGTTCTACGGAGTCAGCCTGGAGGAAGCACACGATGCCGGAGCCGATGCAATCGCCGCCGGTCGTGTCGCCCAGGCAATTCACCGGGCACACGAAGGTGCCCTGCCCACCACTCTCGACGAGATGCACGCGCTGCAGGTCACCTGGTATCGCCAGCAGGCCGAAAGCTTCCAGGAGTACATGCGGCGCGGCCGCGACCCCGAGTTTCTGGCTGACACTGCCTGGCCCCAGCGTTGATTCCGTACTTGTTGCTCAGGTCTTTGTTGACCAGAAAAATTAATGTAATGCAATAGCCGGACTGGCCTCAGTACTGGGCCTGCTGGCAGAAGAAAAGAGCGACCAGCCGAAGCTGGTCGCTCTTTTCTTCTAAAACTGGACGTCTGCAAATATCTGGTGCTATTTGCCGAACCCCTTGTAACGCGAGTTGAACTTCTCGACGCGGCCGGCGGAGTCCATGATGCGCTGTTTGCCCGTGTAGAACGGGTGCGATTCGGAGGAGATTTCCACGTCGATGACCGGGTACGTGGTTCCGTCTTCCCACTCGATGGTCTTCTTGCTGGAGACCGTCGAACGGGTCAGAAAGGTCGCGCCGGAGGCGAGGTCGCGGAAAACGACGGCAGCGTACTCGGGATGAATGTCAGACTTCATGAAAATTTCCTTTTGCACTTCTGGTGAACAGACTTGTAACTGGTCACAGTGCTGTTCGATTGTTGGGCACCGCTCGCCGTATGCCCAAATGACAACGCCAAGCCGGTTGGCCTGATGGCCAGCCCCTTACTTTAGCAGAACTTACTTTGGCGGGAACTCCTCGGCGTTGAAGCCTTCTGTTGGAGCGTTCCGTTTAGACAGCGCGCGCCCCGAAGCGGCCGTCGTTCTCGGTGAGTTCAATGTTCAGGCCGAACGTCTCGCTCAGAGCCGTCGCGGTGAGCGCCGTGCCGATTGGTCCGGCCGAGACGACCTTGCCGCCGGACAGTAGCAGCACATGGGTGAATCCAAGTGGAATCTCTTCAACGTGGTGAGTGACCATGATGATGGCCGGCGAATTGGGTTCCTGGGCGAAGCCGCTAAGAAGCTGCAGCAGCGCTTCCCTGGCGCCGAGGTCGAGGCTCGCAGCTGGCTCGTCGAGTAAAAGAATTTCCGGGTCGGTCATGACTGAGCGGGCGATCTGGACCCGTTTCTGTTCTCCGTCGCTCAGGGTGCCGAATTTGCGGTCGGCAAGATGATCGAGATTCCATTCCTGCAATACGCGCTGGGCTCGTCGTTCATCAATGGTTTCGTATTCTTCGTTCCACCGGCCGGTTACCGAGTAGGCCGCCGTCATGACAACGTCGAGGACCTTCTCATTGGCGGGGACTTTGCGTGCCATTGCAGTCGAGGCGAACCCGATCCGGGGCCGCAGCTCGAAGACATCCGTACCGCCAAGGGTCTCATCGAGTACCTCGGCCTGACCGGTCGACGGATGCATAAAAGCTGCGGCAATCTGTAACAACGTGGTCTTGCCGGCCCCATTCGGGCCAAGGATGACCCACCGTTGGTCGTCGTCGACGCTCCAATTCACTGAGTCGAGGATGGGGGTGCCACCCCGGACGACCGAGACGTCGGTGAAATGCAAAACGTTGACCATACAGCCATGTTATCGGGCGGGGTCGACGCAGAAATACGCCGGGCCCACCCCAGGAGCGAGACCGCCACCCCTGACGGGGTGAGTCAAAGTAGAGACGCGTAGATCTCCCGAGTGCGGGTGGCGATTTGGCTCCAGCCGAACTCGCGCTCGGCGCGCAGGCGGCCAGCACGTCCCATTTCAGCCGCTCGGACCGGATCGCTCACCACCTCTGTCAGGATGCGGGCCAGGTCAGCGACGAATTGATCGGGATTCAGTGGCGTGCCCGTGCCGTCGGTGAGCTGCTCAATCGGCACCAGCCGCCCGGTATGACCGTCGGCGACGACCTCGGGGATACCACCGGTAGCGGTACCGACAACTGCCAGTCCACAGGCCATTGCCTCGAGGTTGACGATTCCCAGTGGTTCGTAAATGGACGGGCAAACGAAGACTGTGCCGTGCGTCAGCACCGCGGCGAGCTCTGGTTGGGCGAGGAGTCGGTTGATCCAGACGACCCCCGACCGTTCCCGCTGCAACGCCTCGACGCCAGCGGTCACTTCGGCCAGGATTCCTGGAGTGTCCGGCGCTCCGGCACACAGTATGAACTGCACCTCTGGAGGCAGCAACGCGGCGGCACGTAACAGGTACGGCAGACCCTTTTGCCTGGTGATGCGACCGACGAACACGACTGATGGTCGTTCAGGGTCGATGCCAAGCTCCCGGACGAAGTCTGCGTCGAGTCTGGGCTTCCAGCGGTCAAGGTCAATACCGTTGTACACCGTGTGCACCCGACTCTCATCAAGTGCCGGGTAGCTGCGCAGAATATCGCGCCGCATGCCGTCGCTGACGGCGATCACGGCATCCGCTGCCTCGAAGGCCGTTTTCTCGATCCAGCTCGAGACGCGGTAGCCCCCGCCAAGCTGCTCGGCCTTCCACGGCCGCAGGGGTTCGAGACTGTGGGCCGTGACGACGTGCGGGATTCCGTGCAGCATCTTCGCGAGGTGCCCGGCCGCATTGGCATACCAGGTGTGCGAGTGCACGAGGTCGGCATCAGCGGCGTCCTGGGCCATCTGCAGGTCAACGCCGAGGGTACTCAGGGTGGCGTTGGCGCCGGCCAGCTGCGCCGGAACTTCATAGGCAAAGGTGTCGGTATCGGTGCGGGGCCCACCGAAGCACCGCACCGACACGTCAATATCTTCACGAAGAGCACGCACGAGTTCCATCACGTGAACGCCCGCTCCCCCGTAGATTTCCGGGGGGTATTCCTTGGTCATCAGATCCACTCGCATGGAGCAAAGGTAGCGCAGCCGAACCCGACGCACATCCGCCGTGCAACTCGAGCTGCCCGGTTGGCCCTACTCTGTACACATGAAAGCCAAGAAAATCTTTGGAATCGTACTCGCAGGTGGTGAGGGAAAACGGCTGATGCCGCTGACCGAGGACCGCGCCAAGCCAGCGGTACCCTTTGGAGGGCATTACCGCCTGGTGGATTTTGCCCTGTCCAACCTGATCAATTCGGGCCTCACCCAGGTCGTTGTGTTGACGCAGTACAAGTCACACAGTCTCGACCGCCACGTCTCCCAGACTTGGCATGTCTCCGGTGGTTTGTCTAACTCGTACATCGCATCCGTGCCCGCTCAGCAGCGGCTCGGCAAGCGCTGGTTCAGCGGATCGGCCGACGCGATTCTGCAGAGTCTGAATCTCATCCACGACGAGAAACCCGACATCGTTGTCGTCGTCGGTGCCGACCATGTTTACCGCATGGATTTCAGCCAGATGATCGAAGCGCACATCGCGTCTGGCCTGTCGGCCACGGTCGCCGCGATTCGCCAGCCCATCGGCCTAGCCGACCAGTTCGGCGTCATCGAAGTGGATGCCGCCACGCCTGGCCTGATCTCCGATTTTCGTGAGAAGCCCAAGGACGCCGTCGGGCTTGCCGACGCCCCCCACGAGGTGTTCGCTTCGATGGGAAACTATGTCTTCAACACCGATGCCCTGATCGAGGCGGTACTGCGCGATGGTGAGCGTACCGATTCGAGCCATGACATGGGCGGTGACATCATTCCCGATTTTGTCTCCCGCGGCGACGCCGGTGTGTACGACCTCCAGCGCAATGTGGTACCAGGGTCAACCGATCGCGATCGGTACTACTGGCGCGACGTGGGAACGATCGACTCGTTCTTCGAGGCCCACCAGGACCTTATTTCGGCGCTTCCCGTGTTCAACCTGTACAACCACGAGTGGCCGATTTTCAGCATGCAGTTGAACTCGCCGCCAGCAAAATTCGTGCGGGACGGCCGGGGTGCTCTTGGCACCATGATCGACTCGATTGTGTCGCTGGGGTGCGTTATTTCCGGCGCCCACATCGAGCGCAGCGTTCTCGGACCCTGGACTGCGATCGGGTCGGCCTGCGAAGTCGTTGACTCGATCGTGTTTGACCGCGTGCAGATTCGACCCGGTGCGATCGTGCGTCGCGCCATTCTCGACAAGGAAGTCATCGTCGAGGCCGGTGCCACGGTCGGTGTCAATCGTGATCGCGACCTCGCGCGCGGTTTTAGCGTGACTGAATCCGGCATCACCGTCGTCGGCAAGGG
Organism: Cryobacterium sp. Y82; assembly: GCF_002929495.1. Lineage (GTDB taxonomy): Bacteria > Actinomycetota > Actinomycetes > Actinomycetales > Microbacteriaceae > Cryobacterium > Cryobacterium serini. Next base: position 121,688 of record NZ_PJJJ01000035.1, read on the forward strand.
CGTGCTCGTTACTCCGTGATCTCCGCTACTGCACCACGATTTCTGGTCGTCCTCGATGCCGACTCGACCCTGATTCAGGATGAGGTGATCGAGTTGTTGGCGGATGCCGCCGGCTCGCGAAATCTCGTGGCCGACGTGACCGAACGTGCAATGCGTGGCGAACTTGATTTCGCCGAAAGCCTGCGCGAACGAGTTTTAACCCTGGCGGGACTGCCCGACGCCGTGTTTGCCGAGGTGGCCCAGCGCATCCGCCCGACTGAGGGGGTGCACGAGCTGATTGCCGGTATTCATGCCGGAGGGGGCATCGTCGCCGTGGTGTCCGGCGGCTTTCACGAGTTGCTCGACCCCCTCGCGGCCGACCTCGGTGTGGACCATTGGCGTGCCAACCGACTTGAAGTCGAAGCCGGCCGTTTGACCGGGCGGGTCTTCGGACCAATTATTGACGCCGAGGCGAAAGCGGTCGCCCTGCGCGAATGGGCGGCACAAAACGGCATCGCCCTGTCGCAGACCATCGCAGTCGGGGACGGCGCCAACGACCTGCACATGATGGACGCCGCCGGACTCGCCGTCGCGTTCAACGCCAAGCCACGGGTCAAGCGTGAGGCCGACCTCGTGATCGACCGCTGCAATCTCAGTCAGGTACTGCCGTTGCTGGGTTTGCGCGGCTGATACGGCTGCACCGCTTCGCTGTTTGCTCAGTGGCCCATTCCCAAGCCGCCATCGACGGGGATAACGGCACCCGAAATGTACCCGGCATCGTCGCCGGACAGCCAGGTGACGACACGAGCAACTTCTAGCGCAGTGGCAAAGCGACCGGCCGGAATGTTGCGCTTGTAGTCCGCCTGCTGTGCTTCGGGAAGAGCAGCGGTCATATCGGTTTCGATAAAACCTGGAGCGACGACGTTGGCGGTAATGCCGCGAGCACCGAGCTCGCGTGTGATCGAACGGGCCAGGCCGATCAGCCCGCTCTTCGATGCCGAATAATTCACCTGGCCTGCGGAGCCATAGAGTCCGACGACGCTGGATATGAGGACGATCCGTCCGTAGCGAGCTTTGAGCATGCCCTTGCTCGCCCTTTTGACCACGCGAAACGCCCCGCTGAGGTTCGTGTCGATCACCGAGGTGAAGTCATCATCGGACATGCGCATGAGCAGTGTGTCACGGGTAATTCCAGCGTTCGCAACGACGACCTCAACCGGACCGTATGTCGCCTCAATCTCGGTGAACGCTGCATCGATCGACGCAGCATCGGTCACGTCGGCGCGCACGGTGAGGCTGCCGGCCGGTCCGTGACCAGACCGTGAAGTCACAGCGACGCGGTGGCCCTGGGCGAGAAATTCTTTCGCGATGGCAAAACCGATACCGCGGTTACCGCCGGTGACGAGCACTGTTCGAGCCGTTGTCATAAAGTTCCTCTTCTGTTGTGAACCGAGCTGTGGGCTGCCGAAGGCGAGTTTTACAAAATACCCGGCAGATTCAAGTTTAAGGCGTGCAGGAATCAGGTCACACAGTCGTAGGCTGGTTGAGGCGGGTTATCCCCCCGCTGACCAACCCGCTGACCCACTGACGAACCCGATGGACCCATGAAGCAGCAGTCGATCACCTCGCTCCCCGCCTCCCCGGAGGTTGAGCGACGCAACCGGATGATCAAGTACTCCATTGCGATGGGAGTGCGTATCATTTGCATTGTGCTCATGCTGTTCGTGCAGGGCTGGTGGCTGCTGATCTGCGCCATCGGTGCGATTGCGCTTCCCTACTTCGCTGTCGTGGTCGCGAACGTAAAGATAACCCCACGCGGTCCCGAAGTGTTACGGCCCGGCACCGTCGCGACGTACCGCAACACCGATGATGAGGCTAAGTGAACGCTCGCGAGGCCGCTGAGCGCGGTCCGATGATCGGACTGGGCGCTCCGCTGCAAACATCTACCTGCTCGCGCGCCGACTGCCGAAATCCAGGACGTTGGCGCCTCGATTGGCGCAACCCACGCATCCACTCGACCGACCGCCTCAAAACCTGGCTGGCCTGCGACGATCACGTCGACTACCTGCGTGAGTTTCTGGCCGCCCGTGATTTTCCCCTGAGTGTGAGCATGCTTGGGTCTACCGGACCAGAGCACGTTGGAGATACGCAATGACGGGCTGGCAGTTCGCTTTCAGCCGACGCTGGGCCGGGTATCTGGCACTCACCATTCTCTTCGCGGCGGTGTGTTCCGGACTCGGCGTTTGGCAACTCGCCCGGCGTGATCAAGCACTTACCGAGCTGTTCAAGATCGAATCCAATTTTGACGCGAACCCCGTTCCCATCGCCGAAGCGCTTCCCGATCTGACAGCTTTCGACGAATCCCAGAAGTGGATGCCGGTGGAACTTACCGGTACCTATCTTGTCGACGACGAGATGCTCGCGCGGAACCGCCCCCTCAACGTTAATCCGGGCTTTGAAGTTCTGACCCCGCTACTGCTTTCCAATGGCACGATTTTCATCGTCAATCGCGGCTGGTTGCCGACCGGCCAGGAGCAGGATGCTCCCGACACGGTCCCGGCACCGCCAAGCGGAACCGTAACCGTCGTAGCCCGACTCAAAGCCACCGAACCCGACCTGCCCGGCCGCACGGCGAGCGGCAATCAAGTCGCGACGATTAACCTCACGTCTATTGCCGAGCGGCTCAACCAGCCCACCTACACCGGTGCGTACGGTCTGATGGACTCGGAAAGCCCCTTGCCTAGCGAGGAACGTCCGACCGCTGTCGTCAAACCGATACGCGACGAGGGTCCCCACCTGTCGTATGCCTTCCAGTGGTTTGTGTTCGGCCTGCTCGCCTTCATCGGCCTCGGCTGGGCACTACGCGAGGAATACCGCAGCGTGAACGCCGAAGATCCAGAAGAACGCGCACGCGCGGACGAGCGTGCCCGCAAGCGGGCGGCAAAACCGCGTAACGATGCGGAAATTGAAGACGCTTTGCTCGACGCCAACTGACCTAATCGAAAGAAACGTCAGGCGACGTCGCTCGGTGCTGCGTGCGGCCGGGCGAACGCGTACTGAGTTTTCTCCCGTGGGCGTCACACGCGAGCAGCCCCCGGTAGACCTCGAGCAGCGACGCAGCCGACCGGGCCCATTTCAGACCAAGTGCGCGCTCCCGCGCCGCCACTGAGAGTTGCCGCGCCCGCTGCGGATCGGTCAGTACGTCAGCGATCGCGTCGGCCCACACCAGTGGCTCACGCGATTCCAGCACCAGACCGGTCACCCCGTCAGCAACGGCTTCACGCAGGCCGCCGGATGCTGCGGCAATGACGGGCACACCGCTCGCGGCAGCTTCGAGGGCAACGAGCCCGTAGGTTTCCGAGTGAGACGGCACCAGCACGAGCCGGGCACCCCGAAACAGGGCGCTCATATTGACCCTGGACTGCGGACCGATCAGATCAAGCTCATCTGTAAGCCCGACCCGCTCGGCGATCGCCCTCAACTCGTCAACGTAGCCGTCGTAGTCGGCCGAAGCAGCACCGGCGATCACGAGCGTCGGACGAATGGCCGCCGGCACGGCTGCGACTGCAGCAATGGCCAGGTCGAGGCCTTTGAGGGGTTGCAGGCGGGCTGCGACGAGGACGTAACCGCGGCCGTCGCCCTGTACCGCCAGATCAACCGGCATGCTCGGCGAGAACATGCTGCTGTCGACACCGGGCGGCACAATGGCCGTGCGGTCTACGGCACCGCCCAGCCGCCCAGTGATCGTCGCCGCCTCGGACGCGCTGATCGCGACGAGTGAATCCGATTCACGTGCCAGCCATGCCTCACCGAGCATCCGTCCCGGTGACTCGGCACGCTCCCCCGCCGAGAGCGGCGTCGATTCGTCGGCAGCGATGCTGTGGAAGCTTTGTACGTGCGGAACGCCCCATTTCCGCGCTACCGGCAAAGCGGCCATGCCGGAAAACCAGTGATGCGAGTGGACAATGTCCCACGGCGGTCTTGCCGCCAGCTGGGCCGAAAACTTCTCGATCCAGTGTTCGTGGTCGCCCTTCGGCAGTGCAGTTGCCGGACCCGCGTCAAGAAACTCCAGGATCACGCCCGGAGCCAGCTCCATCGCTCTTGGCTGATTCGCCGCTGAACGGCGGCTCAGAATACTCACGGAGTGCCCCAGGGCTGCAAGAGCTTCCGCTTGATGGCGTACGACGACGTTCATACCGCCCGCGTCACCGGCACCGGGATCCGCACCCGGTGAGGTGTGCAGGCACACCAGCGCGATGCGCAAAGATTTCGCGAGCGGCAACACGCAGGGTTCCTTTGAGTCGAATCCGGCGAGGTACGCCGGATCAAAGAATCAGTTAGGACAGCTCGATGAGGTCGAGGTAATCCTTGTTCCAGTGGTCTTCTGTGCCTTCGGGCATGATCAACACGCGCTCCGGATTGAGGGCCTGCACTGCGCCCTCATCGTGGCTCACGAGTACAACAGCACCGGCGTAGTGCGCCAGAGCGTCCAAAATTTCCTCGCGGCTGGCCGGGTCAAGGTTGTTAGTGGGCTCGTCGAGCAGCAGCACGTTGGCGCCGGAGACGACGATCATGGCCAGGGCAAGACGGGTCTTCTCGCCGCCGGAAAGCACACCGGCCGGCTTGTTGGAGTCGTCGCCGGTGAACAGGAACGAGCCGAGTACCCGCCGGGCTTCCATCTCGGTGATGCTGGGCGAGGAAGAAACCATGTTCTCGAGCACGCTGCGTTTGACGTCGATCGTTTCATGTTCCTGCGCGTAGTAACCGATCCGCAGGCCGTGCCCGGGTTCGATCGAACCGGTATCGGATTCGTCGACACCCGCGAGCATGCGCAGCAGCGTAGTTTTACCGGCACCGTTGAGGCCGAGAATGACAACCTTGGATCCGCGGTCGATGGCGAGGTCGACGGCCGTGAAGATTTCGAGCGAACCATAGCTCTTCGACAGGTCTTTGGCCATGAGCGGCGTTCGACCGCAGGGTGCTGGTTCAGGGAACCGCAGCTTCGCGACACGTTCAACGGCACGCACGGCGTCGAGCCCGGAGAGGAGCTTCTCAGCGCGGGCCACCATCTGGTGGGCGGCTGCGGCCTTGCTGGCCTTGGCCCCGAACTTCGCGGCCTGCAACTGCAGGGTTGAGGCTTTCTTCTCCGCGTTGGAGCGTTCCTTCTTGCGGCGATCGGCATCCGCTGTGCGCTGGAGTAGGTAGTTCTTCCAGTTCATGTTGTAGATGTCGATCATCATGCGGTTCGCATCGAGGTAGAAGACGCGGTTGACTGTCTCTCCGACGAGCTCGATATCGTGGCTGATGATGATGACACCGCCCTTGTAATTCTTGACGAATTCGCGCAGCCACGCCACCGAGTCGGCGTCGAGGTGGTTGGTGGGTTCGTCGAGGATCATCATCTCGGCGGCCGAGAACAGGATGCGCGCCAGTTCGATGCGACGACGCTGACCACCGGACAGGGTGCTGAGGGCCTGGTCGAGGATATGGTCGGGCAGTTTCAGGTTGCTGGCGATCGACGCGGCCTCGGCCTCGGCGGAATAACCGCCTAAACCGTTGAACTCATCCGTCAGGCGACCATACTTTTTCATGGCGGCAGCGCTGATTTTGGGATCAGGGTCAGCCATGGCCAAGCTGGACTCGTGCATGCCGAGCGCAATGGTACCGAGGCCGCGCGCGTCCAGGATACGGGTGCGGGCGAGCATGGTCGGGTCTCCGGCGCGCGGATCCTGGGGCAGGTAGCCGATTTCACCGGAATGGCTGATCGAACCCTTGGTCGGGTTCGTCTCCCCCGCGAGCGTCTTCGTCAGGGTCGTCTTGCCTGCTCCGTTACGACCGACGAGACCTATCTTGTCGCCGCTCGCGACGCGGAAGTTGACGCCCTCCATGAGCACGCGCGCTCCAACGCGGATTTCGAGATCTTGCACGTTGAGCACAGCAATAGTCCATTCGAGGTGTGTGTACGGGTGTGGTGGTGTTCATGTAATCTGCGGTGGGCCAAAGTGGTCCAACTCACTAGTATATTTGCCTTCAGGTTGTGCTCGGCACACGGATGGCTACAGCAAGGCCGCCAGGAGCGACTTTTCCAGCCAGTTCAGGTAGGCCTCCGTCGACCAGCCGAGCGACAGAACGAGCGAGCGGTAAGTCTGTGGATGCGCCAGCGCCCACATTGTCGCCGCCGCCTCGTGGTCACTCAGTCCCCCGCGTAGGCCGCGCTTCTCGCGCAGCGCTGCCGCCACTTCGCCGAAACCGTGAAGCCTCGCCGCATCGCGCTTCTGCTCGAACTCCCCCACATCGGGGTCGACCACGGCCGCTTCGCTGACAATGCGCAAGATTCCCGAGGTGCGCTCGTTCACCAGTGCGCTCGATCGGGCCAAAATGCGAATGACCTCGGTTGCCGTGCGTGCCTCAGCGATGCGTTCCCGGGTCGCGCCAGACAGCAGTGCCGGTGCCCCCGGTTCTGCAGCGACCCTATCGAGTACCGCTGCCAGCAGCTCGGCCTTCGACCCCACCGAGTTGTAGATGGTTTGCACGACGACACCGGCTTCTCCCGCGATCGCCGCCACCGAAGTGCCGACATACCCGCGCTCGAGCATCAGCCTTCCCGCCGCCATCACGATCTCGGCGCGTGTACTCGCCGCTTGGGCCACCCTCCGCCGCACTGCCCCATTTTCCCCGATATCCATGTGCATTAGCATACTAGTCTAATCAATAGAATGACCTACTAACCCTCATCGGCTGGCGGGCAGGGACCTAAAAAGACCCCGCCTGCTGGTACGGGCGGGGCCTTCAAATCGAGCGGGAGTTACATCGCGAAGCCGAGGGCTCGCATCATGTCGCGACCATCGTCTGTGATCTTTTCGGGACCCCACGGCGGCATCCAGACCCAGTTGATGCGGAACTGATCGACGACGCCATCCAAAGCCTCGGCCGTCTGCTCCTCGAGCACATCGGTCAGCGGACAGCCGGCCGAGGTGAGGGTCATGTGGATGATGAGCGCATTGTTCTCATCGTCCCAGCCGAGGTCGTAGATAAGTCCGAGGTCGACCACATTGATGCCGAGCTCGGGGTCCATGACGTCTTTAAGGGCCTCTTCGATTTCATCGAAGCGCGCCGGACTCAGTGTTGAAACCATACGATTAGCCTACGTTCGACGGGACGAGAAAGCGATCATAGCCCTCGTCCTCGAGGCGGTCAGCAAGCTCAGGGCCGCCCTGTTCGGCGATACGGCCATTGACGAAGACATGCACAAAGTCCGGGTGGATGTATCGCAGGATGCGCGTGTAGTGCGTGATGAGGAGCAATCCGAGGCCGGTGTTGGCTTTGGCACGGTTGACGCCCTCCGACACGATCTTGAGTGCGTCAACGTCGAGTCCCGAGTCGGTCTCGTCGAGCACGGCGAACTTGGGCTTGAGGAGTTCGAGCTGGAGAATCTCGTTGCGCTTCTTTTCGCCGCCGGAAAAGCCTTCGTTGACGTTGCGTTCGGCGAAAGCCTTGTCCATGCGCAGGTCAGTCATGGCCTGGCGCACATCCTTAATCCAGGTCCGGATTGGAGGCGCCTCACCCTCAATGGCAGTCTTCGCAGTGCGGAGGAAGTTGGTGACGGTCACACCAGGAATCTCGACCGGGTACTGCATGGCAAGGAACAGGCCGGCGCGAGCACGGGCATCCACTGTCATTTTGAGCACTTCGGCGCCGTCAAGCAGGATGGAGCCGCTCTCGACGTGATACTTCGGGTGACCGGCGATTGTGTAGGCGAGGGTGGACTTGCCTGAGCCGTTCGGGCCCATAATGGCGTGGATTTCGCCTTCATTGATGGTGAGGTCGACGCCGCGCAGAATCTGCTTGGTGCCCTGGTCGGTCTCGACGCTGACGTGCAGGTCTTTGATCTCAAGAACAGACATGAATGTCTTATCCCTTTCTAAATTCTTTGAGTTGATGGGCGCGGAACTGCCTTGAGCAGATTTATACCGCGACGGTGACGGACGGATCGACGAAGACGAAACCATCGATGAGTTCAACGTTGTAAACCGGGACCGGGTCGTAGGCCGGCAGAGACAGCGGCTTGCCCGTGGTGAGGGAGAACATCGAACCGTGGGCCCAGCACTCAAGAGTCTGGCCTTCCACGAAACCCTCCGACAGGGAAATATCACCGTGCGTGCAGGTATCACCGATGGCGAACACGTCGCCGGCGGCGTCACGCACGAGAGCGATGGCGACCCCGTCGATTTCGATCTTAACGGCTTGGTTTACTTCGAGCTCATCGAGAGCGCAGATCTTCGTTGCGGTCATGCTTACTTGTCGTCCGTTCCAATAAGTTCGGCTTCGATTGCAAGTTGCAACCGAGCTTCAAGTTCGGGGGAACCAATCTGCTGAACGACCTCGGTGAGGAATCCGCGTACGACCAGTCGTCGCGCTTCTTCTTCGGTGATGCCGCGAGCCTGAAGGTAGAACAGTTGCTCATCATCGAAGCGTCCAGTGGCACTGGCATGACCAGCCCCCACAATGTCGCCGGTCTCGATCTCCAGGTTGGGGATGGAATCGGCGCGTGTACCCTCCGTGAGAACGAGGTTGCGGTTCTGTTCGTAGCTGTCGGTGCCAGCGGCCTTGTTGCCGATCAGTACGTCGCCAATCCAGACCGTGCGGGCACCCTGGCCCTGCAGCGCTCCCTTATAGTTCACGCGGCTGCGGCTCTTCGGGGCGTCGTGAAAGACGTAGACCTGCTGTTCCAGGTGTTGGCCGGCATCCGCGAAGTAGAGGCCGAGAAGCAGGGTATCCGAGCCGGGTCCGGCCAGACGCACCGATGGGTTGATCCGCACGATGCTGCCGCCAAGCGAGACGACGACGTGTTTGAGGCGGGCGTCACGGCCGACGGATGCGAAATGGTTGGCCAGGTGCACCGCGGAGTCGTCCCATTCCTGCAATGAGACAACGGTAAGGTTCGCGGACTCACCGAGAATGATCTCAAGGTTTTCGGTGAGTCGGGCGCCGCCCGTGTTCTGCAGAATGACCGTGGCTTGGCTGAACGGCTTGGCTTCGATAATAGTGTGGGCGCCGCGGGTGGAGTTGCCGAGGGTCGACCGGGTGACCGTGATTTCCTTGGCTTCTTCGCCACTCACCGTGATGGCGAGGGCGTCGTCGAACGCCGACCAGGCATTGGCTGCTGCGCGTTCTTCCGGTAGACCAGCGGTCCCGATGCGGGCATCCGTTCTGGGCACCCACTCGACGGAGATGTCCGGTGACGGAGTCGATTCAACCGGGTAGCGAGAGCCGTCAACGTGACCGGCGGTGAGGTCGGTGAATTTCGCGACGGGCGAGTGCTTCCATACGGCTTCGCGGCCGGTGACGGCCTCGAAGTCGGCGACGTTGACGCTCTTGAAGCGGTCCGAGCGGGTTTGCACCGGCACGTAACCGAAACGTCCGTCGGAGTGTTCTTTGATTCCGTGCTGGCCGGCCGGCAGAACCGACTCGGCAGCGGATGTGGATGGTGCGGGCACAGTTTTTAAAGCGCTCTTCGAAAGCGCTGAAGCGGCGGACATTTAGCCGACGGATCCTTCCATGCCCATTTCAATGAGCTTGTTGAGTTCGAGGGCGTACTCCATCGGGAGCTCCCGTGCGATCGGTTCGATGAATCCGCGGACGATCATTGCCATGGCCTCGTCTTCGGGCATACCACGGCTCATCAGGTAGAACAATTGCTCCTCGCTCACGCGGGAGACGGTGGCCTCGTGGCCGAGCTGAACGTCGTCCACCCGGATATCGATGGACGGGTAGGTGTCCGAACGTGACTGGGTATCAACCAGCAGTGCGTCACAGCGCACCGTATTGGCGGAGTGGTGTGCCGAGGCATCCACTCGAACCTCACCCCGATACCCGCTGCGCCCGCCACCGCGAGCGATGGACTTGGAGACGATCGACGACTGCGTGTAAGGCGCCATGTGGATCATCTTGGCACCGGCGTCCTGGTGCTGACCGGGGCCAGCAAAGGCCACGGACAGGGTCTCGCCCTTGGCGTGCTCCCCCATCAGGTAGATGGACGGGTACTTCATGGTGACCTTGGAACCGATGTTGCCGTCGATCCACTCCATCGTGGCGCCTTCGCCGGCCGTGGCCCGCTTGGTGACGAGGTTGTAGACGTTATTCGACCAGTTCTGGATGGTTGTATAGCGAACGCGAGCGTTCTTCTTTACAACGATCTCAACGACGGCGGAGTGCAACGAATCCGACTTGTAAATCGGGGCCGTGCAGCCCTCGATGTAGTGCACGTAGCTGCCCTCGTCGGCGATGATCAGCGTGCGCTCGAACTGGCCCATGTTTTCCGTGTTGATGCGGAAGTAGGCCTGAAGGGGAATCTCCACGTGCACGCCGGGAGGAACGTAGACGAACGATCCGCCTGACCAGACAGCCGTGTTGAGCGCGGCGAACTTGTTGTCACCGGAGGGAATGATGGTGCCGAAGTACTCCTCGAAGAACTCCGGGTGCTCCTTGAGCGCTGTGTCGGTGTCCATGAAGATGACGCCCTGGGCTGCAAGTTCTTCATTGATCTGGTGGTAGACCACTTCGGACTCGTATTGGGCTGCCACACCGGACACGAGGCGCTGGCGCTCCGCTTCGGGGATGCCGAGCTTCTCGTAAGTGTTCTTGATGTCGTCAGGCAGGTCTTCCCAGGTTTGGGCCTGCTTCTCTGTAGACCGCACGAAGTACTTGATGTTGTCGAAATCGATCTCAGAAAGATCGGCGCCCCACGTGGGCATGGGCTTGCGTTCAAACAACTGCAGGGCTTTCAGCCGTCGCTGGAGCATCCAGTCCGGCTCGGATTTCAGGTTCGAGATGTCTGTGACAACCTCAGGAGAAATGCCACGGCGCGCGGAGGCGCCGGCCTTGTCTGAATCGGCCCATCCGAATTCGTAGGTGCCAATCCCCTCAAGGTCGGGACGGTCGAGCAGGACATCCGACATAATTACCTCTTCTCTACCCAGCACAACCCGGATATTAGTCCGGTGATTCCCGGGCGATCTCAGTGGAGACCACGGGGAACGGGTTGCGTGGACAGCTACGTTGCGTACCTAGAATGTTCATAGAGCCAAATCGAACCCGAGCCGCCAGTGCCCGTTCGGCCACTGTTTGGTTCCGGTCGACCTCGTGCAGTCACTATGACCGTAAGAGAGATCTCCATGGAAATCCCAATTCTACAGGTTGATCGGCAAGATACGCGTGCTTGCCGGTTGATTCACATTCGCACAGGGCACAATCAGAGTGCACGCGATCATGAGTGAGACAGTGGGAGCAGAACCGGTGAATTCCATCTACCAATGGTTACCCAGCGCTATGGACGCACGAATTCGGGTGGTTGCCTGGCTGTCTCTGTTGTCCGAGATAGTGATTGTCGGCACCGGCGGCGCCGTACGCCTCACTGGCTCCGGACTCGGCTGCCCGACCTGGCCGAACTGCGTCGTCGGTTCGCTCGTGCCGACGGAGGAGATGGGCCTCCACGGTGTCATTGAGTTTGCCAACCGTTTGATGACCGGGCTGATCGGAATCATTGCGATCGCGGCCGTCGTTTTGCTCTGGCGTCTGCGCAGGGAACGCAAGGACCTGTTTGTCCTCGCCGTGATTCTCGTCGGTGGCGTTCTCGCGCAGGCACTCGTCGGCGGCGTCACCGTGTGGACCGGTCTCAACCCATTTATCGTTGGCTTCCACTTCACGGTGTCGCTCATCATGGTCTGCCTGGCGACCGTGCTCGTGCACCGGGTCTATCTTGCACCGGGACCGCGTACCCTGGTCGTTCCGGTCGGCTTCGCCGGGCTGGCCCACGCCACCAGCTTCGCCGTGGCGCTGACGGTGATAATGGGCGTGTTGACCACCGCCTCCGGACCGCATTCGGGTGATGCCGACGCGGGACGCACGGGCTTCAACGCTGAATTGCTGGAACACCTGCACGCCTGGCCGGGCTACGCGACGCTGGTTTTGACGATCGTGCTGCTCGCAGCGTGCGTTGGTGGCAAGCTCCCCGTGCGGAGATTCGTCGTCGCCCTGCTCGTGATCGAGCTCGTGCAAATCTTAGTGGGCCTGCTCCAGGCCAATCTGGGGCTGCCCCCCGTGCTGGTCGGCTTACACATGGTGCTGGCCTGCGTACTCGCCGCTGCGATGACGGCGCTCGTGCTGAACCTCAAGGCCCCGACCGGAATCACGCCGGACGCTACCGAATTCATCGGCACGAGCGAGCTCAGCAGCCGCCGCGGATAACCTGCGATCTTCGCCGAATGCCACAATCTTTGATGGGGTTGCCAATCAAAGGCGCGACGGTACACGACGGCTGAAAAATTACCGCGTGGCTCTCCCCCGGCGGTGGTCGCCGGTGTACTCTCCAGACATGCATCTCGCACCGGGAGCCAGGTCGAAACCGCCAGACGACGGCGCGCGCCTCGCCCTGTTCGGTCCGCCGGTGTTCGGTTTCGTGAATCAACCACGCCTTCAGGAACGTGGGTGGAGCTGGTACGGCAACCACGGCCATACGTTGGAAGCGCAGGCACACTACTGGCTCGCGGACCCCACCGGTAATTTTTGGTTCGAGGATTCCCCAGCCGGTCCGGTCGGTATCGCCGAACTGCGCGGCTTCGTTTTCACAGACGTACCCGGCTCCACAAATCGCGGGGGCGACCCGATTCGGGATGCCTTGAACCAACATCTGCAGTACATCGTGATGAACTACGCCAAAAACCCCCATGACTTCGGGTCGCAATTGTGGGCTGACCGACACACTCAACAGCAGTCCGAAATTGAACTCGCGCTTGCCCACCGGTCGAACCTGATCGTCGATGACAGCGCCCTGCCAGCCATCACGGTGACGGCCTCCGACTTCACTGCCACGAGCCTGGCCCTGGCCGGACGAGTTGTGACGGTTGTCATCCATTCGGCCGACGTTGCGAAGATAGACAACCGGCTCTCCCGTCGGGTTTAGCCTCGACCGCGGCAGCGTAAAGCGCTTAGAACGGCAGGAGCGGATCCACTCCGACAGCCACGAACAGTAGTGTCAGGTAGGCGATCGAGCCATGGAAGACGCGCATCGGCGACACGTGCTCGTGTCGAATTGCAAGGCTGTACAGCCGGTGTGTCTCGTAGATGAACCAGCCGCCTGTGACAAGAGCGATACAGGTATACAGCACGCCCATGTCGGCGATCGGAATGAGCAGAAGCGAGCAGGCGACGGTAGCCCACGCATACAGAATGACCTGTAGGCCCACCTGAGCGCGACCACGCACGACAGCGAGCATTGGAACGCCAGCGGCCAGGTAGTCGCTGCGGTACTTCATTGACAGTGGCCAGTAATGCGGCGGTGTCCACAGGAAGATGATCATGAACAGAATAACCGGCGGCCAGGACAGCTCGCCGGTCACGGCCGCCCAGCCGATGAGGACGGGCATACAACCAGCCACACCGCCCCAGACGATGTTCTGCGGCGTACGACGCTTGAGAATGATCGTGTAAAAGACAACGTAGAGCAGAATCGCGCCAAACGACAGCGCGGCCGCCAGCCAGTTGGTCAGCAGACCCAGCCATAAAATGGATGCCGCGCCCAAGGCCCACGCAAAGATCAAGGCTTCTCGGTCGCTGAGCTCGCCGGTGACGAGCGGACGATTTTTCGTTCTCTTCATGAGACGGTCGATGTCACGGTCGAGGTAGCAATTGAAGGCACCCGCGGATCCGGCGCTGAGCGACCCGCCCACGAGCGTCGCCAGAATTAGCCAGAGGCTGGGGATTCCCCGCTCGGCAAGGAGCATTGTGGGCGCGGTGACCACCAGGAGCAACTCGACTACTCGCGGTTTAGTCAGAGAGACATAAGCCTTGAGGGTGCGCTTCAACGTACGCGGAGTTCTCTCGATGGTCTGAAGTGCGACGTCCATAAATCCTCGAATGCTAGGCAGTTCCTCTAATTCTAGGTCACCCGGTGGCGCGTCGCTGCAAATGACAGGTCACGTTCTATCGAGCGCCCGGCGCATTCGATGCGTATACTTAATGCGCTCCCCACAGTGAATCAGTAGTTCGGCGAGCCCCCGGGTGGGAGATGGCAGCGTAAAGCAGGCCAACTCGCTGGGGGTGATATTTCGCTTGCAGTCCCGCGTAACAAAATACGCGGGTCCGCCGTGCGAGACGGTTGCCGGCACTTGCACAACTATCAAAGGATGGGTTGAGCTCAACCCGCCTTCGCTTCAATGAAGGGTTACGTGACGTGGCAGCTTTGCAATGGAATTCCGTTGACGATCAGGCGGTTGACACCGCACGCATTCTGGCGGCCGATGCCGTTGAGAAGGTTGGGAATGGGCATCCGGGCACGGCAATGAGCCTCGCTCCGGCCGCGTACCTTCTGTTTCAGAAAGTCATGCGCCGCGATCCGTCCGACAACGAGTGGATCGGTCGCGACCGATTCATTCTCTCGGTCGGCCATAGCTCGCTGACCCAATACATACAGCTCTACCTCGGCGGCTACGGCCTCGAGCTCGAAGACCTCAAGGCCCTCCGCACCTGGGGATCCAAGACCCCCGGCCACCCGGAATATGGCCACACCGACGGCGTCGAAATCACCACAGGCCCGCTCGGCCAGGGACTTGCCTCCGCTGTTGGCTTTGCCTACGCGTCCCGCTTCGAGCGTGGCCTGTTCGACCCGGATGCCGCCACCGGCGCCAGCCCGTTCGATCACTTCGTGTACGTCATTGCCGGCGACGGCGACCTGCAGGAGGGCCTGACGAGCGAAGCATCCTCTCTCGCTGGCCACCAGCAGCTCGGCAACCTGATTGCAATTTACGACAGCAATCAGATCTCGATCGAGGACGACACCAATATCGCCTTCACCGAAGACGTTGCCGCGCGCTATGCCGCCTATGACTGGCACGTGCAGACCGTGGACTGGAAGAAGACCGGCTCCTACGTTGAAGACGTCGCCGAATTGAATGCGGCCATCGAGGCTGCCCAGAACGAAACCGGCAAGCCCAGCCTGATCATTTTGAAGACGATCATCGGTTGGCCCAGCCCGAAGAAGCAGAATACGGGCAAGATCCACGGCTCCGCCCTCGGCGCCGAAGAACTCGCCGGCGTCAAGACCGTTCTCGGCTTCGATCCGGAGAAGACCTTCGATGTCGCCCCCGAAGTCATCGCTCACACCCGGCTGGCCCGGCAACGCGGTGCGACCCAGCATGCGCAGTGGACCGTGCAGTTCGATGCCTGGGCCGCCGCCAATCCCGAGCGCAAGGTGCTGCTCGACCGCGTGCTTTCCGGCGACCTGCCCGACGGCGTCGACGAGGCACTCCCCGTCTTCCCCGGCGGCACCGCAGTCTCGACCCGTGCAGCCTCCGGCAAGGTGCTCACCGCCCTCGGCGGCGTCATCCCTGAACTTTGGGGGGGCTCGGCCGACCTCGCCGAATCAAACAACACCACTATCGGCGGCGCAGCCTCGTTCATTCCGAGCGAGCACTCCACCGGCGAATGGACCGGCAACTCGTATGGCCGGGTGCTGCACTTCGGCATTCGCGAACACGCCATGGCCGCTATTCTCAACGGAATCGTGCTGCACGGCAACACGCGTCCGTTCGGCGGGACGTTCCTCATCTTCAGCGACTACATGCGCCCCGCTGTGCGTCTCGCGGCGCTCATGAAAGCGCCGTCAATCTTCGTCTGGACCCACGACTCCGTCGCACTGGGCGAAGACGGCCCCACCCACCAGCCGATCGAACAGCTCGCCACCCTGCGTGCCATCCCCGGGCTTGACGTGGTGCGTCCCGGCGATGCCAACGAAACCGCGTGGGCCTGGAAGACCATTTTGGAACGCCGGGGCGGTCCGGCCGGCATCGCCCTCACCCGCCAGAACATTCCGGTGTACGAGCGCGGCGAAGGCGCAGCATCCGCTGAAATCTTCGCCTCGGCGAAGAATGTCGCCCGCGGCGCCTACGTGCTGGCCGAAGCGGCCGGCGGAACTCCGGACGTCATCCTGATCGGAACCGGGTCCGAGGTGCAGCTCGCCATTGACGCCCGCGCCCAGCTAGCCCTCGAAGGCATCAACGCCCGCGTGGTCAGCGCCCCCTGCCTGGAATGGTTCGAGGAGCAGAGCAGCGAATATCGCGAGTCGGTGCTGCCCGCAGCCATCACCGCCAGGGTATCGGTCGAGGCCGGGCTCGCGCTGACCTGGCGCGGTTACGTCGGCGACGCGGGTCGCAGCATCTCGATCGAACATTTCGGGGCATCCGCTGACTACCAGACGCTGTTCCGCGAATTCGGCATCACCACCGAAGCCGTGGTTGCCGCTGCCAAGGAATCAATTAGCGCAGCCTGATGTTGCCCCCTAGTACGGGGTCAGCACCGCACATCGTCAACCTCTCCACACACTGCACGACCCAGCTGCCTGACGGCAGCACGACCAGGAGATTTCAACTATGACAAATCCGACACCCCTCGCCCAGCTGTCCACAGCCGGCGTCAGTATCTGGCTCGACGACCTCTCCCGCGAACGCATCAACTCCGGCGGGCTCCAAGACCTGATCAAGAACAGCAACGTCGTCGGCGTCACGACAAACCCGACGATCTTCGCCGGCGCCCTGGCCAAGGGCGAGGCGTATTCCGACCAGGTCGCGACGTTGGCCGCCGCCGGCACGAACGTCATCGACTCCGTTTTCGCCATCACCACGGACGACGTTGCCGCTGCCTGCGATATCTTTCGCCCGGTCTACGACTCGACCAACGGCCAGGATGGACGCGTCTCGATCGAGGTTGAGCCGAGCCTCGCCCGCGACGCAGCCGGCACGGTCGCCGAAGCCCAGAAGCTATGGGCCAAGGTCAACCGCCCCAACGCGATGATCAAGATTCCGGCGACGCTCGAAGGCCTGGAAGCCATTACGGCGACGATCGCCCTCGGCATCAGCGTCAATGTCACCCTGATCTTCAGCCTCGAGCGTCACCGTCAGGTGATCAACGCCTACCTGGCCGGTCTCGAGCATGCCAAAGCTGCCGGCATCGATCTTTCTACTATTCACTCCGTTGCCTCGTTCTTCGTCTCGCGCGTCGACTCCGAGATCAACGCTCGCCTTGAAGCTATCGGCACCCCCGAAGCCCTCGCGCTGAAGAGCAAAGCCGGCGTCGCCAATGCCCAGCTTGCCTACCAGGTTTACGAGCAGGCGTTCAGTAGTGAGCGCGCCCTCGGCCTGATCAAGGCCGGAGCCACCAAGCAACGTCCGCTCTGGGCGTCGACCGGTGTCAAGGATGCCAGCCTTCCCGACACCCTGTACGTCACCGAGCTAGTCGCCCCCGAAGTCGTCAACACGATGCCGGAGAAGACCATGCAGGCCACGGCCGACCACGGAGTCATTCCGGCTGACTCGGTTACCGGCTCGTACGCCGCCGCAAACGCGGTGCTCGACGCGCTGGCCGCGCAGGGTGTCTCATACGACGACGTCACCCGCCAGCTCGAGGACGAAGGCCTGTCGAAGTTCGAGGTGTCGTGGAACGAACTGCTCGATACCGTACAGACGGCCCTCACGGCCGCCTCGACTCCCTCGGTCGCCCAGTGAGCTTTCGAATCTCGGTGAGTGGTGCCGCAGCTGATGCTGTGCGCGCCACCGTACCGACCCTGATCACAGACCTGGTCGCGTCGGGCATCACTGCCCAAAACCCCGCACTGTGGGGCCCTGCCGTCGAAGCTGAGGCCGCGTTGCGTCTGGGCTGGACGGAGTCTGCCGCAGTGTCCCGCCCACTCGTGGCTGAGATTGTCGAGTTGCGGGCTGCCCTCCACGCCCGTGGTGTCACCCAGATCGCCCTCGCCGGAATGGGCGGATCATCGCTCGCTCCCGAGGTCATCACCCGCACCGCTGGAGTGGACCTCACTGTGCTCGACGCGACCGACCCGGGTCAAGTGTTGTCCGCATTGAACGACAATCTGGCCGGAACCGCGCTCGTCGTCTCGTCCAAGAGCGGCTCAACGGTTGAAACCGACAGCCAGCGCCGCGTGTTTGAACGTGCGTACCGGGATATCGGAATCGACCCGGCCGAGCGCATTATCGTCGTGACCGACCCGGGGTCACCGCTCGAGGCATCCGCTCGGGAAGCTGGCTACCGCGTGTTCAACGCCGACCCCACTGTCGGCGGACGCTACTCGGCGCTGACCGCGTTTGGTCTCGTTCCGTCGGGACTGGCCGGTGTTGACATTGGTGCGCTCCTCGACGAGGCCGAATCCATCTCGCTGGCATTGGCCGTTGACTCGCCCGAGAATCCGGGCCTCGTGCTCGGAGCGGCCATCGCCGCTGCCAGCCCTCGTCGGGACAAGCTCGCCATCGTCTCAGACGGCACCCACATTGTGGGCTTTGCCGATTGGGTCGAACAACTGATCGCTGAATCTACCGGCAAGCTCGGCACCGGCATTTTGCCCGTCGTTCTCTCTCCCGATGCTCCCGAGCTGACCGAGGCTCTGCCGGACCTGCAACTCGTTCGGGTTGTGGCCGACGCCGGCACCGACCTTTTCGTTGAAACCGGCGACGAGATTCGCGTCAGCGGAACCCTCGGAGCTCAGTTTCTAGTCTGGGAATACGCGACTGTCGTAGCGGGCCGTTTGCTCGGTATCAACCCGTTCGACCAGCCGGACGTGGAGTCCGCCAAGATCGCTACGCGAGGGTTGCTCGACGTTCGCCCCGCGCCGATACCGGCCGCCTTCATCGCGGACGGTATCGAAGTGCGTGGCACGCCGCACGTTATCGGTGCGGCGAGCGACCTCGCCTCGGCAATCGACGCGCTTCTCGAAGAGCTCGGCCCCGACGGCTATGTTGCTGTCCAGGCCTACGTAGACCGGCTGGCCCTGCCGGAACTGGCCGAAATTCGCAACAAACTGGCCACACTCTCGAAGCGTCCGGTCACGTTCGGCTGGGGACCGCGCTTTCTGCACTCCACCGGGCAGTTCCACAAGGGCGGACCGGCAACGGCCGTTTACCTGCAAATCCTGGCCACGCCGGCGGAGGATCTTGAAATTCCGGAGCGTCCCTTCACCTTCGGTGAACTCATTCAGGCGCAGGCCAGCGGTGATGCGAGCGTGCTCGCCGACCACGGGCGCCCGGTGTTGACGTTGACCCTGACGCAGCCCAAGCAAAATATCTCCACATTATTCCGGGCTTTGGCCTAGTAAAACCAACAAACCGAACGCCTGATTTGTTCTTCGCGAGCAACGCCCGACGAGGAACCAATCAGGCCAACGCACTATTCTCTTTGCAGCATCCCTTGTTTGCATTCTTAACTTTCCTGCACTAAACCGTAAAAGGAGCTGCATGTCCCCGGTGGAAATTACCCCGGAGTTTAATCCGCTCAGGTCACCATCCGACTATCGTCTGAACCGTATCGCCGGGCCATCCAGCCTCGTTATCTTCGGCGTCACCGGTGACCTCGCGCGCAAGAAACTCATGCCAGCGGTCTATGACCTCGCCAATCGCGGCTTGCTGCCACCTGGATTCGCCCTCGTCGGGTTTGCCCGCCGAGACTGGGACAACGAAGACTTCATGGAAGTCGTGCATGATGCCGTTAAGGAACATGCCCGCACAGAGTTCCACGAGGATGTTTGGGCGCAGCTGGCCGAAGGCATCCGTTTCGTCTCTGGAACTTTTGACGACGACGAGGCATTTGCGCGTCTCAGCCAAACCATCGACGAGTTGGACCGTGAGCGCGGCACGATGGGCAACCACGCGTTCTATCTGGCCATTCCGCCGAAGGCTTTCCCACAAGTGACAGAGCAGCTGCGCCGATCCGGCCTGGCCGAGCAGAAGAATGGGCAATGGCGTCGCGTCGTCATCGAAAAGCCTTTCGGCAGTGACCTGACGACGGCACGCCAGCTCAATGATGTCGTCGAGTCGGTCTTTCCTCCGGACTCGGTTTTTCGGATCGACCACTACCTCGGAAAAGAGACGGTGCAGAATATTCTCGCGCTGCGTTTCGCCAACGAGATGTTCGAGCCGCTGTGGAACGCCAATCACGTCGAACACGTTCAAATCACCATGGCTGAAGACATCGGCGTGGGAGGTCGGGCCGGCTATTATGACGGCATCGGCGCCGCCCGCGACGTCATCCAGAACCATCTGCTGCAGCTTCTCGCGCTCACGGCCATGGAAGAACCAATCTCCTTCGACGCCGCCGACCTGCGCGCCGAAAAGGAAAAGGTACTCGCCTCGGTTCGACTCCCCGCCGACCTCGGCCTCGGCACCGCCCGCGGGCAGTATGCCGGTGGCTGGCAGGGCGGAGAAAAGGTCGTCGGCTTCCTGGAGGAAGACGGCATGGACCCGGATTCCGTCACCGAAACCTACGCTGCCATGCGGCTGACAATCGATACCCGACGCTGGGCCGGCGTTCCGTTCTACCTGCGGGCCGGTAAGCGCCTGGGTCGTCGCGTAACGGAAATTGCCGTGGTCTTCAAACGAGCGCCGCAGTACCTGTTCGCACCAGGCCAGACCGCCGAACTCGGCCACAACGCCCTGGTCATTCGGGTGCAGCCCGATGAGGGCGTCACCATCCGTTTTGGCTCGAAAGTTCCGGGTGTCGTCATGCAGGTTCGCGACGTGACTATGGACTTCGGTTACGGGCACGCGTTCACCGAGGCGAGCCCGGAAGCGTACGAGAGGCTCATCCTCGACGTACTGCTTGGTGACCCGCCGTTGTTCCCCCGCCATGAAGAGGTCGAATTGTCCTGGAAAATTCTCGACCCGATCGAAGAGTACTGGGCTACGCAAGGACAGCCTGAGCCCTATCGCCCCGGAACTTGGGGACCCACATCCGCTGACGACCTGCTGGCCCGCGACGGCCGAACCTGGAGGCGACCATGATCGTCGATCTGCCCAACACCACGACCGCGAAAATCTCGAAGGCGCTCGTGCGAATTCGCGAAGAGGGTGGCGCCGTCGCCCTCGGGCGAGTGCTGACCCTGATTATCGCGTCAAATCTCGGACAAGAGGAAGAGGCCATTGAAGCGGCCAACGATGCGTCGAGGGAACACCCGATGCGGGTCATCGTCGTGTCGACGCAGGAACACGATACGACCAGTGGCAAGGCACGGGTTGACGCGGAAATTCGGGTCGGAGGCGACGCCGGTGCGAGCGAGGTCATCGTTCTGCGCGTGTATGGCGAGGCGGCGACCGACCCGGAAAGTCTGGTTACCGGTCTGCTGCTGTCGGACGCCCCGGTTGTCGCCTGGTGGCCAGGCACGGCTCCCGCCGTTCCCAGTGACTCCCCTCTCGGCCGGATCGCCTATCGGCGCATTACGGACGCCTCAGCCCAGCCGGACCCCCAGGCAGCACTACGCCAGCTCTGCGGCAGCTACCGGCCAGGCGACACCGACTTCGCCTGGACTCGGCTGACTCTCTGGCGCGCCCAACTAGCCGCGGTTCTGGACCAGCCGCCCTTCGAGCCCATCATCGGTATTCAGGTCATTGGCGCCGCGGCGTCCCCTTCGACCACGCTGCTCGCCGCCTGGCTCCAGATGCAGCTGCAGGTGCCCGTGGAGTGCAAGCTGACCACCGGCCCCCTGGCTAATGGTTTGCACGGCGTGCACCTGGTGCGAGCATCGGGAGCGATTTCACTCGAACGAGAGGTTCCTGATATCGCCACACTGAGCCAGCCCGGGCAGCCGCTGCAGGATCTGACGCTCAAGCGCCGCAGCCTGCGTGATTGTCTGGCCGACGAACTGCGCCGCCTCGATCCCGATGAGCTGTATGGTGAGGTCATCACCCGCGGGTTACCGCAGCTCAAAAAAGTGGTGAGCCAGGAGACCGGAGCTTAACCGTGACACATGACCGACGCGTGCTGCTGCACCAAAACAAGCACGCCCTGGCCGGGTCGGTCGCTGCACGGTTTCTCACCAATATGGTTGACGTTCTGCACGAGCAGGACGAGGCGAATGTCGTGCTCACCGGCGGTTCCGTCGGCATCGCTGTTCTGGCTGCCATCAACGAATCGGCCGCACGCGACACGATCGACTGGTCCCGAGTAAATTTCTGGTGGGGCGACGATCGTTGGCTGCCTCGCGCCGATCCGGAACGTAATGAGTTGCAAGCGCGCGAAGCCCTCTTGAACCACATCTCGGTGCCGCCGGAGAATATTCACGCCTTCGGGGCGTCAGATGATGCGGTCGAAGCCGGAACGGATGCACTCGACGCTGCGGCCGCACGGTACGCGGCGGAGTTATTGGCTCGTGCTCCTGCCGGAGCCCAGTACCCCCGAATTGACGTAACTTTTCTTGGAGTCGGACCGGACGGGCACATTGCGTCGTTGTTCCCACACCGACCGGGTATCCGCGAGAGTGAAGCCAGTGTCGTCGCCGTGCGGGACTCCCCCAAGCCGCCGGCCGCCCGGCTGTCGTTAACCCGACCCGTAATCAACTCTTCGGATCGCGTCTGGCTGGTGCTGGCCGGATCGGACAAGGCATCGGCGCTCGGACTGGCCCTCGCCGGAGCGAGTCGCGACGAGGTACCCGCTGCAGGAATCAAAGGCCGGTACCGAACCGTGTTCTTCGTTGACAACGACGCAGCAGCTCAGGTGCCCGAAAGCCTCATCGCTCCGGGCTACTAGTTTCCCGCCAGCCGATTTCGCCGCACCACCTACCAGCGGTCGGGCATAAAAAACACCGGTTCTCGAACAATTGAGAACCGGTGTTTCGCGCTCCCGCGTCAGTTGGTCGGCGACAACTTGCCGCGACGAACGCGCAACTGATTGAGGGCCTCCTCGAGCAACGAGTCGGCCTCTTCTTCGGTACGTCGTTCCTTGACGTAGGCGAGGTGCGTCTTGTACGGCTCGAGCTTGACGACAGAAGGAGGATTCTCCTTGTCGCGCCCGGCAGGCAGCCCCGATGACGGGCAGTCGATGGTGACGGGAATTTCTTCATCTGGTAAGCTCGCCGCAAAATACCGCACGGTTTCATTCCCAAGCGCGTCCCAGTACGAGATCTTGATGCGATCCGCGTGAAAACCGCGGTCCTGCTCACCCATAGGGCCTGCGCCTACACGCGAGCCACGAATTGCGCTTCCGCCTGATGCCATCTTGTTCCTCCGTTGACTCGTGCAGTTGTGCGCTGCAGGTTCGAGCTGTAATTGGTGTTACTGCTATTGTGTTCTGCGCTCAAGATCTATGCCCGTAAAGCTCAGGCTAACCCCGCGCGGGGCGAAAAGTTAAGCCCCGGTGTCGAACTTGGTGATCAATCCGAGAACTACGATGCACGAGATCCAGAGCAGACCCAGAATGACAGTGATGCGATTGAGGTTACGTTCGGCAACACCCGATGCCCCCAGGTTGGAAGTTACGCCGCCGCCGAACATGTCCGACAACCCACCGCCCCGTCCCTTATGCAACAGAATGAGCATGGTGAGCAGGAGGCTCGTGATTCCAACGAGCACCTGCATGACGACCTGGAGAATCTCCACACGAAACCTTTCAAAACACGGTGGGCGCAACTCGGGCGCCAAGACCCTCGTAATTATACTCTGCAGGCAGGAGAGAGGTGGTTGCCACACGGGCAACCACCTCTCTCCTCACTGTCGGGTGCGCGTCGGTTTAACGGCCGACGTGCTTCTGATACCGAACAATGCTGGAAAACTCAGTAATATCCAAGCTCGCACCACCGACGAGCGCTCCGTCGACATTGGGTTCCCGCATGAACGCGGCGATGTTGCTGCTCTTAACCGAACCTCCGTAGAGGATGCGGGTCTTGTCGGCTACATCCTGACCAAGAGTCTCAGCGAGGACGCCACGCAGCGCGGCCGCCACCTGCTCGGCCTGCTCCGGCGTGGCAGCCTGTCCGGAGCCAATGGCCCAGACCGGCTCGTAGGCTACGACGATGTCCGCCGCGTTCGTAACGCCCGCGAGAGCAGCCCGCAGCTGGGCGACCGGAACCGCGCTGGGCCCATGAACGGCGAGGTCCTCGGCGCTCTCTCCCACGCAAATCAGCGGCACGAGGTTGTGCTTGAGGGCTGCGGTCACCTTAGAAGCGACCTGCTCATCGGACTCGTTGTGCAGGGTGCGGCGTTCGGAGTGACCGATGATGACGTACTGGCACTCCAGTTGGGCGAGGAAAGCACCCGAAATCTCACCGGTGTACGCCCCCGAATCGTGTGCCGAGACATCTTGCGCCCCGAAGGCGAGCGAAAGCTTGTCGGCCGAGATAAGGGTCTGCACGCTGCGCAAATCCGTGAAGGGCGGGAACACGGCTACCTCGACCGCGGCGACATCGTGGCCGGTATCCTTAAGATTCCAGGCGAGCTTCTGCACGAAAGCGATTGCCTGGAGGTGGTCCAGGTTCATTTTCCAGTTGCCCGCAATCAGCGGTGTGCGCCGAGGGTTGATGTTCACTGCCATCCGAGGACCTCCAGTCCTGGGAGACGCTTGCCTTCGAGAAATTCGAGGCTCGCGCCGCCGCCGGTAGAAATATGACCGAATTGGTCGTCGTTGAAACCGAGAATGCGCACGGCAGCGGCAGAGTCGCCACCACCGACCACGCTGAGGCCGGTGACCTCGGTGAGTGCTGCGGCCACGGTGCGGGTGCCCTCCGCGAACGGTGCCAGTTCAAAAACACCCATCGGGCCGTTCCAGAACACCGTCTGCGACGCGCGAATAATCTCGGCGAACGCTTTAGCGGTGTCCGGCCCGATGTCCAGGCCGAGTCCGGCCGCACCGAAGGGAGTGTTCTCGATGCCGTCGGCCGGGGTGATCTCGTATTCGGCATCTGCACCGAACTTCGATGCCACGACGACGTCGGTCGGCAGCACGATCTTGACGCCGAGACGTTCGGCTTCGGCCAGGTAGCCTCGGACTGTCTCGATCTGGTCGATCTCCAGCAGGCTGGCGCCGACCTTGTGCCCCTGGGCGGCCAGAAAGGTGAAGAGCATACCGCCGCCGATGAGCAAAGAATTCACTCGAGGAAGCAGATGCCCGATCACGCCGAGCTTGTCGCTCACCTTCGAACCGCCGAGGATGACCGTGTAGGGCGCTTCCGGCTTTTCGGTGAGCCGGTCGAGCACGTCGAGTTCGGCCGCGATGAGCAGGCCGGCAGCGCTCGGAAGCAGTGAGGCGAGATCGAACACGCTCGCCTGCTTGCGGTGCACGACACCAAAGCCGTCGGAGACGAGCGCGTCGCCGAGCAGTGCGAGCTTTTCGGCGAACGCGAGGCGCTCGGCATCCGCTTTGCTGGTTTCACCGGCGTTGAACCGCAGGTTCTCCAGAACGACGATGTCGCCGTTCTGCAAGGCCGCGACGGCCCGCGTGGCCGCGTCGCCGACGGTATCGGTGGCGAAAGCTACCGGGAGGTTCACCAGTTCGCTCAGGCGAGCGGCAACGGGCCGCAGGCTGTATTGGGGATCAACGGCCCCGTCGGGGCGCCCGAGGTGAGAAACGATCACCACGCGGGCGCCCTGGGTAACGAGGGCGCTGAGGGTGGGCAGTGATGCCCGCACTCGTCCGTCGTCGGTGATCTGCCCGTCTTTCAACGGAACATTCAGGTCGAAGCGGACAATAACCCGCTTGCCGGTCAGTGAACCAAGCGAGTCAATGGTGCGTAACGTCACCGCGCGGCCGTTAGAGTCGCTCGGCGACGAACTCGGTCAGGTCCACGAGGCGGTTGGAGTAACCCCACTCGTTGTCGTACCAGGAGGCAACCTTGACCTGGTCACCGATCACCTTGGTGAGACCGGCGTCGAAAATCGACGAATGCGGATCGCCGACGATGTCGCTGGAGACAATCGGGTCCTCGGTGTAGCTGAGGATGCCCTTGAGCGGGCCTTCGGCTGCGGCTTTGTAGGCGGCATTCACTTCTTCGACCGTCACCGCGCGGGAGGCGGTGAGGGTGAGGTCCGTGATCGAACCGGTCGGAACCGGAACGCGGAGCGCATAGCCATCGAGCTTGCCGATGCTCTCCGGGATGACCAGGCCAAGAGCCTTAGCGGCACCGGTCGAGGTCGGGATGATGTTCAGCGCAGCCGCACGGGCGCGACGGAGGTCGCTGTGGGGGCCATCCTGCAGGTTCTGGTCTGCGGTGTAGGCGTGGATCGTGGTCATAAGACCACGCTCGATGCCGAAGTTGTCCAGGAACACCTTGACCAGTGGCGCAAGACAGTTCGTCGTGCAGGACGCGTTCGAGATGATGTCGTGAATCGCCGTGTCGTAGGTGTCTTCGTTCACACCGAGCACGAGCGTCGCGACGTCAGCACCCGTTGCGGGAGCCGAGACGATGACCTTCTTGGCGCCGGCCTGGATGTGCTTCTGGGCGTCGACGGCCTTCGTGAAGCGGCCGGTCGACTCGATGACGATTTGCACGCCCAGCGCGCCCCAGGGCAGGTTGGCCGGGTCGCGCTCGGCGAGCACCTTGATGGGCTTGCCGTTGACGATGATGCTGTCCCCGTCGACCTCGACGGTGGCGTTCAGTCGGCCGCCGACGGAGTCGTATTTGAGAAGGTGCGCGAGCGATGCGGGGTCGCTGAGGTCGTTGACGGCGACAATTTCGATGTCGCTGCCCTTGGCGAGGGCCGCTCGGAAGTAGTTACGACCAATGCGGCCGAATCCGTTGATGCCGATCTTTACGGACACAAATAGCTCCTGTTACTGAAAAGGCGCCGGAAGGCGCGATGAAAAGAATGCGGAAGGACAACGGCGGTGCCCCGTATCGCTCGGGGCACCAACCGGCTACGAGAGTAGCAGCAGTCCGTTCGTCTTCTCGCGCGCGACGGTGAAACGCTCCTGGACGTTTGCCCAGTTGGCGATGTTCCAGAAGGCCTTGACGTAGTCGGCACGCACGTTGCGATAGTCGAGGTAGTAGGCGTGCTCCCAGACATCGAGCATGAGAACCGGAACGGTTCCGGCAGCGAAGTTGGACTGCTGGTCGAAGAACTGCTGAATGATCAGGCGCTGCCCGATGGAGTCCCAGGCCAGGACTGCCCAGCCGGAACCCTGCACGCCGAGCGCGGCCGCGGTGAAGTGCGCCTGGAACTTGTCAAAGGAGCCGAAGTTGTCATCGATCGCCGCAGCGAGCTCGCCGACCGGCTTGTCACCGCCGTTCGGGGACAGGTTGGTCCAGAAGATGGAGTGATTGACGTGACCGCCGAGGTTGAAGGCGAGGTCCTTCTGCAGCTTGTTCACGTTGGCGAGGCTTCCGCTGTCGCGGGCCTCCGCGAGCTGGGCCAGTGCCGTGTTGGCGCCGGTGACGTATGCCTGGTGGTGCTTGCCATGATGGAGTTCCATGATGGTGCCGCTGATGCTGGGCTCGAGGGCCGCGTAGTCGTAATCAAGGGTGGGGAGGGTGTATTCAGCCATTACTTATCTCCTTGTGGGTTGTGCCGCCACACCAGGTGAGGCGGCGTTGTAAGCGACGATTCAGTCTAACCGCGCGCGTTCGAAGTCACAGAATTCAAGACCTCGTGCACGATCATGGTTCGATTCACACGGGCGCTAGGTCGTCGGGGTGAATGGGATAGCCGACGTCGGTTCCTTCGATGCCGAGTTCGACCGCTTTCTTGTCTGCCATAGCGAGCAAACGTCGAATTCGGCCGGCGACGGCGTCCTTGGTCATTGGCGGTTCGGCGTGGTGGCCGAGTTCGTCAAGACTGGAGTCACGAAAGTTAAGACGCAGGTCTCCCGCGTAACGCAGGTGCTCGGGGATATCCTCACCGAGGATATCCATCGCTCGCTGCACTCGGGCGCAGGCTGCAACGGCCGCTTCGGCGGAGCGACGCAGGTTGGCGTCGTCGAAGTTGACCAATCGGTTCGCGGTGGCCCGCACTTCGCGCCGTTGACGCAGGGTTTCCCAGTTGAGCACCGTGTTGGTGGCACCCATGTGCACGAGCATGGCCCCAATAGCGTCGCCATCGCGGATGACGACGCGGTGCACCCCTCGAACCTCGCGCGCTTTGGCTGCGACGCCGAGGCGTCCGGCCGCTCCGACGAGAGCCATGGCTGCCTCATTGCCGGGACAGACGACTTCCAGCGCCGCCGATCGGCCCGGATCGGTCAGGGTGCCGTGGGCGAGGAAAGCGCCGCGCCAGACGGCGGCGATTTCTTCCTTCGAGCCCGTGGTCAAACGGTTGGGCAGACCGCGAATAGGCCGGCGGCGGGCATCCAGCAGGCCGGTTTGCCGCGCGAGTGTTTCGCCTCCCTCGATGACCTGGACGAGGTAGTGGCTGGACTGACGGATGCCGGTGGCAGCGATGACCTGCAGGGCGCTGCGTACCCCATACAGTTCCGCGAGATCTTTGCGCACCCTGCGAGCCAGGATGGCAGTGTCGAGTTCGGACTCGATTGCGATGCGGCTGCTGATCATGTGTAATCCGCCGGAGAACCGGAGAATCGTGGCCAGTTCGGCCGCGCGCACGGTGGTCTTGGAGACCTCCACGCGCGAAAGTTCATCTTTAACGTCGGCGGTGAGTGCCAATCGCTTTTCCATTCTGTTGATCAGTTGCGTTATGTCTGAGTGGTGAAAGCCTGGGGAGCCGGATGCTGCGCCCGGGCTCGCTTATTCGCGTCCGAGGTCGCGGTCTTTGATATTGACCGCGACACCGGGAAGTTTTTCGAGTCGAGAGGCCAGTTCCCTAGCCATCGCAACGGAGCGGTGCTTGCCTCCGGTACAGCCGATGCCGATGGTGGCGTGACGTTTATTTTCTCGCTGGTAGCCGGCCAACACCGGCGCCATGGCTGCGGCGTAGTGGTCGATAAAATCGAGGGCCCCAATTTGGGCAAGTACGAAGTCTTTCACCTCTGGCTCGACGCCGGTGTGCGCACGCAATTCGGGGATCCAGAACGGGTTCGGCAGAAAGCGGGCATCCGCGACGAGATCGACGTCCGTCGGCAGGCCGTACTTGAAGCCGAAGCTCATGATGGTCAGCTGCAGCCCCGCTCGCCCCTCGCCCGCGAACCGTTCGGTGATCGTCGTCGCGAGCTGGTGCACGTTCAGATCCGAGGTATCGACAACGAGATCACACGATTCCCGCACGGCGAGTAACCGGGAACGCTCTGCCGAGATGCCGTCGAGAAGGGTGCCGTCGCCCTGAAGCGGATGAGGTCGGCGCACGGATTCAAACCTGCGCACGAGCGCGTCGTCCCTGGCTTCGAGAAAGATAACCTGCACCTGGGTGTTGCTACGCAGTTGCTGCACGGTTTCGAGAAAATCGCCGAACAGATCGCGACCGCGAATGTCCACCACGGCGGCGATCTTGGGCAAATTCGTGCCAGCCCGTTCAACCAGATCGACCAGGGGCCGCAGCATTTGCGGCGGAAGATTGTCGACGACGTACCAGTCCAGGTCTTCCAACGCGTTGGCGACGGTGGAACGTCCTGCCCCGGACATTCCCGTGACGATCAGCACTTCCTGCTTGTCCGGGTCCGTAGTCATTCTTAAAAATCGCCTTAATGAGAAGTTGATGGACTAGCAAGCCTACCGAGCGCTGGCCGGTTTCGGGTTACGTTCAGGCTCGCAGGTGGGCGTGGATCGACTCGGCCAGCACCGGGCCGATGCCGCGAACATCCGCTATTTCCGCCACCGAAGCCACCTTGAGGCGCGCCACCGAACCGAAATGTTGCAACAAAACTTTCACCCGGGCCGGCCCGAGCCCCGCGATCGCACCCAAAATCGAAGAGATATCTTTCTTGCGGCGAATGCGCTGGTGCGTGATGGCGAACCGGTGGGCTTCGTCGCGGATGCGTTGGATTAAAAACAGCGCGTCACTGTTGCGGGGCAGAATCACCGGATAGTTGGAGTCGGGCAGCCAAATTTCTTCGAGCCGCTTGGCAATCCCGCACAATTGGATTCCGGTCACGCCCGATTCGGCCAGGGCGCGCTTGGCGGCGGCTACCTGCGGTTGCCCGCCGTCGACGATGAGCAGGTTGGGCAGGTATTTGAATTTGGCGCGCTTCTGCTCCACCTGGCCGATGTCGCTCAATTCGACGGTGCCTGGAGCGGAGTTTGGTGCATCCGCGGCAACCGACTCTGGCTTCAGGTAGGCGAGGCGTCGAGTGAGAATCTGATAAATCGAGTCGGTGTCGTCGGTAGATTCGGGAATGTTAAAGCGTCGGTATTCGTCTTTGCGGGGCAACCCGTCTTCGAAGACGACCATGGACGCGACAATATTGGTGCCGCTCAGGTGCGACACGTCGTAGCACTCCATGCGCAGTGGAGCGGCCGGCATCTCGAGGGCGTCCTGAATATCCTCCAGGGCCTTGGAACGTGCGACGAAGTCTGAGCTCCGCCGAGTCTTGTAGAGCATCAGCGCCTGCTTGGCGTTGTTGCTCGCCGTCACGAGCAGAGCCGCCTTCTCACCGCGCTGGGCGGCTACGAGCCGCACCTTACGACCGGCCAGGTCTGCCAGCCACGC
Source organism: Cryobacterium sp. Y82 (assembly GCF_002929495.1). Classification (GTDB taxonomy): domain Bacteria; phylum Actinomycetota; class Actinomycetes; order Actinomycetales; family Microbacteriaceae; genus Cryobacterium; species Cryobacterium serini. The sequence goes on from NZ_PJJJ01000035.1 coordinate 152,020, forward strand.
CTCCAGGGCCTCAGCATCTTCTGGCAGCTCGGGGAGCACGATTTCGCGCGGCGGCAATGCGTCATGGTTGTAGGCCGTCTGCATCATGGAGTCGATGAGTTCACTCATGGTGACGTCGAGCTCCTTGTCAACCATCCAGCCACGCACACCGCGGATGCGCCCGCCCCGTACGATGAACAGCTGCACGGCTGCGGCCAACTCGTCCTGCTCGATGGCGAACAGATCGATGTCAACGTTGTCCCGCAGCACAACCGCGCTCTTTTCAAGGACGGCGTTGAGTGCCCGCACCTGATCGCGCCGTTTGCCGGCGATTTCGTACTGCTGCGCCGCCGCTGCGTCCTTCATCTCCTGGGTGAGTTCGTTGATGAGCTTCCTGTCGTGACTGCCCATGAAGCTGACGAACTCGTTGACGATTTTTCGGTGATCCGCCATCGAAACCAGGCCGGAGCAGGGGCCGAAGCATCGACCGATCTGGCCGGCGAAACACGGCTTGCCGCTCTGCATCGCCCGCTTGTAATTGGCGTTGTTGCACGTGCGGATGGGAAAAGCCTTGAGCATGAGCTCAATGGTTTCGTGCACCGCCCACACCTTTGGGTACGGACCGTAATAGCGAGCACCCTTGATGCCCTCTGTACGGGTTACCAGGGCGCGCGGCGCCTCGTCGCCCAGGGTAACGGCGAGATACGGGTAGGACTTGTCATCCTTGAACTGCACATTGAACGGCGGATCGAATTCGTTGATCCACATCCACTCGAGCTGCAAGGCTTCGACCTCGGTGCCGACGACCGTCCACTCGACCCCGGTCGCGGTGGTGACCATGCGCCGGGTGCGTTCGTGCAGGCTGTGCAGCGGGGCGAAGTAGTTGCTCAGCCGGGCCCGCAGGTTCTTGGCCTTGCCGACATAGAGGATGCGCCCGGTCGCATCGCGAAACCGGTATACCCCAGGGGTCGTGGGAATCTCGCCCGTTTTCGGACGATAGCTCAGGGCATCAGACATGACCGGGTGACCGCCTAGCCGGCCGCCAGGACCTCCTTCAGGAAAGAACCGGTGAAGCTCTTCTTGACCGTTGCAAGGTGTTCCGGCGTGCCGGTAGCGAGCACCTTGCCGCCGCCGGACCCGCCTTCTGGTCCGAGGTCAATCACCCAGTCGGCCGACTTGATAACGTCGAGGTTGTGCTCGATGACGATAACGGTGTTTCCCTTGTCGACCAGACTGTTGAGCACGAGCAGCAGTTTGCGCACGTCTTCGAAGTGCAGGCCCGTCGTGGGTTCATCGAGCACGTACACGCTGCGGCCGTTTGAGCGGCGCTGCAGCTCGGTGGCGAGCTTGACCCGCTGGGCTTCGCCGCCGGACAGGGTCGTAGCGCTCTGGCCGAGGCGCACATAGCCGAGGCCGACCTCGACGAGCGTCTTCAGAAAACGGTGGATCGACGAGATCGGTTCGAAGAAATCGGCCGCCTCGCTGATCGGCATGTCGAGCACCTCGGCGATGTTCTTGCCCTTGTAGTGCACGGTGAGGGTGTCTCGGTTGTACCGGTCTCCCCCACACACCTCGCAGGCTACGTACACGTCCGGCAGAAAGTTCATTTCGATCTTGATTGTGCCGTCACCCGAGCAAGCTTCGCAGCGCCCTCCCTTGACGTTGAAGCTGAACCGGCCGGGCAGGTAGCCGCGAGTCTTGGATTCGATGGTTTCGGAGAACAGCGTTCGGATCTTGTCGAACACGCCGGTGTAGGTGGCCGGGTTGGAGCGGGGCGTTCGGCCGATCGGTGCCTGGTCGACGTGGATGACCTTGTCGAGCTGGTCCAGGCCGGTGACCCTGGTGTGCTTGCCGGGCAGCTTACGGGCACCGTTGAGCCGGTTGGCGAGTACCCGGTAGAGGATGTCGTTGACGAGCGATGATTTGCCGGAGCCGCTCACCCCGGTGACCGCGGTGAACGTGCCGAGGGGGAAGGTCACCGAGACCTTCTGTAGGTTGTTCGCCTCGGCACCGGTGACGCCGATCAATCGTTCCGGATCAATCGGGCGGCGAGTCTTCGGCGTGGCGATGGACTTGCGCCCGGACAGATAGTCTCCGGTGAGCGATTTCGTGTTGGCCAGCAGACCCTCGTAGGATCCGGAGTGCACGACGTGCCCGCCATTGACTCCGGCGCCCGGCCCGATGTCAACGACCCAGTCGGCTGTTTTGATGGTGTCTTCGTCATGCTCGACCACGATGAGTGTGTTGCCGAGGTCACGCAGGGTGACGAGGGTCTCGATCAGACGGCGGTTGTCGCGCTGGTGCAGGCCGATGCTCGGCTCGTCGAGTACGTAGAGCACCCCGGTGAGGCCGGAGCCGATCTGGGTCGCTAAGCGGATGCGCTGCGCCTCGCCGCCGGAGAGGGTCGCCGCAGCGCGAGCAAGGTTCAGGTAGTTCAGCCCCACCCGGATGAGAAAGTCGAGACGTGCCCGAATCTCGCGCAAGACCTGGGCGGCAATGGCAGCTTCACGGTCGGTAAGCGTGAGTGTGTCCATGAATTCGCGCGCGTCGCTCAAGCTGAGCGCGCAGACATCCGCAATGCTCGCCTCGTGCACGAGCACGGCGAGAACCTCGGGCTTGAGCCTTGTGCCCTTGCAGACGTGGCAGTCGACCTCGCGCAGATATTCGGACCAGCGCTGGCGCTGGGTGTCGCTCTCGGCCTGCAGGTACTGGCGTTCGATGTAGGGAACGACACCCTCGAAACCGGAGGTATAACTCATCTCCCGGCCATAGCGGTTCTTCCACTTAACCCGCACCTCGAAGTTGTCGCCGCGCATGACGGCGTTCTGTACCTCGCTGGACAATTCGCCCCACGGGGTGTCGAGGGAGAAGTCCAGGTCGCGGGCGAGGCCGTCGAGCAGCTTCTCGTAGTACTGGAACAGGCCCTTGCCCTGGGTAGTCCAGGGCAGCACGACGCCTTCCGCGATGCTCAGGTCGGGGTCACCCAGCAGCAGGTCTTCATCCACCGACATGCGCGTGCCGAGGCCGGAGCACTCGGGGCAGGCGCCGAACGGGGCGTTGAACGAGAAAGTGCGCGGTTCGATTTCGGTCAGCTGCACCGGGTGGTTGTTCGGGCAGGACAGCTTTTCCGAATAGTTCTGCCAGGCCTTGTCGCCTTCTTCGTCGAGAAAGTTGATCTGGACGAGCCCGTCGGTGAGCTTGAGCGCTGTTTCGAGCGAGTCGGTGAGGCGGGAAAGCAGTTCAGGACCGGCGACGAGGCGGTCGACGATGACGGCGATGTCGTGCTTCTGCTGCTTCTTGAGCGTGGGCGGTTCACTGAGCTGAATCTGCGTGCCGTCAACGATTGCGCGGGAATAGCCGCCACCGGCGAGTTCCTGGAACAGGTCGACGAACTCGCCCTTCTTTTGCGAGATGACCGGGCTGACCACTTGGTAGCGGATGCCCGCCTTCAGCTCCATGAGCTGGTCGGCGATTTGCTGTACGGTCTGGGACTGGATGATCTCACCACAGACGGCGCAGTGCGGCACACCGATTCGGGCCCAGAGCAGGCGCATGTAGTCGTAGATTTCGGTGATGGTACCCACCGTGGACCGCGGGTTGCGGTTGGTCGACTTCTGGTCGATCGAGACCGCCGGGCTCAGGCCCTCGATGAAGTCCACGTCGGGCCGGTCAACCTGCCCGAGGAACTGCCGGGCGTAGGCCGAAAGCGACTCGACGTAGCGGCGTTGCCCCTCGGCGAAAATGGTATCGAAGGCGAGCGACGACTTGCCCGAACCCGAGAGACCGGTGAAGACCACGAGCGAATCGCGCGGAATCTCCAGATCTACGTTGTGGAGATTGTGCACGCGGGCTCCGCGCACACTGAGTTTCGGACCTGTTTCTACCTTGGTAATCGACACTCATAGAGTCTATGCACCGCCGCTGACAGTGCCTGACAGCAAGCATCGCCGAGAGCGAACACCGGCATCTACTGATATTGTTTTTGAGTATGTATATACTTGGTGATTATTAGCCGTTGAAGTGCCGGAGGTCGTATGTCTGTTCGCCAGAGTCTGCTCGCCATCCTGAACCAGGGGCCGTGCTACGGCTACCAGTTGCGGGCCGAATTCGACCGTCGCACCGGGTCGACCTGGCCGCTCAACGTCGGCCAGATCTACAACACCCTCGACCGGCTCGAGCGGGACGGCCTCGTGCAGAAGGCCGATATCGACGCCGACGGTCAGAATTACGTCGAGATAACGGATGCCGGCCGCACGGAGGTCGCCGAGTGGCTCGGCTCCCCCGTGGTGCGCACCATGGCCACCCGCGACGAGCTCGCCATCAAGCTCGCTATTGCGGTGACTCTGCCGGGAGTCGACATCGCCCAGGTGATTCAGGTGCAGCGCACCGCCACCATGCGCACCCTGCAGGAGCTGACCCGCACCAAGAACGCGACCGCCGACCCAGAATCGGCGGAGCAGCTGGCCTGGCTGCTCGTGGTCGATTCGCTCATCTTCGCGGCCGAGGCCGAGGCCCGCTGGCTCGATCACTCGGAGCACCGGCTGGCCCGGGCGCGCGCGGCCGGCCTGGCGAAACCGTTGCCACTGAACACCGCGGTACCCAAGCGCGGTCGCCCGGCCAAGACGGTGCAGGCCAGCGCATGACCGGCTCGGATCTTCTACTTCAGCTCGACGGCGTTTCGATGCAGTACGGCCGCGGTGAGACCGCGATCACGGCGCTTGCTGGCGTCGACCTGTCGGTGCGCCGCGGCGAACTTGTTGCGGTAATGGGGGCATCCGGTTCGGGAAAATCGACCCTGCTGACCCTGGCCGGCGGGCTCACGCCGCCGACGGCCGGGGAGGTCGTGGTCGAAGGGCACTGGCTCAGCCAGCTCTCGGCCCGCGAACTCGCAACGCTGCGGCGCCGCAGCCTCGGCTTCGTTTTTCAGGATTTCAACCTGATTCCGTCGCTGACCGCGCTCGAAAACGTGAGCCTGCCGCTCGAACTCGACGGGTGGACGTCGAAGAAGGCGCACCGCCCAGCCCTCGATGCGCTCAATATCGTCGAGCTCGGCGATCGAGCCCAGCACTTTCCCTCCGACCTGTCGGGCGGCCAGCAGCAGCGGGTGGCGATCGCCCGCGCTGTCGTCGGCGGCCGATCGTTGATTCTCGCCGATGAACCCACCGGCGCCCTCGACAGCACGACCGGCGAACTCGTGCTGCGGAGGCTCCGCTCGCGAGTCGACGCCGGTGCCGGCGGCATTCTGGTCACCCACGATGCTCGCCACGCGGCGTGGGCGGACCGGATCGTCTTTCTGCGCGACGGGCGGATCGTGGACGAGTCGCAGGCATCCGCTGTGTCGAGCCTGCTGAGCGGGCTGCCGGCATGAGTTTTGAACCGAGTTCGCTCGCTGGCGGGCGCCCGGGATCTACTCGAATCGCGTTTCGGATCGCCCGGCGGATGGCCGGACAGTCCCGCGGTCGCAGCGCGCTGATCGCACTGCTGGTGGCGATCCCCGTGCTGGGAATGGTGGGGATCACGACGGTGACCGCGAGCAATGTCGCAACCCCCGCTGAGCACGTTGCACTCGAGCTTGGGTCGACTGAGGCGCGTGTCGTGATCGCCGCAGCACCCGACCCGCAGTTCACCCAGGACCCGATCAATGACCGGTTTTCGGGTCACAGCGATCAGGTCATCCGTGCCGACGCCGCGCAGTCGATCGAGCCGACGCCGGTCACCGCCGCGTCGCTGTTCCCCGCTGGTACCCACCTGCTGTCCATTCGGAAGACGAACGTCGTCGCGGAGACGAAGGACGGGCTCGGCTCGTTCAACGCCGTACAGGGCCAGCCCTGGGACCCAGCGTTTGCCGGCAAGTACGACGTGACGTCTGGTTCAGCGCCAACCAATGGCGGCGAGATCATGGTGACCGCCGCGGCGCTCGACCGCCTCGGAGCACAGATCGGGTCGACGGCCGTCATGACCGCGCCCCGTGCCGCATCGTTCACCATCGTCGGCACGATTCGCTACGCCTATTTTGACGACAGCATCGTGGCGTTCTACGGTATGCCCGGCGCCTTCGACGGCATCATGCCCGACGATGCCGACCTGATGACCGAGTGGTACCTGCCCGACACCCCACTCACCTGGAGCCAGATCGGTGAGCTAAACCCGCGCGGGGCAACCGTTCTTTCGCGCACGGTGCTGCTCGACCCGCCGCCCGCAGGCAGCTCCCCTTTTGATAGCAGCTTCTCCCGCGACTTCGAAAATCTCTTCATCGCCCTGCTCGGCGGATTCGCCCTGTTCGAGGTGGCACTGCTCGCAGGGGCCGCGTTCACTGTCGGCGCCCGCACCCAGCAGCGCACGCTCGCAACCCTCGCGAGCGTCGGCGGCGACAAACGGATGCTGTTTCGCGTGATGTCGTTCGGCGGAGTCATTCTCGGCGCTCTCGGAGCGGCACTGGGAACGCTGCTCGGCCTCGCTGGTGCGTGGATTTTCATGCAGATTTCGGCGAACGGCAGCGCGGCCCGGTACCCGGGTTTTCACCTCGATCTGGTCTCCCTGCTCGTCATCGCGATCTTCGCCGTGCTCGCCGGCTGGTGTGCAGCGGCGGTTCCGGCGCGGGCTGCTGGCCGCATCGACGTTCTGGCGGCGCTGCGCGGCGCCCAGCGCCCGCCACGAGCAACGCGTCGCCGACCAGCGGCCGGGCTCGTTTTGTTGGCCATCGGTGCCGTCATGGCCGTCACCGGCGGGTTGATCGAGCTCGCCGCCTACGTGCCCACCTACCGCCAGGGCCTGGCCACCCTCGGAATTTGGCTCATCGTTGGTGGCCCGGTGATCATGCAGATCGGCGCGGTGTTCGTCGCTCCGCTGATTCTGCGGTGGGCGGCGCGGGTCGCCTCGAGAGTCGGACCAGCCGCCCGCTTGGCGACCCGGGATGTCGCCCGCAATCCGGGGCGCAGCGTTCCGGCGATCGCCGCCATCATGAGCTGCGTCTTTGTCGCCACGTTCGCGATGAGTCTCGTGGCGACCTTCCAGTTGAACTCGACCAAGAACTACGTTTTCGGCGCCCCGCTGGACACGGCGTGGGTGAGCCTGAACACCTCCGTCGATGAGCCACCGTACGGCTACGAGCTGCAGACAAGCGGCCTCGAGGTCGTTGCCGCCGTCGACAGCAGTTTTCCCAGCGCCCAGGCCCGCCTCTTGAGCAGCGCCGAGGATCCGCCAATGGGTTTCGGAGAGACCGATGCCGAAAGGAGTGGGAACGCCGCTGCTGAGCCGACCTTCGCTTTACCGCGGCTCGACCCCGGCGCGGTGTGTCCGAGTGATGCCAGTCGGCCGGGCTCGAACCCGGAGGCGGAAAACCGCACCGACACCCGGTGCCCCACTCCCTACTATCTCGACACGTTCACGATGTCGAGCATGAACGACCACATCTGGGTTGGCGATCTGGCAGACTTCGCCGCGATTCTCGGAGAGCCGGTCTCGACCGAGTCCCGGGCAACGCTCGCCGCCGGTGGAGCTGTCGCCACCTACGCACAATACGTGGTCAACGACAGCGTTCAGATCGACTGGATCACCGAGCTCAACTCCACCCTGAAGCCAGCTCGCAGCCTGACGCTGGCCGCGAGCGTGCAGGAGCCGGAGCATCCCCTGCCCTACGCCGTGTTCATGCTGACTGCCACAGCCGATGCGTCCAACCTCGCGTACCGGCCGTCGATGGTGGTCAGCAGTATCGGTGCGGCACCGACCCAAGCCGAATTCGACCACGCCCAGGGTGCCCTCGCCGCCATCTCGCCGAAATTTTCCCTTATAAGCGAATCGGGCCCGCAAACTTATGGCGCGTCGTGGACCTGGGCGCTGCTCGCTCTCACCACCATCATCGCCCTGGTCACGGCGTCGATCACGATCGGACTCGCCCGCGCTGACGGGCACCGCGACAATGCAGTGCTCACGTCGCTCGGTGCATCACCGCGGGTGCGTCGAGCCTTCGGGTTCTGGCAGGCCGTGGTGATCGTCGGGCTCGGCAGCATCATCGGGGTGCTGCTCGGGCTGGTGCCGTCGCTTGCGCTGTCGCTGACCCGCGACACCGCTGGTCACTCGTTGCTGCCGTTCACTCCCCCGTGGCTGCAGCTCGCGCTAATCGTGGTGGCGCTGCCGGCGGTCGTCGCGGTTGGTGGTGCCCTCACGACTGGCGGCAACCGCACCCGGTTCAGCAACCGGGCCGCGTTCGACTGAATCGCACGGGCATCGGGCATCCGCCCTCGCGGCACTCGTTAGCGCTGACGGCACTCGTTCGTAAGGGTGCCGCGATCTCCAGCGAGTGCAGCGACGCTCTAGCCGGCCGGCCGAGGGACGACCCCGACTTGCGGCACTCGTTCAGGATCGCGGCACCCCTAAGAACGCGTGCCGTGATCCCCAACAGGTGCCGCGACAACAGGGCTCGGTGACGGCACCCCGTTCGGAGGCGCGCAAAGCAGGGCTACTGCAGGTGGCCGGCCTTCTCCATTTGCCGCAGCTCGCGCTTGAGCTCGGAAAGCTCATCGCGCAGGCGCGCGGCCAGTTCGAACTTCAGCTCCCCGGCAGCCTCGAGCATCTGCGAGTTCAGGTCGGCGATGATCGATTCGAGGTCGTTGGCGCCGTTCGCAGCGAGGCCGACCCGCCGGTTAGGAGTGGAACTCTTGCGCCGGGCATCGCGGCCGGCCAGCAGTTCGGCGGTATCGGCCTCCTCACGGGCGAGCGCCTCGGTGATGTCGCCAATACGTTTGCGCAGCGGCGTCGGGTCGATGCCGTGCAGGGTGTTGTAGGCGACCTGCTTCTCCCGTCGACGGTCGGTCTCGTCGATCGCTTTCTCCATGGATGCCGTCAGCCGGTCGGCGTACATGTGTACCTCGCCGGACACGTTGCGGGCGGCCCGCCCGATGGTCTGGATGAGCGACGTGGCCGAGCGCAGAAACCCTTCTTTGTCGGCGTCAAGGATGGCGACGAGGGACACCTCGGGCAGGTCGAGGCCCTCACGCAGCAGGTTAATGCCGACCAGCACGTCGTAGATGCCGGCTCGCAGTTCGGTGAGCAGTTCCACCCTGCGCAACGTGTCGACGTCGGAGTGCAGGTAGCGCACGCGCACCCCGGCTTCGGTGAGGAAGTCCGTGAGATTCTCGGCCATTTTCTTGGTGAGCGTCGTGACGAGCACGCGTTCGTTGCGCTCGGTGCGCTTCTTGATTTCTTCGAGCAGGTCGTCAATCTGCCCGGCGCTCGGCTTCACGATGATCTGTGGGTCGATCAAGCCGGTCGGGCGGATGATCTGTTCGACGATGCCGTCGGCGATACCCATCTCGTACTTACCCGGCGTGGCCGACAGGTAAACGGTCTGACCGACCCGGTTCTTGAATTCGTTGAACTTGAGCGGGCGGTTGTCGAGTGCGCTCGGCAGCCGAAAGCCGTGGTCGACCAGGGTGCGCTTACGTGAGGAGTCTCCCTCGTACATAGCGCCGATCTGCGGCACGGTCACGTGTGACTCATCGATGACCATGAGAAAGTCGTCGGGAAAATAGTCGAGCAGGCAGTGCGGAGCCTCCCCCGGTTCGCGCGCATCGATGTGACGGGAGTAGTTTTCAATGCCGGAGCAGAACCCGATCTGCTCCATCATCTCGAGGTCGAAGGTGGTGCGCATCCGCAGCCGCTGGGCTTCGAGTAGCTTGCCCTCACGTTCGAGCACCTCCAGGCGCTCCGCGAGTTCAATCTCGATGGTGCCGATGGCGCGGCGCATGACGTCGTCGCTTGCGACATAGTGAGATCCGGGAAAAACGGATACCGAATCGAGTTTCTTGACGATGTCACCGGTGAGCGGATGCAGGCTGTACAGCCCCTCGATCTCATCGCCGAACATCTCGATGCGAATAGCGAGCTCCTCGTACATCGGGATGATCTCAATCGTGTCGCCGCGCACGCGAAAATTACCTCTCGAAAAGTCGACATCGTTGCGCTTGTATTGCATGGCCACGAATTTGCGCACCAACCAGTCGCGGCTGACTTTCTGGCCCACCTGCAACGCGATCATGGCGTCGAGGTAGCCTTGCGGCGTGCCGAGCCCGTAGATGCACGACACGGTGGAGACGACGATGACGTCGCGCCGGCTCAGCAGTGAATTGGTGGTGGAATGCCGCAGCCGTTCCACCTCTTCATTGATCGAGGAGTCTTTCTCGATAAACGTATCCGTTTGCGGCACGTAGGCCTCTGGCTGGTAGTAGTCGTAGTACGAGACGAAGTACTCCACCGCGTTGTTGGGCATGAGGTCGCGAAATTCGTTGACCAGCTGGGCTGCGAGAGTCTTGTTGTGGGCCAGTACCAGCGTCGGGCGTTGCACCTGCTCGATCAGCCAGGCGGTTGTGGCCGATTTTCCGGTTCCGGTGGCGCCGAGCAGAACGATGTCTGTTTCGCCGGCGTTGATCCGGGCGGTCAGGTCGGCGATGGCGGAGGGCTGGTCACCGCTCGGCGTGTACTCACTGACCACTTCAAACGGGTTCACAGAGCGGGTGGGTTCCATGCTCCCATTCTACAAAGGGGGTCTGACAGTCAGCCTCGGCGGGCAGACCACGGCGTGCGGGTGCCGTCGGACTCTTCGACCGTGCGAGCTTCGTCCGCCCGTACGCGAGTCCACAGGGCGTCAACCTGAGCCAGAGTCGCTTCAACGGTGCCGTTGTTGTCGATGACGACATCGGCCAGGGCGAGGCGGTCCGCATCACTGGCCTGCGCGGAAATGCGGTGGGCAGCTTCCTCACGCGTCAGTCCGCGTAAGTCCACCATGCGCTTGATTCGGGTCACAGCATCTGCGTGCACGACAACGATCAGATCAAACGTGACCAGACCGCCGGCGATGGCCTCCGCCAGGAGCGGAACGTCGTACACAACGATGGCGTGCGAGTCGACGGCACTTGCAGCGGCGACCCGGTCGCGGGTGAGTCGTCGAACGGCCGGATGCGTGATGGCGTTCAGTCGCTCTCTCCGGCTCGCATCGGAAAAAATGATGGCGCCCAGCGCCGGTCGATTCAGCGTGCCATCAGCCAGCAAGATCGTGTCGCCGAACTCGGCGGCAATCGCTGCGAGGCCGGGCGTGCCGGGTTCAACCACTTCACGAGCCAGCTGGTCGGCGTCGATCCCCACGGCGCCCCAGGAGGCCAGGCGCTTGGCCACTGTGCTCTTGCCCGACGCGATCCCGCCGGTCAGTCCTATCAAGTACATTCCGCCATGCTATCCGCTGCGCCGCCGCGCGTGACGAGCGGACGCGACCACCTGCACCGAAAGAGGACTGCGGGCATCGACCTATCTGAGGGCCCGCTGAATCTCGGCCAGGAGTGCTTCACGGCTGCGGAGGCCGAGCAGGGTGAGAGAAGTCTGCAGCTCGGCCGGCTGGAGCGGTTTCTCCAGGACGGCAGCAGCCCCCCTGCTCAGCGCCATGCCCATATCCGTCCGACCACCGATAACAATGACCGGTGCGGATTCCTGCCCCAGTGAATCTTGCAGCTTCAACAGGAATTTCCAACCATCCATTCCGGGAAGATACACATCGAGGGTGATCAGGCTCAGCGGAACTCTCCGAGTGATATCGAGAGCCTCCTCGCCGGTCGCAACCGTGATTACCCGAAATCCGTCCGACTCCAGGAGCAGCCGGAGGAGCTCGGCCGATTCGGGATCGGTCTCGACGACGAGTGCCGTCGAGTGGCTCGCTGCGGTGTTGTTGCTGATGATGGCTTCGGTGTGGCTCGACGGCGCTACGTCGAAGGGAGCGTCGCCCCCCGTGCCGCCGTTGTCTGAGGGACGAAAACTTTTCATGAAATGCTCCGATGGGGCTGTGATTCGTGGAACTGGTGTGCACGGGCGAATTCGTCCAGAAAACAGGTTTTCGTGGGGAAGTTGGAAGTGCGCGGCAATCCTGAAGATATCGGGACGCGCTAAGGAGGAGGAAATATCCTCACTATCAGGTATAGCACGAAGTGTCCAGAGTCCCACGGTCAGGCCGCACACAACCACGACCCCGACCCCGACCTCGACCTCGACCTCGACGGATGCACAGCAGACTTCGGCATCTGCCTTAGCCGCAGGCGTTGCGTCAACCGCTGGTGTCCGATCCATCGGTTATACAACACAGCGGGCCGCACCCCGAAGGATGCGGCCCGCCGTTGAGCGTCGTGCTGTGGTGCTAGTTGCCGCCAGAGAGCTTCTCGCGGAGGGCCGCGAGTGCTTCGTCGTCGGCGAGCGTGCCGGCGCCAGCCGACTCGCTCGAGAAGGCCGATCCGGCCGGTGCGACGTCGCTGGGGGCAGCGATTTCGTCGTTCGCGGTCGAAACCTGCTTCTTGTGGGCTTCCCAGCGAGCCTGGGCAGCAGCGTAGTCCTGCTCCCACTTTTCGCGCTGCTCGTCAAAGCCTTCGCGCCACTCGTTGGTCTCAGAGTCGAAGCCTTCGGGGTACTTGTACTGGCCCTTGTCGTCGTACTCGGTGAGCATTCCGTAGAGCGCCGGGTCGAACTCGGTGCCGTCGGGGTCGACGCCATCGTTGGCCTGCTTGAGGCTCAGCGAGATGCGGCGACGCTCGAGGTCGATGTCGATGACCTTGACGAAGACCTCGTCGCCGACCGAGACAACCTGCTCGGCGAGCTCGACATGCTTGCCGGAGAGCTCGCTGATGTGCACGAGGCCCTCGATGCCCTCGGCAACGCGAACGAACGCGCCGAACGGAACGAGCTTGGTGACCTTACCCGGTGCAACCTGGCCGATGGCGTGGGTGCGGGCGAATACCTGCCACGGGTCTTCCTGCGTAGCCTTGAGCGACAGCGAGACACGCTCGCGCTCGAGGTCAACTTCGAGGATCTCGACGGTGACTTCCTGGCCAACTTCAACGACCTCGCTGGCGTGCTCAATGTGCTTCCAGCTGAGCTCGGAAACGTGAACCAGACCGTCGACGCCGCCGAGGTCGACGAACGCACCGAAGTTGACGATCGAGGAGACGACGCCCTTGCGGACCTGTCCCTTCTGGAGGTTGTTGAGGAACGTGGTGCGGCTTTCGCTCTGCGTCTGCTCGAGCAGGGCGCGACGCGACAGCACGACATTGTTGCGGTTCTTGTCGAGCTCGAGGATCTTCGCTTCGATCTCCTGGCCCAGGTACGGGGTCAGGTCGCGAACACGGCGAAGTTCGATGAGCGATGCCGGCAGGAAGCCGCGCAGGCCGATGTCGACGATGAGTCCACCCTTGACGACCTCGATGACCGAACCGGTGACAACACCGTCGGACTCCTTGATCTTCTCAACGTCGCCCCATGCACGCTCGTACTGAGCACGCTTCTTAGAGAGGATGAGGCGGCCTTCTTTGTCTTCTTTCTGAAGAACGAGGGCCTCGACCAGGTCGCCGACCTTGACAACCTCAGAGGGGTCAACGTCGTGCTTGATGGAGAGTTCGCGGGAGGGAATGACACCCTCGGTCTTGTACCCAACGTCGAGGAGAACCTCGTCGCGGTCGATCTTCACAACGGTGCCTTCGATGAGGTCTCCGTCGTTGAAGAATTTCAGAGTCTTTTCGACCGCGGCAAGAAAGTCTTCAGCAGATCCAATGTCGTTAATGGCGACCTGCTTGGGTGCCCGTTCGGTCGTTGCGATTGTCATGTAGTAGTTGCTCCAGGATGGACAAAATCGGGCCACACGCAAAAAGTTGTGCAAGTGTTATTGATGCTCGGCGGTGCAGAAAAACCGGGGAACACTCCGCGCATGGCAGCGGATAGGCGTCACGATTGTGACACCTTAGTCTAGCCACCCGAAGCGACGAGGAGCAACTCGATGTCCAACGCGGGTGCCCTGCCGCCGCAAAGCGGCTACGGGACGACCATGATCTGCCCGGCGGCGCCGCGTTCAGCATCTGTCATGGCGTGCGTCACGAAGGGATAGGTGCCAGCTTCGGGGAAGCGCAGCTCCACAAACCCGCCCTGCGCCGGCGCGAGCCCGAGCGTCTGACTGCCGCCGGTGCCGGTGCTGCCGCCGTTACGCAGCAAATACTCGCCTTCCGCGTAGACCGTGTCGAACTGGCCGCCGACGATGTGGAAGGAACTCGCCAGGTTGGGTCCGGCGTCGAGTACCCAGAAGCGGATGCGCTCCCCCACTTTTGCGCGGAGCGGCTGCTCCTGGTATTGGTTCGCGTAGCCGTTAAAGACGACGAGGTCGGGGACGGCTGCGGCGATTTTGTCGGAATCGGCAATGCCGCCCTGCGGCCCGAGGTAGAACTCAGATTGCACGAGCAGGTATTCCCGATCGACCGGGTCGAGCCCGGCGGGATCGATGACGACCGCCCCAAACATGCCGTTGGCGATGTGCAGCGACATCGGCATCGTGGAGCAGTGGTACAGCCAGACACCCGACCGCGTGGCGGTGAAGGAATACTCGAGGGTTTCGCCCGGCTCTATCGTGCGCATGGGACCGTCGGGGGCCAGCGCGCCGGCGTGGAAGTCGAGGGAGTGACCGGTCGTGGCCTGATTGACCAGGGTGATCGTGAAGGTGTCCCCGACTTTTCCGCGCAGGGTCGGGCCGGGCGCTGTGCCGTTAAACGGCCAGAGGGTCTGGGTTACCCCTGGGGCGACCTCGACTTGGGTATCACCGACCCGGAAAGTGTAATCGTGGTGGGTTTCGGCGGACGCGGGCAGCAGGAAGGGGTCGCGCGCCTCGAATCCAGGCGAGGGCTCCGGCTGGGTTCCGAGGTCGTCGGCGGCGGATACTTCTAAACCCGTGGCATCGGAACCGGAGTGGTCGGCCGCAGCATCCGTTTCTGCGGAGCCGGTGACGATGATCTGCAGCACCATACCCATCTGGCGGTGGCCGGCGATGGAACACCAGCCTTCACTGCTGGCGGCCGTGATTCCGGCGTCGATGATCACTGTCTCCCTGGGCGCGACACGGCCCGATGTCAAACCGCTCGCGAGGGTGAGGTCGTGCACGGCGGTGTCGCCGTTGGTGACGGTGAGTTCAAGCCGGTTGCCGGCGGGCACGGTCAGGCTCGAGGGCGCGAACCGCATGTCGAGCATGGTCACGGTCGCCTCGGTGACCTCGCCCGAGGCGCTGGCCACGGTGCCCTGAGCGGTGACCGATGCCGCACCCACCCCGGCCGTGACCGGGTCGAGGGCAACCCCCACGGTGACGGCCAGCACGAGTGCACCGACCGCGCCGGCGGCCATCCCACTACGCGTGCGGCGCGAACGCGCCTCGCCGGCCGGCACCGCGGCGGAACCGGCGACCGGAGCGGACCCGGCGACCGGAGCGGACCCGGCGCGAGAGCGGATGCGCCCACCTGCCACGACCGCGCGCACCAACAGCACCAGAAAGCTCAGCATCACCCCGAACACCAACAGGGACAGTACGACCTTGACCAGGCTCGGCACCGGCAGGAGGTACAGCACAATGCCGCCGTTCACGACGAGCAGGCGAAACAACGGCGCCCGGTTGAGTTCGACGGCGGCGGCCTTGCCGGCCTGCGGTCCGCCGCCGGAAACCATCGGAATCAGGTAGCTGAGGGCGCCGAGCAGCAGTTGCGCACTGAAGCCGGCCAGCAACGGAATCACCAGCCAGCCGAGGCGGGCTACGGCGTCGATCGGGGTCGCCGCGGTCGCTACCACGACGCCGAGCGCCGCAACACTGAACGCCAGCCAGGCCATCGAGGCGGCGAGGCTCCAGCCGGCGAAAGTCGTCGGCGGCGCGTGCCGGGCCTGCCGCACTGCCTCCCACACAACGGGTACGAGACCTAGAAGGTACAGCAGGGCGCCTGCACCGACACCGAGCGGCACTCCGGCCAGGCTGGCACCGGCGACCACCCCCACGCCTGCGGTGAGTAGGGGAAGGGCGGTACGGGCGGCGGCATCCGTTCCATCGCCAAGCCGGGTGCGCAGCACCGTGGGCCAGAGCAACAGGAGGGTTCCGACCGCGGTCAGGCCGATCCAGCCGAGCACGTTGAGAGCGATATGCGCCAGGTAGAGGCGAGCGTGCAGGTCGGCGCCCGTCCCCGGGTTCGCCATCCAGATGCCGAGGCACACACCACCCAAGAGGCTCACAGCGGCTGCGACGTAGAAGCGCACGAGCGAGCCGAAGCGGGTGGGTTTCGTCCGGCGGAGCTCACGGCCCAGTAGCGCCGTATGCAGCACCGCAACCGCGCCGACCAGCACGCCCCCCGCGAGCACCACAACGAACAGGTTCACGATCATGCCGATTATCACGAGAATGGCCCCGAGCGTGTGCCCGACCAGGCGAATGATCAGCGACCGGCGCCCGCCCAGTGGATGCCGCCGCACCAGAGTGTCGGCGAAGTGCTGGCTCCAGATGATGATCGCAGTACTGACTGCGCCGAGCAGTAAAAGGTGCACCATGAGCCAGTCGGCGACCGGAATGTTTTGATGGGCCAGAACAACAACGCCGAGCACGGCGAGCCAGGCAGCGACAACGGCGTTCGTCTGCAGATACCAGGTGCGTCGGGCATACACCCGGGCCGTGACGGGACTCATGAACGGTCTCTCTGAACAGGTCGCGCTGGCTTGCCCTGGCGCACCGGGCCAAGGACCGCGGAGGCCCCAGCGATGACGATGAACAGCAGCAGGGCGGTGATGCTGAGTGATCCGCCAAGCTGGAGCAGGTGGGGTAAGTCGCGCGCATCACCGAACAACACGCGCAGCACGAGCGAGGCGTGCAGCAGCACTACAGGCAGGTACATGATCGGCCGGTACGGTAGCGGACGGCGCAGCACGGCCGGCAGAATGACGGGCGCGTGCGCCATGATCATCGACAGTGTGAACCCCAGCAGCACCGCGTGAATGACAGCGTCGTAGGTCGGGCCGCTTGTCGCGGCGTCGCCGACGAGCCAGATGACACCGGCGACGACCAGCCAGGCGTACCCGCTGAGCAAGCACGCTGCCATGTACCTCGGCAGCCCGACCGATCCCAGCGTGCGGCGCGCGACATCGTGCAGGAACAGCCAGGACACCACGCAGAGCAGAGCCAGGCCAAACAATGGATAGCCGAACGCGGGCACGCACAGGGCGAGCGAGACGCATCCGGTCAACGTCAGCGACGCCCAGAGCAGGGCACGCCCGGGATGGGTGCCGCGCAGGGACAACCGCGCAAGTTCGAGGCGTTCCCCGGCGATGGTAAGCACGAGGAAGGCGCTGAACGCCGGTATCAGGTGGGCAACCGGAACGTTGGCGAGCCAGAGAATCGCCGCGACGAGCAGGTTGACACCGCCGAGGAACTGAATCGCAATGGCCGTCATCGCCTGACGGCGCCAGATGCTGCGGTAGATCAGCAGCAGGCCGAGCGCGCCGACCGCGATTGCGGTGCGTCCGATCCAGATCGGCAGCGGCGCCAGCACGAGCAGGCTGCCAACGCCGAGCAAGGCCGGCGCAAAGAAGGCCCACCACATCTTGATCGCGACGGCCCGTTCGAGCACGATCAGGGTTCCGACAAAGCCAAAAACCATGAGCGCGCCGTGCGATGCGGCCAGGCGGTCGGCGAGCGGCGGCACGTCGAAGCCGAGTAGGGCCGCCGCGGCATACAGCCCGAGCAGCAGCGACACCCCCGCCGGAGCCAGAAACAGAAGGCGGATGCCCGAACGATCAATCACGGCTCGGCGGGACTTTGGCCGGAGCTGGAATGGAGCGGGTGCAGTCGCTGTCTGTTCCGGTGCAGATACAGTGCCGGTGTCGAACGGGGACGACTCAGGGGGACGCACCTGCCCAGTTTACCGAGCCGTATATGCTCGATGCGGACTGCGTCGCCCCTGGCGCTTATGCCAGCGCCGACCGCAGGGTGTCAAGACCAACGCCGCCGAGATCGAGGGCACGACGATGAAATTCCTTGACCCTGAACTTCGCTCCCTCGCGAGCGGCACACTCGTCGCGAAGCTGCTCCCAGATGCGCTGGCCGACCTTGTACGACGGCGCCTGGCCCGGCCAGCCGAGGTAGCGGTTCACCTCGAACTTCACGAAACTCTCATTCATGTTGACGTTCTGACCGAGGAATTGGAAGGCATAGTCCGAAGTCCACGGGCCCGAACCGTCTGGCCGGGTCTTGCCGAGGTGCACGCCGATGTCAAGAACGACGCGAGCGGCGCGCATCCGCTGGCCGTCAAGCATGCCGAAACGGTCTGCCGGGTCGTCGAGGTAGCCGAGTTGTTCCATCAGTCGTTCAGCGTAGAGCGCCCAGCCCTCGGCATGCCCGGAGGTGCCGGCCAGCTGGCGGCGCCAGGTGTTGAGCTTGGCCCGGTTATAGACGGCCTGGCCGATCTGCAGGTGGTGGCCGGGCACACCCTCGTGATAGACGGTGGTGAGCTCGCGCCAGGTGTCGAATTCGGTCACACCGACGGGTACTGACCACCACATGCGTCCGGGCCTGGAGAAATCATCGGTGGGGCCGGTGTAGTAGATGCCGCCTTCCTGGGTGGGCGCGATCATGCACTCGATGGTCTTGATCTCGTCGGGAATGTCGAACTGGGTTTCGGCGAGGTCAGCGACGGCTTTGTCGCTGGTTTTCTGCATCCATTCCTGTAAGGCCTGCGTGCCGTGCAGTTTACGTTTCGGGTCAGTGTCGAGGTAGGCGATGGCTTCGAGTACGCCCGCGCCTGGTTTGATCTGGTCGGCGATCTTTTCTTGCTCTTCCACCATGCGAGCGAGTTCTTCGATGCCCCATTCGTAGGTTTCGTCGAGATCCACCGTCGCGCCCAAGAAACGACGAGAGGCGAGGTTGTACAGATCCCGACCGATTGCGTCGTTTTCGGTGGCTTTGCCCTCAAGTTCTGTGCTGAAGAAGGTGGCCAGTTTGTCGTAGGCGGTCGCGGAGAGGCGTGCGCCCACACCGAGGTCCGTGACCAGGGATGCTGGCAGTGTGCCCTCGGCCGCAGTTGCGTTCGCGGTGAACTCGGCGAAGAACCCGTCGCTGGCAGCGTGGCGCTTCGCCTGGGCGAGCACCTCCCGCACCTGCCGGCGAGCCGGCGTCACGCCGCGTTCGATGCCGAGGCGAAGGGTGTCGATATAGCCGTCGATGGCTGCGGGCAGGTTGCCGAGCCTCGACGAAATGTTGGCCCAGTCGTCAACGGTCTTGGTCGGCATAAGGTCGAAGATCTCGCGAATCTCCTGCGCCGGTGAGGCAATGACGTTGAGGTCGCGCAGCTGCAACTCGGCGTCGGCGCTTTCCACAGTGAGCGCCAACTCGCTGCGCAGGTCGGTCTGGGTGACTTCATCGACGCTGTCACCCGGGTGAGCGGCATCCAGCTGGGCAATGGTCTTCTTTGCCTCGGCGATGAATCGTTCGTGGCCGGCCGGGGAATAATCGCCGTAGCGACCGTCCCCCTCGGTGCGGCCGATGTAGGTACCCACCGTGGGGTCGAGGTCGACGAGGGTGTCCACCCACTCTTCAGCGATCTGGTCGATGGCCGTTGGCGTGCGCTGGATGTCGTGTGTCATGCCCCGAGCCTAGGACACGGGTGTTGCGTCTGGGCCCCCCAATTGGGGAAAGTGGCCGGTCAACCCGCAACGAACTAGTGGGCGGCTGCGTCCCAGTTGGGTCCGCGACCGACCTGCACCGTCAGCGGAACGAGCAGGTCGGCGGCGGACTCCATGTTGTGGGTGACGACCTGGCGCAGGGCGTCCCACTCCCCCGGTGCGACGTCGAAAATCAACTCGTCGTGTACCTGGAGTAGCATGCGGGAATCCATCGACGCATCCGCCAGATCCGCGGCGATACCGTTCATGGCGATTTTCATGATGTCGGCCGCCGAACCCTGAATCGGAGCGTTGAGAGCCGCGCGTTCCGCGTTGTCGCGCAGCACTCGTTTCGGGCTGGCCAGATCAGGGAACGGCCGGCGCCGCCCGTAGATGGTCTCGGTGTAGCCGTCAACCTTGGCTTGCTCGACAACGTTACGCAGGTAGTCCCGCACCGCTCCGAACCGTTCGAAGTAGTCGGTCATGAGCTGCTTGGCTTCTTTGGTGTCGATGCGCAGCTGCCTGGACAGGCCGAAGGCACTCAGGCCGTAGGCGAGCCCGTAGCTCATCGCCTTGACCTTGCTGCGCATCTCACCGGACACATCGGCGGGGTCGACACCGAAAATGCGCGAACCGACGAAACGGTGCAGGTCTTCTCCGGCGTTGAAGGCTTCGATCAGCCCCGCGTCCTCGGAGAGATGCGCCATGATGCGCATCTCGATCTGCGAATAGTCCGCAGTGAGCAGGCTTTCGCTACCGACGCCGGCTTGGAAAGCGGCACGGATGCGCCGACCCTCCTCGGTGCGCACGGGGATGTTCTGCAGGTTGGGATCGTTCGAGGAGATCCGGCCGGTCGTGGTGCCGATCTGCACGTACGTCGTGTGGATGCGGCCGGTCGTGTCGATGGCCTTGTCGAGGGTTTCGACGATCTGGCGCAGCTTGGTAGCGTCGCGATGCTTTAGCAGCAGATCGAGGAACGGATGCGGGTTGCTCGCCTGAAGGTCGGCCAGGGCGCCGGCATCCGTTGAAAAACCAGTCTTGTTGGCGCGCGTCTTCGGCATCTGAAGCTGCTCGAACAGCACGTCTTGCAGTTGCTTGGGTGAACCGAGGTTGACCTCGCGCCCGATCTCGGCGTAGGCCGCCGCGGCGAGACTCGCCGTGCTGACGCCGAGCTCGGCTGATAGTTCGGCGAGTTGCTCGTGTGAGACGCTGACGCCGGCGAGTTCCATGTCGGCCAGGGCCAGCAGGGTCGGCAGCTCGATCTCCAGCAGCAGTTTGAGAGAGCCGGGATCGAGCGCGGTTTCGACGGCGGCGAACACCCGCAGGGTATACCAGGCGTGGGCGGGGGCGCCAGCCTGCTGGGTCTCGTCGGGCACGAGCTGGTTGGGATCGGCCACCGGCAGCACTTCGTCGAGGTACCGTGACACAAGGTCGGCCAGGGACTTGTCCGGACCGCCCGGGCGGACAAGCCAGGCGCCGACCAGCGTGTCGAAGGCCAGGCCGGCGAAAGCCAGGCCGCTTTTGCTCAGGGCCTTCACCTGGTGTTTGGCGTCGTTCATGATCTTCAGGGCATCGCTCGCCAGCCAGGCTTCGAGCGGGGCGTAGTCTTTGCGACCCTGCTGCCACGGCAGGTTGATGGTTTCGGTCGGGGTGGCCAGGCCGAAACCGATCGCCTTGCCGTCCTGCACCTCGACGGTGAGTCCGAGTCCCGCCGGGTGGGCCGCCGTTGCCCGGTCGAGCCAGGACTGCAGCTCCTCGTCCAGCAGGTCCTGCGCGACAGGCGACTGCACCGCTGGAAGCTCGTCGATGGCGGCAACGAGAGCGGAGCCTTCCGCCGCCGGGTCTTCACCGGCAAGCTTGAGCACCCGGTCGAGTAGCGTCTTAAACTCGAGGCGAGTGAAGATGTCGCGCACGGCATCCGTGTCCATGGCCCCGCGTTCCAGGGCGGCAACAGCCACGGGCAGCTCCAGGTCGGTGACCAGGCGGTTGAGACGGCGGTTGCGAATCGCGTTCTCTTTCTGCTCGCGCAGGTTGTTGCCAACGACGCCCTTGATCTCGTCGGCGTGTTCGAGGATGCCGTCGAGGCTGCCGTAGAGGCCGAGCCACTTGACGGCCGTCTTCTCGCCAACCTTACTGATGCCGATGAGATTGTCACTGGTTTCGCCGACGAGTGCGGCGATGTCGGGATACTGCTCCGGTTCGATGCCGTAGCGCTCGCGCACCCGGGCCGGGTCGTAGCGGGTGAGCGCCGACACGCCCTGACTGGAGGGGTAGAGCAGGGTGACGGTCTCGTTGACGAGCTGGATCGCATCCCGGTCGCCGGAGACGACCAGTACGTTGTAGCCGGCGTCGGTACCCTGCACCGACAGGGTCGCCAGAATATCGTCGGCCTCGAAGTCTTCCTTGGTGATGGTCGTGATGTTCATCGCGGCGAGGGCTTCCTGCAGCAGCGGAATCTGGCCGAGGAACTCCGTGGGCGTCGCATTACGCGTGCCCTTGTACTCGGGGTATTCCCTGGTGCGAAAGGACGCGCGCGAAATGTCGAAGGCGACGGCGAGGTGGGTCGGCTTCTCGTTGCGCAGCAGGCTGAGCAGCATCGACAGAAAGCCGTGGATGGCGTTCGTATGCTGCCCGGCACGGGTCTGGAAGCTGTCCACTGGCAGGGCGAAGAACGCCCGGAATGCCAGGGAGTGGCCGTCGATGATCATCAGGGTAGGCTTTTCGGAGTCCAACACTCCCCTAGCCTACAAGTGTCTTCCCGCGTGGGCTTCCCGACCAAAGGTGATCATGTTCAATACGACTGACGACGCACTCGCCTGGGTTCAGCAGCGCGGCTGCGGGGATCTCGCCGACAAGATGGGGCTGGAGTTCACCGAGTTCACCATTGACCGGGCTGTGGCACGGATGCCCGTGGCGGGCAACACGCAGCCGGCCATGCTCATGCACGGCGGCGCCTACGTCGTGCTCGGTGAGTCGCTCGGCTCGATGGCCGCGAACCTGCATGCCGGACCGGGAAAACTCGCCGTCGGTATCGAAATCAACGCCTCGCACAATCGCTCGGCAACGTCCGGCTACGTCACGGGGGTGTGCACCCCGATTCATCTTGGCCGCACGCTCACCACCCACGAGATCGTCGTCACCGATGATGCCGGCCGGCGCTGCTCGACGATTCGCATCACGAACATCATCAAAGACCTGCCGCCGTCAGCCTAGATCTTGGCCCGGGTCTGGCTCAACCAGGCTGATGAACGCACTGAGTTCGGCGAGGCCAGCGGGCGTCACCGGCAGGTGCGCCGTCAGCGACGGTGAATAGACCAGGTACGCGGCCCATTTGGCCCGCGAAATAGCGACGTTTAGCCGGTTCTTCAAAATGAGGAAGGCCAGGCCGCGCGGCACGTCGTCGGCCGAACTGGCCGCGAGCGTGACGATCGCGACGGCCGCCTCCTGACCCTGAAACTTATCGACCGTGCCCACCCTCACGTTGAAGTAGCCGGCAGCGGCCAGTGCCGCGTGCACCAGGGCCAACTGGGCGTTGTAGGGCGTCACGACGATCACGTCGGCTTCGCCCAATGGATCCTCGCTGCGGCACTCGGTCGGGTCGGTCCAGAGCCGGCCGAGGACATTACGAACGAGGGCCACGACGGCATCTCCCTCTTCGACTGATGAAATGGCATTGCCGGTGTGCTCGACCGGAACGGCGTGCAACCCGGGCGTGACACCAGCGAGGAACCTGGTCGAAGTGATCGGATTGGCACGCAGGAGTCCGCCGTAGGAGAGTCGGGAGACCGGAGCTGCCACCGCCGGATGCATGCGGCGACTCTCGGCGAGAAAATATCCTCGCGTCGCTGCGAGCACGTCGTGGCCGGCCGCGACCCAGCCGAGCGCTGACTGGTCGATCGGCTCGGGGTGCGTGCCCTGACTCACCTGCGGCAGTTGCTGCGGGTCGCCCAGCAACAACAGGTTCTTTGCGCCGACGCTCGCCGCAATGGTCGAGGCGAGCGAAAACTGGCCGGCCTCGTCGACGACGAGCAGGTCAAGGCTGTGCCGAGGCACACGAGCAGGATTACTGAAGTCCCAGGCAGTGCCGCCGACGACGAATCCGGAGTTGGCGTGGTCGAGTGCAAAGAGCAGCTGGCCGTCTTTGGGCAGCACCGTGTACCCGGCTTGCGCCGGGTCAGCCCCCGTTTTGGCCGCCTTTCCGACGAGGGCAGGATCGAGCCCGGCCGTGACGATAGCGCCGAGCAGATTCTCCACGACGGCGTGGGATTGGGCGACGACACCAATCTTCCAGCCGTACTGCTGCACGAGCGCCGTGATCACGTGGGCGCCGAGGTAGGTTTTGCCGGTGCCGGGTGGCCCCTGGATCGCAAGGTACGACCCGTCGAGGTCACGAAGACTTGCCAAGACCGCGTCTATGGTCTCTCCATCGACCGCGACGGCCGCCAGGCCTCCTGTACGGGTGCGCGGCGGGGTGCGACGCAAAATGTCGACCATCGGGTCGCGCGGCCAGGTTGGCTGGGCGTCAACGATCGCCCGAGCCCACTCATCGATGGCGGGTTTCTGTTGGAGCGGTCGAGGCGGGGCGGCCGGTGTGAGTGCGCTCGGTCGGTGGTCGTAGCGGGCGACATCTTTGAGCAGGGTCTCTTCGACCAGGATTCCGCCGTCGTCGGCGACCTCGAGCACTTTTACGGCGCGGTGGGTGCGAGCCCCCGCCGAGGTGTCGGGGTTGGCGAAAGGCCCGGGGTAGTCGTAGAGCAGGTAGGGCCCGGCCTGGTCACCCGGTTTGATGCTGCTGCCCGGTGCCAGACGCCCCCGAAGCCACAGGTGGCGACGATCGACGCGCTGCTGGCCCTCGCGAAACCAGTCACGGTCGACGTCAACGCGGTCGACCACAAGTACGTCGCGGGTGTCTTGCCATTCGTCGATGGGGTATTCGAGCCTAGAATAGTGTCCCCACCAGAAACTTTTCTGTTCCCGGCGGTGGTAGTCGATCGCGGCGGCAGCGAAGGCCGCCGCGGTCTGGTCAGCGCTGCGCGACGTGTGGCCAGCCGTCGCCGCGATGGCGAGCAGCGCGTCGCGCACCGGCGACGGCTCGAGCGTGTCTGCATCCTGGTCGGCCTGGGTGCCGGCCGAGCGGATGCCCGCCCCGCGCGCGAGCGCGAGCAGCCAGTCGCGCAGGCGCAACGTTGACACGCAGTCGTAACGGTTGTAGTCGGCGATGGAATCCAGCATGCGCTGCGCTTCGGCCTTGTCGCCGTGCGCGTGCAGGTCTCGAGCGCCGGCGTATTCGGTAATCGAATCCGCCGCGTTAGTGACCTCACCGCCGCGCAGTTCGGCGCCCATGTAGAGCGGTTCGAGCTTCTTGATCGAGTATGAGCGGGACCCGACACGCATGGTCTTGCGCACGAGCGGGTACAGGTCGACCAGCACGTTCTCGCGCAGCAACTGGTCGATCTGGTCTTCGCCGACGCCGTGCCGGGCTGCGAGGCTGAGCAGGTGGGTGCGCTCATAGGCGGCGTAATGATAGACGTGCATACCCGGAAACTCGGTGCGACGCTTGTCGACGTAGGCCAGGAAGTCAACGAGAGCCTGCTTCTCGTCACGCCAAGAGTGCGCCCAGAAAGCGCGAAAGCATTCATCGACGTCGACCAGGCCGAACAGGTAGTCCAGTCCCCACTGCGTGGTCGCACCCTCGGTGCCACTGTCTTCTGTGTAGAGCGGGTCACCTTCAAAGTCGAAGAAGATGTCCCCGGGGTTAGGCTCGGGCAGCGCGGCCAGTGCACCGGGATTGAACACATCGACTGGCGGGGCCGTACCCGCCACCGCCTGGAGCTGCAGCCGCGCCTGTTGGCGCAGGGCGGCGAGCGTGACATCGGCCATGCCGTCAATACCACCGTTGGATACTGCCAGCTCCTCAACGGTGCAGATGCCACCGGACACCAGGCGCGCGCGCTGCGTCAGCCGCATTCCGGCTACGAGGAACAGGTCGCGGTGTCTGTGCACCTCTACCTCACAGGTGGCACAGCGTCCACACACGGTGTAGCGCGGGTCTCCCCACCTGACGAAAGCAGTATCGCCGAGCCGTTCCGTGATGATCTGCACGAGACGCTGTTTGCGCTTGCGGTACACCGGGCGAATGTCTGCCAGCTGGTGCACGCTGACGGAGCCATCGCCGAGCAACAGCTCGACGGTCTCAGCCGACTCGACCCCAATGCGTTCAAGTTGTTCGGCGTAAGCGGCCAGCTGCAACAGGGCGGTAACCCGGGCGTGCCGGGCAAGTTTTGTGTCTTGCACCAGCCAGGTTTCATCACTTCGCCGCACGATGAAGTCGGCGAATCCGAGGAAGGCGATGGGGCCATCTCTGTTCGGTGGGCCAAAATCGGGATCGAAGAAGGTTGCCTGAAAAATCACGTCGGCGTGCCCGGCGAACGCCAGCCGCGTGTTGTCGGCTGCTGCTTCGAGGTCGGGCCGCGATATGCGCTCTGGCCGGGCAATCTCCACGACCGAATAGTTTTGCCGGTAGCGTTCGAGCACCCGATGTTCGTGCTCATCGCCAAGCCGGGACGTGCGTTCGAGCATGGCATCAACCGGTTCCGGCACGCTGTCAATGCGGCCCAGTTTCGCGTCGATACGGCGCAGGAACGCAAACTCGCAAACGGATGCCGCACTCAGGTCACTCGCACTGGTTACCACGCTGTCACCCAGTCGGAACATGCGCCCGCCCTTCGTCTATTCCGAGACTAACGGGCACCACCGACACGCGGTCCATAAGGAGCCGCGCCGGTGCAGACCGCTGGATCGCAAAAGGGCCCGGCAGAATTTGCCGGGCCGTTCTCTGCGCAAACTGCGATTACTTCTTGGCGCTGAGCTGTTCGATGATCGCCTGAGACACGTCGTGCATGGTGAGGCGACGGTCCATCGACGCTTTTTGGATCCAGCGGAAGGCCTCCGGCTCAGTCAGGCCCATCTTCTCGTTGAGCAGGCCCTTAGCCCGATCGACGAGCTTTCGGGTTTCGAACCGCTCGACCAGGTCGGCAACCTCGGCTTCGAGGGTGATGATCTGGCTGTAGCGCGAGAGGGCGATCTCGATTGCAGGTAACAGGTCGTTGGGGGTGAAGGGCTTGACGACATACGCCAGAGCGCCGGCTTCGGTGGCGCGCTCGACCAGTTCCTTCTGGCTGAACGCTGTGAGCAGCACAACGGGTGCAATGTGCTCTTTGGAGAGGCGTTCGGCTGCGCTGATGCCGTCGAGCTGGGGCATCTTGACGTCCATGATGACCAGGTCGGGGCGGAGTTCCCGTGCCAAGGCGACCGCAGTTTCTCCGTCACCGGCTTCGCCGACGACTTCAAAGCCGTTGTCGCGCAGAATCTCGACGATGTCGAGGCGGATGAGGGATTCATCCTCAGCGACGACAACGCGGCGCGGAGGGGTGGGGGTGCTGTCTTGGTCGGTCACGGGTAAAAGCCTACGGTATTCTGAACTAGTAGTTGTAAGCCGGTGTGGCGGAATGGCAGACGCGGAGCACTCAAAATGCTTTGTTCGCAAGGACGTGTGGGTTCGAGTCCCACCACCGGTACAAATTTTCATCTGTTAAATCCCTGGTCAAACAAGTTTTTAACTTTTTTACAGCGACTTCATCAACAGCCGTGACACAAATTCATGGTGAACGAGTCGTCGATATCGACCAAAGCCCCGCTCCGTAGAAATCACGGAGCGGGGCTTTGGTATCAAGCGTTAATTCTTGACGTACGCCGGCGCGACCTCGTTGTGGGCGTCGCCCACGCGGTGCACGCGAATGTCGTTCGTCGAACCGACGATTCCGGGAGGGGAACCGGAGATGACGACGACCTTGTCACCGATTTGCGCGAGCCCCTGGCCAATGAGGATGTCGTCCACCTGGCCGAACATGGCGTCGGTGTGGGTCACCGGGTCCACCAGGTAGGTCTGGATGCCCCAGGTGAGGGCGAGGCGACGACGGATGCCCGCCTCCGGGGTGAAGGCCAGCATCGGAATTTTTGACCGCAGACGCGACATACGGCGGGCAGAGTCGCCGGACTCGGTGAAGATACAGAGAAACTTCGCGTCGACGAATTCGGCGACCTCGATGGCGGCCAGTGTGATGGCACCGCCCTGCGTGCGCGGCTTGTTGGTCAGCTTGCCGATGCGCTCGAGTCCGTGCACCTCGGTGGACTCCACAATGCGGGCCATCGTCTGCACCGTGACAACAGGGTATTCTCCGACGCTGGTCTCACCACTGAGCATGACGGCATCCGCACCGTCGAGCACGGCGTTGGCGACGTCACTGGTCTCGGCCCGGGTGGGTACCGGGCTGAGGATCATGGATTCGAGCATCTGCGTGGCCACGATGACCGGCTTCGCCATGCGACGAGCGATCTCAACAGCCTGCTTTTGCACGATCGGCACGGCCTCGAGCGGCAGCTCGACGCCGAGGTCGCCGCGAGCTACCATGATCGCGTCGAAGGCGTCAACGATCTCTTCGAGGTTGTCGACCGCCTGCGGCTTCTCGATCTTGGCGATCACCGGAACCCGGCGACCTTCTTCGGCCATGATCTCGTGCACGCGCACGATGTCGTCGGCGCTGCGTACAAAGGACAGCGCGATCAGGTCAGCCCCGAGGCGGAGGCCCCAGCGCAGGTCGGCTTCGTCCTTCTCCGACAGGGCGGGAACGTTGACGGCCACGCCGGGCAGGTTGATGCCTTTGTTGTTGGAGACCGGGCCGGCGACGATCACCCTGGTCGTGACGACGACGCCATCCGTTTCGACGACCTGCACCTTGACCTTGCCATCGTCGATAAGCAGAAAATCGCCGGGGTGCACATCGTGCGGCAGTCCCTTGAACGTGGTGCCGGATAGTTCTTTGGTACCCAGTACGTCTTCGGTGGTGATCTTGAAAATATCGCCGACGGCGAGGTCATACGGGCCGCCCTCGAATTTGCCCAGGCGAATTTTCGGACCCTGCAGGTCAACCATGACGGCGACGGCACGGCCGGAATCGTTGGCGGCCTTGCGCACATTGGCGTAAACGCTCTCGTGCACCTGATAGTTGCCGTGGCTCAGGTTCATGCGACACACGTCGACACCCGCGTCGATGAGGGCCCTGATCTGCTCGTAACTGGCAGCTGCCGGCCCAAGGGTGGCGACGATTTTTGCGCGTCTCATTCTGGTGAATCTCCGATTTCCGCGCTATTCAGGCGCATTTCGACGTGGTGCAGGAAGGCTGGTGGATTAGAGGGCGAACGAGCGGTCCGTGGGCTTGACGGGAGACGGCAGTTGCGTCTGTCCTTCCAGAAACGCATCGACCGAAGCGGCGGCGGCGCGTCCCTCGGCAATGGCCCAGACAATCAGCGACTGGCCACGACCGGCGTCGCCGGCGACGAAGACACCCTCCTGGCTGGTCTGGTAGTTTTCGTCCCGCTCAACGTTGCCGCGCCCATCGAAGGGAACCTTCAGCTGGTGGCCAAGGTCGTCTTGTTCCGGACCGGTGAAGCCCATCGCAAGCAACACCAGGTCTGCCGGAATCTCCCGCTCCGAACCGGCCTTGGGAACGCGGCGTCCGTCAAGGTACTCGGTCTCGGCGATACGAATGGCTCGCACCTCGCCGAAGTCGTTGGTGAGAAATTCGACCGTTGACGCGAGGTACTGGCGGGTGCCGCCCTCTTCGTGCGCGCTGGAAACCTCGAACAGGGTCGGCGATATCGGCCAGGGCTGGCTTTCCGGGCGGGTCGTGCCCGGCTGCTTGCCGATCGCCAGGTTGGTGACGGATGCTGCCAGCTGGCGATGCGCGGTGCCGATGCAGTCGGCACCGGTGTCACCACCGCCGAGTACAACGACGTGCTTGCCCTCTGCGGTGATCAACGCTTCGATGCTTCCGCCGGCGCCGATCTTGTTCTGCTGAACCAGGTACTCCATGGCGAAGTGCACTCCGGGCAGATCGCGCCCCGGAATCGGCAGGTCGCGCGGCACCATCGCGCCGGTCGCCACCACAACAGCGTCGTAGCGCGCACGCAGGTCGTCCCACGTGATATCCACGCCGATGTTGACGTTGGCACGAAAGCGCGTGCCTTCGGCCGTCATCTGGGCGAGGCGTAGTTCGAGGTGCTTCTTCTCCATTTTGAAGTCGGGAATGCCGTAGCGTAGCAGCCCGCCAATGCGATCGTCGCGTTCGAACACGGCGACGGTGTGGCCAGCGCGGGTAAGTTGCTGGGCGGCAGCCAGCCCGGCCGGTCCGGAGCCGACGACCGCGACGGTCTTACCGGTCAGGCGTCCGGGTGGCTGCGGCTGCACCCAGCCCTTCGCGAAGGCCTGGTCGATAATCGACACCTCGACCTGCTTAATCGTGACGGCGGGCTGGTTGATGCCAAGCACGCACGATGATTCACACGGGGCAGGGCAGAGCCGACCGGTGAATTCGGGAAAGTTGTTCGTCGCGTGCAGGCGTTCGATGGCCGCTCGACCTTCGTCGCGCCAGACCAGATCGTTCCACTCGGGAATAAGGTTGCCGAGCGGGCAGCCCTGGTGGCAGAACGGTACGCCACAGTCCATGCAGCGGCCGGCCTGCCGTTTGAGCACGGCACTGTCACCCTGCTCGTAGACCTCTTTCCAGTCCATCAAGCGGATGGCCACCGGCCGGCGAGCCGGAAGCTCACGTTCCGTGGTCTTCAGGAATCCCTTCGGATCAGCCATTGGTTACCTCCAGAATTCGATTCCAGACAACGAGTCCGTCGGGATCGAGTCCCTCATCGACGGCCGTTTGTCGGGTCTCCAGTACGGCCGCGTAGTCGCGCGGCAATACCTTGACAAATGTATTCATGGTTTCTTCCAGGTTGTCGAGCATTCGCTTGGCCAGCGCAGAGTCGGTCTGGTCCCGGTGTTGTTCGAGCAGGTCGCGCACGATCTCACGGTCGACACTTTCGAGCACCAGCAGGCGCAACTCCCCCGAGGTCAGTGCGTCACGATTGACCCGTTCGGCGGTGAGCCCGTAGACGTAGGCCGTTCCGCCGCTCATTCCGGCTCCGAGATTGCGCCCGGTCTCACCGAGGATGACGGCCAGGCCGCCGGTCATGTACTCCAGGGCATGGTCGCCCACGCCTTCCACGACGGCGATCGCACCGGAGTTGCGCACCAGGAATCGTTCGCCGACAATGCCGCGAATGAACAGGCTGCCCTGGGTCGCCCCGTAACCGATGACGTTCCCGGCGATGACGTTGTCTTCGGCCGGAAATTGGCTGGTTCGATCGGGGCGAACGATGATCTGCCCGCCCGACAGCCCCTTACCGACGTAATCGTTGGAATCGCCTTCCAGCCGCAGGGTGATGCCGCTCGGCAGGAACGCTCCGAATGACTGCCCGGCAGACCCGGTGAGGGTGACCTCGATCGAGCCCGCCGGCAGGCCGTTTTCGCCATGCCGCAGGGTGACCTGGTTGCCGAGCATGGTTCCGACGGCGCGCTCGGTGTTGCGGATCGGCAGGTCGATGCTGATCGTGCCGCCGTGCTCGAGCACGCTCTGGCTGCGACGAATCAGCTCGTTGTCGAAGTGCTTCTCCAGTTCATGCTCCTGGGCGCGGGCCCACTTGCGCGGTTCGCTTTCGGAAAAGTCCGGACCGCTGAGAATGGGTGAGAGGTCGAGTCCCTGTGCCTTCCAGTGAGTCAAAGCGCGGTTCACGTTGAGCACTTCACGATGGCCGATGGCTTCGTCAAGACTGCGGAATCCGAGCTCGGCCAGGTACTCGCGTACCTCCTGCGCGATGAACTCGAAGAAGTTCACCACGTGGTCGGCCTGACCGGCGAAGCGTTTGCGCAACTCCGGGTTCTGGGTAGCAACGCCGACCGGGCAGGTGTCGAGATGACAGACGCGCATCATGATGCAGCCAGAGACGACGAGCGGCGCGGTGGCGAAACCAAATTCCTCGGCGCCGAGCAGGGCACCGACGAGCACGTCACGCCCGGTCTTCAGCTGGCCGTCAACCTGCACGACCACCCGGTCGCGCATGCCGTTCAGCATGAGCGTCTGCTGGGTCTCCGCAAGACCGAGTTCCCACGGCGTACCTGCATGCTTGAGCGAGTTGACCGGGCTCGCACCCGTTCCGCCGTCGTGGCCGCTGATCAGAATCACGTCGGAGAGGGCCTTGGCGACACCGGCCGCGACGGCCCCGATCCCCGACTGGCTGACCAGTTTGGTGTGGATGCGGGCCTTCGGGTTGGCCCGTTTCAGGTCGAAGATGAGCTGCTTGAGGTCTTCGATCGAGTAGATGTCGTGGTGCGGTGGCGGTGAGATGAGACCGACGCCGGCAGTGGCGTGCCTGGTGCGGGCGATCCACGGGTATACCTTGGTGGGCGGCAGCTGGCCGCCTTCGCCGGGCTTGGCACCCTGGGCAAGTTTGATCTGGATGTCCTCGGCGTGGGTCAGGTACATGCTCGTGACACCGAATCGACCGGACGCAACCTGCTTCACCGCGCTGCGCCGGGTCGGGTCGAGCAGACGGTCGATGTCTTCGCCGCCCTCGCCGGTGTTGGACTTACCGCCGAGGCGGTTCATGGCAATCGCGAGGGTCTCGTGCGCTTCCTGGGAAATGGAGCCGTAGCTCATCGCGCCGGTGGAGAACCGTTTGACGATCTGGGAGACCGATTCGACCTCGTCGAGGGGCACCGGACGACGCTGGCCAGGGCTCAGCGTGAACATGCCCCGCAGGGTCATCAGGGATTCGGCTTGATCGTCGACCATTTTCGTATATTCGCGGAAGATGTCGTAGCGCCGGGTACGGGTGGCGTGCTGCAGACGGAAGATGGTCTCCGGGTTGAACAGGTGTGGGGCACCATCGCGGCGCCACTGGTATTCGCCGCCGGTCGCGAGGCGCTCGTGGGCGGTCACGGCGGCGTCCATCGGATAGGCGGATGCGTGCCGCGCCAGGTTTTCGACACCGATCACGTCGATGCCGACGCCGCCGAGCTTGCTCGTGGTGCCGGTGAAGTACTGATCCACGAACGACTGGGCGAGGCCGACGGCTTCGAAGGCCTGGGCACCGGCGTAGGACGACACGGTGGAGATACCCATCTTGGACATGATTTTGAGCACGCCCTTGCCGAGGGCCTTGATGACGTTGCGCACCGCCTTCTCGGGCGTGACGTTGGTGATGATGCCGCTGCGCACAAGGTCTTCGCAGGTCTCCATGGCCAGGTACGGGTTGACGGCGGAAGCGCCGTACCCAATGAGCAGCGCCACATGGTGCACTTCGCGTACGTCGCCGGCCTCGACCACGATTCCGACCTTCATGCGGTTTTCGGTGCGAATGAGGTGGTGATGCACGGCCGCGATCATGAGCAGCGAAGGGATGGGTGCGAGATCCTTGTTGGAATCGCGGTCACTCAGCACGATGAACAGCGCGCCGGCCTCTATAGCGTGGTCGACCTCGACGCAGATGGCGGCAAGGCGCTTCGAGAGCGCGTCTGGCCCTTCTTCGACGCGGTAGAGACCACGAATGGTCGTTGTGGTGCGGCTGCCGATGGCGGGGTCGATGTGCTGGATCTTCGCCAGTTCGTCGTTATCGATGACCGGGAAGTCCAAAATTACCTGGCGGGCGTGCTCCGGACCGGCGGACAGCAGGTTGCGCTCCGGCCCGAGAGCGAGCTTGAGACTCGTCACGACTTCTTCGCGAATCGAGTCGAGCGGGGGGTTGGTGACCTGTGCGAACTGCTGGGTGAAGTAGTCGAACATGAGGCGCGGACGGTCGCTGAGCACGGCGATGGGGGTGTCGCTACCCATGGCGCCCAGCGGTTCGGCTCCGGTTCTGGCCATCGGGGCGAGCAGAATGCGCACCTCTTCTTCGGTGTAGCCGAAGGTGCGCTGACGACGCACTACCGAGGCCGGCGGGTGCACGATGTGCTCTCGCTCCGGAAGATCCTTGAGGTTGATGCGCCCCTTCTCGAGCCAGTCTCCCCAGGGTTCGCTCGCGGACAGTTCTGCCTTGATCTCCCGGTCGTCGATGATGCGGCCGGCCTTGGTGTCGACCAGGAACATCTGGCCGGGACGCAGGCGGCCCTTGCGCACGACCCGGGCCGGATCGATGCCGAGTACGCCGATCTCGCTCGCGAGCACGACGAGCCCGTCGTCGGTGACGAGGTAGCGTCCGGGGCGCAAGCCGTTGCGGTCGAGCGTTGCCCCCACGAGGGAACCGTCGGTGAAAACGATCGCGGCGGGGCCGTCCCACGGTTCCATGAGCATGGAGTGGTATTCGTAGAAGTCGCGACGTTCGTCGTCGAGGTCGGTCTGGTTTTCCCACGCCTCCGGCACCATCATCATGATGGCGTGCGGCAGTGATCGTCCCGACAGGCTGAGCAGTTCGACAACCTCATCGAAGGAGGCCGAGTCGCTCGCACCCGGGGTGACGATCGGCAGCAGCGGTGCGACGTCACCGAGCAGCTCGGACTCGAGCTGGGACTGGCGCGCGCGCATCCAGTTGCGGTTGCCCTGCACCGTGTTGATCTCGCCGTTGTGAGCGATCATGCGGAACGGCTGCGCGAGCGGCCAGGAAGGAAATGTGTTCGTTGAGTAGCGCGAGTGCACTAAGGCCAGCGTCGAGGCGAAGCGTTCGTCGGACAGGTCCGGGTAGAACGGTTCGAGTTGCAGGGTCGTGACCATGCCCTTATAGACGAGTGTGCGGCAGGACAGCGACACGAAGTAAATCTCGAGTTCGCGTTCGGCACGCTTGCGCAGTCGATAGGTCTGACGATCGAGTGCGATGTCGGCAAACGGCTCGCCCGACTCGGTGGTGCGGGTGCTCTGCACAAACAGCTGCTGGATCGCCGGCATGTTCGCGCGGGCCTGGATGCCGAGGTCTTCAGGGTGCACCGGGACCTCGCGCCACCCGATGATGGTGAGGCTTTCTTCGTCGGCGATGAGACTGATGGCACGTTTGATGGCGGTGCGAGCGGTTGGGTCGGTCGGCAGAAAGACGTTTCCGACGGCGTACTGCCCGACCGGGGGAAGAGCGAACTCTGTGACGGCGCGCAGAAAAGCATCCGGTATTTGGGTGATGATACCGGCGCCGTCACCGGTACCGGCATCGGAGCCAACCGCACCACGGTGTTCCAGGTTGCGTAGGGCATCGAGGGCCTGGGTGATGATGTCGTGTCCGGCGGTGCCCCGCAAGGTCGCCACCATGGCCAGGCCGCACGCGTCGCGCTCGGCCGCCGGGTCGTACAAACCGGATGCTTCGGGCATGTTGCTGAAGCGGGAGTAGAGAGGTTTCTGCGCCATTGAGACCGTCCTCACGAGATGACTGGCAGGAAGGGACGACGCTGGCCCGAAGGAGAAGTGCGAAAAACTGTAACCGTCGCCCTGTTCGGGTCAAGCCCATCAGCGGGCGACGCTATGTGTGTGTCAGCTGGATGCAGCGACGTGACTCTACAGACGCGAAGCGCTCGTGCTTGTGGCGGGAGCCTCGGGTGATTCGGTGCGTTCATCGGCATCATCGCTCTGATTCGCGGAGCTTTGATCAAGATCATCCGAATCACTGTCCTCCGATTCTACCCCAGCGTCCGACCCGATCCATTCCCGACCGGGAACATACGGACTCGGCTCCAGCCCCGGGTGGCGCTGACGCTGCACGAGAATGATGACCAGACCGAGCGCGATGGCGGCCAGAGCAGCCCAGACGTTGGTGCGGATGCCGAAGTAGATCTCGCTCGGGTCGATGCGAATCGACTCAAAAAAGCTGCGCCCGAATCCGTACCAGATGAGGTACGCACCCAGGGTCTGACCGAACCGCAGACGGAATTTACGTTCGAGGTAGAGGATGACCGCCACACCGAGCAGGTTCCAGATGATTTCGTAGAGAAAAGTCGGGTGGAACAGCGTGCCGGACGGCAGCCCGACCGGAAAGGCAACATTGCTCGATTCGATTTCGAGGCCCCAGGGCAGGGTCGTCGGCAGGCCGAACAGTTCGTGGTTGAACCAGTTGCCGAGCCGACCGGTGGCCTGCGCGACCAGCAGCGCGGGCGCGACGGCGTCGGCGAACGTCCAAAAGCGGATGCCCGCCAGTCGGCAGCCGATATAGGCGCCGACGGCGCCACCGATCAGCGAACCGAAGATAGCATTGCCGCCCTCCCAGATGTACAGGGTGCGCAAGAGGTCAGCGCCCTCAAAGAAGTAGTCGCCCGGGTGGGTGAGCACGTGGTACATTCGCGCCCCGACAATGCCGAGGGGCACCGCCCAGAGGATGATGTCGAGTACAACTCCCGGCTCCGCGCCACGCTTGGTCAGGCGACGGGAGGTGATGATGGTCGCCAGGATGATACCGGCCAGGATGCACAGCGCGTAGGCGTGGATGCGGAACGTGGCGAGATCGAAAAAGTGGAGGTCGAAGAAACTCCACTCCGGACTCGGGATGCTCGCGCTCAGAAGACTCAAAGACACCTAGGTACTACCTTTCATCGTGACTCACGTCACTTGGGGCGAATCGATCGATCGCCTCGAACAATTAAGTGTAAAGCGCGTCTAGGAGGCGAGACGAATATCGCGCGCACCGGCGGCGAGTTCACCAGCCAGGCGGGCTACGGCGGGTACTCCCCCATCGGTCAGCGCTTTCACGAGCGCGGAACCAACGATGGCGCCGTCGGCGTAACCGAGGATTTCGCGCACCTGCTCGGGCGTGGAGATGCCCAGGCCGACGCACGCGCTCGTGCAGCCGACCGCGCGCAAGCGCTCCACGAGGATGCGGGCGGCCGCGTCCACACCGGCGCGAGCGCCGGTCGTTCCCATCGTCGAGACGGTGTACACGAATCCGCGGCTCGCCTCGATCGCCTGCACCAAGCGGGCGTCCGACGACGACGGTGCAGCCAGGAAGACCCGGTCGAGGTCGGCGCGAACGCTCGCCGCCATCCAGTCGTCGGCTTCGTCGGGAATGAGGTCGGGCGTGATCAGTCCGGCACCGCCAGCGGCGCGCAGGTCGTCGGCGAATCGTTCGACGCCGTACTGCACGACCGGGTTCCAATAGGTCATGACCAGCACGGGGGCATCGACCTGTGCGGTGATGGCCCTGATCGCCTCGAACCCGTGGCGCAGCTTGAACCCGTTGGCCAGGGCCTGCTGGGTGGCCGCCTGAATGACAGGACCGTCCATCACCGGGTCGGAGTACGGCAGGCCGAGTTCGATAATGTCGACGCCGTTGGCGACGAGCGCCACCGCAGCGTCGATGCTGTCGTTCAGCGTGGGGAAACCGACCGGAAGGTAGCCGATGAGGGCTCCCCCACCCTCGGAGCGCCGGCGGGCGATGGCCTGTTCGACCGTGCTCACAGCGTCGCTGGTGATGGGAGTCGTCATGACTGTTCCGCGCCTTCGTCGAGCAGATCGAAGTACCGACCGGCTGTTTCCATGTCTTTATCACCGCGACCGCTGAGGTTGACCAGGATGGTCGCCTCCGGGCCGAGTGCGCGACCCAGCGCGAGGGTACCGGCGAGGGCATGGGACGACTCGATCGCCGGAATGATGCCCTCGGTGCGGCTCAGCAGCCGCAGGGCGCTCATCGCCTCGTCGTCGGTGATGGGCATGTAGGTCGCCCGGCCGATGCTGGCAAGCCAGGCATGTTCCGGCCCGACACCTGGATAGTCAAGCCCCGCAGAGATGGAATGGGATTCGACGGTCTGCCCGTCTTCGTCCTGCAGCAGCATGCTCCGGGCACCGTGGAGTACTCCGGGACGGCCTTTGGTGATGGTGGCGGCGTGGCGTGGCGTGTCAACGCCGTCACCGGCCGCCTCATAGCCAAATAGTGCGACGGTCGGATCGTCGAGGAACGCGTGAAAAATACCCATGGCATTCGAGCCGCCACCAACACAGGCGGTGACGGCATCCGGCAGGCTGCCGGTCAGATCAAGAACCTGCTGACGGGCTTCCTCTCCGATGATTTTTTGAAAGTCGCGCACCATGGCGGGGAACGGATGCGGTCCGGCTACGGTTCCAAAGATGTAATTGGTGGTCTCGACGTTGGTGACCCAGTCGCGCATGGCATCGTTGATGGCGTCCTTGAGCGTGCGCGAGCCGGTCTTAACCGGAACGACCTCGGCACCGAGCAGACGCATCCGTGCGACGTTGAGGGCCTGACGTTCCGTGTCGACTTCGCCCATATAGACAACGCACTCTAACCCGAACAGAGCGGCGACGGTGGCCGTGGCCACCCCGTGCTGG
Source organism: Cryobacterium sp. Y82 (assembly GCF_002929495.1). GTDB lineage: Bacteria > Actinomycetota > Actinomycetes > Actinomycetales > Microbacteriaceae > Cryobacterium > Cryobacterium serini. The sequence goes on from NZ_PJJJ01000035.1 coordinate 189,669, forward strand.
CCGGCCCCGGTTTCGGCGATCACGCGGGTCTTACCGATGCGTTTGGTGAGCAGTGCCTGTCCGAGGGCGTTATTGATCTTGTGGGAACCGGTGTGATTGAGATCTTCACGCTTGAGGATGATGCGGGCGCCGCCGGCGTACTCGGCGAATCGCGGCACCTCCGTGATGATGGAGGGGCGACCGGTGTAGTCGACGTGCAACTTCATCAAGGCCGCAGCAAAGGCTGGATCGTTCTTGGCGAGTTCGTATTCCGCCGTGAGTTCATCGAGCGCCGCCACGAGCGACTCGGGCACGAACCTGCCGCCGAAGTCACCGAAATAGGGGCCGGGCTGTGTACGTAGAGACATTTAAACCGCCAAAAACTCAGAGAGGGTTCGGATAGGATCGCTCGTGACGAGCGCTTCGCCCACGAGAACGACATCGGCGCCAGCGCCGCGGTAGTGCGCCACGTCGGCGGCCGTCTTGACAGCGGATTCGGCGACTCGGATAACACCGGACGGGATTTTGTCGGCGAGAGTGCCGAAGAGGTTCTGGTCAAGTTCAAAAGTAGACAGGTTGCGCGCGTTGACGCCGACCAGGCTCGCGCCGATGTCGAGTGCGCGGCTGACTTCGTCGCCACTGTGCGTTTCGACCAACGCAGTCATTCCGAGCTCGCGAATGAGATCGTGCAGCGAGAGCAAAGTGGCTTGATCGAGCGCGGCCACGATGAGCAGCACAAGGTCGGCGCCGGCCGCGCGGGCTTCGAACACCTGATACGGCGTGCCGATGAAGTCCTTACGCAGGATAGGAATGTTTACCGCTGCCCGCACCTGCTCGAGGTCGGTCAGTGAGCCCTGAAAACGGCGACCCTCGGTGAGTACGCTGATAGCGCTCGCCCCACCCGTCTCATAGGACACTGCCAGGCCTGCCGGGTCCGTGATGGACGCCAGGGTGCCACGGCTCGGACTGGCCCGCTTGATTTCTGCGAGAATCTTGACCCGCACAGTGGGGGCCAAGGCGGCCAATGCATCGAGAGCGGGCGCGTGGGCGCGCGCCGCAGCCTCCACTCTTGCGAGCGGACGAGTGAGAAGGCGCTGATCGGCGTCAGAGAGCGCACCAGCGAGAAGTTCTTGGAGCACCAGGTCTCAGCGCCGCCGGTTAGTGCTCGGCCGACGTGGCGCTAACGCCGTAGCCGACTTTGCCGAGTACGTAGCCGACGATGAGCCCGGCTATAAGCAACCCGAAGGAAGCCCAGACGAGCCAGGCGAGACTAAAGAAGAATGCTGTGGTGCCGATGGTAAAGGCAGCCAGCATGATGATGACCGCGATCCAGGCCGCCGGGGAGTGGCCGTGTCCGGGATCTGACAGATCGATGCTCATGGTTCTCCTCGTAAATACGTAAACACTGTATGCGTTGACAAGCAGGTCAAGTCTAGCGGAGCGACAGCGCGCCCTCAGCGAGCGGTCGGGTCTTCGCCGCGACTGAGGTCGTCCCAGTCGCCAACGGAGTCAGCCGGCGCAGGCTCGGTCGACGCATCGCTGGTCACCGCCGGCGGAGGCTCGGTCGACGCATCGCTGGTCACCGCGGAAGCTGGCAGGGAACCGTCGGGGTCGGCAACCGGCTCAAACCGCACGGCCTGGTATTTGCGAGTCGGCCCGGGCCAGCGTGCGCTCGTCACGATGACGGCAACACCGGTCGCCGCCATAATGACAGCGGCGCCCATTGCGACGAACGGCCACGGGGTAACCACCGTGCCGAGAACGCTCAACTGAATGGATTCGTGTCCGGCAATTCCGGTCGCAGCAGTGACCGCAGCGGCACTGGCCTGAGACGGGTCCTCGACCGCGAGGTATGCGGCCAGAAAGACCGAGAACCCGAGGAGAACCTCAAGCGCGCCGAGCACGACCCTGATGAGGCGACCGGCGATGGTGAGGGCAGCGGAGAGGGCGAACCCGGAAAGGGCCAGCGCCGTCAGTGCCGGTGCGGCGATGGCTCCGTCGATCTCGAGCACCTGGCTGCCAGCGTCGGGCAGTGCCACTTCGGCGTGCACCCAGACCTGCGTCCACGCCAGCATTGCCAGGGCACTCGCGCCCAGAATGGTGAGAATGAGTACGAGTTTGAGGCGACGCGCGGGCATCCGTTCGTTCATTAGAACACTCGCCGCATCGCGTTGGCGATGGCGACGGCGCGCAAGGGGGCTGCCGCTTTGTTCTCTGACTCCTGGTACTCGGAGGCCGGGTCGGAATCGGTGACGACGCCGCCGCCGGCCTGTACCCGGGCGATGCCGTCCTTGATGGTGGCGGTACGGATGGCGATGGCAAGGTCGGCGTCGCCGGCGAAGCCGAAGTAGCCCACCACTCCCCCGTACACGCCACGCTGAGCCGGTTCGAGAGCGTCGATGATCTCGAGCGCCCGCGGTTTCGGAGCGCCCGACAGGGTGCCGGCCGGAAAAGTGGCACGGAAAACATCGATCGCGGTCTTGCCGGCGACCAGGTTGCCCTCGACCGAGGACACCAGGTGCATGATGTGGCTGAACCGTTCAATGCGCATGAATTCGGTCACTTCGACCGATCCAGCCGTGCAGACTTTCAGCAGGTCGTTGCGGGCGAGGTCGACGAGCATGAGGTGCTCGGCACGTTCCTTGGGGTCTTCGGCCAGCTCGATCGCGTAGTCGGCGTCGGCATCCGGCGTTGTGCCGCGTGGTTTCGAGCCGGCGATCGGGTGGGTGAAGACGCGTTGGTCTTGTACCTTGACGAGCGCTTCGGGCGAGGACCCGACGATCCAGTACGGGTCTCCCTCCGCCGTTTCGAGACTGAGCAGGTACATGTATGGGCTCGGGTTGAGGCTGCGCAGCACGCGGTAGACGTCGATGGGGTGTGCGGTGCAGACCTGGTCGAAGCGCTGGGAGATGACGACCTGAAACACGTCGCCGTCGACGATGTGCTGTTTGCCAACATTGACGGCGGCAAGAAAATCGTCTCGCGTGGTGCGGTTGCTCGGCGCGCTCGGTGCCTGCAGGTCAACCTCAGCCAGCCAGGCTTCTCCGGGCGCGGCAAGTCGGGTTTGCAGTGAATTCAGGCGTGCCGTCGCGTCAGCCCAGAGCTGCTCGGGGGTGTCGGCGCCGTCGTTGAGCACGTTGGCGATGAGTTGCACGGTTCCGTACTTGTGGTCGAGAACGACGAGGTCGGCGACGAAGCTAAACGACTGGCCTGGCACCTCGTAGTCGGCCGGCGGCTGGTGCGGCAGGCGTTCGATCTGGCGAATCGCCTCCCAGCCGATGAAGCCGACCAGTCCTCCCGTGAGCGGGGGGTGCTCGGGCAGCCGCGGCGTCTGCCAGCGTTCGAACAGGTAGGCCAGAGCGTCGAGGGGTCCGAGTTCGGCTGCGGAGCCGAGCGCACGCTCGGTGGAGAGGCCGTAGTCGATCCACCGGGTGTCGTCGCCCTGTTGGGTGAGCACACCGAACGAGGAGACACCGATAAAGGAGAACCGGGACCAGATTCCGCCCTGTTCGGCGGACTCCAGCAGAAAGCTGCCCGGCAGTCCGTCGGCCAGTTTTCGATAGATGCCAACGGGGGTCTCACCGTCTGCGAACAGTTCACGGATCACCGGAATGACCCGGTGCTCCCCGGTTAACGCATCAAACTGGTCGCGCGTCGTCGAACCGGCCGTACGGGAACCGGTTGCGACGGGGGTACTATCGGTCATGCCATCGGCCTGTCCATGGTGATTGCGCCCAGGTCGCGCCCGTCAAAGCACGTGTGCGTGCCAGTGTGACAGGCGGCTCCGACCTGGTCGACCTGCACGAGCAGGGTGTCACTATCGCAGTCGAAGGCGGCGGACTGCACGTACTGGGCGTGGCCGGAAGTGTCGCCCTTCCGCCAAAATTCCTGCCGGCTGCGCGACCAGAAGGTCACGCGTCCCGAGGTGAGGGTGCGGCGGAGCGCTTCCCGGTTCATCCACCCGAGCATGAGCACCTCACGGGTGTCCCACTGCTGGATTACGGCGGGAAGCAGCCCGTCGTCACTAAATACAGCGGCGTCCAGCTGATCGGTAAGTTCCTTGGTCATCAGCGCACCAGCATTCCGGCGTCGGCGAGCTCACGCTTGACGTCGCCTATGGTCAATAGTTCATTGTGAAAAACGGATGCCGCGAGAACGGCATCCGCACCGGCTCGAATCGCCGGCGGAAAGTGCTCCAGGCGCCCAGCGCCACCGGAGGCGATCACCGGAACCCGACTGTTGGTTCGCATGAGCGCGATAAGGTCGGTATCGAATCCGGCCTTCGTGCCGTCGGCATCGATCGAGTTGACCAGGAGTTCCCCGGCACCCAGCTCGATCGCCTGCCGGGCCCAGGCCACGGCATCCAGGTCGGTCTCGGTACGGCCACCGTGCGTGGTGACGACGAAACCGCTCTCCGTGCGTTCGGATCGTTTGACGTCAAGGCTCAACACGAGCACCTGGGCGCCAAACCGGTCGGCGATTTCAGCGATAAGAGCCGGGCGGGCAATGGCCGCGCTGTTGACGCTGACCTTGTCGGCGCCGCTCGCCTGCAGCCGGGAGACGTCTTCGACGGTGCGGATGCCGCCGCCGACCGTCAGCGGAATGAACACTTGCTCAGCGGTCGCGCGCACCACGTCATAGGTCGTCGAGCGGTTGTCCACCGTGGCGGTGACATCGAGGAAGGTGAGTTCGTCGGCACCCTGCTCGTAGTAACGTCGCGCCAGCTCGACCGGGTCGCCGGCGTCGCGCAGATTCTGAAAGTTGACGCCCTTAACGACGCGACCGTTGGCCACGTCGAGGCAGGGTATGACGCGCACACTCAAACTCATGCGAGTTCTCCTCTCGCCGGTTTACAAACGGGCGTTGTGGATGGTGGTGACCAGGATGGCCCTGGCCCCAAGGGCGTAGAGGGCATCCATCACGTTGTTCATATCGAGCCGGGCGATCATGACGCGCACGGCGGCCCACTCCGGGTCGTGAAGGGAGGAAACAGTCGGGGATTCGATGCCGGGCGCGAGCGCTGCGGCAGCATCGAGCAGGGCTACCGGGATGTCGTAGTCGAGCAGCACGTACTGGCGTGCCACGAGCACGCCCTGGAGGCGGCGCAGCAGGGTGTCGATTCCGGCCTTGTCGCTGGTGGAGCTGATCAGTACGGCGGTGGACTCGAGGATGACCGGTCCGAAGATTTCGAGGCCGGCTTTGCGCAGGGTCGTCCCGGTGGAGACGACGTCGGCGACGGCATCCGCTACCCCGAGCTGAACGGCAGATTCGACCGCGCCATCGAGTTCGACCAGGTCGACGGTCACGGAGTGCGTGGCGAGGAAGCGTTCCACCAGGCCCGGGTAGCTCGTCGCGACGCGCAGACCGTCGAGGTCTTTCAGCTCGGTGAAGCGCCCGGCCGGCCCGGCGAACCGAAAGGTCGAGTCGCCGAAGTCGAGGGCGGCGATCTCCACGGCTTTCGAGTGCGAGTCGAGCAGCAGGTCGCGGCCGGTGATGCCGACGTCGAGCGCGCCTGATCCGACGTAGGTGGCGATGTCGCGGGGGCGAAGATAGAAGAATTCGACGCCGTTTCGCGGATCGGCGGTGACGAGGTCACGTGGATCGCGCCGGCCGGTATAGCCGGCTTCAGCCAGCATCTGCGCGGCGGTTTCAGACAACGAGCCCTTGTTGGGCACGGCAATTCTCAGCATGGGGATACTCTCTTGGTTTTTTAACATACGACTATTGAGTGAATTCGAGCCAGCGTCGAACGCCGGCGTGGGTCACAAATGTCGGTAAATGTCGGCCGGAGAGAGGCCCTTGGCGATCATCATGACCTGCAGGTGGTACAGCAACTGGGAGATTTCAGCGGAGGTTTCGTCGTCGCTTTGAAACTCGGCGGCCATCCAGACTTCGGCGGCTTCCTCAACAATTTTCTTGCCGATGGCGTGCACGCCGGCGTCCAGTTCGCGTACGGTACCGGAGCCCTCTGGACGGGTGGCGGCCTTGTCGCTTAGTTCTACGAAAAGGTCATCGAATGTTTTCACAACTCTAGGTTACCCGCCCCGTGACGGTGGCTGGCCGCGCGCTCCCGCAGCAGGCCGATCTGGGCGGCGGGATTCTCGGCCCCAAACACGCTGGAACCAGCCACAAAGGTGTCGGCGCCGGCCAAAGCGGCAATTTCGATCGTCTGCTCGGTGATGCCGCCGTCGACCTGCAGCCAGACGTCGAGGCCGGTCTTTTCGACGGCAGCGCGGAGCTGCTCGAGCTTCGGCATGGTCGATTGCATGAAGCTCTGGCCGCCAAAACCCGGCTCGACTGTCATTACGAGCACCTGGTCGAATTCGGAGAGCAGTTCGAGATACGGCGCAACATCAGTGCCCGGTTTCAGGGCGATGCCAGCGCGCGCGCCGATCTGCCGCAGCCGACGGGCCAGAGCGATGGGCTCGGTCGTGGCCTCAGCGTGGAAGGTCACCGAGTAGGCGCCGGCCTCGGCATAGCCCGGCGCCCAACGCTCGGGATCCTCGATCATCAAGTGGATGTCCAGCGGCAGCGGCGACACCTGCTGCAGGCGTTCGACCATTCCCAGCCCGAAGGTGAGGTTTGGAACGAAGTGGTTGTCCATGATGTCAACGTGCACGAGGTCGGCAGAGCGGATGCGGGAAAGCTCGCTCTCAAGGTTGGCGAAATCGGCGGCGAGGATGCTCGGATTGATGCGGTTAGCCATCCACTCAGCCTATCGAGCCAGAGCTCGGCGCGTGGTTGCCTCAGGACCGTGCCGCGGGACGGTCCCCTATCCTCAAGGGATGGAACGCTCGGAATCCCCGTATTCGCGTGGGACGAGACCCGCGTCGAGGAGCAGACGGAGCCTCCTGGCTTCCGGCGCTGTCATCACGGGCATGGGGTTGACGGTTCATTTCACCAACAATGGACCGGTCGGTGATTTCGCTGCCGACGCTCTGTACGCGGTGCTGACCTACCTGGCCGTTTCGTTCATCGCTCCACGCTTTCGACCTCAGGTCAGTGCAACGATCGCCTACTTGGTTTGCGTGACGATCGAGGCAGCCCAACTATCCCCAGGGCCGGCTGCCCTGGCCGATGTCTTTCCGCCGGCCAGACTCATTCTCGGCACGACGTTTGCGCCCGTGGATCTCCTCGCCTATGCCGTGGGGGTGTCAGCCGCCCTGGTCTGCGACAGGCTCATTCCACGACGCCGCACGCGATCGATCCGGCCAACCGCCAGGTAGCAGCTACGGAATGCGCTCGTGCAAGCGGCACTCACCGTGGTCGAGGCGCCACAATCTACATCCGCGCTAGTCGACCTTGCCGAGACCTCCACGTGCACGACGTGGCGCGGTCTCGGCGTCGTACACGTGGGGCGGGCGCCTACTTTTCCCAGTTGGGTTTTTCGGCAGGGGTGGCAGCGCGGTTTTGGCCGGCGGGGCGCCAGGTTTGGGTGGGGTCGAACACGGGGGCCCGGAGACCCCGGGCCGGCCGTCTCGCATGGTGATATCCGAGCCGGAGGTCTCGATACTTTCACGCCCGGCGTTGCAGAGCAGCACAGCATTGTCCATATCGGCGGGTCCGCCCGTGCGCCGGGGCCTCACCGGGCGCAGAGCCGTCCGGTGCATTATGAAAAAAACCTGAAATTGAGTGCAAACTTGCTCAAAGAAAGAACCTCCCCGACCCGGCCTTAGTGCGAGTTATCGATCAAATTTTCGAAAGTACCAGGAGCTATGCACAAGGCAGAAACAAGGAGACGTCGAGCATAGAGTTCCTCGCACTGCCGCGCGGCGCTCCGAGCACCCGGTGCACCGCTGCTCGACACTGGGCAGCATGCTTGGTCATCGCTCGGGGCGCATTTCGTGCTGTTGAAATCGTGTTATCGTTTATCGTTATGTATCGACAAACGTTATGGCGTAAGGGTCCAGCATGATGATGATTCAACACGACACGAAGAACTCTGAAATGACACGCTGATGGCGGCTCTAACCTGGTGGGCTGCTCTCCTCGTCTTACTCGTGCTCGGCACCATAGCGACCGTCGTGGTAATCGAACGTCGATCGGGATCTCGACCGGGCACCGATGTCGGCCCCACCAAGGCGGTGCGGGTCACCAGAATCATCGCGATCCTCTATGCGGTGGTGACGGTGTTCGGAACTGTAGCCGACGCCCTGCAACGGCTACTCAGCGACGCTGTGAGTGTGCGGCTGCCCGTCAAGCCATTCTGGCCCGGCCTGCCGAACACGGTTGAGGTCACGGGGACGACCGCCGACGTTGTGGGTGGAGGGTTCGACCACGCTGTGGTGACCGTGGCAGGGCTGGACACTGCCACCCGCGTCTGGCTGGCAGCCGGCGACGCGCTTCAGGGAGCGACGAACGTTGTGATCGCTGTCGTTGTTGTTATGCTCTGCACGAGCATCATCAGGCTGGATCCGTTCCGTCCGGCACTGACCCGCGGCATCAACCTGACCGCGACCTCGATCATCGTCGGCGGCCTCGGCTGGCAGGTGTGTGATGCTGTCGCGGGCGGCCTCGCCTCCTCTCAGGTACTCAGGGCAACCGGGTGGAGTCTGGACACAGCCGAGATCGACTGGACTGACATTCGTCAGGTCATCGGGCTGCCGATGGCAGGCCACGAATGGACTCTGGATTTCTGGCCGATCTGGGTGGGCCTGGCCCTGTTCGCCGTAGCCGCGGTATTTCGATACGGGCAGAAGTTGCAAAGAGACTCCGACGGGCTCGTCTGATGCCCGCGGTTCCCGATGAGGACTCCGGCATTCATTGCCGGCTCGACGAGCTCCTCGAGCAGCGTGGCATGACCCTGACGCGGCTCAGCTCCCTCGTGGGCGTCAGCATCGTCAACCTGTCGGTGCTGAAGAACGACCGAGCCAGAGCCATCCGCTATTCAACCCTGCGGGCGATCTGTGATGCGCTCGACTGCGATGTCGGAGATCTGCTGGTGGTGGGACCGAGCCCCTGACAGCGGATGCCCGCATGACCGCGCCTGATCTCGGTAGCCACTACGGTAGCGGGCGTAGCGCGCACCCGTTTCGGGAGCGCGCATCCGCTGGTCTGGGCGGCGGGGCGCCTACTCGTCGGAGCGCTGCAGCAGAGTGATGAACATGGCGTCGGTACCGTGGCGGTGCGGCCACAGTTGCACGCTTCCGGTGTCGGCGGGCAGGTCGAGGTTCGCCGCACTGAAGGACTGCACGACGGCCGCGGTGTCGAGCGCCGTCACGGCGCCGCCGGCCTTACGCACGGCGAGGGCGACGATCGCCCGCGTCTCCGCGATGTGCGGTGAGCAGGTGACATAGGCGAGGATGCCGCCGGGCTTGAGCGCGAGCAGTGCCGCATCGATGAGTCCGGACTGCAGGCCAGCGAGGTCAGCGACGTCCTTGGGTTGCTTGCGCCAACGCGCCTCGGGTCGGCGCCGAAGGGCACCAAGGCCGGTGCAGGGGGCATCAAGCAGAATGCGGTCGAAGGTTTCCGGGTGCGATTGGCCGATGGTGGTGCCGTCGATTTCCCACACCGGAATTGGCTCGGGGAGGGCCTCAAGAGCGGTGCGCACGAGCGTCGCCCGGGCGGGAACGAGCTCGTTGGCCACGAGAACGGCTCCCCCGGCGCGTGCCTCGGAGGCGAGCAGGGCGGCCTTGCCACCGGGTCCGGCGCAGAGGTCGAGCCACCGCTCCCCCGCAACGATCGGCCGGGCGCGGCTCAGTGCCAAAGCGGCGATCTGCGATCCTTCATCTTGCACTCGAATGCGACCCGCCGTCGCCGTCACCAAGTGGTATGGGTCTCCGGAGTCCAACACGAATCCGACCGGCGAGAATTCATCGGAGAGGCCCAGCCGTTCGCGGTCGGCGTCGGTGGCGAGGCCGGGCAACGCAACCATATTGACCTTCGCCGCCATATTGTCGGCGGCGAGCAGATCGGCCAGCTCATCTTCGTGACCTTCGGCACGCAGGGCCTGCCGAAAGGCCCGCACGATCCAGGCCGGATGGGAGTATTCGGCGGCGAGCCGGTCATCGACGTTGACCGCACCTTCGAGCACCCGGCCACGCCATTCCTCGGCGCTCGATCGGGAGATGGTGCGTAGGACCCCGTTGGTGAAACCGGTCGCGGAACGTGAGCCGACCTGCTTCGCGAGCGAGACGGATTCGTTAACCGCGGCGTGGGTCGCGACGCGGGTCGCGAGCAGTTGGTGGGCGCCAAGTCGGAGCACATCGAGAATGGCCGGATCGATGGCGCTGACCGGTCGGTTAGCAGCGAGGGCGATCACACGGTCGTAGAACCCCTGCATGCGCAGGGTGCCGTAGGTGAGCTCGGTCGCGAGGGCGGCATCCGCCGTATTAAGGGCGGCGCGTTGAATGCGGGTCGGCAGCAGCAAGTTCGCGTACGCGTCGGATTCCCGCACGGCCGCGATCACCTCGTAGGCAATGCGTCGCGCCGGCTGCACGAAGTCGGCGGGGGCCTGGCGGGACCGGGCCTTGCCCGACGGTTCCGAGTCGGCCGCGCGGGCCGAGTTAGCCCGGGCCGAGTTAGCCCAGGCCGAGTTAGCGCGATCGTCACTCATGATGCCATCACCGATTCTGTTGCCACTCCGCGCCACCAGTCGTTCGCACTCATTGCTGTCTTTCCGGCCGGTTGCACGCGAAGCAGAACCAGGGGTTCGCTCGCTGTGCCCACCAGCACGATCTTTTCGCGCTGCACAATACTTCCGACAGGCAGGTTGGGTTGGTCGACACTGGGTGCGACCTCGAGAAGTTTCAGTACCGCGCCGTTCACGGTGGTGAACGCACCCGGCTCCGGGGTCACACCGCGAATATGGTTATAAACGGATGCTGCCGGTCGGCTGAAATCGATCCGCGCGTCGTCCCGCGCGAGTTTGGGCGCGAGCGTAACTTCCCCGGTCTGCGCCACGGCCAGGGCAGTGCCAGCGGCGAGCTCAGAAACTACCCGCAGAAGCAGATCGGCGCCGCTGTGGCTAAGCTCCTCGAGAAGTATGCCCGAAGTGGAATGCGCGCCGAGCGGCCGGGAAAAACTGCCGAAAACGTCGCCGGCATCGAGTTCTGGTACCAGTTGGAACACTGCGGCGCCGGTGAGTTCATCACCGGCGATGACGGCGCGCTGTACCGGGGAGGCCCCCCTCCAGCGCGGCAGGAGAGAAAAGTGCAGGTTGATCCAACCGAGACGGGGAACGGAGAGCAGGGGCTCGCGCACAATGCCGCCGTAGGCGACGATGACGCCGAGGTCGGGGTGCTGGGCCCGGATGGTCTCGGTCGCCGGAGCGTCAAGCCGGTTGGTCTTCAGCACCGGATAGCCCAGCTGCGTCGCGGCCTGCCCGACCGGCGACGCGGTGAAGGTGCGCTTGCGCCCGAGCGGGGCATCCGCTCGAGTGATCACGGAGACAATCTCGTGATCGGAGCTGGCCAGGGCAGTGAGGCTGGGCAGCGCGACCTCGGGCGTGCCGGCAAAGACGAGTTTCATTTAGATCAGCTCCGGGTCGTCGAATCGAACTTTAAGTGTAGGTGCCGGTTGGAACGAACCCGACTTCGGCTTGCGGCGTTTGGCGGCGTTCCGCACGACCGCCGCCTTGAGCGCGTGGGCCACTTCATCGCCGCGGGCGTAGCCGAACCGAACGACCGCACGCACCAGGGGGGCCTCGGTATCGACCGGGCCCAGTATGTCGAGGCCTGCCACCGCGCCGAGATCGGCGAGGGCAGCGTCGACGTCGGCGGCGGTGCCGGTAACCGAAGCGACACGCACGGCCGGCGGAAACCGCAACTGGCGCCGGTCGGCAAGTTCGCTCGCGGCGAAGATATCCGGCCGCCAGGAGTTGAGTGCCCGGGCGAGGCCACCGCCAACGCCGGCGAGCAGCACGGGAGCGCCGGGCGCGGCGAGGGCGGCCGCGTTGGCCCACCAGCGCAGGCAATCCTCAGCGACGCGCAACGATTCACGGGCGAGCATCCGCTCTCCGTCGAGGATGAGGATGGCACGGTAACCGCCGGTCGGCACCGGTTCGGCGCCCCGGGTGGCAATCACGAGAGCCGGCTGGGCTCCGAGAGTCTGAATCGTGTGTTCTCCGTCGGCGACGATCACCCGTGCCCCCGGAAAGGCGCGGCCGAGTTCTTCGGCGGTGCGCCCGGTGCCAAGGGTGACGACGCGCAGCTTGGTTCCCGTGCAGTGCGTGCAGGTCCAGCCGGCAGCGAGGGCGCCGCACCAGCGGCAGGACGGTACCGCCGACGCGGATTTGAGCCCGAGCGGGCCCTGGCAGTGGGTGCAGCGGGCGGCTTTCTTGCAGGTTTGACAGGCCAGCATGGGCGCGTAGCCGGGGCTGGCGACCTGCACGAGCACCGGTCCGTGGGCGAGTGCCTCCCGGGCGGCCTGCCACGCGGCCGACGGGATACGGGCCACGCGGGCCTGCTGGTCGGGCTCAGACTGATAGTCGGTGGGAATAATGCGCGGGTGCCGATCGGCGGCCGGACTCACTTCGGCGAGATACCCGAGTTCAACCAGGCGCTGGGTTTCGACGCTGCGCGAGTGCCCGAGCAGTACGAGGCCGCAGTCGCTGTCTTGTTGCCGTACGAGGGCCGCGTCCCTGGTGTTCACGTATGGGCTCAGCGGTTCGGTGTAGAGCGGGTCGCCGTCGTCCCAGACGGCAATGAGGCCGAGCTCGTGCGCCGGGGCGTACACGGCCGACCGGTTACCGAGAATGATGCGCGGGACGGGTTCGAGACAGGCCAGAAAGGCCCGGTACCGATCCGGGTTCGGCTGGCGGGCATCGACCCGGCAGAGCGGCACCGTCGGTGCGAGTTGGTCAAGGACTGCCTGCACCTGGTCCTGGTCACGAAAGTCGGGCACGCAGAGAATAGCGCTCTGCCCGGTACCGACCGTGGCCACGGCGAGTTCGGCCAGGGTCTGCGCCCAGCGGCCGACGGTGCGCCCGTCGGCCAGTTGTACGAGTTCGGGGATCGCAGCCACGGCAACGCGGTGGTGTTCCATGATGGCGCTGTCGAGGCGACCGGTCGGGTAGCCGACGAAAGCGGGTGTTGCCAAAACGATCGCGGCGGGTGGCGTCGTCGGGGCCGCGGTCGTGCTCAAATCGGCCCGGTTGCCGAGCTCAGAGATGACGACCCGCGCGGCCAGCCAGGCTTTTTCCACGCGCACCTGCCGCGGTGGTACCGCGAGTCGGATGATGTCACTCGCGTTCCCGGCGGCGCGATCCGCCAGACGGCGAGCCAGTGTCCAGACGGCTGGCGTGAGCACCACGGCAGTCGACACTAGGGAGTCGAGCGGGCTGAGTGCGCCGCGGAAGGCGACATCCGTTTCACGGGCGGATTCCGAGCGCACTGCTCGCGGATCAAACAACTCGATCACATACGCGTCGACGACGCGCCCACCGGAGCGAAACGGCACCTTGACGCGCATGCCGGCCGCCACCTCGCCCACCAGTTCGGCCGGTACGCCGTAGTCGAACAGGTGGTCCAGTTGCGGCAGGGGGGACTCGATCAGCACCCGTGCGACGAGGCCGGAGTGCGTCATGACCGCGCCGGTTTCAGAGGCCGGCGGCGCTACGCAGGTCGTCGACCTTGTCGAGGCGCTCCCAGGTGAAGTCGGGCAGCTCCCGGCCGAAGTGCCCGTACGTCGCCGTCTGCGCGTAGATGGGACGCAACAGGTCAAGCGAGTGGATGATTGCTGCCGGCCGCAGGTCGAACACCGCGCGGATAGCCGCGGTGATCTCCTTATCGGGCAACACACCGGTGCCGAAAGTTTCGACATACAGGCCAACCGGAGAAGCCTTGCCGATCGCGTAGGCGACCTGCACCTCGAGGCGTTCAGCCAGGCCGGCTGCGACAGCATTCTTCGCGACCCAGCGCATGGCATAGGCGGCAGACCGGTCGACCTTGGACGGGTCCTTGCCGCTGAACGCACCGCCGCCGTGGCGGCTCGATCCGCCGTAGGTGTCGATGATGATCTTGCGACCCGTCAGGCCGGCATCGCCCTGCGGGCCACCGATTTCGAAGCGTCCCGTGGGGTTGATCAGGGTCGTGAGCGACGAGGAATCGAGGTCGATCAGGTCGAGAACCGGACGAATCACGAGTTCTTCAACCTCGAGGCGCAACTGCTCGGTGGACACCGAGGGTGCGTGCTGGGTTGACACCACGACGGTTTCGACGGTGCGCGGAATGATTCCGTCATAACCGATGGTGACTTGGGTCTTGCCGTCGGGCCGCAGGTAATCGAGTTCGCCGCTCTTGCGCACGAAGGCGAGGCGTTCGGCCAGGCGGTGGGCGATCCAGATGGGGATCGGCATGAGTTCGGGGGTCTCCCGGGTGGCGTAGCCGAACATAATGCCTTGGTCGCCGGCGCCCTGCCGGTCGAAGTCATCGAGGCTGGACTGTTCGCGCGTCTCGAAGGCGTTGTCGACGCCCTGGGCGATATCGGGCGACTGCCCACCGATGGAGATTTCGACCCCGCAGGATCGGCCGTCGAACCAGACGTCCGAGGAGTCGTAGCCGATGTCGGTGATGCACTTGCGCACAATCGACGGAATTTCGACATAGGCCTCGGTGGTGACCTCGCCGGCCACGTGTACGAGCCCCGTGGTGACGAGCGTCTCGACGGCGACCCGGCTGTGCGGATCGTCGGTGAGCAGCGCGTCGAGAATGCTGTCGGAGATCTGGTCGCAGATCTTGTCGGGGTGACCTTCGGTGACTGATTCCGAGGTGAAGAGGCGAAGATCGCTCATCTGGCCCGTCTCTGTTTACTAAAAAACGTAGTTTTGAATGAAAACGTAGGAGTTGTTGCCTGTCGCAGCGGACGCTAGCCGATCAGGTCAAGTATGCAATTGGCCACCGACACTTTGCTTCCGGAGGCCTCATTCACTATAACTCCGTGGCGATCGAGCACCGTCACGGTGTTACGTTCCGTGCCGAAACCGGCGCCCAGGCCCACCCGGTTCACGACCAGGTAGTCACACCCCTTGCGGGAGATTTTGGCGCGGCCGAGCGCGAGCAGCTGATCGGCATCCGTTTCAGTCTCCGCGGCGAAGCCGATGATCAGCTGCCCCCGTCGGCGCGAAGCAGAGAGGCTGGCCAGAATGTCGGGATTTCTGACAAGTTGCAGGGTGAGGGTGTCCCCCACGGCTTCTTTCTTGATTTTGCCGAGCTGCACGGTTTTGGGTCGATAGTCGGCCACCGCAGCGGCCATGATGATGACGTCGGCCGATTCGGCCGCGAGTGTCATGGCCTCGTGCATCTCCAGGGCGCTGTTGACCACGACGGTGGTGACGCTGGTCGGCACCGGCACTTCGAGGTTGGCGGCTACCAGGGTGACGTGAGCTCCCCGGGCCAGCGCAGCCTGAGCGAGTGCGACGCCCTGCTTTCCGCTTGACCGATTGCCAAGAAACCGCACCGGGTCGAGCGGTTCCCTGGTGCCACCGGCGCTGATCAGCACCCGGCGACCGGTGAGATCGTGCAGAGCGGATGCCGCGGGCTCAGAGGCCAGCTGCCGTCGGTCGAGCACAGCCAAAGCCACCGCCACGACGGTCTCGGGCTCCTCCATGCGCCCAGCACCGGTATCGGTGCCGGTGAGGCGGCCGACGCCGGGGCCGACGATGGTGACGCCGCGCGATCGTAGTGTGGCGACGTTGGCGACCGTGGCCGCGTTGTTCCACATTTCGGTGTGCATGGCCGGAGCGATCACAAGCGGCGCGGTGCTGGCCAGAATCGTGTTGCCGAGCAGGTCGTCGGCGAGGCCGGCGGCGAGTTTGGCGATGCTGTTCGCCGTTGCCGGAGCGACGACGATGAGGTCGGCGCCCTGGCCGATGGCGACGTGACGAACCTCGGCGACGCCCTCGTAGAGATCGGTGTGCACCGGGTTACGCGAAATCGCTTCCAGGGTCGGCTGGCCCACGAAGCGCAGGGCAGCCGCGGTGGCGACGACGTGCACCGCGTCGCCGTTCAACACGAAAGCGCGCACGATGTTGACTGCCTTGTACGCCGCGATGCCGCCGGTGATACCGACGACGATCGTGCGAGGTGTCTTCATCCTGCGCGCTTAGGGTGGGGTGTTTTAGGCCTCGACGATCGGGCGGGAGACGAGCTTGTCGTCGTTGATCTCGCGCAGCGCAACCGAAAGCGGCTTATCTTCGACGGTTGAGTCGACGAGCGGTCCGACGTTGTCGAACAGGCTGCCTTCGTGGAGGTCGGCGTAGTAGTCGTTGATCTGGCGCGCACGCTTGGACGCGAAAATCACGAGGGCATACTTCGAGTCGACCTTGGACAGCAGGTCGTCGATGGGCGGGTCAATGATGCCAGTGGGCTTGTTCGCCATTGGTGTCACACTCCTAATAAAGCACGGCCTGGGGCCTGTGCGAATCTGTTGTTGAACGAGTACATGGAAAGGGCAAACGCGTCGCAGGACACGCAAGAAATCAGTAGAAACGGGCGCTAAGATATGCCGGATGCAGCGCGGATCTCCATCAAGTCTACGACCTCACGAGCGGCGTCGCCGACATCGTGGTTGATTACGCGATAATCGAACTCGCTCTGAGCTGCTAATTCTAGTTTTGCGGTCTCCAGACGGCGAGCTTGTTCCGCCGCGTCTTCGGTGCCGCGGCCGATCAGGCGGCGCACCAGTTCCTCCCAGCTCGGTGGCAGGAGGAAGACGAGGCGGGCTTCCGGCATGGCCCGTCGAACGGCGCGAGCGCCCTGCAGATCGATTTCGAGGAGCACGCTGTTACCTGCAGCGATGGCGTCGTCGACCGGCCCGCGGGGGGTGCCGTAGCGGTAAGCGTTGTGCACTTTGGCCCACTCGAGCAATTCGCCAGCCCTGATCATTCCATCGAACTCGTCATCGGAGACAAAGAAGTAGCTGACTCCCTCAATCTCTCCGGGGCGCGGCGCTCGGGTCGTCGCTGAAACGGAGAGCAACACGTCAGGGTAGTTCTCGCGAATGTAACCGGCAACAGTTCCCTTGCCGACGGCAGTGGGGCCAGCCAGAACGATGAGTTTGGAGTCGATAGCGCTATGCCGCAGGGTTGGCCGTTCAGAGAGAAAATCGCGCAGCCGATCGCGCTGGTGACGGCCGAGCCCGCCGAGGCGTTTGGACGGCGAAATCTCCAACCGGTGAATGATGCGCTGCATCTTGGTCACGCCGATGGCTGGAATACTCACGAGCAGCTCGGTCACTCGCAGCCGGCCCTCCACTCCGATCGGGTCCGCAATCGCTGCGGCGAGCACCTCAAGCGCGGTACGTTCACCGGAGGCGACCTCAGCCTTGACGTGAGCGCGAGCGCGGCGGGCCGCAACAGCGGCGCGCGAGGCAGCCACCCGGTCGACTTCGGGCGGGGTTGGACGATTTTCAGCCACGAACGGCACCTACCTCGGCTACTCGGCGCTCAATGGCTTCTTCGATTCGGTGGGGTCCGGCCGAGAGCACACTGCGCGATTCACTCACGATAACCCCATCGGCGTATCCGCCATATATCGAGATCAGATCCATAATATTCCCCCCTTGATGTCCGAAGCCCGGTGCGAGCACGGGTGTTCGAAATTCGGTCGGCGTCTGGTGCACGTCAATGCCAAAGACGGCCAGGTCGAGAGTGGCTCCCAGCACGACACCGATCGACCCGAGACCGGGCGCTACCCCAGCGGATGCTGCACCCCCGATGGTTCCGCTGGTGCAACCGTTCCGCTCTCCGACCTCATCGAGAATGGCGCGGGCGACACTCGAACCGGCGTGGCTTCCCTCGGCCACGATAGCTTTTTGAATGTCCGCGGCCTCGGGGTTGGACGTCGCCGCGAGCAGGAAGACACCCTTACCGTGTGCAGCCGCGAGACTGAGCGACGAATCAAGCGAACCGACACCCATGTACGCGGCCAGGGTGAGGGCATCCACTTCGAGCGGGGAACCGGGAGAGAGCCAGGCCTCGGCATAGGCCAGCGCGCTCGTGCCGAGGTCGCCGCGTTTGGCGTCGCCGATCACGAGGAGACCGGCGTGCCGGGCGTCGGCGAGCACCCGTTCGAGTGCGACGAAACCGGCCGAACCGAAACGTTCGTAGAAGGCGACCTGCGGTTTGACCAGGCCGACCCGGCCGGCCGCAGCGGCAACAACCGCGCGGCCGAACGATTCGGCGCCGGCGGCCGTGTCGGGTAGGTTCCACTCGCGCAGCAGCCAGGAATGCGGGTCGATGCCCACGCACAGCTGGCCTTGTGTGGCGAACACGCCGGCGAGTCGGTCGCCGAAGGAGACGACCGGCTCAGCCGACACCGTCACAGCAGGGCCGTTCGCGCGGTGGCGTACTCCTGGAGCGAGGTCACCTCGAACCCGTCGCGAATCGAGTCGATCGAGGCGACCGCGGCGCTGAGCTCGGCAATCGTGGTGAACAGGGGCAGGTCACCGGCGACGGCGGCCGCGCGAATCTCATAGCCGTCGGCCCTGGCCGTGCTGCCGCCGGGGGTGTTGATGACGATCTGAATCTCTTCGCGGCGAATAAGTTCGACGATGGAGGTGTCGTCCTCCCCCTTCTTCTCACTGAACTTGGTCACGACTCGGGCACGGATACCGTTTCGCTGCAGTACCTCGGCGGTACCGATGGTCGCTGTGATCTCGTAGCCGAGCTGCTGCAGTCGCAGCATGGGCAGGATGATCGCGCGCTTGTCGCGGTCGGAGACCGACACGAAGACGGTACCGGAGAGCGGGATTCCGCCGTAAGCGGCCAACTGACTCTTGGCGAAGGCCCGCGGAAAGTCGCGGTCGATACCCATGACCTCGCCGGTGGAGCGCATCTCCGGGCCGAGGATCGAGTCGACGACGAGGCCCTCAGGGGTGCGGAACCGGTTGAACGGCAGCACGGCTTCCTTCACGGCGACCGGCGATTCAATCGGCACGCGGGAGCCGTCGATGAGCGGCAGCTTGCCATCAGCTTTCAGCTGCGCGATGGTTGTACCGACCATGATCAGCGCCGCGGCCTTGGCCAGCGTGATGCCGAGCGCTTTCGCGACGAACGGCACCGTGCGCGAGGCTCGCGGGTTGGCCTCGAGCACATAGAGCACACCGGCGCCGATGGCGAATTGCACGTTGAGCAGGCCCTTGACCCCGATGCCGCGGGCAATGCCGAGGGTAGCTTCGCGCACCCGGTCGATCTCGGCGCGGCCGAGGGTGACCGGCGGCAGGGTGCAACTCGAGTCGCCGGAGTGGATCCCGGCCTCTTCGATGTGCTCCATGACGCCGCCAATGTAGAGCTCGTGACCGTCGTAAATGGCGTCGACGTCGATCTCGATCGCGTCGTCGAGAAAACGGTCCACCAGAAGCGGATGCCCCGCGCCAATGATTCCCTGCCCGGCCATGCGGGTGAAGTAGTCAGCGAGCGACGGGGAATCATAAACGATCTCCATGCCGCGGCCGCCGAGCACGTAGCTCGGGCGCACGAGCACGGGATAGCCGATCTCTTCGGCCACCACGACGGCACCGCCGAAGTCGATCGCCGTTCCATTGCGCGGGGCCAGCAGACCGGCGTTATCGAGGATTTTCGAGAACAGACCGCGCTCCTCGGCGAGGTCGATCGCGTCGGGGGTGGTGCCGAGAATGGGAATTCCGGCCGCTTCCAGGCCGCGGGCGAGGCCCAATGCGGTCTGGCCGCCGAGCTGCACGACCACACCCACGAGTTCGCCACTCTGGCTCTCGGCGTAGATGACCTCGAGCACGTCTTCGAGGGTCAGCGGCTCGAAGTAGAGCCGGTCGCTCGTGTCGTAGTCAGTGGAGACCGTCTCCGGGTTGCAGTTGATCATGATGGTCTCGTAGCCGGCTTCGGACAGCGCAAAAGAGGCGTGCACGCAGGAGTAGTCGAATTCGACACCCTGCCCGATGCGGTTCGGACCGGAGCCCAGGATGACGACCTTGCGGCGGTCGCTGGCGACGACCTCGGTCTCGTCATCGTAGCTGGAGTAGTGGTAGGGCGTGAGGGCGGGGAACTCCCCCGCGCAGGTGTCGACGGTTTTAAACACAGGGCGCACGCCGAGAATGTGGCGCACGGTGCGAACATCCGCTTCGCCAAAACCGCGCAACTCGCCAATCTGGGCGTCGGAGAAGCCGTGGTCCTTGGCGAGGATCATGACGTCGCGGTCGAGCCGGTCGGCGGCTTTGACCTGCTCGGCGATCTCGTTGATCAAAACGATCTGATCGAGGAACCATGGGTCGATCTTGGTGGCGGCGAAGACCTGGTCGATGGTCGCGCCACGGCGGAGGGCCTGCTGCACCGTGACGATGCGGCCGTCGGTAGGAATTTCGGCAACGGCGAGCATTTCGTCAACCGTGCGGGTCTCCGTACCCCAGTGAAAGCTTGAGCCGCGCTTCTCGAGCGAGCGCAGCGCCTTCTGCAGGGCGGATGCAAAACTGCGACCGATGGCCATGGCCTCACCGACGGACTTCATGGTCGTGGTCAGGCGCTGGTCGGCCGCCGGGAACTTCTCGAACGCGAAACGCGGCACCTTGACCACGACATAGTCGAGGGTCGGTTCGAAGCTCGCCGGGGTGACACCGGTGATGTCATTGGGGATTTCATCGAGACGGTAGCCGATGGCGAGCTTGGCGGCGATCTTGGCGATTGGAAAGCCGGTTGCCTTGCTGGCCAGGGCTGAGGAACGGGAGACGCGCGGGTTCATCTCGATCACGATGACGCGGCCGTCGGCCGGGTTGATCGCGAACTGGATGTTGCAGCCGCCGGTGTCGACACCGACAGCACGGATGATGTCGATCGAGATGTCGCGCAGGTGCTGGAATTCCCGGTCGGTCAGGGTGAGCGCCGGGGCCACGGTGATCGAGTCGCCGGTGTGCACACCTACCGGGTCGACGTTCTCGATGCTGCAGACCACGACGGTGTTGTCGGCCGTGTCGCGCATCATTTCGAGTTCGTACTCTTTCCAGCCGAGAATGGATTCCTCGAGCAGAACCTCGGTGGTCGGGCTGTGGTGCAGGCCATCGGTGACGATGCGGCGCAATTCCACCTCGGTATAGGCGAAGCCGGAGCCGAGGCCGCCCATGGTGAAAGAGGGACGAACGACCAGCGGGTAGCCGAGGTCGGCGGCGTAGCGGACAGCTTCCTCCACCGTACGGGCGATGAATGAGCGGGCCACGTCGGCGCCGGCGTCCAGTACGAGCTGCTTGAAGATCATGCGGTCTTCGCCCTTGTTGATGGCGTCGAAGCTCGCGCCGATCAGCTCGACGTCATACTTCTGAAGAATTCCGCGCTCGTGCAGCTGGATCGCCGCGTTAAGGGCGGTCTGCCCACCCAGAGTCGGCAGAATCGCATCCGGTCGTTCCTTGGCGATGATCGTCTCGAGAATCTCGGCCGTGATCGGTTCAATGTAGGTCGCGTCGGCAAAGTCGGGATCGGTCATGATGGTGGCCGGGTTGGAGTTGACGAGGATGACGCGCACGCCTTCTTCGCGCAGCACGCGGCAGGCCTGCGTGCCGGAGTAGTCGAACTCGCAGGCCTGGCCGATGACGATCGGGCCGCTGCCGATGACAAGGACACTGTTGATATCGTCGCGCTTGGGCATTATTTGGTTTCTCCTGCTGTGCCGCGCTGCGAAGCCAGCACAACGTCTCTGAATCGATCGAACAAGTGGTTGGCGTCGTGCGGGCCAGAGGCGGCCTCCGGGTGGTATTGCACCGAAAAAGCGTTGATGTCGAGGCAGCGAATGCCTTCGACCACCTGGTCGTTGAGGCTATAGTGGCTCACTTCCACGCGTCCGAAGCCGGCGCGCGAGTCGTGTACGCCTTCGATAGGCATGTCGACGGCGAATCCGTGGTTCTGCGAAGTGATCTCCACCCGTCCGGTGGTCTTGTCGAGCACGGGCTGGTTGATGCCCCGGTGCCCGAACGGCAGCTTATAGGTGCGAAACCCGAGTGCCCGGCCAAGCAACTGGTTGCCGAAGCAGATACCGAAGTAGGGAATGCCCGCACGGAGCACCTCCTGCAGCAGGGTGACGTGGGCGTCGGACGCGGCCGGGTCACCGGGTCCGTTGGAGAAGAACAGGGCAGAGGGCTTCAAGGAGAGAACGTGCTCTGCGGTGACCGACTGCGGCAATACGAGTACCTCGAACCCGCGCTCGGCGAGGTAGGTCAGCGTGCTGGTCTTCACCCCGAGGTCGAGGACGGCGACCGACCCGATGCGTTCGCCCTGGGCGGGAATCGAGAAGGGTTCGACGGTCGAGACCTCGAAGGAGAGGTTGCGGCCGCGCATGGCCGCGCCGGAGAGCACGCGTTCGAGCTGTTCGCTGTCGGACAAGCCGAACAGGTCGCCCGAGAAGATGCCGCTCTTCATCGCGCCCTTCGAGCGGATGTGGCGGGTGATCGCCCGGGTGTCGATGCCGCTGATCCCGACGACGCCGTTTGCTTCGAGGTCGTCGTCGAGGGTGCGGGTGGCACGATGATTTGAGGCGATCCGCGCCGGTTCCCGCACGATGAAGCCGGCCACCCAGATCTGGCGGGACTCCATATCCTCGTCGTTCATTCCGGTGTTGCCGATGTGCGGGGCAGTCATAAGCACGATCTGCCCGGCGTAGGACGGGTCGCTCAGGGTCTCCTGGTAGCCGGTCATGCCGGTAGCGAAGACGATCTCGCCGAGCGTCTGGCCCTCGCTGCCGTAGCGGCGGCCCACGAAGCGGCGGCCGTCTTCCAGAACGAGTACGGCCGGGCCGGGGCGGTCGGTAACCGAGAAGGTGCTACTCCGTTTAGGCGATACACCGGCGGCGGATGCGACGGCGTCGGTCGGTGAGGCATCCGTTGGAACAGCCTGGATTGCTTCTGCCTGGTCTGGAGCGGTCGAGTCGGGCATGTCAGGCCTCGCTTTCATCTTGATGGGCCGTGGCGGCAATGGTTCGAATCGTGTCGACGAGGCGAGCACGATCATTCGGATCGATGATGCGAAAGAAGCTGTCAACGGCGCGGCGGTCGTCGGGCCCGGAAGCGCTACCCGTGGCCAGACGCCAGCTCAGGCGCACCAGGCCATCGGTTTCGACCACCCGGTCGATGGCCACCTGGGCCGCACCAACCGCGTCGATAGCACTGCCGGGAATGAACACCGGCTGGTTACCATCGAGGTCGAGCGTTACGCCGGCCTCGGTCACGGTGACAGCGGCGCGGGCACGAAAGCCCAGCCCGCCAATGGCCAGGCGCTCAAGGGGCGCATCGCGGGGGGTGGTCGCCACATAATAGGTCTCGGCACCGGCCAGTGCGGCTCCGGAATTATCCGGCATCGGATAGCCGGCGGTGAGAGCGGCATCGCGTCGACTGCGCTTTCGCCAACTGCGCCACATAAGAACGAGAACGCCGAGCAGAACAAGCCCTGTGATGATGGCGGGAATGGACCTATCCATGGGTGACTACTCCGCTCGCGTGGCCGGCTATCTCGAGGCTGCTGCGAACCGCGCCGTCGAGCATCGTGGCGTAGCCACGATGGAACGTTGCTCGCACGTCGCCGGGCAGCGTCATCGACAGATACGGCGAGTTCGAGCTCGTACCGGCCAAGTCGGCGCGGCCGAATACTCGGGTCGCTGCCGGATCGTAGAGCGCCAGTTCGGCCGGTGAACCGACCGCGATCGGGTTACCCTGACCGGCAAGGCGCCCGATACGGGCCGGAGTGCGCGACAGAACGCGTTCGATGTCGGCCCAGTCGAGCAGCCCGGTCGCGACAACGGCGGCATGCACGACCGAGAGTGCCGATTCCAGCCCGACCATGCCATTGGCGGCGGCATCCCACTCGCAGTCCTTGCTTTCAACCGGATGCGGTGCGTGGTCGGTTGCGACGATGTCGATCGTGCCGTCGGCGAGTCCGGCGCGCAATGCCTCGACGTCTTCGCGGGCTCGCAGCGGCGGATTCACCTTGAACCGGGCATCATAACCGCGCACGAGGTCTTCGGTCAGCAGCAGGTGGTGCGGCGTGACCTCGGCCGTCACGTTGATGCCGCGAGCCTTGGCCCAGCGGATCACGTCGACTGAGCCGGCCGTGGAGACGTGACAGACGTGCAGGCGGGAGGCGACGTGTTCGGCCAGCAGGACATCGCGGGCGATAATCGATTCTTCGGCGACGGCCGGCCAGCCGATGAGACCGAGCTCACCGGAGAGGGCACCCTCGTTCATTTGAGCTTTTTCGGTGAGGCGTGGTTCCTGAGAGTGCTGCGCGATGACTCCGTCGAAGGCTTTGACGTACTCGAGGGCACGGCGCATAAGGAGCGGGTCCGAGACGCAGAATCCGTCGTCCGAGAACACCCGCACGCGAGCCCTGCTCGATGCCATGGCTCCGAGTTCGGCGAGCTGGTTGCCGGCCAGGCCAACGGTGACGGCACCGATCGGCTGAACGTCAACGTAGCCGGCGCTCTCACCGAGGGCGAGTACCTGCTCGACCACCCCGGCAGTGTCCTGGGCCGGCAGGGTGTTGGCCATAGCGAACACACTCGTGAATCCGCCCCGGGCAGCAGCGCGGCTGCCGCTCAGCACGGTTTCGCTGTGCTCGTAGCCGGGTTCGCGCAGGTGGGCGTGCAGGTCGACCAGTCCGGGCAGTGCGATGAGCCCGTCGGCGTCGAGCACGCGCGCGCCGCTCGCAGACAGGCCGATTCCAAGCTCGGCGATTCGTCCATCAGCGAGACGAATGTCGGTGCGCGTTCCGTTAGGCAGGGTCGCGCCGCGAATGAACCAGCTTTCGTGCCGTTCGTGTTGCTGTAATCCGTCAATCGACATTCTTCGTTTCCTTCCGATCACCGGATAAGAGCAGGTAGAGCGCGGCCATCCGCACGGAGACACCGTTCGTGACCTGTTCGAGTACGGTCGAGTTCGCGGAGTCGGCCGCCGCCGAAGAGATCTCCAGGCCGCGATTCATCGGGCCGGGGTGCATAACAATGCTAGCCGGACCGAGTCGGCCAAATCGCGCGTCGTCAAGTCCCCAGACCCGGGAGTATTCGCGGCTGCTCGGAAAAAACGCTGCGCTCATCCGTTCGGTCTGGATGCGCAGCATCATGACCACGTCGGGGCCGGCATCGATCGCATCATCGAGGTCAAAGCTGAAGCGAGCCGGCCACAGTGCGGTGTTACTCGGCAACAGGGTGGGTGGGGCGACGAACGTGACCTCCGCGCCGAGGGTGGTGAGCAGCCAGAGGTTGGAGCGGGCCACTCGGGAGTGCAATACGTCGCCGACGATGGTGACGCTGACCCCGTCGAGGCCCCGGCTACGGGAAGCCTGGCCGTGGATGCGGCGGCGGATGGTGAAGGCGTCGAGCAGGGCCTGGGTCGGATGCTCGTGGGTGCCGTCACCGGCGTTGATGATGCCGGCGTCGATCCACCCGCTCGCAGCGAGCACGGCGGGGGCGCCGGAGGCTGGGTGGCGAATGACGACGCCGTCCGCACCGATTGCGGCGAGGGTCTGGGCGGTGTCTTTCAAGCTTTCACCCTTCGACACGCTCGATCCCTTGGCGCTGAAGTTGATCACGTCAGCGCTCAGTCGCTTCGCCGCGGCCTCAAAGGAAATGCGGGTGCGGGTGGAATCTTCGAAAAAGAGGTTCACGACGGTCTTGCCGCGCAGGGTCGGGAGCTTTTTGACCTCACGCTCGGCGACATCGGCCATGTCTTCGGCAATGTCGAGCAGACTGATGGCCTCGTCGCGGCCAAGGTCCTTGGTGGAGAGAAGGTGCCTCATCGGTCACTCCCGCCGTCGATCGAGACGAATTCGTCACCGTCGATCTCTTCAAGGTGCACGTTGATGCGCTCGTCGGTCGCTGAGGGCAGGTTTCGACCGACGAAGTCGGCGCGAATCGGCAACTCACGATGGCCGCGATCAACGAGAACGGCCAGACGCACGATGTTCGGGCGGCCGTGGTCGCCGAGCGCGTCGAGAGCGCTGCGGATGGTACGACCCGAATACAGCACGTCGTCGACGAGCACGACAGTAGCATCGTCGATGCTGCCAGGAACTTCAGTGCGAGAGGGGGTGCGGGTACGGCCATGGGCGAGATCGTCACGATAGAGCGTCACGTCGAGCGATCCGACCCGCAGCGCGGTTGCCGTTGGCTCGATCCGTTGAATGATCTCCGCGATGCGGCGGGCGAGTATCACCCCCCGTGTCGGGATGCCGAGAATGACGAGGTTGTCCGGCCCCCGATTGGACTCCAGGATCTCGTGAGAAATTCGAGTCAACGCGCGGGTGATGTCAGCTTGGGTGAGCACGGTGTGCGCCAAATGCCGACCTCCTTCCCCGTCTCACAGGACGGATCATTAAAGGATGTCTGATTAGCTCTACCTTAGCCGGTGGTGCGCCGGGCTCACCACACCACCACCGGTTCACACTCACGAGTAAGAAGGACGGGAGTTAAAAAGCAGCGGCGACGAAGCCAGAGAATTCGGCGATATCGGTGAGGCTGCCGGTGTACGGTGCGCCGTCAACAAGCACGGTCGGGGTGCCTTTCACGGACGCGATCTGAGAACCGTCGATCGGCCCCATCAGTGCCATCGCGGTATTGTGCTGCGACCAGCCCTGGTAATCCCCGGCTTCGGCACAGCCGACGATGCTGACCGCGCCGGGTGCGAGGTCTGCGAGTTCCCGATTACTGAGCCCGGAAGTTGCCTCGAGCGGCTGGTTGGCGAACAACGCTGACAGATAGTCGAGTGTCTGATCCGGGTTCAGCGTGGCCTGGCAGGTCAGCGCCGCGGATGCTCGACTGGAGTAGTTCGTGCCCTGCGAGACTCGGTCGAGAAAGGTGAGCGAGTGCACCCGGAGCGTGGTGACGCCGCTCGAAACGCCCGCGGCCAACAGCTCTCCGTTGGTCTCTTCGAACTGGGCGCAGAACGGGCACATCGGGTCGATGTATTCGTCGACAATGACGGCGCCGGTACCGAATTCGAGATAGCCGCCGTCGAAGTTGGCGGCGCCCAGCTGACCGGTCGGCAGCGGGGCCGTTGATTCCATCGGCGCCGACGATTCCGACGAATCAGCTGGCGCCGAGGACGTCAGGCCTGCATTCAGCGCGATGAAGAACGCTCCAACAGCCGAAGCGAACACGATCAGCAACACCACAAGGATGGCTGTCACAGCAACGCGGACGTACCCGATGATGAGACCGGCCAGCGCAAATCCCCGGCCGAGTTCTCCGCGTGCGCGAATCTGCCCGAGCGCGATGTGCCCCGTGATTATTGCAACGAGACCGATGAAGAACGACGATGCGAACGACAAGATCGCCAGGGTATTGGTCTTCGGTACGGTCACAAAAGGAACGGCCGGCCCCGGCAGCGGCGGCGCATACGGGTTGGGCTGAAGCGGCTCGTCGAGGGAGCCATTCGGTCCGAAGCTATCCATGTTCCTGTCCTTCGGTGACGCCCTGGCGCACCCGGCGCTAGCCAAACCTGCCGGTCGGGTCGTTAGGCAGACGGCGCGGTTTGAGCGATTTTGCCGAGCAGTCCATTGACGAAACCGGCCGAGTCATCCGTTGAGAGAATCTTCGCGGCCTCGACGGCTTCATCGATTGCGACGGCGTGCGGCACAGCGTCGTTGTAGAGGATCTCCCAGATACCGATGCGCAGAATAGCGCGATCGATGTTGGGCATGCGGGCGAGCGACCAGCCCTGCGAGTAGGTCTCGATCAGTTCGTCGATCTCTTCGCGGTGGTCGACGACCCCGTCGACGAGCTCACGAGCGTACAGCCAGGAGACGAGACGAGCGGGTTCACTCGCTGCACGCTCGGCTTCTGTTGCGAGCGACTCCGGAATGGTGATCTGGCGCACATCCGCTGCGTACAGGATATCGATGGCGCGCTTGCGAGCCTTGGTACGTGCGCTCATTCGTTGACGCGGCCGAGGTAGTCGCCGGTGCGGGTGTCGACCTTGACCTTGGTGCCCTGCTCCAGGAACAGCGGAACCTGAATTTGGTAGCCGGTCTCCACGGTGGCGGGCTTGGTGCCGCCGGTGGAGCGGTCGCCCTGCAGGCCCGGCTCCGTGTAGGTGATTTCCAGGGTGACAGATGCCGGCAGCTCCACGTACAGCGGGTTTCCGTTGTGCAGTGCCACGGTCACGGCCTGGTTTTCGAGCATGAAGTTGCTCGCATCGCCCACGACCGCGGCGGAGACGGTGATCTGATCGTAGTCGGCCACGTCCATGAAGACGTAGGCGTCTCCGTCGTTGTAGAGGTACTGAAAGTCGCGACGATCAACGTTTTCGGTCTCGATCTTGGCACCGGCGTTGAACGTGCGGTCAACGGTTTTGCCCGAGACGACGTTCTTCATCTTGGTGCGAACGAAGGCACCACCCTTGCCCGGCTTGACGTGCTGAAACTCGACGACGGCCCAGAGCTGGCCATCCATGTTGAGTACGACGCCGTTTCTGATATCAGCGGTAGAAGCCATGGGAGGGGTGTTCCGTTCAATTGATAAGGTGCGCGGGTGCAAATGGCACCCTGACAAGTCTAGGTGCCGAAGCCTCAGGCGCCAAAGGCACCTTTTCGGCCCTGCGTCACTAAGTGGTGACGAAGTCCAGGGCCAGCCGGTAGGAGTCAAAGCCAAGACCGGCAATGACACCGGTCGCGATGGCGCTCACCACACTCGTGTGGCGGAACGTCTCACGAGCGTGCGGGTTCGAGATGTGCACCTCGATCAGCGGCAGACCCGCCTTGGAGACGAGGGCAGCGGCATCTCTCAACGCGTAGCTGTAGTGCGTGAACGCTGCCGGATTCAAAATGACCGGCATCCGCTCGTCAACGGCTTCGTACAGCCAGTGGATTAGCTCAGCCTCGTCGTCGGTCTGCCGCAGGTCGATCGTGACCCCGTCCCGAGCGGAGGCGACGAGCAGCTCGCGCAGGTCGTCCAGGTTCGCCGACCCGTACACGTCAGGCTCGCGACTACCCAGGCGACCGAGGTTGGGACCGTTCAGAACCAGCACTGTACTCATCCACTCAGCCTAGGCCGTCCCCGTGCGGCTGCCTCGTCGGCGCTGCCCATCAGGGAGCGAGAACGGCTACGCCGTCATCGTGAGCGACGAACAGGCCGGTAATTCGCATGAGCTTGCCGAAGGACTCCGTCAACTCCACGGCCCAGGCCTGGTCTGGGGCAGTGCGGGCAGCTGACCCCGGTCGTTCCAGGGTCACTATGAGGCTGCCTCCCGGAGCGTCACTGGCCAAAATTTCGTTGATCTTCACGGCAAACGGTCGCACCGAACCAGGTTCGGGCCGAAGCGGAATGCCGTCGATGGGAATCAGCAGCGAAAGCTGTTGCCCGTGAGCGTCGAGAACCATGAGCCAGAGCTGGCGGCGGATGGCGTGGCCGATCAGGTCGAAAACCCGTGCCCTGGCCTGCACCACCGTAGTCACGGGCGGAGCGTCGTCGATGTTGATTGTCATCTGCTCAGAATGTACGGATCCAGCGGTCGCGAATGGTTATCCACAGGAATTTTGTGAACCCGCTCCGCTGTGGGTATCTTCCGGCGGGCGTCCGGTCGTCGTCGGCGTCACGGTTCGGTTCGGGCTGTTTGATGCCAGCACACCGCGGTGCGGCAGGGCCCTAGAATGAAGTTCCGACGGCGGCCGCGTCAGCCGCGGCCGACCACTGCTAACGGAGGCAGACGCTGATGGGACACGGCTTGAAAAGTACGTCGTCAATTCCGACCGGCCCAGCGCGTGAGAATCTGCTCGCCCTCGAACGAGCCCACGAATCCGCCGTCACAGACCGCATCTTCCAGTCCGGTGTGCGCCAGCTCGTGCAGGATTCCTGGCAGCGGTCCCTCTCGCTCAGCCTCGACCCCGGGAGCGTTGCACCCGAGCGGACACTGACCGATACCGAACTGCGCAACCTGCGCAACCAGCATCCGCTTGCCGCTGTGTTGCCCGTCGTACACAACCTGCTGATTCGCCACGCCCTCGATGCTGAGTTACTCGTTGCCATCGGCGACGAATCCGGCCGGTTGCTCTGGATCGACGGCGACCGGGTGCTGCGCCGCCAGGTCGAGGAAATGCTGTTCGTCGAGGGGGCCGACTGGTCGGAAAAGCGGGTCGGAACCAGCGCCCCCGGTACCGCCCTGGCTCTGGACCGCGGCATTCAGATTCGGCGGGCCGAACACTTCAACGCCCTCGCGCACCCGTGGAGCTGCACGGCCGTACCCATCCACGACCCAGACACCGGCAAAATCCTCGGCGTGATTGACATCACCGGCGGCGACCAGGCAGCCGCACCGCAAACACTCCCCCTCGTTGAAGCAGCTGTCGCCGCGATGGAGGCCGAGTTGCGCATCCAGCGCCTCGGCCAGCCGAAGTCTTCACCGCCCGCCCACCGATCGCTTATATCACTTCCGACAAGCGTGCCGCGCCTCGCGCCGGCCGGTCTGAGTGTGCTCGGCACCGATCACGGCCAGCTGTATTGCGGCGGCAACACCGTGGATGTCTCGCCCCGCCACACCGAGATTCTTACGCTTCTGGCCTGGCACCGCGAAGGACTTTCCGCCGATCGTCTGGCCAGCTATCTTTTTGATCTGGACCCAGCGGTGGAAACGCTGCGCGCCGAAATGGTTCGGGTACGCAAGGTCCTCGCCCTCCTCGACCCTCCGATCACGATCACCTCCCGCCCGTATCGGCTGGAATCGCGGCTCGAACTCGACGCCCAACAAGTGCTGGCTTTTCTGGAACGCGGCGCCCACCGGGTGGCTCTCGGCGCCTACCGCGGCGCTGTACTCCCGGGATCGTCAGCTCCCGGGATCATTGAAATTCGTTCAGAAGTGAGCAGCCGACTGCGCGAGGCGATGCTCGCGGATGCGTCGGTCGACCTGCTGCTCACCTACGCGCGTACCGAAGAAGCCACCTGGGATACCGAAGTCTGGCGGGCCTGCCTCGAGCTGCTTCCGGCCCGATCGCCCAAACGTGCAACGGTCGTGGCGCATCTGGCCCGCATCGAAGTCGAAATCGGTGGCCATCGCAACATTTCGCAACGTTCCCGCTTCTAGAATCGGATCAGGCCGCAGGTTTGCGTGCCCGACACCGTCGTCGAAATAGGAGTGACATGACCGTTTATTCAGTCCCAGGAACACCCGGCTCCAAAGTTACCTTCAAGTCCCGGTACGAGAACTGGATCGGCGGGGAATGGGTCGCCCCCGTCAAGGGCCAGTACTTCGAAGACATCACCCCCGTCACCGGCAAGCCGTTCGCCGAAGTTGCTCGCGGCACCGCCGAAGACATCGATCTGGCGCTCGACGCCGCCCACAAGGCCGCTCCCGCCTGGGGTAAGACCAGCCCGGCCGAGCGCGCATCCGTGCTGAACAAGATCGCCGACCTCATCGACGCCAATGTCGAGATGCTCGCCGTCGCCGAAACCTGGGACAACGGCAAGGCGGTGCGCGAAACCATCAACGCTGACATTCCCCTCGCCGCCGACCACTTTCGCTACTTCGCGTCGGCGATCCGAGCCCAGGACGGCGACCACGCTCAGCTCGACGGCGACACGGTCTCGTACCAGTTCCACGAGCCGCTCGGCGTCGTCGGCCAGATCATTCCGTGGAACTTCCCCATTTTGATGGCCGTCTGGAAGCTTGCCCCCGCACTCGCCGCCGGCAATGCGATCGTTCTCAAGCCGGCCGAGCAGACCCCGGTCTCGATTCTCGTACTGATGGAGCTCATCGGCGACATTCTCCCCCCTGGAGTGGTAAACGTGGTCAACGGTTTTGGCCTCGAGGCCGGCAAGCCGCTCGCTTCAAGCAACCGCATCCGCAAGATCGCCTTCACCGGGGAGACCACAACCGGACGCCTGATTCTGCAGTACGCCTCGGCCAATATCATCCCGTCGACCGTCGAGCTCGGCGGCAAGAGCCCGAACATCTTCTTCAGCGACGTTGCAGAAGAGAAGGACGCCTTCTACGACAAGGCCCAGGAAGGCTTCGTGCTGTTCGCCTTCAACCAGGGTGAGGTCTGCACGGCTCCGAGCCGGGCGCTCCTGCAGAAGCCGATCTACGACAGCTTCCTCGGCGATGCGGTCACCCGGGCCAGGAAGATCATCCAAGGCAACCCGCTCGACACGGACACCCAGATGGGCGCACAGGCCAGCAACGACCAGCTCGAGAAGATCCTGTCGTACATCGACATCGGCACCAAGGAGGGCGCAAAGCTGGCGCTCGGCGGCGAACGTGCCGATCTTGGCGGTGACCTCACCGACGGCTACTACGTGCAGCCAACCATTTTCGAAGGCCACAACAAGATGCGCCTGTTTCAGGAAGAGATCTTCGGACCGGTCCTGGCCGTGACGAGTTTCACCGATTACGACGATGCCATCTCCATCGCCAACGACACCATCTACGGCCTCGGGGCGGGTGTCTGGTCGCGCAACGGCAACGTCGCCTACCGGGCGGGCCGCGATATCCAGGCCGGCCGGGTCTGGGTGAACAATTACCATGCCTACCCGGCTGGGGCGGCATTCGGCGGTTACAAGAGCTCCGGCATCGGCCGCGAGAACAACAAGCTCGCACTCGGTCACTACCAGCAGACCAAGAATCTGTTGGTTTCCTATTCCGAGAACAAGCTCGGCTTCTTCTAAACCGATCAATCTGGCCCGCGGCGTAGTTCCATCCAGTGGGAGTTGGCTGTAGGGCTGGTCCGGGGGCTGCCGACGACGTAACGTCGTAGGCAGCCCCTTTTTATCAACGCCCGTTTATTGGAGGTCAGTCAATGTCGACACCCACCATCACCGCCTCGGTCACGATCGCTGGCGAAACCGTTCCCCGCGTCGAACTCACCCCGGTCGCGGTCGATCTGCTCCGGAGCCTGTGGGAGGAGCACGGCCCCCTCATGTTCCACCAGTCCGGCGGATGCTGCGATGGCAGTTCACCGATGCTGTTCATGGCGGGCGAGTTCATCACTTCTGATCAGGACGTTCGCCTCGGCCAGTTCGATATCGCTCCGGCCAATGAGCCCAGCCAGCCCCTCGATTTCTGGATGTCGGCTGAACAGTTCAACTACTGGAGCCATACCTTTCTCACCGTCGACGTCGTACCCGGTCGGGGCAGCGGCTTCAGCGCCGAAGCCCCTCGCGGTGTGCGCTTTCTCATCCGCTCCGAGCTCATGACCACGATGACCCCGTTTGCCGGCTCGGCCGAAACCGACACGGTACAAGAGGATGCCGTAGCCACCCCCTCGAAGGCTGTTCCAGCCTGAGGGCTACTGGCCGATGGCTTGGTATGCGCTGAACAACAGGGAGGCGTCCGGGCCTTCGAGGATGGTGGGCTTGCCCACATCGTCGAGCACGACGAAGCGCAGCATGCCGCTGCGTGTCTTCTTATCGCGCTGCATCGTGGCGAGCAGGGTAGGCCAGCGGCCGACCGGATAGCCGGTGGGCAGGGTCAGCGACTCGAGAATGCTGCGGTGCCGATCGACGACCTCCATCGGGAGCCGGCCACTCAGGGCAGCGAGCTCGGCCGCGAACATCATGCCGACGGCAACGGCCGCGCCATGACGCCAGCCGTACCGTTCGGCGTGCTCAACGGCGTGGCCAAGGGTGTGGCCGTAGTTGAGGATCTCCCGGAGGCCGACTTCCTTGAAGTCTTCCCCCACGATGCGGGCTTTCATCGCGATGGACAGTTCGATCAGCCGGCGAAACTCGGGGGTGGTCGGGTCGGTGGCGCGGTCGACATCCGCTTCGATGATGTCGAGAATTTCGGGAACCTGAATGAAGCCGGCCTTCACGATTTCAGCGAACCCGGCCAGGATTTCATTCTTCGGCAGCTCAGCGAGCAGGTCCAGGTCGCAGAGCACCGCGGCGGGCGCGTAGAAGGTGCCGACGAGATTCTTGCCCTCGGCGGTGTTGATCCCGTTCTTGCCGCCGACGGCGGCATCGACCATGCCGAGCACACTCGTGGGAATCTGAACGAGCTTCACACCGCGCAGCCAGGTGGCGGCGACGAAGCCAGCGAGGTCGGTGACTGCGCCGCCGCCAAGTCCGATCACGGCGTCGGTGCGGCTGAAATCGGATTGACCCATCACGCCCCAGCAGAACGCTGCGACCTCGACGCGTTTGGCGGCCTCGGCGTCGGGAATCTCAGCGAGCAATACTTCAGAATAGGTTTCGAGCAGGTTGTCCCGCAGTGCAACGGCGCGGGCGCCGACGGTGGAGGTGTGCACGATGAGTACTTTGTTGACGCCGCTGCCCAGCTGCTCGGCGACGGTAGTGACCAGGCCACGCCCCACTTGCACCGGATAGCTATCAATCCCGGTCACGGTGATTACGGTGGTTGCGGGCTGCTCGGTCATCTCGGTCATTCTGAAAATCTCACTCATCATTTCTTTCTTGTACCCAGTTCACGATTTCGTCGGCTATGCCGCTGATGGGTCGGTTGGAGGTGTCCAGGCAAATCGTCGCGAGGCCCTCATAGATGGGGCGACGAATGTTGTAAATGCGTTCCCAGTCGGTGCTGCCCCCCGCCAGTAGCGGCCTTTTGCTGCCGCCCAGACGCGCCTGCACTGCCGCGGTCGTGACACTGAGGTAGACAACCGTCGCGTCTTCGAGATCGGACTGGGTGTCGGCATTCAGCACCGCTCCCCCGCCGAGCGACACGATGGCTGGCTCGCCGAGAGCCCAATCGACGGCTTCGCGCTCGATGATGCGAAAATATTCTTCGCCCTCACGAGCGAAGATCTCGCCAATCGGACCGTAGCGTTCAACGATGCGTTTATCGGTATCGATGAAGGGTACATTCAGGCCGCGCGCCACTCGACGACCGATCTTGGTTTTACCGGCGGCCATAGGCCCGATGAAGACGATCGGCAGCAGCGAGTTGCGCAGACTCAGCATCGCTCTGGCCGAAAACTCGTCACAGTGTCGCGTCGCTTGACGCACCCGTGCGCAGGTTGGCGGGAATGTTGGCCAGATACGACTGAAGGTTGCGACGGGTTTCTCCGATCGAGTCGCCGCCGAACTTCTCGAGCACCGAATTCGCGAGCACGAGCGCCACCATGGCCTCGGCGACGACGCCGGCGGCCGGGACCGCACAGACGTCGGAGCGTTGGTGGTGCGCCGCTGCCGGCTCGCTCGTGGCCACGTCGACCGTGCGCAGTGCCCGGGGAATCGTGGCGATCGGTTTCATGCCGGCGCGAACGCGCAGCACCGTGCCGGTGCTCATACCCCCCTCTGTGCCGCCGGCCTTGTCGCTGACGCGCTGAATCACGCCATCCGCTTGCACGAGTTCGTCGTGCGCATCGGACCCGCGACGGCGGGTGGTCTCGAAGCCGTCACCGACCTCGACGCCCTTGATCGCCTGGATACCCATGAGGGCAGCGGCGAGCTGCGAATCGAGACGGCGGTCCCAGTGCACGAATGACCCGAGGCCTGGGGGAAGGTTGTAGGCGAGCACTTCGACGACGCCGCCGAGAGTGTCACCTTCATCGTGCGCGGCATCCACTTCAGCGACCATTAAAGCGGATGTCGCGGCGTCGAAACAGCGCAGCAAGTCGGCGTCAAGGGCGTCGACGTCGCCGGGCTGCGGCAACGGCGTGCCCTCTGGCACGCGCACCGGTCCAATGGCGATCGTGTGGCTGACCAGATGAATCCCCAGCTCGTTTAGAAAGGACCTGGCAATGGCGCCAAGCGCCACCCGTGCAGCGGTTTCCCGAGCGCTGGCACGCTCCAGTACCGGGCGGGCTTCGTCGAAGCCGTATTTCTGCATGCCGGCCAGGTCGGCGTGACCGGGCCGCGGCCGGGTCAGCGGCGCCCCACGGCCGCGGGTGATCGTAGCTGGGTCCACCGGTGCTGCACTCATCACGTCGACCCACTTGGGCCACTCCGAGTTGCCAATGCGCAGCGCGACCGGGCCGCCCAGGGTGAGCCCGTGCCGCACTCCCCCGGAGAGGGTGAGCTCATCCTCTTCAAATTTCATGCGCGCACCACGGCCGTAGCCGAGCTTTCGGCGCGCCAGATCGAGGCGGATCGAATCAAGGGTGACCGGAATTCCAGCGGGCAAACCCTCGACGATAGCGATGAGTTCGGGGCCGTGAGATTCTCCGGCAGTAAGCCAACGAAGCATGGTTCCTATCTTTCCACAGCATCGCGGGGGCCAGTGTCGCGGGTCAGCGCACCGCGCATGGCCGCGAGCACGGACGGCTCGTCTGGCAACGGTTCAAACGGGTCACCGGTGACGAAGACCCGCACCTGGATGAGCGCCTGATGCAGCAGCATTCCGAGGCCGTTTACCACTGTGCCCCCTGCCGCCTGCCACGAGGTGGCGACCCCACTCGGCCACGGTGAGTACGCGACGTCGAACAAGACGGCACGTTCGCGCAGTTCGAGCGGCAGCGGCACAGGCAGCACGGTTCCTCCCGGCAGGGTGCTGATCACGACGTCGCTGTCGACCCGGCTCACCCTGCTGAAATCCTGCAGGTCAACGACCACGCCCAGCGTCCGGCCAAGCTCGACCAGTGGCTGCGCTTTGGGTGCGTCCCGCATAAGCACCGTGACGAATTCGGCTCCGAGTTCTGCTGCCGCCATAAGAGCGGATGCCGCCGTCGCGCCCGCTCCGAGCAGGGTCACGTGCGTCGCCCGGGTGACTCCACTTTCGGCGAGGGCGCGAACCAGACCCGCAACATCCGTATTGAAGCCGCTCAGTGTGGCGCGCCCCTTGACCCGGCGCAGCAGCACGGTGTTGACCGAACCGGTCAACTGGGCAACCCGGTCGCAGTCGTCGATGAACGGCAGAACCTCCTGCTTGAGCGGCATCGTGAGTGACAAACCTCGCCATTCCGGCTCAAGCTTGCTCAGAAACATGGCCAGGGAGCCCGATTTGACCTCTACGGCATCGTACGACCAATCGAGGCCCAGCCGCCCGTAGGCGGCTCGGTGCAGCAGCGGCGAACGGGAATGCTTGATCGGCGAACCAAGCACCGCGAGCCGATTCGAAGTCAGGCTATCCATATTCGGGATGCTCCCTCATCCAGTTCTGCCAGACCACGACCGCCGCGTCGTGCTCGACCACTGTCGTAGAGAAGACCGTCTCTCGGGTATCGAGGTTGACTGTCACGAAGAACAGCCAAGACCCGTCGGCCGGGTGCAGGGCGGCGTCGATAGCGACGTCGCCCGGGTTCGAGATGGGACCGACGAGCATGCCCGGATGCACGTAGGTGTTGTAGGGATTGCCGGCATCGCCGCGTTCGGCGTTGGTCGTGGTCACGAGATGGGTCTTGCCGGTGCCGTAGGCGACGGTCGCGTCGGACTGCAACAGGCCGCTCTCCCATTGCGCCGGATCCAGCCGGTTTAGGAAAACCCTCGACACCTTGTAGAAGTCGTCGCTCACCCCGGCCTCACGCTGAATCAGCGAGGCAAGAACGATCGTCGACCAGCGATCAGCAACGGCGACTCCGGCAGAGTCGAGGGCCTCATACTGCCGGTCCACCATCGCCTGCAGAACGACCTGTGCGGTGTCCCCCGGCGAGAACGTGTACGTGGCAGGAAAGAGAAAACCCTCGAGCGTGGTAGCTTCGGGCGGCAAACCAAACGAGCCTACGTTGGCCGCAGCGGCCTGCAAGTCGGCGAGAGGAATGTCAGTGCCCTCGGATATCGACTGCAGCACGTCAACCGCCGCGGTTCCCTCCGGAACGACGACGGCCTGGCTGAGTCGCGTACCGTCAGCGAGCAGCGCATCCAGGGCTGTGCTCGCGACCATTTTAGTCTTCAGCTGATAGGCACCGGGCTGGAACACCGGCTCCGGAGTGGCCTGTAGCAGAAGCGTGTAAAACGCATCGAAGCTCTTCACGACGCCCCGATCTACGAGGGTGCTGGTGATGTCCGAGCCACCGTCACCACCGTGAATCATGACGACGACGTCCTCACCGGAGGCTGCTTCTTCAGTCGTGAAATCGGCGGGCCCCTGTGTGGCCGCGATGATTTGCGAGATGGGACCTTTGAGAAAGAAGTAGCCCCCGGCCACGAGCACAGCCAGCACGACCATGACGATGAGGCAGCCCCAGGCACCCTTATGGCTGCGCTTTTCTCGCGGAGGCTCGTCGGCCAGGAGCGAGCGTCGGTCTGCTCTCCCGCGGCCGGAGTCGCCGCTCTCGTGCGCCGTCCGAAAGTCGGTGCCAACGGTCGTGGGCTCGACTGACTCGCTCGCCCATGGAGGCACGAGCGCTCCGTCTGTCGCGACGGTAGCAGGATGCGGTGCGGCCTGGCTCTCTCCCGCGGCTGCTTGTTCCGCCGCGGCCTCCGCTGCGGCGTGTTGCGCGCGCAATTGCCGACGGCTCGGCAGGGGCTCTTCCGGGGTAGAAGTCGGCACGGTTACGGCCTCTCTGTCGGTTCGACGGGCGACCCTGGCGGCCGCCCCGAGGCACGCTCGCTGTCGAGCGCGTGTTGCAGAATAATAGTCGCAGCCACCTGGTCAATGACTGGCCGCTGAGTTTTCGCAGACCGACCGGACGCCCGCAACGCCGACTGCGCCGACACGGTCGAGAGTCGTTCGTCGACCAAACGCACCGGCACGTCCAGAATTTGCTTGAGCCGCGCAGCGAAATTGATGGCGTCGTCGGTCGATGCGGTCACGCTTCCCGACAAAGCGAGGGGCAGACCGACGATGACTTCGACCGCTTCGAGCTCGACCACCACAGCCCGGATGCGGACGAGGTCGGTCAGTCCGGCCAGGTCGCGGGCAACGGTTCCGACCGGTGTCGCGAGCATGCCGTGGTTGTCGCTGCGGGACACGCCAATGCGCACCTTGCCGACGTCGACGCCGATACGCACCCCTGAACGCATCGTTAGCGACTGATCGCCGCGACGACGGCCTGCAGCGCGGCCGGGATGGCGTCGCCGTTGGGGCCGCCTCCCTGCGCGAGGTCGTCCTTGCCGCCACCGCCACCGCCGAGAATTCCGGCAACGGTCTTGGCGAGGTTTCCGGCCTTGTGGCCGGCGTCTCGAGCGGCCGTGTTGGTGGCGACGATCACAACGGGCTTGCCCGCGGCAATGGCGGAGAGCGCCACGACGACCGCGTCGGTGCCGAGGCGCTCCCTGGTCGCGAGAGCCAGCACACGCACATCGTCAGGGGAGCCGAGCACGCCGAGGTCTTCGGCGACAACGGTTACGGCGCCGACCCGGCGCGCCGTTGTCAGCAGGGGGGGAACCCGGTCGGTCAGGGCGCGGGCTTCGAAGGCAGCAATCTTCTTCTCAGCCGCCTTGAGGCTCGTTACAAGGTCGCTGATGCGTTCCGGCAGCTGTTCGCGCGGCGTTTTAAGGCTTGACGTGAGCTGCGAGACGAGGGTTCGTTCGGCGGCGAGATCACGGAAGGCCTCAAGGCCGACCAGAGACTCGACGCGACGGTTGGTCGATCCGACCGAGGCTTCACTGATGAGGTTGATCATGCCAATCTCAGCGCTGCCGGATACGTGGGTTCCGGCGCAGAGTTCACGCGACCAAGGGCCGCCAATGTCAACAACGCGCACGACATCGCCGTACTTCTCGCCGAACAGCGCCATGGCGCCGAGCGCTTTCGCTTCGGCGATAGGCAGTTCCCGCGTGGTGACCGGCAGGTTGTCGCGAATGGCGTTGTTGGAGATCTCTTCGATCTCGGCGCGGGTCGCCGGCGATAGTGCCTGGTTCCAGGAAAAGTCGAGTCGAAAGAACCCAGCCTTATTATAGGAGCCGGACTGGTGGGCGTTGGGGCCGAGAACCTGCCGCAGGGCGGCGTGCAGCACGTGCGTTCCGGAGTGCGCCTGACGGGCACCGCGGCGCCAGCTCTCGTCGACAACGCTCGTGGCGCGCTCGCCCACGCCGACCTCACCGGAAAGCACCAGCACTTTGTGGCTGATGAGGCCCCTGACCGGCTTCTGCACGTCAAGCACCTTGAGCTCGTAGCCGGCCCCGACGATGAGGCCGGCATCCGCTTCTTGCCCGCCGGATTCGGCCCAGAGCGCGGTCTCGGCAAGAATAACCTCGGCTGTTTGACCGGCAACCGCGCTCGTGACGGACTCGCCGTCGACGATGAGGCCGAGCACGCTGGACTCATTCTGCAGGTCGTCATACCCGGTGAAGACGGTCTCGCCGAGGGCACGGAACGCGCTGTAGACGCCGAGGTCGGCGAGTGTCGTCTTCTTGG
Source organism: Cryobacterium sp. Y82 (assembly GCF_002929495.1). Taxonomy (GTDB): domain Bacteria; phylum Actinomycetota; class Actinomycetes; order Actinomycetales; family Microbacteriaceae; genus Cryobacterium; species Cryobacterium serini. The sequence goes on from NZ_PJJJ01000035.1 coordinate 229,710, forward strand.
ACTTGGCGTCGGCCTTAGCCAGGGTGCGCTGCTTCGTCATGAGCACGTCGAAGGCATCACGATTCACGCTGAGGCCAGCTTCTTCGGCAATCTCGAGGGTGATCTCGATCGGGAACCCGTAGGTGTCGTGCAGCAAGAACGCGGTCGGGCCGGCCAGTTCGGTCTTGTTGGCCTTTTTGGTCTTCGCGACGGCCAGATCGAGCACGGCGCTGCCGCTTGCGAGGGTGCGCAAAAAGGTTTCTTCTTCGGCAAAGGCGGCCTGGCTGATGCGCCCGAAATCGCTCTCCACCTCGGGGTAAGCGGCACTCATGGCGTCACGCGAGGCGGGCAGCAGTTCGGGCAAGCTTACGGTGTCGACGCCGAGCAGGCGCATGGCGCGCACGCTGCGGCGCAGGAGGCGCCGGAGGATGTAGCCGCGACCTTCGTTGGACGGCATGACACCGTCGCTCATCAGCATGAGGGAGGAGCGCACGTGGTCGGCGACGATGCGCATGCGCACGTCATCGTCGTGGTCGGCGCCGTAGCGGCGGCCAGAGAGTGCTGCGGCGCGATCGAGTACCGGGCGCACCTGATCGATTTCGTACATGTTCTCGACACCCTGCTTGAGAAAGGCGACGCGTTCAAGGCCCATGCCGGTGTCGATGTTCTTCTTCGGCAGGTCGCCAAGAATCTGAAAGTCGCTTTTGCCGGTGCTCTCGCCGCGCAGGTACTGCATGAAGACGAGGTTCCAGATCTCGACATAACGGTCATCGTCGGTGGCCGGACCGCCGTCGGCTCCGTACGCTGGGCCTCGATCGAAGAAGATCTCCGAGCAGGGGCCAGCCGGTCCGGGCTGGCCGGTGGACCAATAATTGGATTCCATGCCGAGGCGCTGGATGCGGTTGTCCGGCACGCCGATCGCCCGCCAGTAACGGTAGGCCTCGTCGTCATCGAGGTAGATGGTGACCCACAGGTCGCTTTCGCGAAAACCGAAGCCGCCCTGGTTCTCCGGGGTCGTGAGCAGCTCCCAGGCGAAGCCGATGGCTTCTTCCTTGAAGTAGTCGCCGAAGCTGAAGTTGCCGTTCATCTGAAAGAAGGTGCCGTGCCGGGGTGTTTTGCCGACCTCTTCAATATCGTTGGTGCGGATGCATTTCTGCACGCTCGTGGCGCGCGGATATGGTGCCGGAACGAGCCCGGTGAGGTATGGCACGAACGGCACCATGCCGGCCACGGTGAAAAGAAGGGTGGGATCGTCGCTCACCAGTGACGCGGACGGCACAACGGTGTGTCCACGATCGGCGAAAAAGTCGAGCCAGCGCCCGCGAATGTCAGCAGTCTGCATGGTGTCCGTAGCTTTGATGGTGCATGAGTGTGGTGGTGCGAAAGACGAAGGTTCTTTTTTGACCGGATGCTTATGGCGCGGTAGGCGTCGACGCGTCGCCGAGCGCGGCGTGCAGCTCTGCCTCGCGCTGCCGATAGCCCTCGGAAATAGCCTCGCCGAACTCGCGGGCCTTGGTGTCGAGTTCGGTGAAGAACTGCTTGCCTTGCTGGGTCTTGTTGACCTCATGGGCCACCACGAAGCCCGCGGCGACGCCGATGACCAACCAGATGACGTTCTTCATTGCACTTCTCCCTGAATCTGCCTAGCCGTAGCTATCCATAAGTCGGGCGCGAAAATATCAGCGCCGAATCCAGAGTAGCCGGTCAACCCCGATTACGCCGAGGCCGCGGCCGCCCGGCGCGAAAGGCCGCCCGCACGCCGGCAGAGAACCCAGCGAGTTTGATGAGCGGTCCACCAACCGTCGCGGCGAACAACGCGACGAGTGCTGAAACGTTACCTGTGGCATCCGCTACGTTGCTCGTGATGGTGTCCACCCGAGCCAGTTGCTGGTTGGCACCGCGAATGGCATCGGTCGTCTCGGTCAGCATCGGGGTGATTCCGTCGCTGAGTTCGTGGATGGCCGCGGTGGTCTCATCGAACACCCGGCCCAATTTGACCATCGGTACAGCAATGACCGCGACCAGAATCGCGAACACGCCGGCAGCGATGAGACCGGCAATATCTCCACCTGACACGGTGACTCCACTCAGTTCGATCGGCTCCTGGGGAGCGCGGGTATACAAAAAGGACGGATCACCCTGAGGTGATCCGCCCTTCAGCGTACCGGTTTCGAGCAGCCCGAAGGCGATTGAGATCCGGTCAATGCGAGCTATCGAGCTGCGTAGTACTCCACGACGAGCTGAACTTCACAGGTCACGGGAATCTCGATGCGCTTCGGGGCGCGCACGAGGCGGGCCTGAAGCTTGTCGAGCTCAACCTCGAGGTACGGCGGGAGCTTGGGAAGCAGGTCGACGTGTCCGCCGGCTGCTGCAACCTGGAAGGGCTCCATGCCCTCGCTGCGAGCCTTGACGTGCATGAGCTGGCCCGGCTTCACGCGGAAGGAGGGCCGGTCAACGAGCTCTCCGTCGACGAGGATGTGACGGTGCACGATCATCTGACGAGCCTGAGCCGTGGTACGGGCAATCGCGGAACGAACGAGGAGGGCGTCCAGTCGGGTCTCAAGGATCTCGACGAGGTTCTCACCGGTCAGTCCCTGGCGACGACGAGCCTGCTCGAAGGCAATCTTGAGCTGGGCTTCGCGGATGCCGTACTGGGCGCGTAAGCGCTGCTTTTCGCGGAGGCGTACGGCGTAGTCAGAATCGGTCTTGCGCTTGGTACGGCCGTGCTCACCGGGTGCGTAGGGGCGCTTCTCGAGGAAGCGGGCTGCCTTCGGCGTGAGGGCGATGCCCAGCGCGCGCGAAAGGCGAGTTTTACTGCGGGTACGTGACTTGGTAGACACGGTTTCCTTTCAATCGGACTCAATAACAGGGATACCAGGGCGAGTGCGTATAGCTACAGCACTGCGTCATGGGAGATCAGAGGATTGGGTGCCACGGGAAGTTCGGCTACAGAACGATTCCCCTCCAAACTGGAAACGGACGCAGCCGCATGCCGAAACCAGTTGTAGGCGAAGACAAGGCTAGCACACGGACGCACCGTTACTGATTGCGCACTATTCTGCGGATTTTGAGCAGGCGCGCAGAAATGTCGCGTTCGTGGCCGTGCTCGGTCGGCTCGTAGTAGCGGGTGTTTTTCAATTCGGTCGGCGGATACTGCTGGGTGACCACGCCGAGCGCGTCGTTGTGCGGGTATACGTACCCCTTGCCGTGACCGAGTCGTTTAGCGCCGGGGTAATGCGCGTCGCGCATGCCCTTGGGCACTCGGCCCATCTTGCCGGCCCGCACGTCGGCGATCGCCGCATCAAGCGCCATGTAGGCCGCGTTGGACTTGGGCGCAGTTGCGAGGTGTACGACTGCCTGGGCCAGGGGTATGCGGCCCTCGGGCATGCCGATTAGTTGCACGGCGTCGGCGGCGGCTACAGCGATGAGGAGCGATTGCGGGTCGGCCATGCCGATGTCCTCGGAGGCGAGAACGATGATGCGGCGGCAAATGTACCGCGGATCTTCGCCGGCCTCGATCATTCGCGCCAGGTAATGCAGTGCAGCGTCGACGTCACTGCCGCGCACCGACTTGATGAACGCACTGATCACGTCGTAGTGCTCGTCACCATTCCGGTCGTAACGAAGCAAGGCACGATCAACGGCGAGCGAGACGATATCGGTCGTGATGACGGGCTTGCCGGTCGCTCCGGGTTCCAGCGTCGACTCCGCTGAAACGGATGCCGCCTCCAGCGCGGTCAGCGCCCGCCGGGCGTCACCAGAGGCGAGGCGGATGAGCGCACCGCGGGCTTCGGGGTCCAGCTCAAACCGGTCGGCCAGGCCGCGCGTGTCGATGACGGCGCGGTCCACAACAATGCCGAGGTCGTCGTCACTGAGCACTTCGAGGGTGAGTAAGAGAGAACGCGACAGCAAAGGAGAAATGATCGAGAATGATGGATTTTCGGTGGTCGCGGCGACCAGAATGACGACACCGTTCTCGACTCCCGGCAACAAGGTGTCCTGTTGAGCCTTGGAAAAGCGGTGGATCTCGTCAAGAAACAGCACCGTCGCGAGGCCATACAAATCGCGGTTGGTGCGGGCATCTTCCATCACCTGCCGCACGTCACGTACGCCGGCCGTCACAGCGGACAGCTCGACGAACCGCCGCCCTGAGCTGTGCGCTATGGCCTGCGCGAGCGTGGTTTTTCCGGTACCGGGCGGTCCCCACAAGATGACCGACACGCTGCCGCGCTCCCCGGTCTTGTCGCTCGCGAGGCTCACCAGCGGGGAACCCGGCGTCAGCAGGTGGCGCTGGCCGGCGACCTCGTCAAGTGTTTTTGGGCGCATTCGTACGGCGAGGGGGGCCTGCCCGCTGTGCAGACCCGGTTGAGCATCCGACATTCTTACAGCGTAGTTTGTGCGTAGAGTTCTACGAGGTCGGGAGCACGAGGCGCCTGATTGCTTTTTGTTCGGTCGTCGCCAATCCCGACGGCCCTGGAGGGGTTCCAAGTGGCTTCGAATTACAAGCTCGAGCGTGCGGCACGTGAAGAGCGCGGACGCGTTCGTTCCTACCAAGCCAGACGGGCCGTGCACGAGCACCAGAAAAAGCGTCGCGTGCGGGACAATCTCATCGCCGGGGGCGGGCTGCTGGTCGTACTGACCCTCATCGTGGTCGCGCAGGTGTTCTACTTTGACGGCGGACCAGGCACTCCGGCAGCAACCACCGCGGCCACCGACACCCCGACCACGCCGCCGACCGCTGCCGCCGGTGCCAATTCGGGTGTGGTGCCCGCCAGCACGCTGGCCGAAGGTCGCGCCTGGACCGGCACCATGACCCTCAACGACATTCCGGTCGGATTCGAGCTCGATGGTGCTCTGGCACCGCAGGCAGTTTCGTCGACCATCAAGCTCGTTCAAACCGGGTTTTACAACGGGCTCACCTGCCACCGCCTAACGGTGGAGGGTATTTTCGTGCTGCAGTGCGGCGACCCGGTGGGTGATGGCACCGGTGGCCCCGACTACAGCTACGGACCGGTGGAGAATGCCCCGACCGACGACGTTTATCCAGCAGGGACCCTCGCCATGGCGCGTTCCGGCAACGACGGCTTCTCCAACGGCAGCCAGTTCTTCATCGTCTACGAAGACAGCACCATCCCCGCCGATAGCGCGGGCGGTTACACAGTGCTTGGCCGGGTCACGAGCGGCCTCGACCAGATCAAGGCCGAGATCACGGATGCTGGAATCACTGCAGGCGGCGCCTCGCCCGTCGTGCCGACCACCATTATGGGCATAACAGTTCAGTAGGATCAATCGACCCGCCTGCGCTATTGCAATAGGCTTATCAGGGTATTTCCTGGCTCCGCACTCTTTACTCCCGCGGATCCACACACAACAACTCAGCAAAGGTGAGGCTCTTGACTACGACAGATCAGCAACCATGGGGTCGCGTAGACGAAACCGGCACGGTTTACGTGCGCGAAGCCGATGGCGAACGCGCCGTCGGCCAATACCCGGATGCCACTCCGGAAGAGGCCCTGGCCTACTTCGAACGCAAGTACGTTGAGCTCAACGGGCAGGTAACCCTGCTCGAACAGCGCGCGAGGGGGGGCGCTCCGGCCGCGGACATCGCCAAGTCGGTCTCCAACCTCACCGTCGCCGTTGCCAACGCCAACGCCGTCGGCAATCTTGCCGCACTGGCCGAGCGTCTCGGTGCCCTCGGCGGGGCCGTCAGTGAGCTCACCGAGCAGCAAAGCATCGAGACCAAGGCCGCATCCGCAGCCGCCGTCGCTGAGCGGGCCGAGATCGTGACCGAGGCGGAGCGTCTTGCCGCCGAAGACCCGGCGAAGACGCAGTGGAAGCAGACCAGCGCCGCTCTCGACGTCCTGTTCGCCAAATGGCAAGCACACCAGCACGACGCCCCGCGCATTCCCAAGGGGGAGGCCAACGACCTCTGGAAACGCTTCCGTGCCGCACGTACGACGATCGAGCAGAACCGCAAGGCGTTCTTCGCCGAGCTTGACAGCGCTCACAAAGACGTTCGCACCAAGAAGCAGCATCTGATCGAACAGGCGGAGGCCCTCGCTCCGCAGGGTGCCGATGGCGTCTCAGCATACCGAAACCTGCTCGACGAATGGAAGAAAGCCGGCCGTAGCGGCAAGAAACAGGACGACGCCATGTGGGCCAAGTTCAAGGCCGCCGGCGACGTGCTCTACTCGGTCAAAAGCGAAGTCGAAGCTCAGGACAACGAGGAATTCTCCGCGAACCTCGTACTCAAGCTCGAACTGCTGGCCGAGGCCGAAACCCTGCTGACCACGAGCGACCGCAACGCCGCGCGTGACACGCTCACCGTGATCCAGCGCAAGTGGGATGACATCGGCAAGGTTCCCCGGGACCAGGTCAAGCCGATTGAGGACCGTCTTCGCAAGGTGGAAGCCGTCGTGCGCAAACTCGATGACGACCATTGGAAGCACAATAACCCGGAGACGAAGGCACGCACCGAGGGCCTGGCCGGCCAGCTGAACGACGCGATCGCCAAGCTCGAGGCTGAGCTGACCCTGGCGCAGAAGGGGCAAAACGCCCGCGCCATCAAGGACGCCACCGAAGCGCTCGAGGCCCGTAAGGCCTGGCTGAAGGCGATCGGCCAGTAGCAAAGCGGCAGGGCCTCCCGCGGAGTTATACACACTCCGCGGGAGTTCACACTTTATCCACAGATCGTCCTCCTTTGGGCCTCTGAGTGGGTAGGACCGTCACTCTGGTGGCATGACGAATTCAGCGGGACGACCGCTCAGCATAAACGACCTGCCGCTCACCGAGCTCTACAGCGCCCGCCTCGACGGACAGGTCTTCCAAGTCGCCGATTCCTGGTGCGTGATTGATGAGATAGACGGATGCGATACCCGCGCTATCGCCGCCAGCCAGCTGGTCCCGCCCCGCGCCATCGCCGAACAACTCACCGCCGCGTGGATCTACGGCGTCGCACCGGAGCCGCGTCGCCACCAGTTCTGTGTGCTGATCAGCGCGCGCGCCACCGCAGTGTGGTCTCCGCGGGCACAGGTGCGTGAAATCGTGCGCTCTCCCGACGATGTTCGCACCATCTCGGGGGTACGAGTTACCACGCCCCTGCGCACCGCGGTCGATCTCGCGCGCTACACGCCCGGCACTGCGCCGGCCGCGGGACTCACAGCCCTGTTGGCCCGCCTTTTGCACTACGGCGAATACCCCGATGTCGCGGCCGCCATTCGCCTCTGCAAACGAGGCAGCCCCGCCCACGGCACCCTCGCCGTGGCGCGATTGGCAGCCGTCACGGCTCCCCTGCAGGCCTTGCGCCTACAGTGCCTGCGGGGTGCCGCGCCCATCACCGCGGGTTAGCCGTCGCTAACCCGGTACACATCGTAAACGGCATCAATGCGACGCACGGCGTTCAGCACGCGGTCGAGATGGGTAGTATCGCCCATTTCGAACACGAAGCGGCTAAGCGCCAGGCGAGCGCTGGAGGTGTTGACCGTGGCCGAGAGAATGTTTACGTGGTGCTCCGACAACACCCGGGTGACGTCGGAGAGCAGCCCGGAACGGTCGAGAGCTTCAATTTGTATGTGTACGAGGAACAGGCTCTTGGAGGTGGGCGCCCACTCGACCTCGATCATGCGCTCGGGTTCTTTGAGCAGCGACTGCACATTGTGGCAGGCCGCCTGGTGTACCGAGACGCCAGCGCCACGAGTGACGAAGCCGACGATCTTGTCGCCGGGCACTGGAGTACAACACCGGGCCAGTTTGACCAGGATGTCGGGCGCCCCGCGCACGAGAACTCCCGAATCTCCATTGCGGGTGGTCTGCGTCCGCCCCCGCGCGGCGACCGGAAAATCATTGTTGTCGTTGTCTTCGATGCTCTGCACCGAGGAGACAACCTTTTCGAGCACGGACTGGGTCGAAACGTGACCCTCACCAACAGCGGCATAGAGCGCCGAGACGTCTTCGTACTTGAGCTGGGCCGCGACCTCCGCGAAGGAGTCCTGGTTCATCAGCTTCTGCAGGGGGAGGTTCTGCTTGCGCATCGCGCGTGCAATGGCGTCGCGGCCCTGTTCGATAGCTTCGTCGCGGCGTTCTTTCGTAAACCATTGCCGGATCTTGTTGCGAGCCCTGGGGCTCTTGACGAAATTCAGCCAGTCTTTGCTCGGGCCAGAGTCAGGGTTTTTCGAGGTGAACACCTCGACGACGTCGCCGGTGATGAGCTCGTTCTCGAGCGGTACCAGTCTGCCGTTGACTTTGGAACCCATGGTGCGGTGGCCGACCTCGGTATGCACCGCATAGGCAAAGTCGACCGGCGTTGCACCGGAGGGCAGGCCAATGACGCGGCCTTTCGGCGTGAATACGTAAACTTCCTTGGCGCCGATCTCATAACGCAGGGAGTCGAGGAACTCTCCCGGGTCGGCCGTTTCGGCCTGCCAGTCAGAGATGTGCGCGAGCCACGCCATATCGGTGTCGCTCTGGGGACCTGGCCCGCCGGCACTTTTGCCGTTGACCTGTTCCTTATACTTCCAGTGCGCGGCAACTCCGAACTCAGCACGCTGGTGCATCTCGGTGGTGCGAATCTGAATTTCCACAGCGCGACCGCTGGGGCCGAGCACGGTCGTGTGCAGGGACTGGTACAGGTTGAACTTCGGGGTGGCGATGTAGTCCTTGAACCGACCGGGCAGCGGCGTCCACCGGGCGTGGATGGAACCCAGAACCGCGTAGCAGTCCCGCACGGAATTCACGAGAACGCGAATACCGACGAGGTCGTAAATCTCATCGAACTCACGGCCGCGCACGACCATCTTCTGATAGATCGAGTAGTACTGTTTGGGTCGCCCGGCGACTTTGCCGCGAATTCGTGCCGATTTGAGATCGTTGTTGATGGTGTCGATGACCTGCTGAACGAACTCTTCACGCTGCGGCGTGCGCTGCTTGACCAGACTTTCAATTTCGGCGTACAGCTTGGGGTACAGCACCGCAAAAGAAAGGTCTTCGAGTTCCCATTTGATGGTCTGGATTCCGAGACGGTGCGCGAGGGGCGCGTAGATTTCCAAAGTCTCTGTAGCTTTTCGCACTGCGGATTCATTGGGAACGAAGCCCCAAGTGCGCGCATTGTGGAGTCGGTCGGCGAGTTTGATGATGAGTACCCGAATGTCTTTAGACATTGCGACGATCATCTTACGTACGGTCTCGGCCTGGGTCGAGTCGCCGTATTTCACCTTGTCGAGCTTGGTGACCCCATCCACCAGCATCGCAATTTCATCGCCGAAGTCGGCCCGCAGGGCGTCGAGGGTGTATTCCGTGTCCTCCACGGTGTCGTGCAGCAAAGCAGCAGCGATGGTCTTGGTACCGATACCGAGATCAGCCAAAATCTGCGCCACGGCGACGGGGTGGGTGATGTACGGCTCGCCGCTCCGACGCAGTTGACCGTCGTGTGCTCGCTCGGCGGCGGTATACGCGCGCTCGATGATCGACAGATCAACCTTTGGGTGATTCAGCCGTACCGTCTTGATCAAGCGATCGACGGCACCGGCAGGCTGCGCCCGGGAGAATATGCGCGGAACTAAACGGCGCAGCGACGCCGGAGAGGGGGTCGTCGTGTCCGTCATAGTCTCACCTCGTACTTCACGCCCTGCGGAGATACGCGGGCGGGTGTGCGTAGTGTCAATTATGCCGGTTCTGCGAGGGTTGCCCTTACGCCCCCAGCGATCATGTGTCGATCACACGACGAAGCGGCCAGCCCGAAAGGGCTGGCCGCTCTACATCACAGAGATTCCTGCAACTACGCCGTAACGCTCTCCGCGGTCGGAGCTGAAGCCTTGGCGCGCGCGGCGAGGGCCTTCTTGTCGTGTTTACGAATGACATCCTCACCATTTCGCAGCTGGGCATACATCGGTGACGCGATGAAGATGGTCGAATAAGTGCCGACCAGGATTCCGATGAGCAGAGCGAGCGAGATGTCGCGCAGGGTGCCGGCGCCCAGAACGAATGCACCGATGAACAGAATGGATGCCACGGGCAGGGCCGCCACGACGGAGGTGTTGATGGAACGCACGAGCGTCTGATTGACGGCGAGGTTCACCGACTCAGAGAAGGTTCGGCTTGAGCCTGACCCATCGAAATTCGTATTCTCGCGAATCTTGTCGAAAACAACGACGGTGTCATAGAGCGAGTACCCAAGGATCGTGAGAAACCCAATTACTGCCGCCGGCGTGATTTCAAAACCGGTTATCCCATAGAAGCCCGCAGTGATCACGAGGTCGTGCAGCAGGGCGACCATGGCTGCCACGGACATCTTCCAGGTGCGGAAGTAGATCGCCATGATGATTCCGGCCAGCACGAGGAACACGACCAGGGCACGAAGAGCCTGCCCGGTGATGTCCTGCCCCCAGGTCGCACCGATAAACGAGGTGGCAACCTCACGGACTGGAACGTTGTAGCCAGCGGCGAGAGCGTCACGCACCCCCGTGGTCTCTGCTTCCGAGAGCTGATCGGTCTGGATCCGCACACCGTCAGAGCCGACGGTGGAGACCTTCGGCACGGCGTCTGGAACAACACTCGCGACGGCATCCGTTGCCGTGGTCTCCGACTGGCTGGTCGTCTGCGAGACAACGAACTCGCTGCCCCCGGTGAATTCGATACCGAAAACGAAACCGCCGCGCAACAGGAACGGACCGACCAGGGCGATGAGGACCATTCCTCCGGCGATCAAGTACCAGAGCTTCCGACGCCCGACGATATTGAGCGAACGAGCGCCCGTGTAGAGGTCATTTCCAAATTTCGAGAAGCTGGCCATCAGGAATCCTTCCTGTCCGTCGATCGTTCAGTGCTGGTGCTCACGAGCTCTGAGGCTTTACGCTCGGCGATGGTTTGTCGCTTCGCTGCCTCTTTGCTCGAGGAAGAGACCTTGGAAGCCGACACCGACGCGGACGGCTCAAATCGGGCCCGTCCGCGGTAGACGGCCCCGAGCGCGCGCGGATCCAGCCCGCTGAGTTTGTGGCCCTCATTGAAGAACTTCGTCTGAGCGACCAGCTGCAGCATCGGGTGGGTGAACAAACTGACCACGAGCAGGTCGACGATCGTCGTGAGGCCAAGCGTCAGCGCGAAACCGCGCACGTTGCCAACGGCGAGCACGAACAACACGGCAGCGGCAAGAAAATTGACGACGTCAGAGGCGACGATGGTACGGAGAGCCCGCTTCCAGCCAGCTTCGACCGAGGACTCCAGCCCGCGACCGTCGCGCAGCTCATCACGAACACGTTCGAAGTACACGATGAACGAGTCGGCAGTGATACCGATAGCCACGATCAAACCGGCTACACCGGCCAGGGACAGGCGATAGCCGTCGCGCCAGGACAAAATGGTGATGAGCAGATACGTGATCACCGCAGCCACGCCTAGAGACGCAACCGTGATCATCCCGAGAAGACGGTACTGGGCGAGCGAGTACAGGACGACGAGGATCAGACCGATCAGGCCGGCGATCAGCCCATTGAGGAGTTGCGTCGACCCGAGCGTCGCCGAAATGGTGTCCTGGCTTTGCACGGTGAAGCTGATCGGAAGGGCACCGAACTTGAGCTGGTCTGCCAGCGCTTTTGAACTGTCCTGATCGAATGACCCGGTGATCTGTGGCTTGCCATCGAGGATGGCGGCCTGGGTGGTCGGGGCAGAGATGACATGGCCGTCGAGCACGATTGCAAACTGGTTCTGCACACCGGTGAGGTCGAACAACCGGGTGGTGACGTCAGCGAACTTCGAGGTTCCATCATTGTTGAAGACGATATTGACGGCCCACTCGCCCGTGGTTGCGCCGTTTTGCGTCGTTTGTTGGCCATTGGTCGCGTCGGCGATTGTGGACCCGTCCACCTCGACCGGACCGAGGATGTACTTGACGGATCCATCCGTTTCGCAGGTGATCAGGGGCCGGTTGGCCGGCGCCACATTGGTGGAGTTGATTTTGCTGCAGTCGAAGGCGTCGTACTCTGCCTGGAGTGCGGGGGTGACGTAGTTGAGGTCGCTTGCGTTGGTCGGTGCGACGGCGGGAGTGGTCGACAGGCTCGGATCGACGGGAGCTTGCGGCGTCGGTGTTGCGGTGCCGTCAGCACCGACGGTCTGGCCGGACGGTTGACCGGCGACGAGCACCGCCCGAAACTCGAGCTTTGCCGACGACTTGATACGTTCCAGGGTGGCGTCATCGGGGGTACCGGGAATCGATACGACGATGTTTCGTCCGCCCTGAGTATTGACCTCCGCCTCGGAGGCACCAGAGGAGTTCACACGCTGGCGGATGATACCGACCGCTTCGCCCAACTGTTCAGAGGTAACCGTCGCACCACTCTCAACTTGCGGGGCGAGAATGATCTGCGTTCCGCCCGCGAGGTCAAGGGCCAGTTTCGGCGTCCACGATCCGTTCTGGGTAAACACGCCAAAAGCGTTGAGGGCGATGAGGGCGACGATAATCACGCCAAGCCAGGTCAGGGATCGCCAGGCCTTCTTGACCGGAGAGGACTTAGCCACCTATGAACTCAGCTTTCTGTTGGCGCCCACGCCATAATGCGTGGGCGCGCCGCGTGTTGCAGTACGTGCGTTGTTTTACTGTGGTGCCAAGCGAGTATTGCGTAAAAATTAGAAACTACGCGTCACCCTTTTTGGGCTGGTCCGTGGTGTCGGTGTCGACATCGGCAACGCGCTGGCCGAATTCCGGCTCGGTGAGCGAGTCGATGCTATCAACACTGGAGTCCTCGGGGACATCGGCCACTACCGGCTCCACCACACGGGCGATGGTCTGACGGTGGATTTCGACAACGACGCCGGGGGCGATCTGCAGTTCGACCTTGTTGGCCTCTTCATCGATGGCGATGATGGTACCGTACATGCCGAAGTTGGTCATAACGTCGGCGCCGGGAACCATGGTGGCCTGCAGTGCTTCCTGGTCTTTCTTGCGCTTACGGCCATTGCGGAACATGAAGAAGACGAGAACGGCCAAAACGGCCAACATGACGAGAGTCAATGAATCCATAAAGCGGTATTACCTTTCGATTGCGGCACGGGTGGCCGAAGCTTGTGATGAGGCCCGCTTGTGCGGGCAGATACCTTCTGGACTAAGGCTATAGACAGATGGACCAAATTGAATTATAGATCAAGAAGGGTCGCACTGCCCTGAGGAGGGGTCAGACCGAAATGTTGCCACGCTGCGCTCGTGGCAACCCGCCCTCGCGGGGTGCGCGTGAGGAAGCCTATCCTTACCAGGAACGGCTCGACGACCGCCTCCACCGTTTCGGACTCTTCACCGACCGACACGGCCAGGGTGTTGAGCCCCACCGGCCCTCCCCCGAACCGGGTCAAAATGATCTTCATGACTTCACGGTCGAGGCGGTCGAGACCGATCGCATCGACGTCATACAGCTCGAGTGCCGCGTGTACCGCCGCAATGTCGGCCGCTCCCCCGTGCACGAGCGCATAGTCACGGACCCGGCGCAGCAGGCGGTTCGCGATGCGCGGTGTGCCGCGGCACCGTCCGGCGATCTCGGCCAGGGCATCTTTTTTGATCGGCAGGTCGATTAAAAGTGCTGCACGAGCCAGAACTTGTTCGAGCTCGCTCTCAGCGTAGAACTCGAGATGGGCTGTGAAACCGAATCGGTCGCGCAAGGGGTTCGGCAGCAGACCGGAACGGGTGGTGGCACCGACCAGGGTGAACGGGGCCAGGTCGAGCGGAACCGAAGTAGCACCGGCGCCCTTGCCGACCATAATGTCAATGCGAAAGTCCTCCATGGCGAGGTAGAGCATCTCTTCGGCGGAACGTGCCATGCGGTGGATCTCGTCGATAAAGAGCACCTCGCCGGGCACCAGGGAAGAAAGCACGGCCGCGAGGTCGCCGGCGTGTTGAATGGCTGGACCACTCGACATGCGCAGCGGACGGTTACCCTCGTACGCGACGATCATGGCCAGGGTGGTCTTGCCGAGGCCGGGAGGACCGGCCAGGAGGATGTGATCGGGTGTGCGATTCTGCATCGTTGCGGCGGTCAGCAGCAGCTCTAGCTGCCCACGAACCTTTTTCTGGCCGACGAATTCGGCCAGACTCACCGGGCGCAAGGCCCCCTCGAAGGCAAGCTCTGACTCGCTTTCAAGCGAGGGGTCGACCAGTTTGACGACGGAGTTTTCGATGTCAGGATCGGTTGTCACGAGCGAGACGTTCCGTTGCTCGCGGCGGCTGCAGAGCCGGTAGCGTGGTGCGCTGCCGGGCCCAAACGTCCGAGTGCCAGCCGGAGCACAGCGGCAACCGCCGGCGGCGCGGAGTCTGTACCGGCGGCATCCGCCAGCTCGGACAGGGTTTCGTCGACCGCCTCGGCCGCGATCCGCTCCGACCAGCCGAGGCCGATCAGGGCAGCCTGCACGCTCGCAGCGACCGATCGGACCCCGGGCTGGCGGGTCGGCGTGCTCGCGGCCGTGACGGCGAGTTTGCCGGCCAAGGAAAGCACGATGAGTTTTGCGGTTTTCGGTCCGATGCCGCTGACCTTGCGGAAGACGCCGTCGTCATCGCCGGCGACAGCCTGCGCGATCTGGTTAGGGGTGAGTACTGCAAGCACGCCGAGAGCGGACTTGGGGCCTACACCGGTCACACCGACGAGCAGTTCAAAGACCTCGAGTTCGTCACCGGTGGAAAAGCCATAGAGCGTGAGGGAATCCTCCCGCACGATGAGGATGGTCACCAGCCGGGCTTCCTCGTTGATGCGCAGGCCGAGTGCTATGGCCGGCGTCACCTGCACGGCGAGGCCGACTCCGCCGACCTCGATCACGACGGTTGAGCCGACGGCTGAAAGGACAAGGCCACGTACGGAAGAGATCACCGCTTAAGACTACGGGGCACCGCCGACACCGCTGGTACCAATCCTCGTTCGGCATCGCGCCACGCCTTCTGTGCCGGGGTGAGGGCAGCGGGCGTGACGGTGGACGCTTTCACCGACGTTACGGTAGGCAGCGTGCCACCAGATGCCCCGGTACGCCAGGCGTGGCAGATCGCGAGGGCGAGGGCATCCGCTGCGTCGGCTGGTTTGGGAATCTCGGTTAGCCCAAGGATGCGGGCGACCATTGTGCCGACCTGCTTTTTATCGGCGGCACCGTAGCCGGTGATGGCGGCTTTCACTTCGCTCGGGGTGTGCAGGGTCACCGGCAGGCCGCGCTTCGCGGCGAGCAGCAGGGCGACCCCGCTGATCTGCGCGGTGCCCATGACGGTGCGCACGTTGTGCTGGGCGAAGACGCGTTCAATGGCAATAAATTGCGGCCGATGGCGGTCGAGCATGTCTTCCAGACCCTCGGCCAGTAGCAGCAGCCTCTGCTCGAGGGGCAGGTCGGGTGCGGTGCGCAGCACGGTCACGTCCACCAGGCGAGCTGAGCGGTTACCCTCGACGTCGACCACGCCTACACCGCAGCGGGTGAGACCCGGGTCGATGCCGAGAACCCGTACCGCCATCGAATTACTCGGACTCGCTCGCGAGTGCGGCCTGTACCTCGGCGGACAGGTCGTAGTTGGAGTACACGTTCTGCACGTCGTCGAGGTCTTCCATTGCGTCGATCAGGTGGAACACCTTACGGGCGGTCTCTGCATCGACCTCGATCTTGAGCGAGGGAATGAACGCAATGTCCGCTGACTCATAGTCGATTCCGGCGGCCTGCAGCGCGGTACGAGTGGCGACGAGGTCGCTCACATTCGAGTGAATCTCGAACGTCTCACCCTCGTCGATGACCTCTTCGGCGCCGGCATCGAGAACGGCAAGCATGATGTCGTCTTCGGTCAGCGTCGGCAGGTGCTTGACCACAACGACGCCCTTGCGGTGAAAGTTGTAGGCGACGCTGCCCGGATCGGCCATGGCTCCGCCGTTGCGGGCCATCGCGGTGCGAACCTCGGCCGCGGCGCGGTTTTTGTTGTCGGTGAGGCACTCGATCATGATCGCAACACCGTGCGTGGCGTAACCCTCGTACATGATGGTTGTGTAGTCGACCTGCTCGCCAGACAGGCCAGCGCCGCGCTTAACCGCGCGGTCGATGTTGTCGTTGGGTACCGACGTCTTCTTGGCCTTCTGAATAGCGTCGACCAGCGTCGGGTTACCCGAGAGGTCAGCGCCGCCCAGTCGAGCCGCCACCTCAATGTTCTTGATGAGCTTGGCGAACGCTTTGGCCCGCCTGGAGTCGGTGACCGCCTTCTGGTGCTTCGTGGTGGCCCATTTGGAATGCCCGGACATACATCTCCCGTTGTTGTGCTCGATCGTTCACTGTGGTGCAGCAGGTGCCGGCGGCCCGTGGCCAATTGGCCGTAATGCGGCGAGCGGCGGCAGTGCGTGGTCGGTGCACGCTTAGGCGCCGAATCAGTCTATCCCGCAGTGACTTCCAGCAGCTTGTGCAGGGTATGCAGGTTGCGGGTGGTCGTCGTGTCGCGGTACTTAAGTTTGGCACTCTTCTTGCTGAAAGCACTCTTGATCCCGACCGACTTGCGAACCTCCCAATACAGCACACCGTGGCCGAGTTCGATGCGTTCCTCGGCGACCTCAAGTTCTTTGCGGTGCCCGGCAAGCTCGCTGAGATGACCAGGATCCGAGGAAAACATCACATACGGATGCCAGCCGTCGCGGCCCGCGTCGAAGGGGTACGCGCGAACGATCCGGTCGAGCGATTCAGCGTCGACGAGCACAATCCACGCATCGTACTCAAACCGAGCGGTCAGAGCCCCCTCGATGCGGGCCTTGAGGGCGGCGGCATCCGCTTTATCAACGAGCGGACTGTCGATGCTGAAGATCACATTGCCACTCGCCAACACCGTTTTGACGTCGGTGTAGCCGAGTTCGTGAAATGTGTCGGCAAGATCGGCCATGGTTATGGTGATGCCGTTGACGTTGATGCCACGGAGTAGTGCTACGTAACGGGTCATCGTTGACCACCGGTTGTCTGAGTCATGTCTGAACCCTAGCCACACTCTCGCGCCCGGCACAATTGAGCCGACTACTTACCGGGCGGCAGCAACCAATTTCTGTAGAAAATACTGGTGAAAACGATATTCGCCGGTGATTTCCGGGTGAAAAGAGGTTCCGAGCAGGTTGCCCTGCTCGACGGCGACGCAGCGCCCGTCGTCGAGGCTGGCCAGCGCGGTCGCCCGCGCACCGATGGTCTCCACGACCGGCGCTCGAATGAACACGGCGTGCACCGGCTCCTGACCGAGCGCGGGAATGTCGAGGTCGGTCTCAAAAGAGGCCGTCTGCGAGCCGAAAGCGTTGCGGCGCACTGCGATGTCAAGTCCGCCGAAACCCTGCTGGCCGTTCATGCCGTCGAGAATCGTGTCGGCAAGCATGATCAGGCCGGCGCAGGTGCCGTAGACCGGCAGGCCGCCCCGGATAGCAGCCCGCAACGGCTCGGCGAGGCCGAACGTGCGAGCCAGCTTGTCCATGACGCTCGATTCGCCGCCCGGAATGACCAGACCGTCGATTTGGTCGAGTTCTTCCGGGCGACGCACCAGATAGACGTTCGCTCCGAGTTTGCGCAACACCTGCGCGTGCTCGCGAAAATCCCCCTGAAGGGCAAGCACCCCGACCCGCAGCCCTGGCGGTACAGCGGTTTCAGCCGGTCGGGTGCCCACGGAGAGAATCGCCACGAACGGCCCGGCTACCAGCCGCGGCTGGCGAGGCGGTGCGGCGCGGGAATGTCGGACACGTTGATGCCGACCATGGCTTCACCGAGGCCGCGCGAGACATCCGCGATGACCTTGGCGTCGTCGTAGAACGTGACCGCCTTGACGATGGCCGCAGCGCGTTGCTCGGGGTTGCCCGACTTGAAGACGCCGGAGCCGACGAACACGCCGTCAGCGCCGAGCTGCATCATCATGGCGGCGTCAGCCGGGGTGGCTACGCCTCCGGCGGTGAACAGCACGACGGGCAGCTTGCCGGTCGAGGCGATCTCGGCGACGAGCTCGTACGGTGCCTGCAGTTCCTTGGCCGCAACATACAGTTCGTCGCGGCTCATCGAGGTGAGGCGCTTGATCTCGCCGTTGATGGTGCGGATGTGCTTGGTGGCTTCGGAGACATCGCCGGTGCCAGCTTCACCCTTGGAACGGATCATGGCCGCGCCCTCGGTGATGCGGCGAAGCGCCTCGCCGAGGTTGGTGGCGCCACAAACGAAGGGAATGGTGAAGTTCCACTTGTCGATGTGGTTCAGGTAGTCGGCCGGGCTGAGCACTTCGGACTCGTCGATGTAGTCGACGCCGAGCACCTCAAGAATTTGGGCCTCAACGAAGTGGCCGATGCGGGCCTTCGCCATGACCGGAATGTTGACCTCGGCGATGATGCTGTCGATGAGGTCGGGGTCGCTCATGCGGGCCACGCCACCCTGTGAGCGGATGTCGGCGGGAACGCGTTCGAGAGCCATGACGGCGACAGCGCCGGCGTCTTCAGCAATACGAGCCTGGGCAGCGGTGACGACGTCCATGATGACGCCGCCCTTGAGCATTTCGGCGAGTCCGCGCTTGACGCGGCTCGATCCGAACTGCTCGGCGGAGGTTGATTCAGTCATAGCTATAATCCTATTCCTTGCGCGGTGGTGGTCTGGTCGGCGGCGGGTGCTATGACGCGGAAAGACTGGGTGCGCCCCAGCACACAGTAATTGTTCATCGGGTTAGCGGGGCGCTGCAGCCGCGGTCGTGGCACCAGGCCAGCCCTCGGCAATGTCGCGACGCACGTCGCCGAGCAGACGCGGAATAGCTTTGGTGCCGGCGATGATGGGAAAGAAGTTCGAGTCGAGGGCCCAGCGTGGCACGATGTGCTGGTGCAGGTGCTCGGCGATACCGGCCCCGGCGATGCGCCCCTGATTCATACCGATGTTGAATCCGTCACAGTTCGACACGTTGGTGAGCACCCGCATCGCGATCTGGGTGAGCTCGCCGATCTCGGCGATCTCTTCCGGTGTGGCCTGGTCGTAGGTGGCGACATGCCGATACGGGCAGACGAGCACGTGGCCGCTGTTGTACGGAAACAGGTTGAGGAGTACATAGGCGTGGGTGCCGCGCGCCACGATCAGCGCTTTCTCGTCGTCCAGACTCGGAGCGATGCAGAACGGGCAGTCATCCGGGTGCGGCTGTTGCCCATCCTGGATGTAGACCATCCGATGCGGTGTCCAGAGCCGTTGGAAGGCGTCCGGAACCGAAGCGAAGTCGGCAGCGGTTTCGCTCGCACGCCCGTCGCCAGCGTCCGACCCGCGCAGCCGATCGGCCGGGATTCCCATCATGCTAGGCCTGTGCCTCGGCCGCGATCAAGGCAACCGGGCTCGTGGTGACCTGCGCGCGGTTCTTGATCGATTCCACGATGAGACGCACCGCCTCCTTGATCGGCACCCCATTTTGCTGCGTGCCGTCGCGGAAGCGAAAGCTCACCGCGCCGTTGGCCTGGTCATCCTCGCCGACGATGAGCTGGTAGGGCACTTTCGCCTTGGTGTGCGTGCGGATCTTCTTTTGCATGCGGTCGTCGGAATGGTCGACCTCAGCGCGCACGCCGACCTTCTTCAAAGTTGCGATCACGTCATCGAGGTACGGACCGTACTGCTCGGAGACGGGGATGCCGACAACCTGTACCGGGGCTAGCCAGACGGGGAATGCCCCGGCGTAGTGCTCGGTGAGCACGGCGAAGAAGCGTTCGATCGAGCCGAACAGGGCGCGGTGGATCATGACCGGGCGTTGGCGGCTGCCGTCGTTCGCGGTGTATTCGAGGTCGAACCGTTCTGGCAGGTTGAAGTCGAGCTGAATGGTCGACATCTGCCAGGTACGCCCGATGGCGTCCCTGGCCTGCACCGAGATCTTGGGACCGTAGAACGCCGCCCCGCCCGGGTCGGCGACCAGGTCGAGACCGGATGCCTCGGCGACCTCACGGAGCGTCTCAGTGGCTTCGTCCCAGGCGTCGTCACTGCCGACGAACTTCTTTGGGTCTTTCGTGGACAGTTCGAGGTAGTAGTCTTCAAGGCCGTAATCGGCGAGCAGATGCAGCACGAAATTGAGGGTGCTCGTGAGCTCCTCTTTCATGCCTTCCTTGGTCGTGTAAATGTGGGCGTCGTCCTGCGTCATACCGCGCACCCGGGTGAGCCCGTTGAGCACCCCGGACTTCTCGTAGCGGTAGACCGAGCCGAATTCGAACAGGCGCATCGGCAGGTCGCGGTAGCTGCGGCCACTCGACTTGAAGATGAGGTTGTGGAACGGGCAGTTCATCGGCTTGAGGTAGTAGTCGACGCCCTGGCGGGTGACATGGCCGCTATCGTCACGTTCCTCGTCGAGGTGCATCGGCGGGAACATACCTTCGCGGTACCAGTCGAGGTGGCCCGAGGTTTCGAACAGGGTCGACTTGGTGATGTGCGGCGAGTAAACGAAGTCGTAGCCGGCTTCAACGTGGCGCTTGCGGGAGTAGCTCTCCATCTCCTGTCGAATAATGCCGCCCTTGGGGTGGAACACGGCCAGGCCGGAACCGATCTCTTCCGGAAAGCTGAACAGGTCGAGTTCGGCGCCAAGCTTGCGATGATCGCGCTTGGCGGCCTCTTCCTGGCGGGTTTGGTAGGCGCGTAGTTCGTCCTTGGTGGGCCAGGCGGTGCCATAGATGCGCTGCAGCTGCGGGTTCTTCTCAGAGCCGCGCCAGTACGCGGCGGCCAGGCGGGTGAGCGAGTAGCCGTTGCCGATCATGCGGGTGTTGGGCAGGTGCGGGCCGCGGCAGAGATCTTTCCAGAGCGTCTCCCCCGTCTTCGGGTCAACGTTGTCGTAGATGGTGAGCTCGGCGCCGCCGACCTCGACGGACTCGTTGTCTTCGGTGGTGGAGCCGCCCTTCAGCCCGATGAGCTCGAGCTTGTACGGTTCGGCAGCCAGTTCAGCTCGGGCTTCGTCGTCGGTCACGACTCGGCGCACGAAGCGCTGCCCCTGACGAATGATGCGATCCATCGCTTTTTCCAGTGACTTCACGTCATCGGGGGTGAATGGAACCTCGACGTCGAAGTCGTAGTAGAACCCGTCGGTGATGGGCGGGCCGATGCCGAGCTTGGCGGTCGGGTTCACCGTCTGCACTGCCTGGGCCAGAACGTGGGCGGCCGAGTGGCGAAGAATGCTGAGGCCGTCGGGAGAATTTATGCTGACCGGTTCGACAGCATCCGTCGGCAACACGGTGGCCGCCAGGTCTTTCAACTCACCATTGACGCGCATTGCGACAACGGATCGATCGGTGAAAAGCGCAAAGCCGTCAGCCACGTGTATAACTCCCTGTTGTTTGCCTACCCGTTAACTTTAGCGGCGTGCGCGGGCGCGCTCGTCGGTCGCGCTCTGTCTCGGCGTTGATCACGCCCGCACGCCCTTCTCCCCGAGCCAATTTTGGAGTACTTTGGCCGTGATTTGAGAACCCGATCACCGCCGACAGCAAGGAAACGACCCATGGCACCTTCATCGCACCCGTCTAACTCCACTCGTTTGGGAGCGAGGCGTTTTTGGCACCTTCCCGCACTGGTGATGCCTACCGTCGTCGTTCTCGGCGCCCTCATCGGCGTGCCAGCGGCGTCCGCTGCAACGGATGTCTCGGCCATTTCCACGGGGCGGGGCACGGTCAGTATCGTGGCCGGCACGTACGACTTTTTCTTCGCCGGGCAACGCGCATCCGTTTATGGCGAGATATCAGCTGTCGCCCCCGCCTCTGGCGTTCCGACGGGATCCGTGCGAGTCGTGTCTCTCGAACCGGGCAGCCCCACTGATACACAGGAACTCTTGCCCAGCGATACGGTTGGCGTTTTCTATTCCGACGCCCAGCCCAGCGTGGCAGGAACGCGCCAGTTTCGCGTGGACTACCTCGGGGATGCGAACTTTGCTCCAGCCTCGAAAACCTTTGACTACGTTGTGCCGATCGGCCCGGATACGAAGACCACGCTGATCGCGAAGCCGTCTGGCACTATCACGGCCGGGCAATCGATCACCTTTACGGCGGACGTCACGGACAGCAAGGGTCGAGCGTTGGGTACTCCGCTTTTCGGCGAGGAGATTTCCTTCTTCGACAACGGCCAGCCGCTGGTCGGCGACCAGGTGTTTGGCGAATGGCACTCCACGTTGACCACGACGAGCCTGTCGGTGGGGGTGCACCGCATTACCGCGAAAAGTTTCGCCGTGTTCTACGATTCGTCGACGTCGCCAGTGGTGACGGTCACGGTTCTGGCGAAGACCGCCGCGGCCGCCAAGGTGGCCGGAACGCTGAGTGTGTCGCCGAGGGGTGAGGTCAAAGTCGGCACCGCTGTCAGGGCTGTGGCGAAATTCGCTCCGCGCTCGGGCACCGCCACGGTGACCGGTTTCGTGCAGTTCTACGACATAACAACAAAGGTCGGCAGCCGCGTAGCGCTCAAGAACGGTTCAGCCTCGTTCACGTACACGTCGCTCAAGGTCGGCACTCACGCGCTGATAGCCCGCTACCTGGGCACGCCGAAGTTCGCTCAGACGTTGACCGTGCCGAAAATCGTACGGGTAATTCGGTAGCAGAAATGTGCGGGCTCAGCCTGCGACGTCCGGCCTGGGCCACCACACCTCCACCGATTCCCTCGATAGTCCAATGACAAGATGGGCGCAGTGGTCCCACTGCTCTCAGGCCGGTCATCGTTGCGCGCCGAATCTGGGCAGAAAAAAACCCCGGATGACCGGGGCTCTCATTCAGCTGAAAATATTTTGTGGGCGATACTGGGATCGAACCAGTGACCTCTTCCGTGTCAGGGAAGCGCGCTACCGCTGCGCCAATCGCCCAAGATTCTGGGAACTATCTATTCTTCAGGACGTGCACAAAGAATGGAGGTGGATACGGGATTCGAACCCGTGTTAACGGCTTTGCAGGCCGCTGCCTCGCCTCTCGGCCAATCCACCATGTGGGTTCATACCAAACGAATTGGAACCGGCCTTTCGACCGATTCCAGTTCATTTGAGCGGATGACGAGATTCGAACTCGCGACCCTCACCTTGGCAAGGTGATGCGCTACCACTGCGCCACATCCGCAACTGTCCGCATTTCTGCGTACTTGAAGACTCTAGCCGAATAGCCAGACGGAAACCAAACCGAGCCGTTTACGGCGTGTTGCATCAGGTACTGCAGAACGCTTGGCAGCCCGGCTTGAGAGCGCTGGGACGCGCGCGCCACACCCGGAGCAGCGTCGATGTGCTTCGGCAGGCAAGTCTGGGCTAGTATCAAAAGTCGCAGGCAGCAACCTTGGTTTATGCGTGCAGATGAAGTTTGGGCGATTGGCGCAGCTGGTAGCGCGCTTCCTTCACACGGAAGAGGTCGTGGGTTCAAGTCCCGCATCGCCCACCACGAAACACGAAAGCCCCGAGAAATCGGGGCTTTCGTGTTGGCACGCTAACGCCATGCTGCGAGAGCGGGATAGTCGTCTCACTCGGTCCGGAACAACGGATTGCCCCTCTCACGAGATGGGTTAAGTGTCGAACGGAGCAACCTAGTCTGAGAGACATGGACGTGCTTCTCGACATCTGGCAACGCATGACGACACCGCACGCCATGCTGGAACCGCTCATCGCCTGGCTGACCGTGGCAGCAGCCGCTCTGATTGTGCTCTTTCCTCCGCTCTGGCGCCTCTCTCGCCACGCCATCACGATCGTGCACGAAGGCGGGCACGGTGTCGTCGCCGTGCTGAGTGGGCGGCGGCTGGGCGGCATCCGACTGCATTCGGACACGTCCGGGCTCACCGTGAGTCGCGGACGCCCGACTGGCCCCGGCATGATCTTTACCCTGCTGGCCGGCTACCCGGCCGCTGCGCTGCTCGGCCTCGGCGCGGCTTGGTTGCTCAGTTTGGGCTACGACGTGGGCCTGTTATGGGTACTTCTCCTACTGCTGGCTGTGCTGCTCGTGCAGATTCGCAATTGGTTCGGGCTCTGGTCGGTTGCCGTCACCGGCGCTGTGGTGTTTGGTGTCTCCTGGTTTGGGTCGCCCCGGGTGCAGGGTGTTTTTGCGCTGCTGGTCACCCTGACTCTCCTTCTCGGTTCGCTGCGCACGTCCCTCGAACTGCAACAATCCCGGTCGCGACGGTCCGGCTCCTCGTCGGACGCCGATCAGTTGGCGAGACTCACCCACATTCCGGGTATTTTCTGGGTGGCCGTGTTCATCGTCGTGCAACTGCTCTGCGTGGTCCAGAGCGCACGACTGCTCGGCTTTCTTTGAATCTAAGACTCGCTTTCAGTCAATCGTGGGAGGCTGGAAGCATGACAAAAATTGCGATAATCGGCGGACACGGAAAAGTTGCCCTCCACCTGGCCCGTTTGCTCATGACCGCGGGACATGAGGTCACCTCGCTCATCCGCAACCCCGAACACGTCAAAGACGTCTCGGCGACCGGCGCGACGCCGCTCGTAGCGGATGTCGAGCACCTCTCGGCAGACGAAATGGCCAAAGCGCTCGCCGGACACGATGCTGTGGTCTGGTCGGCCGGCGCCGGCGGAGGCACCGCAGAGCGCACCTACGCCGTTGACCGGGACGCGGCCATCCGCTCCATGGACGCTGCCGCGCAAGCCCACGTCGGCCGCTATGTGATGGTGTCGTACCAGGGGTCACGTGCCGATCACGGGGCCTCCCCCGACGATGGCATGTTTGCCTACTACGAGGCCAAGGCCGCCGCCGATGACTATCTGCGCGCCACCTCGCTGAACTGGACCATCCTCGGACCGAGCACGTTAACCCTGAACGCCGCGACGGGCTCCATCAACGCAGGCTCTGATGCGAGTGGTACCACCTCACGCGAGAACGTGGCGCTCGTTGCCGCGGCCGTGCTGGCCAACGAAAATACCGTGGGCGCTTTCATCGAATTCACCGACGGCGAGGTGCCGATCGGCGAGGCCATAGCCGCTACCCACTAACGGGGTCCGACACTGACGGGCCAAGCATCTGACGGGCCAAGCAGCTGACAAGCCGAGCAGCTGACAAGCCGAGCAGCTGACAAGCTCAGAAGCCAAAATCCCCACCGAAGTCGCCGCCACCGAAATCTCCGCCGGAGTCGCCACCCGCATCGCTCGCGGCGTCGGCGTTGGTTTCGGTGTTGGCGTCCGCGCCGGCATCGGTGCCGCCGCCGTCCATCGGCATAAAGGCGCTCACCAATGCTGAACCAATGACGAATCCGGCTACGGTGCCCAGCAGTGAGCTGCCCATCATGCCCCCGAAGCCCATTCCGTTCTGGTTTCCAAACGAACGGTTCAGCGTACCCGGCTGACGCAGTTCGGCCCGGGTTGCGGCCTGGGCGAGGGTGGCCGGTGCGGCGTCGGCCGGGCGCTCGCTCGGTTCGACGTTCTCGGTGAGTTGGCGAAAGAGAATGTCGCGTTGCTCGTCGGTCAGCTTCGAGAACGCCTCGGTGTGCACCGCTTCAATGGTTTCGGGTGGAGCCGTGCGCAGCAGGTACTGGTACCGTTCGACTGCAATCTCATCATCGCTACGCGCGGGGGCGCCGTTTCGCTGGTTTGACCGGTCGTTCGTGGGTGATTGCTCCTTGCGGCCCAGCAGAAAGTCAAGAAATCCCATGGTGTTCTACTCCTTTTGTGGAATCGTCTGTGATCAACATTTTTCCAGATCTTTCTGAGTGCCGGCGTCGTCAGTTTCCCCGGCCGAACCAGGTCGTGATGCCGGGCGAATAGAGCACAGAATCGGGCGCGCGGTCGGCGAGCCCGGCGAAACCGGCCACGGCCAACAGGGTGTCATCGAGACTGACCAGGTCGGCCCCGAACAACGGCCATGGCGCGTGGTGGTTGCGCAAATGCACGGTCCGACCACGGATGCTCGTGAACAACGCCCATCGCGCGGTGAGAAAGTCCGCCAATGGATTATCAACGACGGCGTCTCGACCCGGCCGCGCCACGATCTCTGTGCGCTTACTGCGGTCCCCGTGTCGCGTCGAGCTGTACCGGTACTGGCCGGAATCGACTGCGAGACGGGTGTGCGACCAGACGTAGGGCAACGAGAACAGGGCGCGGGCGGCCAACACGGCCGCGAGGCGACTGGCTTCCAGTGACACAAAAACGACACCGCGACGGCCAGCGGAGTCGACAGCGTAGAGGCGCACATTCACTTCGACAAAGGTGCCGAAGTACGGTATTGGCGGGCTGCCGAAAATGGTCGCCCGATCAAGCACAAACGGAATCAGGCCGACCCAGCTCGACCCGTCGTATTCATCGGGTACAAGGCCTTTCGGCAGCAGCGGCGCGACCAGGGCCGCATCCACTCGCCAGTGTAGAAACACCAGATGCGACCAGCGCTGGCTCGCCGACGCCCGCCCCGCCAGGGGCGGTGCGATCGCCGAAATGGGATAAGCCTCGGCGTTCGACACGGGATCCTTTCACAGAATTTTTCACTGAGAATTTCGCGGGGTGTGGCTCACGGTACTCGCTGGCTCGTGTCTACGCCTGTTGATCACCCGGGAATGAGGGTCGGAAGCCACGTCTGCTCAGCAATCGCGGAGGCGGCCTGTGTAAACATGAACAAGACGAAATCGTTTTGAAGCAATACATGAAATAGTGGATGAGGGAGAAGGATGCCGGGCTCGACTGTTCTCGACCTCTTACTGATCTTGGTCTTGTTCGTTGCCCTCGTCAACGGCTACCGCAGCGGACTGCTGCAGAGCCTCACCGGCATCGTCGGCGCTGTGGCCGGCGGAGTTGCCGCCTTCTTTGTGGTTCCCCTGGTGGGCAGTTGGGTACCTGCGGCGCAATGGCGCACACCAGCCACCATCGCCGTGGCGATCGTGCTCGTGCTCATCGGACATTCGCTGGGCACCTCCGCGGGAGGCATGGTGGGGCGCAGAAAGAAGCGCTCTCCCCTCGGTGCCATCAACCGCGTGCTGGGCGCTGTATTCGCCGCCGTCGCCTCGGCCCTCGTGGCGTCGATGGTCGCGTTCAGCATCGGCTCCCTCGGCATCCCGTTCCTGTCCCCTGCCATCGCCTCCTCCACCGTCGTGTCAGGCATTGACTCGTTCACCCCCGACCCGGTCAAGGCGCTCATGGCTGAGCTGCGCTCCGTGGCCGTGCAGCAGGGCCTGCCACGTATCGTCGACGCATTCACGGGACCGACACCGGATGCCGCCGAAGCTGACACGAGCAGCCCGGCACTGGCCGTGGCCGCGCAGTCGGTCGTGCGCATCACCGGAACGGCCTACGCCTGCGGGCAGAGCCAGTCCGGAAGTGGCTTCGTCGTCTCCGACGGCCGCGTCATCACGAACGCGCACGTCGTCGCCGGAGTGGGCGAGCCCGTCGTGGAAACGCCGACGGGCGAAACAATGGCCGGCGAGATCGTGTACTTTGACCCGGTCGACGACCTCGCCATCATTTCGGTGCCCGGGCTCGGTGCGCTACCGCTGCCCGTCGGCGCAAATCTCCCAGCGGGCAGCGGCGCGGCCGCCGACGGGTATCCCTTCGGAGGGCCGTATGTCTCCGACCCGACGCAGGTCATCTCGATCGGCACCATCAACGTGGCCGACATTTATGGTCAGGACCCGACGCCACGACAGGTGTACACCCTGGCTTCGGACGTGCAGCAGGGCGAATCGGGCGGACCGCTCCTGAGCGAATCCGGTCTGGTGGTCGGCGTTGTCTTTGCCAAGGCGTCCAACACCGATAACGTCGGCTATGCCCTCGCGCTCGAAGAGGTGCAGCCGGTTATCAGCCAGGCGCCCGGCCTGAGCTCCCCGGTATCATCCGGAACCTGCGTTCGCGGCTGAGCCAGGGCATCCGCTTGCCCGCGGGAACAGCCCAGGCCTAACCGGCAAAGCCAGAAGCTAGACACGCTCGAGGGCGTAGCCCTCCTCGCCGTGCACGCTTGTGTCGATTCCGGCCAGTTCATCTTCGTTCTTAATGCGAAAGCCGATGGTCTTCTCGATCGCAAGACCGAGCAGGTACGCAACGATGAAGGAGTAGACGAGAACCGAAAAGCCTGCAATGGCCTGCACGGCGAGCTGACCAAGGTCGCCGCCGGTGAAGAGTCCGGTGTTGATGGCGAAGAAGCCAAGGTAGAGGGTGCCGATGATGCCACCGACGAGGTGAATGCCGACGACGTCGAGCGAGTCGTCGAAGCCGAGCTCGAATTTGAGTTCAACGGCGAGGGCGCAAACGGCGCCGGAGAGCCCACCGAGCAAGAGCGCCCAACCCGGTTCGAGGTTGGCGCAGGCCGGGGTGATGGCGACGAGGCCGGCCACAGCACCCGATGCGGCGCCAACCGAAGTGGCTTTACCGTCCTTGAACTTCTCGACGAGCATCCAGGCGAGGATGGCCGCTGCCGTGGCGCCGAGGGTGTTGATCACAATGATGCCGACATTGGCGAGGCCATTGAGCCATTCAGCACCGGCGTTGAAACCAAACCAGCCAAACCAGAGGATCGAGGCGCCAATGAGCACGAGCGGTACATTGTGCGGTTTGGTGATGCCCTTCTGGAACCCGACGCGCTTGCCGAGAACCAGGGCGAGGGCGAGAGCTGCGGCACCGGCGTTGATGTGCACCGCGGTACCACCGGCATAGTCAATGACGCCGGGGAGACCCAACGTGTCACCGAGCGTCATGATCCAGCCGCCACCCCAGACCCAGGCTGCGACCGGGAAGTAGACGAGGGTTGCCCAGATACCCGCGAAGATCATCCAGGATCCGAACTTCGCCCGGTCGGCAACGGCGCCGCTGATGAGGGCAACGGTGATGATCGCGAAGGTCGCCCCGTAGGTGGCACCGAGCAGGTCGATGCTGCCCGTCTCTCCCATGGCGAGCTCGCCGAGACCGAAGTCGGAGAACGGATTGCCGGCGAATTCGGTGGGACCGTTCACGGCACTCATGTTGTAGCCGTACAGGATCCACAAAACGCTGATGAGGCCCAGTGCACCAAAGCTCATCATCATCATGCTGATGACACTCTTAGCCTTGACCAGTCCGCCGTAAAAGAAGGCGACCCCCGGTGTCATAAACAACACGAGCGCGGTGGCGGTCAGCCCCCATGCAATGCTTCCGGTTTCCATAGAATTGTCCTCACGCGTCTCAAAGGTGCAGGGCGTAGCGCGAGGCGAGCCACCTCGGATACGAGTCCAGTATCTGAGGTGACTGTTACAACAAACGTTCCGACGTGTTTCGTGACGGTTACGAGCGCTGACGAATTGTTAACGCCAGATTTCGGGGTCAGTCGGTGTGCGGCGGTAGCTCTCCCGTGGTGAGGGCAACCATGCGCGACTGCGACCGTTGGTACTTCTTGCGATACCCGCCAGCCATCATCTCGTCGTCGAACACCTCGTTGAGCGGACGCCCACTGGCGACGATCGGAATCTCAGCGTCATAGACGCGGTCGATGAACGCGACCAGTCGCAGGGCGTCGGACTGATCGGTCAGGAGGAACACACCGCGCAAAGCAATAACCTCGACGTCGCGAATGACCTTGACATACTTTGACGGATGCACGGTGCCCAGATGACGAATCAAAGAGCCGAAGTCATCTTCGGTGACCTTCGAGCCACGCTCGAGCAGGGTGTTGACCAGGTGTTCACGTGCCTCGGGCAGAACAGCTACGGCCTGCCCGGTGACATTCCGACGACGGTAGTCAAGACCGTCGATGCGCAGGGTCTCGAAGTTGGCACTCATCGCCGAGATCTCGCGCAGAAAGTCCTGCGCGGCAAACCGGCCCTCGCCGAGCGAGTTGGGCGGGGTGTTCGACGTGGCGGCGACGCGGGTGCCGGAGGCGACGAGTTCGCCGAGCAGTCGGGTCATCACCATGGTGTCGCCCGGATCGTCGAGTTCAAACTCGTCAATGCAGATGAGCTTCGCGCTGCGCAGCTCCTTGATGGTCTCCTGATAGCCAAGGGCGCCGACGAGGGCGGTGTATTCGATGAAGGTGCCGAAGTACTTCGGGCCGGTCGCGGCATGCCAGAGCGCTGCGAGCAGGTGGGTCTTGCCGACACCGAACCCACCATCGAGGTAGATGCCCGGTAGGTCGTCCCTCGCCTGCCGGCGGCGAGAGAAGAATCCGGCCGGCCGAGGGTTCACGAATTCCTGCAGCTTTTCGACGGCTTCGACTTGGGACGGGTAGTCGTGATCTGGCCGGTAGTTCTCGAACGAGGCGTGTTCAAACTGGGGAGGCGGTACCAGTTCAGCCACTATTTCCCGGCCCGTGATGCTCGGGGTTCGTTCGGCCAGTTGCGGAACCGTGTGGTGCGCCTTCTCGTGGGCCTCTGGTGCCATGCTGAAACGCCCGTTCTCGTTCTTCGTGCTGTGAATGCGCAGTGTGTGCAAATGCGCTGTGTGCCGGCACCGCGTAGATTTGTGGGTGGACCAGATAAGCCTAATCCGCTGTCAACTCAAATCCGTATGCATCCGCTACCCCTGGAGGTTACATGTCTGCCCCGTTCGATCCGACCGAGAAGTTCGCCGCCTACGCCCACCCCTCCAGACTGGTTTCCACCGACTGGCTGGCCGAACACCGCGGTGATGCAGGACTGGTCGTGGTCGAATCCGACGAAGACGTGCTGCTCTACGAAGTGGGACACATCCCCGGATCAGTGAAAATCGACTGGCATACCGACCTCAACGACAAGGTGAACCGCGACTACATCGAGGGCGTCGCCTTCGCTGCCCTCATGAGCAGCAAGGGCATCACGCGTGACAGTACCGTCGTCATCTACGGCGACAAGAGCAACTGGTGGGCCGCCTACGCCCTCTGGGTTTTCACCCTGTTCGGCCACGACGATGTTCGCCTACTCGACGGTGGACGCACAAAGTGGCTCGCCGAGGAGCGCGAGATAACAACGGATGCCTCTTCCGTCACGCTCACGGAATACCCGGTGGTCTCGCGCGACGACACCCCGATTCGCGCCTTCAAGGACGACGTGCTCGCCCACTTCGGTAATCCGCTCATTGATGTGCGCTCCGACGAGGAATACAGCGGCGTGCGCACGACGATGCCCGCTTACCCTGAGGAGGGAGCCCTGCGCGGCGGCCACATTCCTACCGCCGCGTCGGTGCCGTGGGCCCGGGCCGCGGACGCCGACTCCACCTTCCGCACGCGCACCGAACTGGACGATATCTATCGCGGGGAGGCTGGTCTGGCCGACGGCGACGACGTGATCGCCTACTGCCGCATCGGCGAGCGGTCGAGCCACACCTGGTTTGTGCTGACCCACCTGCTCGGCTTCGAGAATGTGCGCAACTACGACGGCTCCTGGACCGAGTGGGGCAACGCCGTCGCCGTGCCGATCGCGGTCGGCACGGCACCCGGTGCCGCCCCGGCACCGCGCCGATGAGCGCAGACCTGCTGGCAGAGATTCGCCAGGACTTTCTGGAACTCGAGCAGAAGGACCGTCTGCTCTTGCTGCTCGAGTTCGCCAATGACCTGCCCGAACTTCCGCAGCAGTTTCAGGACCACCCCGATCTGCTCGAGCGCGTCGTCGAGTGCCAATCGCCGGTCTTCATCTTCGTCGACCTGGATGCTGACGGCACCTTCCACCTGCACGCCACGGCTCCGCGCGAGTCGCCGACCACGCGAGGGTTTGCCTCGATCCTCGCCCAGGGGCTCGACGGCCTGACCGCCGAGCAGGTACTCGCCGTTCCCGATGACTATCCGCAGACCATCGGCTTGAGCGAAGCCGTCTCTCCGCTGCGCCTGCGCGGCATGAGCGCTATGCTCGGCCGGGCCAAACGCCAGCTCCGGGATCGGCTCGCCGCTTAAAGTGTCGGCCATCGGGCAAGCCAGGCCGCGATCTCAACGTTTAGCGCCTGCACGGCATGAGCGCTATGCTCGGCCGGGCCAAACGCCAGCTCCGGGATCGGCTCGCCGCTTAGGGTGTGGGTAGCTGGGCCAGCCAGGCCGCGATCTCTTCGTTCCACCGCTCAGGGTCGTAGTTCCACAGTTTCGTGTGTCTGGCTTCGGTAAAAGCAACGAGGGTCACCAGGTCCGGCCGTCGGTCGGCGAGTCGACGCGACCCGGTCGGGGGCACAAAACCATCGTCATCGCTGTGCAGCAGCAGAACGGGCTGGTGCACGTCGCGGGCCCGTTCCACAAAGTCGAGCCTGGCAAAATCAATGGGAGCGTCCTGCCCGGTGAGGCGCCGGGTCCAGCGCGCCCCCAACACCACGACAGCGCCGCGGGCGATCAGTTTTGGTAACCGACGTTCCGTGGCCTGGGCGGCAATGACGTCTCGCCAATCGATGACCGGCGATTCCAGCACGACACCGACGATCAGGTTCGCGCGTCGACCGCGAGTCAATGCCTGCAACACCACGGCACCGCCCATCGACCAGCCCATGAGCACGATGCTCGTCGCCCCGTGCGCGGCGGCGTAGTCGAGGGCGGCGTCAATGTCAGGCCATTCGGTGTCGCCGAGGCCGTAGCGCCGGTCAGTGCTGGCGGGAGCGTCGCCGTCGTTTCGGTAGGAGACGAGCAACGAGGTGTAGCCGGCCGCGCGAAACACCGGCACGGCCCGCAAGGCCTCCTCGCGGCGCACGGCCCGGCCGTGCACCTGGATCACCCATCGTGTCGACCGGAACACGGCATCCGCTGGAACGAGCCAGGCGGGGGCCGGCCCGACGGGCGTGCTCACGGTGACCTCCGCCCAGGCGAAACCAAGGTCGGCGGGGCTGGTGTAGAGCCAACCGCTAAACCGACCTCGGCGCGCAGCGGTGAGGTCGCCGTAGTCCACGCTGAGAATGCGCCGGGTAACGGTCGCCGCCCCGCGCGCGGTGATCTCACCGACCCTGGCATGCCCGGTGCCCGCGCTGAAGAAGAAGCTGTAGTTACCCGGAAGGACAGAATCGCGATGGCGTTGCAGTGTGATCGTGCCGCTCGGCAGGTCGACTGCGACAACCCGGGTGTCGTCGGTACGGACTGCGGGCGGTGTGACAATGGTCTTCGCCATGACCCCCGCAAGCACACCGGCTGCACCGACGATAGCCACGGCGGAGCCGGCGATGAGGATGCCGGTGGCGCCGAGAATCGCGCGCAAAGCATGATCATGACGCCCGATGGGGGGATGTGGGTCGTGCACGTGCACCTCCGACTGATCGGCGTGCCTCACGGACAACACCCAGAAAAAACTCTAGTCTGCAGACGTGCCCGAAACAGATCAATCGCTTCCCGCGGAGTTTGCCGCGGCGTTGACCGCGATTCGTCGCGCGACGAGCCGGGCCGAATTAGTCGTCACCGAAATTGCCGCTCCCGCACAACTCGCCCCGTATTCAATCGCTTTGGCCGCCAATATCCGGCCCGTTCGGCACGGAAGGGACTCCGAGCTGGGAACCGGCCGATTCATCCTGCTGTACGACCCGGAGGAGCCAGAAGGCTGGAATGGCGCCTTTCGCGTCGTCTGTTTCGCGCAGGCTCCACTCGAGGTCGAGATCGGGCTCGACCCGTTTTTGGCCGAGGTTACCTGGGCGTGGCTTGTCGATGCCCTCGACTCCCGCAAGGCCAAGTACACCGCGGCCTCCGGAACGGCGACTAAAATAATCTCATCAGGCTTTGGCGCACTCGCCAAACAGGGAGATGGTGCGCAGATTGAGCTGCGTGCGTCGTGGACACCCCTGAATCACAATCTCACCGCCCACGTCGAGGGGTGGGGCGAGCTGCTATGCATGCTCGCCGGACTCCCTCCCGCTGGGGAAGGAGTCAGTATGTTGTCAGCACGCCGAGCAGCCCGTGGCTGAATCGCTCCACCAGGTCATTGACACTCGCGAGGCCTATCTCGCAGCGACGGCCGCTCTGGCCGCCGGGAACGGGCCGGTCGGGGTCGATGCGGAACGGGCATCCGGTTTCACCTATTCGCAACGCGCATATCTGATTCAGATCTACCGCCGCGGCGCCGGAACTTTTCTGTTCGACCCGCCGCCGATCGGGGACTTCAGCGAGTTGAATGATTCTCTCGCCGACGCCGAGTGGATTCTGCACGCCGCAAGCCAGGACCTCGCCTGCCTGCGTGAGGTCGGACTCGACCCGATACGCATCTTCGACACCGAACTCGCCGCCCGGCTGCTCGGCCTCCCGCGGGTCGGCCTCGGCACCGTGGTGGAAGAGCTGCTCGGAATTCACCTCGCCAAGGAGCATTCTGCCGCGAACTGGTCGACTCGGCCCCTGCCCGAATCGTGGCTGGTGTATGCCGCCCTCGACGTTGAGTTGCTGCCCGACCTGCGCGACCGCATGGTCGACCTGCTCGTCGAGTCCGACAAGACCGACATCGCCGACCAGGAATTCGCCGCGACCCTGGCCAAAGAGGCCAAGGCGGCGCGCATTGATCCGTGGCGTCGATTGTCGGGTATCCACTCCCTGCACGGGCAGCGCAATCTGGCCGTTGCCCGCGAGCTGTGGCTTGCCCGCGATGAATTCGCCCGCGAAGTCGATGTCTCCCCTGGGCGCCTCGTTCCCGACGCTTCCTTGCTGGCTGCCGCCCGCGTGCTGCCGGCAACGAGGCAGGCTCTGTCCGATCTGCGCGAGTTCAACGGTCGCGCCAGTCGCAATGAACTCGAACGCTGGTGGGCCGCCATTGAGCGTGGCCGCACGACGACCGATCTGCCAGCGCTCAAGGCGACCAGCGATACCTTGCCGCCACCGCGGGCCTGGGCGGACCGTAATCCGGAGGCTGATGTGCGTTACCGGGCGGCGCGCTCTGTGTTGCAGGCCGTCACGGATGAACTTGAGATTCCCCTCGAGAATCTGCTCACTCCGGACTACCTGCGTCGGGTGTCGTGGTCGCCGCCAGAACCGGCGGACGCCGCATCCGTTGGCCGAGCTCTAACCACCCTGGGAGCGCGACGCTGGCAAGTTGACGCGACCGCACAATTAATAGCGAATGCTTTTGTAGAAGTTCCACAAGCAGCCGATCCCATCTCGGATCTGGAGTCGTAGAAACCTGCAAACGATTCGAGGGGCCCATTTGAGTCACCCTAGGATCGATTCAGACCTAACAGGCCGCTTCGGATCTGTTTGACGTACGGGAGGCATTGTGGCCGAGAGAACAGAAGTCGTTTTTGTGGATGGAGTTCGAACCCCGTTCGGACGCGCTGGCGAAAAGGGCATGTACTGGAATACCCGGGCCGACGACCTTGTGGTCAAAGCGATTATCGGGCTGATGGAACGAAACCCTAGTGTACCGCCCGACCGCATCGATGACGTCGCTATCGCAGCCACGACCCAGACCGGCGACCAGGGTTTGACCCTGGGGCGCACCGCCGCTCTGTTGGCCGGCCTGCCGAAATCAGTTCCTGGTTTCGCGATTGACCGTATGTGCGCCGGGGCGATGACTGCCGTCACCATGATGGGCGCGTCCATCGGTTTTGGCGCGTACGACCTCGCCATCGCCGGTGGCGTCGAGCACATGGGGCGCCACCCGATGGGCTTTGGGGCAGACCCGAACCCGCGTTTCCTCTCCGAGCGGCTGGTCAGTGAAGACGCACTCAACATGGGCGCGACCGCCGAACGCATTCACGACCGGTTCCCCGAGTACACCAAGGAACGCTCCGATCGGTTCGCGCTGCGCAGCCAGCAGAAGGTTGCCGCAGCGTACGCGGCCGGAAACATTCAGCCCGACCTGATTCCCGTTGCCACGCGCAGCGAATCCGGATGGGGCCTCGCGACCCGCGACGAAGCACCGCGCCCTGAAACCACCCTTGAGGGCCTCGCGACTCTCCGCACGCCGTTCCGTTCGCATGGCCGGGTCACGGCGGGCAACGCCTCCGGCCTGAACGACGGCGCATCCGCTTGCCTGCTGGCGAGCGGCGCCACGGCCAAGGAACTCGGCCTCGGCGTGAAGATGACCATGACCAGCTTCGCCTTCGCCGGCGTGGAACCGGAGGTCATGGGCCTTGGGCCGGTGCCCTCCACCGAAAAAGCGCTGCGCAAAGCCGGCCTGTCGATCACCGACATCGGTTTGTTCGAGCTCAACGAAGCCTTTGCCGTGCAGGTCATCTCCTTTCTCGACCACTTCGGCATCGACGACGAGGACACACGCGTGAACGAATACGGCGGAGCGATCGCGCTGGGGCATCCGCTCGCCTCCTCGGGCGTTCGCCTCATGAACCAGCTCGCCCACCAGTTCGAGGCGCACCCCGAGGTGCGCTACGGCCTCACCGCGATGTGCATCGGCCTCGGCCAGGGTGGCAGCGTGATTTGGGAAAACCCGCACTTCAACCAGAAGGCAGCCAAGCGATGACGACCACTGATTACAACTCTCTCGATTTCAGCTCGCTCGTCGCGATCTCCGGCGACGAGGTCGTCACGCACTCCTTCGTGCGCGACGTGCCACTTTCCGACGGCCGCACGCTCGCGCTGGTCACCCTTGACAATGGGCGCGATCACACGCGGCCGAATACGCTCGGCCCGGTCACCCTGCTGGAGTTTGCCGCCACCATGGACGAGCTCACCGCTCGTGCGGGGCGTGGGGAGATTGACGGTGTCGCCGTCACGGGCAAACCGTTCATTCTCGCCGCCGGCGCCGACCTCAGCAAGGTCGCCGAGATCCCCTCGCTCGAGGCCGGCAAGCTGCTCAGCCAGCTCGGCCACCACGCGCTCGGCAAGCTCGACACCCTCGGCGTGCCCTCGTTCGTGTTCATCAACGGGCTCGCACTCGGCGGCGGACTCGAGATCGGCCTGAACGCGAGCTACCGCACGGTCGACGCGGCCGTTCCCGCGATCGCGCTTCCCGAGGTTTTTCTCGGTCTGATCCCCGGCTGGGGCGGCTCCTACCTGCTGCCCAACCTGATTGGCATCGAGAATGCCTTGAAGGTCATCATCGAAAACCCCCTCAAGAACAACCGCACTCTCAGCGGAGCGGATGCCCTCGCGCTCGGTATCGCGGATGTCATGTTCACGTCGGCCCGGTTCCTTGAAGACTCCATCAACTGGGCCGACGGCGTCATTGCCGGGCGCCAGAAGGTGTCTCGCCCGAATGCGCCCGGCAAGATCGAGCGCCTCGTCAAGTGGGACGTGGCCGTCGGCATCGCCCGCAAGATGCTCGTCAACCGCATTGGCGAAGTCGCCCAGTCACCGTATGTGGCACTCGACTTGCTCCAGGCGGCCAAGAGCGGCAGTCGCGCCGAAGGTTTTCAGCGCGAGGATGAGGCCCTGGCCGGCCTCATCGTCGGCGATCAGCTTCAAGCGAGCATCTACGCCTTCAATCTCGTTCAGAAACGCGCCAAGCGGCCGGCCGGAGCGCCGGACAAGAAACTTGCCCGGCCGATAACCAAGGTCGGCGTGATCGGCGCCGGCCTCATGGCAAGCCAGTTCGCACTGCTGTTCGTGCGCCGCCTCAAGGTGCCCGTCGTCATCACCGACCTCGACCAGGCCCGCGTTGATAAGGGTGTGGCGTACATTCACGACGAGATCGCCGCGCTCCAGACCAAGAGCCGCATCTCCCCCGACGAGGCAAACCGCCTGCGTGCGCTCGTCACCGGCACGACGGACAAATCGTTGTTCTCCGACGCCGACTGGGTGATCGAGGCCGTCTTCGAAGAACTGGCTGTCAAGCGGTCAGTGTTCGCCGAGATCGAAAAGTTCATCTCACCCGAGGCGATTCTGGCCACAAACACCTCTTCGCTGTCAGTCGAACAGATTGGCGCAAAGCTCACGCACCCGGGGCGCCTGGTCGGGTTCCACTTCTTCAATCCGGTCGCCGTCATGCCACTCATCGAAGTGGTCAACACGCCACAGACCAACGAAGTGACGCTTGCCACGGCGATGGTCATCGCCGGCAAGCTGCGGAAAAACGCCGTGATCACCAGGGACACCCCCGGATTCGTGGTCAACCGTGTGCTCGCCAAGCTGCTCGGTGAAGCCATGCACGCCGTTGATACCGGCACTTCGTTCGAGGTCGTGGAAGCCGCTGTAGCGCCGTTCGGACTGCCGATGACCCCGTTCGAGTTGCTCGAGCTCGTCGGTCTCACCGTGGGCGCTCACGTCCTTGATACGCACCATGCCGCTTTCCCCGACCGGTTCTTCGAGAGCGACAACCTGCACAAGCTGGCCGAGCACGGCAAAATTCTCGAACGCGACAGCAAGGGACGCCGCACGGGTTTCGACAAGGGCGCGCTGAAGATCGTCGCTGGCGGCACCACGCCGATGACGGCCGAGCAAATTCTGCAGCGGGTTGAAGACGGCCTGGTCGACGAGATCAAGCGCATGCTGGATGACAACGTCGTGCACGCGGCCGAGGACATCGATTTGTGCATGGTTCTCGGCGCCGGCTGGCCGTTCCAGATGGGCGGGATCACCCCGTACCTCGATCGGGTTGGCGCGACCGAGCGGGCATCCGGCGGCACGTTCCACACACCGCCAATCCGCGGTATCGGTGCGTCGGTACGCGCGGCAGCCGCTCACAGCTAGCGAGAACGGGGTCTGGACATTGATCAGGCCCACCTTAGGAAAGCGGGCCCATGATCTATCATGGGCCCGCTTTCCGGGCCCGGGCCCGGTCCGTATCCGAGGCGGGAGAGGCTAGTCTCGGCGGGTTACCTGGATGGCACCGGTGTCGGTGTGATCGGCGGGAAGCGGCCTGGCATTGGGAATCTTGCTGCCGAGCACCATCGCGACCACGTCGCGGGCGATCACCTGCGGCGTCAGCCCGACCCGCTCGAGAATCTGGGCACGGCTGCCATGATCGAGGAACTGGTCGGGCAAGCCGAGTTCGGTCACCGCCGTGTCGACTCCCGCCTCCCGCAGGTCCTGACGGATCCGCGTACCGATACCACCCACGCGAATGCCGTCTTCGATCGTGACGACGATGCGGTGCGCGGCCGCGAGGCTGATGATGCTCCGCGGCACGGGAACGACCCAGCGCGGGTCGACGACGGTTGCACCGATGCCCTGGGCGGCGAGTCGGTCAGCGACGTCGAGCCCCATCGCCGCCATCGGACCGACGGTCACTATGAGGACGTCGAGTTGAGTCGCTTCCTGGAGCACATCGACGCCGTCATCGAGGCGGCGAATGGCTTCGAACTCGAGCTCGACGGTGCCCTTGGGGTAGCGCAAAACCGTAGGTCCGTCGTCAACGACAACGGCCTCAGCCAGTTCTTCCCGCAGCCGAACGGAGTCGCGCGGCGCCGCCAGGCGAATATTGGGAACGACCTGCAAAATAGCGAGGTCCCACATACCGTGGTGGCTCGGGCCGTCCGGCCCGGTTACCCCCGCACGGTCCAGAACGAAGGTGACGCCGGCCTTATGCAAGGCAACGTCCATCAGCACTTGGTCGAAGGCGCGGTTGATAAACGTTGCATACAGCGCGACGACCGGATGCAGACCGCCGTAGGCCAGCCCGGCCGCGCTGGTCACCGCGTGCTGTTCGGCGATTCCCACGTCGTGCACACGGGAGGGAAAACGTTCGGCCATCTTGTGCAGCCCGGTGGGACGCAGCATGGCGGCGGTAACGCCCACGATGCGCTCGTTCCCGATCGCTAAGTGCAACAGTTCGTCGGCGAAGACCGAGGTCCAGGATGCCGCACCGGGCTCTCCGACGGATTCGCCTGTTTCCGGGTCGATCTGCCCGACCGCGTGGAACTGGTCGGCGACGTCTTGCACTGCCGGGTCGTAGCCCTTGCCCTTTTGAGTGATGGCGTGCACGATGACCGGTGCGCCGTAGCCCTTGGCCTGGGCGAGGGCCTCTTCCATCGCGTGCACGTCGTGCCCGTCGATTGGGCCGATGTACTTGATATCGAGGTTTGAATACAGGGCTTCGTTGTTGGTAACCCGCGCGAGGAAACCATGCAGGCCACCACGCACACCGCGCCAAAGGGCCCGTCCGGGCGTACCCATGCGATCAAACATGTCTTTGCTGGTAAGGTACGCATCCCTATAGCTGGCCCGCGTGCGGATGGTATTGAGGAAACGCGCCATGCCGCCGATGGTCGGTGCGTAGGAACGCCCGT
The DNA here is from genome assembly GCF_002929495.1 of Cryobacterium sp. Y82. Classification (GTDB taxonomy): domain Bacteria; phylum Actinomycetota; class Actinomycetes; order Actinomycetales; family Microbacteriaceae; genus Cryobacterium; species Cryobacterium serini. Next base: position 269,560 of record NZ_PJJJ01000035.1, read on the forward strand.
TGTCATTGACCACGATGATGAGCTTGCGGGTGTTGTCGTCACTGATGTTATTGAGCGCTTCCCAGGTCATTCCCCCGGTCAGTGCCCCGTCGCCGACGACGGCGACAACGTGCCGTTCGTTCTGGCCGGTCATTTCAAAGGCACGGGAGATGCCATCGGCCCACGACAGTGAGCTGGAGGCGTGCGAACTCTCGACGATGTCGTGCTCCGATTCGGAGCGCTGCGGATAGCCCGCAAGCCCGTCGAACTGGCGGAGCCTGCTGAAGTCCTGGCGCCCGGTGAGCAGCTTGTGCACGTAGGACTGGTGACCGGTGTCAAAGACGATGGGGTCGGTCGGCGAGTGAAATACCCGGTGGATGGCGATGGTCAGCTCGACGACACCAAGGTTGGGACCCAGGTGCCCACCGGTCTTGGAGACCTCCCGAACGAGAAAGGAACGGATCTCGCTGGCCAGCTGGGGCAGCTGCTCTTTCGAGAGACCATCGAGGTCCCGGGGACCATGAATCGTCTCCAGAAGGATCATCCGTCACACCTTTCACGTCACTGTTCAACAACACCATTCACAAGCAAACCGGCGCATAGACCCGAATAGATCGAGTCTACGCGCCGGTGTCGTGCTGGTCGCGCGAGACGCCGGCTTAGACGAGCGAACGCAGCACGTACTGCAGGATGCCGCCGTTGCGGTAGTACTCGGCTTCGCCCGGGGTATCGATGCGCACGATGGCGTCGAACTCGACCGGCGCCTTGCCTGCCGCCGAGAATTCACTCGGAGCGCAGGTCACGTGCACGGTCTTCGGGGTCGTACCGTTGTTCAACTCGGTGATACCCGAGACCGAGACGATCTCGGTACCATCGAGGCCAAGCGAATCGGCGCTCTGGCCGACCGGGAACTGCAGCGGCACAACACCCATACCGATAAGGTTCGAGCGATGAATGCGCTCGAAGCTCTCCACGATAACGGCCTTGACGCCGAGAAGGCTCGTGCCTTTGGCTGCCCAGTCGCGGCTGGAACCCGAGCCGTATTCCTTGCCACCAAAGATGACCAGCGGGGTTTCGGCGGCCTGGTAGTTCTGGCTGGCATCGTAGATGTCGGCCTTCGGGCCTCCGGCAACGCTGAAGTCACGGGTGAATCCACCCTCGACGTTGTCCAGGAGCTGGTTGCGGAGGCGAATGTTCGCGAAGGTTCCGCGAATCATGACCTCGTGGTTTCCACGACGCGAACCGTAGGAGTTGTAATCGCCACGGGCGATGCCGTGCTCGGCCAGGTACCGGCCGGCGGGGCCATCCGCCTTGATCGAACCGGCGGGGCTGATGTGGTCGGTGGTGACGGAGTCGCCGAGCTTGGCAAGCACGCGAGCACCGGAGATGTCGACTACCGGGCTGGTTTCCAGCGTCATGCCGTCGAAGTACGGGGGCTTCCGCACATAGGTGGACTCGGCATCCCAGGCGAAGATATCGCCGACGGGAGTTTCGAGCGACTGCCAGCGCGCGTCGCCGTCGAAGACGCCGGCGTACTGGGTTTCGAACATGTTCGAGTCGATGGACTCGTCGATGGTCTTCTGCACCTCGTCGGCGTCGGGCCAGATGTCCTTGAGGAACACGTCGTTACCCGCGGTGTCCTGGCCGAGAGCGTCGGTGTCGAAGTCGAAGTTCATCGTTCCGGCCAGCGCGTACGCGATGACGAGCGGCGGGCTCGCCAGGTAGTTCATCTTCACGTCGGGATTGATGCGTCCCTCGAAGTTGCGGTTACCGGAGAGCACTGCCGTGACGGCGAGGTCGTTCTCCTGCACGGCGGTGGAGATTTCGTCTTCGAGCGGGCCGGAGTTGCCGATGCAGGTCGTGCAGCCGTAGCCGACGAGATAGAAACCGAGGTCTTCGAGGTAGCCGTTCAGGCCGGCCTTCGCGTAGTACTCGGTTACGACTTTGGAGCCGGGAGCGAGCGTGGTCTTGACCCACGGCTTGCTCTTGAGCCCCTTGAGGCTCGCGTTGCGGGCCAACAGGCCGGCCGCAAGCATAACGCTCGGGTTCGACGTATTAGTGCAGGAGGTGATCGCGGCGATCGCAACGGAACCATTGTCGATCGTGAACGCACGACCGTCGGCCAGGGTGACGTCGGTCGGCTGCGGGTGGGATACCGTCGGGTGGCTGGCCTGACGGGCCAGGCCACTTTCAAACGCGTGGTTGTGCGCGGTCTCTTCGTCCTGCGGGGTGAGACCGATCGGGTCTGAAGCCGGGAAAGTACCCTCTATTGCCGCGTCCACGAGGGAGACCGGCGCATTGGCGTAGTTGTCCAGGTCGCGCTCGAACTGGGTCTTGGCCTCGGAGAGGATGATGCGGTCCTGTGGGCGCTTCGGTCCGGCGATCGACGGGACGACCGTGGACAGGTCCAGTCCGAGGTACTCGCTGAAGACCGGCTCCTGGTCGGGGTTGTGCCAGAGGCCCTGCAGCTTGGAGTACGCCTCAACCAGCGCGACCTGCTCCTCGCTGCGACCGGTGAGGCGCAGGTAGCCGAGGGTGACATCGTCGATCGGGAACATGGCGGCGGTCGAGCCGAACTCGGGGCTCATGTTGCCGATGGTGGCGCGGTTGGCGAGCGGCACCGAGGCGACGCCCGACCCGTAGAACTCGACGAACTTACCGACGACCCCGTGTGCGCGGAGCATCTGGGTGATGGTGAGCACGACATCCGTTGCGGTGACGCCGGCCGGGATGATGCCGGAGAGCTTGAAGCCGACAACCTTGGGGATGAGCATGGAGACCGACTGGCCGAGCATCGCCGCTTCGGCTTCGATTCCGCCGACGCCCCAGCCAAGCACGCCGAGGCCGTTGACCATGGTGGTGTGCGAGTCGGTGCCGACACAGGTGTCGGGATAGGCCTGCAAAACGCCGTTAACCTCTCGCGTCATGGTGACGCGGGCAAGATATTCGATGTTGACCTGGTGCACGATGCCGGTTCCCGGCGGAACGACCTTGAAGTCGTCAAACGCGGTCTGGCCCCAGCGGAGGAACTGGTAACGCTCACCGTTGCGCTCGTATTCGATTTCCACGTTGCGCTCGAACGAGTCGGTCGTGCCGAACAGGTCGGCAACGACGGAGTGGTCGATGACCATTTCGGTCGGGGCGAGCGGGTTGATCTTTTTGGCGTCGCCGCCGAGTTCAACGAGGGCTTCGCGCATGGTGGCGAGGTCGACAATGCAGGGAACACCGGTGAAGTCCTGCATTACGACGCGAGCCGGCGTGTACTGGATCTCGGTGTCGGGCTCAGCGGTGGGGACCCACGCGCCGAGGGCACGGATGTGCTCGGCGGTGATGTTGGCGCCATCCTCAGTGCGAAGGAGGTTCTCGAGCAGCACTTTCAGGCTGTATGGCAGCTTTTCGTACCCGTCGACGGCGTCCAGACGAAAGACTTCGTAGTCCGTCGATCCGACGCGCAGGGTGTCTTTGGCTCCGAAGCTATTTACCGCGGTATTTGTTGAATCCGACACAATGCCCTCTCCGTTGTGGGAGCCGACGGGAGACCGGCGGCAATCCTCAATTCTTGTGGCAGGCACAGCCTCGTGCCAGCAAGGCAAGCCTAACCAGCGGATGCCGGGACCTGCCTTTTTCCATCACGCTGTACCGGCGAGTTCTCGCCGGGCAACTATCTTGACGTCGAGATAACTCTAGCAGGCGCGAAGGCACCCGAGTCGTCATTCAGACCGCGTCAACGGCATCCGCTTTGCGGTAGACCGAGCGCACCATGAGCCACGAAACAATCAGGAGCGGCGCGTACAGCGGGATGCCCATGAGGAGTTTCATCGAGGCGAGTAATTCAACGTTGTTGGCCAGGTAAAGCGGCAGTTGCACGGCGAGGCGAGCGAAAAAGAGACCGGTCCAACACAGGGTGAGGATGGTCAGCACTCGGCGCTTGGACGCGTCGAGGCGCCAGGCGACACCGTCACCCATGAGAAAACCGACGGCCACGCCGATGAGCGGCCAGCGCACGAGTACGGAGAGCAACAGGGCCGCACCGTAGCCGGCGTTGGTCCACAGGCCCACCAGAAAGAAGTCGGACGGTTTACCCGAGAACAATGCGAGCGCGACGCTGATCGCAGTTCCAACGAGGCCGCCGAGTGCCGGCGTCGTGGTCTGCCTGGTGATCGCCCGCAGGGCAACGAAGATCACGCCGATCACGAGCGGCGCCACGAGCGAGGGCAGCAAGGTGCCGATCGGGTCGCTCGTCACGTCTGTGGAGGGATCGATAGTGAGCGAGTAGGTGATCAGAAAGACCAAGCCCGGCAGTACAGCTTCAATCAGGCCGCGAATGCCGCCCATCGCCGCCAGCAGCGCCTGTCCACCGATCGGCTTACCCTCGGTAACCGCGCCGAACCCGGCGCGCCGCGCCGCACCGGCCATCGACTCGGCAAACAGTCCGGAGGCTGCCGGAGGCAACTCGTCCTTCGGTGCGGCGTGCGGTTCGCTGGACTGCTCTGACTGACCGGGCTGCTCCGGCTGATCTTTGGGGGTGTCGCTCATGGCCTGTTTAGACTGCGGTGGGCTCGGTCGCGCCAGCAGGGGTGGCCGGCATACGTAGTGGAATCAGATCACGCGGCGGCATCGGTGTGGACCCGCGCACGACGACGATGCTGCGGAAGAGGTCTTCGATCTGCGCGGCAGCCTCTGGGTCGATTGCGCCCTCGCCGGCGATGACACCCCGCAGGAACCAGCGGGGGCCATCGACGCCGATGAAGCGTGCAAGGCGGGTGACGCCGCCGGCTTCCTGTCCGGCCGCAACGGGGATCTCGGCGACGAGTTCGGGGCCGAACGGGCCTTCTCGCGGAGTTGTGGTTCCACCCTGCTTGCCGATCTGGTCGGCGATCTGATCGCGAATTTCATGCCACAGGCCGCTCGAGCGCGGCGCGGCGAACGGCTGCACTTGCAGGGTTGATCCGGCGAAGTCAAGGCCGATGGCCACCACACGCTTACTTCCCTCTTCAATTTCGAGGCGCAGGTGCAGCCCCTCCCGCGGGAGGATCTTGATACCACCGAGATCCACATACGGACGTACCGGGTTGGCCTCTGACTCGTCGAGCGGGCCCTCGGTCTCGCGGTCTTCGGGCGCCGACTTCGGCATCGGCTCGGGGATCTCCCCAGGCTTCGTGAGGTCACTCACTGGTTGTCTCCTGACTGTGGGACCGTACGGCCCGATACTGGTGCACTGGTGTGAGTGCTCGCTGCCGGGCGGGGCACAACACCGGTCGAGCCGAAACCGTTCTCACCGCGCTGGCTGCCCGGCAGCTTGTCGACGGCAATGAACGTGGCACGAACGACGGGCATCACGATGAGTTGGGCGATGCGATCGCCGACAGCGATCGTAAACGATTCAAACAGATCGGTGTTCAGCAAGGTCACCTTGATTTCGCCGCGGTAGCCAGCATCCACTGTGCCGGGAGAGTTTACGATCGTGATGCCATATTTGACGGCCAGACCGCTTCGAGGAACAACGAAGGCCGCAAAGCCATCGGGAAGGGCGATCGACACGCCGGTACCGACAAGTGCACGGGTTCCCGGGGCCAGCACGTGCGCCTCGGCCGCGTGCAGGTCTGCCCCGGCATCACCGGGGTGTGCGTAGTTGGGGAGGATGGATGCCTGGATCAGTACTTCGACGCTTTCTGCCACGTGTCGAGGGTAGTGCAGATATCTGATCGAATAGAGCCATGCCTGAATACCGTGAAAAACTGTGGCCCAACGTCTGGGCCTTCATCGTTACCGCCCTGGTGATACCAGCGAGCATTCTCGTGCTCGTACCGATTTCCCTGTTTGCGGGGATCGTCACGGCCGCGGTTTTGTACGGCGGATGCGTGCTGCTGCTCGTGCTGGCCGCGCCGGTCGTGCGCGTGCAGAACGGCGTTTTGACCGCCGGACCCGCCACGATCTCTACCGGGCTTCTCGGCGAAGCAACGGCATATGAGAAGTCGGAAGCCACGCAGGAGCGTGGGCCCCGCCTGGACGCCCGAGCCTGGCTGCTCATTCGCGGCTGGATCGACCCGGTCGTGCGCGTGCCCATCGTCGATGCGACCGACCCGGCGCCGTACTGGGTCATTTCCACCCGTCACCCAACAAAGTTGGCCGCCGCGATCAATGAATCGCGAACGGCCAACGTGGAGTGAAGGTTTAGGAGTCGCACTCCAGGCAGACGGTGCCGAGCTTGGTCTCGTGTCCCATCTGCGAGCGGTGCTTCACGAGGAAGCAATTCACGCAGGTGAATTCGTCGGCCTGCGCGGGCAGGACGACGACATCGAGATCCAGGTCGGACAGGTCGGCGCCCGGAAGGTCGAACCCACCGGGGTTGTCGGAGTCGTCGACATCAACGCTGCCGGACATCTTGTCTGGCACACGTTCCTTGAGAGCCTCGATCGACTCAGAGTCGTCTTCAGTCTTTCGGGGTGCGTCGTAATCGGTTGCCATGCCCATCCATTTCAGTTACGCCGAAAAACGAAATCGGCGGCCACAGTTTCCAACAATCCAGACGGAATAGCAAACCGCCCGCCAACCTTTTTATTCGGACACGAAGAAACAACTTGCGGCACGCCCGGCGTATTCCCGCAAAAAGGCACCAACCCGTGGCAGTCTTGCAGCCAACGGTAATCGCGAGAGGGCTTGTCTTCATGCAGGAATTGAAGGTTATTGGGGTTGAGAACGGTGCGCTGCTCGCAGCGTCCGAAGATGGCGATCGATATCGCATCGCCATTGACGAGGTTCTTCAGTCCCGGCTTCGCCAAACCCAGACGGAACGCGTTAACGCTCCCAAGCTGTCCCCGCGGGAAGTTCAGGCGCACATTCGCTCCGGCATGTCCGCCGAGGACGTCGCTGCGGTCACCGGGGCATCGCTCGAGTACGTGCGCCGCTTCGAAGGTCCGGTCGTGGCCGAGCGGGAGTACATCGTATCCTCGGCGCTGAGTGTTCCGGTGCACACCGCCATCGACCCCGATCCGATCGACGAGAACGTCAACTTCGGCAGTGTCATTCGTGAACGGCTCGCCTCACTCGGTGCGACCGGCGAACGCTGGGCGAGCTGGAAAGAGCCCGGCGGCGGCTGGATTGTCAAGCTGTCGTTCACGGCCGACGAGATCGACCACGACGCCCGCTGGGGCTTTGAACCGAAGAAGAATTCGCTGTCGCCGGTCGGCAGCGAAGCTGTCGCGCTGTCGCAGCAGGGAGAGCTCAAGGGTTCGTTGATCCCGCGCCTGCGTGCCGTCGGCTCCGAGACGAGCACCGCCGACGTGTCACGATTCGACAGTAACGCCTTTAACTTCAAGGAATCCCTCGCCGACGAAATCCTGAACGACACCAGCCCCAACCTCGAAGCCGTGCCGCACTCGCGCTCGCTGAGCCGGGACGATGCGGTGTCGAAAGCGGCCATCAAGCGTGCTGCAGAGCCGGCCTCGAACATGAGCGAAACCGCCGACCTTCTGGAATCATTGCGTCGACGACGCGGCGAACGCGAGGCGGCGTCGAGCGCGGATGCGTCTGCGTCTGCGTCTGCGTCTGCGGCCAAGCCGATGGCATCCGCTTCGGTGCCGACGCCCACGCAGTCGCTGCGACCCCGACCGGCGACGTCGAGCGACGCCACGGTCACCGATGAGTCCAGTGCGGCGCCCGCCACAACCCCCGAGCCAACCGGTAACGTTTGGGCCAACCAGGCGGCCCGCGCCCAGGAACGTACGAATCACGGTCGTACTGCGCCCAAACGCGGCCGGGCATCCATGCCGAGCTGGGACGAGATCGTGTTCGGGGCTCGCACCGACGACGACTTGGGCTAGAAAGCGCGGAGGCTAGCCGACGAGCCAGGCGTAGCGCCGTTGCGGGCGGCCGGTCTGGCCGTAGGGCAGGCTGACGACTGCCTGCCCCGTTGTGACGTGGTATTCCAGATATTTGCGGGCCACCACCCGGGACAGGCCGAGCAGTTCGGCGCACTCCGACGCGGCCAGGTCGGGTTCGCTGCCGAGCAAGGCCGCTGCGGCCAGCGCAGCCGTCTCCTTGCTGAGACCTTTCGGCTGGCCGTTACAAGCGAGGAGCGGGTGCCTGTCATCGACGCACCCACCCTGACCGAAGAAGGCATCGACCTGGTCTTCACCAACTGGCGCGGTCTCCTGGCCGCACCGGGTCTCACCGATGCCGAGATCGCTCGCCTCGTCAATGCCGTCAGCGTTATGCACGACAGCCCGGAGTGGATGCGCGTCCTCGAGGACAACAGCTGGACCGATGCCTTCATCACCGGCGACGATTTCAGCACCTTCTTCACCGAACAGGACACCCGCGTCGCCGACGTGCTGAAAACTCTGGGCCTGGTCTAACCATGACCGCCCCCAGCACAGGAGTAGCCCCCGGGCTGCGCGCCCGACTCCAGGGTCGCTCCGAGCTCGGCGTCGCCGCCCTGCTCGCGGTGATCGCGATCGTTATCGCGGTCGATACCGCGAACATCCGTCACACCGCCATCAACGTCGGCGTGATGGGACCGCGGGTCGTTTCCACGATCATCGCGATCGGCCTGGGCCTGTGTGCGATCGCCCTGGCGATCTCTGTGCTGCGGGGCGGCCACGCCGAGGCCGAAGACGGTGAGGACATTGACCTCACGCAAAAGGCCCACTGGCCGACCGTCTTCGGCCTCGGCGGCCTGATTTTCGTGTTTGCCCTCACGATGGACTTTCTCGGCTTCGTGATCGGCAGCGCGCTGCTGTTCTACGGTTCCGCACTGCTGCTCGGCTCAAAGCGCTTCATCTGGGCGCTCGTGATCGGCATTCTTCTGGCCGTTGGCACGTTCTACGGCTTCGTACTGGGCCTCGGCATTAACCTGCCGGCCGGCCTATTGACGGGAATTCTCTAATGGAAAACCTCACCCTGCTGATGGAGGGGTTCAGTAACGCGCTGACCCTGCAAAACCTGCTGTTCGCCCTCATCGGTGTACTGCTCGGCACCGCCGTCGGCGTGCTGCCCGGTATCGGCCCGGCCATGACCGTGGCCCTGCTGCTGCCGCTCACGTATGCGCTGGACGTGACGGGGTCGCTGATCATGTTCGCCGGTATCTACTACGGCGGCATGTATGGCGGGTCGACGACCTCGATTCTGCTCAATGCCCCTGGCGAATCCTCCTCGGTCGTCACGGCACTCGAGGGCAACAAGATGGCCAAGGCCGGCCGCGGCGCCCAGGCGCTCGCGACCGCCGCGATCAGCTCCTTCGTGGCCGGCACCCTCGCCACCGGCGCCCTCGTCTTCGTCGCCCCCTTCATCGTGGCGATCGCGATTGGGCTGGGGGCTCCGTCGTACTTCGCGATGATGGTCTTCGCCTTCGTCGCCGTGAGCGCAGTGCTTGGCTCGAGCCGTATTCGAGGTCTCGCCTCGCTGTTCATCGGGCTGACCATCGGGCTCGTGGGGCTCGATGGCACGACCGGGCAAGCACGGCTGACCTTCGGCCAACCGCTTCTTTCCGGTGGTATCGACGTCGTCGTCATCGCCGTGGCCCTGTTCGCAGTCGGTGAAGCCCTGTGGATCGCCGCCCACCTGCGTCACGGAATACCACCGACGATCCCGGTCGGTGTGCCGTGGATGGGCAAGGACGACTGGAAGCAGCCAACAACGCTTCCGCCGCGGGAACGCTGGTGCCGCTTCTGACCCTCGGTCTGCCCACCACGGCAACCGCCGCCGTGATGATCGCCGCATTCAACCAGTACAACATCCCTCCGGGTCCGATGCTGTTTCAGAACGAACCTGTTCTGGTCTGGACGCTAATCGCGAGCCTATTTATCGGTAATGCTCTGCTGCTGGCGCTCAATCTGCCGCTCGCCCCGCTCTGGGCGAAACTGCTGCGCATTCCGCGGCCCTACCTCTACGCCGGTATTCTATTCTTCGCCACGCTCGGCGCCTACTCGGCCGGTATGCAGATCTTAAACATCGGTATTCTGCTCCTTCTCGGCGCCCTCGGCTACATGGCCAGGCGCTTCGGGTTTCCGGTGCTGCCGATCATCGTCGGGGCCATCGTCGGCCTGGAGATGGAACGCCAGCTACGCCGCGCGCTGCAGATCAGTGCTGGCGACCCGGCTGCACTGCTGAGCGAACCGCTCGCGGTCGTCGTTTATAGCGTGATCGTGTTGTTCCTGGCCGGTTTGCCCATCGTCAAGGCGCTGCTTCGTCGGTTCGGCCGCGGCGGACCTACCGACGACCCCCCGGCAGGCGGCGGCACGGACGGCACCGACGGCTTCCGCGAGGATGGGTCGACCGTGCAGTTCGATGCCTTCGGAACCCAGGCCACGGACGGTAGTGCCCGCGTGATCCGCGTGATTCGGCCCAAAGTCGGGCGGTGCGGAAGGTAGCAGATCGGTTGGGTGAGTCACGCCCGGCGCTTCCAGGCCCAGGGGCTAACCGGGGTTGCGCTCCCCGGTGCGGTCGCCGTCGCCGAGCGGATGCTCGCGGTGCAGGCCCAGGACTACCCTGCGGCGCAGTGGGCCCTCGGGGTGCGCTCCCCCGGCACGACGCTCCATGACGTCCAGGCCGTCATTTCGGCCGGCGAGATCGTACGGTCCTGGCCGATGCGAGGCACGCTGCATTTCGTTCCGGCCCGCGAACTGGGCTGGATGCAGAATCTCACGACACCGCGGCTGCTCGCGAAAACCCGCACGATCAACGAGCGACTCGGCCTTGATTGGGCCGTGCTGGAGCGAGCCCGCGAAGCTGCGATCGCCGCCCTGACCGGCCAGAAACAGCTCAGCCGCGCCGAATTCATGGCCATGCTGCGAGCGACGGCTATATCGACAGAGGGTCAGCGCGGGCATCACATGATCGTGCATCTTGCCCGTACCGGAACCCTGTGCTGGGGGCGGCACGTCGGTACGCAGCAGGGACTCTTGCTCGACGAATGGGTGCCCAACCCCCGCCGGTTCGAGCGCGACGAAGCGCTCGGCGAGTTCGTCTACCGGTACTTTCTCGGCCATGGGCCCGCGACACTGGTCGATTCGGCGTGCCAAATCGGCAGACCGTGAAAGCGGATGCGCCGGCATTCACTCGACGCACCCGGCACGGGTTAGCCTTGACCGGTGAAACTAACCTCGGCCCTGCGCGTCCCCAAACGGCTCCCGCTGCTGCAGGTCGTCAAGGTGGCCGTCGCCGTCGCCCTGGCCTGGGTAGCCTCCCAGCTGCTGCTACCGAGCGACCTGCCGATCTTTGCTGCGATCGCGGCCCTGCTCGTAGTGCAGCCGAGCGTCAACCAGACCCTCGGGCGAGCGATCGAACGCACCGCGGGCGTCATCGGCGGTGTCATCATCGCTTCCACGATCGGTTTCTTCCTCGGCGAGTCCAGCTGGGTCGTGCTCGGCACGATTATGGTCAGCCTGCTCGTTGCCTGGGCACTGCGCCTGTCCCCCTCCTCGGCGAGTCAAATTCCCATCAGTGCCATGCTCGTACTCGCCCTCGGTGCCACGACACCCGGGTACGCCCTCGATCGCATCTTCGAGACGTTCATCGGGGCGGGAATCGCCCTCGTCATCAACGCCCTCATCGTTCCCCCGGTATTGATTGCGCCCGCCCGCGACGCCGTCGGGCTGCTGGCCCGAGAGCTGGCCGACACCTTCGACCGCATTGCGCAGGCGCTGCGCACCCCGCAGAGCCCGATCGACCTGATGGAATTGATGATCAAGGCCCGGCTGCTGCGCCCCATGCTCGCGTCGGCAGAGAAGGCCATCGCGCAGGCCGAGGAAAGCCTCATGCTCAACCCTCGCAAGGCCAAGCTGCGCCTGGCCCTCGATGCCGACCACGACATGATCGAGCGACTGCCGACTCTCGTGACCCGCGCAATCGGCATGACTCGTGCCCTGCACGACCACTACGACCCCTCCCTGCAGTTCGAGCCGACCGTTCAGGCTTTCTCCCGGGAACTGGCCCGGGCTGCACACGACTTGGCCCTACTCGCCCGCGCCGACGACGACCCGACGTCCTTACCGGAGCCGGCCGCGCCCGACGTGCTCGCCCTGACCGCGCCGCTGCGGATCGTGACGCCGCACCCTGACCACTGGATTTTGATCGGATCGCTGATGGAAGACCTGCGCCGGGTGCGCGAGGAGATCGTCGGCGACCGCGCCTGAGCCTCCCGGCCCAGAAACGGATGCTCCGCGGGCCTCGGGCGCAGAATCCGCCGGATAGGTGCGCCCCATTTCGGTGCGCGCTCCAGCCACTACAGAGCTACAGTACCTTGGAGAGGAAGTCCCGTGTGCGTTCCTGTTGCGGGTTGCCGAACAGCTCGGCCGGGGTGCCCTCTTCGACGATGACGCCATCGGCCATGAAGATGACCCGGTCAGCGACTTCGCGGGCGAAACCCATTTCGTGGGTGACCACGACCATGGTCATGCCCTCGGCGGCGAGATCACGGATGACCTGCAGCACTTCGCCGACCATCTCCGGGTCGAGGGCGCTCGTGGCCTCGTCGAAGAGCATGATGTCGGGGTTCACTGCGAGAGAACGGGCGATCGCAACGCGCTGCTTTTGGCCGCCGGAGAGCTGGGCGGGTCGGGCATCCGCTTTGTCGGCAAGGCCCACCCGGTTGAGCAGTTTGACGGCGGTGGCGCGGGCATCCGCCTTGGATTCCTTCTTCAACTCAACCGGGGCCAACATGATGTTCTGCAACACCGTCATGTGCGGAAACAGGTTGAAGTGCTGAAACACCATGCCGATGTGCTGTCGCACCTCGTTGAGGTCGACCGTTTTGTCGCCGAGGTCGAAGCCATCGACGATGATCGTGCCGGCGCTGAGCTCGTCAAGCTTATTCAAGCAGCGCAGAAAGGTTGACTTGCCCGAGCCCGATGGGCCAATGACACAGACGACCTCGCCCTCAGTGATCTCGACGTCGAGGCCTTTGAGCACCTCGTTGGAGCCGAACGACTTGCGGAGGCCCCCGACACTAATTTTACTGCCGGCGCTCGCGGTGTTATTGGCGCTGGTGCTCATTTGTTGAACCTCTTGTCGAGCTGATTGGAGAGCATGGTGAGCAGGTTGATGACAATGAAGTAGAGCGCCGCCACGATCAGCAGGGTCTCACCCGTGCGAAAGTTCGAGGCGTAAATCTGCTGGCCCTGATAGGTGAGTTCGGCGAAGCCGATCACCGCGAGCAGCGAGGTGTCTTTCAGGGTCATCACGAACTGGTTGATGAACGACGGCGTCATGATCTTCACAGCCTGCGGCAGCACCACACGGCGCATGGTCATGACATAGCCGAGGCCAAGGCTGCGGCCCGCTTCGGTTTGGCCCGGATCGACCGACTGGATGCCGCCACGCACGATCTCAGTCATGTAGGCGCCCGCGTTCAGGCTCAGGGTGAGCACACCGGCGGTGAGTACGTCGATCGACTGCCCGGTGAGTTGGGGCAGCCCAAAGTAGAAGAAGAACGCCTGCACGAGCAGCGGGGTGCCCCGAAAGATACTCACGTAGACGCTCGCCAGGCCGCGCAGCACGCGACTCTCAGAGACCTTGAAGAAACCGAACAGCACGCCGAGCACGAGGGCGATCACAATCGACAGGGCGGTCGCCAGCAGCGTCAGCCCGAGGCCCTTCATGAGGGCCGGCAGGCTGTCGCTGAGCAGGCCGAAGAAGCTCGTATCCTTGGACGCTGCGGGGGCGTCGAGGTAGGTATCGAGAATTTCCTGATATTCGCCGCCGCTTTTCAGCTCGGCCAGGCCGATGTTGAAGGCAGCTAGCAGTTCGGGGTTCTGGCCCTTGTTGACAGCGAAACCGTAGGAGCTGCCCTGTTCCTTCTCGGTGACGGACTTGAGGCCGTTGTTCTGGTTGATGCCATAGGCGAGCACGGGATAGTCGTCGAAGACCGCGACGGAGTTACCGGCTTTGACGTCGTCGTACATCGTGGCCGAGTCGGCGAGGGCCTTGACCGTGAAGTTGTACTCGTTCTTGATCGAGTTGGCGAAGGTCTCGCCCTCACTGCCGCGTTTGGCGACGACGGTTTCGCCGGCCAGGTCGGCGTACTTGGTGATCTCGGTGTTGCCCTCGGCGACGGCCATCTGCACGCCGGAGTCGAAGTACGGGTCGGAGAAGTCGAACACGAGCTTGCGCTCGTCGGTGATCGACATGCCAGCGATGACGCCGTCCACCTGGTTGGACTGCAACGCCTGCAGCGCCGCATCGAAGCCGAGCGATTTGATCTCTACGGTGAAGCCTTGATTGGCGGCGATGCCCCGAATCAGGTCCATATCGATACCGGTCAACTCACCGTCTTCGCGGTACTCGAACGGTGCAAAGGTGGTGTCGGTGCCGATGACGTACGTTTCGCCGGTGACAGCGGTGCTGGGCTGGCTGGCTGCTGCGGCACTGACGCCGAGCACTCCACCGGTGAGGGCGAGCAGTGCCGTGACGGCGACCGTGAGCTTTCCCGTCCGGAACATATTCAATTTGCGCAAAGGAGAACCATTTCTTGTCGTGCGGTCTGCTCGGCCTGGCGGCCGGTGGTGTGTTTCGCGCCGATCGACGCTGATCTACCGGAGGGCGGTGACTGCACACCCTGTCGAATGAGCCTACCTTGGGGTCCACGCGCAATAATCACCAAGATCGAAGGAGCGACTGTGCGGTTTCGCCAGCTCGAATATTTTGTCGCCGTGGCCCGGGAACGACATTTCGCTCGTGCCGCGGCCGCATGCCACGTTTCCCAACCCGCCCTCTCCGCTGCGATCAGCCGGCTGGAGCAGGAGCTCAATGTTTCTCTGATCAATCGTGGTCATGCCTTTGAGGGTTTGACTACGGAGGGCGAACGCCTGGTCATCTGGGCCAAACGTATCCTGGCCGAGCATGACGCGTTCAAGGCTGAAGTTCAGGCAGTCCAGTCCGGAGTGACCGGCATTTTGCGGCTGGGTGTTGTACCCAGTGCCTCGACGACGGTCGCCCTGGCCGTTGCCGCGTTCTGTGCTGCGCATCCGTTGGCCAGGGTGCAAATCAAATCGGACCTCTCCGCGGTCGAAATCGCCCGACGACTGCGCAGTTTTGAACTGGACGCCGGCGTCACCTACGTCGATGAGGTTGCCGACCCGCGGCTCGTTTTCGTGCCCCTGTACGAGGAACGCTACGTTCTCATCGCGTCCGACGAACTCATTCCGGACGTCCCCGAAACGATGACCTGGCTCCAGGCATCCCAGCTCCCCCTCGCTGTCTTGACGGCGGAAATGCGCAGCAGACAAGTTATCGACGATGCCTTCAGCCGCACCCAGATTCAGATGGTGCCACAGGTCGAGACGGATTCGATCGCGTCCCTCCACGCGCACATGAAGACGGGCCGATGGGCCAGCATCGTGCCCCATTCGTGGCTACAAACCATTACGCCGTCATCGCGCACCCGCGTCGTGCCACTCGTTGATCCCGTCGCGACCGCGCGTGTCGCTGCGGCAATCAGCGCGGCGTCGCCTGGTTCGGTGACTGCGCGAGCGTTCGCGGCCGTTGCCGCGCGGCTTTCCCTGGGAGAGCTGTTCGATCGGGGGCTTCCGCCAGTCGCGCCCGAAGCTCCTGCAATACCTAGGTGATTGATAACGTGCGGTTATCGGCTGGTCAACTTCGAGTCTTGGACAGGCCGGGCACAGGGGCACAGAATGGTACGACCGCTGGAGTTGAGCGCGGAACCAGCCAACCGGAGGCACCGAGAGCGCCCGTTGGCCCCAGCTACGTGATGGATTCGATGATGACCAGTAATCGGGTTCCGTTGTCGACGTTGCAATGCCATTATTCTGATCGAAAGGCCGTGACACCCCCGTGCGCCCGACGCTGTCGTATATTCGCGCGCTCATCAGTGTCGGACCCGCGGTCAATGATCACTGGCCAGCCCTTCGCGTGGGCCTCGGGGTCACCGTCCCGGTTCTGGTCCTGCTGATCTCCGGCCATCCGGAGTTGAGCATATATGCCGTCTTTGGCGCTTTCACGGGCATGTACGGCCGTGGTGAAACCCATCAGCTGCGGCTGGTGCATCAAGCCCAGGCCGCGGCAGTACTGCTGACCGGGGTGACCATCGGGGTGGCGCTGTCGATCACCCACATCGAGGTCTGGGCGTTGATCGCCATCGAGGCCTCCCTGGCCGGGCTGGGTTCACTCGTGGCCGACAAGATACAGCTCAGACCAGCCGGGCCTTTCTTCGGTATTTTCGCGCTGGGAGCCTGCGCGTCGATCCCAACGGTCGTTGGGCTCTGGACTGCCGCGCTGATCTGCGCCGCATCCGCAGTCTTTTCTCTAATCGTCGGGTTTGCTGGCTGGTTTCGAGGCCGCGCCTGGGACTCAACGGCGAGACGTTCTCGCGAACCTCTCTCCCGGCCATGGCTAGCGAAGGCAGGCGTGCACGCCACCCGCTATGTCCTCGCTGTCGCAGCCGCCGGGGTTCTCGGTCTCGTATTCGGGATCGGCCACGCCTATTGGGCTATGGCCGCAGCGGCCGTTCCCCTCGCCGGTGCCGATCTTCCCAGCCGAGTGCAGCGTGGCGTCCATCGAATATTCGGCACCTTTGCAGGTCTGGGCCTCACGGCGGGTATTCTGCTCCTCCATCCCAGTACGACCGTGCTGGTCATCCTCGTCATGGTCTTGCAGTTCCCGACTGAATTATTCATGGCGCGCCACTACGGTCTCGCACTCACTTTTTTCACGCCCGTCATACTGCTCATGACCCAACTCGCCAGCCCGATCGACCCGACATCTCTACTCACTGACCGCGGATGGGAAACTCTTCTTGGTGCCGTGGTCGGGATCGCCGTCGTTCTGCTGATCCGCGACCGGCGTCCACGAGGAAGTCTGCGTTAGCTCGGCTAACGACCAGCAGCCGCGGCCGTTGCACCGGCCCAGAGGGACGCCAGAACGGACTGGGCCGGGCCAGCAGCCGCGGCGCGAAATCCTGTCCCGGCCCAGAGGGCGAGCCCGTCGGGGTCGCCACGGCGGGCGGCATCCGTTCGCAGGCCCTTGGTGAGGTGATGCACCTGGGGATACTCGTGGGGCACGCTCGAATCGTGAGCCGTGACGAAGGCATTTCGCAAGGCACGCGCCGGGCGACCAGAGAAGGCCCTCGTTATGACGGTCTCGGCGAATCGCCCATCGACCAGGGCATTTTGGTGGGCCGGGTTCGCGCCGGACTCCTCTGTACGGAGAAGGGCAGTACCGAGCTGTACGGCGCCCGCGCCGTTGGCGAGCAACGAGGCGATCTGTTCGCCCGAGTGGATGCCGCCCGCCACGATCAGCGGCAGCCTCACCACCTCGCGAATCTCGATCAGCAGCTCCCCCAGGGCAAGGGTGCCCGGTTCGCCCTGAGTGGTGAAGGTCCCCCGGTGCCCGCCAGCCTCCGGCCCCTGCACGCAGAGTGCGTCGACGCCACGGTCGACCGCCTGAAGGGCTTCGGGCACCGAAGTGACCGTAGCGATCAGGAATGAGCCGGCCGCGTGCATGCGCTCTACGGCGTCTCGTGGGGGCAGGCCGAAGGTGAACGAAACAACCGGAACCTTCTGAGCGATGACGACGGCCACCTTATCGGCGAACCAGTCGTCGTCGGTTTCGTCGATTTCGCCGAATGTGGCCGCTGGATTCTCGCGGGCGAGCACGTCGCGATAGGACAGGGCTGCGGCGCGATCACTCAGAGCCGGCTGAGGAATGAACAGGTTGACGCCGAAGGCGCGCTCGGTGCGCTGCTGCACGTCGACGATCTGTTCGGCCAGGGCCTGCGGGGTCTTGTAGCCGCCAGCCAAAAAGCCGAGTCCGCCCGCGTCGCTGACGGCTACCGTCAGGTTGGGAGTCGAGGCGCCGCCGGCCATCGGTGCCGCGATGATTGGAATGTGCAGGTCAGAAAGAGAAAACACGAAGACTCCTTGCCGAAGTGGAGTGGTCATCTAACCGCTGGAAGCATGCTCTAAAACAAACATTCTGTTTATTCCGGGCGGCGAACCCCACAAGGGTACCTTCGCACAGATGAAGGCCCGGTGCCCGGCAACTCGTGGCCCCGGATCGAGGGCTACGTGACTTTAGGCGTTGCACCGCTCTTCTTCACTGCGGTCAGGTAGCCGGTCTGACTGGCGGTGACAGTGACGGTCATGCGGTAATTTCGGTCCATCGAGGTGAGCGCGTAGGTCGCGGCTGTAGCTCCCGGCACGGGCGTTGCTCCGCGGAACCATTGGTAGCTCAGGGCCGCAGCGGGAGTCCACACGCCGGGCACGGCAACGAGTTGCTGGCCAACCCTGGCCATTCCGCTGATGCTGGGAATCGGGCCGACCAATTTGCCCGGCTCAACCGGTACCGTCGCGGCGCTGGTCGTGCTGATGGAACGATACCCCACCTTCGTTCCGGTCACCGTCACCGTAATCCTGCCGCCCAAGTCGGCCGCGGTCACCTCGTATGTGCTGGATGTGGCGGCGACTACCGGCGCCCCATTGCGATTCCACTGCACGGCGAGGTCGACGGGGGCCGGTCGCCAGACACCGGTCGATAGGCCGAGAGTTTTACCCACGGTGGTTGCGCCGACGATCTCGGGGACGGGCGTCTCGGACAGCACGCCGATCGCGATGAGAGCAGGGCTACTCGACCGGCTGGTGGCGGAGTAGCCGGTCTTCGTACCCGTGACGGTTACGTTGACGCTCTCGCCCGCCTCGGCGCCGGACAGCTGAAATTTGATATCGGTCGCACCGACAATAGCGGCGCCGTTACGTTTCCACTGATAACTCAAGTCAACGGCACCTGGTCCCCAGCGACCGGGAACGGCAGTCAGTTGGAAGCCGACCTGTGGCGTGCCCGTGACGCTCGGTGTCGGAGCGGGTGCCAGGCTCGGTGCCCGCAGCGGTTCGCCCACGACAAATGGCGACAGCGACGACGTCGTTCCACACACGCGGCCATAGGACTGTTGGCTCGTGATGTCCTGCCACGCGCCAGCCACGAAGTGGTACAGGTGCTGGCTAAGGGCTTGCTCAGCGGTCAGGGTCGACGCGTCAAAAGACAAGCAGACCAGGATGTTGCCACTGTAGCCCGCCGTGGTCTCCAGATTCAGGTACACCGGCGGGTCGGTCAGCGTGGTAAATCCGGTCGGCGCCGGCCCGGTCGGAGTGAGGACGGAGGAGGTGATGCCGTCGGACGTTATCGAGTCGAAGGTCAGGGCGGCGTACGGATATGCCGGCGTGTACAGGTCGACCAGCACATCCGCTCCGACCGGGCTACTGCCCGCCCGAGGCAGCCCAATCGTGAACATTCCCAGCCCTGTCGCATATCCACAGAGAATCCCCTCCCTGTTACCCAGCGAAATCTCCTGCCAGCGTCCGCCCTCAAAGTGAAAGAGACGGTTTCCGTCGGCGAACAGGCTTCGCAAGTACTGGACACACACCAGAACGCGACCGGTAAAGGTGGCCGTCGTCGAGAGTTCAATGAAGGCTGGTGTGGTGACAGTGTCGAAGATAGTTGAGGCTGGTCCGATCATTGACTCGGTGACGGCGGTGTTCCCGGCGGATGTGACGGTATCGAATTCAACGCGAATCGGGGGATTTAGCGCATCTTGACCGGACGGCGCGAGGCTCACCAAAGAACCCACCGCGGTGATTCCCGCCGGCGGTTCACCGAGCATCACGGGCTCGAACGATGTGGTTCTTCCACAAGTAGACGTGCCCTGGGAACTCGTGATGTCTTTCCACACGCCCAATTCGAACTGGTACATCCGGGAACGGTAGGCGGTTTCCAGTTCCCTCACGCTCGGGGTGAAATAGGCATTCCAATATTGCAGGTCCGAAGGATCGATACAGAACCGGAACTGCCCCGAAAATTCAGCGGTCGTGGCGAAGTCGTAGTAGCTGCTGCGCTGGTCGAAGGCGATTGGCGCCGGCTGTGTAGCCGGGTGCGAAACCGTGGTGATTCCGGGCGTCGTGACGCTGTCGAAAATCACGACCGGACTACTGTTGGCTCCGGTGGGATAGCTGCTCGGTTTGACAAAAACGTTCGTACCAATCGGCGTGTCACCCTTGAGCGTGCCGCCCACGGCGAACGGTCCGGCGAGGCTGGCGGCATCGCCGCAGTAGTGTCCCGGCGGATAGCCAAGTTCTTGCCACTGACCATTGACGAACTGCCAGATCATGTCTCGACTGAACATTTGATCGGGAACATCATAATCGACATGTTGAATGCAGATGGTGATGGGGCCGCTGGTGATCGCCGTGGTCGCGGGGTAAAAGAAGTAGGGAGTGTCGAGGGCGAGCGTAAACCCGACGGGAGCCGGGCCGGTCGTGGACGTGGTCACTGAAGTGACTCCGGCTTCGAGAACGGAGTTGAAGTTCAGGTAGACGCCCTTGTTACCGTTCGGGTCGGTCGGCCGTACCTCGATATTGCTACCCACCGGGGTGGGCACCAGCGCGTCGGCGTGAGCGGCCGTGACCACTCCCCCGAACGCCAAGCTCAGGGCCGCAGTCACCGCGAGCGAAAAAAGAATCAGATGACGACGACGTTGAATCATGTGAGGCTCGGTTTCAGGAGTGGGAAGTACTACGGAGCGAAAATCGCAGTGATCATAGCACCGGGGGCATTTTCTATCCCAAAATTTGCGGCTTGGCTGCAAACGAAACAGGGCCCCACCGAAGTGGGGCCCTGATCGAAAAGCTAGGGGTTACGCGTTGAGCGCGGCCTGCAATTCGAGCGTGATGGTGACCTTGTCGCCGAGCAGCATGCCACCGGTTTCGAGGGCGGCGTTGTAAGTGAGGCCGAAGTCTTCGCGGTTGACCTCGGTCTTGGCCGTGGCGCCGAACTTGTAATTGCCGTAGGGGTCTCCACCAAAGCCACCGAAGTCGAGCTCGAACGTGGCCGGCTTGGTGACGCCCTTGATGGTGATGTTGCCGTCGACGAGGTAGTCGCCCTTGACTTCGCGCACACCGGTCGACGCGAAGTCGATGGTCGGGTACGTTTCGGCGTCGAAGAAATCGCCGGTGCGGAGGTGACCGTCGCGGTTGGGCTCGTTGGTGTTGATCGAGACGACCTTGGCCGAGGCCGTGACGCTCGTCTCGAGAGGGTTCTCGCCGGTTACGAAGGTGGCGTCGAAGTCTTCGAAGGTGCCCTTGACCTTGCTGATGACGATGTGGCGAATGCTGAAGCTCACCGAGCTGTGGGTCTTGTCAATGGTCCAGGTTCCGGCTTTGAAGCCGGGAATGCTCGTTGCGGTGGTCTCGCTCATAGAGTTTCTCCTCAAGTGTGTGGGCCCAGAATTGTCGCCCTCGGATATATGCAAGCGCATAGAAGACGTTCGTATTCCCGGGAAGACAAATATTCATCGGCCCCTTCGGGGTTCAGCCGGGCCTTAACTCAGGCCGACCGAATAGTCTCAGCCTGTCATCGGGTTCTGCGTGTTTATTGGGAGGTAGCTGTGAGAGCACGTTTACCGAGCATGCAGGGGGTTGCGGGCGAGGGCATCCTGATTGCTGCGGGCGGCCGCGCCATCCTGCTGCAGCTGGCGAATCCGGCCATTGGACACGGCGTCGCCGACCACAGCAATTTCGCCGCTCGGCCGCTCGACCGGCTGAACGGCACGCTGAGCTTTGTCTACGCCACCGTCTTCGGACCGGCCGACCTCGCCGCCGCGATGGCCGAGCGGGTCAACCATGCGCACGTTCCCGTGCATTCAACCGGCACGACACCCCGGTACAACGCGTTCACCCCAGAGCTGCAGCTCTGGGTCGCCGCAACGCTGTACGACTCTGCTACCCACCTGCACGCACTCATCTACGGCCCGCTCGACGAGGCAACGGCCGACGCCGTTTACCGCGAATACTCCCGGCTCGGCACCGCGCTGCAGGTGCCGCCGGAACTGTGGCCGAAAGACCGCGTCGCGTTTCGCCAGTACTGGGATGAGCAATTGCAACTGCTGAGAACGGATGCCGCCACGCGCGCGGTCGCGCACGAGCTGTTGCACTCGCGCCCGGCTCCGTTTTGGTACCGAGCTGCCCTCCCGCTGGCCCGCCTGATGACGGCCGGACTGCTGCCGCCCCGCGTTCGGGTACTCTTCGACCTCCCTTGGTCAGAACAGCACCAGCGGCGCTTCGATCGGGCACTGCACGTCATCCGTTTCATCTATCCTCGCCTGCCGCGCGCACTTCGCCACTGGCCCAAGAATCACTACCTGCGCGTGCTTCGCAAATCCCACCTGCGCCGATCCACTGCATCCGCGCCGGCACCGGTACTGTAAGAGTCCAATGACGCAGCCGCAGCCGCCCCACCCCGGACTCGACGGCGTTGATCGCCAGATCATCGCCGAGCTCAGCCGGGACGCCAGACTCTCCATGCGCCAGCTGGCCCTGCAGGTGCACATCTCGCGCACCGCAGCGCACACCCGGGTGCAGAAGCTCATCAGCCATGGCGTGATCACCGGGTTCGGCGCCCAGACCGACCGCAAGGCCCTCGGCCTGCACGTGTCGGCTCTCGTCATCGTGAAGATCGCTGACGTGGCCTGGGGTGAAATTGCCGCGCAACTCGCCGAACTCCCATTTGTTGAGAAGGCGCAGGCAGTGAGCGGGGACATCGACATTATTCTCACCGTGAGCGCTCCCGACCACGAACAACTCAGCCAGGCCATTCTGCGCGATATCCACACCATGCCCGGGGTAATCTCGACCCGGTCGCACCTAATTCTCGACGAGATCCTCGGGCACGCGCCCGGTACCACCCCGGACGCTTGGCACTGAAAACCTTCTCAGTACGGCCGTTTGGTTGCCGTCTGGCATTTGCCCGGCCAATCGTTCACAACTGCAAAAAACCTGGGTACGGGCTCGTCTGAAGGGCGCACCATTGCCTCATGAGCCTCAATGTTGAGAGCACGCCGTTGACGGCGGTGCTGGCACCCCCACCCCTTCGTTTGATCGACGACACTGGTCAGGCGGTTGCCGAGAATGAGAGCGGCGGATTTACCCTGCCAGCCGTCGACACCCTGCTCGGCCTGTACCGACAGATGGTCATAGCGCGCCGGTTCGACGTGCAGGTAACCGCCCTCACCCGGCAGGGTCGCCTCGCCACCTACCCGTCCGCGCTCGGCCAGGAAGCCTGCGAGATCGCCGCGGTCGCCGCACTCGCCCCGCAGGACTGGCTGTTTCCGACCTACCGCGACAGCATTGCGCTGCTTACCCGGGGGGTCGAGCCGAAAGATATTCTTGCCTCGTTCCGCGGTGACTGGCACAGCGGCTACGACTATCACCAGCACCGCATCGCCCCGCAGGCCACACCACTAGCTACCCAGGCGCTGCACGCCGTCGGCCTGGCCACCGCAGCGAAGCTCAAGCGCGACAATACCGTGGCTCTCACCCTGCTCGGCGACGGCGCCACCAGCGAGGGCGACGCCCACGAGGCATTCAACTTTGCTGCCGTCTGGCAGGCTCCCGTCGTGTTCCTCGTGCAGAATAACCAGTTCGCGATCAGCGTGCCACTCGACAAGCAGATGGCCTGCCGCACCATCGCCGACAAGGCCATCGGCTACGGCATGCCCGGCTATTACGTGGACGGCAACGACGTTGCAGCCATGTATGCCGTCGTCTCGGCGGCCATGGACCGCGCTCGCCGCGGCGATGGCCCCACCCTGATCGAGGGCCTCACCTACCGCATCGAAGCCCATACCAACTCGGATGACCCCACCCGCTACCGCAAAGCCGCCGACGTCGACCTGTGGCGCAGCCGGGATCCGATCGAACGTTTGGAAAAGTACCTCGTTGCGCAGGGCGCCCTGACCGAAGGGGTACGCGCTTCGATTCTTGCCGCCGCCGAGGAGCTCGCCGCCACAACCCGCGACTGCATGACCGAACAGGCGGTCGTCGATCCGCTGGAACTGTTCGAGCACGTCTATTCCACGCCGCGCACCGCCCTGGCCGAGCAACGCGCCTTTCTCGCGGCCGAACTCGCCGGCGATGCTTTGGCATCCGCTGTTGCTACCGAAAAGAGCACTCGATGAGCCCGCAGCAGGCCCTGGACACCGGCACTGCCGTGCGCGCGCCAGAAGACCTCACCATGGCCGCCGCGCTCAACGCCGCCATTCGCGATGCGATGGTCGATGATCCGACGGTCGTTCTGTTCGGCGAAGACGTCGGCCCGCTCGGCGGCGTGTTTCGCGTCACCGACGGGCTCTACGCCGAATTTGGTGAAACCCGGGTGAGCGACTCCCCGCTGGCCGAGGCCGGCATCGTCGGAACCGCGATCGGCATGGCTATGTACGGCCTGCGCCCGGTCGTGGAGATGCAGTTCGACGCGTTCAGCTACCCGGCGTTCCAACAGATCGTGTCGCACGTGGCCAAGATGCGCAATCGAACGCGCGGCAAAATCCCGCTGCCAATCGTCATTCGCATTCCCTACGCCGGCGATATCGGCGGAGTCGAGCACCACTCCGATTCCTCGGAGGCTTACTGGACGGCGACGCCCGGACTCACCGTGGTCAGCCCGTCGAACCCGGCGGACGCCTATTCCATGCTGCGGGAGGCTATTGCCAGCGACGACCCGGTGATCTTCATGGAGCCGAAGAGCCGCTACTGGAGCAAAGCTTCTCTCTCCTTGCCGGTGCAAACCGAGAAGCTGAACCGGGCCGTCGTGTTGCGCGCGGGTACCGACGTCACGCTCATCGCCTATGGGCCGACCGTGAAAACCGCACTCGCCACGGCCGATCAGGCTGAAGCCGAGGGGCTCTCGATCGAGGTCATCGACCTGCGTTCGCTTTCGCCCTTTGACGACGAGACGGTGGGGGTATCCGTTCGTAAAACCGGACGGGCCGCCATCGTGCACGAGGCCGCGCAGTTCGGTGGCTATGGTGCCGAGGTGGCCACGCGCCTGACCGAGCGCAACTTCTTCTACCTCGCCGCCCCCATCCTGCGTATCACCGGCTTCGACATTCCGTACCCGTCGCCCAAGCTCGAGGAGTACTTCTTGCCGACCCCCGATCGCATTCTCGCAGCACTGTCGACCTGGGAGTGGTCCTGATGAGCCGCGAATTTCTGCTGCCCGACCTCGGTGAGGGGCTGACCGAGGCCGAGATCGTGGCCTGGCTGGTCGCTCCCGGCGACACGATCGCCATCGACCAAGCCGTGGTCGAGGTCGAATCGGCCAAGTCCATCGTGGAGCTGCCGTCGCCCTATGGCGGCGTTGTCGCGAGCCTGTTCGGCGAGCCAGGCCAGGTGATCCACGCTGGGCAGGTACTGCTGACCGTGACGGATGCTGCGGGTGGTGCTGCCGCAGATGTCGCGGCGGGCGACGTTCCCGCCGCCGCTCCGTCCGAAGTTTCCGGGGCCGTTCTGGTCGGCTACGGCACGACCGAGAGCACCCGGCCGGCGCGGAAGGTCGCCGCCGGGCGTTTTTGCGGCACGGGGACGCCGAGCCATACCCCGGTCACGACGGCGGATGCCCCGGCGCCGCCGGTGTCGATGCTGCCGGTACCGATGCTGCCGGTGGCCGCTGCGCCAGCCGAGCCAGCGCCATCCGTTTCGGCGGCATCCGTTTCGAGCGACGCTTTGGACTCGACCCGCCGCTCCCCCGTCGTCTCACCAATCGTGCGCCGCCTGGCGCGCGACAACGGGTTTGACGCGAGCATGCTGGCCGGCAGCGGGCCGAACGCACTGGTGCTGCGCAGCGACGTCGACAACTACATTCGAGCATTGACCGCTCCGGCGGCGGCGCCACCCAGCACAGCGCCAACTGCCCCCGACGACGCGAGCGCGGACATCCGCATTCCCATTTCCGGCCTGCGGAAAGTCGTCTCGCAGCGATTAACCACGTCGCGGCGGGAGATTCCCGAGGCGACCATCTGGCTGGATGTCGACGCAACGGCACTATTCGCGGCGCGGGATCAGCTGCTCACGGCGACCGGAGAGCGATTCAGTGTGACGGCGCTCATCGCCCGCTTCGTCGTCGCCGGGCTGCGTGTGTACCCGGTGCTGAATTCTTCGGTCGACACTGCGAGCCAGGAGATTCTGCAGCACGGTGCCGTCAACCTCGGCATCGCGGCGCAGACCTCGCGCGGGCTGATGGTCCCCGTGATCCACGGGGCGCACGCAATGAGCCTGCGGCAGTTGCGCGACTCCCTCGCCGCTCTCGTGGCGCAGTCGCCCGAGGGTACCTTTGCACCGAGCGCCCTGACCGGTGGAACCTTCACGCTCAACAACTTCGGGTCGCTCGGCGTGGACGGTTCGGCCGCAATCATCAACCACCCGGAGGCGGCCATTCTCGGTATCGGGCGCATGATCGAACGGCCCTGGGTGGTCGAACACGCTCTCGCGGTGCGCACCGTCGTTGAGCTCTCGATGGTGTTCGACCACCGGGTCTGCGACGGCGGAACCGCTGCCGGGTTCCTCACCTATGTGGCCCGCTGCATCGAAAACCCGGTGAGCCTGCTCGCCGACCTGTAGGAGCAGGCGGAGACATAAAAAACACCATCGCAGGAAGGCGGAGGTGTTTTCTGTGTCGCTGGACGGCGTACGGGGTGCACGAGCACGCTGGTGGTTTTCGCTGAGGTTGGGTTCCCCGGCGAGCGTCAGCCCCGGTTAGGCGCGAACTGAGAAGGTACCCCACACGTCCGCGCCGCGAACCGGGATACGCGCACGCTGGTGTGCTCGCATCCGGAGCATTTGAGTAGGTAAACCGGGAGCGAGTTGCGTTCGGCGTGGGCCGGATTCAGGGTGAGCCGAGCTTCGGACCGGCAGAATGGGCAAGTCAATGTCATGCGACCTCCAGAGGTGGCGTCGTCTGCTGCATCCTGTTAGTGTGCTCCGTGGCGCGCCCCCCAAACAGGGCCAAAGGTCCCGTGCTGCCACAGGCCTCACCAGCGGATAACGCGGCGGGGCTGGCCACGACCTGCTGGGGCGGAGTTCGGGGCGGGTGCGTTAGCGTGGCTGGATGAGTGGATTTCGCGTCGAACTGTTTCGGTCAGGCGCGCTCCGGCCGTTCCTGCTGCCGGCCGGCGTGGGGCTCGTGTCGACCGCGCTGTACACCGTATTCTCGGCGCTGCAGTGGCGAAGCTTCGCCGCTCCGTCCTGGGACCTCGGGATTTTCGCCCAGCTGGCCCGGCAATATGCGGCGCTTGAAACGCCGATCGTGACGATCAAGGGTGACGGTTTCAACCTGCTCGGTGACCATTTTCATCCGCTTCTGGTGCTGCTCGGCCCGATTTTCGCGATCTTTCCACACGCGTTCACGCTACTGGTGGTGCAGAACGCCCTGTTCGGTCTCGCCGCCGCAGCACTCAGCTATGGCGCGATCCGGCTGCTCGGACCGATGACCGGGACGCTGTTCGGGCTCGCTTTCGCGTTCAGCTGGGGTCTGCAGGGCGCGGTCGAGGCGCAGTTCCACGAGATTGCCTTCGCCGTTCCGTTGTTGGCGCTGTCCCTGACCGCCTTTCTCGGGCGCAAGTGGGCGGCCTGCCTGCTCTGGGCGATGCCGCTCGTGTTCGTGAAGGAAGACCTCGGACTCACCGTGGCCGCGATGGGTATCGTGCTGGCCGTTCGCAGCCGGCATCCGCTTGGAGTGTGGTTGGCCGTCTGGGGCGTGGGCTGGTTCGCTCTGGCCAGCCTGGTCATTCTGCCGCTGCTCAACCCGAATGGGGCCTGGGCATACTCGAGCAGCATCGACCTGGTCAAGATTCTGGGTGACCCGGCGACGCTCTTTCAGCCGCAGAAGGGCGTGACTCTCGCGCTGCTCCTCGTGGCCGGCGGCGTCATCGCGGTGCGGTCGCCGCTCGCGCTCGTGCTGTTGCCGACCCTGGCCTGGCGGTTTCTGTCCGATAATTCGGGATATTGGGGGCCGACCTGGCAGTACAGCGCCGTACTCATGCCGATCGTGTTCGCCGCAGCGCTCGACGGTATCGCACTCGCGCGCACCAGCCGGCGCCGTTGGCTGCGCGGTTTTGGGCGGCAGGCGGCATCCGTTTCGATTGTCGCCGCGCTCGTGCTCGGCACGACGCTGCCCGTGTTCAAACTGACGGATGTGGCGGGCAATTTTTCGACGGATCGCGCTATCGCGGCGACTGCTGCTTTGCGCATCGTGCCGGACGGCGCCCGGGTCGAATCTGACATTGGCCTGATGAACTATCTCGTGGAACGAACGGATGTTTTCTGGCTCGGCAACCAGAATCCCCTGCCGGACTATCTCGTGATCGACCATGTGGCCGGAGGTCTTCCCGCCGAGTGGACGTCGGCGCAGGTCGTGGGTGCGGCGCTGCACCCCGGCGTGGCGTTCACGACGATCTATTCCGCCGGCGGTTACGAGGTAGCCCGCCTGGCCGCCCCGACGCCCTGACCCCCGCCGTGACCTGCAGGGTCCGGTCCCAGCCGAGAAACTGGGCTCCCGGCAATACGGTGGGCCCTGGCGCGCTTCCGCGATCGTCCATCTAATCACGGACCAGCCGCTGACTGCTGTCTGTATTCCCATCGAAAGCGCGTGACTGGTCACTGCACAAAGCGGAAGTATTCTTTTTTCCGCTTTTGTTGATCAGAAGAAAATTCTGTATGTCAGTCAGGATAATGCTGAGATTATCTCGCCGTTAGGGGCGATTTGGGGTAAAATTGTTGGTGAAGGAGGCACCGACGCCATGACCCTCACCGCTCCGCCCGCCGCCACCGGCTCTGTGCCGGAACCCGAGGG
>NZ_PJJJ01000010.1 GCF_002929495.1 Cryobacterium sp. Y82
GTACGCCAGCTTCTGCGCTGGGGTGAACGACCTTCGTGAGGTCGGCCCACCAGCTCGGGGTCCGGGACTACTCATAGGACTCTCGTCGCGCACGGCGATGAAAGACGGGCTGGACATGGTGATGATTCCTGATTCTCGCCCTACGTCACACGGCGGACTTGCTCTGAGGTACTGGCCTCACCCAACCCTGGCACGTAGGGTGCGACCAGGTAGGAACCATCACATACGAGCTATCAGACGTGCTGGGTGTGATCACGCCGGAATCCGTAACGCCCTCCGACAACCAGGGATCGACACACTCCGTGCACCTTGATCTCAATGACACAGATACCGACACGCTCAGCGAAGCTTCTCAGGAAGCGCTAGACAAGAACTTGGCGATTGTCCTCGATGGCCAGGTCCTCTCTGCACCGCTCGTGAAGGATGCCCTCAGCAGCAGCCCGTTAACATTGATGTTCGAGACTGCATCCGAGGCCGAGCAGGTCGCCGCAGACCTGATGGCTACGACAACTCCTTGACCTCCCCCAATCGACCTCGACTCCGGGATTCGACGGCACGCCATTTACCGCTTCCACCTTCTAGACGCACGGAAATCAACTCGTACCGCTGCGGCCGACGCCTCGACTAGCCCGCGGGGGGAACCTCATACGGGAATTGAACTGTGTCGAGACACCATTCTCCATTTGTCCTGGCCGTCACAGGGCACGCGACGCTCTCTGCGCCCGTCGGATAAATCCACGGTGACCGAGTTTCACAGCGGTGTACGTCAAGGGCCCCTATTCCGGCGGTTATCCCAGCGGCGCCGAGCCAAAATGTAGGAAGTCGGGACTCGTGTAATCAACAATTGTGACGCTGTGAATCTCGTTCATGAAGTTGCTGCCAGGAATCTCAACTTCCTGCGGACTGGCTGATGCCATGACGGGGGCGATTTCATAACTGAGACCAACATCGGTCGTCCAAGCTCCATCGGCGTTGGTGACCAGGTCGCCTTCATTGAGATAGAGCCTCAGGTTCGGCGAGGTTCCTGTACTGAAGTCGGTGAGAGTCGCCTTGATCGTGCCGTCACTGTGGCGCGCGATCTCGACAGAGCCAACCGTTTCAGTCCATTGAGTCACGAATTGCCCGGTGAGCGGGAGTTGCTGCTCGAACGCGCTCATTTGGGGTGAGTCGTTTTGGTTTGCCTCAGCTGGCGTCGCCACAGGCACCGGCGCGGACGGCGCAGACGACGGAGCGTGAGAGTCAACGCTCGGGAGTGGGGCGCTGACGCATCCACTAGAGCACAGCACGAACGCCCCAGCGAGTGCAAATATTGAGATCTGACGAATATCGAAGCGCATACGCTCGAACCTAACAGTCAGCTGATCGTAGCTGCGGCATCAGGCTTCGGCTACCGGCATCGTACCCACGCGGTGATCCCCGCTGGCCGTCGTGAATAGAGCAAAGGGCCAGCGCGCCGTTGACCGCTGCGTTTTGGTCGACACAAGGAGACATTGAACGGCGAATATCAATCATGTGGCGCGGAGGATGCGACGAGAGCAACGAGCGGCAGGGCAGAGAGCACACGTTTCACATCAATTTTCGACAGCGGCGCGGTCTGTCCAAGGCGGAGACAGCTCGTTTTGCACCCTCTCGTTAGGGGGACGACCACCGAAAAGCCCGAACACGCAGGGAATACCAACAGTTCCTCGGAGGGTTTCGCGACACTCCATGCCCGTATAACCCGCCTGAGAAAATGCCCGGTGAAGGGGGGCATCCGGGACGGAAGGTCACCACCCCGAAGACGACTCTCGGCGCGTCACCTCGAGGAAGTTATCACGCAAATTCCGATTGCTTCACCCGCGAACATAGTCGAGCTTCACGCACCGAGTGCGGAAATTCTTCGATACGAAGTGGCACGCGACATGCTCAAATCTCGCGCGACCTGCGTGGCGGATTCGCCCGCGTTGACCAGGCGCCGGGCATTGAGGATTTGGCTTTCGGTGAACTGTGGGCGGCGGCGGCCGAGATCCTTGCTGGCCGCGCGACGCTTATTGACACTATCGACGATGCGTTCGCGTTTGATGGCCAGTTCCATCTCGGCCAACGCGGCCATAACCGTGAACACCATGCCGCCCATCGGTGTGCTCGTGTCCACGTCTCCCCCGCCCAGGTTTAAAACGCGAAGCGCGGCACCGCGCGTGCGCAGCGCTTCCGCGAGCTCCAGCATGTTGGCTGTCGACCGNGCTTCCGCGAGCTCCAGCATGTTGGCTGTCGACCGGCCCAAACGGTCAAGCGTCGTGACAACGAGAGTGTCGCTACCCTCAAGGGCGTCTAGGGCCGTGTCAAACTCCGGTCGTCGTGCCCGCCCGCCACTTACACCGCGATCAACATAGACGTCGTCGCGACGAACGCCTGCGGCGATCAGATCGCTGACTTGCCTGTCCGTCGTCTGACTCTTGGTCGAGACCCTCGCGTACCCGATCAGCTTCGTCATTGACGCCTCCCGATGTCTCGCAACCGTCCTGGCCTACCAGAATGGTAGTGGACGGTAGAAACACACGTTGTGAGACACGCCTCCCAATCGGCAGCCATCGGCCGACGATGCTCATAGCCCAGTCGTTGAAAGGGACGTGGTCCATGCCGCTCCGCACGTTTAAGCCCCGTTGACCTGTCTCGTCAAAGTGTCTCAATTCCCACCGGATACGAGACGGAGCATACCCCTGTGTCCTCATTTGGCGTTTGTTCGGGATGGGTACGAGATGATGCACGCGTATAAGCACGCCGCGAAACCCGGCCAGCCCACGTGAACTGGAAATCAAAGCCGATCCCGCGGAGACGTGTAATCCCCGTGACCCGAAGGTGATCTAGGTCATCCCACATGTCTCGAACTCAGTCACGCGCAACCTCTACGGGCACCCGAGCACGGTGGATATTCTCGAGTAAACAGTGGATAAACAATGGGTGCATCAAGTCACATCTCAACAATGGGGTCGGGAAACACTTGATCATGCGGAATTCGACTATCGTGTCTGAGACCTGAACCCAGAACCGACGCGAAATACGCCGATTTAGACCTATTCATGGGCGCACGAAAAGTCTGATCAACGGCGGTTTTAGAGAGATGGCCGAGATTTGAACCCGGGACCGAAGTTCTCATCATCAAATCTCGACGATTTTGGCCGAATTAAAACTCTGATCAGATTCAAATTACAGCATGGCGGCCGGGACTTGAACCCGGGACCGACGGTTTGCGCCGAGTCCTTTTCTACGGAGATCACGTGCGAACTCAAGCCTCGGTTGAGCTCGACTAATCTCGGTCTGATCAGGAGCCTCTTGTGTGAGATGTCGTCACCATTATCTCAACATCTCGGCCGGACTCGGTGGGTCTTGGAGCAATAAACATTGAATATAAGTGTGTAAGTCAAGCCACCATATACTTGTGTGGTTCGCCGCACAGATGCGTTCTCCAACAGGTGAGCCCAGGCGAGCGCAGATACCGGCAGAACCCCCGCGACGATGATTCGCGCCACCCATCACCCTCGTTGATTCTATAACGCATGGGTGATGTCAAACAGGTGAATTGAGGGTGGCTGCGTTGGCCGCGGCAGGGTCAGGCGGCTAACTCCACGTCGATATAAGCTCTGTGAAAGCCCGGCTGGCTGCGCTCATGTATGCACCCTGTCTTCGGAGCAGGGCTGCGGTGCGGTGTGGAATGGCGGGCAGTACGGCAACAGGGTTGAGCCCGTGCTGTTCGCGGGCAATGGCTTCGGGCAGCATGGTGGCGAGCTGGCCACGACGAATGATTTCCATGATCGCGCTGACAGAGTTGACTTCGATCGCGATGCGCGGGGCAACTCCGTGTTCCCGAAAGTGCAGGTCGATGTGGCGCCGCGTCGCAAAGTCGCTACTGAGCAACACGAGCTCCTGTTGTTCCAACTCCCGTAGGGTCATGGGTGCCTGCTGTGCGGCGCGGGGGTGGTTGTTGCCGACAACCAAGCCGAGCTTTTCGACGAACAATTCCTGGGCCTCGATCTCGGACGAACGCACCTCGGCAAATGCGATGCCTAGATCGAGGGTGTCCTCGGCCAGTGCCACCTCGATGCGGTCCTGGGTCATCTCCTGCAGGCTCAATGTGATGCCGGGATAGCGGGTGCCGAAGCGTTCGACCAGTGGACCGATTAGGTATGCGGTGAACGTGGGCGTCATCGCCAACCGGAGCGATCCACGGCTCAGGTCCTCCACGTCGTGGATGGCCCGGGTTCCTGCGTCAAGGTCCCGCAGGGCGCGGCGGGTATAGCGCAAGAAGGTCTCGCCAGCGTCTGTCAGCCGCACGGTCCGTCCGGAGCGGTCCAAGAGCTGGACGTGCAACGAGTTCTCCAGTTGTTTGATCTGTTGCGACAGCGTCGGTTGGGAGACATGGAGCGCCTCGGCCGCGCGAGTGAAGTTTTGATGTTCCGCGACCGCGGCCAGGTAACGAATGTGGCGCAATATCATGATTCTCTAACTATAGAAATTACTTATTGAATCTATCATAAAGAGGTCTTGGACACTATAGAGACTGTCCGTCATCCTTGACTCATCCCAAAACCGTCGAGGAGGCAGCCCATGCACGACATCATTGAAGGCTTTCTGAAATTCCAACGAGAGGCCTTTCCTGCGCGTTCCGAACTCTTCAAAAAGCTGGCCACCGCCCAGAACCCGAAGGCCTTGTTCATTGCTTGCTCGGATAGCCGGGTCGTGCCAGAGCTGCTGACCCAACAGGAACCGGGTGACCTGTTCGTGATCCGCAACGCCGGCAACATAGTGCCCGCCTACGGCCCGGAGCCCGGTGGTGTCTCCGCGACAGTCGAGTACGCGGTCGCCGTCCTGGGCGTCACGGACATCATCATCTGTGGCCATTCCGACTGTGGAGCGATGACTGCCATCTCGACCAACATGAACCTGGACCACTTGCCGGCTGTGGCCAACTGGCTTGCCCGCGCCGACGCGGCGAAGGCCGTCAACGCTGCCCGCACCCACGGATCGGCCCGGGAGTCGTTGAAGGCCATGGTCCGCGGCAACGTCATCGCCCAGTTGACCAACATCAGGACCCATCCCTCCGTCGCCTTGGCTCTGGATCAGAACCGGCTAAACCTCCACGGCTGGGTCTACGACATCGAAACCGGCTGCATGGACACCCTGCACGGTGGCACCGGCCATTTTGTCCCACTTGCGGGCAATACGCAGGATTATGCCACGCCAGCCGTCTCCGGCCTGGCCGCCTAACCACCCCCTATCACCAAAAGAAAAGGAAAACACCATGATTCATTCCCAGAACACCCAGGCTCCGCGCGAGGAACTGACCGCCGCCATCATCGACGCCAAGATGCGCAAGGACCTCTCCTGGCAGGAACTGACCGATGGCACTGGCCTGAGCCTTGTCTTCGTCACCGCCGCCCTGCTCGGTCAGCATCCGCTGCCCGAAGCCGCTGCGGAAATCGTCGCTGAGCGGCTGGGTCTGGGCAAGGACGCCGCAATGCTGCTGCAGACAATTCCGCTGCGCGGCAGCAACCCCGGCGGTATCCCGACCGACCCCACCGTTTACCGGTTTTACGAAATGATGCAGGTCTACGGTTCCACTTTGAAGGCCCTGGTCCACGAACAGTTCGGTGACGGCATCATCAGCGCCATCAACTTCAAACTAGACATCAAGAAAGTTGAAGACCCCGACGGCGGCTCACGTGCCGTGATCACCCTCGACGGAAAATATTTGCCCACCAAACCCTTCTGAACCCGGCTTGGCGGCGGCCTCTCGATCGGGGCCGTCGCCTATCCCCTGTAACAGCCTCGTGGGCAAGAACCAATCATGTACTCCGCCCGACGAACCTGCCGGGGGGCCCGCGTCCGTCGATACGCAGATTGTGGATCGTCTGCGCCTGCACGCCTAGATACTCGGCGAGCCCGCTCGCCGTCGATACGGGCTCAAGACCCAGCCCGAAGGCGTTTCACTGTTTATAACCCGAAGGTGCTCGAAATCATCCCAGATAACTCGAACCGGTAGTACTGAGCTGCCGCGGGCATTTCGGACAGCGGAATTAGTGGATTCTTCTACGCTGCCAATCCTGGCTGCTGATGACCATAGTGGACTTCGTTAGGCCTGCGGTAACCGAGCGCGGAGTGCCGGCGTCGACTGTTGTAAAACCCTTCGATATAGCGGATGACATCGCTGCGGGCTTGTGATTTCGTGGCATATGCGGTGCGGTAAACACGCTCGTTCTTGAGCATCGAGAAAAAACTTTCGGCCATGCTGTTGTCCCAACCCACGCCCGTGCGGCCCATCGACAACCGCATCCCCAGGCCGGTCACCAGAGCCCGAAATTCGGCCGAGGTGTAGACGCTGCCGCGGTCGGAGTGCCAGACCGCGTCAGGCTCGATCAGGGTCGTTGCGGCGGCGTTGCAGAGGGCGTCTGCGACGAGTTCGGTGCGCATGTGATCGGCGATGGACCAGCCGACGACCTTCTTCGAATAGCAGTCAATGACGGTCGCCAGATAAATGAATCCTTGCCAGGAGTGAATGTAGGTAATATCCTATGCCGACCTTGGGGCTATGCCGATGTTGGTTGTAATGGTGCTGGTCAGATTTGATTTTCGGGGTTGAGATGTCGGC
>NZ_PJJJ01000011.1 GCF_002929495.1 Cryobacterium sp. Y82
GCGAGGTCGCACAAGCGGATCACAAAACGCGACCACTTAGCGCTAAACGTCACAAATACCGACGTCGACGATCACGGTCGTCATATAAGCCG
Organism: Cryobacterium sp. Y82; assembly: GCF_002929495.1. Lineage (GTDB taxonomy): Bacteria > Actinomycetota > Actinomycetes > Actinomycetales > Microbacteriaceae > Cryobacterium > Cryobacterium serini. The sequence goes on from NZ_PJJJ01000011.1 coordinate 93, forward strand.
AACTCCCTACGGGACGGTGAATGCAGTCAAGGACTGTAGGCGAGTCACGCGGCCGTTAGTGCATGCGTTCCTCGCTGAGTGAAGGAGCGGAGCCGAGACCCTTCTCTTCGCTGCGTCTGCAAAAACGGCGGGTAAGACCTTCTTCTTACCGGTGTTGTGGGGCACACGCAAATCGGAAGCCATGCGAATTGAGGCCTTTGCAATTGCCAGGCCACGCCTGCGGTCAACGGCGCCGTGTAGTTGTCGTCACCGGTGCCGATGGAAGAGGGACCGGGACAGAGTACGTCGGCGGAAGTTCAACTGCTGCTGGGTTTACCTCGTGACTCAAAGCACTCATGGCGCCGTGTCGACAACGGTCGTCTCGATTGCGGTCAGCGACATTTCCTCGCTGAGTCCCCACCCGAATAGAGTTGTGCCGCTCATGGCCCGTTCACCAATGACGAGGCCGGTGTCGGGATCGATGATGATTTCTTGGCGTTCCCCCGCTCTGAGCATCTCGTTCCGGCCGATCGCTATTCCTGTCACGCCGTCGAGATTCGCGACGTTGTCAGTGGCCGTAACTCCGGAAATACGAGATAGCGCGTCGAGGAGAGCTGCGCGCTGTGGCGCCGGAACTAGACCGGACCGAAGGATGTCAGTGATGCGCACGAAGTTGTTCTCGTCGCGGGATGCCGATCCACCGTTGTACTGAGCGTCGATCCACTCATACGCTGCAGCGCCGTCGAGGGGAATGTCTGTAAAGACGACATTTACCCATGAAGAATCCGGGCCATAGAATTGCCCGTCGACAGCTCGGGTTGTCTCGATCGATTCGCCGGTGAGCACGCCAGACATGTTGCCCCAATCGCGGTAGAGCGTCCATTCCGCCCCGGGATCGGCGGGCATATATACGTCCAGGATCTGATCGTTCGGCTTGCATCCGGTCTCATCGCAGACCCCCCAGCGAGCGTGCGTGTGCGAACGAAGGTACTGATCGGAGCCAGCCATAAGATCTGCATATTGGATGGTTTGGATGGCCGCGGACCGCAGCACGTCACTCGCGTAGGCCGACTGCGCGCTCAAGGTGACGTTGCCCACCACGAGTACGCCCGTTATTGCGGCGGCCACTCCAGCAGCAGCCCACGTCAGCCGCGGCGTCCAGGCCCGCTTCTTTCGATGCTGCGCCGTCGCGTCGCCGTCCGCGATGCGGCCGAGAAGCGCGGCCCGCCCCGCGGTCAACGCCGTCGGGCTCGGTTCGCGCGAGTCGTCACGCGTGTTGCGGAGCAGTGTCAGTTCGTCCATAGTCCGTCTCCTGTTCGAGGGTTTCGATACCTGCAGCGCGGCGCAGTTGGCGCCGTGCCCGATTCAGTCGTGAGCGCACTGTTCCGACCGGTACTTCCATCGCTGTGGCGATCGAGGCGTAGTCGAGGTTGCCCCACGCGTATAGCAGCAGGGTGTCGCGATCGATCTCCGGCAGTCGCCGCAGCGCCTTCGCCAACCGCTGGGTGAGGCGGTGAGCGTCAATACGTGCGCCGGCCAGGTCAATGAGGTCGGGGACGATCTGCGCCGCGAGGTCCGCTGTCATCCCCTTCCACGCCGTCGCCTCCAAGCGGACATGCTTGCGCATCAGTCGCGTGGCAATACCCAGCAACCACGGGCGCGCATCGACCACCGTCAAGTCGTAGGCCGACCTCCGCTCGAATGCCACCAAGAACGTCTCCGACATCACATCGTCCGCAGCGTGGTCGCCCAGCCGCTGTGCGGCATACCGGAAAACAGACGTCGCGTGACGGTCGTACAACGTCGCGAACACGGCCGGCTCACGCGCTGACCGCTCTATTACGTCGTTATCAGGGCTCATATCCGTATTGCTCGATTCAGTCGATCGGGTTCACACCAATCTTGCTGCGCGCGAGTGTCCACGAGCGGAGGCATTCTCCCGCGGGCTCATCCATGCATCGATGAACCCGATGCTGTCCCTTGGGAGAACTGCACCCTGGGCTCATCGGAATTTGTCAAGGTGAATGAGGCCAGTGGGAGTTTAGGCGGCTAGTTCGAGCCCTTCATTCTCGACGGGTTTTACGGCTGGTTTATTGATCCATGCCGTCTCGGGAATGGACAGGATCTGTGGTGCTTGATTGGTGCTGAATCGCGCTGGGAAACGAGCACGTGCCGCGTCCAGCGTCGCCGCCCGTGCCACGGCCTTCGACTCGGCAAGGCCATAGTGAACGTCTGCTGGCGTGTTCAGGCCGATCCCCGAATGGCGATGTTCGTGGTTGTAGCCGTCGACGAATGAGGCCATGAACGTCTTCGCATCGGCGAGGGAGCCGAAGCGTTCGGGGAATGTCGGCGAGAATTTGAGGGTCTTGAACCACGCCTCGCTGTAGGGATTATCATTACTCACCCGGGGCCTCGAATGCGACTTGGTGATCTCCAGATCAGACAACAATGCCGCGACGGTCTTGGACGTCATCGACGTGCCGCGGTCGGCGTGCACGACCTGCGGGACCCCGTGAATGCCGAAGATCTCCTTCATTATCTCCACCGCCAGCTCGCCCGATTCCGACGCGTGAACATATGCGCCAACGATGTAGCGCGAGTAGATATCGATCATCACGTAAGCATCGAAGTACTTCCCCTTGACTGGACCGGCGAGTTTCGTAATATCCCAGCTGAGTACCTGGCCGGGTCCCGTGGCCGTCAGTTCCGGGATCGCCCAGGCCGGGTGGCGTGCCTGTCGGCGGCGGTCCTTGACCTGCTGGTTCTCGTTCAACACCCGATACATCGTTGATATTGAGCACAAGTACGTGTCCGCGTCGAGCAGCTGGGCGAAGATCTGGATCGGCGGCAAGTCCACGAACGGCCAAGCCTCCACCGGGTGACAGCGATCACACCGCGCTATAAAACGGACGAAAGAAGCGTAGGTGATTCCGGCCCGCCACGAACAATACCTTGTCCTCCACCTATGGCGTCCCGCAAGCCGGACGTCTAACGGAGCGACGGTCGACTCCGTCGCTTCGAAGTAGGCGACTCGAACATCGCGGGCATCAACCTTTACAGTCGCGCATATTCAGACGCCGGGTGGCGTCGCATTCTCGGCAGCTGCCGCGGACATTACCGGTGACAGTGAACGAGTATCCCTGTGGAAGACTGACCGAATGACTCCTCACGAACCTGCAGCAGCTCCACCCGACGCCCTGGCAGGCGCGGCGTTCTGGGCCGAGTACGCCGATACCCACATTGACGCCGTACGCGTCTGCCCTGAGTACACAGTGGAACAGTTCGGTGACTCGGCGCGCCTTGCCGACGAACTTCTGAGGGAGGTCACGCACGGAGCGAAGCGGGCTACATCGGAGCTTGCGGCCGTGTTCGCCGCTAACGGCGAACAATTGCCAAGGATCGGTTCCCACTGGATCGCCTGTGACAGCACGGGCGTGCCGATCATCATCATGCGCAGTACCGAATTCCGCCTGGGCACGTTCAACAGCGCCGACGAATCATTCGCGTGGGATGAGGGCGAGGACGACCGCTCGCTGACCAGCTGGAAGAGTCAGCACGCGAAGTATTGGACTCGCACGTGCGCAGCGCGGGGCGCTATCTGGAGCGAGGATGACGAGATTGTGTTTGAGCGATTCCGCGTGGTGTGGCCGCTCGACCTCGCCGACTGAAGGGCAAGACGCTTGTTTCACCTCGTGAGGACGGCAGAATCCTGAGGACCGGCGACATACGGTCCGTAAGCCCAACCCTCATCGAGACGGTTCGTGTCCACCAGGCAGGTCGAGTACACGGCTGCGTGATTGGAGCGATGGCACCCAGGCGACGATAGACAGCACGGTCAGCGCCACCAATGCTGTCAGGCTCCCGATGCCAAGCCCGGTGGCAAACCAGCCAGGCGACACCACTAACTCCGATCCGGTTGCATCAAAATAGCGACATTCCAGACCTACAGGCCAGACAGAAAAAGTTCCTGAAGCGCCGAGCTCGCGCACGGCACCATCCGGTATCTGTTGGGAAATGGCGCACTGGTAGTCCGGGACTCCTGCCTGATAGGCGGCAGCGGCAACGGGTATGCCACAAAGCAAGACGACGGCGATGAGGATTACGGTCAGTGCAGTTTGGAAGCTTCGTCTCATACCTGATCGAACCACACCTGTGCAGCTAAGTTGGCCAGGTCCAATGTCAACACCTTTCCGGTGAACGGACGCTGTGCGACCGTCGAACTCTGCAGGACTTTGGGGCAAGTCGCTCAGGCGGGCCCGCAAGAGGAACCGTCAACGCGAACCTGCCAATTACCCCACGGCTCCCCTAGAATCGGTGCGTCATGATGTTCACGCGCCGTATTCTCGCCGCCTTGCTCGTCGCGGTTCCGAGCGTGGCCGTCGGAATCGTGGTGATGCGATGGATGCCCTTGCCGAACCCTCTGAACGTGCAGTGGTCCGGTACCGAGGTCTCGAACACGCAACCATTGTGGGTATTCTTCCTGCCTATCGCGGCCTTGACGCTCGGTGGCTTCGCCCTGGCTATCGCCGCCGTCGTCGATCGCGACCACGAGGATCCCTTTCGAGGAACGCTCTACATAGCGGCTGTACTGACTTCAGGCAGCGCCGGGGCGTGCTGGGCGCTCCTCGCGATGAACCTTGACTATGCCGCACCGACCGGTCCAGCCTTCCTCGGCGCGCTGGCGCTTGCGCCGGTGTACGCCCTGCTCCCGTTGGCCGTCGTCGGCATCCACGCACGGCACCGATCGAGCATCGACCAAAACATCGCGGAGGACCTCACATAGACCGTCACTCCTAATGCGCGGATCCCGCGACTTCGCCCGTAAGACGGATGACCAGCGGGCGCGGTGAAGCATGATTCCGCTCGAGTCGATTCGCTGAGCAAGTTGACCGCAGGGAGAACCCTCTACGGGACTGATTCACGCTATCGCGAAGAATCAAGCGCTGCAGCCGTCGCGCCGCAGTAGTGCTTGATCGATAGTCTGGCTCTATGCCCATCCAGACCGTCGGCGCCACGCGCTCCCCCGCCGTCGCAGTGGGGACCGTACTCCTGGGATTACTCGTACTCTGGATGGCGCAGCCGGTCCTTCCCAGTTGGGCTTGCGCGGCCAGTCTTCCGGCGGTGTGCCCGCCACAGTTATTGCCCGTCCGTGCGTCGCTGATCAGCGCAGGCATCCTGTTCGCGCTGCTGGCGACCGTATTGGTTGGGCTGCTGCTCCGGCCCAGATCAAACCGGTGGCTGGGCGGACAGTCGCGACGGACAGTGTTTGCCGTTCCGATCATCCTGGTCTTGACCGTCGTTGCGCATTTCGTGATACCGCAGTCCTGATTCCAGACTGCTCGGCCAGATCGCAACACCTCGCGCCCGCAAACCGAACTCTTACCGAGCGCTCAAGCGATCTCTAACCTGTCGCCGAACGCGGCTTGAGAGAAAGGGCGGCCTGCAAGACTTCAGAAGGAGGGCCCAATTGGGTGTCCCCTAGAATCAGCGGTATGGCACTCTTGTATCAGGCCGAGCTGCAGCCGTCGAAGATCGAGCTAATCAAGGAGTGGGCGCCGACCCAGCCGTGGTTTGAAGGCAGCGCCAGCGCGACCTTCACGAGCGTTGGCTCGTTCCGCTTCGACGATCCCAATGGCGAGGTGGGCATCGAAACAATACTCGTCAGGTCAGGAGACGGCCCAGTACTACAGGTACCTCTGACCTACCGCGGTGTGCCGCTCGTGGGCGGCGAGGCCTGGATTATCGGCACCATGCAGCATTCAGTTCTGGGCCAACGGTGGGTGTACGACGCTACGGGAGACCCCGCATATCTGGCGGCGGTTGCGACGGCTGCTCTCACGGGTGGCCGTCAAGCAGAGCAGTACATCGAAATTGATGGCGTGCGAGTTCTCCGCGAGTCGACGGCCGTCGTCACCGGCAGCGGGAAGAACGACGCGTCCGTCCCCTCGCTATCTTCGGCCGGCACAGTGTCTACTCGGCACGACCGCGGCGCGACCGTCGTTGAAGCAGGCGCCCTGCGACTCGTCGTGGCCCGGTTACTCGCCCCGCAACGCCCCCAGAGGAGCGGCTCGGATTGGCGCGCCAGGTTCGACGACACTGCAACACCGGAAGTCCTCACCGGCACGTGGACAAACCAGCCTTGCCCACAAACACTCGTTCAGGTTCAGGTTCAGGTTGGCTGAGCGATCCGGGACCCCCTGGGAGCACTGCGGAAGCGCGTCGCCCCCCCCTAATGAGCGCTGAGGAGTTCCACCGTAAGCCGAACCCTCAGCGGGCACCGAAATCCGTCCAAGTGAGCGGCGGCGGCCAGGAGCTATTGGCTCACGCGGGGCGGTTCTGCTTCCCGTCGAGCCAGAGTGTGTCGGATGCGTCACTGTGCGCGGTGCCACTGCCCACGTGCTTCGTGTCGATTTTTTCGCCGTTCTTGATGATGTGCACGAGCGCCATGGCGTGACCGCGGCCCAAGTCGAAGTCCGCCTTCAGCCAATCGACGATCACCCCGGCTTTCGTGGACGGGTCGTCGAACCCCTTCTCCTGAGCGAGCGCGATGAACTGTCGCGGGGTCAGTCCAGTCTTGTCTTCGATGTTGTCGAGGTATGCCTGGAATGACATCTCTGCTCCTTTGCTGGTGGTGCTGGGGGCCGCAGCTCGGACCACAACGACATCGGATCACTCGATCAAGATATCGTCGCAATCGACGATCACCGGCCCGGCCGAGCAACGAAGCGTGAGCGAACGTTCTATCTCGCTCGAGGGGCTCTTCGCGTGAACTCGACGTCTGCCGTCGGCACGACCTTGCCGGTTCGACCGGGGGCGGCCTGGAAGCTCCAGTACAGGTTGGTGTGCTCAATCACCTGAGCGGGCGGCGGAGCGCCCCATTCGGTGAGATCTTCTGTGGTGTGCGCGTCGGAGACCAACGTCACATCGTAATCGCGGGTGAAACCCCCATGAAGGGTGGAGCGCACGCACGCGTCGGTTTGCGCACCGACAACGACGAGGTGCCCGACGTCGATCCCGGCGAGCACCTGTTCCAGGCTGGTCGCCTCGAACGAGTCTCCATACTCTTTGCGGATAACGGCCTCACCGTGCGCTGGCGTGAGGTCGGGAACGATCTGCCAGACATCGCTGTCGATCGGCAGCTCGTCAGAGGAATGCTGCACCCAGAGGACCGGCACTGTTTCAGCGCGGGCGCGGTCTATCAGAATCGCGATATTGGCAACCACCGGACCGCGCCGGTGGGCGTTGGCCAGAACCCCGTTCTGGGCATCTATCACGAGAAGCGCGGTACCGGAACGGTCAGTGGGACGGGACATTTCATCCTCCAATAGCAGAAGAGCGAGACTGCGATCATGCTACTCCCAGCATCCGACACTCAGCTCGCGAACGGTGGGCAGCGTTCGCGATGCCGCGCCCTCGGGGACCTTGGAGTTCTGCCCACCATGACGTGCCAATCTCCAATCGGTGTGGGGCGGGACTGTCAGAAAATTGATGGATACAATGCCCGGAAGCCGGACCTTGAACGACACAGATTTTGGGCCAAGTCGCAGAGTCAAGGCTGGGCTCGCGCCTCGTTTCACAAGGGAACCCTCTACGGGACTGCTCCGGTCAGAACAGTCCGTTTGCCGCAGCGAAGGGATCCCAGTGCGGGTCCGTGTGAATCTCTAGCTCGGCAGCGGCAGCGGCCACCGCAGCAGTCTCTGGCCCGAAGAGATGCGCGACCAGTGCGGCGGTCATGTCGATTCCTGCCGCGACGCCTGAAGACGTCCATCGACTGCGGTCCTCTACCCACCGTGCTTGAGCAACCCATTCGACGGACGAACCATGCGACGTCGCCCATCCGTACGCGCGCTTATTGGTCGTCGCTCGAAACCCATCGAGTAGCCCTGCCGCGGCGAGCACAGCAGCCCCGGTGCACACCGAGGTCACCAGTCGTGCCTCGCTTGCCCACGCTGCCAGCCATTCGAGGAATCCTGCGTCGTTGACGAGCGAGCGAGTACCTCGTCCTCCAGGAACAAGAACAATGTCGGGACGTTTCGCGTCACGATATCCAACGGTCGCCACGACCTCGGCACCCTGACTGCTCCTCACAAGCCCTGAAGCGGGGCCGACCAATTCGACAGAAAACGCCTGCGACAGCATTCCAAGTAGGCCTACCGGGCCAAAGACGTCGAGTAGCTCGAACCCGTCGAAGAGGACAATCGAGACACGCCGGTGAGATTCATCCCGGTCACCTAAACAGCTCGAGCGGTTAGCCGTATCTGGTTTTATCACGGGGCAGAACGCCACCCGGTCGGTCGCGATAGCTTCCGCAGACTCAGCACTGCATTGAAAACTGCGGTCAGTGCGATGAGGACGAGAACGCCTCCGCCCACCAATGTCTGCATGGACGAGGCCTGTGCGAGTAAAAATACGCCAAACCCCATGGCGGGGACCGCGATCGCAATAACTGACCACCAAGCGAGCGATTCTTTTCTCTTCCCCATAAATGCAGTATCCCCTACGGAAGCACTCTCGGCTTGACGAGTACCTCCCGCTCACCGGAATCAGGGCGTAGCGCGTCCCTCAAGACCAACCCTTATCGGGACGGTTTGGGTCTAATTCTTCAGAGGGATTCGTGCCAGGTTCGTCGAGTGGCGAGCCGGGCGGTCAGAAAGAGAGCAAAGCCCAGGACTCCGAGGATCGCGGCGATCGTGATTCCCCAGTCCCACACGCTGGTCTGGGTATGTACTAGGAGGAGTTCATGCTCGCTTGTGAAATAGGAGCATTGGACCCCAATGGGGAAGAACGAAAATGCGCCGTCCGTAGTCCAGCCTGCTGAGGGCAGAGGCAGACTGCCCAGCTCGGGGTTCTGATCGCAGGATTCTCTGAGACCCGCATGTGAGATGATCGCGAACTGAAGCCCCGCCAGGGCGATGAGGGCGAGCGACGGAATGCCGAGGATCCAGGACCGCGCGGTCACGGCGAGGAGCACGGGAAAGGCCGGTCTTTGCAGTTGCATTTCGTGTACCCCCTCCTTCACAGAGTATGTGCTGCCAGACACCGGGTAAGCGTTTGAAGAAATCACCAGCCTGACAGAGTCAGTGCCCGTAGCCGAACGATGACCGGCGCATGGAACCAAGAGGCCCTACCCGACTGCTAGTAAGCCAATTACCAATGAAACAGCGATGAGAGCGCTGGCGACGCCACCAACACGAAGCCACAGCGCGGAGTTCGTTAGAGCGACGATTGTGGTCCCGAGGAGGGCGGCGATCGTGGCGAATGGCGCGGTCACAGCTACCCCGTACCGGAGACTCCCGTTCAAGTCGAACGGTGTGAGCACCACCCACGCCAGGATCCCTAACAGCATCAGTAGCGTCAGAGCAATCAGCGGTGCAGCGATCCGCGGAATCGACACCCGTCGCTGAATACCGATCCCGATCCCACCGAAGATCCCGCCGACAACAGCCCCCATGACGATACCGAGCCACCCCGATGCCGGTGCTCTACCTTCCACTGACCAGCCGATAACGGATGCAATATAGAGCGCCGCTAACAAACCACCGGTCACTGCGGCGGTTGCCGATCCCGCAGCGAACCACAAGGCATGCGGGTGGCCAGTTCTTGAAGCCCTTGCGTCGGTACGCGTGCTCACTACATTCCTAGCTGTCAGGGCCGGTTCGCGTTCTCCCGCTGCCTCCATGATGGCACTCCGCTGAAGACGGTATCTCGAAGACGCGCACGGATCCAACGTTGTCTCCTGCCCGTAAGCGGGACGACCGCCGGAACGCCCGAACACGCAGGGAATATCAACAGTTCCTCGGAGGGTTTCGCGACACTCCATGCCCGTATACCCCGCCTGAGAAAATGCCCGGTGAAGGGGGGGCATCCGGGACGGAAGGTCACCACCCCGAAGACGACTCTCGGCGCGTCACCTCGAGGAAGTTATCACGCAAATTCCGATTGCTTCACCCGCGAACATAGTCGAGCTTCACGCACCGAGTGCGGAAATTCTTCGATACGAAGTGGCACGCGACATGCTCAAATCTCGCGCGACCTGCGTGGCGGATTCGCCCGCGTTGACCAGGCGCCGGGCATTGAGGACTTGGCTTTCGGTGAACTGTGGGCGGCGGCGGCCGAGATCCTTGCCGGCCGCGCGACGCTTGTTGACACTGTCAATGATGCGTTCGCGTTTGATGGCCAGTTCCATCTCGGCCAACGCGGCCATAACCGTGAACACCATGCCGCCCATCGGTGTGCTCGTGTCCACGTCTCCCCCGCCCAGGTTTAAAACGCGAAGCGCGGCACCGCGCGTGCGCAGCGCTTCCGCGAGCTCCAGCATGTTGGCTGTCGNACTCCCGCGAGCTCCAGCATGTTGGCTGTCGACCGGCCCAAACGGTCAAGCGTGGTGACAACGAGAGTGTCGCAACCTTCAAGGGCGTCTAGGGCCGAGTCAAACTCCGGTCGCCGTGCACGCCCCCCGAACAAGTCGATGAGCTGGCCACGCTCTGCGCGCCCACCTCGACAGTGATCTACCTGCTGGCCTATACGGGCCTCCGTTGGGGCGAGATGGCCGCCCTAAAGGTCAAACGCCTCGAACTTGGGACGCCGCCGCCTAGACGTAGCTGAAGCCGTTACAGAACCAACGGGCGCCATCCTCTGGGGCACGCCGAAGAACCATGAGCCACGATCAGTACCGTTTCCGGCGTTCTTGACCGAAATGCTCCAGGCCCAATGGGCAAATCCGGCAAATTCGGAGAAACACACCACTGGACCGGTTTCAGAAACTTTATCTGATCAGCAAATTTAGTGGAGCCGCCTGTCAGAATCGAACTGACGACCTTCTCATTACGAGTGACCGATGGGCGCCCGGAAACAGGCGTTGCGGCGTCGAAATCGTTGATTTCACGGGCTTATTGTGCTTGATGTGATCACCCTTAGCAGCATCATTTCCGTTCAAATGTGGGCAAGTTGTGGGCAAGAAAATGATCCGCTCACTCTAAGAATCTGTGATGTATCAGCACATCTCCTACGAATTTGTATTAGGTGAATTATCGAGAGCGGGTACCGACCTGCGCACCCGGTCCAGGTTGATGGCGGACGTCGGCAAGAGTTCGTCATCTACCTGGAGTTCCGCAAGCCGGGCCGGACCGACACAGCCCGGCCCGGCGCTACTCTCACCCTCATTACAGATTGTCCTGTCGCCGCCCCAGTCGCTGCCGTGAGGCTGTCGGCCCCGCCAATTTGCGCCGAATGCGAGCTGCCGCAAGAAGAGATCACTCACAGTTGTGCCTACGAGAGGGCGTGCGACCGACAGTTGCGCCAAACGCTTTCACCCCATCTTTGAGGTACTCACCGATCCCCACGTGCTCATCCTCATGAGCCTGCCCGTCTGCTACCGCTGCCACCAGATGACGCGCAACGGCAGTATCATGCGTTTCGAGCGTGGAAACCCGGCCTGCAACGAGCCCACCTACCTCCTCAGCGCCAAGTCCGCGCAGGCCAACAAAACTGCTGCCTGTCACGGCTCTCCAGCCGGCGCGCCCCACGCTCGTGCTTTCCGAACCCCGGGCTGACCCGACACTACCGCCCAGGCGAGGTCGCCCTACCTTGTCCGGGTTCCCCCGCTGGAGAGTTCGCTCGTCTGCGCGCCAGAAACATCAAATCCGGGCCGATAATGTTGATTATGTCAAGTTCTTGATTTCCTCACAGTTGGGTCGAACCTGCCTGGTCGGCCGAGCTCTCCCTCACGGCGAAAGCATCTCTCAGCCCCAAAATCAAGCTGAGATTCACCTGTTGCTTTCTCGTCCTGACAGATACAGCTGGGCCAACGCGATCCAGTCTTCTGGTGTAACTTCAGGCGCCCAGATTGCGAGGTATTCGCGGGGCGTGAGCCCACTCGGCGTCATTTCGATACCGTCACGATAGGTGGCAAAAGGAGAACTGGATCGACTGACGCGGAACAAAACGTCGCGAAACCGATTCTTCCCCAGTGCGAACGTCGGGAATTCCGAGACGCTCGCGCAACGCCAGGCTCGCCAGGCTTTCCCGAACGCAAATTCAAAGTCCATGATCGATGGGTTGAACTCGACAACGCCCTCCGCTGCAAGAGCTCCAAAGAATCCATTGGCTACAAGAAGGAGTTGTTGGTTGCGGGTAGTGGCCGAAGCCCCCGGATTCACGCTGCCACATCCGCCACCGTCGCAACGACCAAAAGAAGATCTCGCTCGGCACCGAGGGCCAAAAGAGCCTCCGCCACAGACGGGTGCCCGAAACATGGGACTAGTTTCCTCTTCACGTCAGACTCCTTCTCGCTGCGCTTCTTGTCAGAAGCGAGTGACCATTCGACCTCCGAATTGAGAGAGTGAAGCACTCTTGCGACGGTCTCCGGCACGTCGACATATCCCCAGTCGTGGCCTTCGACAGCTTCCCGGAATAGTTTCGGGAACATTGGGTTTGCACCCTTGAAAGCATCTTCGATCGCCTCAATAGTGAGGTAGTTTTCCATCTCTCGCCGGGTCAGAACAAACATGTGTGACGACAGGTGATCGTCGGTGTTGTAGCGCGCTAGGTACTTGGATATCTCGGGTTTCAGAGCCGACCCTTCAACCAAGCGATCGGAATCAAGAAGGTGAACCTCAGGCCTACTAAACGGCGACAGGCGGCTCTCCCAAAGAGCAGCGGCGCCGCAGCCGCCGATAGGTATGAAGCAAAGCTCACCGTCAGTTTCCATTTGGCGAAGATCTGGATATTCAGTGGGACGGGCGGCTTGTAGCGCATCGCTCAGTGCCAGTAGACCGCCGATATCGTTCTTGCCCTCAACGATGAAGAAGCAACGCACATTGTGATCCGCGAAAGTCCCCATCGCCTTGTTCAATTGCTGGAGAACGAACCGCTCGCTGGATGTGTCACTGGAACTCCACACGCGCTTCCCCTGCTGCTCCTCGACGAAACGCACGGCTGCGATCGGTATGTTCCTCACCAAGTTCGAGCTGTGCGTCGTCATCAAAACCTGCCTGTTTGCGAGCCCCGCAACTTCAATTAGAGCGGAAACAGTTTCGCGCTGAAGATCCGGGCGGAATTTGTCAAGGTGAATGAGGCCAGTGGGAGTTTAGGCGGCTAGTTCGAGTCGGTCATTCTCGGTGGGTTTGTCGGC
>NZ_PJJJ01000015.1 GCF_002929495.1 Cryobacterium sp. Y82
CGCGGCGTTGCTGTCTGATCTGGAGGTTACCAAGTCGCATTCGAGGCCTCGGGTAAGTAACGATAATCCCTACAGCGAGGCGTGGTTCAAGACCCTGAAATTCGCTCCGACGTTCCCCGAACGCTTCGGCTCCCTCACCGACGCGAAGACGTTCATGGCCTCGTTCGTCGACGGTTACAACCACGAACATCGCCATTCCGGGATCGGCCTGAACTCGCCAGCTGACGTGCACTACGGCCTCGCCGAGGCGAAGGCCATCGAACGAGCAGCAACGCTGGACGCGGCCAGAGCACGCTTCCCCGAGCGATTCAGCACCAGCCACGCACCAAAGATCCTGTCCATTCCCGCGACGGCTTGGATCAANGGGCTCGAACTAGCCGCCTAAACTCCCACTGGCCTCATTCACCTTGACAAATTCCGAAGGCGTGGGCGTGACCCACCCAACGAAACCCTGGGAACGCAAGAACGCGGAATATCAGACACAGTTCGCCCAGCGTCAGATTGATCTCCCCGCAGTGCTCTGTGAGCCAGGACGGTAGATGTGCACGAAGCCATGAGACCCCGCGTCCACGAAGTGCTGAGATCCACTGTCCACGATGTCACGCGATTACACACCAACAACGTGGACTAACCGTGCCGAGTCGGACTACTCGCCACCAAGACGGTGATCAACCCCTCGACGGGGCCGGTGACCATTCAGGTTCCTCGCGACCGGGACGGCTCCTTCACGCCGGTGATCGTGCCGAAACAACATCGCCGCCTGACCGGCGTCGATGAGATCGTGCTGTGGTTGTATGCCCGCGGCCTCACAACCGGGGAAATCAGCGCGAACTTCAACCAGATCTATGGTGCGCAGGTGTCCAAGGAGACAATCTCCCGCATCACGGACGAGGTCGTCGAGGAGATGCAGACCTGGCAGTCCCGCCCGTTGGACTGCGGCAATTTTCATTGATGCGATCGTGGTGAAGATCCGCGATGGGCAGGTCGCCAACCGGCCCATCTATGCGGCCATCGGCGTGACTCTGGACGGCGATAAGGACATTCTCGGGTTATGGGCCGGCACCGGCGGTGAGGGCGCCAAGTTTTTGGATGTCTGCCTGACCGACATTAAGAACCGTGGTGTGACCGACACGTTCTTCCTGATCTGTGACGGTTTGAAGGGATTGCCTGACGTCGTCGGGAACGTGTGGCCGTTGACGACGGTTCAGACGTGCATCATCCACTTGATCCGCAACACGTTCAAGCTGGCCTCGAAGAAGGATTGAGATGCGATGAAACGAGTGGTGAAACCGATCTACACCGCTCCGTGAGCCGTCTGTAAGTCCTTCTTGTGGCTGGCCTGGGGCTGGCCACTAGAAAGACTTACAGACGGTTCACTCAGCGCTTTAGAACCAGTGGTTTGATTCTACTTAGACGCACAAACGACTTCTCCACCATCGTTTTTGGCATACTTTGCAACCGTCATTGAAAAAATCATCACAAACATGAGCCCGCTGTTAACTCCCACCCGAAGATTAGGCTCAGGATGCCGTTTGAGAACAGGGGCACCGGCCACTATGGAACAAATAGATCATAAAAGCTGCCTACTTTTCAAGGAGCTTCAACAAAAGTGAGCGACCCTGCAATCAAATTTACAGCTGGGGTCGTACGCGGAGCAGTGCCTCTGTCACTTCACAGTCAAATCATGGCTGAAAAACCCGAGTTGTCGAAAGGTTTCACAACACCTTCGGTGGCCTGCAGCCATCTGAAAACAATCTCCCCAGCACCCAAGAACAAATGTTCCGAAGCGGATCGATGAGGCCCAAACGCCAGGGGTATGAAATACAGGACGCTTCCATTCTCTGTATTCGCGGTTTCCTAGTGTCACCCCTTGTCGGAGCCGAGACAAAGTTGCGTTTAGGATAGCGTGCCGCATCACCGGTACGTGTATCGTATTTCTTCATAGCTTTGGACCGAGCACGACAGAACCGTGGAGATAGATCCAGCCGAGGAAGACAACGTTTTGCCGACGTCGTTAACGCCTGTAATGCAGATACGTGGTCGCCCTATACGGCATGCAAGTCTACGCGCGCGTTTCCGGCCGTCGAGAATTTCTGAGGAGTTCAAGAGAAATATGTACCATCGACTGCTCCTTCGCGGCAATGGAAGCAAACACTGCGATGATGTTGGTTTTTTTGACCAACACCCCTTATTGGCGGTCCAAGCAGAACGCGCACTCAATCTGCCTACATTAAACACGCTTCGGTACTTCTACCGACCGAACTCCACCGTGATTCTATACATCGAAATCAATCGAATGGGTACCGGCAAGGAAGCCACCTGCACTTTGGAGGTCATCCCCTCCGAGTCACCATGGAATCTCACTCGCCGTGAGCACGAGGTTCTCTCCGGCCTCGCCGTCGGGCTCACCAATGCTGAAATCAGCAGCTTGATGTTTTGCAGTCGAAGCACCGTGGCCACGCACATAGAGAAGATCCTGGTGAAGCTCAAAGTGTCCAACCGCAGTGCAGCAGCGTCCATAGCCGTGTCCATGGAAGCACTCTTGGCACCATTGCTTGACTCCGAAACGGTTCAAGCTTCCCCCCAACTTTGGATGTTGCTTGATCACGCGGGCAACGCGTCCCCGGCCGCGCCGACTCGACCGCCCCGGCTGCCGCTCCATCCTCAAAAGCGTGCCATCCTGATCGGTTCCTTATACAGCACCTCAGTCACCCGCCGGTGGGAGGCGCGCGGCCTAGTGCAGGCTAGTCGACTGGCCATCGCGCAGATCAATGCCAGAGGCGGCGTCAACGGCCGGCCTCTCGCACATCTAGTCGTTCCAATCGATTCGAACGGACAGGCAGCCCTAACGGAGTTGCACTCCAAGAACGTTGACGCCATCACACTGGGGAATCTCGACGAGGATACGGCGCGGTTGATCTTCAACGCAAACAGAGACTACGGAGCCCCACTATTTCACACCATGGTGGCGCCCTCGTTGACAGACAGCCTGCGAAGTTCCGACGCTGCCCGGGACCAAGTATTCTCCGTCGCCGCCAGCGAACATGCCTATATCTCCGGATTCTTTCGCACGCTCAACATGATTGAGTCGAGCACACCATGGAACCCCGGCCAGCGCAAAGTCCTTTTGATCCTTCGAAAGGGCGAAAAAACCGGTGCGGTTGCAGCGCAAGCTTTCGACCTCGGTGAGCGCGGAAACTGGGAAATAGATATTGCCTTCGTGGATGATCAGGAGGCGAACGCGGGATGGAGTGAGGCGATTCGCGGCATTGCGCGCGAAGGCGTCGAGGTCGTTTTGTTAGGAACTTTCATCGAAGGACATTTGTTAGCATTTCTCCGAGAAATTCAAACGTCTGGACATAGTCCCTTGATTTACTCTGTCTGGGCCCCTTCGGCTCCTGGGTTTCTCAAAAGAGCTGGCCGCTTAGCCGAAGGACTCGTCTGGGCAACCGTGATTGGCGGCTACGCCAATGATTCGTTCCGCGAATTTAGCCAGAATTACTCGGCCAGTTTCGGCGAAGACGCGGGATCCGGAACCGCCCCCATCCACTTCGATTTAGTCAACCTGCTCGCGGCGTCCTGGTCACAGATCAATGTGCCTTGGGACTTCGCCGCCTCGGCAAGCATTCTGAGCACGATTTCATATCGTGGAGTTACCGGACAGTATCGCTTCAGAGGGCCTCAGCAGCACGAGCGGAAGTATGTTGATAACCCTCTTGACGCGTCGTCAAGTCACTTTCACCTCGTACACCAGATCCAGAATGGCGTCGACCGGGTGATTAGCCCCTCCGCTGTCGCCAACGCGGCCTTCCGCCCGTAAGGACCTCGCCGACACAATCGGTCAAATGGCCGATGTGCCAATCAGGCGAGTCAGTCAGTATTTTCAATACCACTCGATTGTACTTCCAGCTTGTGTCGCTGAGAACGTATCGCACCGCCGTCAGGATCATCTCACCATGCTCCGGTTCGTGCGTCATCCCCGGTTCGGCACAAAGTCGTAAAGGAGACTTGTCTTGTCACAATCATCAACTGCTCTCAGAGAGGGCCTGGGAACGAAATCGAACCCGGTCCGTGCCGTCGTCGCTGGGAGCTTCGGTAACCTGATGGAGAACTACGACAATCTGGTCTACGCGTACTCGGCTTTCTGGATCAGTCAGCTGTTCTTCCCGGCGGCCGAAGGTGCTTCAGGAATTCTGCTTACATTCGCCGTTTTCGCCGTTGGATTCTTTGCCCGGCCCCTCGGAACCTTGTTTTTCGGTCATTACGGCGACAAAGCGGGGCGCAAAGCTGCGCTCGTTGTGTCTGTCGCACTCATGGGCGTGACAACAGTCCTCATGGGCTTCCTCCCAACATATTCATCCATCGGGATCGCGGCACCAATCCTGCTCGTTGTCCTGCGGCTACTCCAAGGCTTCGCAGTAGCTGGCGAGTGGGCTGGCTCTGCCGCAATGCTCGTCGAGTATGCTCCGGCAAATAGACGAGGATTCTTCGGTAGTTTCAACCAGGTGTCCACAGGGGCAGGATTTCTGCTGGCCGCGGCCGTCGTTACCCTTAACGCATCAATCTTCGATGAAGCCACCATGCTTGAGTGGGCCTGGCGAGTGCCGTTTTTCCTTGGTGCGATCACGGCCATCGCGGCCTTGATCCTCCGAATGGGACTCGACGACACTCCCCATTTCCGGAAGGAAGTTGCCGCAGGTACTGTCGCCAAACGGCCGGTCCTCGTGGCCCTTCAAACACAATTCCCCGCGATTCTCAAGGGCTTCGGGTTCACCGTGGTGTGGACCGTCGGTTACTTCTTCTTCCTTACCTATATTCCCACGTACCTCACCCAGGTTGCCGGCGTGGACGCGAACGTCGCGAAGACCTCAAACCTGCTCGCTCTCGTTGTTTTCACGCTCTCAATTCCTGTGTTCGGACTCCTGTCTGACAAAATCGGCCGCCGCCCCCTTCTTCTGGCCGGTGCGGCAGGCTTCGTTGTCTCTAGCTTTCCGATTCTCGCAATCTTCAACTCCGGAAACGACGCTGCAGTCTACTTCGGGCAGATTCTCTTGGCGCTAATTCTGGCAGCCTTCTCAGGACCCGGCCCTGCGGCACTGAGCGAACTCTTTCCCACGAACGTCCGTTACTCGGCTCTCGGAATCGGCTATAACTTCTCCGTGATGGCGTTCGGCGGTACCGCGGCGTTCATGGCGACCGGGGTTGTTAAACTCACCGGTTCACCGATAACTGCAGCGATCATCCCCACCGGAGCTGCCGTTGTCACCCTACTGGTCATCCTGTTCCTGATGCCCGAATCCGCCAAGTCGAAGCTGAAGTAGGAAGACGAGTTGAACGCCACGATAATCCCAGGCTCCCCAGACTTGGTCGTCGTTGAAGGCAGCGACCACGAAATGGGCGGCCAAATAGGTGAGGCAACGCGCGACCTCATTCATCGGAGTGTGGAAACATACGCCCGCAGGTACCGGAATGAAGCGAAGCTGAGCGATTCCGACATCCACCGCTGGGGAAGTACCTACTACAAGGCGGTAGAAGATTTCGATCCCAGGATCAGCGCAATGTTGATGGGCGTGTCGGAAGGCTCCGGCATTCCCGTGGAAACAATTACAGCACTCAACGCGCGCACCGAGCTCCTCTACGGGACCGGCTACCGTGACGAGGGATGTACTTCATATGCCGTCCTCCCCGAGCGAATGGGAACCGCCCATACCGTCATAGGCCAGAACTGGGACTGGCGTTCAGAACAACGTGATGTGACTTTCCTGCTCGCGACGCGGGACACGGAAGGCTTCTCCGTTCTTACACTGACGGAAGCGGGGATGCTCGCTAAGAGTGGACTCAACTCAGCAGGAATAGGCGCGTGCGCGAACCTCTTGGTCTCCAATCGGGACCGAAGCGGCACAGGTATTCCGTATCACTTCCTGCTCCGCAGCGCCCTCAATGCCGACACATTGAGCCGTGCCATCAAACGCGTCACTTCGGCCACGAGGATTTCCTCAGGCAATATCATGCTGGGGGCAGCCGGCGGCGAGGCCATTGACCTGGAGCTCGCTCCAGACGTTTTCGGTCACGTTCTTCCCGAAAGAGGCATCATCACCCACGCCAATCATTTCGAGTCCAAGATTGACGTAGTGGATCGCTTCGTTTCCACCTCAGCTCTGTCATTAATCCGGTCTCCACGGCTTCGTCGTCTCTTCGAACGTCACGGTCAAATTCTCAAGGAAGATCAAATCGTTGCGGGACTGCGGGATCACTTCTCCTACCCTGACAGCATTTGCCGCCATCCTGACCCGTTGGAAGCTGAGATCAAACACACGACCACGCTCTACTCAATTCTGATGGATCTGGACGAGCGGACAATGGCTATAGCGCCCGAATTCGCGTGCGTGAATCCTTACGTACGGTGGTCGTTGGACACCATTTTTGACGCAGAGCGCCGGTCATCTCAGCAAGTTTTTGAACCCATTCTGGAGGATGCCCATGTCTAAGAAATCGTCAGTCTGCGTCACGTTCGATTTTGATGCGATCTCACTCTGGTTAGCCCGGAAAATGGACACGCCTGGTCCCGTTTCTCGCGGGGAATTCGGAGCCCATGCCATCCCGAGGATTCTCCGCGCACTCGACGCGCGCGGGATCCCCAGCACCTTCTTCATCCCGGGGCACACGGCCGAGACGTACCGCGCACAGTGCCTCGACATTGCCCGCGCAGGACACGAACTAGCTCTGCACGGATACTGCCACGAACCAGTCTCGACGTTGGACGAGAACGCGGAACGCGTGGTGGTCAGGCGCTCCGCTGACATCCTCGCCGCAATCAGTGGCAAAGATGTTCTGGGACACCGAACCCCCAGCTTTGACTTCACGAAGTCTACGATCAGGATCATCCAAGAGCTTGGCTGCGAGTACGATTCCAGCCTCATGGGAACGGACTACACCCCGTACTTTGCTCGATCAGGCGACCTCTCGAATCGCGATTCTGCCTACGCTTTCGGCACCGCAAGTGACGTCATCGAGGTTCCCGTCTCATGGACCTTGGATGACTATCCACACCTCGAATTCGTTCGCTCGCCGGCCTTCACTATGTCGGGCTTGAAATCAGTAAATGATATGTTCGAAAGTTTTTACCAGGACGTGCTCTATATGACCGAGCGGGAACCGGGTGGAGTTTGCACTTTGACCTTCCACCCACAGGTCATTGGTCGCGGTGGACGGATGCTGGCGCTTGAAACGTTTCTTGACCGAATTGCCGAACTGCCAATTGAATTCGTCACATGTCTGGATGCAGCGCGTTCAGCGCGACAACGCCTTGCTAAGGACCCACTTCACTCTGCGGTTTGACCTCGATGCAGGACTGGTCTTCCACCTCGAGACCGAGCGCGCCATCCCTTCGATTCTCAGGGCCTCGGCATAGGCGATCCTTGTCAAGCTCCTGCAGAGGATCAGCCAAGCGGCCGCCCTGATAAGGCCTGAAGCCCGCTGCAACTGGTGGTGAGGTGTGACCATTGAGCGCGCTCTGCTCCTTTTGCGTGATCGCGTGCAGTCGGTGCTGCTGGCAAGTACCGCCTGATGGAAGTTCCAGTCCAGCTATTTGGCAATTAATCGCGTGACATCTGGAACAGTCGATCTCAGAACTTCGTGGAGGTCGGGTCTCAAGGCTTCGTGCACATTTACCGCCCCGGCTCACCGAGCACTGCGGGGATCGCGTGAATCACGATGGCGATCGGGATGAATCGGAGTATGAAGAAGTAGCCGCGGGCTGTGGCGGCAAGGATGTTAACGCCGGATGGAAACGAACTTGGCGCGGCCTTTCAGATGTTCGGCAACAAGAACCTGGAGGCACTGAAAGTAATACCATCGCACCGAGCGACAGCGCGCAGTAGAGGATTGCCTGATAATACTGCAGAATTGGATGGCGGCTTGCGAAAGTGCCGCACGGGCCAAGTCAGACCGGTTGTCCGCAGCGCCGCGGAGCCAGGGCACCCCGACCCATAGCTCTTGTCGCGGGGTTGATCGTGCCGCCCGGGGCATGAGCTTCTCGATTAGGGCGCGAATACTTGGCCGCACCATATCGGCCGCGGACAGGCATTGTCACGGTGGACATCCGCTCACCTGTGACTGCAGGCCCGAGATTGCCATTAGCGAGCAAGCCCCGAGATAACTCCCCTCAATCCACTCGGACCATCGATCCGACGGTCTTGACCCATCCGCTGGGCCGAAACGAACGCGGCATGAGCACGACCGGCATCCAACTTCTGGGCCGCCGACTCCGGCTCCGCGCCGAGCGTTCTCGCGCCGGTGATGCCGTAGCGGTCTCGGTAGGCCGCGACCGTGCATCCGTTTTGGTGCCACGTGGCGGCGAATGATCCGCGCGGGACAGTACCGAGTGCTCGAGTCCAGGACTCCCCCGCGAGCAGCGCCTGGTCGAGCACGGCGGCCGCTCGCGACTCGATCAGGTCGGCGCGCTCGGCCAAGGCTTGGTGCATGGCAGCGTCCATCGGGCCGATCGCACGAGGAATCAGCCCCGCGACGAGACGCGGCGCACGGCGCGTTCGACCTGCGCCGTTGTCCCGCGACACGACTGCCGCGACCCTGGCTCGCAGCACCGCCGCGATGTCCTGCGCATCCTCAAACCCGCGCGCCGCAACCACCCGCGGCAGCAGGCTCGCCACATCGACGAAGTGAGCCTCGGCTCACCGCAGCTCCGCGGTCAGCGGGCCGAAGGCATCCGAATTGACCACATCCAAAACCTGCGAAGGCGAGAGCCCGCTCGCTCGCACGAGAGCAGCCCACCGGGCGTGCTGCGCGGCCGCCGCGAGGGTCTCGTACTCCGCCGCGAGCTGGGCCACCGAGCCCCAGGCATCCTGCTCAGCCGCCAGAGTCTCGTGCGCCGACAGCTCGGCACCGACGTGCTGCAGAATGCCACAGAGGATGCTGCGCGCCGTCACGTCCGCAGCGTCACCCGGCCGCGGCCCGACGTGGGCAACATCGGGCCGGTCGACGGGGACGTAGGCGATGTTCGCCTCGCGACCCCGCGTCATCGCGACGTACAGGTTCTCGCGCGGCATGCTCGGCGCGACGACGTGCGCGGTGTCGGTCGTGATTCCCTGCGCCCGGTGCGAGGTGACCGCGTAGCCCAGCTCGACATGCTCAGCGACGTACGCAGCGGGCAGCAGCACCGTGCTCCCCCACCGCCGTCCCTGCCGTCGCACCTCAACCGAACCGTTCCGGTGCACGCCATTCACAGTCCACCGATCGCCGTTGCGCACCCATCTGCGCGACGCATACAGCCGCCGATCGTTGCGGCGGGTGATGACCGTGTCGCCGACGGCGGCCCGAGTTCCGTCGTGTAGCGCGACTTCGTGCAGCGCGTCGACCCGACCCTCCAGAATCAGCTCGGTGCGAGCGCGCACGTTCAGCGCCGCGACCGCTTCGTTCGAGTCGCTGATCAGCACGGTCGACCTGCCCGAGCGGATGTCCGCCCGCCACGCCACGTAGGCAGCATCCGCCATCGCCTCGGTACTGCCATCACGTAGCCGGTCGTGCGTGGCGTAGAAGTCGATCGAATCCGGGTGGCCTTGGCGCAGCCCGAGGCATGCCGTCTTCTCCCACTCGTGCACGAAGCGGTGCACGTCGACAAGTTCGGGCGCATCCGCTCGATCATGCACGAGCAGCGAGAACGCGCCGCCGGCGTCGACCGACTGCAGCTGCGCGTAGTCGCCGACCATCAGTACCTTCGCCCCCGCGTCCAAAGCCAGTGCGGTGACCCGATCCAGCGGCATCGTGCCCGCCAGAGAGGCCTCGTCAATGATCACGAGCTGACCCGCCTGAAACGACGAACCCTGGTCGACATGGGTCTGCCACCATTTCGCCAGGTTCTCCGTCGCAATGCCAAGATCCTTCGCATCCAGCCCGATTATCGTTCGGCGAGCTCGTCGCAGCCGTTGACCCCGGAAAATTTTCTTTCTATGCAATCGCTGGTAGTCAGGAGCCGCGAGCCCGGTTGACGGGCTTCGCCGCGTAAGCGTGATCCGGTTGATCGCCGTCTCGCACGGTATGGCAAAGAAGTTGTCAAGGGTGAAAAGTCTTGTATCGACACGCTTGTTGGAGAGTGCCTACCGCACCTGAGGCAGAGGCCTACGACGAAAATCTTAGATGCGAGCTGCTGCTGGCGAGGATCGGAGAAGTCTGGCCCGGGCATAGGAAAAAATCAAGGACGAATCCGCTACAACGACGTGATCGGCTGGCGGACGCAGATAACTTTTCCGACGGCGATGCGCTCGTCCTGCGTTAAATTCGAGGATGACCTGTCGTTCGCTGTCGCCTCCATGGTCGGCTTACACCTGCTCGATTTTTGTGCCCTTTGTTCTGTGTCTACTTTGACCCGGACATGTGCCCAGTCGGTGCACGCGACTCAACTGTCCGAACGGTAAAAGGTCTATCTGCCAGAGCGCGGAAGCGCAGTGCGCACCTCTCCCACGTACGCATCAAACGACACAGGGAGCCACCGATGATCGACATCAACCCCAACGGCACGGGACTTCCCGGCATCGAGCAGCTGCGCGTCATCGTCGGCGCGGTAATGACCATCGGCCTCGTGCTGAGCGTTCTCGCCCTCATCGTCGCTGCGATCGTCTGGGGATTCGGCGCCAACTCGTCCAATCCCCACCTCGCCTCCCGCGGCAAGACCTGCGTCATGGTGGCCTGCGGTGCCGCAATCATCTGCGGCGCCGCCGTCACGCTCGTCAACTTCTTCTGGAACGTCGGCCAGTCCGTCTGACCAGCGAATCCGACGCGAGGCAACCGATGAGCGTGGGCGACGTACCGGTCGTAGCGGATGTCTGCACCGGCGTCGGCGGCGTCGCATCCGCTGTCGTCGCCGCACCCTTCGACTGGCTCGCCGCAGCCATGGGGTCCACCGCCGCCTGGCTGTTCGAATCCGTCTGGGCCGCCTTCGACACGACCACCCTGGTCGACCTCACCGACCCGACCTACATCGATGTCTACAACGTGCTCTTCGGCCTCGCCGTCTTCGTCACCCTGATCTTCTTCTGCCTGCAACTGATCACCGGCCTCGTACACCGCGACCCCACAGCGCTCTCTCGCGCCGCGCTCGGCGTCGCCAAATCGGTCCTCGGCTCCTTCGTCATCATCACCATCACCGCCCTCCTCCTCGAGATCACCGACCAGCTGTCTATCGGCATTGTGCAGGCCAGCGGCAACACCATGGAAAGCATGGGCCACCGCATCGCGCTCCTCGCCGTAGGCCTCACCGCGATCAGCCCCGGCGCCCCCGGCGTCGGCGCAATCCTCACGATCTTCCTCGCCGGCCTCGCCATCAGCGGCGCGGCCATCGTCTGGTTCTCCCTGCTCATACGCAAGGCACTACTCCTGGTGGCCATCGTCTTCGGACCGATCGCCCTCGCCGGCGCAACCTGGGACGCCGCCAAAGGCTGGTTCTCCAAATGGGTCGCCTTCGTCGTCGCGCTCATCCTCTCCAAGCTCGTGCTCGTCGTGATCTTCCTGGTGGCCGTCGCGCAGGTCTCGGCCCCGATCGATGCGGATCTGGCCTCCGTCAGCGACCCCATCGCCGGCATCGTGCTGATGTTCATCGCCGCCTTCGCTCCCTACATCACCTACAAGTTCCTCAACTTCGTCGGGCTCGACATGTACCACGCCATGTCCAGCGAGCAGGAAGCCAAGTCGGCGCTGAACCGGCCCGTGCCGGTGCCGAGCGCACCGATGATGAGCAGCGCGCAGAAGGTTCTCGGCCAGGGCGGCAGCGGTCGAGCGATACAGGCTGGTCCTGCATCAGCGGCACCGTCCAGCAGCGGTGGGGCCGGTCCCACGTCGTCGTCGGCCGGTGCCTTGGGAGCGGGCGCATCGGCGAACGCTGGTGCCGGCTCAAGCGCCGGAGCGGGCACCGCAGCAATTGGAGCTGGCGCCGGCGTGGCCACCGCAGGAGTCGCGGCCGGAGCTGCCGTCGTCAGCACCGCAGCCAAGGCCGGCCCGAAGATCGGCAGGGCAGTCGCGCAGAGAGCGGATGCCCACACCGAGCCCGCCGGCACCGCCACCGCCCCGAGCGCGCCATCATCCAACCCACGGCGACCATCGGCATCCGCTTCACCGCAAGAACTGCCAGCCGGACGCAAGGTCAAGGAAACGTAGCCATGGACGCTGACACGAACCACGCCGACTACCGCCTCGCCCCCGTGCAATTCTCGCGACTGACCAAGCGCGGCGTGCTGCTCGGTTTGTCTGTGCCGCAGTTGGTCGCCCTGTCGATCGGCACGCTTACAGTCGTCGCCGCGCTGTACACGGCCGGTGCCGCGGGCGTCGCGTGGACGAGTCCGATCTGGGGTACCGCAGCGGTGATCACCGGCATTCCGATTGGTGGATGCAAGATCGTCGAGTGGATGCCCGTTGTCACCCGATGGGCGTGGCGGTCCGGGCATGAGCAGCTGACCTACCTGCGCCGCATCATCCGCCCGCGCCCGGTAGGAACCCTGTCGCTGCCGGGCGATGCGGCCGCGCTGCGCGAGTGGAACGATCCCGAGTCGGGAGCGGTCATGATCCACGACCCGCACGCGCAAACGCTCACCGCGGTCGTGGCGGTGTCGCACCCGGCGTTCGCGCTGCTCGACCCGGATGAGCAGCATCGCCGCGTGGTCGGGTGGGGACGCGTCCTCGCCGGGGCCTGCAGGTCCGGGCGGATAGCGCGGCTGCAGGTGTCGGAGCGCACGCTGCCCGATTCGGGCACCGGCCTGGCCGAGTGGTGGGAGCGGCACGGCGTCAACGACGGCAGCTGGGCCGCGACGACCTACCATGATCTGATCGAGCGGGCCGGGCCCGCCGGGGAACGCCATGCGACGACGATCGCGCTGTCACTCGATCTCGGTGCGGCCTCTCGGCAGGTACGCACGCAGGGCGGCGGCATGCGCGGTGCGGCGACGGTGCTGCGGCAGGAAATGACGGCCCTCACCGGGGCGCTGCGCGCGGCGGATCTCACCGTCGGCGGCTGGCTCACCGCCGACGAACTCGCGGTAATACTGAGAACCGCCTATGACCCGGCCGTTGGTATCGATCTGGAGCGGCATCCGCTGGTGGGGCGGTCGCTGGCTACGGCGGGCCCGGTCGCGGTCGCCGAGAGCTGGGATCATCTCCGCACCGACAGCGCGTTTCACGCAGTGCTGTGGATCAGCGAATGGCCCAGGTCGCAGGTGTTCCCCGGCTTTCTGTCGCCGCTCGTCTTCACCAACGGCATCCTGCGCACGGTGTCGCTGCACTACCTGCCCGTGCGCGCCGATGAGGCCGCGCGCGACCTGCGCAAGAAGAAGACGGAGCTGATCAGCGATGCCCACCAACGCACCCGCATCGGCCAAGTAGAGGATGCCTCCGCCAACGCCGAGTACGACGACCTCCTGCACCAGGAGGCCGACCTCACCGCCGGGCATGGCGTGCTGCGCACGACAGGACTGGTGTGCGTGACCGCGGCGACCGTGGACGAGCTCGATGCCGCGGTCGCGTCGATCGAGCAGGCCGCCATTCAGGCGTCCTGTGAGACACGCCGGCTCGTGGGCCAGCAGGCGCAGGCGTTTACGGCTGCGGCATTGCCGTTGTGCCGGAGCGTGTGAGTATTTGCTTCGCCGTGGACGTCGGCGACGGTGAAAACTGAGCCAATCTGCCGGTGGCCCCGCAGCTCACGACCGAAGTCAGTGCTGATCGTGCCGCAGCCTGAGCGCGACCCACAGCCCGCATCGACGGCAGATGTAGACGTTGTCGCTGAGTGCGTGCAGCCTGCGGCGCGGATAGATGCGACCGCAGCAGGAACAGGTGAATTCCGAGGCGCTATCCATGAGCCGCAAGCGCTGATTCGATTTGCTGCTGGGTCGGAGTTCCGGCCATGCCGTTCGGCGTGAGATAGATCCGGCAAGCAAGGTCGCTCGTGCGGCCGTCCGTGGGGAAGGGATCCACACCGTCGACGAGGATGGTCGGCGATCCAGCGAAGAGAAGACTCACGGCCGTCTCAGCGGAATCGACAAGCGTGGACTTGACTGACGTATTCGAGGACATCGTGTTCGCAATTGCGCGTTGCAGGCGATGAAGGGTTTCTTCCGAGTTTGGGCAGCCTGCGATGTGGAGCAGCTCGATTGTCGCCATAAGGTTCTTCCTCTGCACGGGACCGTCGAGATCCAAATCTTCAGACGGGTACGGCGCCTCTTCACCCAATTGTGTCACCGCAGTCTCCGGCCGCGTAGTGCCTCGCGCACCTCCAGTGCAAAGCAAAACGTGATCGGAGCGACGCATGGCTGGGTACGAAACGAAGAACCGCACATCTCGATGGATCGGTGTGGCCTTCTTGCAAGGAGCGGAGGCCGACGAGGCCCTCGGCCTGATCGACCGAAGCGGAGCATCCGCTGCCTTCGATTACCTGCAGCCACGGGATCTCGGCGATGCCACGACCGATGCCGCCCTCGAGAATGGGTACGTCTACGACCGCATCCCCGCCGGCCGGACTGACCACATCATCGAGCACGACGGCTCTCCGTACGCGCTGACCTACAGCAGGACCTACCGGTATGTTTCGCTGTTACGGTGGCATCCGCTTGAATCTGAATGCGTACCGGCACGGCCGGCTCCCCGTCGAGACGACGTCTGGGCCGCCCCGCGGTCAACGCGCCAGGCCGAGCGCACGGTCACGCTGTGAAAGACACCGATGTAATTGAGCGGATGCACACGGCCGCGCTCGTAGAGCCACGCGGCGAGTTGCGCCGCGACCGTCGCGCCCGCCGGCGCGAGGCCACGAAGATCGAAGCGGATGCTCAGAAGGCCAAGACCGACGCGGCCCGCACGCGCTGGCACGCCGAGCGGGATGAAGCGCGATCGGGCGCCTACTTGCCCAAGGCCGGCGAGGCTGGCCCTGCCCAGCTGCGCACGCCTGGACGACTGAAACTCCCCAAGCACCAGGACACCACGGCGACCCTGTCGGGCCATTACCCGTTTCTGGCCGAGGCCGGACTCGGCTCGGCCGGCGTCTTCGTCGGTCAGGACCTCTACTCGGGCGGGTCGTTCGTCTACGACCCGTGGGTACTCTACCAACAGGGCATGATCACCGCGCCGAACATCGTGCTGGCCGGTATCGTCGGCTCAGGCAAGTCCTCGCTGGCGAAGTCCCTTTACACCCGCTCGCTCCCCTTCGGCCGACGCGTCTACGTGCCAGGCGATCCGAAAGGCGAGCACACCGCCGTCGCCGAGGCCGTCGGCGGCAAGGCAATCATCCTCGGCCACGGCCTGCGCAACCGGCTGAACCCGCTCGACGAAGGCCACCGGGCAGCATCCGTTTCGGACGCCGAATGGTCGGCGCAGTTGACCGCGCGGCGTCGCGACCTGATCGGCGCCCTCGCCGAAACCGTCCTCGACCGACCGCTCAGCCCGCTCGAGCACACGGCCATCGATCTCGCCCTGGCCGATACCGTGCGCAGCGCGGAGGTGCCGATCCTGCCGATGGTGGTCGATCGCATCCTCTCCCCCAACCCCGAGGATGACGAGGGCCGCCTCGCCGCAGACGGCCGCCTCGTCGGCCATGCGCTGCGCCGGCTGGTGGCCGGCGACCTCGCCGGGCTATTCGACGGACCGTCCACCGTGCGATTCGACCCCTCGCTGCCAATGGTCTCCCTCGACCTGTCGCGGGTGGCCGAGAACTCAACGCTCATCTCCGTGTTGATGACGTGCTCGTCGGCGTGGATGGAATCCGCCCTCGCCGATCCAGACGGCGGCCAGCGCTGGGTCATCTACGACGAGGCCTGGCGGCTCATGGCGTATCCTGCGCTGCTGCGCCGAATGGATGCCCAGTGGCGGCTCGCCCGACACTTCGGCATCGCCAACATGCTCATCTTCCACAAGCTAAGCGACCTCGACAACGTCGGCGACTCCGGATCCGCCATGCGCGCACTCGCATCGTCGCTGCTCGCCAACGCGGAAACGCGCATCGTCTACCGGCAGGAACCCGACCAGCTCGGATCCACGGCGAGCGCGCTCGGCTTGAGCCGAACCGAGCAGAAGCTACTGCCTACGCTTGGCACCGGTCAAGGGTTGTGGCGGGTGAAGGATCGCAGTTTCGTCGTGCAGCACCAGCTGCATCCCGATGAGCTCGCGGCGTTCGATACGACGGCGCGGATGACGTCAGGGCAATAACTGCGCACCTTGTATTCGATTGAGGAGGTTTGTCCATGGAACGAGAAGCGCAAATGACGCCTGCCGGACTCCCCGAGCCCCGCGCCGTATGCGCCCGCTCCTCCTGCGTGCCAAACTCCAGTCATTCCCCCTCCGCGACGCTTCGGCCGTCTGACTTGATAAGCGGATGACCACCCAGCGACCGCAGACCGACCTCGGGGACGAGCTGACCAACCTCGGTATTGGACTCCTGATTGGTGCGGGAACGTTGGCGCTGCTGCTTCGCGGCTCCGCTGCTGTCGCGGCCTGGGCAATTGGGACCGCGCAGCCCACCGGCGGACCGGAGACCGGGCTCGCCGTGCTTCTGGACCCAGGCAACCCGGCAGCAGCGCTGCGGGCACCAGATCTGAACCCGGTCGCATATTGGGTGACGACGATCGTTCTGGTGGGGCTGGCATCCGCTTTGGCGTTTGGGTTGTGGCGCATATTTAGGGGCGTCACGACGAAGGTCGACCCGTACCGCATTGCCGGGATCGCGACCCGGGCCGAGGTTGCTCGCGCCGCGTCGCATTCGGCCATCATGAAGCGCGCGGCGCACCTTCGACCGTCGCTCGCGAAGGCCAGCCCGAGCGATGTTGGTTACCGGATCGGGCGATCGCGCGGTACCGCGGTCTGGACGAGCGTCGAGGACTCGATCCTGGTGATCGGGCCACCGCGCTCCGGCAAGGGCGCGCACATCGTGATCAACGCCATCCTCGACGCACCAGGCCCTGTCGTCACCACCTCTACCCGCCCCGACAACCTCACCACCACGCTTCGCGCACGGCAACAGCTGGGCCCCGTGGCGGTCTTCGATCCGCAACAACTGGCGGCTGGCGTGCCCGTAGGACTGCGGTGGTCGCCTATTCGCGGCTGCGAAGACCCGCTCACGGCCATGATCCGCGCGGCCGGGCTCGCCGCCGGAACCGGACTGGCCGCGGGCGGCGTAGACGGCGGCGGATTCTGGGAAGCCAAGACCCGCACGGCACTGCAATCGCTGCTGCACGCGGCAGCGCTGGACCGCTGCTCGCCAGCCGAGCTATTTCGCTGGACCCTCGACCCAGCCGCCGCCCACGACGCGGTATCCATTTTGCTGAGCTTGCCTGCCGCGGCCACAGGCTGGGGCGACTCGCTCCGGGCCACACTCGAGGCCGACCCCCGCACGCACGACTCCATCTGGCAGGGCGTCTCGCTGTCGCTGGGCGCCCTGGCTGACCCACGGGTGTTGGATGCCGTCTCACCGCCAGAAGGCGAGGGGTTCGACCCTGCGGGATTCTTACGCAGCAACGGCACCCTCTACCTGCTGGCGACCGGCGCGGGTTCAAATAACTCGGCCGCTCTCGTCTCGGCGTTCGTAGAGGACCTGGTCGAGACCGCCCGCCGCATCGCCGCCCGAAGCACCGGTGCGCGACTCGACCCACCACTGCTGCTCGCGCTCGACGAGATCGGAAACCTCGCGCCGCTCCCCTCGCTTCCCACGCTCATGGCGGAGGGGGGCGGGACCGGCATCACCACAATGCCGGGGCTGCAGTCGCTCGCGCAGGCGCGCACGAAGTGGAGCGACAACGCGGCCGGCACCATCTGGGATTCCTCGATCGTCAAGATCGTTCTCGGCGGAGGATCCAACTCCAGGGACCTGCACGACCTCTCGACCCTCATCGGCGACCGCGACGAAACGATCGACTCGACGACCATTGGCGATCGCGGTTCGCGGTCTTCGCAGCGCTCGATCCGACGAGTGCCGATCATGCCACCCGACACCATCCGCACCGTGCCCTTCGGCACTGGCCTGATCATGCTCCGCTCCGCCCCACCGATCATCGCGAGCCTGCAGATGTGGACCGCCCGGCCCGATGCCAAGGTGCTGCGAGCGAACCGACAGGAAATCGAGGACCTCATGCGCGAGCCCGTTAAGGATGATTCGACGGAGAAACCGGACCGCCAGACCGATTGACAAGCGCTCGTACAGGCATCTGGAAGAAACAAAAATCGACTTATTCGGTCTAGGTCCCTCCCAAGCAGCCATCATGATCCCTTCCGGTTCGCGCCGTGACGGGCCCTCGGACCATGGCGGTCATCGATAGGAGCAGATTGGGAAAATGTTGCTATCCGACAGTTCGCGCGTTCGGCAAGTTCGCAAACTCGATATTCTCGGCACGTAGAGTTTGTGGAGGGAGTTCTAATGGCTGATCAGGACGCATACTTTCGGGTAATGAACGCAGCGTTGAAGCATCCGGAGGGACGCGCGAGAGGTGGAGAATCCTGCGTCGTTTGCGGTGATCCAGTCCCCCAGACTGCGTATTGGGGGCATCGAGACCGGCGTGTGTGCTCCGTGCACTGCAACAGCCTGCTCGTGCGCAGGTACGGTCGTGGGAGCGCCACGGTTGATGCCGCCCGTTTTGCAGGAGCCGAGGTTCTTGTCGGTCCTCGGCCGAATCCACGAACAACTGGACCTCGACTTTTCCGGACGGTTCCGGACGAGCTAGTTCCCATCGAGTGGGAGGGATATGGTCCGTTGCCAGGCGATGTCATTGAACGGTACGGGATCATTACGCGCTTTCAGCTCGTTGATATGCCCGCAACATTTTTTGCGAAGAAAATTGTTATATCCGTGGCAGAGACCCGTGAACACTTCATTAATGGGGCGAACCCAGACGGTTCATGTTCACGGCTTGAAATTGGTGCTCACAGCCCAACAGGTGAGCGCCACACTGACTCCCTGAACCATAAGTTCACCATCAACGGCGTGTTATGCGAGTGGCGTCGAGAACACATCACCGATCTTCAACCGGATGGTGTCGATTACTTCACGTGGGAGTGCACAGCCGCTAGTCCCGTTCTAGCACCGCAGTACCCGCCGTCCATGCAGTCACCTCGCTACCGAACGGAGATGCAGCGTCGCAAGCGCATTTCGTCCAACACGTCACGCCACGAGCGTCGGGCTCGCAGCGAGGCTCGAATCGAGCAATTTGACCCTTTAGACATTTACCTACGTGATGAATGGATGTGCCAGATCTGCGGCGCGGAAGTGGATCAGAGCATCCTTTACCCAGAGGGGTGGTCGGCTACCTTGGACCATGTTGTGGCATTGTCTCGAGGTGGGAACCATACCCCCGAAAACACCGTGTTGGCACATCTGCGCTGCAACCTGGCGAAATCTACGAACTAAGCCAATCAACGCAGCAGCCTCTTCGTCGGGTACCACTAGTCGCAAACGCCCCGAAGCTCTTTTTCTTCGGCGGAAGTACCTCATGCAGACGCGTTCGCATGAGGCACACTCCTACCTGTTTTCACTCGTCCCGGTGGGCGTCCCCACAGCCAGCCGGCATCCGCTGTCTTGTCCATCTCCTCTGGGAGCGCGCCGCGCACCTCTAAGTGAGCGCGGACCACGATGGTCCGTCCCGATCACAGGAGGTTCGGTCCCATGGCATTTCACACGCAGCAATCGCTGTCCGGCTTCATCGCATCAGAGCCGCAGCAATCCGTGACCGAGAACGGTGACACCCGCTTCTACGTTCGCATCGGCCAGCCCCACTTCCGCCACGAATACAGCGGCAGTTTCACCGCGCTTGAGCCGACCTTTCACGACCTCGTCGCCTACCGCGCCACCGCCGAACGGGCTCTTGCCCGATTTGCCAAAGGCGACAGCTTCGTCGCAGAAGGCTATGTGCGCACCTTCCAGGTCGAGCGCGACGGCGAAACCATCCAACGCGAAGAGTTCGTCGCCAAGAAGATCGGCCACGATCTGGCCCGCACCAACTATCAGGTCGACCTTACCCATCGCGACGCTTCGAACACCTCGCGGGATACCGAAGTAGCGCACGAGACGGAAGTGGCTCACACCGGCTCGGGACGGTGAACCAGCCATGGCAGAGTCCTTGGTCGAGTGGGCATCCGACGATCACGACGACGCCTTTCGTGAGAGCTCGTTGGACGACCTCGACCGGCCACTCACGACGGAGCCGCCGCATCCGATCAACTGGAACCTGCTCAGCGCCGACGACGCCGAGGCCGAATGGATCGAACTCAACCGGTGGGTGAACTGGCTACGACGCACCTACGGGCTGCCGGCATCCGTCGTGCCCCCGTTCTGGCATCGGCACCCCGAGCTCGTCTGGGAACTCTCCGCGCTGAACCTGCACTGGCTCGGCGCATACGACCCCGACCAGCATGGCTCAGCCCCTTTCGGCTGGCATCGCGACTTCGCGGATGCCCGTCAGCGACTGCGAGACTGGGTCGCCACTTCGGGGACACGGCTGGAGCGAGACCGACCGACGCGCCAGACTGTTTGGCCAGGCGAACCGGCCGCCGACACCGTGGAAGACGTTGTCATCGGCGATCGCGACGAGGACTTCGTGCAGTTCGTCGTCCACGATGTCGCAAGGCGGCGCGAGGCGGAGGCTGTGACGCGCAGATTCTCGATGACACGTCCCTCCGCCCGCCTTCCCTAGCAGCATTCGCAGCTGCACTAACCGCGAAACCTCAATCATCTTGGACAAGACTCCAGGAGCTCACCCTGCCCTCAAGCGGTTGTCGATCCCAGTAAGACACTGGGATCGTGATTACACGCTCGACACGAGGTGCGTTTGAGTCCGCTGGGTAATGCCGGGTATCTGAGGGTGTCGGCGGCCATAATCCCCGGGCGTTTTCCAGCCAACGTCGCAACACCTAACGTTTAGGAATAGCGATGAAAGACAATTCAAGAACCCGGAAAAAAGGCA
>NZ_PJJJ01000018.1 GCF_002929495.1 Cryobacterium sp. Y82
AGCCGACAAACCCACCGAGAATGACCGACTCGAACTAGCCGCCTAAACTCCCACTGGCCTCATTCACCTTGACAAATTCCGGGACGCTCCAGGACCTCGTGCAGTGCGAACTTCGTTACGAGTGATTCGGTCGGCAAAGTCGGCTTTCCCCGGTGAGCCCTTGCTGTGTTTTCCTCCTGCGCAGCGAACTCGAGACGTGCACTGTGGCGGTGAACGTGCGCTACGAGCATTTTCACGAGCTGATCGAGTTGCTTCCGCCGCTCCACATTTCGAACCTCTGCTTGCGTGCTCCGCACAGCCGCGGCGACGTCGCGGCCGGTCAGCAGGTCGACCCGGCGCATCCGCTCCGCGACTACCTCCACAGCTCGGGCGTAGACAACGTCCTCTACCGACACAGTCGGAAGCCCAACGCGCGCCCGTGACGACACGTAGGCTTCGGCGAACTCGCGCATGCGGGCACCGTTCTTGAGCATGTGCTCGGTCGGCGATTCAGCGATTCAGCGAACACGGTGAACTGCCGCAGGTGCTCAGGCCGCGACGGGTCATTGAAATAGGCGTCGGCGTCGCGCTCGTTCACCCGACGCTCAGCCGCAGGCGTCGCGTGCAAAAGTTTCGGCGGGAGGCCGGCCCGACTCAGGCTCCGCTTGAGGCGTCGCGCTGACGCGATAGCCTCCAGCTCGGACTTATATACCTCCGGGTCGCTGCGCCTGTTGCGCTGCAACTCCGCCCGGCGCTCCTTGTTGCGGTCGGCCCACTGCCGGGTTATCTGCTTGGTGCGCTCGGGGTCCGCATCCCGCCTGGCCGCGGCCCGGGCGTTCACCTCGTCACGATGAGCCTCGTAGTAACGGTTGTAGTACTCGCGCACCTTCTCGCGATTCTCCGCCACCCACCGCTGCTGATACTCCCGCCAGCGCTCCGGATGCTCCACCCGCCACCGCTTCGCCCGCTCCCTCCACCGCTTCGCCCGCTCCCGCACCTGCGCCTCACGGTGCCGACGAGCCGCGGCCCGACGCATCGAGTCGCGATTGAGCTCCCGGGCCCGGTCAAGGTGTTCCGACCGCCAGAGATGATTCAGCTCGCGGATCCGGTCCGTGAGACGCGTCGAGGCACCCGACTGCTACGACAAACGCGAGAAACGAGGCAACCGCTGGGGCCAGCATGTCAGCCCGGAATCAATGACCTTTCAGCAATGACCACAGACGAAATGCAAAAGTACCCTGATCGCCTTGGCGCTCGGTTGGCTGGCGGGTGACTTCTGGATAGCTGCCATTGAAATAGACTGAACGATTTGAATCGCTCGAATCCGGGTACCAGCCCGCAGTGCCGATCATGCGTTACCGAACCCTACGGCGGGCAGCTGGAGGAACGGAATGGTGCATCGTTCCAACGCCGTCACTGGACGAAAACTCTGGTCTGGATACGGTTGGAGCGGCTCGCGACTCCCATGACAAACTTGACTTACGTGACTTGAGCAGCATTTCTATTGCCTTTCCTTGGCTGGACTAACGAGTCAACACTCAGAATCTAAACTTTCAATGACGGCCCTGATCATCTATAACTAGCGGGACACCGAGCCGGTCAGCGAGGCAATAGACCGCAGCACCAACGGCCTTGTTACCACCCACACAATGATCATGAGAACAAGCGACGCTGCGAAGATCCAAAACCCTACCCAGCTGTCGTCACTGCGAGCGGCGTACATATGGTTGAGATTTCGCAGCGCCCCGGTCGTCAGCACAAGGGTCACGTGCACCGCCGTGAACGCCACGAAAAAGATCATGACCGGAAAGTGAATTGCGCGCGCCACCGTGATCGGCACGAGCTTGCTGAATCGGGATGAGATGCCGGCGGGTGACATTCGCAGCCCCGTGATCAGCGCCAGAGGAGCGGCGATGAACACGACCGCAAAATAGCTGAGCGTCTGAAGTGCGTTGTAGTTGACCCAGCCGTCTTCGACCGGCCAGTTCAATGACAGGTATTGCAGCGCCGCCGACAATGCGTTCGGAATGATTTCATAATCAAGCGGAACGATGCGCACCCACTGCCCCGTCACGAACAGCAGTACATAGAAAACGACACCGTTGATGACCCACAACGTGTCCGATGTGAGGTGCGCCCAGAGGTTGAGGCTGATGCGGGTCGGCGCTCGCTTGGTGCGAATGCGCCCTGTATTGTTGCGCTGCCAGTACGCTGCTGGGCGGGTGGAGGTGCGCACTTGCCAACCGGATCGCACGATGAACAGCAGAAAAAATACGTTCAGGCCGTGCTGCCAGGCGAGCCAAGCGGGGATGCCGACCGGCGCGGTCTCCGGTAACGTAGCGGTCCCCGGGTAGGCCGCGAGAAAGTTCTGGCCGGCCGCGGTCTCCCGCAGAGCCCGGGCAGCCAGAACCAAAGCCAGCAGTATTACGAGGGCGAGGGGTATCGCCCAGAGCAATCGGATGAGAGTTTTCGACGGTCGTGTCATGCGGCGCTGTCGCGGGCGGCGATGGCCGCGATAAGTTGCGGCACCACAGCGAAAACATCGCCGACGATACCGAAGTCGGCGATGTCAAAAATGGGGGCGTTGGCATCCGTGTTGAT
This sequence comes from Cryobacterium sp. Y82, assembly GCF_002929495.1. Classification (GTDB taxonomy): domain Bacteria; phylum Actinomycetota; class Actinomycetes; order Actinomycetales; family Microbacteriaceae; genus Cryobacterium; species Cryobacterium serini. The sequence continues at coordinate 2,581 of NZ_PJJJ01000018.1, forward strand.
GGCCACGATGGTGCTCGCTGTCTGCATGCCCGCGCGGTGCTGGATAGCACCTGAGATGCCCAGAGCTACGTAGAGCTCGGGCGACACAGTCACGCCGGTCTGGCCCACTTGGGTAGTTTGCTCGGCGAAGCCGGCGTCGACTGCCGCGCGAGATGCCCCGACCGCCGCCCCGAGCGCTGCGGCCAACTGTTCTACGAGTGCGAACTGTTCACGGGATTGCATGCCTCGGCCCCCTGACACCACTGCGCGTGCGCCACGCAGGTCGGGGCGGTCGGCGCCGGCCTCAACGGCATGAAATGCCTCGATCACGGCAGAGTGGGCTCCGGCCACATCCGTATCCAAAATGTTGATTGTCGCGACCGGATGCTGAACTACAGGAGTCTCGTCGGCCGTACTCTGCCGCAGGGTCAAAATAGCCGGCTTCCCGGTGACCGCCGCGTCGACCAGATAGGAGCCGCCGAAAATGGAGTGCGTCGCTACTATTCGATCGTTGTCCTGCCGTACGTCGAGGGCATCCACGAGGAGTGTGCCGCCGAGGCGCACCGCCAGGCGACCGGCGATCTCTCTACCCTCGATGGAATTGCACAGCAGAACACCGGAGGCGGCGAGCGTGGTGGCGGCAGTAGCCAGTGCCTCAAGTTGCGGCCAATGCATGATCACGCCGACGTGCTCGCTCGCAACCAGGTAGACCTGCTCGGCTCCGAGCGTCCCGAGGTGCTCGCTGATGCGTGCGACCAGTTGCCGGTTATTCGTTATCTCGGCACGCACTGCGGCGACAGCCACAGGGGTTCCGAGCCGCGCCGCTGCACTCAGGAGCTGGGCAGCAGTGTTAGCGATCTCGCCAGCGGGTGTGATGTCGATGAGGGTGATGATGTGTGACACGTGAGTCTCCTTACAAGTGAGATGAGCAGCCGGCAGCGTTAGATCAGGCGTTTGCCAGCGAGAAAGCCGGCCAGCTCGGTTCCGGCGTCGCCGGCGTCGACGATCTTTATCCCGGCGGCGCGTGCGGGGGTGCGTTGGGCAGCGAGAGTGATGGCATCCGCTCGGGGAGCAGTGTCGACTGCCAGGTCTGCGAGGGTCATCACCACGACGGGCTTCTTCTTGGCGCGCATGATGTTTCGAAAAGTGGCGAACCGAGGTGTGGCTGACAGCTCGGTTATCGAGATGACCGCCGGCAGAACGCTGCTCACAGTGAGGGTGCCAGCCTCAGTGGCGCGCTCCCCATGCAAGGCGTCGACTCCGATCACGACCGAATTTAGATTTGTGGCCTGTGACACGCCGAGTAGCTCGGCCACCATTGAGGCAATGACGCCTCCACGACCATCCGTCGATTCGTTGCCAGCGATCACCAGGCCGAAACCTGTCTGACGCAGCGCTGCGGCCAGCACTGTGGCGGTGCGCACCAGATCGGCCCCAGCCAGCAAGGGGTCGAGCACGTGCACGGCAGAATCGGCGCCCATAGCGAGCGCCTTGCGCAGCGAGTCTTTGGCTTGCTCTGGTCCCATGGTGAGCACCACAACTTCGGCATCGTGCGAATCCTGGTACGCGAGCGCTACCTCGAGGGCACGTTCATTGATCTCGTCGATCACAGCCGCGCCAGTGCGGTCAATCCATCCGGTGTTCAGATCGAGCGTGCGCTCATTCCAAGTGTCGGGCACGTGTTTAACCAGTACAACAATTTTCATGACACAACTCCAGCGTTAGCGTGCAGGTGTTCGGCGGCCAGATAGGCCAGGCCGAGTGCAGGAAGCAGCCCGTTACCGGCGAGATAGCCGGCGGCGCCGTGACCAGAGATGCCCATTGCAGCGCCACCGGATGCGTAGAGTCCGGTGATCGCGTCACCCGTGTCGCGCAGTACCCGGCCTTGACCGTCCACTCGCAGGCCACCCTGGGTGTGGAACAGGGCGGGCTGCACGAAGATGGCGGCGAGTTCGCCATTCAGTGGCGCCTCCCAAAGGGTGCGACCGAAGGCATCCGCTGCCCGCGCCGCGGCGTACTCGCGAGTCTCGGCGAGGGTTTGGGTGAGACCCGCGGAGTCGATATTCACGAGTTCGGCTAGCTCGGCCGCGGTGGTGGCCCAGCGGATCCCGTTGAGATTGACGGTGTCCTGGTAGTCCTGAAACGACAGGCACGCCTCGTGAATACGCCGGTCGAGAATGATCCACGCCCGGCCGTTCGCATGCCGGAGCGACTCCTGCGCGTACTCGGAATAGCCGCTGGTCTCGTTGCCGAACCGTGCACCCGCCTCGTTTACGAGAAACCCGCCGTGCATGACCGTGGCCCAGCCGGCAAGGGTGGCCGAGGGCATCGCGAGGGCGGCGTGTCCCTGGTAGGCGTCGAGATAGGCCGTCGCGGCGCCGAGCCGGGCGCCGATTTGAAGCGCCGTTCCGGTGGACTCGTCACTGCCGTAGTAAACGGCGCCGGCGATCTCCGGCAGGTACCGGCCCACGAGCTCGGCGTCAGCGCCGAACCCGTTGGTGGCGAGCAGCACGGCCCGGGTGTGGATCGTCTCGAGCCCCGCAGGTGTATCGACGACCACCGCCGACACGGTGCCGTCGGTCATGATCACATCGATAAGCCGGGCCGGCACGAAGAAATCGATGAGTGGTGAGCTCTGCGCCGCTTCGGCCAGGTGCTTGAGCAACACGGCGCCGGCGCGGCCGGGCACGGTATGGCAGCGCAGCTGAGAGTGCCCCGGGTAGGGAAAATCGGTCACGAGGGACATGGGCAGGCCCACCTCGTCGGCAAGCCATTCCACGAGGGGGCCGCTCACCTCGGCGAGGGCCCGCGCGAGATTCTCGTCGGCCTGCCCCTTGGTCTTGGCCACGATGTCGGCGTAGAACGTGTCGGCGGAATCCGCGATGCCGGCCTCGGACTGCCAGCGCGAGCCCGCCCCGGGGATCATCGCAGTGGACATTGCCGTGTTGTTCGCGCTGAGAAAGTGCTCGCTGGCATCGATGACGAGCACGGACAGCCCGTGCTGCGCCGCCCGGATAGCGGCGGCCAGGCCGCCCCCTCCCCCGGCGACGACGAGGTCGACACCCTCTTCTTCGGTATTGTCGGTCATAGTGCTGCTCCTTGGATCGTGGGCGTGAGAGCGGCCAGGGTTGCCGCGGCGTCGGCGCTGGCGACAAGGGTGGCGACCAGGCTGGCAAGGTGTGCGGTGTCGGCAGACCCGATAAGGGCATCGAGCTTGGCGGTGATCTGCTCGGCACCGAGCGGAGAGTTGTCGGCATCCCCAATGGCGTTGGGCGCTGAGTCAGTGAGCACCGTTCCGTCGCTCAGGGTGATATCGACCCGAACCCAGCGAGCGTCGGGCAGCAGCCTGTCGAAATCGTCCGACGCGGCCATGCGCACCCGAGTGCTGAGCGCCCGCGCTTGGGCGAAGGCCGGCAGCGCCGGGTTCATTGCCTGCGGGTCGACGCGTTCATTAAGCAGGGCGGCCGCCACAACGAAGGGGAAGGAGAACATGGCCGACAGCCGGTTGTGGGCGGTGCCGTCGAACAGCGGCCGTGCCAGGGCTGTGGTGGTCACGAGCACATCGGCCACATCGGCCATGGCGAAGGCGCGCCGCGCCTTGAGCGCCTGGATGATGTCGATCGCGCCGTGCGTGAAAGCGCAGCTTGAGTGCGACTTTACGTAGCCCTCGGTGATAAACCAGCGCTCACCGAGGTCGTCGACCAGGGCTGCGGCGTCGAGGGTGCCGATGATGGTGCCCAGGCTGCTTGCCAGGGCACCGGTGTTGGCGACCAGTCCTGACCCGGCCAGCCGCGCGGCGTGCAACCCCGCTGTGCCGGCGTTGGCGGCCCACAGGTTTCGGGTGAAGTTGCCCTCGAGCGCCATGGACCACGGCGTCACCGTCATAAGCCCACCCGAGGCATCCATCGCCGCCGCGATGCGCTCGGCCGGGTGCCCGGCAACCAGTGCCGCGGCGCACGCCGCTCCCACTGCACCCCAGTGTCCGTGTGGGTGCCACAGCGGATGTCGATCCAGGGCCCGGCCACACCGTGCGGCTACCTCGTACCCCGCGACCACAGCCACCAGGAACTCCGCCCCGGTCACTGCCCGGCGGGAGCGTTGCACTGCGGCCATGGCGGCGAAGACGATGTGCGCCGCCGGGTGGCCCTGCGAATGCTTGTTACCTTCGTCGAGCTCAAGCACGCAGGCCGAGACGGCGTTCAGAAAAGCGGCCTCCTCAGCGGTCGTAGTGTCGCTCGTTCCGAGGATGGGGGCACGGCCAGGTTCGGCGTCCCACTCGGCGAACAGCCGCGTCAGTTCAGGGGTGCGGGCACCGGCCACGGTGACGCCCCACAAGTCAGTGAGCAGCAGGAGCAGTCGTTCGCGCACGCTCTCGGGCAGGCTCTCAAACGTGAGCGCGGCCGCGAATTCGGCCAGCTGGTCGATGGCACGGACCAACGCGGGTCGGTCGGTCATGCCCACGCGACTGCCCGCGGCGACAAGTGTAGTTTCGCGCTGAGGCCGAGCAGTTGCAGCGCGAGGGACGTGGGGTCGACGAGCTTGGTCCCGACGTCCGGTACTTCCACCGCAGAGCATCCGTTGATGACCGCATCGTCAGTGGCGGTGGACAGGAGGTCGCGCGTAGCTCTCGCCCACCGGGCTTCGTCGGAGATGTCATCGACAGAAAGTCCGAGAATTGCGGTGCTGATGGCGGCGCCGTAGAGCGCGAGCTTGCGATCCAGCTCCCGCGCAATCGTATCGTTGCGAGCGACGGCACCCACAGTGAGGCCCTGGCCGAGTAGAAAGGTAGTCGTGAGTTTGAGAATGCCGTAGACCGGCCGGGCAAACAGGCCGGGCGGGCTGTCGACTACCGGGTCGAGAACGCAATCCGGCAGGAAACCGCTCCAGCCCGTACCGTCGACGGCGCGATAGCGCGCAATGAGACATTGCTCCGACGCCACGATGTCGTCGTGCGTCTCGAGTGATCGGGGTACTTCGGAACCGGCACCCAAGTTTTCCACGAGCACACGCACGCCCGCCGGCACGAGCCGGTCGTAGCGATGCTGGCGCCGGGCGATTTCTTCCACGCTCACGGCAATCGGAGTGATGGCAAGTAACTGCAAAACAACCTCAGCTCTGAAGTTGGGGAACGATCCCGAGGACACGGGGATCGTTCGGGTGGAGGGCGAGTGGATGCGCGGTGATCGACATCCAGGGATACAGCGGCAGCGAGGATAGGGCTTCATGAAGTTCGGTGGCATCGGCCACCTCGTAGAGACTCCAGTTGGCCCAGCGCCCAGGAATGCGCCATATTCGCCTGAGTTTCCCGGCGCGGGCAAGAACCTGGCCCTGTTCAAGCTCCCGCTGAAAGATTGCTTCCTTGCGGGCCGCGTCACCGTCGGCCGGCCAGGCTATGTCAATGTGAACGAGAAATTCCATGCCGTGCCCCTTACATACCGAGATAGGCTTTGCGAACCTCGGCGCTGTCGGCAAGCTCTTGCCCGGTGCCCTCAAGCACGACAGAACCGCTCTCGAGCACATAGGCACGATCGGAGATCGCCAACGCCTGTGATGCGTTCTGCTCCACGATCAGCACGGTCGCGCCATCGTCGCGAATCTTCTGGATCGCCGCGAAGACCTGAGCGACCAAGTTGGGCGCAAGTCCGATCGACGGTTCATCGAGCGTGAGACATTTGGGCTGCGCCATGAGCGCACGACCGATGGCCAACATCTGTTGCTGCCCGCCTGACATGGTCTCGGCACGCTGGGTTCGCCGGGATTGCAGAATGGGAAACAAGTCGAAGACACGCTCGAGGGATGCACGAACCGACGATTTCGGCTGCGTATACGCACCCATCACCAGGTTTTCGATGACCTGAAGCCCACCGAACAGCGCCCGGTCCTGGGCGACGTGCACGAGACCGGCCCGCACGATCTGATCCGGTCGGGCGCTCTGCAGGGGAACACCCTCGAACAGAATTTCCCCGCTACTGGGGTGGATGAGACCGGCCAGCGAGCGCAAGGTGGTCGTCTTGCCGGCTCCGTTGGCGCCGATCAGTGATACGATCTCGCCGCTGCCGACGTGCAGCGACAGCTCGTGGAGAATCTCCAGTTTTCTATAGCCTGCACGAACATTCTTGACCTCGAGCAGCATCAGTAGTCCTCTCCTAGATAGGCATCCACGACCGCTACATCCTGGATAACGTCTGCCGGAACACCCAGTGCCAGCTGTTGGCCTTCGTGCATCACCAGAAGTCGCTCCGACAAAGCCAGCACGGCGGCCATGATGTGCTCCACGAACAACACTGTGACGCCGTCCTGGTGAATCTCGCGAAGCAGGTCGATGATTGGTGCCCGTTCCGTCGGCACCAGACCGGCCAGAACCTCGTCGAGCAAGAGCACGCGCGGTTCGAGGGCGAGCGCCCGGGCGAGTTCAAGGCGCTTGAGACCCGCGGTCGGCAAAGTACCCGACATCGCATCTTTATAGGTCCCGAGTCCGACGCGGTCGATCACGTCGGCGGCATGGTCGCGCGCTTTTGGAATGGACCGAATCTTGTTGTGCGAGGCGATCGCCACGTTTTCCAGCACCGTCATGCTTTCGAAAGGCCGCATCAATTGAAAGGTGCGCACGAGTCCGACCGAGGCCACTCGATCGGCCGACCAGCCGGTGATGTCCTGCCCATCAAACACGATCTTGCCTGAGGTCGGGCGCAATTGGCCGGCCAACACCGACAGCAGCGTGGTCTTGCCGGCACCATTGGGGCCAATGATGCCGAGATACTCACGATCGGCGATTTCGAGGTTCACATTGCCGAGGGCGACCAAGCCGCCGAACGACTTGGAGAGCCCGTCAAGAACGAGAAGACTCATTTGCGCCTTCTTTCACGGATTGTGCCGTATATGCCCTTGGGGAGGAACACCACGATCAGGATGAGCAGGATGGCGTAGATGGCGATGTCGAGACCGCTCGTACCGTACAGAAACTCCAAGAATGGCGGCGGGTCCCGCAGGAATCCGGCCACGACAGCGGAGAGCGGACCGATCACGGCGGCGCCGATAAGCGGTCCCCAGATCGTTCCGATGCCGCCGATGACAGCGGGGATGATCGCATCGGTCGAGACGTGCAGCCCAAACGCCTGATCTGGCCCAATGAAGAGGTAGTACTGGGTGTAGAAGGCACCGGCGACGGCGGTCACCGCGCAGCTCAATGCCACCGGAATCAAGCGATACTTCATTACCTTGATACCGAGCGACTCCGCCGCCGTAGGGTCGTCGCGAATGGCTTGGGCAAACTGGCCCGGTCGCGAGTAAACGAACGAGATAGAGACGGCCACCGCGACGCCCAATAGAACGAGCGGAATCCAGTAGTAGTACAGACTGCCCTGGTCAAACTGCAGCATGGACCACGACTCCTCGGGCAGAAGCGGAATGTTGATGCCCTCGCTCTTGTTGAGAAACTCCATGTTGAGCGTGACGAGCAAGAACATTTGAGCAAAGGCGAACGTCGCCAGCGCGAAGTACGAGCCGGCCAGCTTGTACTTCAAACACAAGTAAGCGATGAGAACGCCCACACCCGCCGAAAGACCAGCACCCACGATCATGCCGATCCAGGGAGAGACGCCGAAGGCGGTGAGCAGATAGGCGTTGGTGTACGCGCCCACTCCGAAGAATGCGGCGTGGCCGAAGCTGAACATGCCGCCGTACCCACTCATCAGGTTCCAGCCGACGGCCATGATGGCGAAGACTAGGGTGCGAATCGCCACGGGAAGGGCAGATTCCGGCACGACGAGGGGCAAGAAAGCCATCACGACCAGCACGAGTGCCAGTACCGAAAAATGTAACCGAGCGCCGGTGGGAAGGCGTCGTTTCAGGTCGGCCAGACGCTCTGGCGCGGCAACTCCTAACGCAGTCACTTGTTAGCTCCAAACAGTCCTTGAGGTCGAAGAAATAGCACCAGCACGAACATGCCGAACACCAACAGGAGCGGTCCGCTTCCCGGCAGGAACAACGAGCCGACCGTCTGCAGCAGCCCAATGAAAATGCCGCCCACGAGCGCGCCAGGCACGCTGCCCAACCCACCCAGGACCACGATCACGAAGGCCAGCGTGGTGAATTGGTCGCCCGCCGACGGCACGAGGCTGGTGAACGGGGCCAGCAGTCCCCCGGCAACACCAACGGATGCCGCGCCAAGACCGAAGGTCATCGCGTAGATACGCTTCACGTTTACCCCTACGAGCGACGCGCCCGTTCCGTTCGCCGCGACGGCACGAATGGCGAGACCGAGTGGACTCTTGCGCAGAATCACGATGAGCCCGCCCGCGACGATTACCGCTCCGACGAAGGCGATGATGCGGGGAACATCGGCGATCGCACCGAGAATCTGTACGGAACCCGCGTAGGGAGAAGGCACGTTCAACGGGCGGCCGCCGAAGATCATCAGCAACGTGTTCGAGATCAAAAGAGACAGGCCAAGGGTAACGAGAAGCGGTCGTGAGTGACCGACATCCGTTATGAGCCTATTCATGAGGGTCGACTGCACGAGCCAGCCAAAGCCGAACATTATGGGCGCGCTAAGGACCACGGCCAGATAGGGATTGATACCCGCGGACGACACCATGAAATAGACCAGGTACATGGCCATGGCCAGCATGGCGCCCTGGGCGAAGTTGACAATGCCCAACACCCCGAAAATGAGGGTGAGACCGAGTGAAACCAAAACGTAGACGCCACCGAGCAGCAGGCCCGTTACAACCGTTTGAGTGACCAGATTGCTGTCCTTGCCGCCGAAAAGGTACACCGCAGCGATTCCGAGCACAGTGATGGCGAACAGGCCCAACACAATTCGTCCCCGCTCGGTCGTCAACAAGTTCACACTCCTGGTCGGTGTTTCGACCGGTATGGAGACGTCTACGCTCATGGCGGCTACCGGCTGAACGCAGGAAGGATTGCTTCCTTCGTTGCGATTTCGGTCGGGAAGACCTGCTCTACGGCACCGTCTTGAACCTGCATGACCACGACCGTGGCATTGATGTTCTGACCGTTCTCGTCGAACTCGATCGGCCCGTTGAATTCCAGCAGCGGGTCGGTCAGGCTCAGAGCCGAGATGGCATCGCGCAGCACCTCTGGATCAACTGAACCGCTCTCTTCGAGGGCTGCCGCGATGACCTCTACGGCCTGGTACGACAGCATCGACGCCGTCTCCATTGACTCACCGTTGGCGGCTTCGAAGCGGGTGCGAATGTCAGCGACACGATCGCTCGTCGCGCTGTAGTGGTAGTTGGCACTCAGAATGTTGCTGGCCGCTTCGCCCGCCGCTGCCGGGAACGAGTTGTCGTCGTAGGCGCCGCTGGCGATGCCGAATACCGCCTTGATGTCGGGCTTCAGCGCGTTCACTGCCTCGGCTATGAGCAGGTTGTCAGGAAAGTAGCCGGTGACCACGATGACGTCAGGGTCGCTGGCGAGGGCCTGGGTGACCTGCGTAGTCGCGTCCGAGAAGTTTGCGCCGGAGTAGGTGATCTCGTCGGCAACTGTAATTCCAGTAGCTTCAGCCTCGGTCTTGAAAGCCTCGAATACGCTGCCGCCAAAGGCTCCCTCGATGTGGATGTAGGCGACCGTGTCAATCTCCGTGCCGGTAGCCTCGCCCATCGCGATGAGCGAACGCGCACCGGAGGCTCCCATGCTCGTGGCATCCGGCTGGATGCGGAAGCTGTACGAGTACCCCTGCTCGAGAATCTTGTCGTCGACGGCAACGTCGATGACCAGCGGCACCTTGGCACGTTCCGCGACGGAGGCCACGTTTTGCGTAACGTCTGACTGGTAGGTACCAATCAGGGCCACCGCGCCCTCACTGATCAGCCGCTGCGCTTCGCTCTGGCCGATTTCGGCCTTACCCTGACTGTCACCCTCGTTGAGAACGAGGGTCGCGCCGCCAAGGCTTTCAATGCCGCCGGCCTCGTTGATGTCGGCGACAGCCATCTTGGCGCCCGCATTCATCAAGCCACCGACACCGGAGAGCGAGCCACTGAGCGGGTGGATGGAACCGATGGTTACGCTGTCCACGCTGTCCCCACCAGCTGCCACATTGCTGGTCCCGCTGCAACCTGACATGCCCAGTGCGACCGCTACGGCCACTACAACCAATGTGTGTTTTTTCATGATGCTCCTTTGCTTCATAACCAGTTCCGCTTAGCGGACCGAGAATCGATTCGAGGAATCTCTCAATTCCTATTCTGTCGACTTACCGCCTTATTTACTTACAATTATTTGAAATTTCTCCGAGACCCTTATTCCGCTGAGCGAACCAATGCTGGTTTCGCTCAGCGGAAAGAAGCAGAGACTCTATTCGCCGGACCGGTTAAGGAATCGCCCGCGTGGTGCGCCAACGATCTCACCGTCGGCGAACACTCCGGATCCGCGCAGGTAGGTATCGGTAACCTTGGCCGTGAGCTCGAAGCCCTCGAACGGCGTATGGCCTTGGCTCGAGAGCGAGTCCTCGGCCCGAACGGTGTAGGTGGTTGTGTCGTCAACGAGGCAGAAGTCGGCATCGAAGCCAACAGCCACATTGCCCTTGCCCGCCAGCCCAAAGCGCTCGGCCGGGTTCTTGGAGACCAGCTGCGCGATCGAGTTGTACGAAAGCCCGCGCTTGCGCCCCTCGCTGATGAGCCCAGCCAGGAGATACTCCGCGCCGCCGAAACCGGACTTGGCCAGAAAGACGTCGTCGCGCGGGTCACCGAACTTGGTCTCATCTTTGCAGCAGGCGTGATCGGAGGTCACCCAGGAGAAGTGACCGGCCAGCAGGTGATCCCAGAGCGCGTCAACATCTTCGCGAGAACGTAGGGGCGGGTTCACCTTGCCGCCGAGGTTGGCCGTCGTGAAGTCGGCCAGCAAGTGTCCCACGGTCACTTCCCTGCGAAAGTTGATGTGTGGGAAGGTTGCCTGCATCATCATGGCCGCCTCGATCGCCTTGCGCGAGGTGAGGTGGAGCAGATTGATGTTGGGGAGCTCGGTCTCGTAGGCCAAATACGAGGCGATTGTAATAGCGAGACCCTCAGAGTGCGGCGGCCGGGACGCACTATACGCTTCGAGGCCGGTGAGGGTTCCCTCAGCCTCGACCAGCTTGGTATAGGCACGCATAATTTCGGCTGTCTCGCAGTGCAGGGAAAGTGAGATCTGGTCCTTGATCTTCGCGTACTTGGGATCGCGCCGAGCCTGTTCTATGCCACGCATCACGAATTCAAAGTGCGCAAAGTCATACGACTCGTCTTCGGGGATCATGAGGAACTTACCCTGATCGTTCGAGTTTCCGTGCAGACCGTGAATTCCGTAGAACATAAAGATCTTGAATGACGGAACGCCCATATCGATCAGATCGGAGATCTCGTCGATATGTTCCTTGAGAATGGGGGCAACGTGGAAACCGTAGTCGATGAAGGCGCGTCCCTCAGCAGCGGCCAAAATCTGTGGAAAGATCTCCCGATAAGGGCCACTCTTGTTCATGTAATAGGCGCCGGTGCGAATGTAGGTAATGCCGCTCGTGACGCCGCCCTGCGCGCTCGCGCGGCTCTCAGAGTCGGTATCTTCGCTGAGCTCGTTGTAGATGCCCCAGTGCTGGTGCGCGTCGACGACTCCGGGGAAGAGATGCTTGCCCCCTGCATCGACGACCTTGGCGGCGAGGCTCGCGTCGAGGTCCTGCTCGATCGCCGCGAACTTGCCGTCCTTTACGGCAACATCGAGCCTCTCAGTGGAATCGCTGTCTGGCCGAACGACTATGCAGTTTTTGATGATGAGGTCATAGGTAGACATGGTTCTCTTTCTAATCGTCTAAACGAGAGTGAGTTGCATCGGCGAAAGCGGCCGACAGCAGGGGGTCGACCGCGATCAAGTCCGCGAAGAGGAGCTGAACGCTGGTCGTGTCCTGCAAAGTGCGACAGGTCCGTTCCAGAGAGTCCATCGCCCCCTCTGACATCACGCGCCGGGCATTGTCGCGAAACTTGCGCGTGAGCTGATCGAAGCTCAGCGGATTGCCCGGTCCGCCGCGATTGACCAGAACTTCCTCAACGACTGTGCTGCCGTCATTGAGACGGGCCGTGACCACGGCCGGAAACTGGGAGGGGAAGATTGCGCTGCAGCGGTCATCCGCCACGACGTCGACCTTGTCCATCAGCGCGCGCCGATCGGCATCCCGGGCGAGTTCGTCTGTGTAGTCGTCGAGGCCCACCTCAAGTCCACCACCGCCGAGCAGTCCGGCGGCGATTGCATACGGGCCAGAGAACTGCGCCATATAGCCCGTCTCAGGGCGACGTTTGACCTCGATCGGTTGCCCGATCGTGCGCAAGGTCGGTAATGGCACCCCGAGCGTCACCGACGCTATGTCGGCAGGAACGATGCCCGCGCGACGTAACGCGGCGGCCGCGTCAACGGCCGCGTGGGTGAAGTGGTTCGCCGGGTAGGGCTTGAAGAATATACCTTCAATCGACCACTCCGCGCCCAATCCGGCCGTGATCCCGGTGGCGTCGAACTCGCCATGCAGCCATGCCTCGAAGAAGCCGAACCGCCCCTCGAGTACTGTGGGCGGCCCGGTGAGCCCAACACGCACGAGTTCGACGGCGGTGACGGCCGAGTGAGCGGCCCAGCCACAGTGCATACGCTTGACGGTACCGCCGGTTCGGTTCGACTCGATGATTCCCGAGGCCATCGATGCCGCTACACCAAGCGCGTTGCAGACGTCGGCTTCGGTGCCCGCGAGAGCCGCGACCGCGGCGGCGGCACCCATCGCACCACAGATCGACGTCGCGTGTTGGCCGTGCTCAAAGAAGGTTGAGTTCTTCGTCTCAGTGTTGTATCCCGCCATGCCGATGCGCACACACACCTCCAGGCCAATAGCAATGGCTCGAATCGCGTCTTTACCGCTGGCGCCGGAGGCTTCAGCCGCAGCGAGAACGGCGGGGATGACACTCGCGCTGGGGTGCAGCACCGAGGGAAGATGGGTGTCGTCGTAGTCGAGCGAGTGCGCGAGCACCCCGTTCACGAAAGCTGCCTGCGCGGCGGGCAAGCGACCAGCCACACCGACGGCGCTGGCCTGGGCGACACCGCCTTGAGATTCCACCCATTGACGCACCGCGCGACTCGTGTCGAGAGCAGATGCCGCGGCGCAGATTCCGAGGATGTCCAGCACCCGCGACTTGACGCTCTCCACGACGCCCTCGGGCAGATCGTCGAAGCGCGTCTGCACAGCGAAACGCGCGAGTGACTGCGCCAGGGTGATATTCTGATCGGCGCTCATGCGGCCACCACGGCCAGGGGGCGCACGGGCGAACCCGTTGCCCCGAAGATATTGAGAGGAACGAGCACCAGGGTGAACTCGTAGATCTTACGCGCGGAGAGTTCTTCGAGGTCGAGCGCCTCGACTATGTAGATACCGTTTTCAACGAGAAAAATGCGGTGCGCCGGCAGGTGGGCGTGGCCACCGCCGGGGGCGAGCCGCTCGAAGGCGATGGTGTCGGCGCCGACGGTATGAATTCCCTGAGCGGCCAACCAGGTGGCACCTTCCTCGCTGATGCCAGGAACGCCAGAGGTGCCACCAAGATAAGGGGCTCCCTCGGCAAACTTTTTGCCCCAGCCAGAACGAATGAGTACAACGTCTCCGGCGCGGATGACCGTTCCCTGACTCTGCAACGATTGCTGAAGGTCGTCGACGGTGATTTCTCGGCCGCCCTCCAGATCGGAGACTCCCAGCCAGGTCGGCGGATCGATCAGGATGCCCCGTCGGATCATGGGTTCGATCGTGTGCACCCCGTGTTCAACATACTTTCCGCCCAAGCAGGACGCCGAGGCGTCTACCCCTCCGAATAGTTTGCCATCCTGGCTCACGTGCGCGAGGGCATCGATGTGCGTGCCGACGTGCGTGCCGGTGGTGATCATGTCGTTGGCAGCGCTTCCCCCGTCGCTGCGCATCACGTCGCCGTGGCGGCGCGGCATGGTGTGCCAGAACTGCGGGTGGTTCGGCGATTGCGGCATTCCCACCTTGAGCTGCCGCCCCAGGTCGATGACCTGGACCCCGCTTACAACGGCATCCAACAGAAGGTCACTCATCGAACGGACTCGCTTTCTTTCAGGGCTGTGATGGCAGAACTGTCATACCCAAGCTCGCTCAGGATGCCGTCGGTGTCTTGGCCGAGATCGCGTCCCGTGAACCGGATACTTCCCGGCGTTTTGCTCATACGCCACATGACGTTGTGCTGCAGCAAGGGGCCCAGGTCGTCATCGGGGATCTCGACGAGCATCTCTGTGGCTTGGATGTGCGGATCTTCGACAATGTCGCGGGCGTCGTATACCGGGGCTACGGCTGCACCAGCTTCGGCGAAAATGGCGAGCACCTCGGCTCGCTCGTGCTGCCCCACCCAATCGCTCACGTAACCGTCGAGCAGGTCGACGTGCTGGACCCTCCCGCTGCCGGTAGCAAACCACGGTTGAGTGATGACTTCGGCGTGACCGACGACCTCAAGGACCTTCTCGGCAATGCGTTGGGCGCTCGTCGAGATAGCGACCCAGCGATCATCTTTGGTGAGGTAGGTGTTGCGCGGCGCGTTGTTGGTGGAGCGATTGCCATTGCGCTGCCCGATCAGGCCGAGTTGCTGGTAGACCATAGGACCTGGACCAACGGCTGTCATGATCGGCTCCAGAATGCTGATGTCGATCACCTGGCCTTCTCCGGTGGCGTCACGGTGACGAAGAGCCATGAGCACGGCCGATGAAGCGGCAATGCCGGCAATGCTGTCAGCGAGGCCGAATGCTGGCAGCGTGGGAGGGCCATCCGCTTCGCCGGTGAGGTGGGCGAACCCACTCATCGCTTCGGCAAGGGTGCCGAACCCCGCGCGGGAGGCATACGGGCCGGTCTGTCCAAAACCGGTGAGGCGCAGAACGACCAGTCCGGGGTTCAGCTCGAGAAGCAGTTCGGGGCCTATGCCCCAGCGCTCGAGGGTGCCCGGCCGAAAATTCTCGACCAAGACATCGGCGGTCTGGATCAGCTTGCGAAAGATATCGGCGCCGTCAACGGTACTCAGGCTTAGTCCCAAAGTGCGCTTGTTGCGGCTGATCTCCTTCCACCACAGCGGTACACCGTTCTTGCTCTCGCCATGCCCACGCATGCTATCGCCCTGCTTCGGGTGCTCGATCTTGATCACGTCGGCACCGAAATCGCCCAGAATCTGGCAGCACAAGGGGCCCGCGAGAATGGTGGAGGCATCAAGAACCCGAAGCCCGGCTAGGGGAAGATTTGGCATCATTGCATTTGCTCGTTCCGCTCAAAGAAACAGGTTCGAGTATGAGCCTAACGAGATTTTGTAGAAATGACCATGTAAATTGCCGATTTATCGCGCATCGTGTCGAAAAATAGGAGATCGAACCGCAATTCCGGTCTACTGGTCGAAGCGACGCGGATTAATCGTTCCGCTCGGCGGTACGGCTGAGCGTCTCCTGAGCACCCCGTACCACGGCGGCATCAATCATGCGTCCAGCGACATCGAGGGCTACCCCGCCGCCGGCCAGATCGAAGCGATCAATGACGTCACGCGCTGCGGCTAGCTCTGCCAGGCTCGGGCTGAAGACTGCGTGAATGACGGCTAGTTGTGCGGGGTGGATGGCCGTACGGGAACGAAATCCCAGGTTGAGCATCTTTTGACTGGACTGCTCAAAGGCATCGAGCTCGCGAATGGCGGTCGACGTGGGCGCAAGCGGCGGGCGTAGACCGGCCGCGGCGCAGGCGATGACGAAGCGCGCCCGGATTGAGTCCAGCGCGGGCTCGGCGGCGAGAGTGCGGGCCATGCGCAGGTCGGCCATCAGGTCGACCTCGCCAATGGCAAAAGTGACGAGACGGGGATTGGTGGCCATGGAGTCGAGAGCTTGCAACGACCGGGCATCTTCGACCAGGCCGATGATGCCGATCGGTTCGAGGCCGCGGCTACGCTCGAGGTCGGTGAGCGCAGCAGTCGCCTCCAGCAGCACAGCCGGGGAGCATTTCGCCTGCATAATGCCGGTTAGGCCCGGGCTGACGACGGCCTGCAAATCGGCCATGATGCTGGCTTGATTGATGCGCACCCAGATCTGCTGGCGGCTCGTAGGGTTGGCGGCCAACCAGTCGCGCAGGGCCCGCCGGGCCTCATCTTTGCGGCCGAGTGGTACTGCGTCTTCGAGATCGAAGATCAGCGCATCCGCCGGTCCGTTGCACGCCTTTGCGAAGAGTTCGGGGCGGTCGGCGGGAACGTAGAGGAATGAACGCGGAAGTACAGCGGTGTGGTGCATGGGGAGCTTTCTGTTCAGCGAGCGAGAAGGGAAGTGATGGTGCGCGCTGCCTCAGCGACGTGGTGGGCTTGGCGCTCAGCGGTCTCCGTTTGAAACCGAAACGCCGGGCCGCAGACACTGATGCAACCGAGCACGATCCCGGCCTTGTCGAAGAACGGGGCCGCAACGGCTGCTGCGCCCGTTTCACGCTCGTTGAGCGACATCGCGTACCCGTTGCGGCGCACGCTAGCGAGGGTTGCGAGGTAGTCGGCTTCCGAGAAATCGGAGTGTAAGACCGCGAGCTGCTTCAGGGCCTCACGCACATAGACGTCGGAGAGGTGGGCGAGGATCGCACGACTGGATGCTCCCGAATGTAGGGGGTAACGCACCCCGAGTTCCACCACCATCTTGAATTCTTGGGTGCTCTCATATTGATCGAGGTAGACCCGCTCGTGGCTCGAGACAACCGAAAGTGTCGTCGTCTCGTTGGTCGTGTCACGAAGCCGACGCAGAATGGGACCGGCGACCGCGCGAATGTCGAGCTGGTTCCAGGCTTTGTTGCCCATGCCGATCACGACGGATCCGAGCACGTAACCGGGGGAATCGGGAGCCGATTGCAACAGCCCGCGTGAATTAAGTGACTGCAGAATGCGATGCACGACTGCCTTGCTCAGGCCCAGGCTTCGGGAAATTTCGCTTCCGCCCAGAGCCCCTTCGGCCTGACTGAATAGCAGCAGGATATCGGCGACGCGGTCGGCCGTTTCGGTTCCGCCAACGCTGGCTCCGAGCGTCACGACAGGAATAATCTTCATGTGGCCGCCTCTCAGTTAGGAAGAATACCCGACCAGCGCGCCGTTGCGGGCACCGGCGCCATGTATCGCGCCCACCGGAACCCGCATAGTTCGATAGCGGGGCTACACGTCCGCCCACGCTGGGCGACCTGGCTCGCACTCTGGATTTCTCCGCGAGAAATGGAAAAAGGAACGGCCTCAAGGTATATGCGCGGTGCAAACGCTCGTGGAGTTCGTGGCTGGTCGGATCCATCCAGAGCACGCTGTAACTCTGTCACAGCGTACCGAGTCGTGCCGAATACGATGTACTTATCCACCGGTCAGCTCCCGGAATAGCCGTCGGTGAACCAAATTGTCCACCACGTTCGGACGAGTCGTACGGGACATCGAAATCCGCAGACTCACGATGCGGGCAGCACTCCGAGCATCCTCGATCGTAGGCAGGCTCGTGGGCACCTCCCCAAGTACTTCTTGCATCGCGAGCATCGCGACCAAGGAATCGGTGGGTGCACGCGGCTTTCCCTGATGCGCCCTCGCCTGGTTCTCCATCTCTGCATCGACGCCGTACCGCGCACTATTGCGGTGCACCTGCACCACGACCGTTTTCACGAGTGTTGTCCGTCACGTTATTTGACGATGGCGGCGTCATCGTGTTTGACGATGGGTTTGGGGGTGTGGTCGGCACGGTGACGTGGTGATCGTCAGTGGTGACGGCGGGGATTGTCGTGGTCGTCACGGTGACGGCGGTTTTTGGGCGCGCGGAAACAACCCGGCGCGAGTTTTCAGATTCGCAGGGGTGGGGGCAGGAGTCGGCCGCGGGTGAACAGGCCGATCAGCGTCCACACCGGCAGCGGGCTGTCCCAACGCTGCTGACAGGCCAGCGCCGCGCCGGCCAGGAGGTTCAGTGCGTCGCCGAGCGCGGTTGGCCAGATCACGTCGTGGTTCAGGATGTCAGGATCGGCACGGTACGCGTGCTGCACGCCCTGTTCATACAGCCAGTCGGCGTGAGGGCCCCGTGCCCGGCACAGCCAGCGGCGCACCGTGGAGGCCGGGCGGTCCAGCCGGGCCGCGATCGTGCGGCGCCCGTCGCCGCGCGCCTTCGCCGCCAGGGCAGTACCGATCACCTCGACCGTGTCCGCCCACCGCAGAACCAGTCCGGCGGGCAGGAGCACGTGGGTGACCGCGCACGAGAAGCAACGGGCACGGCGCGGGCGCACTGTGACGGGTGTGTGGCCAAGGCTGCGCACCCTGCGGATGCGGCCATACCCGTGCGGGCGCAACGCGCCAGCGCCACCGGGACAGCCGAGCTTCCCCGCGTCGAGCAGAGCCGAGGCGTGCTCCGGCGAGGCAACCACGAACATCGCGTCCAGCTCCGTTCTGCTGCCACCAGGTCATGTCAGTAAGTCTTCATTACCACACCAGACCGGGGAAGGGGCCATCTCGTGTTGAGGGTTTCGCGGTCGCCGTCACCATGCCGGCCAGCCCGGCCAGAATCAACGCGACGATCCCGGCCCGCGCGTTCGTCCGCGAGCGTCGCTGCTCGTCACGATGACGCCGCCGACGTAGAGAACCACTCGACGCCCCATCGTCACGCACCGTGACGACCTCATCGTCACCCCGGGAGACGTACAACAACAAGTCCATCGAACTGCTGCTGCCGCTCGATACGCCGAACCTCGGCTTTCGTACTCCGCACTGCCGCGGCGACGTCGCGGCCGGTCAGCAGGCCGACCAGCCGGCCATCAACTACGTCATCCGTCTTCACCGTCGCAACGGCGTCCACCTCCATCAGGTCTGCACTTGCATCGATCATCTGCGTATCTCCATTCCAGGATTTACACCAAATAATTTACAGTCCCGCGTGTCGCCCTTGACACGGATCGAGGTGTCGCGATGCTCGGTGACAGCTCCAGGTGGTCCCATACTCCTGTCAACAGGGTGGTCCCATATCACTGGCTAGCGACAAGGTGGCCACCACCAAGTTGAGAAGGAGTCTTTTCGCTGGTGCTCGAGCAGACCAGCGGTGAGGCGCAACCACGCCAATCGAGCTCATGGGAGACGACGCTCACCCGCGCCACAGGTGGAGCTCATAGAGCTCAATATTCAGATGAGTATTTGATGCCTCCAGAGCCACGAAGTCGTGCGGTTCAGAGCCACCGGTCGTGCCGAAGAGAGCCAGCGTTGGTGCGGCTGTGGGCCGCTGGCTTTCTCCGCCCGATTCTTAGGCGATAGTGAGGGCCGCTACCTCCTCATGTTGTCGGTGCCGCTATCAACCCAGACGGTGTTGTGATTAATGCGGTCCATGATCGCGTCGGCGTGAACACCCGAGCCGGGGCGCTGTTGCCAGGCCTTCTGCTGAAACTGCGTGCAGAACACCGTTGAGTTCTCCCCGTAGCGGCGTTCCATCAGCCCCAGCAGCATGCCGCTCCGGAATGGAGGGGGTTTCGAAACGGATAGCTCGCCACGGGTCATCTGCAAATACTTGGCTCTGCACGGGGGCGGACAGTTATAGCCCCACCACAAGAGGCTGGATCCTGCGAAGCACGAATGTGGTCATCGGGACTTCACCGCTTCCGCAGCACTCGTACCGGCAATTCGGCCGAAAACCGACCCCGAGGTAAGGCCACTCCCGCCCGGATAGTTGCCCGAAAAGAGCCCGCCCACCATCTCGCCGGCCACGTAAAGGCCGGGGATAGGCACATCGTGGTCATCAACGGCTTGTGCGTTGTCATTGATCTTGACCCCGCCGAAGGTGAACGTGATGCCGCATGAGACCGCGTAGCCGTAAAACGGCCCCGTTTCCAACGCTAAAGCCCAGTTTGACTTGGGGAGGCTCACGCGAGCCGCCCGCCCGTCTTTGACCGCCGGATCGAATGGCATCTCGACAATCGACGCATTGAATTCATCGACAGTCTGCTTCAAGCCCGCCACATTAATGTTGAGCTTTGCCGCCAATTCTTCAACAGTGTCCGCCGTTTCACAGGTGATCGGGGCGGAGTCGTACTCCTGGGTACGAAGCATCGGTCGCGTGGTGGCGTCGAAGAGCTGGAAGGCAATCCCCTGCGGCTGACGCAGGATTTCTCGACCATATTTCGCGTACGTGTAGTTGCGGTAGTCGGCGCCCTCATCGACGAAACGGTTTCCTTCGACGTTCACCACGATGCCCAGCGGATAGCTCTGCCGAGTCATCTGGTTCGTGAGTTCGCGATTGCCGCCGTTCGGCGGCCCGCCCGCGTCCCACGCCACGCTGTGGCACGACGACCAATCGCCAAATCGCTGTGCACCGGCAGCGAGCGCAATGTCGAGCACCTCTCCGGTATTCGATGGGTTTCCTCGTACGAGGGCCTTTCCCCACCCTGGACCCAAATATTTTTCTCGGCGCTCGGAATCTGCTTCAAAGCCGCCAGCGGCCAACACTACGCTAGCAGCGTGAACCGTTATTTTTTCACCGTGAGCATCGGTGTATTCCACACCGACCACCTCCCCGTCGGGGCCGCGCAGTAAAGACGTCATGGTGGCGCGGTACCGAATGTCGACGCCGGATGCCCGAGCGGCGCTCGTGTGCTGAGCGATCAAACCACGACCGCCGTCTACCGTTCCGACAACAAGATTGCCGAAGAAAGTCCAGCCGCCGTCGCGCTCAAAAGACTGACGTTCATACATGAGCCGAAACTGGATGCCTTTAGAATGCAACCATCGTAAGGTGTCGGTCGAGCGCGACACCAGAGTGTCCGTCAGGCGCCGATCGCAGCGTCCGTCCGTTATTCTCACCATGTCGGCCGCGAATTCCTCGGCCGGGTAGGGCGGGACAACCGTTTTGGCTATCCGCTGGCCGGTGAGATCGTCGTCGAGCACATCCAAGAGATCGCGGATGTCGTCATAGATCACCCGGTACGCGCCCGCCGTATAAAAACTGTTACCGCCGGCCGCCGCCTCGCTGGTCTTCTCGAGCAGAACAACAGAAGCACCGTTCTCGATCGCCGCATGCGCCGCACTGAACCCGGCGTTTCCCCCGCCGACAATAACCACGTCTGCGCGCTCGGCAATTTCCGTTTTTTCACTGTTCATAAGCGACACCACTTTCAGAGGTTTCAATGTTCTGGGCATTCTCGGTTTTGGTCACGGGGCCACCGCCCGCTACCAGGCTCGCCCCCGTCCAGTGCTCCCACAGTTTCGCGATCGCGGCGTAGTCAAGCCGGCCGAGATCTTGCGCCAGGGCAAGTTCATAGGCCGTGTGTGCACCTTGAATCGCAAACAGCGGCACTCCGACACTTTGTGCCAGCTGCAGAGCGAGTGTTGAATCTTTCCTGGCGGCCTCGGTGGGCATTCCACCGTCGTAGTCAGCGTTCATTACACGATCGGCGACCCGGTGAGTGAGGGGGCGTATCAGCCCTGCGTTCGGGTCTCGCAGCAGGTCTACCAGCTGCTCGATTCGCAGTCCCGATTTGACGGCCATTGTCGAGGCCTCAACTAGAACGACCATAACCGCATGAGCGACCGCATTGTTAATCACCTTCGCGGCCATGGCGCTGCCACTTGGCCCAATGCGAATGATGCGGCTGCTCATGGTGCCGAACATATCGTCGAGCCGGTCGAGCACCTCGCCATCGCCACCGGTCAGGAGAGTGCTATTACCGGCGCTCATTCCAGCGACGCCGCTCAAGATTGCGGCGTCGACCACGGCGCTCTCGCCGGCAGCACCGACGAGCGTCGCCATGTCTGCCGGATTGACGGTGCTGGTCTCCACGATGACGCTTCCGGGTTTCAGCCCGGGCGCGAGGGCTGTCACCACGTTGAGGGAGATCGCGGGCACCGGCAATGAAAGTATGACAACGGATGCCTGCGCCAACTCTGCTGCCTCGTCGACGACCTGCACTCCCATGCGTCGGGCGTCTTCTCGGCGCGCCGCATCGAGATCAAAGCCGATAACGCGATAGCTGCGCACGAGGCGGGAAGCTATTGCGGCTCCCATATTGCCCAGGCCGCAGAGCGCCACAACGCCGTCGGTTGGTAGGGCGCTGCCCCGGTCACCATCGGTATCCATCGGTGAGTTCATCGCTCGGTTCCCGCCATCAAGGAGTCTGAGGTGGTCGTGTCGAGGTCGATCACGACAGTTGCCTTGGGGCGTTGACGATCTGCGCCAGGGCCGGCAGCAGATAGTCCCGAAATCGTGGCGGGTTTTCGGCATGGGGAAAATGCCCAAGCTCAGTCATGACCGAAAAGACGGCTCCCGGAATCTTCTCCGCCGTCGCACGGGACATTTCGGGGGTGCAGGAGTAGTCGTATTCTCCCGTCAGCATCACCACCGGGCACCGGGCGGTATCGATGTGCGCCACACGGTCGCGCCCGTCCCATTCTGCGCTGTAAAAGAAAATGTCGCCGTAAAAGGTGCCGTAGCCACCCTGGGAGTACCCCCACCAGATTTCGTCTCGGTACTTTTTTGGACTGTGCGGGGCCATCAGCCCGTCGACCCATTCGGGCACAAATAACGACTGGTTCACCAACGGATGCTGCGCCCACGCAACCTGACGTCCTTCGATCTTCTCACTGGCCTCACACGGTACGACTCCCCCGATTTCATCCGGGTGGCGATACGCGAGTTCGAGGCAAATAGCGCCAGCCATCGAAGCACCCACAACTATAGGCTGCGCCAACTTCAGGCTGCGCACGACGCTCATAATGCAATCGATATAGCTGTCTGTAGTCAAAGCCTGGGCGCCTGGCCGCACACCATCAAGCTGATCTGAGCGGCCGTGACCGGGAAGGTCGAACGCAACGAGGCGAAAGTGATCGGTAATGCGCGCATCGTTCATCAGGTGTCGAAATTGGCGCGAATCGGCGCCAGCCGTGTGCAGCAGCAGTACATCTTGGCCAGCACCCGCTTGCTCGACATAGATCGTTGTGGTCCCAGTCCCCAGCGCGATCGGGATGTAAGAGCCAGAGCGCGCGTCGGCTACGGCATCGACAACGGCGGCGGGTGCGCGGTCTGGGCTACCCGAGGCAACGCCCCTGGCCAGTTCAAGAATCCGTCGAACAATGTGCACGTGCTGCACGAAGGCGAGCTCGTCACCCTCGACTCTGGCGCTCTCCACCCGCATGAGCATTCCGAAGAAATTCTGGTATGCGGGCGGGGGGAGCTTTTCAAGAAAAAAGTCCCAGTCGCCTTCCTCCGCCTTCAACGTGAATGCGGGCTCACCCTCGCTTACATCTAGTTTGCCGTTTGCCGCAGTGAACACGACCGTCTCGGCACCGTAAGCGATAGCAAAGGTCACCTGCGCCACACCAATTAGCCTGATCAGGTCGCCATCACCGTGAGCGACTGTCCCCCACGCTGCAACGAATTCTCGCCAGTTCCTGCGGGGCTGCAGTTTGCGCCCCGTCACGGACGATCACCGCCACGAACCAGCGACGGAACACCGCTGTACTCAGGAAGCCCCGGACGGCGAATTGAAGCGTCCCCCGGCACCGGCGCGCTCATCTCGGAGGAGACGCTGTCGTTGGCGGCAGCAATTTGCGGCATCACTCCGGACGCACGCATCTCGGAGCTGGCAATTGAGGCCGACGCCCGGCCAAGGGTGAGTTCATAGGCCCGGCTGCTTACTTCCAGCGCGATGGTGGCATTCTGTTCGATCAGCAAGATTGCCAGGCCATTATTGTTCAGCCCTCGAAGCACAGTGAAAATTTGGTCCACGAGCTGTGGCGCGAGACCGAGCGACGGCTCGTCAAGCACGAGTAGCCGAGGCGATGACATGAGCGCACGCGCGATGGCCAGCATCTGTTGTTCGCCTCCGCTCAACGTTCCGGCCGACTGGGCTCGTCGATCGGCGAGCCGGGGAAAGAGGCTAAAGACTTTCTCGTATGCCCCTGCCGCCTGTCGCTTTCGGTCCGCCCGTAGCAGCGGCACCGTCCCCAAACGAAGCGTTTCGGCAACCGTCATCGAAGAAAAAAGCTGACGACCCTCCGGCACGAGCGCGAGTCCGCGGCGCACCCGTTCGTCGGCTTTCAGCTGAGTAATATCGTTATCGAGGAAGGTTACGGTGCCTTGTCTTGTGGGCAGCAACCCCCCAACAATCTTGACGACAGTTGACTTGCCTGCACCATTTAAACCGACCAATGCAACAACTTCGCCGGCATTGACCTCAATAGACACGTCACCGAGCACGTCTGGACCTTCGCCGTAGCCGGCATGAGCCCCATCAACTTTTAGCATTGTCAGTCCCCTTACCTAGATAGGCGTCGATCACATCTTGATTCGCGTTCACTTCTTCCGGTGTGCCTTCGGCGAGTTTGCGACCGAAGTCCAATACGACGACGCGATCGGCAAGGCTCATGAGAAAAGCCATGTTGTGCTCCACCATGAGAATGGTCCGCCCAGCCCGTCGAATGTCGATGAGAACACCTGAGAGCGCCTCGAGCTCCGTGGCGTGAAGACCAGCGGCCGGTTCATCGAGAAGCAGCGTATCGGCCCCAGTCGCTAGAACCTTAGCGATCTCGACGAGCCGTTGCTGCCCATAGGGCAGCTGATGCACGTGTTGATCGGCCAGATGATCCACACCCAGTGCTGCCAGAGTCTGCATCGCCTCGGTACGCAGCCGCTTTTCGCTTCGGAATCCCGCTGGCGTGGGGAGCATCGCGCCCCAGAAGGTCTGGCCGCTGCGCCAGTGCCCGCTCGTCATAACCGTCTCGAGCACGGTCAGCCCCTCAAAAGGCCGCACCAGCTGAAAGGTACGAGCCAGGCCATGCGTCAATACTTGCGCCGGCCGCATTCCGGTCAACAATGTGCCGCCGAGTCGAACTTCTCCGGCCGTAAGCGGGTACGAACCTGAGATGCAGTTGAACATGGTGGTTTTGCCCGCACCGTTGGGCCCGATCAACGCCGTCAGTTCTCCCGATTTAGCGGTGAACGAGACATCGTCTAGAGCATGCAGTCCGCCGAACCTCTTCGAGACAGTGTGAACCTCTAGCCTCATGATTTGACCTCCGGGCGGCTGCTACCAAGGGTGCCGTTCGCACCCCGACGATGGTCACCGGGTAGACGGCGGTACAACCACCGAATTGCCTCAGGCAATCCAGCGATTCCACGCGGCAAAAAGATGAGAACACCGAGAACGAGGGCCGCAAAAGTGATGTTGCGGTACTCGTCGAGGCCGTAGAGAAGCTCTGGAATAATGAGCACGGCAGCGGCGCCGAGTACACCGCCCAGCCGGTGACCCATACCTCCGATGATGACCATCATCAAAATTTGAATGGACGTATCAACCGCGAAGACCTCGGGGGTAATGACCTGCGCAACGTGCGCATAAAAGATTCCGGCGACTGCGGCCAGCCCCCCGGCAACCACGACCGACATCGTGCGATATCGAGCCACAGGAATGCCAAGAGATGCCGCACCGTCTGGATCGTCCCGAAGCGCTCGAAGTGAACGCCCAACCGAGGATTGGGTCACGTTACGCAATAGCCAGTAGGCGAGCACAGCGACGATAACAATGACGTAAACGAAGCGATCTTGCAGCGCTTGCCCCATGACCTGCGAAACGGGAATAATGATCCCGTCATGACCGCCAGTCACCGCGCCCCCCTGCGAAAGTAACTTCTCGACAATCAAACCGAATGCCAGAGTGGCCATGGCTAAATAATGGCCACTTAGCCGCATAACGGGAAGGCTAATCAATAGCGCCAGCAGCATCCCGAGAGCCACGGCAGCTGGCCATGCGATCATCGCTGGTAAACCGAACCGAGTTTCGAGAATGGCCGATCCGTAAGCACCCACCGCATAGAAGGCAGCGTGCCCGAGGGAAATCTGCCCGGTAAACCCAAAGGCGAGGTTGAGCCCGATCGCCAGCAGAGAAAAGATCGCGATATTCTCCAGCATCCGAACCTGGTAAGCGCTGGTCAGCAATCCGGGCAGCACAACCACTGCGATGCTCAGCAGAATCTCGACCCACACTAATCGCCGACCCTTTCGCCCACCCACGGTCGGAGCGCGAGAAACATAGCGTGACATGAGCATATTCACGGCGCTCATGCGAGCTGCTGCTTTCGACGGCGCGGCATGCGTACAGCGCCTGAACGCAGGGGCTGCAAGCACAACGCGAGCAACAACACCGCGTAGGCGATCGTTGGTGCAAAAGCGCTGGAAACGTAGTATGCGGTGAATATTTCCAACACCCCAATGAACACTCCTGCAATCATTCCTCGATAGACACTGTCAAAACCACCAAGAATTGCCGCTGCGAACGCTTTCACCCCAATGTCGAACCCGAGGTGGGGCCCAGCTCCTAGCGTCGGTGCGATCAGCATTCCCGCAATGACTGTAACAACAATGCTGATGCCGAACGCTATGGCTATGAGGCGCGGAACGGAGATACCGCTCACGGCCGCTCCCGTGCGATTAATGCCGACAGCGCGCAAAGAGACACCTGTGATCGTGCGGTTGAAGAACAACCAGATGGCGCCGACTATAGCCCAGGCGACAACGACCGTAATTACGGTTTGAGGTAGGACGGTCAGCGAACCAACCTGAATGGGGACATTCGGCATAACGGGCGGGACCCCATGCATCTGATCTCCGACGATAAGGGCTGCTCCTTCTTCGAGAAGCAACCCGACGGCGATGGTACCCACAACAACACTGTAAACCGGAGCGTTGCGCCGCACGAGCGGTTTGACGAGCACATTATTGAACGCGAGCGAAAGTACTATTCCGATGATCACGATCAAAGGAACAGCTAGGAGATAGCCAATACCCAGCTGGCTGAGAATAATGTAGCTTGACACCGTTCCGATCATCAACATCTGGCCTTGGGCGAAGTTGACTATGCCGGTGGCGTGATGGATCACGAGGAAGCCCAAGGCGATGAGGCCATAGATACTTCCCGTGGCTACCCCTGCGAGCAGAAGTTGGAGTGCAGTTTCCATATGGATACCTTCTTTTTCTCACCTAAGCTAACTGCTACTGGCCCGACTCGACGTCGCTCGTCAAGAACTGGTAGGTGCCGTCACGAAGTTCATAGAAAACTACGTAGTTCTCACTCGGAGCCTCGTGCTTATCGCCGTTGAAAGAGAGCGATGAGCCCTTTTTGCCTGTTGCGCCATCTGTGAGCTTGGTGGCTTCCAGGGCCTTTGCTAGTTTGTCTCCTCCTGCGCCACCTGTGGATTCAAGTGCTGCCGCAAGGAGCTGAATCGAGTCGTAACCCAGAGCTGAATACGAATGAGTCGGATCACCTTCAGCACCGTATTTAGTGTCATAGGCCTTGATAAATGCAGCACCCTCTGCCTTGTTTGGGTCGACCACACCGGGCACGATAAGGCCTTCGGCCGCTGTTCCCCCGAGCGAGATGAACGAGGCACCGGCCAGACCGCGACCGCCGACCACGGGCACGTCCCAACCTATCTGCTGCATGGTCTTGAAGAAGAGGGCGCCATCAGGGGCAAGGCTAAATAGGTAAATGGAGTCACAGCCGGCATCACGCAAGCTAAGGGTCTGGGAGGTGAGATCAGTAGCGTTTACAGGGTGTTGCTGCACCGAGTGAATCTCCAGGCCTCGAGCCCCGAAAACCCTTTTAATGCTTGCGATGCCACCCTCGCCGTAAGCAGTAGTGTCGGCGAGTATACAAATAGATCTGTATCCTTCGCTCTCAAAGAGACTGGCAATCGCACCCACGTCATAAGAGTTGTTTTCCGTGGTCCGAAATGTCAGCCCAAAATTCTCGTTGCTCGGATCAATGAGGGTGTCTTCGCTACCTATAGCGATCAGCTGCGGAACGCCCGCGCCAGCAATGATTACGTTGTTAGCTTTGACAGTTCCGGAGTTTGGACCACCAATTACTGCTACTACGCCGTCCTCAGACACGAGCTTTTGCGCGGCCGTCGCTGATGTCGCCGGGTCAGCCTTGTCATCGATCGCGATAAGTTCTAGCTGGCGGCCGGCAATGCCTCCAGCCTCGTTTATCTCGCTGACTGCCAAGCTCATACCGTTTCCACCAGGTTCACCCATATACGCGGATCCACCACTTAGCGCCCCGATGTATCCAATTTTGATGGGTCCATCAATAGAGGCCTCACTGCCACTCGAATTTCCTGAAGTACCAGCGACAGCGCATCCAGCCGTAGACAACAAAAGACATGTCGCGGCCAAAGCTACGGCGGATTTTTGCAGAATGTGCATGTGTATGCTCCCTTGTATACAGCGTTGTATGCAATTAGTATCCCAGAGTCGTGCAGGGGTGTCAATCACCTAATGGACCAATGGCGGTTAAGAGTGTTAAGGCGTCAGTTCAAACGTCATCGGGCACTCAACTTTGAGCGGGATTGAGAGATCCTCTTGTCGAAATGCACCATTCTTCCCCATAACGCCGTCATCATCGGAACCGCATAACGGCTCCAATTTCATAAACGCCTCACCGCGATTGGAAATCAACGCAGTGGGGCATAACGACTAGATCCTGGTTATTAAGGGTGCTTCTCTCGAGTTCGAGGCAGGGCCAGAAGCTGATTGAGAGTGGCCGTGCGCGCGAGGAAGCGATCGAGGGTAGATGTGCGGGCAAATTCGGCGTGATCAAGTGCCGCCTGCGCAGCACGGGCACCGTCGGCGTCGATTACGGCACTCACTATGGCCTCGTGTTCGAGCACGATGTGCGCCATCCGCTCGGCGCTGAAGCTTCGGGTGCCGAAGCGGCGAATGGCCGTCTCGACAGTACTCAACAGTCGGTCGAGGTAAGCGTTGTCGGCCATGGCAGTGAGGGCGGCATGAAATCCGATGTTAATCCGTGAAAATTCCACCGGGTCGCCCCGATCGGCTGCCACGGCCATGGCTCTGTGCAGCGTTTCGAGGGCAATTTTCTCAGGCCGAGGGGCGTTTTCGGCTGCCATCCGCGCGGTTAGGCTCTCGAGACTACCGCGTACGTTGTAGACCACCAACATGTCCTCGATGGTGAGCGTGGTGACGCGTGCCCCTTGACCGGGCGTGCGGTGAATCAAGCCTTCTTCTTCGAGTCGATTGAGCGCCTCTCGCACCGGAGTGCGGGACACGCCAAGCACCTCCCTGACAGACTCTTCACGTAACCACTCATTGGGCGCGAGCACCCCATCGAGTATGGCCTCTCGAAGCGCCCTCGTTGTGTCGGCAACCGCATTGCCTCGCCCGCCCCGAGCGAACCTATAGGAAGACAGGGATGGCGGCTCTACACTCACCTCGTCGTTCGCTTCCATCGTTCCCGCCTCTACTCGCCCTCTATGCGTGCCTGCATGAACGAGCGGCCTGACCAATTCTCCCACAATTTCGTTAAGGCCGCGTAGTCCTCGCGTGCCCAGCCCTCCGCCATAGCCATCTCGAATACGCTGTGTGCCGCGGGGATGGTGAAGATCGGAATGCCTTCGTTTTGGGCCAGCTGTTGGGCGAGTACCGAGTCTTTGAGGGCCGCTTGGAGGGACATCCCGCCGTCGTAGTGGCCCGAGAACACCCGCTCGCCAATGCGGTGCGTCAAAGGACGCATGAGGCCTCCGCTGGGCGTGGAAAGAATATCGACCAAGATTTGAGGATCGAGTCCGGTGGCCTTTGCCATGGCGACCGCCTCGCTCAGGAGCACCATCACGACGTGAGCGACTGCATTGTTAATGACCTTCGCGGCCATTGCTGTGCCGGAATCACCGAGCACGGTCTGCTCGACCGTGAGCGCATCGAACAAGGGCTGCAGGAAAGTGATGTGCGCGGAATCTCCCGCGATCACGAGGCCCGCCGTGCCGGCGCGCATCTGCGCCACGCCCGAAAGGATGGCTGCGTCGATCAGTTCAACGCCGCCGACCGCCAGCGCTGCCTTTGTAGTCAAGATATCCTTCGGCGTGACCGTGCTGGTCTCGACCACTCTGGTCACGATCCCGGATTCACGCGCGATGCCAGTCGCAACCGCGAGCGAGGCGCTTGGATGTGGCAGCGAAAGCACCACTGTCGCGCATCGGGCCGTGAGTTCTTTGGCGTCAACCACCTCAATGCCTGCGGTGCGAGCCTCTGCCTGTCGATC
Organism: Cryobacterium sp. Y82; assembly: GCF_002929495.1. GTDB lineage: Bacteria > Actinomycetota > Actinomycetes > Actinomycetales > Microbacteriaceae > Cryobacterium > Cryobacterium serini. The sequence continues at coordinate 32,627 of NZ_PJJJ01000018.1, forward strand.
GGACGAGAGGTCGCTCCCCAACACGGTGAAGCGACCGTTGAGACGCTCGGCGACCGCGAGGCCCATATTTCCAAGGCCGATCACGCCAATGGGCGTGCTCCCGACCTGGTCACGTTTGCTGGAAGGGGGCGCCACTACTTCATCAGACATGAAACTCTTCCTCAATTCATGGTGAAGCACTGATTGCGCTTCATGAGCATTCACCGTACACTAATTGCATGCAACGTGCACACAACAAAGCGTCCGGCTCTTTCGTATCTCTACCGAGCGGCGACATATTAGTGCCGCACGGCGCGATGATCGGCGGGGCTTGGCTTGCGACGACCGGCGTCAGGCGCGAAGTTCTCGACCCAGCTACTGGCGACCGCCTCGCAGAAATTTCAGATTCGACCGCCGAAACCGTGGGACTGGCGATCGATGCGGCTCGGTTGGCGTTCCCCAGCTGGGCTCGACAAAGCACGTCCGCGCGCGCAGCACAGCTTGAAGCCGTTGCAGACGCCATCAAGATGCACGCTTCTTCACTGGCAGAAATCGAAACCCTCGATACGGGCAAACCCCTGAACCAGTCGGTCAGCGATGTGCGCATAGCGGAGCGCTACTTTCGCTACTACGCCCACGCCGCTGAGCACTTCTTCGGAGACAGCATCCCCACCTCCGAGGGAATGCTCGTCATGACTCAGCGAGAGCCATACGGCGTCGTCGCCCACATCACACCGTGGAACGCGCCGATCAGTCAACTCGCCCGGGGCGTAGCCCCCTCGCTGGCGGTCGGCAACACCGTGGTGGTGAAGCCTTCCGAACTTGCCCCGCTCTCCTCGCTTCTTCTCGCCGAAATACTGCGCGATGTGCTCCCGGCCGGAGTGTTCAACGTCGTGCCAGGCGACGGCATAACCGCCGGTGCAGCTCTCGCCAGCCATCCGCGAATCGACCACCTCACTTTTACGGGCTCGGTAAGGACTGGCATCGCCGTCTCGACGGCGTGCGCTCGCAACGTTGTAGCCACCAACCTCGAGCTCGGAGGTAAATCGGCAGCCATCGTTTTTCCCGATGCCGACTTAACCGCCGCCGTAAAAACAGCCACCGGCGCGCTCATCCGCAATTCGGGCCAATCGTGCTCTGCGCTTACCAGGTTCATCGTGCACCGCGACATCGCGGAAGAATTCACCCGCCTGCTAGTGCACAGCGTCGAGAAGCTCAGAGTCGGACCGGGCATCGACGACCTCGAGGTGGGTCCACTGATCTCCGAGACACAGCGCCAGAGAGTGTTCGCGCTCGTCGAAGAAGCCGTCCAGCAGGGAGCGACCCTGCTTACCGGAGGAGTCACCGCGCCTCATGCGCCCGGTCTGGAACAGGGATTCTTCGCGGCCCCCACCGTGCTCGGCGGCGTTACCCCCTCAATGACCGTGGCGAGCGCCGAAGTGTTTGGGCCCGTACAGTGCGTGATCGTGTTCGATGACGAAGATGAGGCCGTGCGCATCGCTAACGGCACTGACTACGGGTTGGCGGCCGCAGTCTTCACGTCCGACATCACCGTCGCGACAAGGATGGCTCAGGCGCTGGACGCGGGACAGGTGCAGATTAATGGTTTCATCGGTGCAGGAGCAGAGATCCCTTTCGGCGGCGTAAAGCATTCCGGCCACGGCCGGGAGAAAGGGTTCGAGGCTCTCCACGGCTACACGCAGCTAAAGTCTATAGTTACGCATTACGCGAGGGGTTGAACCGATGCACGACACCATTCCGCCTTCTTACCGAAGCGTCATCAATCGTGAGTGGCGTCCATCCGCCGTCTACGCGATCCGCTATGCCACCCGGCCCACCGCGCTCCGCCGCGAGCACTTCTATGGGCATGACGACTGCGGTGACAATTTAATGCCAATCGACTACTTCGTTTGGCTGATTGCCGGGCCGGGCGCAGCGATCCTGGTCGATGCCGGATTCACGCCCGAGACTGCTCTGGCCCGCCACGGCCGCGAACACCTCGGCTCGCCACTCGAAGTGGCCGACAAACTGGGATACCCGCTGGAAAGCATCCCGAGTGTCGTCGTCTCCCATGCCCATTATGATCACACGGGTTACCTGCCCGCGCTATCGGGTGCCCGCATCCACCTGCAACAGAAGGAACTCGCTTTCTGGACCGGACCCCACGCGAAACAGCAGATGTACCGCGACATCGTGGACGAGGAAGACGTTGTGACTATTGTGAGGTCCAACTTCGCTGGGGGCGTCGACCTCTACGACGGTGACGCGTGGATCGCCCCGGGGGTTAGCGCACACCTCGTCGGAGGTCACACGGCGGGCACCCAGGTGGTTCGCGTCGCCCTCCCCTCCGGCGAGGTCGTGGTAATCGCTTCCGACTCAAGCCACTTTTATGAGAATGAAGGAGCCAGGCGTCCCTTCTCCATCGCGCATACCGTGCCTACGATGTTCGATGCTTTCGATAGGCTGGGACAGCTGGCCCTGCGTGCCGATGGAGGATCCGGGATCCTATTACCTGGCCACGACCCCGCGGTAAAGGACCTGTTCCCGATCGCGCTCGCGGATGATCCTACTGTTGCCGGTCGGCTTTGGCGTATCGCGTAATACCGACCGCGCAGCAGTCCGTAAAGTAAACCTCAGGTCGACCCTGACAACTCCAAGAGGGCCGAGCCGGAACATGCCCGCACGTGAGACCTAACGCGCGAGGCTGTTATGCTCGCATCGCTGAAGCTTCGCGCCATCCTGACAGAGTGAATTGGCCCGGCTTTCCTGACTCTTCTTTTCCTGTGAAAGCAAGCGGCGACGCCCAAATCACCTACCTGAACGACCGTCGGCGAATCCGATCGTCGACCGTCGGCTCTGGCTTGTGAGCGGACGCTGCAATGTGAAGTTTGGCGATGCGGGCAGCCTCCCAGGCATCGTCGGCCGTGAGCATATTCCTAGGCACACGCTGAAGGACTTTCTGCAAGGCGAACTGCACGATCAGCGACTCTACAGGCACACGCGCCAATCCGCGGTTCACCCTCGCTCTATTCTCAAATTCCGCGTCGGAGTGATACCGCTCTCGATTGCTGCCCACATCGTTCACAATCATCTTCACAAGATTCTCAAACTGCCGCCGATGCTCTTCGCGCCCGACCGCGGCCTTTGTGCTCCGCACGCCTGCGGCGACGTCGCGGCCGGTCAGCAGGTCAACCCGGCTCATCCGCTCTGCGACTATCTCGGACGCGCGTGCATAGACGATGTCCTCCACCGACACGAGCGGCAGCCCCATACGTGCCCTGGCCGCCACGTAGGCCTCGGCGAACTCGCGCATGCGGGCGCCGTTTTTGACCATGTGCTCGGTGAGCGATTCGGTAAACACAGTGAACTGCCGAAGATGCTCGGGCCGCGTTGGGTCATTGAAATACGCGTCGGCCTCGCGCTCATTGGCCCGGCGCTCGGCCGCGGTCGCAGGGTGAACACGCTTCGGCGGAAGGCCGGCCCGACTGAGGCTGCGCTTGAGACGTCGCGCTGCGGCGTTGGCCTCCAGCTCCGATTGGTAGACCCCGGGGTCGCTGCGCCGGTTGCGCTGTAGCTCAGCCCGGCGCTCTTTGTTGCGCTCGGCCCAGTCGCGAGTGATCTGCTTCGTGCGCTCGGGGTCGGCATCCCGCCTGGCAGCGGCCCGCGCGTTCACCTCATCGCGATGGGCCTCGTAGTAGCGGTTGGAGTACTCGCGCACCTTCTCGCGATTCTCGGCCACCCACCGCTGTTGGTACTCGCGCCTGCGCTCCGGGTGCGCTTCGCGCCAGCGTTTGGCACGCTCCCGCCCCCGCTCACGCACCTCGGCCGCGCGGTGCCGGCGGGCCGTAGCCCGACGCATCGAGTCGCGATTGAGCTGCCGGGCTCGGTCCAGGTGTTCCGACCGCCAGAGTCGATTCATCTCGCGGATCCGGTCGCGGTGCGCCGCCACATACTGATGCCGCTTCTCGGCCTCGTCATCAACAGACGGATGCATCACCGGCGCTTTCCTCGGCGCGGCATTTTCTTCAGAGGGGTCGTTCATGATCGCTGCTACTCAGACGGCGGGGCCAGCTCGATGACGAGTGCAAGGAGTTCAGATCGATGCGCGGTGGGATTCGAGATCATGCGCCCGATCGCGACGCGGAGCCGTTCGGCGTCATCGTCCTCGATCCCGGCGACGGGCTCCAAGCAGTACGCGATGTCGTTCTGCAGGTTGTGGCCGTCATCGTCGACGGCAATCTCTGGGTAGTAGAACAGCGCAGCCAACGCGGTGCGGCTGAGCAGGTCGTCGAAGTGCTCCTGCGGGATCGTCATAGTGAAGCCTCCTGTGAGCGGACGGGTATGAGCCAATCATGCCGCTAGAAGGAGGTACGCCGGCCGTGACCGGCGGGGCGAATCAAACGCGAGCGTCAGCGACGTCTCTCCGCGAGCTCCGGCTCATCGACGCGCTCCGGCGTGACGTTTTCAGAGGACTTCAGGCTACGGCGCCCACGCGATTCGCGAACGCGCACCGAAACCAATCGCATCACGCTCACAGGCCCGACGACGAGAAACTTGAGCGCGTTCCACACGAACAGCAGCACGAGCACATAGAGCCAACCCGTGCCCCCGCCTTCAACCAGCCCGCCGCAGTACACCGCAGCCAGCCGATACGGAACGGCGAGGAGCATCGCGGGCACGCCCCACTTGAGACCACGTCGAGTGTTGATGGCGTCGATCACGATATTGGTCGGCATGAACCGCCGCAAAAAGTAGTAGCTACGGGCCGTGGCGGCCAAAATGAATTCGAACATGGCGCGGCCTCTCAGATCTTGTCATCGCAACGAGCGATGGCGCGCAATATCGGTTTCCTGACAAAAATTCTAGATCCGGATGCTTGCCCGCGGAAGCACCACGTTGTCACTTAGTTCTGGTGCGTCGAAGGCGTTGCCTCCCGCAAGCCGCCGCGCCGCGCGGAATTTGTCAAGGCGAATGAGACCAGTGGGAGATTAGGCCGCTAGTTCGAGCCCGTCATTCTCGGTGGGTTTGACGGCTGGTTTGTTGATCCAAGCCGTCGCGGGAATGGACAAGATCTTTGGTGCGTGGCTGGTGCTGAATCGCTCGGGGAAGCGTGCGCGGGCCACGTCCAACGTCGCTGCTCGTTCGATGGCCTTCGCCTCGGCGAGACCGTAGTGCACGTCGGCGGGCGTGTTCAGGCCGATTCCGGAGTGGCGAGCCCATGAACGTCTTCGCGTCGGCGAGGGAGCCGAAGCGTTCGGGGAACGTCGGAGCGAATTTCAGGGTCTTGAACCACGCCTCGCTGTTATCCCGAATTCGGAATAACAGCGATTATGCCGAGGTCTTGATTATGCCGAGGACGGTCCTGAGCGAGTCTGTTTGTGCTGGTCAGCGGGCTGCGGCGGCCTGAACTCCTCGGCATAATTCAGGTCACGAGCCGATGCTTCTCTCTACGGATTTACCGTTCAGAGGAGACACAGATGACCAAGCAACAGCCAGTGAGTGCCACGAACCTGCTCGCGTTATACGCCGACGGATTCAGCAAGCATCTCGAAGACCGCGGTTACCTGCCGGGACCGATTCAGTTCAGACTCAGGCAGCTTGCCGTGTTGGACCGGTGGCTTCGCGATCACGGTCTGACCGTTGGGGATCTGGATGCCGAGTGCGTGAACCGTTGGTCGCGGCACGTCGGGCCAACGGGCGATCGACGATGATCTCGCCGGCGAACTTCTCACTCCCGATCGCGTATCTGCGTGAGATCGGCGTGGTCAAGCCTGAAGTCCTGCCTCGAGCCGATCAGGCTACTCAGATTCTTGAACAGTATCGCGGGTATCTGCGGACCGAGCGGGGACTCGTGCCGAGTTCCATCCGGGTGGACATGCGTGTCGCTGAGAATTTCTGCAGCCACCGGGGTCACACCGTGGAGGGCCTCTCGGCGGCTGAAGTGACGGCCTATATCGAAGCGTTGTCGACGACGGTTAAAAAGTGAGCCACTTTCGACGGTGAAAACTGAGCCACTTGTTGTGTGTTCTATTGTGCCGCGTTCTCGGCGCGGACTGAAGGTAAAGATTCGATCCCGGTGTTGTGCAGCCGGTAGCTGGCGCCTTTGAGGGTGATGACGTCGGCGTGGTGGACTATGCGGTCGATCATGGCGGCAGCCACGACCTGATCGCCGAACACGTCGCCCCAGCGGGCGAAGGCCAAATTCGACGTCAAAATCAGTGAGGCGTGTTCGTAACGGGACGAGACAAGTTGGAAGAATAGGTTCGCGGCGTCTTGTTCGAACGGGATGTAGCCGACTTCGTCGACGATTACGAGCCCGTAACGGCGCAGTTTCAGGAGTTCTTGAGGGAGCCGTCCGAGTTGGTGCGCGCTTTGGAGCCGGGCCACCCATTCGACGGCGGTCGCGAACAGCACCCGGTGGCCGGCGTGGGCGGCTTTGAGGCCGAGACCGATCGCAAGATGCGTTTTTCCGGTGCCTGGAGGGCCGAGCAACACGACGTTTTGCGCTTCGGCCAGGAAGGATCCGGTCGCCAGGTGGGCGATGGTGTCGCGGCGCAACGCGGGCTGATGGTCGAAGTTGAAGTCTTCCAAAGATTTCCGAGCCGGGAACCCGGCAGCTCGGATCCGGATCTCCGCCCCGGACGCTTCTCGCGCGGATACTTCCCGGGAGAGGACCGCGGCGAGGTATTCCTCGTGGGTCCAGGCGGCCTGCCGGGCCTGCTCGGCCAGCCGGGTGGCGGCGTCGCGAATGCGCGGCGCTTTGAGCGCTCGAGCGAGATACTCGATCTCACTGCTGGTCGAGTCGCCCATCACACGGCCTCCTCATCCAGACCTTGGACGTCGAAGTCGACGCCGAACGCGGTATCGTAATCGGCCAAATCCCGCAGCAAGTCCGCATCCGTCGGCGCAGGCGGATGTTGAAATGCCCGGCGCAACCGGCCGGCCTGAACCACATGGGCGGGATCGGTGATGGTCTGCGCGGTCGACCACACCCGGTCATGACAGGCCACCACACGCTCCTCCAACCGCACCGTCACCTGGGCCAGATCTGCGGAGACGTCGACCAGCCGGCCGATCGCGGTCGGGTCCACCGAGTAATCATTGCTGGCCACACGCACGTAGTAGTCCCTCGGCAGGCGCACCCGGGCTGTGAAGCCGACCACCGGGGCCAGCGGCGGCACGGGCAGCATCATTGCCCGGTCCTGCCCGATAAACTCGATCGGTTTGCCGCCCAACCGGCGGACAGTCCTGGCGTTGGCTCTGGGGAGCCAGTCGGCCAGCTGCCGGTTGAAATCGTCCGGGCTGGTGAAGCTGCGGCCGGGCAAGAACGACGTCTCCAAGTATTGGTTGGCACGTTCGACGATTCCTTTGGATTCGGGATCGAACGGTTTGAGCTGCACGATCTTCGTCGCCAACATCCCGGTGAAGGCGCTGACGCCGGCGGCGAAATGGTTGCCACGGCCGATGCCGGCCTCGTTGTCCCAGATCAGCCGGCGCGGCACTGCCAGCAGCTGGGTCGAGATCAGCTGCCACATCCCGGCCAGCAAATCCGGCGTCGTTCGCGAGGGCAGCATCACCGCCGTAATAAAGCGGGAAAATCCGGACACCATCACCAGCACTGGCGGTGAGCCCGTCTGGCCGGCTCCCAACGGGATCTTCACCGGCGGAAACCACAAGTCGCACTGGGTTTGATCCCCGGCCGCATAGTTCAACCGGTCGGCCGGATCCGCCGGCGCATACTCCGGCCGCAACCGCGCAACGGTTTCACGAAACCAAGTAATCGACCCGGTCCACGCCAACCGCTCAGCCAACACCGTCGCCGGCATCCGCGCGTTCTGCGACAACAATTCCCGAATCCGCGGTTCCAGAGACCGCATCCCCGAAGACCGGTCGACACCCTCATACCGGGGCGGTTTGTCTGACTTGATCGCTTTCGCGATCGTGTTCCGCGCGATCCCCAACCGCTTAGCGATCTCCCGTTGCGACACGCCCTCATTCAAATGAAGGCGACGAACCAAAGCCCACTCTTCCACCGTAATCACCCATCAATCGTGCTCGGGTGGCTCAGTTTTCACCGTCGATTCTGGCTCAATTTCTAACCGTCGCTGACAAGCGTTCGCCGCACGATCCAGCGTCGGTTGGTCAAAGAAGACTGTGACCGCGCTGGCCACCTTTCTGCGGTTCCTCCACATCGTCGGAGTCACTGATCAGCCGCTCGCTGCGGCGCTGCCTAAGATCGCCGCACATCGCCGCACCGTTTCGTGTGACCTCGACGAAGATGCTTTCACACGTCTGCTCGGAGGCTGCAATACCAGCCGTGACGTGGGGTTACGCGATACTGCGATCCTGACACTTCTCTGGCGGCTCGGACTGCGGCGGAGCGAGATTAGCGGGTTGCTGATCGATGACATCGACCGGAGGCACGGCGAAATCACGATCCGTGGAAAAGGGAACCGCCACGACATTCTCCCGATTCCGATCGATGTCGGTGACACGCTCGTCCGCCACTTCCAAGAGGGGCATCGCCGCGTCCCGCCGGGCTGTCGTGCCGTGTTCGTTCAGACGAGAGCACCGGATGGCCCGATGAGCCCCTACGGTATCGGTGACATCGTGGCGCGCCTCTGTCATCGCGCGGGCCTCCCCGTGATGGGAGCACACCAACTCCGCCGCGGGACCGCGACGCAACTGGTGCATGCCGGCGCGACCTGGCCAGAGATAGCGCAAATCCTCCAGCACCGAAACGTCGAGGTCACCGCGTCCTATGCCACCGTCACCCTCGCGCTGACACGCGAATTGGCCCGGCCGTGGCCAGGTGCGCGATGAATGATCTGTCGTCTGCGGTCGACTCGTATCTCGCCCTGCGTCGGAGGTTGGGTTTCACACTGGTCGATGAGGCTTCGTTGTTGCCCGACTTCATCGGTTTTCTGCGGGAGAACGGTGCCGGACACGTCACCACGGAGCTGGCCGTCGCCTGGGCAACCCAGCCAGCCAATACCAGTCCGGTGTGGTGGCGGCAACGGTTGGGTTTCGTCCGCGGCTTCGCTGAATACCTGCGCAACATCGACCCAGACATTGAGGTTCCGCCACGCGGCCTGCTGCCGGCGCGCTATCAGCGGATTGCGCCGTACTTCTACTCCGCGGCCGAGATCGACTCGGTAATGGAGGCCGCCCGATCTCTGAACCCGCCGCTTCGTGCCGCCACTTACGAGACACTGATCGGGTTGCTGTCGGTGACCGGCCTCCGCCGAGGAGAAGCGCTGGCCCTCAATCGTGATGACCTCGACCTGAAGCAGCTGTCGCTGGTAATCAGGCAAGCTAAAGGCGGCGGCCGCACGGTTCCGCTTCAGGAAACAACCGTCCGGGCCCTCCAGCGCTACTTCGACTGCATCGATCGCGTTTTCTCGGCCCCGATGTCACCGGTGCTATTCGTTTCGATACGGGGCACCCGGCTGAATAAGAACTCAATCAATGCGACGTTCCCGCACCTGATCGATACGGCGGGGCTGGCTGGGTGGGGACAACGAGCCAGGCCCCGGCTGCACGATCTGAGACACAGCTTCGCGGTGCGTCAATTGATCGACTGGAACGAGCAGCATGTCGATGTTGATGCCCGAAGACCACTGCTTTCTGCTGTCCTTGGCCACAGTAATCCCGAATCCACCTACTGGTACTTGCAGGGCGCACCCGAGCTCTTCACCCTTGTCGGCCAGCGCCTCGAAGAATTCTTAGGAAAACAACCATGAGCCCCCTCGCACCGACCCTTCAGAAGTTCTTTTCCGTCCGCCTCATCACCCAACGCCAGGTCAGCCCGGCCACCGTTGCTGCCTACCGTGACACCTTTCGGCTCCTCTTCGGCTTCATCGCTGACACCAAGAAGATTGCGCCGTCGAGCCTGGACCTTACCGATCTCGACGCCCCGACCATTGGCGCGTTCCTCACCTATCTGGAAGCCGAGCGGGGCAATAGCGTGCGGAGTCGTAACGCCCGCCTGGCCGCGATCCATTCGTTGTTCAAGTTCGCGGCGCTCGAGCACCCGGAACTCGCCGATCTGATCTCGCGCGTGCTGGCAATCCCTCAGAAGAAGTTCGATTGAACCATTGTGACGTTCCTGACCAAAACGGAGGTCGAAGCGATCCTTGCCGTCCCTGACAAGGCCACGTGGATAGGCCGGCGCGACCATGCTCTGCTCATGCTCGCTGTCCAAACCGGTCTGCGGGTCGCCGAACTCACCAGTCTGCGCCGGGAAGATGTCGCACTGACGGCAGGGCCTCGCGTTCGGTGCAATGGCAAGGGGCGAAAGCAGCGCTCGACGCCCCTGACGAAGGGCACCGTGTCCGCGCTAGCGGAGTGGTTGAAAGCTAATGACGCCCCGGGCGGTTCATTCTTGTTCCCGAGCCGGCTGGGAACACGGATGAGCACTGACGCGGTTGAGTGGTTGGTCAACAAATACGCCACCGCTGCAACTTCACAGTGTCCATCGCTTGCGAGCAGGCGTGTTATCCTCATATCCTGCGCCATAGCGCGGCCATGTTCTTACGCGAAGCTGGCGTCGACATCTCGGTGATTGCCCTCTGGCTCGGGCATGAAAGCATCACCTCGGCCCAGATATATATGCACGCGGACCTTGCCCTCAAGCAACGCGCGTTGGACAAAACCACACCGCTGGAGGTCTCGCCAAACCGTTACCGCCAACCGGACTCGCTTCTCGCCTACCTGGATGCGCTCTGAATTATGCCGAGGAGTTCAGGCCGCCGCAGCCCGCTGACCAGCACAAACAGACTCGCTCAGGACCGTCCTCGGCATAATCAAGACCTCGGCATAATCGCTGTAGGGGTTGTCGTTGCTCACCCGAGGCCGGGAATGCGACTTGGTGACCTCAAGATCAGACAACAACGCCGCGACGGTCTTCGATGTCATCGACGTGCCTCGGTCAGCGTGAACGACCTGCGGGACGCCGTGAATACCGAAGATCTCCCTTATCATCTCCACCGCCAGCTCGCCCGACTCCGACGCGTGAACATACGCACCGACGATGTAGTGGGAGTAAATATCGATCATCACGTAAGCATCGAAGTACTTCCCCTTGACTGGACCGGCGAGTTTCGTAATATCCCAGCTGAGTACCTGGCCGGGTCCCGTGGCCGTCAGTTCCGGGATCGCCCGGGCCGGGTGGCGTGCCTGTCGGCGGCGGTCCTTGACCTGCTGGTTCTCGTTCAACACCCGATACATCGTTGATATTGAGCACAAGTACGTGTCCGCGTCGAGCAGCTGGGCGAANTGCGTCGAGCAGCTGGGCGAAGATCTGGATCGGCGGCAAGTCCACGAACGGCTTCGAATTGACGACGTCAAGGATCTCGCGGCGGCCTTCGTCGCCGATCTTATTCGCCGGAATCATCGCCAGCCGACGCACCGGAATGCGTCGTTTCCGGGTGGCTGTCGCTCGTGGGATCCCGACCAAGTCGGCCGCGACACGAGTCGAGATTCCTCGGCTGGCCAGTTCGCGGTAGGCGGTCATCACGGCAACGCGCACGGTGTTTCGTCCCGCGAGCTCTTCGAAAGACTTTCGAGTAGCTCGTGCATTTTTGACAGAACCCCAACGCCACCCGTCGTTTCCAACCGCTGCTCGGTCTTGCTCAACTGGCGGCGCAACCTGGCGATTTCAGCCTGCTCCGGCGATAACCGGCCGATTTACTCCCCAAGGTTTCTTGCCCGCGAGGACACCCGCGTCACGCAGTCTTCGCCACTCCGTGATCTGTGAGGAGTAAAGCCCTTCGGTGCGCAGATATGCGCCGCCCTCGCTGTTCTTGATGGCCGTGTCATACGCGGCCAGGTACGCAAGCTTCTGCGCTGGGGTGAATGACCTTCTCGAGGTCGGACCACCAGCTCGGGGTCCGGGACTACTCATATGACTATCGTCGCGCACTGCGCTCAAAGACGAACTAGGCATGGTGATGATTCCTGATTCTCGCCCTACGTCACACGGCGAACTTGCTCTGAGCTACTGGCCTCACCCAACCCTGACGGTAATGATGAGAAGAGTCTTGAGGCTGCGTGACCCTAACCCTGACTGACGTCCTTCCGAGGGCTGTCTTTTACGTGATCTGTCCGCGGTCTCAAGGCTGCTCAAGGTGCGCTGACCAAGCGGACATGACTTTATAGAGCCTGTCAAGTTTTTTGTGTGAGTGTCGGGAATTGGTTAGAGGTGGGGGTTGATTCGGTCGGGGTAAATCATCACGAGCTGGCTGAGCGCTTGCTTCCAGTTGGTGGTGATTTGGCCTTCGACGAGGCGGCCTTCGGCGGTGAGTTTGGTGCCGCGGTGTTGGCCGCGTTCCTTGGCTCGGTCTCGAGCTCGTTTGTCTTCGATGTTGCAGATGGTCAGCCAGAGCATCTTGATCACGGCGTCGTCGTTGGGGAAGTGGCCGCGATTCTTGGTCACTTTCCGCAGTCGGAAATTCAACGATTCGATGCTGTTCGTCGTGTAAATCACCCGCCTCAGCTCGGGCGGAAACGCGAGAAACGGGGTGAAGCGTTCCCAAGCATCTTCGAACGTTTTGACGGCCGTGGGGTATTTCACGCCCCGCGGCGACGCCGCGAACTCGGTAAGGGCGTCCCAGGCCGTCTCGGCGTCAGCGGCGGTATAGATCGGCTTGAGCGCGGCCGCGACGGCCTTGCGGTCGTTGTAGCCGACAAACCTTAGCGCGGCCCGCAGCAGGTGCACGACACAGGTCTGAACGGGCGCTTGCGGCCAGGTCGTTTCGATCGCTTTGGGGACCCCGGTCAAGCCGTCGCAGCAGAAGATGAGGACGTCCTTGACGCCGCGGTTGGCCAGCTGCGCGCGGACGCTCGCCCAGAACTTGGCGCCCTCGGTGTCTTGCACCCAGATGCCCAACACATGCTTGATACCGTCCATATCGACACCGACAGCGATGTGCGCAGCCTTATTGCGCACGTGCCCGCCGTCCCGAACTTTAACGATCAGCGCGTCCAGATAGATCACCGGGTAGAGCGGTTCCAGCTGGCGGCGCTGCCATTCCAGGACGGCGTCGAGGACGGCATCGGTGATCTTCGAGATCGTCTCGTGGGACAGCTCGGTGCCGATCGTGGAGACCAGGTGGTGTTGGATATCGCGCACCGTCATCCCGCCGGCATAGAGCGAAATAATCATGTCGTCGAGGCCGCCGAGGCGCCGCTCGCCCTTGGGCACCAGGCGGGGCGTGAAACTCCCATCGCGATCCCGGGGGATCTCCAGCTCCAAGTCGCCGACTTCAGCTGCGACGGTCTTCACGGACGTTCCATTTCGCGAATTCGGGTAGAACCTGGCTTCGGGGTCGCCCTTGTCGTAGCGAGGTGCTCGGTCAGCTCGGCCTGCAAGCCCCGCTCGAGGGCCGCTTTGATCAGGCCGGGCACGAACCCGCCCTCGCCGGTGAGTTGCATCGTGCCGGCATCGATCTTCGCGAAGAGACCATCGAGAGCGCCGCTATCGCGCAGCTCCTTGATCGCATCGGCGGCCGCACGCTGAGCCGGTGACTTCGGTGCTTTGAGCTTCTCATTTCGTTCTGTCATGACCATGAGTGTCACTCCTTCAAAAAGATCCGCAACCCCTTACACAGACCATCTGACACCCTCACTTTATAGGAGCCTGAAGCGAATTCCCCTTAACGTCTTGTCTGCCCACCTGGCCAACGTACTGATCATTTACCCAGATGGACGCAATGGAAAGTCAATTTCATCTTGGCAACAGAGATACCGAGTGTCATTGTCGGCGTCGACACGCACTCCGATACTCACTACGTCGCCATCATCGATGAGCACGGCAAGCACCTCACTGCTGAAGAATTCCTGGCGGTCGGGTCCGGTTACCGGAAGATCCTCTCGTTCATCACCCACTTCGGCCTGGCCATCGGCGTTGGCGTCGAAGGGACGGGCAGTTATGGGGCTGGACTGAGTCGAGTTCTGCGGACAGCAGGACTCCCCGTCTACGAGGTCAACCGACCCAACCGTCAAGCTCGGCGCCTGCGCGGAAAATCGGATCCGTTGGATGCCTACCAAGCAGCGGAATCAGTCCTAGCTGAACGAGGCACGTCGACGCCGAAAACCAAAGACGGCCCCGTCGAATGCCTCCGCGTCCTCCGCGCCGCTCGCAGTTCAGCGATGAAGGCCCGCACCATCGCCATCAACCAGATCAAGGGAATCCTCGTCTCCGCTCCCGAGCAAGTGCGCAGCAGGTTTCGCGGACTGACCAGCGCCCAACTCATCCCGGCGTTGGAGCGCTCCCGTCCAATGGGAAACCTCACCGACCCTGACACCGCGACGGCTCTCACTTTGAAGAAACTCGCCGGCCGATACCAATTTCTCGAGCGGGAGATTCTTGACACCGATAAAACGCTGGCAGAGATCCTCCGGGACTGCGCGCCACTGTTGCGGGACGTCCCCGGCGTTGGCATCGAAGTCGCGAGCCAACTCTTCGTCACCGTCGGCGACAACCCCGAACGCATCGCCACTGAAGCGCAATTCGCGGCCCTTGTCGGCGTCGCCCCCATTCCAGCGTCATCCGGAACGACGAGCCGGCATCGCCTCAGCCGCGGCGGCGACAGAGCCGCCAACGCGGTAATCCACCACGTCGTCGTGTCACGCCTCGGCACAGACTCCCGGACGAGAGAATATGCGGCCCGACGAACGGCTCAAGGCAAGACCAAAAAGGAAATCATGCGCTGCCTAAAACGATACGTCGCCCGGGAGCTCTACCGTCAACTCACCAACCCACACGCGGCGCCCGCAGTCACCGACCTACGCCCCGCGCGCGAAGACCTCCACATCACCCTCCGCGAGGCTGCAGGACAATTCAACACCTGGCCTGGCACCCTCTCCCGAATCGAACGAGGCCTCAACCGCGACGACGACCTCGCTAACCAATTCAGGACCTGGCTCCATGAGCAAAAGGAAACCCAAAAGATCAATTGACAACTATAGGAGCATCACGTAGGGCCGTCCTGCTTCAATACTGTGTCCACTGCGAGCGCCGCGGAGACCACGAGTGAGAGCAGAGGAGCTTCGAGCGGTCGATATATATATGCAGCACGTAGTTGTCGGCTTTCGTGAACATCTCCGTGCCGAGGCCCGCCCACGTTTTAGTGATCCGTGCAATCTCGGTGCTCTGCGGGTCTTGAATGCGGAAGTCCCAGGCACGCGAACTCTCGGCATTGATCGTGCCAAGCGTCACTCCGGCGGATTCCCTGCGAAAGCGAATGTTAAGCCGACCGCCCAGCACGGATGCCATCACGCCAACGTCCTCCTGCACGATCTGACCCACGGTAATGCCATCTTGACGCTTGACGGTCACCTTTGATTTCATAACCGTAGCCAACTTGGTGAGGGTCAAAATCTGACGCCCCTCGGCGTCGACTATTCGGAGTCACTTGATCTCGTTCTCCCGCCCCGCGACGAGGCGCGACATGCTGATACCGAACAGCGCCGATCTTGTGGCCTTGCTGGTTGAAGACCGAATGCTCGGCCTTCGTCTCGAACAACTTGGCCTTCCGGTTCTAGCTAAGGATTTACTCAGGGAATAGTGGGCCACCACCTGCAGGTGCGGTATCCGCGACCCCAAGCTTGCGCATTTGCCGCTGCACGTCCTTGTTGACTAGTGCATTCGCAACGACCACCGGAGTCACCTGAGCCGGGCCTGCAACGGCTTGAGTCGGCGACGCGACACTAGGTGCCTCAATCGTCTGATGGCCCGCCAATACGGCGTGTTCGGGCCAGTGATGACCATCGCACCATCGGTGTTCATATCGTCCGAAAGGGTCTGGGAACCAACCCTGTGTCGATTGCTGACTCGTGAATGCAAGCTAGCAGCGCAGCCACCGCCTGAAACGGCATCACGGATTGGCTCGTAACCACGGACCCGTAAAATTATCTAACGGGTCAGGTTCGCGTGATTGACGAACAGCCATACCTATCGTTTTCACATTCTGCCTGGGGATGTCTCTATGCTTCAGGAAGTAGGGCTAACGGAAGGTTACGATTATGCGCGAATCAGCATCAGACAGCATCTCGACGAAGTCGGACGGCCAAAAGGCGAAACCTGTCGGCGTTGAAAGGTCGTCCTCGCGGAGGATTCCTGTTCATAGTCGATTTAATGTTCAGGTCAGATGATTGGCAACGCGGGCTGGTATCCCGATTCGGATCACCCTAATAACTCGGTCTATTTCAATGGCAGCTGGCCCGATGCTGGAGATGAGAAAAAGCCACGACGTGTTCGCTCGTCATTTGCGAATAGGCTCTTGCGTTGGTTCCGACGGCTCTGATCTTGTTCAGCTGTAGAGCGATGAGCCCGGCCAAGTAATGCACCACGAATATTCGGCTCACTTTCATCATGACTTTCGCTGACCGCAAATCCTCTTCAATGATTCTTCAGCAAGTCGACTGCCACTTTGGCCCCGTTGTGCAGTTGGCGGATGGCGGAAAGAATGGCCACGCGATTGTAATCAGCGCACGCCGAATATCTCAGATTTACACATGACCTGCCGCGGATATCTCGGACAGTCGGCCCTCTTAAAATGAGGGATCACTGAAAGTAGAGATCAGCATGACCGCAGCACGCAGGCGCTTCACCCAGGAGTTTAAAGACGAGCTGTGCCGTGAGGTCGTCAACACCTCCAAACCGATCAAGGACGTGGCCACCGCGTACGGCGTCGGCGCTGAGTCTCTTCGGAACTGGCTCAACAGGTACCGCGAGGCCAACGGCGCTACCGAAGCCGACTTGACCGTCTCGGAACGGGCCCGATTGAAGGAGCTCGAGCAGGAAGTTCAAGAGCTGCGGGCGGAGACCGCGTTCTTGAAAAAAGCCAGCGCTTACTTCGCGCGGGAGCAGCGGTAGTGAGCAAGTACGAGTACATCGACTCCCAAAAATCGGACCCCACAAATCAGAATTCGGTGGTGAAAATGTGCCTCTGGCTGGCCGTGTCCACGTCCGGCTTCTACCACTGGGCAATCCGGCCGCAGTCCGCGACCGCGGCTCGCCGCGAGGCCCTGATCGCCCGGATTCGGCACTTCTTCGAGGAGTCCGACGGCACCTACGGATACCGCCGGATCCACGCCGACCTGGGCGCCGAGCAGACCGAGTGCTCGCCCGAGCTGGTGCGGCAACTCATGCGCCAGATCGGCCTCGTAGCCTGCCAACCACGGCCCTTCCGCATCACGACCGAAGCCGATGCCGCGGCGGCGGCGAGCATGCCCGACCTCGTCAAACGCGACTTCACTGCCGACCGCCCCGGGGTGAAGTTCGTCGGCGACATCTAATGCCGACGTCGGCATTAAATGTCCTATGCCGACCTTGGGGCTATGCCGATGTTGGTTGTAATGGTGCTGGTCAGATTTGATTTTCGGGGTTGAGATGTC
>NZ_PJJJ01000012.1 GCF_002929495.1 Cryobacterium sp. Y82
GTACGCCAGCTTCTGCGCTGGGGTGAACGACCTTCGTGAGGTCGGCCCACCAGCTCGGGGTCCGGGACTACTCATAGGACTATCGTCGCGCACGGCGATCACAGACGGGCTGGACATGGTGATGATTCCTGATTCTCGCCCTACGTCACACGGCGGACTTGCTGTTAGCTACTGGCCTCACCCAACCCTGGCACGTAGGGCTTGGATGGAGTATGAGGCAACGTATCGGCCTCGGACGTTTAGCGCGACCATCGGCAGCGGGAATGAGAACACGATCTCAGCGGTGACGGGATCGGTGAGCAAGAACGCGTCGTCGGTGATCGTCCGGTAGAACGTGCGGTCGGCGTACGTCGTCGGCAGGGAGACCTGGTAGCCCTGAAAGTAGACCTGCCGGTTGGCTTTGGTGATCTCCACCAGTGACTGATTCGCTGTTTGCGGCCGCGCGTTGTCGTCGGGCATGACCTGCCCGGTCTTGGAGATCGTCAACGGCGCCCGGTGAAGGTCTGACTGTCGTCGCGAGCGGGCCCGCCGGTACTCCGAGGCTTTTGCTTCCAGCACCGACAGCGGGATCGGCTCGGTCGCTGGCGTGTGCTCAAGCAAGTCCCACGCTGCCCGCGGGGTGGCTTGTTCGAGGNGGTGGCTTGTTCGAGGGCTTGATGCGGCCGGCGATTGTTGTAGTGCTCCCGGAAACGCTGAATCCGGACACGGAGATGCTCGAGAGTGGCCGGCCGATCGGCGTCGAGGAAACGGATCAACGTCTGGTGGGAACGCTCATTCTTGCCCTGTGTGGTGGGCTTGCCCGGCAGCCCGCTGATCGGCATGGTGCCTTTCGATGCCAGAAAGATCTCCACGGAGCCGATCCTGCCTGCGCGCAGCTGGTTGACAGCCATCGAGTTATCCGACAGCACTTCCTGGGGTGCCCCGCATGTGGCGATTGCCCGTTCGAGTACGTCCTTGGCATCAGCACTGTTCTCATGACGCGAATACGCGTCGGAGCCCACGTCGTATCGGCTGGCGTCGTCGAGCAGTTGATATACCGTGACGGTTTGCCCGTTCGCCAGCCGGTACTCGAACGCGTCCAGTTGCCACAGCGACATCGCCGTCGCGCGCACGAACGGGATGTAGGACGACTTCGGTCGCTTCTTTGGTGACGCGTCCACCTGCCCGACGCTGGCCAGAAGACGTGCGATCGTCGCCACCGACGGGACCTTCCCTCCGGGGAACCCGCTGTCCATGGCCGCTTCGTAGTAGATCGAGCGGGGACCATAATCCCAGCCATCAGTCTTGAGCTGTTTGCGGATCTTCACGACCTCATTCACGACGACCTGCCCATAGCGCCGGGCTGGGACCGTCGGGGCGCGGGAGCGGGGGTGCAGCGCAGCAGTAGCCTCGTGGACAGCTCGCCCGCGGATCTTGTAGAACACGCTCCGAGAGATCTTCAGAGAGCGGCAGAACGCGATAATCGATAGCGCGTGAGGCTGGGTCGGGTCGTAATGCATGATCGCGGCGCGAGTCTGGGGTGAAAGAGAATTCGTCATTCCCTGACTATGACCGGCGTAAGTGTCTCCGATGCTGTGAGACATGTTGTCCACGATGTCATGAGATCGTGTGTCCACGATGCGTTGAGACAGGACACACGAAGCCATGAGACCCAGCGTCCACGATGTGCTGAGATCCACTGTCCACGATGTCACGAGGTTACACACCAACAACGTGGACTAGCAGTACCAAAAGCGACTATCCGCCATCTTGGTGCGGGTCCCGTTGCGCACGTTCGTGTCGTCACGCTCGTCCGGGGCACGGTTCTTCTCATGGCCAAGGTGCTCGGTCATTTCTTCGTTCAGCGCCGCTTCCAGAAATGTTTTCGTGAACTGGCCCAGCAGCCCATTCGGACCGTCCAGGGTCAGGCCCTGCTCCTTAGCCAGGCGCACCCATTCCTTCGCCGCCACCGCCTCACGGGTGGGCTCATTTATTGTCTTCTTCGTCACAGCATCAAGTGTCGTCATCACGGCACCTCTCGCGCTGGACCCACGTCCAGCGCGTCAGGTCGGAAACACCCTTTAAGAGACAGTCTCCAGCAGATCACGGAGTGACAATGACTCGTCGAGGCTGCGGTACTGAGGGACGGTTGCCTGCGCTGGCTTGCTGCTTGCGGTCAGGTGTTGCCAAACATGTCGATCGCCGCAGCCCAGGGATAACCCTCGATGGCTTTCTCAAAAGTCGGTGCCCCTACCCGCTCAGCGAACACCTGTTTCGTGGTCATGTCAAATAAGTGCACTGCGCACATATTGGTCGCCGGCTCGATGAAGAACTCCAAGCGCACGGCGTGGTCGTCGATGGATCCAAACTCGACCGCGCCGAATGGCCCGGCCGGCTACGCCATGGAAGTTACGAACTCAGCGCCTCTTTGAGCCAGTTGAGCGTTCATGAGGGCGACGAGTGGTTCTGTGTCCCGGATGGTCACCACGCTCACCTGTTGCCTCTACCTCGGCGACGTCGCCTAACCACCAAGTACACCACTAGGGTCAGGCGGCGCGTCTCCGAGGTGGTCGTGCTGAATATTCGCTCGCCTGGGGGCCAGCGTTATTGATTTTCGGGGCCACTGACCCAAGCGGTGCGTAGCGTCTTCGGGGGCCATCGAATATTTCCGTTAGGGGCCATCTGCTTAGCTCCTTCCGCTGCGTGTATTGGCACGCAGCGGAAGGAGTAATTAGCAATGGTACGAAGGATAAAAGCGAAACGGGTGCTCGAACTCCGCGCCGAGGACATGACCGGGCGCGCGATCGCACTCGCGGAGGGCATGTCGCGCAAGAGTGTGCTGGCGGTGTTTGACGCCGCTGACAAGGCCGGCGTCGGCCGTGAGGGTCACGTTGGCCGCAGCGATGCTGAGGTGTATGCGTTCCTGTTCCCGGGTCGCGGCGAGCATGAAAGCGTGTTCGTGCAGCCCGACTGGGAAGGGATGCACAAAGAGCTCGCCAAGGTCGGGGTGACGCTGAAACTGCTCCATGGCAAGTACGTCGACGGGTGCGCTGTGAAGAAGCAGCCCTCGATGGGTTACGACCGATTTTGCAAGGCATATGTCGCGCATACGTTGATCACGGGAGCGGCGTCCCGGGTCGGTCATAAGGCTGGGCAGACCATCGAAGTCGACTGGTCGGGCCCGACGATGCAGCTCATCGACCCGGTTACGGGAGAGACGTCTCGGGTTATTTGTTCGTGGCGTGTCTGCCGTTTTCCAGGTATGCGTTCGTCGAGCCGGCGTTGGATATGCGCCAAGACACCTGGCTGCTGGCCAACGTGGCGATGTTTGAGTGGTTCGGCGGATCGGTTCCCCGGATTGTACCCGACAACCTAAAAACCGGGGTGATTAAGCACCCTCGCGAGGGCGAGATCGTGTTGAACGATGCCTACCGGGAGCTCGCTGCGCATTATTCAGCGGCGGTGCTCCCCGGCAGAATTCGCCGCCCGAAAGACAAAGCCAGCGTCGAGAACACGGTCTCGCACGTGGCCACCTGGGTGATCGCAGGTTTGCGCAATCGAAGCTTCGGAACCCTCCCCGAATTGCGGATCGCGATCCGGGAGCGCATGGATGCCTATAAACCGGGAACCGTTCCAGAAACGCGCTGGCTCTCGCCTGAGCGTGTTCCAAGCCGAGGAGAAGGCGCTGCTGCGGCCGCTGCCGTCGGTTCCCTACGAGATCAGCAGGTGGATTATGGGGCGCCGGGTTCAAAAGAACGGGCATGTGGTTTGGGAGAAGAATTTCTACTCCGCCCCCTACGCGCAGATCGGGCAGGGCGTGGATCTGCGCCTCACCGCCCAAGTGCTGGAGATTTATCGCAATCATGAGCGACTCACCAGCCACCTCTTATTCGGGGAGCATGTCGTGAACGAATACCGAACGAACGATGCCGACCAGCCTCAGGGCGAGAAGTATCGGGAGTGGGACAGCGTCAGGATCCGGGCGTGGGCGACGCGTGTCGGCCCGAACATGGTGACCGTCGTGAACAGGATCTTCGAGGCGGTGCCCGTGGAGGAGCAAGGCTTTGATGCCGCTCTGGCAGCGCTGCGGCTGAGCCGTCGTTACTCCAGTGAGAGAGTGGAAAGGGCGTGTCAGATCGCGCTTGAAGGGCGTATTCGGTCGCCCCGGTATGCGCACTTGCGGCCGATCCCTGGAGACCGGACAAGACAAGGCACGCACCCGCAGGATTCCTCGCTTCGAACCCACCGAACCTGAATCTGGCGGGTATGTCCGCGGCGCCGACTACTACGCCGGAGGCGCACGATGACCCGGATCGATATTGAGACCAAACGCAAGCTCCGTGAGATGGGCGTGACCACCCTGTTGGACGCGTTCGACGCCCAAGACGACACCCTGACCCTCGGTTTGGCGTTCGAGGAGAAAATCAAACTTGCCGTCGATGACGCCCACGCCACCTTCACCCAAACCAAGGTCGAGGGGCTGATCCGCCGGGCGAACCTCCGGTATCCCAACGCTGACCTGCGGCGCCTGGACCTCGTCGAGGAACGCGGCCTTGACCGGTCTGTGATCGCTGGACTGGGCACGTGCTCGTTCATCGACCGGCAGCAGAACGTCGTGTTCCAGGGATTTACCGGGTCGGGGAAATCGTATCTGGGGTGCGCTCTGGCGAAAGCCGCCTGCCTGCACCGGGTGCGGGCGCACTACATCCGAATGCCGGACCTCGAAGAGGCCTGGCAGCTGGCCCGCGATAAACCCGCCGGGACGACGAAATTCCTGAACAAGTACACCGCATTCACGCTCCTGGTGATCGATGAATGGCTCCTCGACGAACCCGACGAGAGCACCCGCAGCATGCTCTTGGAACTCCTCGAGCGACGCTACGACCAAGCATCAACGGTATTCTGCACCCAATACGCACAAAAAGATTGGCACCAGCGCCTCGGTTCCGGGGTTCACGCCGACGCCATCATGGACCGCATCGTGCACAACACCATCTGGGTCGAGACCGGCGGCCACAACATGCGAGAACACACCGCCGGCCAGGTCACGGTCTAAACCTGTCGCGCTGGTCGAGGGTCACTGGCCCCCGACCACGCGGCAGCCCGGCATCCCCAGGCAATACCAGCGGCCCCCGAAGGCAATATCGGACGGCCCCAAACCCTCAAATACTCACGTGCCGGACACGATCTATGGAAGAGATGTAACTTCGTCGAAGAAATGCTGATGTAAGACACTAGATAGCATCAAGGGAGTAGGACCATGTGTCATGGCTACCGGCCTGACATCCGATTTTTATAACTTGACAGGACCTCCGCCATGCCGAAAACATCACGCGCAGATATCGTTAATGCAGCCATTCTCGATTCGGCTGTTCGGGGTACCCGGCTTGATGAACCGTTGACGTTGCGGGCACTGACGATACCGAACCGGGTGTGGATGTCTGCAATGTGCCAATATTCCGCCGGATCGGACGGGGTGCCTACCGATTGGCACCTGGTTCATTACGGCTCACGGGCAGTCGGCGGGGTCGGTCTCGTCATGGTCGAATCGACCGCCGTGGGTGCGCAGCACAGGATAACGACCGGCGATTTGGGCATGTGGACTGAGGATCAAGTGGTCGCTCATCGTAGAATCACTGAGTTCATTGGTGCGTCTGGCGCGGTATCCGGGGTTCAGCTTCAGGCTGCCGGGCGCAAAGGGGCGTCAATGGTGCCGTGGGAACAGAATGGGCAAAACAGCCAGATTTCAGTCGACGATGGGGGATGGCCGGTGATAGCTCCATCGCCCATCGCGTACGGGGACTTGGCGTCTCCTCGTGAAATGGACGTCACCGACATCGACGAGCTCGTTGTCGCTTTTGCCCGAGCAGCAGAACTCGCGGATCGCGCCGGATACGATCTCGTGGAGATTCACGCGGCGCATGGATATCTGCTGCATCAGTTTCTTTCTCCATTGACGAACCAGCGTGACGACGAATACGGTGGAACGCTGGAGAACCGCATGCGTTTGCCCTTACGGGTGGCGGCCGTGGTGCGCCGTGTTTTCCCCGCGCAGAAGCCGGTCTTCCTGCGCCTCACCGCCACCGATTGGATCGACGGCGGGATTGACATCGATGAAGCTGTCGAATTCGGTCGCCAGCTCGCCGGGATCGGGATCGATCTGCTCGACGTCACCTCGGGCGCTCTGGAACGCAATGCAGAATACCCCAAGCGCCCCGGCCTCAACGTCGAGTTTTCGCGCGTTATCGCAGATGCAACAGGACTGCCGACGGCACCCGTTCAAGGCATCGAGGATTTAGAACTTGTCACCGATATTCTTGCCAGCGGTGACGCGCAGGCCGTTATTATTGGTCGCGCCCTGCTCAGGGATCCGTATTTCTACTTCCGTCTGAACCAATCCGATCCAGAACAAATCTGGCCAAAACAATACAGGCGAGCGTTCTAATATCACGGTCGTCTTTATTGGCAGTGTCTCGTTAACGGTGTTCCCGGTGGTTTTCATTTAGCCAGCGTGAATCCACCGGTCGACCTTGAGGTTTTGACGGCGCGTTAACCGGCTCTTCGCAATTAGGGGTGTAGTCGCGATCGGAATCCGCCCGCTTCAAGGAGCGAGCGGGCTATGTAGTGCGTCAGGTTTCGGAAGCCTAGGGCTGTGCCGCGGAGGTGTTCGAGTCGTCCGTTGATGGCTTCGGTCGGGCCGTTCGAGGATCCCGGTCGGTCGAAGAACGCGAGGATGTCGGAAGCTCGTTGTTTCAGGGTCCGGCCGAGACGGTGCAGCTCCGTCAGGAGCTGCGGGACGTCGTGACTGATCGAGTCGATCACCGCTTCCATCATGGTCTTGCCGGTCTTTCTATTGTCGGTCCGGTAGGCGGCGACGATGCGCTGGTAGATGCCCCAGGTCGCCTGAACCTCCACGTGCGTGTCGCTGTCGAACAGCGCGTTCAGTCGGTCTTGTTGCTTGTCGGTGAGGAGGTCGCGACCGGTGTGCAGGGTTCGGCGGGCTCGATAGAGCGGATCTCCGACATGCCCGCGATGGCCGAGAGTGTGTTGTTGAACGCGTTGTCGGCAGCGATGAGTGGGTGAAATTGCCCGGTTACTTCGGCGCGAACGCCGGCCTGAAAGCGCTGGCACTGGTCGCAGGAATGCTCACCGGCGCCGACTCCATAGACGATATGGCCGGGCTCCGGCACGGCGCCCTCCGGAAATTGTTCACCGGAACCTGTGCGCCCTCGACCCTGGGATCGTTCCTGCGCGCCTTCGCTTTCGGCCATGTCCGCCAGCTCGACGCCGCCGCGTCCCGGTGGCTGCAGAACCTCGCCGCCGTCACGCCGATCGTGACCGGTATCGACGACCTCGCCCTGGTCGATATCGACGACACCATCAGAGAAGTGCACGGCTACA
Organism: Cryobacterium sp. Y82; assembly: GCF_002929495.1. Classification (GTDB taxonomy): domain Bacteria; phylum Actinomycetota; class Actinomycetes; order Actinomycetales; family Microbacteriaceae; genus Cryobacterium; species Cryobacterium serini. Next base: position 7,381 of record NZ_PJJJ01000012.1, read on the forward strand.
AGAAGCAAGGCGCCGGGTTTGGCTACTCCGGTGTTCGCGGCCTCAACGCCCTGCTCGTCATCGTCAGCACCGGATCCGCCGCTCCGATCATCGTCAGCTCCCGGCCACGAAAAGGCCCCACAAACTCCGCCCGCGGCGCAAAGAAATTCGTCTCCGACACCCTCGCGACCGTGAAACGGCTGCGCAGCCCAACCGCGAAAGGAATGCTGCTCCTACGAGCCGACAGCGCCCACGACGTCAGCGCCGTCATCAAAGCTGCCCTCCGCGCCGGCGCGATGGTTTCGATCACGGCACGCCTGAATTCACTGGTGAAAGCGGGTATCAGCACCATCCCCGAGACCGCCTGGACTACACCAATGCGATCTTCGACGACGCCACCGGGCAGTGGATCTCCGACGCGGAAGTCGCCGAGATCCCCTTCACCGCGTTCGGCTCCAAGAAGAAGAAGAGCGAACAAATCCCTGGACGCCTCGTCGTGCGCCGCATCCCGGAACTGAACAAGACCGTCGCCGCCGGGCAAGGCACCCTTTTCGACCTGTTTCGCTTTCACGCATTCTTCACCACCAGCACACTCAACACCGTTGACGCCGACAAAACCCACCGCCACCACGCGATCATCGAAAATTTGAACGCCGACATGAAAGCGTCGGCGATGGCGCACTTCCCATCCGGCGTATTCACGGCCAACGCCGCCTGGCTCGTCCTGGGCTGCAATACGTTCAATCTCACCCGCGCCGTCGGCACCCTCGCCAGTCCCGCCCTCGGAAAAGCCGTCACCGCGACCGTTCGCCGCAAGCTCATCAACGTCGCCGCCAGAGTATCCACGTCGGCACGACGCGTCACGTTGCACCTACCCAAAAGCTGGCCCTGGGAAGAAGGCTGGACGGCGCTGTTCACCAGCGTTTGCAGCCCGCCCGGCCGCGCCGCCACCTAACCATCCAGCCCGACCGGGCGCAACCAGGAACCCCAGTGGAACACCCAGGCATCGAGGCCCCAAGCTTGACCGCGCCCAAAACTCCGAAAGAGGATCGAGCCCAAATCAAGAATTCTTCAGAGGCCGACCGGTGGATTCAGGCTTAGCTTCAATACCGTTCTGGTTCGTGGCGGGGTTGTGGCCACTGGGCGTGGTGGAGGCGTTTGATGGACCATTTCGAGATCTTGCGTTTGATGACTCGCGGGTTTGATCGTCGTCGACGCGTTCTTCGTGACACTGCGTACTTTGGTCTGAGACGTTGCTGGTGAGCAATCGGTTGGAAACGGAAACTCCGTCTCTTGGGTGAAACCCGTATATAACCAAAAATATTTGATTGAAAATAGACTTTATAATTCTAAAGTTGAGGTATAACGTCGATATATGGAATTTGTCGGAGCGGAGCCGGTACAGCTCACTGCGCTGGATCAGCTCATCGTCCGTGCACTTGCTGCGAACGGTCGCGATTCTTGGGCGACGATCGCTCAAGTTGTAGGATCGTCACCCTCAACTGTTCAACGTCGGTACGCCCGGCTGCACGATATGGGAGCGATTCACGTCGTTGGCGCTGTTGATGCCTCGGCGACGGGCCTCGGAATTGCCACCATGGTACGAATCCAATGTGGGTCGGCGGCCACCGCCTCCGTTGTCGCGACCCTCTCTCGTCGGCCCGAAGTTCGATTCGTCTCCACGCTCACTGGTTCGGCCGACTGCGTTGCAGAGTTCGTTGTACCCAGGCTTGCCGACTTGGAGCGGCTTCTTCAGGAACTTCTCGCAGACCCGTCCATTCGCACGGAAGCGGTCCCGGTCCTCCGAACCTTCACGGTTCCCTTCGATGCCTTCCCTGGAGCGCTCGAAGGAGCGGGAGAGATCGGGTGGAAGGCGGCGACTGAATACACCGGCAATGCGGTTGCCCCCAACCTTGAAGCCATCGAAGGGGTAGTACCTGCGAGAACGCACCTCAATTCGCTGGAGCGCGCCGTGGTCGAGATACTCATCCCGGACGGACGGACGCCTCTTATCGACGTCGCGCGTGCAATAGGCCGAAGCGAGGCGACGACTCGCCGGGTCATCGATGAATTGCTCTATTCGGGGCGGTTGCGGATTGGGCCGTTGCTTGCTCCTCACCTCCTGAGTATTGAGACTGAGCTCATGCTCTGGATTTCCGTGTCTCCTGACCAACTCGGTGCCGCCGCACGGCAGCTCGCTCAGCACTCAGCCGTGCACTATGCCGCGGCTGCGGCTGGTCGGTACAACCTCATCGGCCAAGTGTTTCTTGCTGACTTTGCCGATCTTTATGACTTCACCACACACGTGCTCGGCGCCCTTCCGGGAGTTCGAGAGGTCGATCTCACCATCCAGATGACCACGCATAAGCGGATGTGGACGCCAATCGTCGACAGTCGTTTCGTACCCATATTAAGGAGCTCCAGTGCGTGAAACCACAGAACCCTCTGCCACTGACCTAACCGGACAGCCGTGGACTTGGCCTGAATCTACTTGGCGCGGCGTCGTGGAAAATGTACGCGCTGGCGCCAACTTGCTCCCCGCCGCAGGCCAAACAAGATGGCCCGGGGGGGCTCGCGTCGCCGTTGCGCTTTCCTTCGATTCCGACCACGAGACGCCCTCGTTGCGCGACGGCGAGGTCTCTCCCGGGCGCATGGCGCAAGGGGAATACGGTGCGCGCGTCGGCGTGCCGCGTATCCTTGATCTCCTCACCAAGCACGGAATTTCCGCATCATTCTTCATCCCTGCCGTCTGCGCGCTGCTCCGCCCAGATGAGGCACCGAGATACATCGCGGACGGACACGAAGTTGCCGTGCATGGGTGGATCCACGAGCGCAACACACATCTCAGCTTTGACAACGAGCTCGATCTCCTGGGCCGTGCGATCGCCGTGCTCGAGGGCCAGACCGGTGTTCGGCCGGTGGGAATCCGTACGCCTTCGTGGGACTTCTCCGACTCCACCCTCGATGTCATCCAAGAGCTCGGGTTCGGGTACGACTCGTCGCTTATGGCCGACGATGAACCCTATGAGCTCCTGCACAAGGGAAAACAAACGGGGATTGTGGAGATTCCCGTTGAATGGATCCGGGACGATGCGCCGTATTTGATGATGGATCGATTCTCCGGGCTCCGCCCGTATATGGCACCGCGCGAACTTGGCCGCATCTGGCGCGATGAGTTCGATACGTCATACGCCGAAGGGGGGACCTTCGAGCTGACGATGCACCCACACATCATCGGTCACCGCTCACGAATGTCGATGTTAGACGAGCTTCTCACTTATATCCGAACCTTCCCGGACGTTTGGTTCACCACGCATGCCGGCTTGGCCGCCCACGTGTCCCCCAATATCTTCTCGTGAGGGCAACGACTCGACCTTCTCGAACCTTCTTACGTATGACATTCCACGTCTACGAACACTGACTGACCAATCAAAGGGGAAGTACGCACATGACGAATACCACTATGTCGTCTGGCGCGGCAAGCGCCGACGTTCACCAGACGAAACTCACACCCCGAGGGCGCAAAGCCGTTCTCGCCGGTGCTATCGGCAACACCGTTGAGTGGGTTGACTGGGCGATCTACACCACGTTCTCATCAATCTTTGCTCGCCATTTCTTCCCCGCTGACGACCCAGGGATCGCTTTGTTGGCCACACTCGCAGTGTTCGCGGTCGGCTTCGTGATGCGTCCTGTCGGCGCAGCGGTGATCGGCGCTTTCGCTGACCGGCATGGCCGCAAGAAGGGAATGGTGCTGACAATCGGCATGATGGCAGGCGCCTCCCTCGTAGTGGGCCTCACGCCGGATTTTTCGACCATTGGTATCGCCGCCCCAATCATCTTGCTGATAGCCCGACTAGTTCAGGGCTTCTCGGCGGGGGGCGAGTTCGGATCATCGTCAGCTTTCCTCGTGGAATCAGCCGCACCCAAACGCCGGGCTTTCGCGGGGTCCTGGCAGCAAGTTTCCGTTGGTGCGGGAATCCTGATCGCTTCGGCCATCGGTGCCTTTATTACGGGCACCTTCTCAGCAGAGGCCGTCGACAGCTGGGGCTGGCGTGCCGCATTCATCTTCGGCGCAGCACTCGGAGTTATAGGGTTGTGGCTTCGCGTCTCCGTCGAGGAAACCGATTCGTTCACTAACGCTAAGGCCCGCGCCCAGGCTGTTCCGACTGAGAAGCGTCGCAGTGCGGTTTACACCATGTTCGTCGAGCACCCTAAGGCAACCCTCCGCGTCTTCGGTATTACGATTGCCGGCACACTTCTCTACTACATGTTTGCGTCGTATCTGCCCACCTACGCCGCCGTCACCACTGGTATCCCACTTAGCCAGGCGCTCTTTGCCAATGTGGTTGGCATCGTAATCTTCTTAATTCTCTTGCCGTTTGCTGGCATTTTGTCCGACAAAATCGGGCGTAAGCCCACGATGTCCATGTTCGCGGGCGGTTTCCTCATTTTCGCCTGGCCCGCATTCACTCTTCTCAATGGCAATTTCTGGGTTCTCCTCATTATCCAAATTATCGGGCTGATTCTTCTTCTCGGCTACTCCGCCAACTGCGCCGTGATCATGGCTGAACAGTTCCCGGCGGAAGTACGAGCGACCGGAATCGGCCTCCCGTATGCCCTTGCTGTTGCAATATTCGGAGGAACCGCTCCATACATCACGACTTGGCTGAATCAGAATGAGCTTGGCAGTTTCGTATGGGTCTACTGCGCCGCAGCCGCGCTCATTGGGCTCATCGTATATTTGACGATGCCTGAGACCAAGGGCAAGGTCATCAATTGAACCACGTACTCATCACCGGTGCGGCGAGTGGAATCGGGCTCCAGACCGCTGTCAGGTTTGGTGGCATCGGTGCCACAGTAACCCTTGTCGACTATCGAACCGACGCACTCGCCGCCGCAGCTAGGGTTGTTCGCGAGGCCGGCGCAGCAGGAGTCGTGACAATCACAGAAGATTTACAGGATGCAGACGCCCCGCGCCGCACGGTCGACGCTGCCTGGACGCGTTCACCCGTCGACATCCTGGTGAACTCAGCAGGGATCTATCCAGCGCTTCCGTTTCTCGACCTGACACCCAGCACGTGGGATGCCGTCCAAAACATCAACGTGCGTGCTCCGCTCCTAGCGACGGTCGCTCTGGCAAATGCCGTGATCGACGCGAAATCCACAGCATCCATAGTCAATATCTCCTCGGGAGCGGCACTACGGGCCCGTCCCGGCGCTGCCGCGTACAGCACATCTAAGAGCGCGCTCGAGATGATGACGCGGGCATCGGCGCTTGAACTTGGTCCACATGGAATTAGAGTCAACGCCGTCGCGCCAGGCTTCATCGCCGTAGCCAGCGACGTTAACCCAGTCACAACGGAGTATGCAGCAGCCGTCTCGGGTAACCCGCTCGGCCGAGACGGTACGCCGGACGACATTGCCCGGGCGGTCGTCTGGATTTCCGGATCCGAAGCGGGTTGGGTCACCGGAACAATCCTGCGAATCGACGGTGGATCGTCGACTGGCGCGCACAACCTGCCCCTGAGCTGGACCACGGTCGACTTTACTTACCCACGAGAGGAACAAGACGTATGAATAACCTCCCCTACACGATCATCGGAGCAGGCGCTATAGGCGGAACCATTGCCGTTCATCTTCATGCCAAAGGTATCCCGGTCCAGCTCATCGACGCCGATCTTGGTCACGTCGAAGCAATCCGGCAAAACGGGATCACGCTTCTCACGCCTGGTGGAAGGCTCGTCGCACGCATTCCCGTGTTCACCCTGGACGATGCACCTACGAGAATAACGCGCGTCCTTCTCGCGGTTAAAGCGCAGGCCACCCCGGCGGCGATGGCCTGGATCACACCACGGTTGACCGCGGACGGTTTCGTTGCTTCGATGCAAAATGGTCTCAACGAGGAAACGATCGCCTACTTCATCGGAGTAGACCGGACTGTGACCGCCTTTGTTGATCTCTTTGCCGATGTAATCGAACCTGGAGTTATCAAAGACGGAGGCCACGGGGGAATAGCGATCGGAGAATATGCCGGCGGTACGAGTGACCGAGTTCGGGCGCTTGCCGACGATCTAGCACACTGGGGGCGACCGATTATCTCGGATAACGTCGAGGGTTTCTTGTGGGCCAAGCTCGCCTTCGGAGCCATGCTCGTCACCACCGCTCTGGCCGACCAGGACATGAGTGTCCTCATCGACCGCCACCGCCCGACCATGAACGCCCTCGCCGCTGAGGTCATCGCCGTCGCAGACCATCGTCAGCTACAGCTCGAAGGATTCGATGCGTTCGACCCCGCCGCCTTCAGGCTCGGAGTCGACCCGGACGTGAATGCAAGAGCAATCGATAGTCTCGTTGCTTGGCTGGCAACCCAAACCAAAACACGGTCAGGCATCTGGCGAGACATCGCCGTCCGCAAACGCCCGACGGAAGTCCACGCGCAATATGAAATTGTACTGGCTGCCGCAGCTGAAGCCAACATCGAAGTCCCATACCTGCACGCGATGGTTAACCACATCGGACAGCTAGAACGCGGAGAAATAGAGATGAATGAAATTCTGCTGAACCAGCTCGACCCTGCGGTGACACGGTGACACGCGACCGCGCGCATGACTGGATCGACACGAATAGATCCAATCTAGTCGACGACCTGGCGGAGTACATCGATCACGAGACACCCTCCGATGATCCGGAACTGCTGCAACAAGGGTTGACATGGATCGAGGGGTGGCTGACTGCGCTGATTGGAGCTCCCGTCGAACGCCAGGCATTCTCAACGTCAGGGTTCGGAGATACAGTCGTATGGGATCTGCCCCCTACTGGGGGGTCGCACAAATCCGTCAGCGTGCTGTGCCACTACGACACCGTATGGGACGCTGGCACGCTAACGAATTGGCCAGTCGCCATCGATGGCGATCGTCTCACGGGACCCGGCGCCTTCGACATGAAGGGTGGCCTCATCCAGTTTGCTTGGGCCGTCGCTGCCCTCAAAGCATGTGGACTACCCAACCCGGCAATCCGACTCGTGCTGAACGGTGATGAGGAGGTTGGTAGCCCCTCGTCGCGTCAGATCATCGAAAGAGCCGTCTCCGGCGGCGGGCCCGTGCTCGTTTTCGAGTCGGCCGCGAACGGCGCAGTCAAAACTGCCCGCAAGGGCGTCGGTATCTTCACAATCGACGTCACGGGGATTGAAGCGCACGCCGGATTGGATCCGCTCGCCGGCACAAGCGCGATTGATGAGATCGCGCGAATAGTCTTGAAGCTTCATTCAGCCAGTGACCACGCCCTCGGAACGACACTGAATGTGGGAACCATCTCGGGCGGCAGCCGCACAAACGTAACGGCGGGTCACGCTACCGCCGAGTTAGATGTGAGGGTCACATCAAATTCAGAAGCAAACAGGATCGACGCTGTTCTCGGCGGGCTCACTACGGCAGATTCGCGGGCAACCGTCGCCATCACAGGCGGCTGGAATCGTCCGGTCATGGAGCGAAGCGCAGCAACGGGCGAGCTATTTAAGGTCGCATACTCCATCGCCGCGGTTCTCGGGTTCGAGTTGCGTGAGGTATCGGTTGGCGGAGCTAGTGATGGAAACTTCGCGGCAGCGCTCGGACTTCCGGTACTTGACGGCTTAGGACCGGTCGGATCAGGGGCCCACGCGCGCCATGAATGGATCAGTATCGACGGAATGGTAGAGCGTACCGCTCTTGCAGCGGGGCTTCTCGTTGCGCTTGCCTGATGCTTCCTGATTCCGTGAGGAACATGTGTCGGTCACGTCCCGCTGAGTGTGACCTGCCGCGGGTATTTCGGACAGCGGAATTAGTGGATTCTTCTACGCTGCTAATGCTGGCTGCTGATAACCGTAGTGGACTTCGTTGGGCCGGCGATAACCGAGCGCGGAGTGCCGGCGTCGCCTGTTGTAAAACCCTTCGATGTATCGGATGACGTCGCTGCGAGCTTGTGATTTCGTGGCGTAGGCGGTGCGGTAAACACGTTCGTTCTTGAGCATCGAGAAGAAGCTCTCGGACATGCTGTTGATGCCCCTATGGTGTCAAATCGACCAGTGTTCGGTGTTTGGGCTGGTCAGGGATAGTTTTGATGATGGTGAATATTGCGCGGGCGATGTAACGTTTCAAGCAGCGGATGACATCTCGTTTGCTTTTGCCTTTCTCGGTACGGTTTTTCAGGTATTCCTGGGTGCGTGGGTCCCATCGAAGTCGGGTGAGCACGATGCGATAGAGGGCGGCGTTGGCTTGTCGGTTGCCGCCCCGGTTGAGTCGACGTTTCGTTGTTTGCCCGGATGAGAACTCGACCGGGCTCACCCCGCACAGGGCCGCGAAGGATGCCTCGTTCGTCATCCGTTCCGGGTTGTCACCGACAGCGATGATCAGCGCTGCAGCACTGTCGTAGCCGATACCGGATCGTTGGAGGAGTTCTGGTACGCAGGCCGTGACTGTCTGCGTCATGACTGTTTTCAGGCGGGTGAGTTCGTCGGTGAGGTAGCTGATCCGGTGGGCAAGTTCTGCCATCAGCATCCGCTCGACACTGGTGGGCAGCATGACCGCACAAGCCCGGGTGAGAGCTTTCGTGGTCAGCCCTCGTAGCTCGTCTCGCAGACCGGGTTCAGCGCCCACGACGAGTCCTTTGAGTTGGTTGATCGCGGTCGTGCGTGCTTTCACCGCTGAGGACTTCACTAACCGCATCTGGCGAAGGTTCTCGCTTCCTCCGATACCGTCCTTCGGGGTCGATAACGAGCGACCCGCGAGCACTGCGCGTCCGGCAGCTTCGGCATCGACTGCGTCTGTTTTCCCCGCTTTTCGCCGTAACGCACGATCGGGTTGGTTGACCTCGAAGACCAGCACATGTTGTGTGTGGAGGTATTTCATCAACGCTGAACCGTATGAGCCGGTGCACTCGATTCCCGCCGCGCTCACCTCACCGAAACGGTAAGCCCACAACAAGAGAGCCTGATAGCCGGCACTGGTGGTTGCGAAACTGTGGGTTGCTAGAAGCACCCCAGCCATCGTGAGGACGGCTCCGACGTGAACATCTTTATGCGTATCGACGCCGAGGATTACTCCTTCGCCGTGGAATACCCCATGAGGTTTGCGAGGGCGCTTTAAAACGGGGGCGGGCATTTAGTTGGCCTTTCATTCGCTGTTCTATCGAAGGCGGTTCCGCGAAGAAAGTCAGTCAGGACTGTGACGATACACACGGGCAGGGAACACCCGGGGCAAGGCCCCTATTGGGACATGGCTTAGCAGGCGGAACCCTGCTCCAGACTGGGCCGAGGTCGACAGATCAACACAAGGACACGCCACGGTTGAGCGGCGGTCAATCCCAACACGGGTCAAGCCGCGACCAAGCCTGGTGAGCTGATCGTGTCACAGTCCCACCGCCCGCCGGTGCGGCCCATCGAGGAGCGCATCCCCAGGCCGGTCACCAGTGCCCGAAATTCGGCCGAGGTGTAGACGCTGCCCCTGTCGGAGTGCCAGATCGCGTCCGGCTCGCTCAGGGTCGTCGCGGCGGCGTTGCGGAGGGCGTCGGCGACGAGTTCGGTGCGCATGTGGTCGGCGATGGACCAGCCAACGACCTTCTTCGAATAGCAGTCGATGACGGTGGCCAGGTAGATGAACCCTTGCCAGGTGTGGATGTAGGTGATGTCCTATGCCGACCTTGGGGCTATGCCGATGTTGGTTGTAATGGTGCTGGTCAGATTTGATTTTCGGGGTTGA